>JAKFCX010000019.1:0-117422 GCA_036676415.1 Chitinophagaceae bacterium
CTTCCGAGAAGTATTTGAACAAATGCTGCGGCAGACATCGGAGCGCCGCCAACCGCTTGGCGTCATGTTGCTCGATCTGGATTATTTCAAGAAGATCAATGACACCTACGGCCACCTGGTAGGCGACGATTGCCTGAGGTCGTTGTCAAAAACCATCACGATAGCGATGACTGGCTACAACGCCATCGTTGCTCGCTTCGGCGGCGAGGAATTCGTTACGGTGATTCCAAATGTAACCGCCGAAAAACTGGTCTTGATCGCCGAAGAATTGCGATCAAGAATTGAAAAAGAAAACATCCACATTGGTTCACAGACCATCAATATCACCGCCAGTCTGGGCATATTTTCCATTGCGGAAAACAAACATATCAGCCCAGATCAAGCGCTTCATCAAGCCGATGAAGCGCTTTATATATCGAAAAATAACGGCCGCAACCGGACCACCGTTGCAAAAGAAGTCATGTAACTTCTGGTTTATTTACCAGTATCACCACTCCTGTTATTACACGATGAACTTTTCCTGAGAGTTTTTGCAGCATTTCTACAGCTTCTTCCAGGTCACACGGCTTATTGATCACTTCATTATCCAGTACCACAATTGTATCAGCTGCTACCACAGGTTCATTGGCATGTCTTCCGTGATATGCACTTTGTATATGATTTTTTGTGGCAATCGCTTTTTGTCGTGCCACGTAAATCGGCACTTCTTCTACTGGCAATTCTGCCGGAAAAGATTCATCCGTATATTGGCTGATGATCTGGAATGGAACTTCGGCCCATTCTAACAATTGCTTTCTTCTTGGTGATTGTGATGCCAGTACGATTGAATCCATACTATGCGTAAAATTTTAAAAAGATGATTGAAAGAATTCCTGTGAGCATCACCAGCTTTACCATTGAACTGAGTTTATGAAATTCCATTGCCGAGTGTGCTTTGAAAAGCTTTTTAAATATCCAACCCAACGGAAATAAGATAAACAGTATTGGATACAATATACTCAGCCACCACCACCAAACACTGTCACCGGTATAAAGAAAACGAATGATATAGATGATAAGAATCGCTATTGCCGACATCAAAACCACCAGCCATACAGCTGCATATGTTTTTGAAACATTCAATCCCCAAATGATCGGCATCGTTTTACATCCGTATTTCCTGTCTCCCTCTATGTCTTCCATATCTTTTATCACTTCCCTGATCAGAGAAATAATAAAAGCAAAACCGCCATATACAAAAGCCCATTTGATGATACGGCCGGCATCAAACATTTGATACGACCTTGAAAGCTGGTTAACCTCACACCAGGTAATTACAAAGATTGTCCATGCCGTTAATAGTGAAATAAGAATGTTACCGGAAAGCAGTTTTTTCTTTAATGAAATGGAGTAGACAAACAATAAGAGCACACAAGCCAGGTTAGCAAGTCCAAGGAATTTCACATTCGTTTTCCAATCAATATATACTCCTATTAAAACACCAAAAATACTGAGTGTAAGATGCCAGATGATCGTCCATCGTCGTTTAATCACTTTTTCAACAACAAGTTTATCGGGTTTGTTTATCCTGTCAATATTCAGGTCAAAATAATCGTTGATGATATAGCCAGCTGCAGCAATTAAAACGGAAGAAAGTATCATCCACCAGATATACGGAGGATGCAGATTTGGAATTCTGCTGGCTTGTTCAAATTCAGGCTGTACAATACAATAAAAAAACAAGGCCTGTGTTAAAGCGATAAATACGAGGTTGGGCCATCGTATAAGTCTTGCAAAGCCATAGAAAAGTTTCACTCAACGAAAATAAGGTAGCAGATTAACAAACAGAAGAATTACTTGGACGGCACCGAAGTATCATTATGCCAGTCTCCTCTCAATTTCATCACTTTTTCAATCACATCTCTCACACAACCTTCACCACCTTTCACGGGTGAAATATAATGTGAAGCTGATTTTATCTCAGCGACAGCATCTGCAGGACAACAGGCAACTCCGGCAGATTTCAGTAATTCAAGGTCAGGAATATCATCACCCATACATAAAATTTCATCTGGCTTCAGCGAATTGCTGGTGATGATCTTTTGTAAAAAACCAGCTTTGTCTTTCACTTCCATATACACTTCAGAAATGCCCAGCCGATTCAGTCTTTCTTTCACTTCATCAGATTTACTTCCCGAGATAATAATCACGGAATAGCCTTTTTTTACTGCCAATTGTAAGGCATAGCCATCTTTTATGTTCATTCTTCTTGCCCAGATTCCACCAGGCATTACTAATAAAGAGCCATCTGTCAACACACCGTCCATGTCGAACACAAAACAGCTAACATTCTTAAAAAGGCCTAAAACATTTTCCATGGGTGGTTATTTCTGGTTGTCTCTCCACTCGTAAACCCAGGAGCTTTGGATCATTTCAAGATGGCCCTCATTGCTTTGCTCTTTTGTACCGGTAAACCCGGGAATTTCCAGCACCCATTGCAATAAATCAGTAAATCTTACCCTGTAAATTTTTCCTTCGTTAAACTCGTCACCAAAACGTTCATATAATTTCAGTGCTATATCCTCGTAATCGTTCCAGTGAATTGGTGGCTCAAAATGATTCATGATATTTTTTATTTACTTAGCTGTAGTGCTGCTATTATGCTTTACTTGTGTCACACTCTTTTACAGTTAGATCGTTACTGAGCAAATCCAAAGTCAAAATCTAACTATCTCCTGCCTCTTGTCTACTTCCTCCAGCCTCAACCCTATTCTCCTAAAAACTGGCTTTGGTCTGGTAAGGTAACTTCAATTGTTCCTTCACCATCTAACAGAACACTCTGGCAACCCAATCTCGAATTCAGCCTTGGATTTATAGCCCTGTCAATAAAATCTTCTTCTTTATCCGTGATCTCTTCAATGTGTTCCATGCCATTATCAATATACAAATGACAGGTAGTGCAGGCACAAACGCCTCCACAGTTGTGATGAAGGTCAATATTATTGTCAAGGCAAATCTCCAGCAACGAATCTCCTGCTGGAATATTTTCCAGTGTTACCGGTTCAAGTCCTTTCTGTTCAAATTTTATTTTTAAGGTGTACATAATTTCCTGTTTGGGCTGCAAAAGTATCTAAAACAGCAGCAAGAGCATCCTCAACGGAGAGAAATTCCGTTAATAGATACATTTCCAAAAAAAATGTTAACTAACTTTTGTTAGTTTCAATTAAAGTTTGCATCTTGCTGCTGCTGTAAAAAGCAAGGTCTTCGGACTATTCAAATTTGTGATCGGTTGCTTGCTCATAACAAATCCCCGTAAGGTTCGCCCAACGGGGATTAATTTTTAGGTGATTCGCCGGATTTTCGACAACCAATCTACTGTTCCATCTCTTCTCCAGATCCGGGTAGCCCAAATCACTCCAACTAAAAATGCAAGTATTACTAAGGAGATTAAAATGATACAGCCACCGGCGTCAGGTAAAAAATAATAAAATATCCCTCCGATCAATCCACCAATGATGGTTGAGCCTATCACGATTTGAAACCAGCCAATCAGATCAAGTATGATTCTGGTGAGCTTCATTTTGACTCTATTATCTTTTCTGTCAGTGATCTGTACATTTCATGTAGTTCCGGATAGGCCTCCAGTAATCCCAAATGTTTATTGATCGTTTCCCTATCTCCTCTTACCGCAGGACCAGTAAAAACTTCAGATGGATGAAACTCCTGTAACCTGGTAGCTGTTTCTTCTATCAATGGTTGAAGCAGCGAAAAATTAATACCCTCCTTCTCACAAAAAGCAGCGCTTTGCAGGTACATATAATTGGTAAAGTTGCAACTGAACACAGCAGCTACATGCATTTTCATTCTTGTCTGGTCATCTGCTCTTACAACAGTTGACGATAAACCTGAAGCAATGTTTTCAATTTCTACAGTAGTTTCTTCTTTATTGCCATCTATTAGCAACGGGATAGGTGTATGAATGTTCATCTCCTTCCTAAGACTCTGCAATGGATACAACACACCATAACTCCTGCTCACCTCCTTCAACACATGTTTGGATAATGATGCAGTGGTATGTACTACCAGGTGATCATTAATGTCTAGTTGAGCTACAATCTCAGCAACAGCTTTATCGGATACGGCTATTAAATACAGGTCAGCATTTTTTGTGAGAGAAGACAGATCAGCAACCGGTTTTGCTTTCAACTCTTCAGCCAATGCTTCCGCTTTTAAAATATTTCTCCCGTAAACCTGTACAACATTATGTCCCCTACTTTGAAATAACCTGCCAAAAACCGTGGCGGCATTACCTGTTCCAATGATCACTACCTGCATATCTTTGATTGAATTATGAAGTTGAAGTTAGCGCAAAGAATTGCAATAGGATACTACCAAGCAAAATTCAAAACCCTATCTATTATCTCTTCACGTAGAGCGGCAAAATCAGTTTTTAAACTATTCTGCACACCATATAGTGGAAAGCCAAAACGAAAAATTCCCGCCATCTTTCATAAGGCTGAGAAACTTTCATTCACCATAGAAAATGTGCAGGTAAGAGGTTGGAAATGGAAGCCAGAGATATCTAATGGTAAAAAGATACTGATCGTTCATGGATTTGATAGCTGCAGTTACAGGTTTGACCGATACATCGTTCCCCTGAACCGTGAAGGATTTGAAGTGTTTGCTTTTGATGCATCTGGTCACGGTTTAAGTGGAGGTAAAACCATCAACGTATTGATTTATAGCCAGCTTATTTTAAAAGCGGATGAATTATATGGCAGCTTTTACGGTATCATGGCTCATTCCTTAGGTGGTTTGGCAACAGCACTTGCTTTTGAACAATTGCCTAATCAGGATGAAAGAAAACTTGTACTGCTGGCTCCTACTACAGAAACCACTACAGCGATCAATAATTTTTTCAGGTTTGTTCCTGTTTCTCCAAAAGTGCAGACAGCGTTTCGGGAACTTTTAGAAGAAGTTGGACAAAAAGCAGTGAGCCATTTTTCGGTGAGCCGAACGATCCACAATATAAAAGCCCAAGTTCTTTGGGTGCACGATGAAGAAGACATGATTTGCCCATTTTGTGATATACAGCCTGTTCAGGAATTAGCATTGCCTCATGTTGAATTCTTCATTACCAAAGGTTTAGGTCATAGTGGTATATACCGTCAGAATAATGTGTTTAAAAAGATCATTGATTTTTTTGGAGAAAGGAACGCTGATGACGCAGATGAATATGATTTACGCTGATTTCTGGCTTGATCAATATTGGTTCTGAAAGTACAAGTGAGTGACACAACAAACGATGCACAGAATTGCTAAAGCCGGTATAATAATCAAAAACCCGATTGCCAGTTCTGCCTTTCGCTTAACTTGCACCCCTTTAGAAATTTTATGACTACCGATCTATCGAATTTTGATCCCAATTCAGTTGGAAATCCCAATAACAACATCTTCGGTTTGCCTTTTAATGAAGATGAGGCAAGGCTTGTTATTCTTCCTGTTCCCTGGGAAGTAACTGTGAGTTATGGTGCAGGTACAGCCAGAGCTGCAGACCAGGTATTCAAAGCCAGTTTGCAGGTGGATCTTTTTGACCCTGATATGATCGATGGATGGAAGCAGGGTTTTTACATGAGAAATGTAGACAAGAAAGTTTTGCTGAAAAGTGATTACCTGAGAAAGGAAGCTGAGCTGTACATTGATTATATTTCGAAAGGAGATGAAGTAGAACTAAATAAGTTCATGTGCAAAAGCCTGAAAGATATTAATGAAGGCAGCAAGTTCATGAATGAATGGGTGTACCAGCAAACAAAAGAACTTTTAGAGAAAGGTAAACTGGTTGCATTGCTTGGTGGAGATCACAGTACACCTCTTGGATTTTTCAGAGCACAGGCTGAGAAGCATGGTGAATTTGGAATATTACAGATAGATGCACATCATGATTTCAGGGAAGGTTATGAAGGATTCAAATATTCCCATGCATCCATCATGTACAATGCATTGAATGAGATTCCTGAGTTGAAGCAACTGGTACAGGTTGGAATCAGAGATTTTTCTGAAGGCGAATTCCAGTTTGCAAAAGAGAATAGCGAAAGAGTTACTTCTTTCTACGATCAGGATATTAAGGAAAGAATGTATGAAGGTGAAAGCTGGAAGAATATTGTTGACGAGATCATTGGTAAACTACCAGAGAAAGTTCACATCAGTTTTGATATTGATGGATTGGATCCAAAACTTTGTCCAGGTACCGGAACACCGGTTGCCGGTGGTTTTGAAACTGAGCAGGTAATGTATCTCTTTAAAAAACTGGCAGCATCCGGTAAACAATTAATAGGATTTGACCTTGTTGAAATTGGATTAGGCGATACAGACTGGAATGCCAACGTCGGTGCAAGATTATTGTTCAGGATGTGTAACTTGTTGGTGAAAGCGAACAAACAATGAACAGGCCAGCGTATTCAATAATTATTGCCAATGAAAGGTATAAGACCACGAAACTGGTAAAATTCTTTTTTATCCTGTTGAATGCATTTGCTATTATTTATGTTTCGCTTGCAACAGATCAGCCGAAGAGAATGATCTGGGCGATATTAGCAATAATTGTAGTGATAGGCTCAATGTTTTCAAAGAACAATATTATTAATAAACTCTTTGCACGGTCATCCATTGCAGCATATATCTGGCTGGCTATTGGATGGATGGCCATGGAAAACTACTGGATGTTATTGGCTGTGATTGTTTTTGCTGCCATCAATTCTATGCTGAAAGAACGCTACGAGATCAAATTCTTTGAAAACCTTATCACCATCAATACTTTCCCGGTAAAAGAAATTAAATGGTTTGAATTGAATAATGTTATGCTGAAAGATGGCATAATCACTATTGATTTTCGTAATGACAAACTAATACAATCGGACATTAGCGCTGAGGAATCTGACACTGACAATGAAGAGCAGTTCAACAATTATTGCCAACAACAATTAAAGACCCATAGCCTCGCCTTTTGATTTTTTACTTTTTACCCGCCAGAATGACTTTGTCGGGCTGGCTTTTGAATAAATTATAATGACTTTATCACACTCACCATATCTTCTTTATTCCGATGGACAGGGAAACATCTTTGAAGATGACACTTTATATGCTGTTGGGCGTTCAGGCTGGGATGCTTTTCCGATTGAAGAAGATAACTGGATGAAACTTCCTGAAGGTGGAAACCTATATGAATTACCTGGCAGAAGAGGAATCGGCATTGATGTAAAGACCGGCGAAATGCGTTTGTGCGAAAAGGGTTGGGCTGTTGCTGCTTTTATTCCTCCGGCTCATACCGGACTTTTTATGGCAGCATACGAAACATTGGCTGATGCTCCTACCCTTCCACTTTTTTGTTACACAGCTGCAGGATGGCATGATGGGGAATTCTATGTTACCGCAGTTAGAATAGAACAAGACATCAGGCAGGAATGTGCCGGATACGATAATGATAAAATTCAGCATGGCGTTGAAAGATTATTACAATCTTATTCGCACAACAGGTTAGTGAAACACCTTGCAGAAAATTGTTGTCTAACATATACTTGTCCTGCTGCAAGAAATTTCTTTTTAGAAAGATGGGAATGTCCTGTTCCAACATCTCCTGCATGTAATGCCAATTGTATCGGCTGTATTTCTTTTCAACCGGAAGATGAAACAATCGTTTCTACACAAGATCGTTTGAATTTCAAACCTACCGTTGAAGAGATCGTTGAGTTTACTGTTCCTCATTTGATGAATGCTCCTTATCCATTGATCAGTTTTGGCCAAGGATGTGAAGGTGAACCTTTGCTGATGTGGGATGTGATTGCTGAATCAATTAAGGAGATAAGAAAGCATACAAAGAGAGGCAGCATCAACATCAATACGAATGGATCTAATCCAAGATCGGTAAAAGCTTTATGCGAAGCCGGATTGGATAGCATGAGAGTGAGTACCAATTCAGCAAGAAAACATATTTACACACCTTATTATCGTCCGAATAATTACCAGTTTGAAGACATCATTGAAAGCCTGAAGGTGGTGAGAAGTTTTGGTGGCTGGACGAGTATCAATTATTTTGTTTTCCCCGGTATGACGGATAGTATTGAGGAATATGAAGCCTTAAGAAAGCTGATCATCGATACCGATCTTTGTATGATACAATGGCGGAATTTTAATATTGATCCTGACTGGTATCTCGGACAGATCGGTGTAACTGATACAGGTGAATGTATGGGTGTAAAACAGATGCAGGAACTGATCAGGGAAGAATTTCCAAACCTGAAATTTGGTTATTTTAATCCACCGATAGAAAGGATCAAAGGAAATTACGAAACTGATTTCGCTCATTACTAATTCAAATTGACCCAACTTAGCAAGACATATACAGGTATCAGCTTTGCAATTCTTGCCTGTATTATCTGGTCTGGTAATTTCATTGTTGCCAGAGCAGTGATAAACGATGTGCCACCGATCACACTTTCTTTCTTTCGTTGGGCAAGTGCAACATTGATGCTGTTTCCCTTAGTCATCAGGCAATTTAGCAGGGAAAAGAAAATTATTCTTCAGCATAAGCAATATTTTTTCTGGACATCGCTCTTTGGTGTAGCCATCTTCAACACTTTTCTATACATAGCGGCACATACCACTTCTGCTATTAATATGGCATTGATAGGAACCTGCTCCTCACCCATTTTTGCAGTATTTCTTGCTGCCTGGTTTTTGAAAGAAAGAGTTTCAAGGCTGAGAATTATCGGGATGCTGGTGATGTTAACAGGAATTATCTACCTGGTAGTAAGAGGAAATTTTGAAAAGCTGATGAACTTTCATTTCACCACAGGAGATATTTGGGTATTGGGTGCTGCTGTATTTTTTGCAGGATATAATGTTCTTGTGAGAAAAAAGCCTTCAGCAATAAGCCCGATCGTATTTCTATTCACCACATTCCTTGTTGGTTCCGTTTTGCTACTTCCATTCTGTTTATGGGAAGTACAGCATAGTCAGCCAATTGAATGGACCAGCGATTTGCTCTTTATTGTACTTTACCTTGGTTTAGGTACTTCGGTAATTGCATTCTTGCTATGGAACTCAGCTATCGCAAGGCTTGGTGCAGCAAGAACCGCTTTATTTGGAAACCTTATTCCGCTATTCAGCAGTCTTGAAGCAGTGTGGTTATTGAATGAAGAAATTACCCTTGTTCATATGATTAGCGGAATGCTGATCATCGCCGGATTGGTGATTGTAAATCTTCGCAAAGTAAGATAGTTTTCCTTGTATATTCGAATCATGAAATTCAAGCTGCATGAAGCAATTGAAATACTCAGCCGAACTCCTTCTGTATTAGAAATTTTACTTACAGGATTACCCGAAGATTGGATCATAAGTAATGAAGGTGAAGAAAGCTGGAGTCCTTTTGATATTGTGGGTCATTATATTCACGGAGAGAAAACAGACTGGATACCGAGAATGGAAATCATTTTAGGTGATGCAATTAATAAAACCTTTATTCCTTTTGATCGGTTTGCCCAATTTGAAAACAGTATTGGCAAAAATCTGAATCAGTTATTGAGTGAATTCAAAGAATTGAGAAAAGAAAATCTTCTGAGGCTATCATCTGCTGATCTCTCAGAAGCAGATCTTGATAAAGAAGGCATACATCCCCATTTCGGAAAAGTTACACTAAGGCAGCTTTTATCAACCTGGGTAGTGCATGACCTGGCTCATATCAATCAAATCAGCCGTGTATTGGCAAAACAGTACAAAGATGAGATTGGGCCATGGACAGAATACTTCAGCGTAATTACCAATAAATGACTGTAGATCTTTTTGACCTGATACTACTTTGTCTCGTTGCATTCGCTGCCGGATTTGTTGATGCTATTGCCGGTGGTGGTGGATTAATACAGGTACCGATGGGTATTGTGTTACTTCCGCAATATCCTGTTGCAACGGTGATTGGATCACTGAAGATCCCAGCTTTCAGTGGAACAGCAATTGCCGCATCGCAATATGCAAGAAAAGTAAAGATCGATTATTCCCAACTTGCTATCATGGCTTTCATTGCTTTCCTGTCAGCTTTCGCAGGAAGTAACCTGCTGTCAATGGTCAGTAATAGTTTTATGAAACCTTTTTTGCTTTTTGTGTTGATTGCTGTGGCCATCTATACCTACAGCAATAAGAAATTCGGTATTCATACACACAAGGCATATTCAAAAAAACAGGAATGGACATATGCGATTTTCATCAGCCTCATCATTGGTTTCTACGATGGATTTATTGGTCCTGGAGCCGGCAGTTTTTTTATGATCGCATTTATCAGTTTGCTTGGCTATGATTTTCTAAAGGCCTCTGCAAATGCCAAATTTGTAAACCTTGCAACGAATTTTGGTTCCATTTGTTTCTTCCTGCTAAAAGGAGTGATCATTTTTCAAATAGCTATTCCTATGGCAATCTGTAATGCAATCGGTGGTGCTTTAGGTGCAAGACTGGCTATTTTCAAAGGCAATAAATTCATTCGAATATTCTTCCTGGGTATCATTTGCCTTACAATACTTCGGTTTGCTTACGACGTATTTAAAAACAATTTTTAACCATCAATAGTATGTCGCTCAACTTTTGTTGTGTCACTCACTTGTACTTAAAGAACGATAGCATCAAGACTACTCTATGATCTGGTCTTCTCCCGGGAATTTATTTGTCTTGATATTAATCCACAGCTGCTGCAACACAGGATCAACTGAAATAATTTGCTTGTTAGACTGAATGTTTTCTTTCGTGTACCTGATTCTTCTATCAGTCAGGGGATGTGTATTAAGCAATGTAGGTGTTGACAACGTATCTGCAGCTTTCAGTCTTTCAAATAACCGAACCATGCCATTTGCATCAACGTTATTTTTTCGCATAAGAGCAAGACCTTTTTCATCAGCTTCCATCTCAAGGCTACGGGAATAAGATAATCCTCTTAACCGATCAGCATTTAATAATAATATCGCTCCTACTTGCGAAACATCCATAAAAAAGATGAGAAACAATTTTGATGAAAGTTCTTTTAGTATCGATCTTGTTGTATGCCTTTCATTAATATGTGTTACTTCATGACCTAACAATGCAACCAGTTCATCATACCCCTGCATTCTATCAATAAGGCCTGAGTAAATAACGATATGTCCACCAGGTACAGCAAAAGCATTGATCTCATCAGACTTCAAGACTGAAACCTGGATATTGTAGGTTTTACTCAACTCCAGTTTATTCGCAAAAGATTGTACCATTGCTGTTCGTTTACCATCTAACGAAGTTGGTGAAACGGTTGATTGAAACATCTGATCACCTAATTGTGCTTCATATTCTGGAGTGATCAGTTTCAATCCAATATCAGCGACAATCGAACTAAAAATATAATTGAAAAAAATAACAGCTGCAATTACCGCTAAGGTTAAGATTGCAACTTTTCCTCCAGGTTTCAGCCATTTTTTCTTTTCTGCTTTTCTTATTTCCGGCAATAACGGATGATCGTCTTCCAGGATAAGCTTTACATCATCGTTATCCTTGAAATGAACAACTACCTCGTCTCGTTGCTGCGTAAAATGGCTGAGTTGCTTAAATGGTAACGAAGAAAGATAAACGGAAGATGCTACATCATACATCTGTATGGCCTCCTGGTAGATCATCAGCTTTACCTCCACAGGATCTTCATACGCATTCTTCCGGTATACAGCTCTTGCCTCTTCCATTCAATAAACTTACTATCGTTTCTTGTTATTTACAAGCATCCATTTGGCCGTTTCATAAAATGCCGAGACAATCACGGATGATCTTTTCTTCATTTCTTTTTCATCGTTCTTATTCCATGACGGCTGATTTGAATTAAGTGGATAGATCATTTCTTCGTCAAATCGGAGGCTTTTCATGTAGTAAAATGAATCTGTGATCCATCCTATTTTTTCTTCATCATGATAAATAACAAAGGCTGCATTATTCCTTTTCGCAGGATTAAGCAGATCTCGACCAAGTGTAGTATTGGTATATCGCTGGTGCACCAATCCTGCTACCGTTGGCAATACATCTATCTGTGATACAACTTCTGTTCTATGCTGTGGTAACAGCAATGATGGAGCGTAAAAAAGCAAAGGTACATGTTCATCACTCAATCGCTGATCTGTCCAAACATCAGGATAAACAGCTTTTGCGTTGCCAGCAATTCCATGATCACCCACAAAAACAAAAATTGTATTGTGAAAATATTCCTGCTTCTTAGCTAGTTCTATAAAATGCTGGAATGAATGATCAGCGTAACGAAATGCATTATACTCATCGTTCGATAAAAAGCCATATTTCAATAGAGTATCCTGCGGTAATTCTTTGAGCTGGAAATCTTTTTCATTCTCCGGAATTGTATAAGGACGATGATTACCTGCTGTTTGAATAACAGCGAAGAAAGGTTTATCCTGTTTCGCCAAAACCTGGTTGGCTTCAATAAAAAGATCTTTATCACTCACACCCCAAACATTCACCTTTGGAGATTTAAAGCTTCCTTCCTCGTAAATATTCAATCCCTTTATATTTTTTACAAGGCCCCTGTAATTATTAAACTCACTGCTCCCTCCGATAAAATAATACTTACTATAATCTTCAAAATTGTTGATGATGGTATGCTGATCAAGTGATGCTTCATTTCGGGTAGAAAATTTGGATCGCTGTACATCCGGTATTCCTGTTAGCGTTGCAAACATTCCTCTTGCCGTAGAAAAATGTGGTGTAAAACATCGGTTAAAGAATATACCTTCCTTAGATAGCTGATCAAAGTATGGGGTTGTGTTTAAAGGATTACCACTCATTGTGCTTTTGTACATGCTGAATGATTCACAGATCACCAGCACAATATTAGGCTTGCTTTCCAGTGAGCCACTTCCGGGATATATTGATCGTTTGTATCCATCTACATTCAGCGAATCTAATTGCAGAAAGTCTTTCATTACCGGGTAGTAATCTTTTGCTTTCAGATCTTTCACTTCAGGTTGGCGAAAACGGAGCGTGGTAAAAAAATTCTGTAGTGGATTTAAGGCAAGGTAGGCTTTGAAGTTATCTTTCAATGCAAATGCATCGTCTCTTTTTAAAGGATTGAATGAAAAGCTTCCATAAATACCTAAGGCCATGCATAGGGTAACAAGCAGGTACCAGTTTCTTCTGTAGTTGATCTCGGCCTGGCTATTCACTTTCTCTACACGTTGATGTGTTCTGTTATACATGGTGTAAAAAACATATCCGACAACTATCAATGCTATCAATATCCAGAAAACAGGGTATGATTCCCATAACATCTCCATTGAAATCTTTGCATCCTCATAAAAGTTCAATGCACTGGCATTAAGCCTTGTACTTACGTATGCAAAATGGCCATAGTCGGCTCCAAAAAAGAATATGATGATGAAAGTTGCTGCAGCAAGATAGCTTGTCCAGATTCTCCTGGCACGTTCTGAACTATACGGTGAAAATGTTGGAATATAACTCAGCAAAACAATTGGTAACAGCAAAAAACAGATCCAGCGAATATCAAAAGCAAGGCCAAGTGAAAAAGATGGTAATGCATCATAAAGAGAAATATCATCAGGATGAAATGCAATAAAGGTTGAAAGCCTGAACAATGTAAATACCAGCAGCATGATGAAAAATAATTTCACCACCCATTGTATTGTCTTTGGTACTCTTAACCTGATCAGCATTATTTCTTCTTTTTATTATTCAGCAAAAGATATCTTGATGTTTCATAAAAAGCAGTGGTAATGGTTTTGTATTTGTTCAGCATTGTACGTTCTGCTTTCACCGGCTCATTGTTTACTAATGAACTGATATTTTCCTGGCCGGTTGTTAGTTTGTAACTATAAAAATGCAGACTATCTGCAACACCAATTTGTTTGATGTCAGGGTCAAGTATAAAAGCAAATTTTTCGCCTGATGACGATAATAGATCTTTGCCCAAACTGGTGTTGGTATAAGGTATTCCACAAATAGCAGCGATTGTAGGCATGATGTCAACTTGTGATGCTGGTAATGTAGATGTTTGAGGTCGAATTGTTTTCGGATAGTAAAACAATAGCGGCACATGCATATTCGTTAGTCCCTCATCAGTAAATGCTCTTGGTAACATATTGCCTGCATCTCCCCTGATCCCATGATCTCCCACGAAAACAAACAGCGTATTTTGAAAGTATTTTTCTTTGCTCGCAGCATTCATGAATTTTTGCATTGCGAAATCTGCATATCGAAATGCATTGTACTCGTCTTCAGAAGCAAACCCATATTTGTTGAGTGAATCCTGTGGAACTTTCTTCAACTTAAATTCTTCAAGATCTTTTTCCGGAATGGTATATGGCCGATGATTTCCTGCAGTTTGAATGATGGCGAAAAATGGCTTTTGTTGTTTGGCAAGCACTTCGTTCGACTCAAGAAAAAGATCTTTATCACTGATACCCCACACGTCGATCTTTTCAGCTTTGAAATCATCCTCTTCATACAACTTCACTCCTTCAATATTATTAACCAATAGTCCCTGAATATTGGCCCAGCTGGTACTTCCGCCAATGAAATAAAGCTTCTGCCTGTCTTTAAAATCATTAATGATTGTTCTTTGATCGACAGCAGCAGGATTACGACTGGCCGTTTTAGTCAAAGAAACATCCGGAATACCAGTAATCGTTGCCCACACACCTCTGGCCGTTCCATAGTGTGGTGTAAAACATCTTTCATAAAACAATCCATTCCTGGCTAAGGCAGCAAAATATGGAGTTGTGTTCAGAGGATTTCCATACATGGAGCTCTTGTAACCACTGAATGATTCGCAGATAACGAGTACAACATTTTGTGGAGCATCGATATCATTTCGCCCGGGAAAAGTCCTGACGAAATTCAGGTTAGCATTTGCACTATCTACTCCAAGATATTGACTCATCCATTCATAACCTTCCTTTACTTTCTTTTCATCGTATGATGAATGACGAAATTTTAATGAACTGAAGAATGACTGGAAAGGATTCAAAGCAAGATTTGCTGCGTAATCACTTCTAAGATTATAAGCATCGCTCCATCTTAAAGGGTACTGTCCTACTCTTCCGAAAATTCCAACAGCCAATAATAAAAAGAACACTATACCCCATCCCCATTTACTGGTTCTTGTAGCTACAATTGGTTTCGACAATACATAATTATACGTAGCCTTAGTGATCCAGATGAACAAAGCTGCACTTGCAATAATGCCCAATATCATCCATAGAACAGGATAACTCTGCCACATCATTTTCATAGATATACCTGCATCTTCAACATAATTCAACAGGCTGGCATTCATTCTTTGTGAGAGGTAGGCATAGTTGGTAAAATCAACGACATAAAAAAGGACGAGGATTAGAATGAATAGCAACCATAATCCCAATGCTATTGCTCGTCCTGTCTTTTTATTCAGCGGATGAAGGAAATTAAAACTACCCAGTACAAAAAGTACCAGGGCCACGATAGAGATAATCCGAAGATCATATCTCAAACCCAGAATAAATGATGGAATGAGTTCTGAAAACTGGTCAGTCGGTACCGGAAATATCCACGTAAGAGCTAACCTGAGTAGCGTCATCAGTAATAAAAAAATTAAGCCGGTCAGGCTTATCCATTGTATGTATCTTGGCACTTTCAATTTTTGCATGGGGTCGGCAAAGGTAATCATTTGAAAAACTGTTTTGCAGCCGCTAACCCCTTGCTAAGGAATCTTTAATATGTTAAATACGCCTTTACTGAAAGATGGTTTATTTGATATGCTCCTTGAGTTTGACAGATGGCTGCTCATAAAAATAAATCATACATGGTCTAATCCTTTTTTCGATTCAGTTTTTCCTGTCTGGAGACAATCTGATACCTGGATTCCCCTCTATTTCTTTCTTTTTCTTTTCATGATAATGAACTTTGGGTGGAAGTCAATTCCATGGATGTTGATGTTAGGTTTAACAGCAGGTATTTGTGACCAGATCAGCAGCTCATTCGTAAAAGAGTTTTTTGGAAGAATAAGGCCTTGCCGGGATGAATCAATTATGGGATTAATAGATTTCAGATTGATATATTGTCCGCAAAGTGGCAGTTTCACTTCTTCACATGCCACCAATCATTTTGGGGTAGCCATGTTTATCTTTCTAACGATGAAAGATGTATTTAAAAAAGCCGGCATATGGTTTTTTGTATGGGCTGCAACAATCTGTTATGGGCAGGTGTACGTTGGAGTGCACTATCCTTTTGATGTAGTTGGAGGAGCCATTTTGGGTTGCGGGATCGGATATGTGATGGCTTTAATATTCAAAAAACAGCCACTGCTTTCATTTACTCGCTAACAACACTTTTCCGGCTTAGTTCAATTATCTTCCGGGCTATATCTCTTATTTGCTCTAAACCGGTAGGTTTTACTATGTATTCGAATGCCCCGAGCTCAAGACATTTCTTCTCATATACGGGAGAATTAGAGGTACTCCAAACCACCTTTACTACCTCATCATATCTTTTCATTTCCCGCAACTTCATTAATATGTCAGCACCACTAAACTCAGGTAAATTGTAATCGAGCAATATCAGTGAAGGTTTTTTTGATTCGGGAAGATTATGAAGCATTTCCAATGCCTTGCTACCGGTATTGGCGATGATAAATTCAAATGAAGAATCCTGCTTTTTAATTGCTTCAACCAGAATTTCCTGGTCATCGAGGTCGTCCTCAGCCATTAATACAATATGATCGTTTTTTATATGAGGCTCAGAATTCAATTCAATTGGATTTATGTTTTTCGAAGGTATTATTTTCATAGTGCACTGCCGCTAGAATCTTACATAAGTGTAGAAAATTTCAGTATAAATTTCTACAGTCTTAGCACACTATTTGAATAAACTCTTCTTTGCCTAAATGAAAAACCCCAATTCAAAAACCTCATAATTCTCATAAATGGCGTCAAAACGTGGTAAAACCGATGGTTCTGTTAAGGCCGCTCCATCTCCTATGTCACCAGAAATAGCAAAATCTCTTGCACCAATGGAAAAAGTTATCCCAGAATTTCCCCAAAACGGGGAATCACCAACAAGCAGAAATGGTGAAAGTAATTTAGATCTGAAAGAATTATTGAGAGTTCTTTCAGAAGTTAAGAATGGAAATTTTGCTGTGAGGATGCCGGTCGATCTTGTTGGTTTTGATGGTAAAATATCCGACACACTGAATGAGATCATCACAATGAATGAAATCCTGATGACCGAGCTTACCACTGCAGGTAATACAATTGGTAAAAAAGGAAATCTTACTCACCGTATCGAACTTCCAAGACATGCTCGTGGTGCCTGGAGTTCAGGTGTAGATGCGATTAATGGTTTAATCTCAGATCTTGTTCATCCTACAATTGAAATAGCTCACGTAATTGGCTCAGTGGCAAAGGGTAATCTAAGCCAGGAAATGCCTTTGCAAATCGGCGATCACGTCCTGCAGGGTGAGTTTAAAAGGATTGCCCAAGAGGTGAATGACATGGTGAAGCAGCTAAACCTCTTCTCAATGGAGGTAACGAGGGTTGCTCGTGAGGTAGGTTCGGAAGGTAAATTGGGTGGACAGGCACGTGTAAAAGGTGTTGCCGGTGTATGGAAAGACTTAACAGACTCAGTAAACCAGATGGCAGGTAATCTTACTGCCCAGGTTCGTAATATCGCAGAAGTAACGACAGCCGTTGCTAACGGAAACCTATCGAAAAAAATCACCGTAGATGTACAGGGTGAGATCCTTGAGCTGAAGAACACGATCAATACGATGGTGGATCAACTGAACTCATTCTCTTCAGAGGTAACAAGGGTGGCCCGTGAAGTTGGTACGGAAGGAAAGCTTGGTGGCCAGGCAGAAGTACCAGGTGTCGCCGGTACATGGAAGGATTTGACTGACTCAGTAAACCAGATGGCCTCTAACTTAACAGGCCAGGTACGTAACATTGCCGAGGTAACAACAGCGGTAGCAAGAGGTGACCTCTCAAGAAAGATCACTGTGGATGTAAAAGGTGAGATCCAGGAGTTGAAGAACACCATCAATACGATGGTGGATCAGCTTAACTCCTTCTCAGCCGAGGTAACCCGTGTGGCCCGTGAGGTTGGTACCGAGGGAAAATTGGGTGGACAGGCTACGGTAAAAGGAGTTGGTGGTGTATGGAAGGATTTGACCGACTCAGTAAACCAGATGGCCGGTAACCTTACAGCACAGGTAAGAAATATTGCAGACGTAACAACAGCGGTAGCAAAAGGTGACCTTTCAAGAAAGATCACTGTGGATGTAAAAGGTGAAATTCTTGACCTTAAGAACACCATTAATACGATGGTGGATCAGCTGAACTCATTCGCATCTGAGGTAACGAGGGTGGCTCTTGAGGTAGGTACAGAAGGTAAGCTTGGTGGTCAGGCGAAAGTGCAGGGTGTTGGTGGTACATGGAAAGATTTGACAGACTCAGTAAATAATATGGCTGGTAACCTTACAGCCCAGGTACGTAACATCGCTGAAGTAACAACAGCGGTAGCAAATGGTGACCTTTCTAAGAAGATCACGGTAAACGTACAAGGTGAGATCCTTGAATTGAAGAACACGATCAATACGATGGTGGATCAGCTGAACTCATTCGCATCAGAGGTAACGAGGGTGGCTCTTGAGGTAGGTACCGAAGGTAAACTTGGTGGCCAGGCAAAAGTGCAGGACGTTGGTGGTACATGGAAAGATTTGACTGACTCTGTAAACCAGATGGCCGGTAATCTTACAGCCCAGGTACGTAACATTGCCGAGGTGACGACAGCGGTAGCGAAAGGTGATTTATCCAGAAAAATTACGGTGGACGTTCGAGGTGAGATCCTCGAGTTAAAAAATACGATCAACACGATGGTGGATCAGCTGAACTCTTTCGGTTCAGAGGTATTCCGTGTGGCTCGAGAGGTAGGTTCTGAAGGGAAACTTGGTGGCCAGGCCGATGTACCAGGTGTGGAAGGACTTTGGAAAGATTTGACAGACTCAGTAAATAAAATGGCCTCTAACCTTACCGGGCAGGTAAGAAATATTGCAGAGGTAACGACAGCCGTTGCTAACGGTGACTTATCAAGAAAGATCGAGGTGGATGTTAAAGGTGAGATCCTCGAATTGAAAAACACGATTAACACGATGGTGGAACAGCTTCGTGCCTTTGCTTCGGAGGTAACGAGGGTTGCCCGTGAGGTAGGAACGGAAGGAAAGCTTGGTGGCCAGGCCCACGTACCTGGAGTTGGTGGTACATGGAAGGATTTGACTGATTCCGTAAACCAGATGGCTTCTAACCTTACCGGCCAGGTACGTAACATCGCTGAAGTTGCGATTGCCGTGGCTAATGGAGACATGAGTAAGAAAATTACGGTGGACGTACGTGGAGAGATCCTCCAGCTGAAAGAAACGCTGAATACCATGGTGGATCAGCTTCGTGCCTTCGCATCTGAGGTAACAAGGGTTGCCCGAGAGGTAGGTACCGATGGTAAACTTGGTGGTCAGGCTTTCGTACCAGGTGTTGCCGGTACATGGAAGGATTTGACTGACTCTGTAAACCAGATGACAGGTAATCTTACAGCCCAGGTACGTAATATCGCTGAAGTAACAAAAGCGGTGGCTTCCGGTGACTTGAGTAAAAAAGTAACAATAGACGTTAAAGGTGAGATCCTTGACCTGAAAAATACGATCAACACGATGGTGGATCAGCTGAACTCCTTCGCCTTCGAGGTAACTCGTGTGGCTCGTGAGGTAGGAACTGAAGGTAAACTCGGTGGTCAGGCAGAAGTACAAGGTGTTGCGGGTACATGGAAAGATCTGACCGACTCCGTAAATATGATGGCATCGAACCTTACCAACCAGGTAAGGGGAATTGCAAAAGTTGTAACAGCCGTTGCAACTGGTAACCTGAAACAAAAACTTTCGATCGTTTCCCGTGGTGAGGTTGCCCAGTTAACTGAAACCATCAACGAAATGATCGATACACTTGCAACATTCGCCGACCAGGTAACGACTGTGGCTCGTGAGGTGGGTGTTGAAGGTAGATTGGGTGGACAGGCTTCTGTACCTGGTGCATCCGGTATCTGGAAAAACCTTACCGAGAACGTAAATCAGCTTGCAGAGAACTTAACCACTCAGGTACGTGCCATCTCAGAAGTGGCTTCTGCGGTAACCAAAGGTGATCTTACACAGATGATCCGTGTGGAAGCTAAGGGTGAAGTAGAAGAATTGAAAGATACCATCAACCAGATGATTGCTAACCTGAAAGAAACAACATTACGTAACCAGGAGCAGGATTGGCTCAAATCCAACCTTGCGAAGTTTACACAGATGTTGCAGGGTCAGAAAGATCTTTCAACCGTAACAAGACGTATCCTTTCAGAACTTGCACAGGTTGTAAATGCACAACAAGGTATGTTCTACATTCTTGAACAGGATGAAAGTATCGAAGACAAAAAATTAAAACTCTTCTCTGCATATGCATATAGCGAGGAATTGAATGTTGCAAGGGAATTTGCCGTTGGACAAGGTCTCGTTGGACAATGTGCACTCGAAAAAGAAAGAATTCTTCTTACAAACGTTCCTAAAGAATACATCAAGATCGGTTCAGGTCTTGGTGAAGCAGCTCCGGTGAGTGTAATCGTACTTCCGGTATTGTTCGAAACAGATATTAAGGCGGTAATTGAACTCGCATCGTTTGGTCAGTTCTCTGATACGCACTTAGACTTCTTAAGCCAGCTTACAGAATCTATCGGTATTGTATTGAACACGATCGAAACAAACTCAAGAACAGAGGAACTGCTTGAGCAATCACAATCACTAACAGATGAGTTGAGAAGAACCAACGAAGAGTTACAGGATAAAGCTCACCTTCTTGTTAAACAAAAGGAAGAAGTGGAAGCCAAGAACAAAGAGGTGGAAGAAGCTCGTCGTTCACTCGAAGAAAAAGCAGAACAGCTTCAGCTTACTTCGAAATACAAGTCAGAGTTCCTTGCAAACATGTCGCATGAGTTGAGAACACCATTGAACTCTCTCCTCATTCTTGCTCAGCAGTTGTATGAGAACCATGAAGGGAATCTTACGGAGAAACAAATACGTTATGCAAAAACGATTCACTCTTGTGGTGATGACCTGATCCAGCTGATCAATGATATTCTTGACTTGTCGAAGATCGAATCTGGTTATATCTCTACTGACTTCATCAATGTTCGCTTTAACGAGATCACTTCATTTGTTGAAACCACATTCAAACACGTTTCAGAAAATAAGAATCTCAAGTTCAGCATTGAAATGGATAAGAACCTGCCGGATAGTCTTGAAACCGATATCCAGCGTTTGAACCAGATCCTCAAGAATCTTCTCTCAAACGCATTTAAGTTTACTGAGAAGGGCGAAGTTAAATTAAGGATATACGAATCTGATAAAAACTGGAAAGGACAATATTCAAATCTTGAACATGCCAATCGTGTAGTGGCATTCGAAATTAAAGATACTGGTATCGGTATCTCTAAGGATAAACAGAATATCATCTTTGAAGCATTCCAGCAAGCTGAGGGTTCTACTTCCAGGAAATATGGTGGTACAGGTCTTGGTCTCTCGATTTCAAGAGGTCTCGCAGACCTGTTAGGTGGATCTATTGAACTTGAAAGTGAACCAGGAAGAGGAAGTTCATTCATACTTTACCTTCCTATCGACTACAATCCAAATAATGTTAAGAAAGAAAAGCAAAGCAGCTTAACTGTTACAGAATACAAACTTGATTCTGCAGACAGTTCTTCTATAAAGTCAGTACCTACAGTTAAATTGCCTGAGAGAGATCTGGATGCCATTAACGAGATCATCAATGAAGTTGGTGATGACAGAAACAAGATATACAGCGGTGATAGAGTTGTACTGGTAGTAGAAGATGATGTGAGGTTTGGTAAGATCATGGTGGAGAAAGCACATGAGATGAATTTAAAGATCGTGGTAGCTACTCATTTCGGTGAAGTATTCGAGCTTACCAATAAATTCAACCCGATCGCTATCACGCTTGATGTTAAACTTCCGGATGCAAGTGGCTGGAAAATCCTTGACTTGTTTAAGAATGATGTGAATCTTCGTCATATTCCTGTTCATCTTATCTCCGGTGAGGAAAACAGGTTACTGGCAATGCAGCGTGGTGCAAGAAGTTTCCACTTAAAGCCATTAAAGAATGAAGCGCTTACAGTATTGTTTGATGATATCGTAGATTATCACAGCCGTAAGCCTAAGAAATTGTTATTGATCGAGGACAATGAACTTGATTCATCACAGATCGCTAAGATTCTTGATAATCCTGACCAGATAGAAATTGAAATTGCATCAACAGGAAAGCAAGGTCTTGAGCTCTTACAACAGAACTCATACGACTGTATTATTGTTGATTACATGTTGCCTGATATCGGAGGAATGGAATTCCTTACGGAGATCAATAGTTTGAAAAAACTGGCGATGACTCCTGTATTGATCTATTCAGCCAAAGATTTTGCTCCAAAAGAGAAAACACAATTGAAGCAATATGCCAACAGGATATTGTTGAAGAGTGTAAACTCACTTGAGCTTTTGTTGGAAGAAACCGTAATGCATCTTCACCTTTGTCACAAAGATCTGCAGCCTGCAAAGAGAAAGATCATTGAAGACCTGAGATCAAGAGAAGATGTACTGGCCAATAAAACTGTACTGGTAGTGGATGATGATGTAAGAAATTTATTTGCACTTACAACGGCATTTGAAAGACATAACATCAAAGCGATCACTGCAGAAAGTGGACAGGAAGCCATCAACATTCTTGGAGAGAACGACAACATCGATATAGTTTTAATGGATATCATGATGCCGGAAATGGATGGTTATGAAACAACCGGTAAAATAAGAAGAGAGCACAAGAACAGTAATCTTCCTATCATTGCAGTAACAGCTAAGGCGATGAAAGGTGACAGGGAAAAATGTATTGAGGCAGGTGCATCGGATTATATTACCAAGCCGGTGAAAATGGATCAGCTATTGTCATTGATGAGAGTTTGGCTGTACAAATAAGATTGAATGGAATTCAGTAACACTGCAGATAATTCGATAGTTAAGATTCTTGTAGTAGATGACAGGGAGGATAATCTGTTCTCCCTGGAAACTATTCTTGAAAGGGACGGCTATAAGATAGTGAAGGCCCTTTCCGGTCGTGCTGCATTGAAAATTTTGTTGAATGAGTGGGATTTCAGCCTGATATTGATGGACGTTCAGATGCCTGAGATGAATGGTTTTGAAACGGCAACATTGATATATGAGCGAGAGAAATTAAAACACATCCCTATCATCTTCATCACGGCTCATCATTATGGTGAAGAACAGGCTTACGAAGGTTACAAAATGGGTGGTGTGGATTATATCTACAAGCCAATTGATCCTGATCTGCTCCGTTATAAGGTAAGTGTGTTTGCTGAATTGTATCGCAAGAACTATCAGCTGATGATGCAGGAAAGAAAGCTGATATCCGTTAACAGGAACCTGCAGAAAGAAGTTGAAGACCGGAAATTATCTGAGCAAAAGATAAAGAAACTCAACTTCCAGTTACTGGAGAATAATGAACATCTGAAAAACACCATTGAAGAACTTGACAGGTTTGCTTATGTAGCCTCACATGACCTGCAGGAACCTTTAAGAAAGATCCTCATCTTTAGCGATAAACTGGAGCAGGGATATAAAGAAGCATTAGGAAGTGAAGCTTCATCATACCTCGAAAAGATCGTTAAGTCGTCTGAACGAATGCACCAGCTGATCAATGATCTGTTGAAATTTTCACGTTATACCAATGATAATTATGGCTTTGAAAAGACTGATCTTAACCATGTGGTGAAAGATGTTCTTTCTGACGTTGAAATGGATATTCAGAATAAAAAAGCGAAAGTCGTAGTAAACAATCTTCCTACTATCTGGGCAATTCCAAGCCAGATGAGGCAGGTTTTCCAGAATCTCATCAGCAATTCATTAAAGTTCAGCCGTGAAGGTGTTGATCTGGAAATAAATATTTTTGGTAAAAGAACTTCAGGAGCACAGGTAGCTGGCGTTAATAAAAAATCTGATAACGATAATTACTACCAGATATCATTTAAAGATAATGGTATTGGCTTCGATCCTAAGTATGCAAAAGAAATATTCGTTGTCTTTAAACGGCTACACAGTTATCATGATTTTGAGGGAACAGGTATTGGATTATCCATTTGTAAAAAGATCATAGAAAAGCACAATGGTTTTATTACAGCGGAAAGTACTTTGAATGAAGGCTCTACTTTTACCATTACACTTCCTGAGCGAATAAAACTGGATGAACTTTCCCAACAACCTGAGTCGGCACCCAAAACAATGACCTCTCAATAATTATTACACTTCAATCGCATTCAATTGTATTTTTATCGCTTTATGAGCGGTGAAAAACGAATTGCAGTTATTGGTGCAGGGCCGGCAGGATTAACTGCAGCCTATTGTCTGGCAAAAAAAGGAATTAAGGTTGATGTGTATGAAGCCTCTGGTGAAGTTGGTGGCATGTGCAAGACATTGGAACTTTGGGGGCAACATGTTGATCTTGGACCGCATCGTTTCTTCAGCCAGGATAACCGAATTAATGCGTTATGGCTGGAAGTTGTAGGCAAAGACTACAAGATGGTTAACAGGCTCACCCGGATTTATTACAAAGGAAAATTTTTCCAATACCCTTTAAAGGCTACAGATGCATTAAGAAAGCTTGGTGCAGTTGAAGTGCTTCGTTCGATGCAGAGTTATTTCAGCACAAGGGTCTCCCCTCCTGTTAATGATAATTCTTTTGAATCCTGGGTAACTACAAAGTTTGGAAAACGTCTGTTCGAAATATTCTTCAAAAGCTACAGTGAAAAGTTATGGGGCATTCCTTGTAATGAACTCGATGCAGATTTTGCAGCACAGCGGATAAAAAAATTCTCTTTAAGTGAGGCTGTGAAACATGCATTCACTCGTAAGAAAAATAAACATAACACACTGGTGTCAAAGTTTGCTTACCCTACAAAGGGAACTGGCATGGTATATCATAAAATGGAGCAAGCCATTTTAGATAAAGGGGGGCAAATATTTTTAAGTTCACCTGTTCAATCAGTTTCTCAGGATGAAAACGGTGCCGTTGATGGAATTATAACCGTTGATGGCAAGTTTTATGAATATGATGCAGTGATATCCTCCATGCCATTGACGCTTTTGGTAAAACAACTTCCAAAAGCTCCGGTTGAAGTAAAAGAAGCTGCTACCAAACTAACTTTCAGAAATACGGTACTCGTTTATCTTCATGTCGAAGGTTCGCATTTGTTCCCTGATAATTGGTTGTATGTACAGGAACCTTCTGTTCAAATGGGAAGGATCACTAATTTTAGAAACTGGGTTCCTGATCTCTATGGCGAAAGCAATAACACGATCCTGGTACTGGAATACTGGTGTTATAATGAAGACGAAATATGGAATAATTCTGATGAAAAGATCACTGCACTTGCTGTAAAGGAGATCAAAAAAACAGGTTTGTTGCAAGATCATAAAGTATTGGATAGTTATATCTATAAGATACCTCGTTGTTATCCGGTTTATCATAAAGGTTATAAAGAAGCTTTAGCCCCGATAACTGATTACCTGAAAACTGTACATCATCTTACCTGTATTGGTCGGTATGGGGCTTTTAAGTACAATAACCAGGATCATTCAATCCTGATGGGCATTCTTGCATCCGAAAACATTGCAGATAATGCCGGCCACGATCTTTGGAATGTAAATACCGACTATGAATCTTACCAGGAAAACTCAATGATCTCCGAAACGGGCTTAGATATGTAACATGCTAAATACGTTGAGTATTGCTTCGATTGTACAACAGTGCTCCGATAGCTATCGGAGAAACGAATTTGACAGATGCAAATAGCTGGTAGCATAATATTTGTATTCATTATGTTTGCATAACCATTTATGATTGAGATATTAATAATTTTCGGCCTGATTTTGATCAACGGTTTGTTCTCTATGGCCGAAATAGCTTTGGTTTCTGCAAGAAAAGCAAGGTTAGAATCACAGGCGGCTAAAGGAGATGTAAAAGCGAGGGAAGCACTCGAGTTAGCCAATCATCCAGATACATTTCTTTCCACTGTTCAAATTGGCATTACGCTTATCGGAATTTTGACCGGTATTTATTCTGGCCAAAAAATCACTGGAGATCTTGCCTTGTGGCTGCAGCAATTCCCTTCGATTGCTGAATACAGTAATGGTATTGCTACAACGATCGTCGTTATTGCCGTTACTTATTTCTCATTGGTATTGGGTGAACTGTTGCCAAAAAGAATTGGATTGGCAAAGCCGGAAAAAATTGCCAAGCTTGTATCAAGACCAATGAGGGTAGTCTCATGGTTAACTTTTCCTTTCATCTGGTTGCTAACAAAATCTACCACCCTGCTCAGCAAACTCTTTAATTTAAAGAGTAATGATAACCAGGTTACCGAAGAAGAGATCAAAGCAATCATTAGTGAAGGAACAGAACATGGTGCTATAGAAGAAGCGGAACAGGAAATTATCGAAAGAGTTTTTCATTTGGGAGACAGGAACATCACTTCATTAATGACTCACAGGAGTGATATTGTCTGGTTAGATATTAATGCTTCAATTGCTGAAGCCAAGCAAATCATTTCCGAAGACCTTCACACAGTATATCCGGTTTGTGATGGAAAGATTGATGACATAAAAGGTATTGTCTCTATCAAAGACATGTACATCAGCGATCCAAAACAAATGATCAGCGAAATAATGAAACCGGCACAGTATGTTCCGGAGAATAATTCAGCCTACCAGGTATTAGAATTCTTTAAAACAACAAAGGCACATTATTGTTTTATAGTTGATGAATATGGTAGTGTTGAAGGCATGATCACCTTCTTCGACATTCTTGAAGCCATTGTTGGTGATACTCCTGAAACCGGTGACGATGATTATACACTTGTTGAAAGAGCTGATGGAACCTTTCTCGTCGATGGCCAGCTTCCATTTTATGACCTGCTGAGAAAGCTGAACAAAACAGAATGGATGAATGAAGGCGAAAGAGATTTTGATACTGTTGCAGGTTTCATCTTACATGAAATGCAGCGAATTCCTACTGCCGGTGATACAATGCTGTGGAAAGGATTAACTTTCGAGATTGTTGATATGGATGGACATCGAATTGATAAAGTGATCCTCACCATTCCGGATGATGTCAAAGAAGAAATGGATTGATCCTTCTGCATTTAATGCTCCTCTAATTTACTTCTACTAATTTACCACCCATGTTTTTATAGGTTTGGTTTTTGCATACACTTAGCGGTTTGAGGCAATATTGAATGCCAAATCAGCTAAAGCTTTGCAAGAATGACAAAAAATAATAGTCACCTTTGGTGGCAGGAAGGTGTTATTTACCAGGTATATCCAAGGTCTTTCCAGGATAGTAACAGTGATGGTGTTGGAGACATACAGGGCATCATTGAAAGACTCGATCACCTGCAATGGTTAGGTATTAACAGCCTGTGGTTATCTCCAATCTATCCCTCACCGATGGCCGATTACGGATACGATATTTCCGATTATTGCAACATTCATCCACTCTTCGGAACGATGAACGATTTTGATCGGTTGTTGACAGAAGTACACAAACGAGGGATGAAGCTTATACTTGATTTTGTGCCTAATCATACGTCTGATCAGCATCCGTGGTTTCTTGAATCGAAATCTTCGAGGGATAATCCAAAACGGGATTGGTATATATGGAAAGATCCAAAAGAAGATGGTGCTGAGCCCAACAATTGGCTGAGTGTATTTGGTGGGTCGGCCTGGGAATTTGATGAGGTTACACAGCAATATTATTACCATGCATTTTTAAAAGAACAACCGGATCTTAACTGGAGAAATCCTGAAGTACAGGAAGCCATGTTAAATGTATTGAAGTTCTGGTTAGATAAAGGTGTTGATGGATTCAGGGTAGATGTGATGTGGCACATGATAAAAGATGAAAAACTGAGGGACAATCCGCCGAATCCGGATTATCAATCACACATGGCTACTTACGAACAGCTCCTTCCCTATTATTCAACCGACCAGCCGGAAGTGCATGATATTGTTCGTATGATGAGACAACTCCTGGATTCTTATGAAGAACGGATGATGATCGGTGAAATTTATCTGCCAATTCATAAATTGGTAACCTACTACGGAACAGACAACAACGGAGCTCATCTTCCATTCAACTTTCAACTATTATCGCTTCCATGGAATGCAAGAGAAATTGGTGCAGCAATCGACCAGTATGAAGGCTCATTACCAGACCAGGGCTGGCCAAACTGGGTTTTAGGTAACCATGATCAGCCAAGGATAACAAGCAGAGTTGGTATTATGCAGGCAAGAGTTGCAGCAATGTTATTGCTTACTTTAAGAGGTACACCTACTATTTACTATGGCGATGAAATTGGAATGACAGATGTTCCTATCCCTTTCGAAGAAGTGCAGGATCCGCAAGGCTTGAATATGCCAGATAAAAACTTAAGCAGAGATCCTTCCAGAACACCAATGCAATGGAATAACAGTTTAAATGCAGGATTTACTTCTGGCAAACCCTGGTTAAGGATCGACAAGAGTTATAGAAGAATCAATGTAGAAGCACAGAAGTATGATGAACATTCAATGCTATCATTCTATCGAAAGCTAATTGCGTTCAGGCAAAAGGAAACTTCATTAAAAACAGGAAATTATATTCCGGTTCATGCAGATCCACAGGTGATATCTTTTATAAGGGAAACCGATGGAGAAAGTAAATTTCTTGTAGTGCTTAACCTTAGTCACAGGCCTTGTTATTTTGTTCATAAACATATTGAGATAAATGGCACTGTTGTGCTGGCAACGATTCCTGAACTGGAAGGAGAAAAAATCAATAATAAGATTTACCTGAGTGGAGATGAGGGTATTATTATAAAAATGGAAAATTGATTATGAGGATTGGAGCAACTTACATTGGAACTGATAAGTGCAGATTTACTGTTTGGGCACCGGAAAAGCAGAAAGTGATATTGCATATCATTCATCCAACTGAGAAAATGATTGAAATGCAGAAGGATGATGAAGGCTTTTTTACAACAGAAGCGCAAACACCGGTGGGAACAAAATACTTCTACATAATTGATGATGCGGAAAAAGGATTACCCGATCCTGGTTCTCAATTTCAGCCGGATGGTGTTCATGGTGCATCACAAGTAGTAGATCATGATGCATTTCATTGGAACGATACTGGGTTTAAAGTTCCCGCTTTTGAAGATCTGATTTTATATGAATTACATATCGGAACATTCACCGAGGAAGGAACTTTTGAATCTGCCATTGAAAAACTCGATCATCTTTCAGAGACTGGAATCAATGCCATTGAAATAATGCCTGTCGCTCAATTCCCAGGTAACAGGAACTGGGGTTATGATGGTGTGTATCCTTATGCTGTACAAAATTCTTACGGTGGCCCGGAAGGATTAAAGAAATTGGTTAATGCTTGCCACCAGAAAGGCATTGCTGTTTTTCTTGATGTAGTCTACAACCATCAAGGACCTGAAGGAAATTATATCGAAACCTTTGCTCCATACTTCACCGATCATTATAAAACTCCCTGGGGTAAAGCCATTAATTATGATGGTGCATGGAGTGATGGTGTTAGAGAATTCTATTCCGATAACGCAATATACTGGTTAGAAAATTTTCATATGGATGGACTAAGGTTCGATGCAATACATGCGGTGTATGATGATGGTGCTGTTCATTTCTGGGAGTTAACGCATGAAAAGATCAGGGACCTTGAGAAAAAGAATAAACAATGCTATTACACCATTGCAGAAAGTGATTTGAATGCACCAAGAGTGATTCAGCCGTGTGAACAGAATGGTTTTGGCTTTACTGCACAATGGCTTGATGATTTTCATCATGCAGCTTATGTACTGCTTGATGAAAAAGGAAAAGACCGATACTACGATTTTGGAACAATGCAGCAGTTAGCAAAAGCTTACTACGAAGGTTTTGTTCATTCAGGTGAATTTGTATCATTCCGGAAACGCAGGTATGGGAAGTCATCTTCAGGAATACCAGGAAATAAATTTGTGGCCTTCATCAACAATCACGACCAGGCAGGCAATAGAATAGACGGTGCAAGATTGTGTGCACTGGTTGATTCAGATCGATCAAAGATTGCTACTGCAATGTTGTTAATGTCTCCCTATGTTCCGATGTTATTTATGGGGGAGGAATATGGTGATGAATCTCCGTTTTATTATTTCATCAGCCATTCTGATCCTGAATTGATCAAAGCGGTACAGGAAGGTCGAAAAGAAGAATTCAAAGCTTTTGTGAAACCCGGAGATGCTTATCCAGATCCACAAGCTGAAGAAATTTTCAATCAATCTCAACTGAAGTGGCAGAAAAAGGATGAAGGAAAGCACAAGGTCTTGCTTGAATGGCATAAAGCACTCATCAAATTACGAAGATCACATCCGGCACTCAAAAATTTCAATAAAGAATGCGTCACCGTTGAAGTGCTGCAACAAGCAGGTTTAATTCTTCATCGCAAAGAAGAAACAGGAAAAAAGGAACTGCTTGTTTTGTTTAATGTCTCATCGTCCGATATTGCCTATTTTCTTCCTGGGAATAATGGTTCATGGAAAAAAATAATTGATTCTACAGAGTCTCAATGGAAGATGGAAAATACTTCTACATGTGAGGAAGCGTTTCCTGTTTCATCACAAGCCGGAGTGCAGGTAAAAATTCCTGCAAAAGCAGTTATCATACTTGGTAAGGAAATTGAATAATTGATTGGGCAACAATCTAATAATACTCTCAATGAACACTACAGTATACCCCGGCAGTCCAATTCCTTTAGGCGCAACCTGGGATGGCAATGGAGTCAACTTCGCATTATATGCAGAGAATGCAACAGGAGTTGATCTTTGTCTCTTCGATGCACCAATCGGCAAAATAGAGGTTGAAAGAATTAAGATCAAAGAAACGACTCACCAGGTATGGCATGCATATTTGCCTGGGTTAAAACCAGGACAGCTTTACGGTTACCGTGTGTATGGTCCTTATGAACCTGAGAATGGTCATCGTTTCAATCCGAATAAATTATTGATCGATCCTTATGCAAAAGCTATTGCCGGAAGAGTGGATTGGAATGATTCATTGTTTGGATATGAGATGGGCCATCCTGATGAAGACCTGAGTTTTAGTGAAGAAGACAGTGCTCCTTTTATTCCGAAAGCAGTTGTGGTCGATGATCGATTTAACTGGGAAGGTGATCGTCAGCTTCGTATTCCCTATTTCAAAACGCTGATTTATGAAACGCATGTAAAAGGTTTTACGCAGTTACATCCAGATATACCGGAAAATATAAGAGGTACTTATGCAGCTATAGCACATCCTGTCTGTATCAAATACCTGAAAGAACTCGGCATTACAGCAATTGAACTGATGCCTGTTCATCATTTCATCATGGATAAAATCCTCACTGATAAAGGCCTTACTAACTATTGGGGATATAACACCATTGGTTTTTTTGCTCCAGAAGTCAAATATTCAAGCTCGGGTTTTATGGGTGGGCAGGTTACAGAGTTTAAAACAATGGTGAAGGAATTACATAAAGCAGGTATTGAAGTGATCCTTGATGTAGTATACAATCATACCGCAGAGGGAAATCATCTTGGCCCTACCCTCTCCTTCCGTGGAATTGACAATGCCTCTTATTATCGCCTTACAGAAGATAAAAGATATTATAACGATTATACTGGTACTGGAAATACATTGAATGCACAAATGCCAAGTGTATTAAAGCTGATCATGGATAGTCTTCGTTACTGGGTAACTGAAATGCATGTTGATGGGTTCCGTTTTGATCTTGCTGCTACACTTGCAAGAGAGTTGCATGAAGTGGACAGGCTCGGCTCTTTCTTTGATATCATTCACCAGGATCCGATCATTTCACAGGCAAAGTTGATTGCAGAACCCTGGGATATTGGTGAAGGTGGTTACCAGGTTGGAAAATTTCCACCGGGTTGGGCCGAATGGAATGGGAAATATCGTGATTGCATCAGGGACTATTGGAGAGGTGCAGATAGTATGCTGGCAGAATTCGCAGAACGTTTCACCGGTAGTTCCGATCTCTATAAAAATGATTATCGTTTACCAACAGCCAGCATCAACTTTGTAACGGCACATGATGGTTTTACTTTAAACGATCTTGTTTCGTACAATGAGAAACACAACGACGCCAATGGAGAGAACAATAACGATGGAGATAGCCATAATCGTTCCTGGAACTGTGGTGCAGAAGGTGAGACAGATAATGAAGAAATTAACCAGCTTCGCCAAAAGCAAAAAAGGAATTTTCTTGTTACACTATTTCTTTCGCAAGGAGTACCAATGCTTGTTGCAGGTGATGAATTAAGCCGAACACAGAAAGGAAACAATAATGCCTATTGCCAGGACAATGAAATTTCATGGATTGACTGGAGTAAAGCAGATAAGGAACTGATCACTTTTACAAAACAACTCATACACTTCAGAAGAAAACACCCGGTATTCCGGAAAAGAGGTTGGTTCAAAGGTCAGCCCATTAAGGGAGTTGGTGTAGAAGATATTGGTTGGTTTCAACCTGACGGAGCTGAAATGAGTGAAGAGCACTGGAACCAGGATTTCGCAAAATCGATGGCCGTATTTCTCAACGGTCATGGAATAAAATCAGTTGGTCCAAGAGGTGAACAGATCGTAGATGATAGCTTTTATGTGATCTTCAATGCACACCATGAAGCATTGGAATTTAAACTTCCTTCCAGGAAATATGGAACCAATTGGGTGAAGGTGATCGATACCAGCATCTCTACAGTTTCCGAAAATCTTGAAACCTTTAATGCAAGAGAATCCATTACAGCAGAGAGCAGATCCATCGTAGTGCTTCGTAAACCAAAATAAGTTCAATGGCCTGGAAATTGTTTCAATGATGCCTTATGTTGAACCCCGTTGCTACATACAGAATTCAGTTTCATAAAGACTTTAATTTCTATCAGCTAAAACAGGTCCTTCCCTACCTAAAGCAATTGGGTATCGGAACTTTGTATGCTTCTCCAATATTCGAAGCAGTTCCGGGAAGTCAACATGGATATGATGGCCTGAATCCACACAAGATCAATCCAGAAATAGGATCGTTAGATGAGTTAAGAAACATCAGTTCTGATCTTCAATCAGCTGGTATTGGATGGTTGCAGGATATCGTTCCAAATCACATGGGTTTTCATACAAAGAATGTATGGCTCATGGATGTATTGGAGAATGGCAGCGAGTCAAAATATGCTAAGTTTTTCGACATTGACTGGAGCGAAAAGCTTATGGTGCCATTTCTTGGTGGTTCTGTTGATGAGGCCATTACCAATAATGAATTGAAGATCGTAACGATTGACGGCAAATACCGGCTTAAATATTATGAGGATTTGTATCCCTTAAAAATACCTGCAAACAAAGAGGCTTCAATTAAAGAGAACCTAAAACAAGTATTAGAAGCTCAGCATTACCGCTTATGCTCATGGAAAGAAACCGATGCAAAGATCAATTACCGTAGATTTTTTACGATCAACAGTTTGATATGTTTGAATATTCATGACGATGAAGTTTTTGAAGAATATCACCAGCTCATCAAATCATTGGTAGATGATGGAATATTCCAGGGACTTAGAATTGATCATATTGATGGTTTGTATGATCCAATAAAATATTTATCTGATCTCAGGAAACTTGCAGGCGAAGAAACACATATCACTGTTGAAAAGATATTACAACCAACAGAAAGCCTTCCACTCAACTGGACTGCACAAGGAAATACCGGTTATGATTTTCTTTCCCTGGTGAATAATCTTTTCACACAACAGCATTCCAGGGGAAGTTTCACCGAATTCTACCAGCAATTAACAGGTGACCACACACCTATCGAAACACAGGTGCAGTCAAAAAAAGCTGGTATACTGTATACTCACATGAGGGGAGAGCTGGAAAATCTATACCAGTTATTCAAGTCGTCGGACCTTGTGAACAAAAGAGAATTCGCAAGCATACGACAGGAGGAATTGAAAGAAGCAATTGCCGAGTTGCTCATTCATTGCCCAGTCTATCGATTTTATGGAAATAACCTTCCATTAAACGATGAAGAAGCAAATATTATACAGGATATCTTCAATAAGATCAAAACACAAAACAGTGATCTTGTAAAAGCGGTCTATGTTTTAGAGCAGGCTATATTGCACAATCCTCATCATGGCGATATCGAAAGAAACAAACGTGCAGCTCATTTTTATCAACGTTGCATGCAGTTCAGTGGTCCGTTAATGGCCAAAGGTGTTGAAGACACTTTGATGTATACCTACAACCGATTTATTGCACACAACGAAGTTGGTGATCAACCATCATCATTTGGAATTTCTGTGGCTGATTTTCACAATGCAATGATCGAACGGCAACAGCAATGGCCATATTCACTCAATGCCACATCTACACACGATACAAAAAGAGGTGAAGATGTTAGGGCAAGATTAAATGTACTTTCCGACATAGCTGAGACCTGGTTTGAAAAAGTAACGGAATGGCAGCAGCTCAACTCCCATATCAAAGGAATTGTTGATGCTAACGATGAATATTTTATCTACCAATCTTTAGTTGGAGCTTATCCTTTCCCGGGAGAAAAGGAAGCGGATTTCGAAAGCAGGATCAATGAGTACCTGCAGAAAGCATTGCGAGAAGCAAAGACACATTCCAACTGGACGGAACCTAATGAAGAGTATGAATCAGCAGTAAAAAATTTCATAACTAAACTACTTGAAAGAGATACGACCTTCTGGAAAAGTTTCCAGCAGTTTCAGCAACGAATTGTTGATCATGGTATCATCAATTCTTTATCCCAGGCAATATTGAAGTTTACCTGTCCTGGTGTACCAGATGTTTACCAGGGATGTGAAGGATGGGATCTCAGTTTTGTTGATCCTGACAATAGAAGACCGGTCGATTATCAATTAAGATCAAAATGGCTGGATCAAGTTCGAAATTTGCCGAAAGATGGAGAGCAATTCCCTGCACTTTGGAAAGAACGATATTCAGGCAAGATCAAACTCTGGTTAACAAACGAATTATTTCAGTTACGAAATTTGAACCCTGACCTGTTCAGCCAGGGAGAATATATTCCTTTACAAACAGAAGGAATATACAAAGACAACATCATCGCTTTTGCAAGAAGATTTAGAAAAGATATTTACATCATTGCAGCTCCACTTAACACTGCTTCAATTTGCAGTGCAGGCCATGCTGATCTTTCTTTGATAGACTGGAAAGATACCAGCATCATATTGCCTTCTGATATAGATGCTGAGTTAGATGACATCTTTACGCAAAAAGTCGAAAAACACAAAGGAACAATTATTATTCAAAATGCATTTGCAAAAGCACCTTTCATCATCTGGAAAGGAAAGCAGGCAGACAAAGAAAGAAGTGCAGGAATTTTATTGCATATCACCTCTCTCCCATCTCCATACGGAATAGGTGATATGGGGTTCGAGGCAAAAGCTTTTGCAGACTTCCTTTATCGCAGCAAACAAAAGTACTGGCAGATACTTCCGCTGAATCCAACAGAAGGTGGACAAGGTCATTCACCTTATAGCGCCATATCAGGAATGGCAGGAAATACATTGCTGATAAGTCTCGATCAATTAGCAAAAGAAGGTTTAATTGACTATCAAGAATTAGCTAAATATCATCTGGCGAATGAAGGAAAAGTTGATTATGCTGCTGTTGAAAGATCGAAAGAAGAATTGCTCAATAAAGCCTATTGGACATATTTAAAGAAGGATGATCGTAAGTACTATGAAGATTTTTGTGCGAAAGAATCTTATTGGCTGGATGATTTTGCAACATTCATGTTGTTGAAACAACTCAACGAGGGCAAACCATGGTTTCAATGGAAGGATGAATATAAGCTTAGAGATGAAAAAGCTTTAAAAGAACTGCAGGAAGATAATGAAGATGAACTTTACCGTATAAAATGGCTGCAATACATTTTTGATAAACAATGGAAACATTTAAAGGGATATTGCAACGAAAGAAATATTTCATTCATTGGTGATCTTCCAATTTATGTGAGTTATGATTCTGCAGATGTATGGAGCAATAAAGAAATATTTTCCATTGATGATAACGGAAATGCAACAGGCATTGCAGGTGTACCACCAGATGCGTTCAGTGCTGATGGACAACTTTGGGGTATGCCGGTTTTTAAATGGGACATCTTAAAGGAAAGAAAGTATGATTGGTGGATTGATAGGATCAAACGTAATATTGAATTGTTCGACGTGGTACGAATCGATCATTTCCGTGCTTTTGCTGCTTACTGGGAAGTTGCTGCAAATTCATCTACCGCTAAGAACGGTGAATGGAAACAAGGACCAGGCAGCGATTTCTTCACTGCAGTGAAAGAAGCATTTGGTGAACTTCCATTTATTGCCGAGGATCTGGGTGACGTGGATGATACTGTCTTTGCATTGCGTGATGAATTTGCATTACCCGGAATGAAAGTACTTCAGTTTGCTTTTGGAAAGGACCTGCCTCAATCGGTTCATATACCACATAACCATTCAAAGAATTTCATTGTATACACAGGAACTCATGATAACAATACCACAAGAGGCTGGTACAAAGATGCTGATGAAAACACACGTCGATTATTAAATGAGTATGCGGGCAAAGAAGTTTCGGAAGAAGAAGTGCATTGGGTCCTTTCAAGAATGGCTTATGCCTCTGTAGCAAAAACGGTAATTCTTCCTATGCAGGATGTACTGAATCTTGACGAAACAGGAAGAATGAATATTCCTGCTTCGGTAGATAATAACTGGGCCTGGAGATTAACACCTGAACAGGTAAACAGATATCTAGAAGATAAACTGAAGGAGTTGGTGTATTTATTTAACAGGTGATTGGTATGCTGCAAACAACTTTGCTTTCTATAAAAAGTTTATATTTGAATTACTTAAATTAAGGTCGTGACGAGACAAGCTATTATTGAACGAACTATAAATGCCATCAATCGGTTACCAGAAGAAAAGGCTTTGGAAATTTCTGATTTCGCTGATTTTTTGAGTAAGCGTTACGAGGAAGATAAACTAACTCAGGGAATTCAGCAATTAGCTTCAGATAGTGATACTTTCAATTTTCTAGCCGAAGAGGAGGAACTTTACTCCGAGGCAGATTTAAAAGAAGTCTACAATGGCTAAAGGCGACATTGTACTTATCACTTTTCCTTTTTCAGATTTAAGTGGCAGCAAACTAAGACCAGCAGTAGTTCTTACAGAAACCAGTTTTGATATAACTGTTTGTTTCATCACTACGCAAATTGGCTGGCAGGAACCAACAGAGGTTTTATTAACACCGAACATTACAAATTCACTTAGAAAGCAATCCCTTTTACGGACAAGCAAAATTGCTACTCTGGATAGAAACTTAGCAAAAGGTTTGCTTGGAAGACTTTCTTCAGCTGAAATGAAAGAATTAGATAGTAAGTTGAAAATTCTATTGCAGTTACCCTAAAAATTATACAACATACTTATATCTCTTCGTCTCCTAAATTCCATCCATGAAATTGTTCCTTGTAATTATCTCAATCCTTCTTACCCTGTTATCTTTTGCAAAAGTTGATACCATTCAAGTATTCAGCAAAAGCATGCAGAAGAACATAAAATGTGTTGTCATCACCCCCAAGAAATACAAGAAAGCAAAATCTGCATTTCCTGTTGTTTATCTTTTGCACGGTTACAGTGGTGATTACAGTAACTGGATAAAGCGAGTCCCTTTCATCGATTCATTGGCTGATGCATATCAAATGATCATCGTTTGCCCTGATGGAGCTTTCAGCAGCTGGTACCTCGATAGTCCTGTAGATTCTTTATTCAGGTATGAGACATTCACTTCAACAGAACTTCCAGCTTACATCGATGCAAATTATAAAACCATCAAAACAAAAAAAGGAAGAGCCATTACAGGACTGAGCATGGGTGGCTATGGTGCAATGTTTTTATCATTACGTCATCCGGAAACATTTGGTGCCTGTGGCAGTATGAGTGGAGCGCTTGACATAAGTCTTATCACCAAGGGATATGATGTTCCAAAAAGACTCGGAGATACAACAGCCAACCGTAAATATTATGTTGATTGGAGTGTGTTGACTTTACTCGATAAATACAACGCTAAAGATTCGATAGCCATTATGGTAGATTGCGGTATCAACGATTTTATCTTCTCTATGAGCAAAGCTGCACATGAAAAGATGCTGAAGTTGAAAATCCCGCATGATTATATTGAAAGACCCGGTGCACATGACTGGAAATACTGGGCCAATGCTGTAAAATATCAACTCCTGTTTTTCAGGGAATGGTTCTCAAAAAATAAATAGTACTTTTAAGACAAATTTCAGGCATGTACCCCTTTAGACTGATCTTCTTACTTGCATTTGCATGTATCTCTTACAGTTCATTTGCTATCTCAGATTCCAACAATTGCAAGATTATGCACCAGGGAAGATTCAAATACATGGCCGATAACGAAGAGATCACGGTGGTGATAAAAGATTCTACGCTTACCGAATTTCATAACGGAGGCAAACACACAATTCAGTCTCGTATTGACTGGCTGAATGATTGTGAATACATGATCACGATAAAAAAAGTAACGCTTCCATCATTCCCGTTAACTACAGGAGATGAAGTAACAGTGAAGATCAATCGTGTTGAAGGGAAAGATATTTTCTATACGATCACGCTGAAATCGGTGAGTTGGGACGGAAAATTCACTAAGGTGGAAGACTAAAATCAGCCTCCTGTTCTTCCATCTCTGACTTTTACTTTTTTCTTACCCGCATTTTTCTTTTCAAATTCCATCACCTCTTTCGGCTTTACTTTTACGGCAGGCTTGGAAGTGTCTGAGGTTTTTGTTGAGCTGGCAGTGGATTCACCAGTTAATGCACCAAAATTTGGTTTCTGGTTAGGGTCTTCCAGTTTACCCATGTAATATTTCTCGCTTTTCACCAAAGCACCTGAGTACGTATCATAGAATCTCCAGATACCATGTTTTAAAGCCTTACCATCCAGCTTTACACGAACCTTTGAGAATTTACCAGGATTATTTACATCTTCCACATCAACTGTATCGTAAGGGTCAGCAGGATTCACTGCTTTCCAGCTTTCTTCTCGTATCAGTCCAGCAGTTAAATTGAAATATTGCGATTCGCCATTTTTCATTCCCCAACGATAACCTTCAACGGCTTTCAGGTCACCCATCTTTGAATATTGACGCCACACTCCTTCTTTCAATCCATCCACATAAACACCTTCTTCTTCATATTCAGGTTCTGTACGAAGTGCCGGAACTTTCACCACCCATTTACCTTGTCTCAAACCATTCACATCAGTGCAGTTCAATGTATCACCTTTTGATGTGAGCACAAAAGTTTTGCATTGTCCATACGATTGTACAGAAAAGAAAACAAGCAGGATAGCGATCCATTTCATAACTGGGAAATTAGTAACCGAAGTTACCGCAACAGATGTTAAGGAAGAACTATTATGTAGCCTGCTGTGGGATAGCTATTTAGCTTCGTTGTGTCACTCACTTGTACGTTCGGAATTTGGAGGAAGCAGTTCGAATTAAACATCCAATCCAAATTAATTATATTCGATATCGGTATCAAACTCATTGAGCTATTCACATTTAAAGGGTGAGATAAAAAAATATTTATGCGTCAATCTATTATATTTCTATTTATCCTTTGTACCCTTTCATTAAATGCTTTGGCTCAGGAAAAAGCATATAAAGGGTTGCTTGACACAGTTTTTAAGTATTCTGGCCTTTTTGTAGGTGCAAAACCGATAGAACAACTTAAACTGAATCATAAAAGTATGCTGCGATATGCTGAAGATTTGAAAGGGTATTCAGGAGCAACACTGGATACTGCAATATTTCGTCAGATCATTATAAACAGCAGCAATCCGGACACTACACTATGGTCTGAGCAAGAGCTTCCAAAGTTGATTATTGTTCATAACCCGGAAGAGGAGATTTATATTTCTAATCTCGCTGAACGTTTTGGTCTTGCAGACAAAAAATCTATTCGTAACTATAGGAAGCAAATTACCGAGTTCAATCAATCTAATAGTTTTGACAGGAATATTTATTATTTTTCTAGACCGGTCTTCGACAACTCTGGCAGATTTGCGATTGTTCAATATAATAATGCCCATAGTGGACTTGGTGGAGGAGGAGCTATAAAATTATATGAGTTAATCAATTCGTCATGGATAGAAATAGGGCCAATAGTTTTATGGGTTTATTAATTCGAAAAGAGATGTGTCTGCATTCATTACAAAAAAATAATAGCTATTGAATACTCCCCCAAACTCTCTTCTTCCCAAACCCCAACGTAGCATCTGTAAAAACAATAGAAGACAATTCAATCATCCATAACTCTCCAGGCATCACTGCAGCAAAAGGGTATTTCAAATAATAATGTTTGGTTGCAATACCATGCATCTCTCCTGCTGTATGTTTGAAAGTTCCGGTAAACTGTATGCCACTGGTTTTTCCCGGGTTAAATTTATCAGGTAATATACTTCCAGCCACTGTTGGATTGTTGGTTCCTTCAGCAACATGATTGGTACCCGGCTTAGATTTGAATACAATCGCATTCAGCTCCTCAATATACACGTAAAAACACATGGCACAATGCGGAACATTGTTATTGCAGGTGGCAATCGTCATCACTGTTTGTTCCTTAATAAACTGTACGATGTGTTTATCTATTATGTTGACTTCAGCTATTTTCATATTAAGCTTTTAACCTGTCAGGTTCATTAACCTGACAGGTTGGTTAATCTCCTTCATAGATCACACCTGAAGTTGGCGTTTCATGTAATTCAACTTTGGCAAGCAATGGCAGTTGTGGCTTTAACTTGTTCCATATCCATACAGCCATCAATTCACAGGTAGGATTAGAAAGTCCTTCCACATCATTCAACACTTTATGATCAAGCTGATCAACAACCGGCATCAAATACTTTTTAATTTCAGCAAAATCCATCACCCAACCTTTTTCATCAGGCTTTCCATCAAGCCAGATCTTCAGCCGATAAGTATGACCATGCATTTGCCGGCATTTATGATCTCCAGGCAACAAAGGCAGGTAATGTGCTGAATCGAAAGTGAGTTCTTTAAATATCAGCATACTTAAATTGCTTCTGCAAGTGATAGATGGTGTTCAAATTCTTTAAACCTGTCGAAAGCTGCTCTCTCCAACATTTCCCTGTCATCAGGGTGAGCAATTTCTATCAGTGCTTTTGCTCTTTGTCTCAGGTTCTTTCCATACAAATAAGCAATTCCATATTCTGTAACGATATAATGAACGTGTGCCCTTGTAGTTACAACACCAGCACCCAACTTCAACAGTGGAGTAATTCTTGCAACACCTTTTGCCGTTCTTGAAGGGATAGCAATGATGGGTTTACCACCTTCACTCAAAGCTGCTCCTCTCATAAAGTCCATTTGTCCACCAATACCTGAGTATTGATACATACCGATCGAATCAGAGCAAACCTGGCCGGTAATATCAACCTCAATAGCACTGTTGATCGCTATCATTTTATTCATTCGACGAATTACATGCGGATCATTTACATAACTGATATCAAGGAATGCAAATGAAGGATTATCATCTACATAATCGTACAATCTTTTTGTACCCAATGCAAAACCGATTACAGATTTACCGGGATGCAGATTTTTAAATTTGTTGTTGATGATATCTCTTTCAACCAAATCGATGATACCATCACTGCACATTTCGGTATGAACACCAAGGTTCTTATGATTGGTCAATGAGCGAAGTACTGCATCAGGAATAGCACCGATACCCATTTGAAGTGTGCACCTGTCATCAATAAGACTGGCAACATACTCACCGATCTTCAATTCATCTGCAGTAACCCTTTCGCCAAATCTTGCTTCCTGCAATGGTTCTTCGGAATACACCATTGATCCAAACCTGCTGCTATGAATAATACCATCACCATGTGTTCTTGGTACATTTGGATTAACCTGTGCAATCACATGTCTGGCTGTGTATACTGCTGCCCTTCCTATATCAACTGAAACACCCAGTGAACAATATCCATGTTTGTCTGGCGGTGAAACCTGTACAATGGCTACATCTAACGGAAGAATTCCTTTATGAAAAAGACCGGGAATTTCACTTAAGAATACCGGGATATAATCAGCTCTTCCTTCTGCTACAGCCTGCCGTATGCTTGCTGATACAAACATCGAGTTGATATGAAAACTATCTGCATATTGTGGCTTATCAACTTCTATATCTCCATACACTGAAATAAAAGTCAGTTCAACGTTCTTGAGCCTGTGAGATTGCTTTGCTAATGCGTGAAGCAGATTAACAGGTGTCTGTGCACTGCCATGAACAAAAACCCTGTCACCGGATTGGATGATGGATAAAGCCTCTTCTGCTGATTTGTATTCCACTGGAATTCTCATACGATCATTGTTTGTGCGAAAGTATCACATACAAAAAAATGATGTATGACATTCATCAGGAATGTCTATGAGATAGATTAGATTTAACAGGCTGTAAGATTACAACATTCTCTGTTTCATTGCTTCGTACAGGATCATTCCACAGGCAACAGAAACATTTAGCGATTCAAAGCTACCGGCCATTGGAATTTTAAAACTGTCATCACATATTTTCATCAATGCAGGAAAAACACCTTTCTCCTCACCACCCATTACAATCGCTGTAGGTTCTGTTAATGTAAGATCGAACAGCTTTGTTTTAGCTGTCATTTCACTGGCATACACTTTAATGCCGTTGAGATGCAGTTCGTCCACTGCTTTCATTAAACTATTTACACGGCAGATATTGATCTGGTCTAAAGCACCTGCACTTGTTTTAACTGCATCTTCATTTAAAGCCCCTACTCCTTTATCCGGAATAATGATAGCCTGTGCACCACAACAAACCGCTGATCTTGCAATGGCACCGATATTTCTGACATCGGTAATACTGTCAAGTATCAGGAACAAAGGAACTTCTCCTTTCTCATTTACAAAATCGATCACATTCTGCAATGATTGATACGTTACAGCAGTTTTAAAAGCAATAACACCCTGGTGCTGTGTGTTGGTAATACTGTTGAGCTTTTCGTTAGGTACATATTGAACAGGTACATCAAGATCTTTCGCCAGTTGACGGATCTCGTTCACTGCTTCTCCTGAAGCGTTTTTGAACAAAAGGATCTTGTCGATCTTCTGGTCACCCTTCAATGCTTCGATTACCGGGTTACGACCAGCAATAATGTTCTTCTTATTCTGGAATGTCGACTGTTTTCTTTGGAATGCCATAAATGAACAGCAAAGAAACCAATAAATACAACACTACGATGGCTGCTACCGCAAATTTGATGATGGCTACGTATTTAGTCAGCTGCAGGATGAATGTAGAATGTGTACCGGAAAGCGTTACCAGCATCAGCACATCTTCAATTATATCCAATAATGGAGCAGCAAAGCTGAATATAAGCATGAACCGGGTGAGAGAATTTGGAAATTTACTACGAACCAACTTTGAACCGAAGTAAAAACTAGCTCCAAAAGCTGCAATGAATAGGAAATCAATGATCACTGCCCAGATTGCTGTATTCATATTCCAGGCATTCAGTATGATGTTCAGTTCAGGAATATTATCACAGAATTCCAAGGCCAGTATTCCTGTTGGTGTAGCTGAAGTAATTAATGGAGCGCTTTGCCATCTCAGTAATAAAAAGACGATTACAGTTGCCCCAAATGCAAGCAGGAACTTCTTCATGCTCCAAAATAAGAAAAGCCTCCGTAAAAACGAAAGCTTCTCAATGTATTCAATCAACGGGAATTACTTTGTACCAAAAGCTTTCTTCACTTTGGCTACATAATCCAGTTTCTCCCAGGTAAATAATTCAACTTTCTTCTTTACTACCTTACCATCAGGAGATGTAAATGTTTTTTCAACGATCTGTGGCTGTCTTCCCATGTGTCCGTAAGCTGCTGTTTCGCTGTAAATAGGATTGCGAAGCTTCAAACGCTGCTCGATAAAATAAGGACGCATATCAAAAATACCTTCAACCATTTTGCTGATCTCACCATCGTTCATCTCAACTTTCGCCGTACCATAAGTATTCACGTTGATCGATGTTGGCTGAGCCACACCAATAGCATAAGATACCTGTACCAAAACTTCATCACAAACTCCTGCTGCAACTAAGTTCTTTGCAATATGGCGTGTTGCATATGCTGCAGAACGGTCAACCTTACTAGGATCTTTACCTGAGAAAGCTCCACCACCATGTGCACCTTTACCACCGTAAGTATCAACGATGATCTTTCTTCCTGTTAAACCGGTATCACCATGTGGACCACCAATTACAAATTTACCGGTTGGGTTGATGTGATACTTGATATTATTGTTGAACAGCTTTGCGTATTTTTTATACTTGCTCTTAACCCTTGGAATAAGAATGTTCACCATATCATCATAGATCTTCTTAGCCATTTTTGATTCTGTATCAAAATCATCATGCTGGGTAGACACTACGATAGCGTCAATTCTAACTGGTTTGTTGTTGTCGTCATATTCCAACGTAACCTGGCTCTTGGCATCAGGACGTAAATATTTGATCGCTTTATTCTCTCTTCTTAAAGCAGCAAGTTCAATTAAGAGTTTATGGGCAAGATCAAGTGCCAAAGGCATGTAATCTTCTGTTTCGTTTGATGCATAACCAAACATCATTCCCTGGTCACCTGCACCTTGTTCTTCTTTTTTCTTTTTGTCAACACCCTGGTTGATGTCTGATGATTGTTCATGTATTGCGCTCAATACGCCACATGAACTTGCTTCAAACATATATTCACTCTTGGTATAACCGATCTTACGGATCACATTTCTTGCAATCTCCTGTACATCCAGGTAAGCTTTTGATTTCACTTCACCGGCAAGTACAACTTGTCCGGTAGTAACCAATGTTTCACAGGCTACTTTACTTTGTGGATCAAATGCAAGAAAGTTGTCGATCAAAGCATCAGAGATCTGGTCAGCCACTTTATCAGGATGTCCTTCTGATACACTCTCCGAAGTAAATAAATAAGGCATGGGGAATTCTTGTTTACGATTTAATGATGTTATTTATGTTAGTTTGGTATGGCCAGCTTCATGTTTTAACGCTGCTTCCGTTGTGTCACTCACTTGTACGTTCCGAACAATGGTGAACATGGAACAGTAACCTGAAGAGTGCGACGCAACAATGCATAATAGTAGTAATTCAGCTGACCTCAAAAAACTTTCAAGCCGCAAATATAGTCTGTGAAACCATACGATTATCTACTACTTAACAGGCAGGTTAAATACGTGTATAAACTATGCGTAACCGCATTTTGCGTTGTGAATGAGAACCACCACCAACTCTTATTCGACCAATGGATAAGGTGTTAAGTATTCCGGTGTTGGTAATGGGCAATACCGTGTTGAACTCTTCTACGGCATAAAAATAATCGGCAAACGGAGCCGATAAAGCCAAAGCTAAATTCCTGTTCCTCATTGTTACAATACCCTGTACATATTGGGTAAGATTGAAAGAGTAATAAGACACATTGTTCCGCTTAAAAGGATAGGCTCCAAAATCTGCCAGGTTGTTTACACCAGAATTACTGAACTGAACATCACCACCAGGTAACATAAATCTTCTTGATGAGTCTGTGCTAAAAGCGGTCAGGAACAGTGCCGGTGGAGTAAAACTTGCATCTAATAATGTATTATGAGGAACTTGTTCTATCAGCAATTCTGCCCTGTGAATGATGGCATTTTTAAGACTGTCTAATCCCGGTATTTTTATTCTTGCATAAGGTGCATCGGGACGAGTTTGCAGGTAAACAAGGCTGTCGGCTCCTGCTGTCTGGCTTTGTAAGTACTCTGCACCGACAGGGTTCCTGATGATCTGGTTTGAAAAACCCGAAAATGTTGTAAACCTGAAATAAGCAGATGCAGTATCTCTTTTTGTCTGTCCTACATATTTGAAAGAATAGTAAAAGGCCATTTTGGTATTAGTGTCAGCAAGATTTACCACCAGCAGGTTATTCGAGGTAACCCCTGCAGATGTGTCTGGCACAATGGCAAAACCGCCGATCCTGTTTTTAAACGCTTTGGCAGAATCTAAAAGGAATGTATCCTGGAACAACCTGGTTTTGATAGAAGGGTCCGTGATCTTGATCCTTATCTGGTCTTTATTAACAGCCTCATTATAGGGCTTGAGTGTATCCTTCAGCAGCTTTCTTACATCCACAACCGCAGAACCTAAAATCGTTGGTTCATGAGGGATATGCTTTCTGGTAGAATAAACAGAATCTTTCTGTGGTTGATCTACTGAAGCTATTTCATAAACATTCAATGTCTGAGTCGTATTTGTATCACCCCAAACTCCTTTGTACGAAAGCACCAAAACGACTGAATCAAGTACCAGGTCATTATAACCGCCATTAAACCTGAACTTATAATATTCAGGTAATAATTGTAAATTCAGAATAGCCGTTGTCTTACCAAACAAAGGATCATTACTCACTCTTCCTACTACAAGATTATCCTGGCGTAAAGGATAAACCAATCCTGTATCAAAGTAGTTCTCAGTGATAGTATTCAGAGAAGTATCGAATGTATTGATATTATCTACCGGTGGAATTAAACCGGCACCGATATCAGTGCTTTCGATCTTTGTACAGGAGGCTAAAATGCTGATAAGTATAGTGAGAAGATAGGCCGATCGTAGGTTCACAGTTTACTTTTAAGGTTTGGTTTTACTTGCTCGCAAGGTCGTTATACAGTTCTAAATACTCTGTTAAATCAGAATCTGCACCTTTAAAAGGAAGTACTTTCTTACCTCTTACTTTACTGAATTCTTCTACCAGTTTCTTATCTACTTTTTCTGCACCAAAGGTGATGGCATCGGCATAGCTTGCTCCTATCCTGAACATCGCTGTGTTGTTTGCATCCTTTACTGCATCAAGATCTTTCTCTTTCAGGTTGGCATTGATCAATGCCATTTGCTGGAAATCGTTACCTAATTTTTCCTTGAAAGTATTTTGACCGATGGTATAGATCACTTTACTATGCGAAAATACCGGCTCTTTCTTATAAGCAATTTTGATATAGGCAGGAATAAGACCTGTCATCCATCCACTGCAATGGATGATATCCGGAGGCCATCCGAATTTCCTTACTGTCTCCAGTGCTCCTTTACAGAAGAAAACAGTTCTCAGGTCATTATCATCATGCCATTTTTCTGCTTCATCATGGAAGACTGTCTTTCTCTTAAAGAAATCATCGTTATCCAGGAAGTATACCTGTAAACGGGCATTGGGTAAGGAAGCTACTTTGATCTGGAGTGGATGATCTTCATTATGTACAGAAACATTGATACCGCTTAATCGAACAACCTCATGCAAACGGTGCCTGCGTTCATTGATCACACCAAACCTTGGCATGATGCAACGAACTTCCAATCCACTGTCATTACTCTTAATTGCCAATTTATTTACGATCTCTGCAAACTCGGTCATCTCCAGGTAAGGAGACATCTCATTGGCGATAAATAATATTCTCTTTTTTGACATTCTACCTTTTTAGTTGGGTATGCTCTTTAAAAATGGTTGGCAAAATTAAATAAAATAGGCGGAACTGCCCTAAAAAACAAATCTTTGAACCGATAATCGCTTGTTAATGATCATTTTTCACGAGATCGGAGCTTTAAAGCACCACATATCTTTACAAAAGAAAAAAGGCCGCAGCATTGGATTTGTGCCCACAATGGGAGCATTGCACCAGGGCCATCTTTCATTGATAAAAACCTGCAGGTCAGCAGCGGATATCACCGTCTGCAGCATATTTGTCAACCCAACCCAGTTCAACGATTCATCAGATTTTGATAAGTACCCCATTACAACTGCTGGTGATATTCGATTATTAGTAAAGGAAGAGACAGACATTCTTTTTTTACCAGCGTTGGATGAAGTATACCCTTCAGGCATCACTGCTAACAGGCATTATGACCTGGGTGAACTGGAAACTGTACTTGAAGGTGCCCATCGTCCGGGACATTTCCAGGGAGTTTGCCAGGTAGTGCACAGGCTCTTAGAAATTGTTGAGCCAGATAGGATGATACTCGGCCAGAAAGATTACCAGCAATGTATGGTGCTGAAGAAACTGGTTGAACTGCTGAACATTCCAACCAGGCTGGTGATCGGGGAAACGATAAGAGAATCATCCGGACTTGCCATGAGCAGCAGGAACATGAGATTGAGTATGGAAGAAAAGCAAAAAGCAACTGCCATCTACACAACATTGCTCAACATTAAGAATACTATACTTGATAAGCCGATAAGCAACATTCAACGTGAAGCCACTGCTACCCTGCTGAACAATGGATTTAATAAAGTTGATTACGTAGCTATTGCAGATGCTGAAACATTGCAACTGATGAATGATGATTCGTTAACAGAGCGAAGACCACTCGTTGCATTAATTGCAGCTTTTATGGGTGAAGTAAGATTGATCGATAACATGATATTGAATTGACAATATTTACCTTTGCACCCATGCAGATTGAAATACTTAAATCCAAGATCCACCGTGCAGTAATTACAGAGGCAAATCTTAATTATGTTGGAAGCCTTACACTCGATGAGGACCTGATGGATGCCGGCAATTTTATTGAAAACGAAAAGATCCAGGTGGTGAATGTGAACAATGGTGAAAGGATCGAAACTTATCTCATCAAAGGAAAACGTGGCAGTGGTATTGTTTGTTTAAACGGGCCGGCAGCAAGAAAAGGTGCAGTGGGTGATGTTATCATCATCATATCGTATGCAATAATGGATTTTGAAGCAGCCAAAAAGTTTCAGCCCTCTATTGTGTTCCCGAAAGCGGGAAATAAACTATAAGCATGAAACGGATCATCACCATCATTGTAAAATACCTGCTGGCTTTCAGCATTGCGATATTTTTATTGTGGTGGTCGCTCAGTGGATTGACTGATAAAGATGTGACCGATATCAAGGCTGCACTTTCAAAAGCCAATTACTGGTTGTTGTTGCCTGTATTCGGGGTTTTGTTGCTGAGTCATTTCTTCCGTGCCTTAAGATGGAAGCAACTCATAAAGCCAATGGGTTATGATCCTTCAGTATTTTACCTCACCTGTGGTGTACTCATCGGTTATATCGGGAATCAATTGATACCAAGAGCTGGTGAAGTGTTACGTTGTACCGCTATCAGTAAACCAACAAAAGTTCCTCCTGAGAAACTCATCGGGACGATTGTTGCCGAAAGGGCTTTTGATATCTCTTGTTTATTATTGATAACGATCGGCGTTTTTTACCATGAATGGAGTTATATCTCTTCGTATGCCAATGAAATCGGTGATGCCATTCGTGCCGGTGTATCAGATAAGAAAGGAAAAGGGTGGATTGCTTTGATCGTTGGTGTGATCATCATCATACTCTACCTTTTATACAGGCGATACCGTACACACAAGTTTGGCGGATTCCTGGTGAAAATATTTAAAGGCCTTGGCCAGGGTCTCAGCAGTATCAAAAATGTGCAGAACAAATTCCTCTTCCTGGTGTATACGATCTGCATTTGGGTTTGTTATGCTGCTGCAACATATGTGGGCTGCATGGCCATTGAAGAAACCGCTCACCTGGGTGTGTTTGCAGCATTATCCATGCTGATCTTCGGAACATTCGGCATCATCGTCGCTCCAGGTGGATTGGGTGCCTACCCTATTGCCATTCAGAAAACCCTTACATTATATGGTGTAGCCGAGATCATCGGCCTTGCTTCAGGATGGTTATTATGGATAGCACAGTTTATCTTCACCATCGTATTTGGAACATTGGCATGGATCGCTATAAATATTGCAAAGAAAAAGATAGATGAAGAACACAGCATTCATAAACACAAAGATCAAGTCACTCCCTGAATTGTTATTGCTTACCAATGGCCTGAAAGCAATGGGTAAAACGATTGTCTTCACCAATGGTGTGTTCGATCTCTTGCATGAGGGTCATATTGCTTCGCTGTCACAGGCGGCACAGGAAGGAGATTTTCTGATCGTTGCTGTGAACGGCGATACCAGTGTAAAACGATTGAAAGGTGAAACACGCCCGATCAACAATGAGAACAGCCGTGCCTTACTCCTTGCTTCTTTAGTGATCACCGATGCCGTAATAATATTTCATGAAGACACTCCTCTTGAACTAGTCTCACAATTATTACCTGATGTGATGGTAAAAGGTGGTGATTATACTGTTGAACAAATTGCCGGGGCTAAAGAAGTGATCGCTAACGGTGGTCGTGTTGTGATCAATCCTATCATTGAGGGTGTGTCAACAACAAACCTTATTAAGAAGATGCAGCAATAGTTGTGTGAGATTTGAACTCCTTAGTGTGTAATTTTCTGACATACGTATAAATAACTTCTAATGTTAGCATTCATCGTTTTAAACGAGCCTGTACAATAGCCTTTAATCAGGGTGAAGCGTGATAACAACAATAGTAAAATCTACATTCGCAGTGTCAACGTTAACCCCAACACGATATTAGATACGCTTTCGTATCGCCAGGCTTCATCCCACAACCACTACATCTAACCGTCTATCGAAATGGCGTGTATCACCCGAAAGTTGCAGGTTACTTTCACGGAAAGGATACAACCCATGATTACGAAAATTTACAAACACACCCTAATGACCGCCGTTTTTATGGCGATGATATTTATTGCAAATGCCCAGGGAACGATCCAGGGAATATTGAAAGACAGTGCTACCGGACAGGCTATACCCGGTGCCAATATCACACTGGCGAAAAGTACTGAGCCTGCTCGCATTTTGTACAAACTGATCTCTGCCGATAATGGCAGTTATAAGATCAGCCTGAAAGAAGCTGGCAAATATGTGTTGATAGCCAGACACGTAAACTACAAACCTGCGAAACGTGAAGTAGATGGTAGCAACAATGCTACTGTCGATATTATTTTATCAAGTACAGTTACGACGCTGACTGGTGTAAAAGTGGAATCTAAAAAATCTCCTATTGAAACACAGGACGATAAGATCATTTATAACCTGGATAATGATCCTGCTTCTAAAACAGAAAATGCCGTAGACATATTAAGAAAAACACCAATGGTGAGTGTAGATGGTAATGATGCCATCCAGCTTAACGGTCAATCGAATTTTAAAATCTTACTTAACGGTCGTGAAACCTCTTTGTTCGCTGCCAACCCGGCTGCAGCTTTGAAAAGTTTTACCGGTGCAACCATCAGCAAGATAGAGATCATCACCAACCCTTCTGCTAAATATGATGCGGAAGGTATCGGTGGACTCATCAACATCATCACCAAAAAGAAACTGGCAGGCTACAATGGTGTGATCTCTGCAAGGTATAATACCAATCGTACCATGCCTTTTAATGCTAACCTATCCCTGAAAACAGGAAAGTTTGGTATTTCTGTTTTGTATGGTGGATTTGCTTCATTTAATCAGCGGTCAGATATCATCCTTCGACAAGAACCTCGTTCTGCCACATTCTACCAATACCGTGATAACAAAGGATTCGGCACCAACAAGAACTTCAACAATTTCGGCAATATGGAAATTGCTTATGATGTTGACAGCCTCACCACTGCTGTAGTATACGGCAATATCAGTGGCGGTATTGGTAACAATCATCGTGAACATACGCTGTTTACAGCTTTTACTTCCGGTACCACTGAAACAGCAACCGGGATCGTGGATACACGTAACGAATTCCCTTCTACGAGTATCGGTGCTGACCTTGTAAGAAGAGGAAAGCGAAACAAACAGAACGAATTTTCACTGCGTTTCCTGGGTGATTTCAACACCAGCAACTCTGAACAGGAAAGCGCACAATTCTTTCCTTCTTACGAACGGTACATATCCAACCAGAGCCTGGCATACAGTCGGCAATATACTTTCCAGGCAGATTATGTAAAAGCTTTGAAAGGCAATAGTAAGCTGGAAGTTGGCGTGAAAAAGATCGTTCGCTATGCAGAATCTGATTTTTCGGTGAAATATAAATTCAATGCCGGCGATAGTTATACCACTGACCCTGGTGGTTTAGACATCTTCCAGTACGACCAGGAGGTGGATGGTGTTTACGGTAGCTACCAGTTCAAAGTTGGCAAAGTACAGCTCAGAACAGGTGCAAGATGGGAACACACCGTGATCGATGGTAATTTTGTTACCAGCAAACAAACAGTAAAGCAGGATTACAATTCTGTTATCCCGAATATCCAGGCAACTTATAAAGTGAGTTCGATCTATAATGTAGTTGCCAGTTATACCAAAAGGCTGGAACGTCCTTTCATTCAAAGCCTGAATCCATTTGTAAATAAAACAGACACGCTCAACCTGCAATTCGGTAATCCTAACCTGGCACCACAAAACCTGCATATTCTTTCAATGCAGCACAGGATCACTGTTTTCAAAACCTTATTTAACCTGGGATTATTCTACCAATACAGCGATGATAAGATCACAGGCTTTACCAGCTTCGATCCTGCAACAGGTGTAAGTTCCAACACGATGATGAACATCGGCAAGGAAAAGATGGTGAGTGCAAACCTGAACTTCAATGCCAAGCTCCATAAGAAACTGTCTTTATTCTATAACATGGGTGCACGGTATATTGATATCAGGACGAACAACGGTACCGGACAAGGAAACAGCGGATGGGCAGGTAATATCAACGTTAATGCAACATACACCGCTACCAAGAGAATCAACATCACCTTCATGGGTGGTGGTCATGTACCACCGGTTAGCCTGCAAGGTGTGTTTCCTAAGAACTATTTCTATGGCGTGAATACAGTAGTGAAAGTGTACAAGGATAAACTTACGTTTAATGTGATCGCCATGAATTTTCATAAAGAGCATTTCGAATTTAAGTCTGTTGTCACCACTCCTGGTGTGATCAATCGTACTACGATGATCAATCCATGGAGAAACTTTGGACTGGGCTTTACCTGGAATTTTGGAAAGCTGAAGGAAGTGGTTTCTAAGAAGAAAGGAATTAATAATGATGACGGCGTGAGCAACTAAATACTTTTAAATAAAATTTTCAAATCGGTTGGTGTTATTCGCCAACCGATTTTTTTTGAAGGTTCACGCAAAGGGGCTAAGTAAGCAAAGACGCAAATCCAACTGACAGCCTGACCTGTGCCGCTATAGCGGTGGCTCTCGAAGACTGGTTAATTATTTATGCTCAAGCCGCAGGGCTTCGTATCTACAACGACGCTGCACCTGCTTCTTTGTTGCAATATGGCTTTGCCATTGCACCAATTCCGATTACATCGGAACCGAACCAGCTGAGGCGTCTTATGTAGATACTGTTGAAATACCCGAGTACTAATAGCAAATGGGTAGAGCGCTATAATAACAAACATTCTGAAACCTAGGTTCGGTGTTACACATGCATCAGGGCTCCACAGCTTAAATCACAGTAGTACCATTGCTAAATCAAGGCCTGATCCAACGAAAGTGCTGAAATCGAAGATTAGCGAAGGCAAAAAACAATAGCTAACACTGAGCAATTATCTTTCGTTGGGGGCTTTTTTTGTTACTTTTTTGGCCAAGCAAAAAACTAAGGAAAGAATATATAACATGCCCTTGCGGCTACAGCAAAAAGCCCTTGCATATTTCCAAACCTCTTTGTAAATTAGGCTTCTCTCTACCCAAACCGGGCTTTAGGATTTCACCAACTAAACTTATTACTCCGGAAAGGCCGGCCTATACGGGCTACCCGGAAATGGATGCTATACCGTTTGCCGCAACAGGCTGTAGCGTTGGAAATTGATGATTTGCCATTTTTAGCTCTTCAGCAAATTTGGCATCATGAGGGCATATCCCGACAAATTGGGTATGTTTTATCTGACTGTTGTTCGGGTCCTGTTCGGGTGTTGTTCGGGTCTGCTTCGGTAAAGCATAAAGGAAGAGTAAAGCGAGAAGCGATCCAAACCCGACCCTGTGCCCTTGTAATGCCCCGGTAAAGTCCATATAACATCCCTGTAAAGGCCGTATAACTTTTTTTGAAGAATCAGGAGATCAACAAATGTGTTTCATTGCAAAAGTTGACACACTAATCAGTACGGTGGGCAAAAGCAAAGCCCCGCCGAAGCGAGGCTTTTATCATTACTGGAGCCTGAGAACGTTGTTTAATGTAATTCTTCATGCATGGCTTGATGCATCTAATCCTTCCCTACTATGTCCTTCCTACCACCTATATCCGATTCACAATTGTAGCAATATAGTACATTACATCAAGTACTTCTCTATGGGTGATTGGACAGTAAATAGAACTTCTTCAATTTTACTCCTTACTCATAGGGAAGTATTGAAAACTAAAATCGACTTATACGTAATTAACCAGGTAAAGGCTAAAAGGCTTGAGAAAAAACTCTCTCAGGCAGATTTGGCCTTTGAACTGAGTATGTCTGTCGGTTTTATAGGAAAAGTCGAGAGCACTAACTACCCTACACATTACAACCTCAAACACCTGAATGATCTAGCAAAGATCCTCAAATGTAGTCCACAGGATTTTCTACCTAAAAAACCTCTTTAAACGAAATTATAGAAATTTACATTCACTTCCCCATAGGGAAGTAATTTTAATGTCTGGCTATCAGAAACTCCAAAGGCAAGCTCCTTACTCCAGATGATTGGAAGGATAAATGATAAGCCCTCCGAAAGTGGCCTAAAAAAATTGATAAAAATATATTATCGAAAAAGCTTATTTTTTAGGGTACTAGTTTGTTTTATTGATGAAAGTCGAAATCATTTCTTAGTCAACTATTTATATCAAGACGTTACGCCTATCTGAAAGTTATGCACTATGCTATAATAGTATGCAGTTATTTCCTTTTTTAAAATAATTTACAACCCTAATTATGAAAGCATGCATACCCAGCTTCAAAAAGCCATTGAGCAAAACTCATTAGTAATTTTTGCAGGATCAGGAACTTCTACGGTACTTGGATTACCAAATTGGCAGGACCTCACAAAAGATATATTAAGAGAGCTAGAGAAATACAACACCGACCTAAAAGCCTTTGAACAATTATTAGAGTCAAATACGTTGTCCCCGCTACAAGTATTGGATCATCTTGAACACTCATATCGTCCGCAAATATTGACTTCGGTAACAAAAAAGCTGCTTCTTAGCAAAAGCCTCAATTATTCGGTTCACAAAAAGCTATATGAATTAAGCCCAAAGATATTAACGACTAATTACGATAAGGCATTTGAATTTTCATTAGAAAAGCAGGCAAACATTGTAACTGACCTAAGTAAATTCAAGATGCATGGAATCGGTAATGGGGAAGAGTACATATTTAAAATACATGGTGATATAGATGTACCAGAAAATTGTGTTTTATTCACTTCACAATACAATAAACTTTACAAAGAAAAGGATAGCGCTTTTCTTCTTGAACTAAAAAAAATATTAACTAATAAAACGATTCTATTTATTGGATTTAGTTTGAAAGATCCTTTTTTTATAGAGCTATTGCAAAAGCTAGATAATATGTACAATGGCTTTTTAGCTCCCCATTTTATTATTACTACCGAGGAAAGTTTTAATTATCCAAATGACAAAATAATTCCTTTAAAATTACAAAGCTATTCCACCGATAAAGTGATATCCTTCCTTGACGATCTAATTGCTTTAAAACCAATCACGAAACTGTATACGCAAAAAAAAGAAGAGACAGTTTTGATAACCAAACCTAAAATTTCAGTACTGAAATCGAATCCTATAAACAAAGATTTCACTATCAATGAAGAAATCATTATCGAACAACTTTTGAAGTACGATTCGAATATAAACCTCAGTCTTTTAAATTTTGATAGCCTTCAAGCCATTGATAATAGCGATTTAGCATTCATTATAACTAAAGCCGTTAAAAACAAACTTATAATTGAAGATGAATATTTAAGCGGTAAGCAAGTCACTGTCGATGAAATAATAGAAAATATTCCATGCACATCACTCAAATGTTTGATAATCCTTCATGAGGGCGATTTTAGCTGTAAAGTTGAAAATAAAATTTTACCTGTCATACTCATCAAAATTAACTCAGAGAAAACAAAAGACGTAGTAACAAAATTTACCTACCATTTCTTTGTTAAACACGAACTTCCTAACGCTTTTCAATTGGAAATCACCTGCGTCAACGAAGGTTATCTCAAATTCATGGAGATTAAAAAAGGGACCGGAAAATTATTCAAGTTTCAGCCGACCATTTCAAAATTTATAGATCAAAAGAATCTTCAAAAATTCATTGGTAGAAAAACTGATATAGAAAGTATTGTTAGAAAATTAATCGATCTAAAATATGAGGATAAACTTTTAACCGTCAAAGGCAGTGGAGGTATTGGCAAAACCACGATTATCACGAAAGCAGCAATAGAGGTGGCTGAGAGAAAACATTTTGACAAAGGTGTACATTTTGTCCCTTGTCAAAATATAATTTCTTTTGAAAACTTTCAATTCGCTATCTCACAGTGTTTCGATTTAATTTCTTCGATTAGAATCAAAGAGCAAATCGAAGAGAATTTCAGCTTTAAAAACCGTCTGATAATTTTAGACAATTTTGAAACTCTTTTACATCTCCCAGAAAGAGAGGATATAATAGATCTAACTTCCTTTATCTGCGATTACTCTTGTATTGCCGTCACCACAAGACAACTTTTAGAATTAGATTTCGAAGATGTATATGACTTACGAAACTTTACTACAGATGAAGGAGTAGCATTGTTTAAAAGTATCTACCCAAAAATAAATCCTTCAGATGAGAAAATTCTTCGTGAATCGATAGTGGAGCAACTTTTGAATAATAATCCCCTGGCAATTAAATTAATTGCAAAAGGCTTACCTGAAGGGAAACAAATGACGATCCTTAAAGATGAATTGGAAGAGAACTTGTTTAGAGATGATAATATTGAACAAATTTTCGAAAGACCTGAAGACATTAATATTGAAAAATCTAAGTCAATCTATCATTCAATAAACTATTCATATCAAAAGCTTTCTGAAAAGGAAAAACTCACTTTTGAACTTTTATCGCTTTTCCCTGATGGCATTCATTTAGAAAATTTTAAGGGTTTCTCAAAAAATGCGAAGAAAAGTATGCTTACAGTAAGTGATAAAGACATAAAATACTTAGACAATAAATCACTCTTGGAGAACTCTAACAATTTCTTGAAACTACAATCTATTATAAGCCGATTTGCTGACTACCAGTTTTCAAAAAGGGACGAGGATGTAAAAAAGGAATACTATCAGCTGGTATTTAATTTTAATAGCTTCATGTTGACTCTTATTGGCAAAACCAAATTACTCAGGAGTTCCGATTCGTTACGATTCTTAGATATGAGCTATAATAACTTGCTCAAGGTTTTTGAAATTATGGAGTTCATAGATGAGCCGATTAATTCAAAACTAAATTTTATAGATGATGTTTCTAATCAATTTAGAAGAACCAACCAACCTGATCAATTTTTAAAAAAATTAAAGAAATTATCTGAAAGATTTGAGGGAAAGGAAGCGCTATTAGTTAAAGTCATGGAATATCATACTGAATATTGGACTCGCAATTTTGACGTTATAGAAAAACTTGTTCGTAAAATATCTCCTCAAGAGCTAAACGGCTTGAATAAAGAAGATGCATTAGACGAATTGATACTCCAAAATGCAGCTGCGATATATGAATGTGAAGGCTTAAGCTATGAACTTCTTCAACATATTATTAACCTATCAATTTACAGTATAAGAATAGATCACAAGCTATTCAAACTTGGCTACTTAGATGAGGCCTTGTGGGTAGTTAACAATCAAAAGGATGAGGATGATTTCGGAACCTTAGTCATAAAATTATTTCATGGGTCCATTAATGTCGAATTAATTGACGAGTATATAGAGAGCTTATATAAAAAAGAGGTTTTAGAGATTTGTCAATGCACCTACCTTAAATCTCAATTACAAACGGTAAATCTTGAGAGTATCAAGAAATTGGTAATAAGTAATCCATATTCACATGGTATTATCAATTTGATGCAAGCTACCCATGAAAGTTCAATAGAACGAAAAAGGGAAATCTATGAAAATGCATTAAAGCATCTGTTTCATATTAAATATTATTATCTAGAAGGAATTTTGAAATATTGTTCGATACTTGAAGAACATAACTATAAAGAAGAATTTGACAAATGGCAATCCGAGGGTTTAGCTTTGGCACAACAATATCATTATGCATATTTGGTTTTTCTTTTCGAAAAACTGAAAAATCCTCACCTTGTTTGGAACCAAGAGCATTATATTCAGAAATACGCACCTTTAGAAGGATTACCTGAATACATGAAACTTTATATTAAAGAAAAGCAGAAGCAAAAAAAATAACTCTCAGCTCTCCACAGCTCTCCAAAGAGTTCGCTTCATCGGCTCTTTGCGAGGCAGATTATAATCCAGACTTTGCCTGGCATTCGAAGAACGAAACATAAGCGTTAGAATTAATGTTGAATTTTTTCAAGCAGACTTAGCCTGCTTCTGATTAGACATCCAAAGAGCCTGCAGAACTCTTTGGATAGCGGTGCTTATATCTTCCCCTTATGTCTTTCATCATAATCTACCATCCACTCAATACCGTATTTATCTCTGAACATGCCAAAATAAGACCCCCACGGACTTTCGGCAATAGGACACTCAATAGTACCACCAGCGGATAGTCCGTTAAATATCCTGTCAGCTTCTTCCCGGCTTTCCGCACCAACGGATATTTTAGACCTGTTCTCATTCTCGTTAACCTTGCCCATAAATTCAGGAACATCATTACCCATCAAAACATTACTGCCAATCGGTAATGCAATGTGCATGATCTTGTTAGCTTCTGTTTCTGAAAAACTTGTTCCAGGGGCTGCCATGTCTTTAAAACGTATGATGTTTACAAATGTTCCCCCGAACACTGAGCGGTAAAATTCAAATGCTTCTTCTGCATTTCCATTGAAATTGATGTGTGGATTGATTAGCGCCATGTTGGTTTCTTTTTTACAAACCTATGTTGTTTTCGATTCAGCGATAAGGTGTTAAAGCGGCAAAAAAGAGGTGATTTGCGGCAAGCGATATTTCTTACGTATTATTTAATAACATGCCAGGTTCCATCATAAACACTTCTAATGATGCTCACGTGCAGTAAGACGATCAGCAAAACCGGACAGGTTAGTTGTAAGCATTTTTCAATACCATTGCATCATATGAGCAATCATGTCTCCTGGTCCATCTTAGAACTCGCTATTGTTTCAGACGGCGAAACCATGCAGCAAACGCTGCACAATTCACTTGCACTGGCAAAGCAGGCAGAAGCAGATAACTATAAACGCATCTGGTTTGCAGAGCATCATAATTCAGAGAACATCGGCAGCAGTGCTACTGCTTTACTAATCGGTTACGTGGCAGAGAACACCAATACCATCCGTGTGGGTTCAGGTGGTATCATGCTGCCCAATCATTCACCACTCATTATTGCAGAACAGTTTGGAACGCTGGCTCATCTGTATCCCGGTCGTATCGATCTTGGTCTTGGCAGGGCTCCCGGTACTGATCAACTCACGGCACAGGCCATCCGTTCAGATTTTATGCAGGCAGCACATTCATTTCCTGCAGAGGTGGAGAAGATACTGCAATACTTCTCTCCTGCTAACAATGCATCCAAAGTAAGAGCTGCCATTGCAGAAGGAACGAATGTTCCGCTATACATACTGGGCTCCAGTACAGACAGTGCTCATCTTGCAGCTAAGATGGGACTGCCGTATGCATTTGCCAGTCATTTTGCTACAACGCATTTACAGGAAGCGTTGGAGATATACAGGGATGAATTCCGTCCATCTGAATTTTTAGATGAGCCTTATTCCATGGCCGGCGTAAACATATATATGGCAGACACAGATGAGGAAGCGGAAAAGCAATTCACCAGCCTGATAAAAATGTTTGTAGGTGTGCTTACCGGTAACAGGCAACCTCTACAGCCACCAACAGAAATGACAGATGAGTTGAGAGAGTTACTGCAACATCCTGCTGTATACCAGATGCTGAAATATTCTTTCTATGGTTCTAAACAAACGGTAAGTAAAGCTGTAGATTCATTTCTTGCAGACACCGGTGTGGATGAACTGGTAGCAGTATGTACCATGCATAATATTAATGACCGGTTAAAATCTTTTCGGTTGTTTGCAGAGATGATGGTTTCACGGAAAGATGCTGAGTAGCAAAGACGCAGTTTATGCTCAAGCCGCAGGGCTTCGTATCTACAACGACGCTGCACCTGCTTCTTTGGTGCAATATGGCTTTGCCATTGCACCAATTCCGACAAGTCGGAACCGAACCAGCTGAGGCGTCTTATGTAGATACTGTTGGAATACTGGAGTATTAACAGCAATGCATAGAGCACGACAAATTCAAGAAGCTCGAAATTTATTTTGGTGCTGCACATGATATCAAGGCTCTGCTGCTGAAGTCACAGTAGTACCACAGCTATATCAAGGCGTGATCAAACGAAAGGGGTGAAATCGAAGATTAGCGAAGGCAAAAAACAATAGCTAATACTGAGCAATTATCTTTCGTTTGTGGGCTTCTTTGGTTCTTTCTTGCCCACCAAGAAAGAACATAAAGATGCTCAAGCCGCAGGGGTTTGTATTTTCAAAGAGCATCTTAGCAACTGCTATATCAGTCTGAGGCTCTCGAAGATGTTTCCAGTTTTTTTGCTCAAGCCGCATGGCTTCGTATCTACAACGACGCTGCACCTGCTTCTTTGCATTGATATCGCTTTGCGATCACTGCAATTCCGATTACATCGGAACCGAACCAGCTGAGGCGTCTTATGTAGATACTGTTGGAATACTGGAGTATTAACAGCAATGCATAGCGCACGACAAAATTCAAGAAGCTCGAAATTTATTTTGGTACTGCACATGATATCAAGGCTCTGCTGCTGAAGTCACAGTAGCACCACAGTTACATCAAGGTGTGATCCAACGGCAGTGCTGTAATATCTGCCGTTTGTGGACTTCTTTGGTTCTTTCTTTCCCACCAAGAAAGAACATACCAATAAAGCTCAAGCAACTGATAGAAATACCAGTAATAAGGTTGCAACATTTTAGTATTTTGCCTTGGATAACAGCTAAACAGATATGTACAAATTACTAGTTATAGTCCTTTTGATCTTTAATTCATCACTAGCGGATGCCCAGACGATTAAATTGAACTACAAACCAAAAGGAGTGTTCATCCATTTTCATTTAGACGGCTCTGACTTTTATACAGACACCACAGCCCTCATGTCTATTTATAACGAAAAAAAATCAGCTCATAAGGCCTATACTTCTGCAGTAAAAGCTCACATACGTAAAGCTGTTGCTAATACAGGTAGCGATACTATTTCATTTCCCGGGGAGTTTGCGCTATTCGCTGAAACTCATGTACCGAATACAAGCGATAGATGGCACTTACGTTACGCAGTGATAGAGTTGATTGAAAAAAGAAAGGTGATCATTCGAGATAATTCTGGCCACGACGTGCCCAAATTGATGAAAGCCGTGAAAGGTCAAACAGAATCAACGATAACCTATTTGTATACCAGTCATATCTGTGGTGAACAGATCCTAGAACAAACGTATCAAATACGCACATCTGCCAGAGAAGTCCGGCTACGTCGTTTTTGATTCTCTATTTTACAACCTGTAAGTTCAATCAAAATGAACGATAAGGGTGCTGAATTTCATTATGCAGATCAGCGAAACCTGGCAGGTTTATTACAACAATCGAAGATGAGCCATCATATAAGCAAATTGATAGAGATGCACAACATGGGCATTGTGGTAGAGAACCTGGACAATGCCATATCTTTTTTTACAGAAATAGGGTTAAAGCTAGAGGGACGTTCAACGGTCGAAGGTGAATGGGCTGGTCGAGTAACAGGTTTAGCTGATCAGCGTGTGGAGATGGCAATGATGGTGACACCTGACGGACATAGCCGTCTCGAAATCACGAAATTTCTTTCTCCGGCTGTTATATCGGGATATCGTACAGCACCGGCTAATTCGTATGGTTATTTACGCCTTATGTTCAGGGTTGATAATCTTGACGAACTGGTGGCAAGGCTCATTGGTCACGGTGCAGAGCTTGTGGGTGAAGTTGTGCAGTATGAAAATGTTTATCGCCTTTGTTACATACGTGGAGTGGAAGGTTTGCTGATAGGGCTTGCAGAACAACTATCACCGCAGGAAAATATAGTAAACACTGAGCCTGTAAGAAAAGGACTTTCTAATAATAACCGGATCATTATTGCAGTGCTATGCTTTGCAGTAGCCATCTTTGGTTTCATGTTGAAACTGCCTTCGGCGTTTCGGGGTATTGATAAGGAACTACACGCAGCATTTTATTTTCTCGCAGCAGCATTTTTAAATGTGCTGTTTGCAAAGCGAAGCCTTGTGAGGCATATTATCATTTTTGTCGCACTGTATTTATTCGGTATGGCAATAGAATACAGCCAGGCATATTCCAACAGGTTTTTCAGTAGACGGATTCACGGACGTTTTGACCCGGAAGATGTGCAATGGAATTTGAATGGATTGATTGCTTTCTCTTTGGTTTGGGTTGTTTGTGTGAGCTTTAAATTGATCTATAAGAATATTTCACGCAAAGGCGCTTAGTATGCAAAGACGCCAGGAGAACCTTTGCGATCCTGGCTCCTTTGCCTTTTTGCTTGAAATTATGCAAACACGCTCTTCACTTTCTTCAAAGCCTTTTCAATATTAATTCCCTTACCAAGCACTGGTTTAAAGATGTCTCCCACTTCTCTTACTCTTGCTACAGCATTAAAGATGTTGTAGTCTTTCATCTGTATGCCTTTCTTTACTTCTTCCCAATGCAAAGGCATTGAAACAGGTGCCCCGGGTTTTGGTCGTAGAGAATAAGGTGCACTCACGGTAGCCTGTGGACGGTTCTGTAAAAAGTCGATATACATCTTGCCTTTCCTGTCTGCTGTTTTTCTTTCGATACTGGTAAAATCCGGTAGTTCTGCATGCACCAGTTTAGCGATCACCCTTCCAAATTCTTTTGAGTCTTCATAATCGTACTTTGCTCCTAATGGAATATAAATATGCATACCCGTAGAACCGGAAGTTTTCGGGTAGCATGGAACATCAATAGCATCGAGGACCTGCTTCGTAACCTGTGCAGCTTTGATCACCTGTTCGAAAGTGTTTTTATCAGGATCAAGATCTATGATACACCAGTCAGGATTGCCCGGTGATTGTTTACGACTACTCCAGGGATTCATTTCAATACAACCTAGTGATGCAATGTATAAGAGGCTTGCTTCATCATTGCACACGAGAAAATTCTTTTGCCGGTCATCTGCTTCGCTGAAATATGGAAATGTGTCGATCCAGCCAGGTACTTTTCCTGTAACATCTTTCTGGTAGAAAGCTTTTGCATCAATACCGTTAGGATGACGTAATAAGGTTTGTGGCCTGTCTTTCATATACGGCAACATGAAAGGAGCTACCTGGTAATAATAGTTCAGCATATCCCGCTTGGTCACCTTGTCTTTTGGCCAGAATATTTTACTGAGGTTGGTGAACTTCAACTCATGACCATTTATTTCTCTAGTCTGTGTTTCTTCTTTGGGATTGAGGAATGTCTTTCTTTCTTTTTTACCGGGAGTCGACAGCAGTTTTTTTTCTTTCAGTACTTTTTCTTCTTTTAGCACATTGAGTACAGGTGTTTCTGTTTCACGTTTGATGTCTTTCGCCTTTTTATCTTCACGCAATCCTTTGAAAGAGGGATGACGGATAGCACCATCTTTGGTGAGTTCACGGTAACTGATCTCGCAAACAAGTTGAGGTTTGACCCATGTTACTTCAGCTTTAGGTGGATTGGGACGGAACCTTGAAGGCTTGTTATAATCAGGGACTGTTTTAAAAGGACATTTAGCTGTTTCCAAGGGTTTCATCTTCTTCAACAGTTCTTCCTGCAGCCTGGTGCTAAAGCCAGTACCAACAGGGCCGATGAAAACGAATTGGCCGTCTTCATATAAACCCAATAGCAATGCACTAAACTTTTTTGATGTGCCTTCATTCTTTGTATAACCTGCGATAACCGCTTCCTGTCTTTTTTCTGTTTTGATCTTCAGCCATTCTTTTGAACGAATGCCGGGATTGTATACACTGTCATCTTTCTTGGCAATGATGCCTTCCAGGCCAAATTGTTCTGCCAGTTTGAAGAGTTCGTTACCTTCTGCATCGAAGGTATCGCTGATCCTGATGGTTGGATGATCTGCAGGAATGATGGTTTTTAGTGCTTCTCTCCTTTCGGTTAATGGAAGTTGGGTAAGATCTTTTCCATCCAACCATAGAATATCGAAGATGTAATATACAAGATGACCATCTGCTTCACTTCTCCATGCCTGAAGGTCACTAAAGTCTGCAGCGCCTTTGTCATTCATCACGATGATCTCACCATCCACTATTGCATTTACTTTCCATTGCTTCAAAGCATCATATACCGGGTAGAATTTCTGGTTGAAGGATTTGTTGTTCCGTGAACGGACATCAACAGTTCCTTTATTGAGGTATGACAATGCTCTGTACCCATCCCATTTTATTTCATAGATCCAGCCGGGTTCGTGAAATGGTTCGTCTACCAATGTGGCAAGCATTGGAGAGATGTTTTCAGGTAAAGATGTTTTCTTCGAAGCTGGTGTTTTGGACGACTTTGTTGCTGGTGGCATGTGATTATCAGCATAAAAATCCTGCCAAATGGTTTGTGCAAGAGTAAGGGTTCCACCCAAAGTGGCAAAGTGGGCAAAGACGCTAAGTTTTGACGGAGGCTTAGCTCCCTGCTGTCTTTGCGTGAAACCTTTGAATGATGCAATTACTCTGTAACTTCCGCCAAATTCCTGATTTGAAATTAGCAGCTATAGACATAGGAAGTAACGCCGCAAGATTACTGATAACCGAAGTGACAGATGAGACAGGGGAAAAACCACAGTTTACCAAGGTAAGTCTTGTACGTGTGCCCTTACGATTGGGTTTTGATGTGTTTGAAAAAGGAGAAATAACTCCATACAGGCAGGATATGTTGCTGCAAACCATGAAAGCCTATCAACACCTGTTAATGGCTTACGAAATAAAGCATGTGAAAGCCTGTGCAACATCGGCTATGAGAGATGCAGCCAATGGCAATGAAATCATTAAGATGATAAAGAAGGAAACCGGTATTGACATAAAGATCATTACCGGTGATGAAGAGGCTTCTTATATCTACGAGAATCATGTGGCTGAGAACCTTGACAAGGAACACTCTTATTTATACATAGATGTTGGTGGAGGTAGTACAGAACTAACCTTCTTTGATGAAGGCAGACTGAAATACCGTGAGTCTTTCAATATTGGAACGATACGTTTATTGAAAGGACAGGTAGCTGAAAAGACCTGGGATGAAATGAAAGATCACCTGAAGAGCAATACGAAGAGTTCTCTGCCAATGGTTGCAATTGGTTCTGGCGGCAACATCAATAAAGTATTGTCGTTAAGTAAAAAGAAAGAAGGAAAGCCCCTGACACTTGACCTGCTGCGAGATTATCACAGGGAATTGTCCAGTGTATCGTTAGAAGAAAGGATGAGACTATATAAGTTAAGGGAAGACAGGGCTGATGTAATTATTCCTGCTTTGCAGATCTACATCAGTGTGATGAGATGGGCTGACATTAGTGAAATATATGTTCCTAAGATCGGCCTTGCAGATGGTTTGGTGCAGAGTTTATATGAAGAAGTTTCACGCAAAGACGCAAAGGAAACAAGTCGCAAAGTTTAGAGAATCCCATAAGTTTGTATTGTGCAGACTATTTTATCAGAGAACCAAATTGCCAAGGAAGTTGTTGATATTGCTTTCCAAGTTCATAAGCAATACGGACCGGGTTTATTTGAAAGTGTGTATGAAGAAATAATGTGTTATGAGCTGCACGGGAGAAATCTTTCTTTCACATCCCAGCAAGGAATTCCGCTTGTGCATGAATCCATAAAACTTGAAGCAGGTTTCAGAGCTGATATCATAGTAGAGAACAAAGTAATCATTGAAATCAAATCTGTTGAGACCTTAGCTCCAGTTCATTATAAACAAGTTCAAACTTATCTGAAGTTAACTGGTTTGAAGCTCGGACTATTAATCAACTTCAACACTGCGCTTATTAAGGAAGGAATTCACCGGATTGTGAACAATCTTCCAAACTAGCTTTGCGTCTTTGCTAACTTAAAACCTTTGCGTGAAATCATGTCAGTCAATAAAGAAATAAAAAAGATCACCACCAACACCCTATTGAAGCTTAAGAATAATGGTGAGAAGATCTCGATGATCACGGCTTATGATTTTTCTTTTGCCGGAATATTTGATGCAGCAGGCATTGATGTGATACTGGTTGGCGACAGTGCCAGCAATGTAATGGCAGGAAATGAGACCACTGTGCCGATGACATTGGAACATATGATCTATCATGCACAATGTGTGGTGAAGGGTATTGACCGTTGTCTTGTTGTGGTTGATATGCCTTTTGGTTATTATCAATCTAACTCCGATATCGCTCTGGCTTCTGCCATCAGGATCATGAAAGAAACAGGTGCTCATGCCATAAAACTGGAAGGTGGTGAAGAAGTGATGGACAGTGTTAAGCGTATTGTTTCTGCAGGTATACCAGTGATGGGACATCTGGGATTAACGCCTCAATCCATTTATAAATTCGGAACCTATAGTGTAAGAGCAAAAGAACAGGTGGAAGCTGATAAGTTGAGGGCTGATGCCAAACTACTCCAGGATGCAGGTTGCTTTGCTGTAGTATTGGAAAAGATCCCTGCGACACTTGCTAAGGAAGTGAGTGAAAGCCTGGAGATTCCAACTATCGGTATTGGTGCCGGTAAACATTGTGATGGACAGGTGCTGGTTATGCATGATATGCTGGGCATCAACGTAGAGTTTAAGCCAAGGTTTTTACGTCAGTACCTGAACATGCACGAACAGGTAACTTCTGCTGTTCAGCAATATATTACTGATGTAAAGCAAAAGGATTTCCCGAACGATTCCGAATCTTACTGAGCTTACCCGATTATTTCGCCCATTCAGCCTAAACATTGATATAAGTGTATCGTGCTGTTTTATATTTGACCAAAGCTGCTCGTGAAAAAGAATAAAAAGATCATAACAATCATTGCTCACCTGATCGCATGGGTGTGTTTTTTTTCTATCCCGTATATTTTCCTTCCACGTACCGGGATATTCAGAATGAGCGATAATATGATCGTTTCATTCATCTGTATCAATACTTTGTTGTTTGCATTCTACTACCTGAATGTGCTGGTGCTGATTCCCCGTTTTTTCAAAACAAGAAAATGGATATTGTACACGTCAAGTGTAGTGGCCTGTTTTGTATTATTCATCTTTGCGCCAAAACCATTGGCCAATGCCATTGTTGCACCTGAAGGGCCGGTAGCCTATTATAAAAACAGGAATCTTCCACAACCTCCCGATGCTGAAAAGCGATTTAACAGCAGGAAGAATATCACCCATTATCCCAGTTCATATCTTGGCTTTGTATTAGTATTTGCGATCGGACTTGCCGTATCATCTATACAGGAATGGTTCAGAAGTGAAGACACAAAGAAAGAGATGGAACATGAAAAGCTGAACACAGAGCTTTCATTGCTGAAGTCACAGATCAATCCCCATTTCTTCTTTAATACATTGAATAATATTTACTCACTGGCTATTACGAAAAGTGATGAAACTGCTGCCTCTATCCTGAAGTTGTCGGCCATTATGCGGTATGTACTTACTGAAACCGATCAGAAACTGGTACCCCTGTCGAATGAAATTGAATTCCTGCAGAATTATATCAACCTGCAATCGGTGAGGCTTACAGATAAAGTAAAGCTGAATATTGATCTCGACAGCCAGGTGAATAATTTACAGATCGCTCCACTTCTTTTGATTGCTTTTGTTGAAAATGCCTTCAAGTATGGCGTAAGCACTGTTGAAGATTCAACGATCAGCATTGCACTAAAGAAAAAGACAAACCGGATCAGCTTTTTTGCACAAAACCATATTGTTCATGCTGCCGGAAAAAACAGCATTAACACGGGAATTGGAATAGTGAATGTAAAACGCAGGCTTCAATTGCTTTACCCTGAGAAGCACAGGCTTGATATAGACGATTCAAATGGAATTTATACCGTTAACCTGGAAATAATTTTACAATGATCAACTGCATTGCGATAGATGATGAGCCTTTGGCACTCCAGTTAATTAAGGAATATTGCGATAAAATACCATTTCTGAACCTGCAGGAAAGATTTACGAATCCAAAAGAAGCAGATAGCTTTCTTAAGCGCAATAAGGTTGACCTGCTTTTTCTTGACATACAGATGCCGGACTGTAATGGAGTTGAATTTTACAGATCACTCCAGCACAAACCTGCCGTTGTCTTTACGACAGCATTTAAAGATTTTGCAGTAGAAGGATTTAATGTTGATGCGATTGATTACCTGTTGAAGCCGTTTGATTATGCCCGTTTTTTAAAATCTGTGTATAAGGTTAAAGAATACCTTGAATTTATCTCTTCCAAAGACCTGGAGCTGAGTTCGATCTTCGTTAAAGTAAATTATGAAATGATGAAGATCAACCTCAAAGACATTGATCTCATTGAAGCGCTTGATGATTATATAAAAATTCATATCAAGCCCAACCCTGTTCTTACGCTGATGACCCTTAAAGGCATACAGGAAAAACTATCTCCGAAAGAATTTATCCGTGTACACCGGTCGTATATTATTCCTATTAATAAGATCGAAAAATTCAACCGGCAGAAGATCACTGTAGCTGGAAAAGAAGTGCCGGTGGGCAGTAGTTATGCTGCAGTAATTGAAGAACTACAAAGGGAAAAGTTAGGTGGATGATCGTTTTTGTATATATGCCGAACAATGATATTCTGCACAAGGGTGCGACGCAAGTAAAGCATAATTGGAAAAACCGGAGCCGGAATCATAAAAATCTTAACGCTAAACTTAGAAATTTGATAATAAATTTGTGGCATGTGGCATAGTGAAAACGATATGAAACCTTTACACGAGCAGGATACCGACACACTGGTAGCCGATCAGCATTCTCATTCTCTTATTGTGTGGAACGATGAGGTGAACACTTTTGACTGGGTGATTGAGACATTGATGGAGATCTGTAATCACTCTGCAGAACAGGCTGAGCAATGTGCTATGTTTATTCATTTTAAAGGTAAATATGCTGTAAAAGAGGGTGACTATGAAACGCTAAAGCCGATGTGTGATGCAATTACAGAACGAGGCATCGGTGCTACTGTTGAAGTGATGGCTTGAGAGAAGTACGAGATACGAAGTACGAAATACGGATACACTAATTCACAATTACCCAATTACCTTTCTTGTCTTTATTTGCTTTAGATGATAAGCTCTGGTTTCCTCCTGTTGAAGAAGCAATGGAGGATGGTCTACTTGCATTTGGTGGTGATCTTTCTGTAGAGCGTTTATTGCTGGCCTACCAGAATGGAATTTTTCCCTGGTACGATGGTGATGTTCCGTTGTGGTGGAGTCCTGATCCACGTTGTGTTTTATTTCCTGCCCACCTGAAGATCAGTAACAGCATGAAACAATTGCTGAAGAAAGATGCATTCGATTTTTCTATTGATAAAGATTTCCGGAAGGTAATTCAACATTGCCAGCAGGTGAAAAGAAAAGATGAGGCAGGAACATGGATCAATGATGATATTATAGATGCTTACAGCCAGCTTTTTGAACTGGGTCATGCACATTGTGCAGCAGTATACAAAGATGGAGAAATGGTTGGTGGTTTATATGGTCTTCGTATCAACAATGTTTTCTGTGGGGAGAGCATGTTCAGTAAAGAGAGTAATGCCAGCAAGTATGCTTTTATAAAGTATGTGCAGCATCTTGTTGCAACAGGCATTGAAATGATCGATTGCCAGGTGCACAATCCTCATTTGGAAAGTTTGGGAGCAACGATGATACCGAGGAGGGAGTTTCTAAAGTATTTAGGTATATAATGTGGCCAACTGGAGATTCCATATGAGAGCTTTTGTTGTGTCACTCTCTTGTACGTTCGGACCTTTCCTCAACTTTTTTATTTTCACACAAAGGGACAAAGACGCAAAATTGATTACGCACTTATCTTATCTGCTTTGTACCTTAGCGTCTTTGCGTGACACCTATCTCTTAAACTTATTCTTCAACATTGACAATGCATCATCCATTGTTGCAGGTTGCTTTTCACTCTTTATGTTTTTATCTAGCCTGTAGCCCCCAGCCTTTCTCACCGTTGCTTCCTGTGTTTGTTTGATTGATAAAGCAATACGCTTTCTCGCTACATCTACTTCCATCACTTTTACTTCCACTTTCTGGTTCAGCTTTAAGACTTCACCGGGATCTGTGATATATTGATGTGCAATTTCACTTACATGAACAAGGCCATCCTGTTTCACACCAATATCTACAAATGCACCAAAGCGTGTTATGTTGGTAACAATACCAGGAACTACCATTCCAACATTTACATCATTGATGGAATAAATGTTAGCATATTCAAATTGCTGGGCTTCTGATCTTGGATCAAGACCGGGTTTCTTTAATTCATTCAGCACATCTTTTACTGTGTGCTCACCAAACTTCTCGGACACATATTTCTTATGATCAATCTGATTGATGAGCTTTTCATTACCAATCAACTCTTCCAGCTTCACATTATGATCAGCCGCTATTTGCTGAACCAGTTCATAAGCTTCAGGATGAACTGAGCTTTTGTCAAGTGGATGTACTCCATCTTTTATTCGTAAAAAGCCTGCAGCCTGTTCAAAAGCTTTATCACCAAGTCTCGGTACTTTCAATAATTGCTTTCGTTCATTGAATTTACCAACCTCGCTCCTGTATTTAATGATGTTCTCAGCTAATGTATTCCCGATACCACTTACATAACTCAGCAAATGTTTACTGGCAGTATTCAGGTTTACTCCTACCTGGTTCACACAACTCACCACTGTTGCATCCAGTTTTTCCTTTAACCTGAATTGATTTACATCGTGCTGGTATTGTCCAACTCCAATACTCTTCGGATCGATCTTCACCAATTCAGCCAATGGATCCATCAGTCTTCTGCCAATACTAACTGCACCTCTTACGGTTACATCTTTATCAGGAAATTCTTCCCTGGCTGTTTCAGAAGCTGAGTAAACTGATGCACCATCTTCGTTCACTAAAAAGACTGGCAGGTTAAGATTTAATTTCTTTATGAATTGCTCTGTTTCTCTTCCTGCTGTTCCATCACCAATGGCAAAAACTTCTGTATTGAATTTGGAGACGAGGTTTTTGATGATGTGTTCTGCTTCGTATTGCTTGTTGCCTTCGTGAATGTAAATAAGATCAGTGTGAAGCAACTCTCCTTTTTCATCAAGACAAACTACTTTACAGCCAGTTCTGTAACCTGGATCAATCGCTAAAACCTTCTTACTTCCTAATGGAGAACTCAATAATAACTGGCGAAGATTTTCTGCAAACACATTGATGGCTTCCTCATCTGCCTTTTGTTTCAAAGCTGTTCTGAATTCTGTTTCCAGGCTTGGTTGCAATAGTCTTTTGTAAGCATCTTTAATAGCTTTACGAACCTGGTCGGTACTTGCATTTTGTCCTTTTACATACAACTGTTCAGGAATGTATAATGCTTCTTCTTCGATTGGTGCAATGCTGATACGAAGAAATCCTTCCAGGAATCCTCTCAGCACTGCTAATATCCTGTGTGAAGGAATTTTATGAATAGCTTCCGAGAAATCGAAATAGTCTTTGTACTTGATGCCTTCCTGTTCTTTATCGGTGAGTACTTTACTTTGCAAAGTTGCAGTGTCTTCAAACAGCTTTCGCAGTTTGGCTCTTACCTGTGCATCTTCGTTGACTGTTTCTGCTATAATGTCTCTTGCACCCTGTAAAGCTTCATCTGCTGACTTTATTTTCTCGTTGATGAATTTCTCAGCTTCAATAACAACATCAATATCTTTTTGTTCAAGTACCAGCAAAGCCAAAGGCTCCAAACCATTTTCTTTTGCCGTTTGTGCTTTGGTTTTGCGTTTGGGTTTGTAAGGAAGATAGATGTCTTCCAGTTCGGTGATGGTCGTTGCTTTATCCAGTTTTTCCTGTAAAGCCGGTGTCATTTTCTCTTGCTCAGTGATTGTCTTTTCAATAAAAGTTTTCCTTTCACTGAATTCTTTCATTGCTTTTGCTTCTTCCTGTACCTGCTGTATCTGTACTTCATCCAATGCACCGGTCTTGTCTTTTCGATACCGTGCAATAAAAGGAATGGTGGCTCCTTCAGCCAGTAATTCCAGTACTGCTTCTGCCTGTTGTTTTCTTATGTTGAGTTTCGCTGCTACCTGTTGTGCAAATTCCATCATCATCCATTCTGTTTAAAGGGGTGCGAATGTAATTGCAGGAAAGGGAAAGAAAAAATTGTTTGAGTGAGGATTTATATCCATGAGTATTTAGTGGTAATATTCCTTTGTATTATACCATGTTGCAGCGGAAGAAAGTTTTCCACCTCATCAAACTCAACTTTTCCAAAGTTTTGTATTTTGGAAAAATTTATAGTCTAAAGTTCAGGCAAACTTCATCACTTTGGAAGGATAACGATCAACATACTGGCGGATCATCGATTTGATCACTTCATTTTCAGGATAAGGCGTGAGTTTTTCCCTGAGCATTTCCAGGTCACTTATCTGCTCATCTTTCAATACACCCATACCATAAAACTTTCCATCCTGAACAAGGATGCAACTCTCTTTTTCCTTGATGGCGAATGTTTCTTTCTGACTTTCGAGCCAGTCGACAGCTTTTTTTACAGACTGGTTGTATTCACCAACCACAGGAAGATCATCATTCTGCGTTTTATCTAAAAAGCAAAGTCCTGCATGCAACTCAAATTTTCGTACAATCTGCCACAGTGTTCTGTGTGCATCTGCCATCAATCCAAATGAGGCCACAGGTTCCAGGTATTTTCGTTTCTTATCCACTGCTAAACGCAAATAACCTCTTGCATCTTCAAACATGTAAATGCCCCATAATTGTTCAAACCTTTTCTGGCTGTAATTATAAGCAGGCCATAGTCGTTTGATCTCTATACTTTCAAATATAGATGCAGAAAACTCGGTGGGACAAATGCTATAGCTGATAGAATGAATATCTTTTAAGAATGCCTGTCGTTTTTTACTGGTGTCAAGTCCTGTGAAATGGCTCACAACTCTTTGCTTCAGACATTTCGCTTTACCTACATAAATCACCTTTCCTTTTGCATCATGGAAATAATAAACACCAGGCTCAAATGGTAAAGCTTTCATTTGCTGTTCAGGCAGGTTTGGCGGTAATATCTGCTGACGACTTTCCTTTTTCAGGAAATCCTTGATCATTTGCTCACCACCTTTCTCCAATACCATTTCGAATAAAGTGGTTGTTGCCAATGCATCACCGGCAGCACGGTGACGCTGAACATTATCAATTCCAAAATGATCACAGAGATGACCGAGGCCATATCTTCTTAAGCCGGGAAAGGCTTTTTTGGCCATCCTGATGGTACAGAGTTTCCGGGCCTGCCAATCGTATCCAACCGTCTTAAACTGGCTTCGCAGGAATGAATAATCGAAATTTACATTATGAGCAACGAAGATCCTGCCCTTGAGCAGCTCGTAAATATTGGGCGCAACATCGGAAAAAACAGGAGCATCCGCCACCATGTGATTGTATATTCCTGTAAGGGAAGAAACAAATTTTGGGATGGGCGTCTGTGGATTTACCAGGGTCTGGAATTTCCCTTCCACGGCCTTACCATCATGCAAAATGATGGCAATCTCGGTGATTCCATTTCCGCTGGCATGGCTCCCGGTCGTTTCTATATCTACAATAGCGTACACAGCGGCTAAATTCAGATTTTAAAGCCAATATAGATACAGGAAGCATAAGTTTTTTAGCAAAATGAGGTTTAAAGGGAATGTGGAAAAACTAATCCAGAATTTCCCGGATTATATTTTAAAATTTCACCAAGCGTTGTTATATTTATTCTCCCTTCACACTTAGGACACCAAGGAACAGCACCAACAGGCACCAGGATTTCGACCAGATGATGTTTTATCACCTTTAAAACGCTCACCATGGAAAGAACATCTGCCAGGTTTCAACTGACTGAAACAGCAAAGAACACCCTGATCGTCTTTTTTATTTTCGCAGTGATCGCTTTAGCATCTTACCTGCAATGGAAGATCGAGTTTCTTTAGTCAAAATCCCTACATCCAACCTTTATAACCTTGAGTTAAGCCAATAGCTTTTCCTTAGCTTTGCAGCCCACTAATTATATTGGCAGCAAGCATGGAATTGAGTAAAAACTATATCCCGGAGCAGGTAGAAAGCAAATGGTATAAGCATTGGCTAGCAAAGAAATACTTTAAGAGTCTTCCTGACAGCAGGAAGGCATTCACGGTTGTCATTCCTCCTCCGAATGTTACTGGTGTACTGCACATGGGTCATACTTTGAATGAGACCGTGCAGGATATTCTTGTCCGTAAGGCAAGGATGAGTGGATTCAATGCATGCTGGGTTCCTGGCAGTGACCATGCTTCAATTGCCACTGAAGCCAAGGTGGTACAAATGCTGAAAGAAAAAGGCATTGACAAGAATAACCTCAGCCGTGAAGAATTCCTGAAGTATGCATTTGAATGGAAGGATAAATATGGTGGCATCATCTATAACCAGATCGAAAGATTAGGATGCAGTGTAGATTGGGATAGAACCAACTTCACGATGGATGATCATTATTACAAAGCAGTGATCAAGGTCTTTGTTGACCTGTATAAAAAAGGCCTGATCTATCGTGGGGCAAGAATGATCAACTGGGATCCCGCTGCAAAAACAGCTTTGAGTGATGAGGAAGTTGAATACAAAGAGATCACAGGTAAACTGTATCATGTAAAATATAAGATAGCAGGTACAGATGAGTATATTGTTATTGCAACCCAACGTCCTGAGACGATCATGGGTGATACTGCCATCTGTGTAAACCCATCTGACGAAAGATATGCTCATTTGAAAGGCCAGTTTGCCATTGTTCCTTTGGTGAACAGGAAAGTGCCGATCATTTTTGATGATTATGTAGATAAAGAATTTGGAACGGGTGCCTTGAAAGTAACGCCGGCTCACGACATCAATGATTACAACCTGGGATTAAAACATAATCTCGAAGTAGTTGATACATTGAATGAAGACGGCACACTCAGTGAAGCTGCACAGGTGTTTGTAGGAATGGATCGTTTTGAAGCAAGAAAAAAAGCGGTAGAACAATTAGCTGCTGAGGGTTTACTTTATAAGGAAGAAGAATATACTACACGATTAGGCTTCTCTCAAAGAAGCAGTGCTGTTGTAGAGCCAAGAATTTCTACACAGTGGTTCGTGAAGATGAAAGAGTTTGCAGAGCCAGCACTCAAAGAAGTAACTGAAGGAAGAATACAGATACATCCAGGTGATAAATTTCTAGCCACGTATAAGTACTGGCTGGAAAATGTAAAAGACTGGTGTATTTCTCGTCAGCTTTGGTGGGGACAAAGAATTCCGGCATGGTATGATGATAAGGGGAATTTTGTTGTAGCGGAGGATGAGGAACAAGCAATGCGTGAATGGTCAATGGTGAATGGTGAATCTGATACATCCAGCATTAAGCTTAAACAGGATGATGATGTGCTAGATACCTGGTTCTCTTCATGGTTATGGCCAATAGAAGTGTTTAACGGTATCAATGAGCCAAATAATGAAGAAATAAATTACTACTACCCTACTTCAGTACTTGTTACCGGGCAGGATATTATTTTCTTCTGGGTAGCCAGAATGGTGATGGCTGGTACACATTACCGAAATGAAAGACCTTTCGAGCATGTTTATTTTACCGGAATGGTAAGAGATAAGCAAGGCCGAAAGATGAGTAAGAGTCTTGGCAATTCTCCTGATTTATTAGAACTGATAGATAAATACGGTGCAGATGCTGTTCGTTTTGGCATCATGATCTCATCACCTGCTGGTAATGATCTTTTGTTTGATGAGGCAAGTCTTGAACAGGGAAGAAACTTTAATAACAAGATGTGGAATGCATTGAAATTATTAAAGATGTGGGAAGGAAGACAGGCTGAAGTCAATAGTTCAGAGGCTGGAGGAAATACCGGTTTTGCAGTGAACTGGTTTGAGAACAGGTTGAATGAAGCAAGAACAGAAGTTGATCAATTGATTAAACAGTTCCGATTGAGTGAGGCTTTGAAGACGATCTATTCATTGATCTGGGATGATTTCTGTAGCTGGTATCTTGAGTGGATCAAGCCAGGTTTTGAACAGCCTATGGATGCTGCTGTATACAAGAAGACTGCAGGATTCTTTGAACAGTTAATACAATTATTGCATCCGTACATGCCTTTTATAACAGAAGAACTATATCACCTGATTAGTGATAAAACAGATGACCTGTGTGTGAAGCAATATGCCGATGTAGTTACCCCAGATAAAAATGTTCTTGCAGAGGGTGAATTATTGAAAAGAGTGATCACTTCTATTCGTGAGGCAAGAGCGAAGAACCAGTTAAAGCCCAAAGATGCTGTAAAGCTCCACATTCAAACAGCGAATACGCAACAGTATAAAGCAATTGAAGATATCCTGGCTAAACAGGTAAATGCAACAGTATTTTTCACCGCAGAAGGTGTTTCGAATACAATCGTTGTTGCTGTAGAGAAAGACAAGTTCTTTATAGCAACAGAGCAAGCTTTAGATGCTGGTGCGTTAAAAGAAGAACTACAAAAAGATCTTGAATACCAGCGAAACTTTTTAAACAGTGTGTTGAAGAAACTCAGCAATGAGCGGTTTGTACAAAACGCAAAACCTGAAGTAGTTGACCTGGAAAAGAAGAAACAGGCTGATGCTGAGGCAAGGATCAAAACGATCGAAGAATCGCTTGCGAACTTGTAATCTCTCGCAGAAAACACTGAAGCAGGTGGAGGTTCTGCGATTTCTGCGGATTCAGCGAGAAACCTTGGCAGGATTTTTCCTGTAATGCTGCTCTATGGATCTTTTGTTGCTTTCCATTGCACCGGGTTTTCTCATTTGCCTGTTTATTTATTTAAGGGATAAATACAACCGTGAACCTATAGGGTTGCTGCTTGTTAGTTTTTTACTGGGCATGGTAGCAGCAGTACCCTGCATATTTATTGAAACCTACGCATCGCGTTTTCTGGGTACTACACTGATCGATGCACAGATACCTTCGTACATAAATATTATCGTTCAATCTTTCCTTGTTATTGGTTTAACAGAGGAAGGTGTTAAGTTCTTCGTGTTAAAGAATTATTGTTTCCGGCTGAAAGCTTTTGATGAGCCATTTGATGGCATTGTATATTCCGTGATGGTGAGTATGGGGTTTGCAACAGTTGAAAATGCTGGCTATGTTTTTATGCATGGATTTAATACAGGGCTCATGCGAATGTTTTTAAGTGTTCCTGCACATGCAGCATTTGCAGTGATCATGGGTTATTATGCAGGTCTTGCAAAGTTCAGCCTTGCCAAAAGGAGATTGTATCTTTTGCAAGGATTTTTAATGGCCGTTTTCTTTCATGGCTTGTACGACAGTTTTTTATTTTTAGCCGAGAATAAAACGGTGACGAAATATATCTCCGGAGCGTTACTTATTAGTGGAGCATTGATGAGTTATTATGTAGCCATCCGTTTATCTTTGAAAGGAATACGACAGCAGGAAAAACTGTCGAGGTTGATACATGACCGCTCAAAACTCACCTCTATTGATTCGGAAGGCAACACAGCATGATATTGCAGCGATACAGGATATCGCTTATAAAACATGGCCCTCGGCTTATGGCGAAATCCTTACACCCGAATCATTGAATTACATGTTGGGTTACTTCTACGCTACTGAAGCTTTGCAGGAGCAAATGCAAAACGGGCAGGAATTTTTTATTGCTGAACTGAATCATTCGCCAATAGGCTTTGCTTCAATAAGTAAATATTCGGATGAGGTTTATAAGCTGAACAAATTGTATGTCCTGCCCGATATACAAAAATCAGGTGCCGGGAAAGCTTTGATGGATCATTGTATTGAAGTGATACGATCTTACAAAGCAATTCAACTTGTACTGAATGTAAACAGGAACAATCCCGCTAAAAAATTTTATGAAAGAATTGGATTTAGCATCTTAAGAGAAGAAGATGTTGATCTGGGAAATGGTGTGCTGCAGGAGGATTATGTGATGATAAAAGATATTTAATCTGTACTGTACTCTACCCTTACAGTGATAGATGCAGTCTTTCTTTTACTGGTAGTATTAAATGCTCCACCGTAACTATAATCTTCATTGCTGTTCTGTGCTGTAATCTGGAACACTCCCATTGAGGCTTTTTTCACTTTACCCAAAGAACTGTTTGAGTTATCAGCAATAGATTCTGCCCTTGTCTTTGCATCAGCACTGGCTTTTGATAACAGGTCGATCTTAAGCTCGGATAATTTGGAGTAATAGTAAGATGGAGCTGAAGAATTAAATTCAATACCGGCTTCAATCAATTCAGTGATCTCTCTCGATAGCACTTCAACTTTATCTACGTTCTTAGATTCAACTTTTACCTGTTGCGATAGGTTGTAACCGGTAAAGCTGGTACTCGTTTGCCTGCCTTGCATGTCATACTGATAATCGAAATCTTTTCTTATTTCCACTGAGGAGAAAACAACTTCACTGGCTGCAATTCCTTTGCTTTGTAAGTATGTCCTGATGCGATTCTCATCCTGCTTTAAGATGGCGTATGCAGATTTAAGATCCATTGATTTGCGTGAATAAGAACCTGTCCACACTATAAGATCACTCACAAAATCTCTTTCTGCACTACCCGTTACGGTGATCACTTCGCTTGTTGTAGAACGATACTTTATTGCATTGCCGGCTATCCAGAAAGCAATGATAACAGACAGACCTACGATAGCCGCAACAATGTAGTTTCGCATTTTGATGTTGATTTTGCTCTCACAATTTAACCGGCTGAGATCAGATAACAAAGCGGTTCCAGCTATTTAGTAATTCAATAACAATGAAGTCATTTCCGTTTTAAAGCATTTACATGTTGCCGGATCACATTCCAAGTAGTTGAATCTGCATCAAAGACTCCGTACAGGCTTTGTTCTTCCATTGGTGGATCACCCATATAATCATCACCAGGTTTCCAGAAACGCTGACCGGGTATTGGTCTGGCTGTTCCATTAAATGACCAGAAGTTCATTCCTGCTATCATCCTGCTATACCGGTTTTCGTTCTTGGGATGAGTGAGCTGGCTGAAAAGAAAACCATAGTAATGATCTCTGAATGAAGTAGCAGTTCCTGCGTCGAAAGCCATATCATTCCTTGGAAATCCAAATTCTTCTACTACAAGTGGCTTCCTTAGTTTATATGCAAGCCTGGTGTGTTTCAGTATGTAAGTTGATGTAAGTTCTTTCACTTTTGGAAAATCTTTATACATGGTTTCTGCTTTCATCCATCCCCAGTTTTTTGGCCAGATATGAATGGTGAGGTAATCTATATTCACATCATTATGTATCGCCTTATAAAGATCAAAATCCTGTGTTCCTATTTCTCCTTCATGACCAATACTCACTAGATGTTTTTTGTCGATTGATTTGATATGTGCAGCCACATCTTTTATCCATTCTTTGTAAGCTGTGTTTGCAGCAGGTCTCATTGGTCTTGGCTCATTGGCCAACTGCCAGCTCATAATGGTTGCATCATCAGTATATCGCTTGTTGTTGACTGAGTTTGTTCTGCTGAGGATCACATCAACCTGCTTTTGGTAATCAGCTTTGCAGGGTTCACAAGTATAGAATTTACTGATGAGGTCTCTCATGTCTTCCCATTCCATTTTATTTTGTAAAACGGAATCCGGGATGATGCCGTTCCAGTTGAGGTATTGCAGAAGGCCACCACTCCACTCCCAGTTATTACTGAAAAAGATTACTGCTTTCATATTCCTTTTACTCATTTCATCCAGCAATACATCTAATCCATATAATACAGCAGTATCAAAAACACCTTTGGCTGATTGTAAAGGAGGCTCAACCCGAAAATTGCCGGCGATCTTTCCTGTTCCTTCTGCACCGGCAAGTATTCTCAGGTTGGTGATACCTTGCTGCTGAAGAAATTCCAGTTCTTTTCTCAACCGTTCAAGGCCTCTTTGTTTATCCTTTATAAGTGGAAGATAAATGCCATACCAGTAATTGGTGCCGATATAGCGGTAAGGTTTTCCATCAATGACTAGCTTTCCCTTCTCTTGTTTTACAAAACCCTTTTGAGAGAAACAGGTACCTGCATAAAAGAAGAAAAATATAAAAAGATATTTTCTCATATTTTATTTTTTTGAACCACAGCGTCACAATGACACAGCGAATCACAACGCAAAATATATGTGGCAACCTAATCCCCAATCCCTAATATACCAACTGGTGTGTTTCCTTGATCACTCCCATTACAAACACACTCTGTACCTTACCCATATTTTCCACCTGGCTCAACTTATTTACATGGAAATCATAATAAGCATCCATGTTTTCGGCAACAACTTTCAACATAAAATCAAATTCACCGGAGATATTATAACATTCAATCACCTCGTTCAATTCATGTATTGTTTTGATGAACTTATCTCCGGCATTCTTGCTGTGTTGTTTCAGGCTCACATAACAGATCACCATCAGTCCTTTCTTCACTTTTGAAGGATCAACCAGTGTAGCATATTGTTTAATCACACCACTGTCTTCCATTCTCCTGATCCTTTCGTGCACAGGAGTTGTGCTAAGGTGTATTTTTTCGCTGATCTCCTTAACAGTAGCTCTTGCATTTAGCTGCAGCAGCTTTAATATTGCCAGGTCTTTTGAATCGAGAGCAATACTGCTGTCAGCCGATTGTTCTATTTTGGAGGTTTTAGGCATATCAAACAGGTCATTTATCCTTCAAATCTATCTATTTCACAAAACATCTCCTAAAATTATAACAGCTGGCAGGAAATTATCCTGCATAGCCTAAATTCGCACTGTTAATTAAAACTTCAAATTGTAATATGTCAACACTTACAAAGTCAATCGACTTTACACTCGCTCACAAGGTAGCCGACATCAGCTTAGCTGAATGGGGCCGCAAAGAAATTCGTTTAGCAGAAGCTGAAATGCCTGGTTTGATGAGTATCCGTGCTGAATACGGAGCTTCTCAGCCATTGAAAGGTGCTCGTATCGCAGGATGTCTTCACATGACCATCCAGACTGCAGTGCTTATTGAAACATTAGTGGCGCTTGGTGCTGAAGTTAAATGGAGCTCTTGTAATATCTTCTCTACTCAAGATCATGCTGCTGCTGCTATTGCTGCTGCAGGTATTGGTGTGTATGCATGGAAAGGTCAAACACAGGAAGAAGCTGACTGGTGTATTGAGCAAACATTGTTCTTCGGTTCTGCTGACAAGCCTTTGAACATGATCCTTGACGATGGTGGTGATCTTACCAACATGGTGTTTGATAAATATCCTGAACTGATCCAGAACATCAAAGGGCTTTCTGAAGAAACAACTACAGGTGTTCACCGTTTATATGAAAGAATGGCAAAAGGAACTTTACCTGTTCCTGCTATTAATGTAAACGATTCTGTTACTAAATCTAAGTTCGATAACAAATACGGTTGTAAAGAATCTTTGGTTGATTCTATTCGTCGTGCTACTGACGTTATGATGGCAGGTAAAGTTGCTGTTGTTGGTGGATACGGTGATGTTGGTAAAGGTTCTGCTGAAAGCTTACGTGGAGCTGGTGCAAGAGTTATTGTAACCGAAATCGATCCTATCTGTGCTTTACAGGCTGCAATGGACGGATTTGAAGTGAAGAAAATGATCGATGCTGTTAAAGAAGCTGATATTATTGTTACTGCTTCAGGTTGTCGTGACCTGATCACTGCAAAACATTTTGAAGCAATGAAAGACAAAGCGATCGTTTGTAATATCGGTCACTTTGATATTGAAATTGATATGGCCTGGTTAAACAAAAATCATGGCAATACCAAGAACACCATCAAGCCACAGGTTGATCTTTATACCATTAATGGTAAAGATGTAATCGTTCTGGCTGAAGGCCGTTTGGTGAACTTAGGTTGTGCAACAGGCCACCCAAGTTTTGTAATGAGTAACTCATTCACCAACCAGACACTTGCCCAGATTGAACTGTGGACAAACACTGACAAATACGAAAACAAAGTTTACGTGTTACCAAAGCATCTTGATGAGAAAGTAGCTCGTTTACACCTTGCTAAGATCGGTGTGGTATTGGAAGAGCTGACTACAGAACAATCAGAATACCTGGGTGTTCCTAAGAATGGTCCTTTCAAATCGGATATGTATCGTTATTAATCGTCATTGCGAGGAACGAAGCAATCTGCTTCTACATAACAATGCAATAAATAGTAAGAACCCGTTTCGAAAGAAGCGGGTTTTTTACGTCATGACGAGGCAAAGATTATGATGTTATTGCGAGGCAATCTCCTTCTTACGAAGCAGAATTATGTACCTTGCTGTAGTGCTGCTATGGAACTTCCGTTGCGTCGCACACTTGTACAAATAAACATTGCCCGGCAGAAACAGTAGCAAGAGAGACACCTTAATTTTATCCGCTTAGTTGTTGGTCAAATTCTCAACAAAGACTTACATTTAAGTAAACTGCTTATATGAAAAAGATATTAGTACCTGCCCTACTCTGTTTTATCATAGCAACCTTTACAAACTTTACGCAGAAGTCCTGCAATTTTGTTGGAAGTTGGGATACAGACTGGGGAATACTCACGATTACCGAGCAGTCCGGAAAATACAAGGGCTCTTACCCTGTAAACTATGGTACTGGTTATATTACAGGTGAAATGACAAAAGATGACTGGAACACCTATGTGATTTTAAAAGGTACCTGGACAGAAGGAAAGGCTACCGGCAAGTTTGAGTTTAAAAGATTCTGCAATAGAAATAGTTTTACAGGAACCTGGACCAATGATAATGTAAAAGAGAAAGGTACATGGAATGGAACGAAGATTGAGTAATCATACTCACCTTTTCTATTTTATATTATATTAGCCGACCTGAAGACTTGTTCAGGTCTTTTAAATTTTATGCCCCATGAGAAATTTATTAATTGTTTTTTCCCTTTTTATTTCCTACTCGTTAACTGCACAGGAAAGAATCACTTTAAATGCCCAGGATGGTGTACAGGTAACCTATGAATTAACAAAGATGGATGAAGGGGATAAGAAAGATACTTACCTCGTAATAGTAAAGGCAGAGAATACAAATAACCACGATCTCTATTACAGCATTCCGATGACCAAACAGACTAATGGAACTTATGCAGTGCCTGTTGGTGCAAATCTCGTTTTCGCCCAAACAAGTGTACGCAATTCAACTGCGTTGTTTGGTGATAATATCAGCTTAAAAGGGACAGAAACAAAGATCACTACCAATGATAACAAGCTCCTTTATACTATTCCAAAAGGATCTTTTATTACAGGCGAACAAAAGTTTAAAGTAAAGAAAGGTGCTAAACCGGTGTTGACAAATACTTTCCTGCTTCCATTAAAGCCACTTGATTATTATGATGTTGCTGTTAACGAAACAATGATCAATGGAGATTGGATATCTGATTGTGGCCAGGTGCAGATGAACCTGGCAATAACAAAGAACGAAAAGGGTGAAACAGTACTCCAGCAGTTGGTGAATGGAAGGCAGAACAATTGGATAAAGAAAACTGCTAATACCTTTGAAAAAGCTTCAGACAGTAATGCCACATTATCATTCAATAAAACAAATGGAAGCTTTACTTACACGAATACTGATGGGGTTTTGTGTATATGGCAACGGAAATGATTGACTTCTTATCTTTCAAAAATCTGCACATGAGAATCCTCTTCATAGTACTATGCATTTGTGTATCCCTCGTTGCCAGATCTCAGGTTCTTATTCGCAATACTACGGTAGTTGATGTTGAGCATAAAACAATGCTGACACCACAGGATGTTCTTATCAAAGAGGGAGTGATTGCGACTATGGGCAAAAACCTTGATATAACCGGTGCAAAGCAGGTAATAGATGGCACTGGTAAATGGCTGATGCCCGGATTAGTAGATGCACATATTCATTTCTCTCAGAGTGGCAGCATTTATACTCGGCCTGATGCCATCAATCTTACCCATTATAAACCCTATAGCGAAGAGATCGAATGGACACACAAAAACATGGAGGGGATTCTCCGTCGCTATCTTGCAGCTGGAATAACGTCTGTGATCGATGTAGGTTCAACGCTTAACTTTCTCCGACAGCGAGATAGCTTCCGTACAAAACATTACGCTCCCACAGTGTATATAACTGGCCCCTTAATCACCACCTGGCAACCTCCTGTTTTTAATGATCTCGGTGATAATATGCCTTTCTTTCTCATGACTACACAGGATGAAGCCAGAAGTTATGTACAGAAGCAATTGCCGTTTAAACCAGACTTCATAAAAGTATGGTACATCGTTAATGGAAGCAATGTTGATAGTGCTGCACGAGCCACTCTGGCTTTGGTAGAGGCGGTGATAGATGAATCTCACAAGAATGGTTTAAGTGTAGCAGTACATGCAACTGAAAGGATTACCGCAATGTTGGCAGTACAGGCAGGAGCCGACTACCTTGTACACGGTATAGAAGATGTAGAAATAGATGATGCATTTATTCAACTGTTGAAAACAAAGAAAACAGTATTATCTCCTACCCTTGTGGTATCTGGTAATTACGGAAGGTCACTCGGACAAACTTATACACCATCCACTGAAGATCTTCGCTATGCCCATCCTCACCCTGTAAATACGATGTATGATCTTTCTGTACTGGAAGATACCGTGCTTACCAAACGTTATAAAACGAATATTGCTAATGCCGCATCTTATTTTAAAACAACAGATTCCATCCGCTCACTGAATTTGAAAAAACTCGTTAATGCGGGAGTATTGATTGCTACAGGCACAGATGCAGGTAATATAGGTACGCATCATATCTCAAGCTATTATGATGAATTAAGAGCTATGCAAAAGGCTGGCATGAACAATTGGAGTTTAATACAGGCATCTACCATCAATGGCGCCAAAGCCATCAGTAAACAAAATCAATTTGGTTCTGTAAAAGAAGGCTCAGTAGCAAACCTTTTGCTATTATCCAAAAACCCGGTTGACGATATAGACAACTGGAAGCATATTGATTGGGTGTTCAACAAAGGCATTGCCTTACAACCAGATTCACTTAGGACTTTCTCTCCGGAAGAACTTGCCGACCAGCAACTACTCGCTTACAATGCGCACAACCTTGAGGCTTTCCTTGAGCCCTATTCCGATGACGTAGAGATATTTTTTCTGGGTAGCAGTATTCCTAATGTCAAAGGAAAGGTTGCAATGCGAAAGGAATATAGTTTCTTATCTAAAGACGAGATGTTGCATTGCAAACTTCTGAACCGTGTGGTGCAAGGTAATTATGTAATAGATCATGAAGAGATCACCACAAGGCAAGGAAAATTTTATGGCGTGGCAATCTATGAAGTAAAAAATGGAAAGATTGCAAGAGTTTGGTTTACACGATAAAAAGAATCAGGCACTAATCTATTTCATTTCCGGAAACTTCATATCAAATTCCTTCAACGTCTTATACAATGTTGTTGCTATGATATGTTCCTTATACCAGTTCTGGTCAGCTGGTGTAATGATCCAGGGAACCTTGCTACACTTATCAAAACATTCTTCATACATATCCATGTACTTGTCCCATAGTTTCGCTTCTTCAAAATCCTTTGCATTGTATTTCCAGTGTTTCTTTGGATCGTTCATTCTTTCAGTTAATCTCTCCTGCTGTTCATCCGGTGAAATATGCAAATAGAATTTGAGTATGGTGGTATTGTTCTGCTGCAATAATTCTTCAAAATCATTGATGGCCTTCATTCTTTTCTTAGCGGTATCATCATCACACCAGCCATGTACACGGGTGATGAGAATATCTTCATAATGCGAACGATTAAATACCTGTATCATACCTTTTGCCGGTGCATGGGTATGTATTCTCCAGAGAAAATCATGCGAAAGCTCTTCTTCAGTAGGTGCTTTAAATGATTTCACCTTCACACCCTGCGGATTGATCTGACCCATCACATTTTTAATTACACCATCTTTTCCACTGGCATCCATGCCCTGTAGTATGATCAATAATGAGTGTTTTGACTCAGCATAGAGTAGATTTTGCAAATCATCCAGTTCAGCAATGATCGCTGCGGTTTTCGCTTTTACGTCCTGCTTGTTCAGCTCTTTCGGTGCTCGTGTACTGATGTCTTTTAGCATGTTCATTTTTTTGAGTTGCAGATTACACGGGTAGAAGGTACATGGATTAGCTGAAGGAAGTACAATTCTTAATTACAGGAAGGACAGCTCCAGTCATTATCCAGGTCTATAACGGTAATAACCGTTGTCTGTGTTTTTCTTGGTGCAAATACAATTCTTACTTTTTGCCTGTCAGATGTAATTCCTTCAACAGCATACTCTGGTCCTCTTGCATCCTGCAGATCACTTTTTCGATAGTTGATAGTTCCCTGTTCTAAAATCTCTCTCACTTCTTTTTGTGAAATATGACGACATTCCATCCTGCACTTTGCATGCTTTGAGTAAAAAAGCCTGCTTACATCCCTGTTTAAACCACGACTGCCTTTCTTACTATCAACAGATGTGGCAATATTCTCCTTTACTTCTTTCCTATTGTACTTATTACAACGCTTGATCGTTATAGCGATGATTGCAAGTACAACAATAAAGACAAATACAAGTTTTTTGTTTCTCATTCAGCAGATAATTTTACCTGGTCTTTCTTTGCTTAAACTTTCTCAACAGCAACTCAGGTTCATTGGTGGTGATAAAATCAAAACCCTGGTCCAACAGCCAGTCCATATCCGCAGTTTCATTCACCGTCCAGGCATTTAATTTTAATCCCAGGTTCTTTGCTTCGGCGATCCATTCAGGATGTTCTTTGAAAACAGAATAATGATAATCGAGCCCTGTAATCCCATCAGCCTTTACCTGTCCAGGTGTTTTATCTCCACTGAGGTATTGGGTTGATGCATTTTTATTCAGCCTGAGTATCGTAAGCAGTATGTTATAATCAAAGCTGATATAGGTAATGTAATTCGCTGCATTCAATTCTGTTACCATCTCCACTACTTTCTGTGCTACCCTCTCTCCCCTTTCTTTACTGATGCGTGAAGGTTTTATTTCAAGTACCAATTTTGTCTTTCCATTATTCTTCATCCCGGCTAAAAGAAAACTTCGCAGTAAGGGAAGTTGTTTACCATTGGATAAAGTTTGTTCAGCAAGCGTGGCATAAGTTGATTTCTCTACCATCTTTCCGGCATACCCGGGATCATGATTCAGGATCAGTGAATCGTCGGCAGTCATCCAAACATCGAATTCTGATCCCGTGCAACCGAGTTCTATTGCATATCGCAGTGCGGCAACAGAATTTTCCGGATGTGCTTTTGCTTTGAATGCTCCCCTGTGTGCAATAACAGGATTGGCTGCAAAATTCATGTGGGCTTTTTTATTGACACTGCAGGAAGATAAAAGAACAAGTGTTAACAATAACATTCGCATGAAACAAATTTACTTCTAAATGTTGTAGATCGGCCAGCCTCTCATTTGGTTCAACAAGCGTACTCAAAACCCTGTACAAATAATCGATGCTACAACAAAGCAATACTGATTTAAAACAGGTAATATTTAGCTTTGCAGTGTATATATCACTTGCGACCATTCATGAAAGCGATACAGATTTCCAACAATTCCTTACCTTGAAAATAATTTAAACTCTATCATCTAAAAACACCGTTATGTCACTTACCGAATTACTGATCCTTTTAGCCATCGCAGCCATCTGTGGCGGTATTGGCCAGTCACTTGCCGGTTATAATGTTGGTGGATGTCTTGTATCGATTGTTGTTGGATTTATCGGTGCTTATATCGGAATGTGGATGGCCGGAAAATTTGGTCTGCCAGAGATCTTTGCGATCAATGTTGGCGGAAAAACATTTCCGATTATATGGGCAATTGTAGGTTCAGCAGTACTCACGCTAATCATTGCATTGTTGCGAAGAGCTATCTCCGGCCGAGACAGGTATTGAGCATTTCAGTGTTTTAATCAATTCATTTCCCTGATTATTATCCCAATAAGGGATATAATGCAGAATAACCAGCAATAAGCACCCCTTGTTTGTTGCATTGCTTTCATTTGGCCTGTTTACAACCCTACTCATCAGCTCATTGCGTTTAAAGAATAAGCGGCACTATATTCCCTATATAGTGGTATATCGAATAATATCGATAACAATTATGAAAAAATTTATCTCGGGCCTTGCATTTTTAGTGGTACTCTCTTCTTGCAGCGATAGCGCTTCAAAGAACAGCGAATTACAAGCAAAACAATTTACGATTGATTCTTTAAAAGTTGTTGCTGCTGAAAAAGAAGCAGAGACAAAGGTTTTGATTCAAAAAGAAGCCGTACGAAATGCAGCAATCATACAACAGCAACAAACGTCTTCTAATACCACTACTCCTGTTACACAGGAACCAGCTAAGAAGAAAGGCTGGAGCAATACAGCTAAAGGTGCTGTGATCGGTGGCGTGGTAGGTGCAGGAACAGGTGTTGCTGTATCGAAGAACAAAGTGAAAGGCGGAATCATTGGTGCCGTAGTAGGTGCTGGTGCTGGTGCTGGTGTAGGTGCCATCATCGACAAGAAGAAAAAAGACTAAGAAGAACCATACTGATCAAAGAAGGAGCTTCCTCGAGAAGCTCTTTTTTTATGCTGTATTTACCCGTTATTAAGTTGTATATTTAAACGTATCTGTCATCAAAGCAACCTGTCTTAAGTCAATTCTTTTCCTGGTTGCATTTCCTGATATGAATAACAAGATCACCAGGATCGTAAGCACCCTTCCCGGTGTTGTTTATTACCGCATCATTCGCTAATTATGAAAATTGCATTTATAGGAACTTACCCTCCAAGGGAATGTGGCATCGGCACCTTTACCCAGAATCTTTTCCAGGCTGTTATGCATAATAATACTGTCGAAAACACTACAGATGCTTTTGTAGTGGCAATGAACGATGGTGAGGAAGTATATAAATATCCTTCGGAAGTACAGCTCACGATTCGACAGGAACAACAGCCGGATTATATCAAGGCTGCCAAACATATCAATTATAGTGGAGCAGATGTATGTATGCTGGAACACGAGTTTGGCATATTTGGCGGGCAAAGTGGCGTTTATATTTTACCCCTGTTGCACAGGCTTGAAATACCATTGATCATCACGATGCATACTGTGCTAAAAACACCATCATATAACGAAAGAGCTATCGTTAAAGAGATGGGAAAGATGGCATCGGGTATTATCGTGATGACACAGATGGCCGTTGACTTCCTTACAGAGATCTATGAACTTCCGGAGAGCAAGATCAGGTTAATACCTCATGGTGTACCGGAGTTGCAGTTTGATCATCAACAAGCTAAGAAAGACTTTAAGCTTGAAGCAAAAAAAGTGTTGCTCACTTTTGGATTTATCAGTCGTAACAAAGGAATTGAAACAGTGCTTCGGGCCTTACCTTCTGTTATAAAAAAATATCCTGAAACACTTTACATCATACTGGGGAAAACACATCCGGCGGTATTGAAACATTCCGGTGAAGAATACAGGATATTTTTAATGAAACTGGTTAAGACACTGCAACTGGAGAAGCATGTATTGTTTTTAAATGAGTTCATCAACCAGGATGATCTGTTGAAATATTTATCTGCCTCAGATATTTATATCACACCTTACCTGAATGAAGCACAGATCACCAGTGGAACATTATCGTATGCAGTTGGAGCAGGTTCAGGAGTGATCTCCACTCCTTACTGGCATGCTGCAGAATTACTGACGGATGGCCGGGGAAGGCTATTTGGATTTAATGACCCGGAAGGACTTACTGAAGTATTATTGGATTTATTAGATAATCCTGAAGCATTAATGCAAATGAGAGCTCGTGCACTTGCTTACGCTGAAGAAATACGCTGGCCAAAAATAGCCGCAAAATGTACTGAATATGCAGGCATTCTAATGCAGCAACAATTGGATCAGCCGGAAAAGCTTGACACGATGCTGGATCCATTGATACTACCACCGTTTTTGCTGGATCATGTAAAACGGATGACTGACGACACGGGTATCATTCAACATGCGAAATATGGCATCCCTAATCTTAAAGAAGGTTATTGTTTGGATGATAATGCAAGAGCATTGCTGATGGTGCTGATGGCCTATAAACAACTGAAGCTTCCACTGGCACTTGATCTTTTACCAGTTTACCTCAGTTACATTCATTATATGCAGAATCCCGATGGAAAGTTCAGGAATTTCCTCAGCTTCAACCGCAACTTCCTGGATGAAGAAGGTTCAGAAGATTCTTTCGGCAGGGCAGTATGGGCTTTAGGATATTTATTGGGTAACGCTCCAAAAGATGCATACTATCAAAGCAGTAAAGAGATCTTCTTTGATGCAGTTGCCAATTTTGAACAATTAAGATCCATTCGTGCAATTGCAAACAGCATCATCGGTCTTTGTTACTATTTACAAACAAATCCTGGTGATGAAGGAATGACTGAACGGCTCAACCGCTTGGCTTTTAAAATTATCAATGAGTATAAAGTTCACCGTACAGATGACTGGCAATGGTTTGAACCGGTAATGACTTACGATAATGCAATCCTTCCATTGGCTTTATTGCATGCAGCAGCGTTTACAAAGAACGCGGAAATAAGACATGTAGCGTTAGAGAGTATGGAATTCCTTTCATCAAAAACATTGAAAGATGGTTACCTGTCGGTCATTGGTAATACAAACTGGTATGTAAAGGATGGCATCGCTTCTACTTTTGCACAGCAACCATTAGACGTCCAGGCAATGGTACTGATGTTTCACCAGGCCTTCCTGCTCACGAACGATAAGATATACCTGGACAGGTTACACATTTCATTCATGTGGTTTCTTGGAGAGAACGATCTCCGAATGAATTTGTACGATTTTGAAACCAAAGGTTGTTGTGATGGTCTTGAAGTGTATGGAGTAAATCGTAACCAGGGAGCAGAAAGTACATTGGCCTATCTTATTTCCCATCTTACCGTACTGGAAGCTTTTGGTGAATTTTATAAAATAGAAGCTGCATGAAAGTAGCAATGCTTTCACCTGTAGCATGGAGAACACCCCCGGAAAAATATGGACCGTGGGAACTGGTTACTTCCAATATTACCGAGGCCCTGGTTGATGCAGGAATAGATGTTACACTTTTTGCCACTGGTGATTCCGTTACTAAAGCAAAGCTTGAATACTGCATCGATAAGGGTTATGGCGATAATGGGCTTGCAGATGCCAAAGTGTGTGAATGTTTACATATCAGTAACCTTTTTGAAAAGGCAGCATCATTCGATATTATTCATAATAATTATGATTTTCTGCCCCTCACCTATTCTTCATTGGCGAAGACACCAATGATTACAACAATACATGGCTTCTCATCTCCATTGATCGTTCCTGTTTATAAAAAATATAACCACAATAATTACTATGTTTCTATCAGTAATAGCAACAGGCATCCTGAATTGAATTATGTTGCCACGGTTTACAATGGTATCAACACAGGTGATTTTACATTCAATCCGCAACAGGGTGAATACCTTCTATTCTTTGGCCGGATTCATCCTGAGAAAGGTACACTGGAGGCAATACAATTGGCAAAACGGTGTGGCAGGAAACTGGTGATTGCAGGATTGATACAGGATGCAGATTATTACAATAACCAGGTACTACCTCATATAGACAACGAGCATATCATTTATGCAGGGAACTGTGCACCTGCAGAAAGAGATGAATTATTGGGAAATGCTTTTGCTTTATTACATCTGATCAGCTTTGAAGAACCTTTCGGACTGAGTGTAGTAGAAGCGATGTGTTGCGGAACACCGGTAATTGCTTTTAACAAAGGGGCCATGCCGGAAATTATTCAGCAAGGCAAGACAGGTTTTATGGTTGATTCATTTGAAGAAGCAACATCATGTATAGACAAGATTGAAACTATTGATAGATTCAACTGCAGACAATGGGTAATGAATAATTTTTCCCGTGAAAAAATGGCAGCTTCATACCTCGACATTTACCTGCAAATACTGAAAGCTAAATAGCATTTGCGGGTTCCTTTAAAGCTGCAAGCAGTTCTGCCAGATCAACGGTAGCATAAGTAGATGCATGATCACTCATAGCGTATGGAATGATGAGGTTGCCATTATGGATCACCGAACCACATGAATAAACCACGTTAGGAACATAGCCCTCTCTTTCTTTTTCATTTGGGATAATCAAAGGATCAGGTAACCTTGCGATCACTTTTGTTGGATCGTTCAGATCAAGTAAAGAAATGCCCAACACATATTCACGAACTGGTCCTACGCCATGTGTAACAACCAGCCAGCCTTCTGAAGTTTCAATAGGAGATCCACAATTGCCGATTTGTACAAGTTCCCACGGAAACTGAGGTTGCTGTAGCAAACAAGCTTTTCTCCACACATTAATATTGTCTGAAAAAGCGATGTAATTATTTACGCCATCAATGCGGCATAGCATTGCATACTGGCCATTCACTTTTCTTGGGAACAAAGCCATCCCTTTATTCTGAGCTATTTCTCCATTCACAGGAATCACCTTGAAATGATAAAAATCTGTGGTAAGCAACAGCTTAGGCAGTATCGTTATTCCATCGTAAGCAGTATAGGTAGCATAATAAATAACCTCCCCATTATCGTCAGTGAACTTCACAAATCTTGCATCTTCAATCCCTTTTTTCTCAGTATCAGCAATCGGAAATATTACTCTTTCAGAAATGTCAGTATCTACTGAAAAGTCCATATCATAATGAGAAGATGCAAGCCACATCATTTCATTTAATGAAATAAGGCTTTGCATATCGTTCAATACAAGGGGCTTTGTTTCTTCTACATACCTTTTCAGTTCTTCATAGGTGAACGTGTCAGTAAGTTTATCCATCATCATCTGATAGGCAGCACTGTTAAACTCCTGCATTTCAGTGAGCTTACTCTGGAAACTGTCCTTGCTATACACATGGTTCTTTATATGAGCTGGAACTTCCAGCATTTTTCCCGGAGGACTGATAGTGATATCATTGTTTGCATCAATAATACCTGATCGGAATACAATCGAGGACACATGTCCTTCACCGGTAGCCCTGAAACTGATGATCACTCTTTTCTGTTCTTTTGTTAATTCGGTTTGATCCGGATCTTCAACAATAGAAGGATTAAAAAATGCAGCAGCTTCAATGGAGTACTCCATTGTAAAATACGACCCGATCAGCGTTTTTTGCTGTGTAGTGAGCGAGGCAGGATCAATATCCAAAAGCGGAAAAAGATGCTGTAACTTATTAAAGTGTTTTTCGAAAATTGCTGATATGCTTCGATGTCTACGTGAAAAATCTCTTAACACCTGTGACAGCAAAGCATGTTGCTCCTTTTCCGATAGGGCGAGAATATTTTTAATTAAGGTCAAACTCCTTTCATTGTTGGTGTACATAAACCGGGCAATTACTCTACTGGCATCAGGCTGAAACAAAGTATTTTTTCTGACCAGTGTAACCGACATAAGGATTTTATTGTTTTAACCTGACAAGGTAATGTAATTGGGTATATAACTATCATAACCTTATTGCAGACTTATTCAAAGCGAAAGAGATTAACAATTAACAATATGCAGGAATGGTAAAAGGGGAATATTTGAGAAGATGTGTGGTGCTGCAAAATTTTACTTTGATAACCCTGTCTTATACTCTCAATGAGCCACGGAAAGCCCTCGATCCATAATAAGATTGTGCACCATTATGGTACACGAACACCTGTCCATAGCGGTAATCACCAAAAATGGCACCACCATGTTTCCTGATCGCTTCTGGTGTCTTCAACCAGCTGGAAGTTTTTTTATCTACTGAACCCAATTGTTGCAACTCACGGTATTGTTCTTCCGTTAATAGCTCAATACCCATTTCGGCTGCCATATCAACAGCTGTATTCTCAGGCCTATGCTCTTTTCTTGATTCCCATCCTTCACGATCGTAACAAATACTTCTTCGACCAGCCGGACTTTCTGCGGCACAATCGTAGAAAATGAATTCCCCTGTCTTCTTATCATAACTTACAACATCTGGTTCACCTCCCGTTTTTTCCATTTCGTTGAGCGACCATAATTTATCTGAATTGGCTTCCAGTCTTGCCTGTACTTTGGCCCATTCAATTCCTTTATGCCGTCCCTTATTTTTCTCAAAACGATTCTGTAATGTTTGAAGTAATTCTTTACTTTCTGCTGATGACAACTTTTTTTTTCTATTGCTCATGATCAAAGCTTTTATTTAGAAAATAGGATATTCTATCTGCAGATCCGGTTTGAATTCATCTGCAAAATAATGTTAGCTAATATCTGATTTTTTTTGGTAAAACTCCTTCATCATAAGGTTTTGGTAATACGATGTTATTTGGCTGTATTTATATGATGGTATAGCTGTTTAGTGACTGTTGTCATATTTTTTAGAATCCGAATAGAATAGCTTCGATTTAATCGCAAGAGGTTATATCCCACAAAAAAAATAACTGATCTCTCCTCTGCAAAACCGGATTATTCATCTCTCAGTAAGGTTATCCTTTCTGAGATTCAAACAGGAAATCATGAAAAAATTATCAATGGGTATGCGTCTTTTCTCTTGTGCTTTAATGGCAACAGTGTTATTATGGATTCCTGCAAATGTAATGGCACAAACAAATTATCATTCTAAATCTGCCACCATTACTATTAAAGGCACATCGAATGTACACGACTGGGAAATGAAAACCGCAAATGGTCATACCGAAGCTACATTTACGATAAATACTGCAGGAAAAGTGACAGCTATTACCAGCTTGTCTTTTAAACTTGCTGTGAAGAGTCTGAAAAGTGATCATACCGGTATGGACAATAATACATACAAGGCACTGAAGGAAAAAGCGAATCCTAACATGACATTTGTACTCACATCTGGAACGATCACTGAAACCAGTGCAAATAACTACCTGATAAAATGTAATGGTCAGCTAACGATTGCAGGTAAAACAAACCAAACGGAGATTATGGCTACCGGTGTTTACAATCCTGCTGATAAAAGTTTTGTTGTATCAGGTTTGAAGAAAATGAAAATGACAGATTATGGAGTTGCTCCGCCAAAAGCGTTACTGGGAACAATTAAAACAGGAAACGAAGTGATCATTGGGTATACATTAAAATTCACCAGGTAAACGAATGATTATATTTCTACAGAAAAATAAAAAAGGGTCACGATGAAGTGTCCCTTTTTTGATTTGTTTAGCCACTGTTGACCCAATCATAACTTTTCAGCCCAAGATCAGCCCATCAACAATGGCATATGCGTTTTATATCTTTATGCCTGGTAGGTCTTACCCTTTTTTAATTGTACAATCTGTTGTATGGCCAATGCAAGGCTGAATACTGCTGTAACAATTCCAAATACGGCTTTTAGTTTTTTAATCTTTTTAATCGTCGGCTGTTTCATGTTCCTGTCTTTATTTATGATATCTAAAATTTCATGCCAATAGCTGCAGGAAACAGGATAATTGTGTAATTCATTATGTTCCTATAGGTTAGATGGATTTATTTAATGTCAGCTTGCTGTAAGGTTGAGGAAAAACTGTCGTTTGGTAAAGGTTAAATGAACGTTTAATTAGTATAGCGTATTTGTGTTGAGCATAGCTTTATAAGTACAAGAGTGCTCCGATAGCTATCGGAGTAAGTATAGAAAGATCGGAGTTACCGGACCCATGCTATATAAAATAATCAATATGAAATTTTTATTCAGTGCAATATTATTATCTCTCACCTTTGCTTCATGTGCACAGAAAAAAGTAAAAACAGCCAGTTATAATATGAGTGATTCAGCAATTGCAAATGTAAAGACCGACACAGCCACATTTGGAGCAGGATGTTTCTGGTGTGTGGAGGCAGTATTTGAAAGATTGGAAGGTGTATTAGCGGTGACCAGTGGTTATAGTGGTGGACATGTAGAGAACCCAACCTATGAAGAAGTTTGCAGCAAACAGTCAGGCCATGTGGAGGTAACCAGGATTGTTTATGATACTTCAAAGCTCAGTTTTGATGAATTACTGGAAGTTTTCTGGGTAACACATGATCCCACAACCAAAGATCAGCAGGGAGCAGATGTTGGTCCGCAATACCGCTCCGTTATTTTTTATCATAATGATGAGCAGAAGCAGAAAGCCGAACATTATAAAAAAGAATTAAATGCTTCGGGAGCATGGAATAAACCCATTGTTACAGATATTGAACCGCTGAAGAACTTTTATGCAGCGGAGAATTATCACCAGGATTATTATAACCAGAACCCTGATGAAATGTATTGCAGGTACGTGGTTCGTCCGAAAGTAGAAAAGTTTGAAAAAGTGTTTAAGCATAAGTTGAAGAAGCAGTGATTTGTTGCCGCAAAGATGCTATGACGCAAAGAAAACATAGCGACTTTGCGTCTTAGCGGTTGAAGAACTTCGCATGAAACTTGTGGCTACTTTTGTAATTATAAAATATTAAAGTTGAAAAAGATATTAGTCATTACTTGTTTCTTGATCGGTGTTAGTGCAACTGCTCAGAAAAATATCTGGCAAAAGTTCAGTGGTGGTTTCAATGCATCGTTGGGTATACCGCAAGGTGAGTTTCAAGAGGTGAATAAGGATGCTGCCTTTGGACTTCGTGCACATGTCATGTTCAACCCTAATCGCCAGGTACCTGTACTTTTTGGACTAGACTTAGGATATGCTGTAATGGGTTCAAGAAGTGTATATTTTACGGATAACTGGTTCGATCAATATCAAATGACAGCATCGAGTAATATTTTTTCAGCCCAATTCAAGCTGAGGCTGCAACAACAAAAGATCGTAGCTGTTCGTCCTTTTGCTGAAGCTATTATCGGGTGGAATGATTTCTTTTCTACAGTAAATGTGGAACGTCAAACATATTATGGACCTGGCTTTAATGAAGGCTATGGAGATGCTTCTGACGCAGAATGGGCTTTAACTTATGGTGGTGCTGCAGGTTTAGATATTAAGCTAAATAAAGAAGGAAACTTATGGCTGGAAGTGAAAGCAGCATATATGATCGGAAGAAAAGCTTTCTACCTTACCAATCCACGAATAGCTTCTAATGGACAGGTTACATTTGATGCGAAAGAGTCTGAAACAAATATGTTGATACCACAAATCGGTGTCAAGTTTGGATTGTAATTAACCGCTATGACACAAAGACGCAATGAAAACATAGCGGCATGGCATCGTAGCGGTAATAGATTTACTTTCTCTTCTTATTACTCCTTTTCTCTTAGTGCTACTTCAAAATTCGTGTTCGTCTCAACTCCAGTAAATTCAATGCATTGGGTTTAAAACCTGTAACGTTTTTCTGTACAATATGAAGCACCATATCGTACCATAAAGGAATTACAGGAGCATCATTAATTACGATCTGGTCCATTTGACGATACAATTCATACCGTGCGGAATCATTTATCTCTAGTAAAGCCTTTTCGTACAACACATCAAATGCTGCATTCTTATATCTTGTATAATTCGGTGGAGCAGGATTCTTACTGTAATACATAGCCATATAATTCTCTGCATCCGGATAATCTGCTATCCAGCTGCCACGAAAGAATAAAGCTTGCGATTTAGCTGTTTGCTCAAGCAATAAACTTTTCTGTATCACTTCTACCTGAACAGCTATTCCTGCATTCTCCAATTCCTTGGCAACAAAACTTCCGATATCAGCATAGATTGGAATGGTCAGTAATTTAATGACCGGTATTCTAGATGTTAGCCCAGCCTGCTGCAACAATGCTCTTGCTTTTGCTGGGTCATAAGCATATCCTTTCACTATTTCAGTATTTCTCGAAGGCAATCCACCAGGTACAAAACCAGCTTCAGCAGGAATGCCAATTGAGTTTCGCATGTACATCACCAGTTTTCTTTTATCAATGGCATGATTCATTGCCTGCCGCAATGCTTTGATCTTTGTGGGTGCGTTTTTTAATACCGGACTGTTTTCATCTACCAGCATTCCCAGGTATTCTGTATTCAGGTATGGATGCTTGTTCAGCGTGATCCTATCTTTCCATTCATCTCTCAGATCACCTTTCTTAGAAAGGACTTCATCTTTAAAGGATGGGTCGATATCGTTGATGAAACTCAAATCTCCCTGGCGAAATTGCAGAAACTCTGTTGCCTTATTATCAAAAAAAGTGATCTTGATGGCATCTAAATAAGGTAATGAAATTCCGGTTTCATCTTTCTCCCAGTAGTTCTCATTCTTATGCATCACAAGTGCCTGGCCTTCTTCCCACATGAACATTTTAAAAGGACCTGTTCCAACAGGATGTCTTCTGAAATCCTTTCCATATTTCTCTACTGCTTCTTTTGGAACGATGCTGCAGTATTGCATACTTAGAATGCCCATGATCGGATGAAACGGTCGTAATAACTTCAATTGAAATGTAGAATCATTTAAAGCAATAAATGGCTGAACTGTATCTACCCTGTTATTAAATATCCATGTACCTGTGCTGGCTGTTGACTTATCTAAAATTCTTCCAAGGCTATAAGCAACATCTGTAGCTGTCATTCTCCTACCCTTTCCGTTTTGGAAACAGGCATCATCATGAAAGAATACATCGTTACGAAGATGGAATGTGAACCTTAATCTGTCATCACTCACTTCCCAGCTTTTTGCAATAGATGGAACGATGTTAAGGTTAGAATCAACTTCTACCAATGTATTATATAGTTGATGGATCGGCCACATAACAGACTGGTTCTTGGCAAAGGCAGGATCAAGAGAAGCGATACCTGTTTGTTCGTTGTAAGTGAAGACTTGTTTATCGGAAGACTGCCTGGTACTACAAGAAAATAAACCACAGAGACACAAAGACACAAAGACACACAAAGAACTTAGTGAAACTTGGTGTCTTCGTGTCTTCGTGGTAAAAAATTGTATTAGCCCTAAAAACATCGTAGCGAATATCCTAATTTTAAAATATGAAGTTGAAATTATTCATTGCGGCTATAATGTTACTGCCTTTTTTAACGAAAGCCCAATTAGGTGATGATAAAAACAAGTTCACTAAAGCTGATACTTTACGTGGAAGTTTGAATGAGAACAGGGATTGGTGGGATGTATTGCGATATGATATTGAGGTGAAACCGGATTTTCAAAAGAAGACAATTGAGGGTACAGTCGAAATAAAATTTAATGAGATAAAACCACACAAAACAAAAATTCAAATCGACCTACAGCAACCTCTGATAATTGATAGTATCCAAGTGAAATCTTTAGGAGATAACAGCCATATCTTAAAAGATGGTCACGGAATTATAAACTTCGAGTACACTAAAGTAAGTTTTATCAGAGATTCTGTTTCGAACGTAGTGTATTTCGACTACCCTTATATCAGAGATAAAAACTGTTCATTCAAAATTTTCTACCACGGCACACCCAAAGAAGCCAAGAATGCTCCCTGGGATGGTGGCTGGATATGGAAAACAGATTCACTTGGTCGTCCGTGGATGAGTATTGCTGTACAGGGTTTAGGTGCCTCAGCATGGTTTCCATGTAAAGATCACCAGAGTGATGAACCGGATAATGGTGCTTCATTGACAGTTATTGTTCCTGATTCATTAGTGGCAGTTGGTAATGGTAGGTTGATGTCCAAATTCCAAATTCCAAATTCCCAATTACACTCATACAAATGGGAAGTAAAGAATCCTATCAATAGTTATAACATCGTTCCTTCAATTGGAAACTATATCAGCTGGAGAGATACACTCATCAGCAATGAATATGATACCATGCGTTTTCAAAATAATGGCATCAAAGATTCTGTTATAGCCCGAAGAAGATTGGAGCTGGAATATTGGGTTCTCGACTACAATTTACCCAAAGCAAAAGTTCAGTTTGAACAGGTAAAACCCATGCTCCGATGTTTTGAACACTGGTTTGGTCCCTACCCTTTTTATGAAGATGGATACAAGCTGGTAGAAAGCCCACACCTTGGTATGGAACACCAATCTGCAGTTGCCTATGGTAATAAATTTCGAAACGGATATTTGGGAAGAGATCGTAGCGGAACAGGATGGGGATCTAAATGGGATTTTATCATCATTCACGAAAGTGGCCACGAGTGGTTTGCCAATAACATCACCACCAAAGACATTGCTGATATGTGGGTGCATGAAGGTTTTACCAACTACAGCGAAACATTATACACTGAATGGCTCTTTGGGAAACAGGCTGGAGATGAATACAACAAAGGTCTTAGAAGAAATATACAGAACGATAAACCGATCATCGGCATCTATGGCGTGAACCAGGAAGGCAGTGGTGATATGTACGACAAGGCTGGCAATATGATTCACATTATTCGCAAAGTGATTAATGATGATGAGAAATTCCGGAAGATACTCAGTGGTATGAATGAAGTATTCTGGCACCAGACAGTCACCACACAACAAATAGAGAATTATATCATCCAGCAATCAGGAATTGATTTCCAGAAAACCTTTGATCAATATCTCAGAACCACACAAATACCCCAGCTAGAGTTTTACCTCAGTAAAGACAAGAAGAAGATCACTTATCGCTGGACAAACTCCATAAAAGGTTTTAATCTTCCGCTTGTCATCAATAACAAAAGGTACAGTATCACCACAAAGTGGAAGACGACTGCCATTACAAAAGACGACCTTAGCCGCTGGAACAAGATTGATATTGAGCAACTTTATTACATCACTGCAACACAGGTTAAACCTTAATTTGCAGATCATACGCTACAATGGCTATTCGTAAGCAGGCAATTATTTCAAGCATCCTGGTGTACATCGGCTTTATTATCGGAGCCGTTAACACTTATTTCTTTGTAAAGAATGGCTCATTCTCTCCTGCCGAATATGGATTGACAAGGATATTCTTCGATGTAGCTATGAACTTTTATGCTTTTGGTTGCCTTGGAGTGATTCCTGTTATCTATAAATTTTATCCTTATTACAATGATAACCTGCCGAAGAAAGAAAATGACCTGCTTTCCTGGGCTTTGGTAACGGCAATGATCGGCTTTGTATTATTGCTGATACTTGGTTTTGTTTTTGAGCCAATCATCATACGGAAGTTCACAGCACGTTCATTACTTTTCGTCCAGTATTTCTATTGGGTATTTCCTTTTGCGTTTGGATTGCTTTTCTTTTCAGTACTCGAAGCTTATAGCTGGGCGTTAAAAAAGACAGTATTCTCAAACTTCCTGAAAGAGACAGGTTTAAGGCTCATTACACTGGCATTTATCCTGCTCTATTATTTTAAGATCATCAGCTTTGATGTATTTGTAAAGCTGTTCTCATCTTTATACTTCCTCATCTTCCTTGTTTTACTCATTTATCTAATCAGGATCGGCAGGTTTCACCTCACCTTTAAGTTCAGCCGGGTAACAAAGAAGTTCTGGAAGAAGATGTTTGCCATGCAGTCTTTGGTATTCGGTGGTGTGGTCATTCAATCCATCGGTCTAACAATAGATACATTGATCATTGCCAGCCGTATCAGTTTATCATACGCTGGTATTTTCAATCTGGCACAATACGTTGCCAATCTTGTACAGGTACCACAGAGAAGTATTCAGTCAATTTCCGTTGGTGTTATTTCACAGCATTGGAAAGACAAAAATTACAGCGAGATCAACCGTATCTACAAACGTTCGTCCATTAACCTGCTGATCATGGCTTTGTTTATTTATGGCGGCATTACGCTGAATATTTATGATATGTTCAGCATATTGCCAATTCAGCCGATTTACAGGGATGGCATTATTGTAATGATCGTACTCGGTGTTGCCAGGATCATCGATGCAGGAACTGGTGTTAACGGAATCATCATCGCTACTTCTACCTTCTGGCGGTTCGATTTTTTAAGTGGAGTAGTAATGCTGGCTATTCGGATACCGGTGACCTATTATTTTATTATAGAATACGGCATCATTGGTTCAGCTTATGCAGAGGTATTTGCTTATAGCGTGTACAATTTTATTCGGTTCGAATTTCTCAGGCGTAAATTCAATATGCAGCCATTTGATAGAAATACATTGTATGCCATATTGCTTGCCCTTGTTGCCTTTGGTGCTGCTTATTTAACAGGCAGTATCATTGAAAATGTATGGCTGAGGATCATTGCTCAGAGCCTCGTGTTTTCTGCAATCATGTTAGGAGGTGTATTCAAGCTCGAACTTTCAGCAGATGTAATGCAGTTGTATCATAAATGGATAAAGAAGAGTAAAGATTAATTAGCTGGCATGTTTGCTACTATGCAGCTTCGTTGCGTCGCACTCTTGTACAATTGAAATATTGCTGAACTATTTAGATCCCAGCGAAGACTCAGCTGGTCTTACAATTCTTCCTGCACCACGATAACGTTGTTTCCAGTAACTATCATTAAGGTCACTTACAGAAACTCCCTGGCTTACTGCAGCATGAACAAACTTATTGTTCATGATATAAACACCTACATGAGAAATTCTTCTTCCGGTGGTATAAAAGAAAACAAGATCACCTTCCTGCAACTCTCCAGGTTCAATTCTTTGGGTAACATCATATTGTTCCTGTGCTGTTCTTGGTATTTCTATATTGTACACATCTTTTAATACAGAACGTGTAAAAGCAGAACAGTCGATGCAGTTCTTTGTATTTCCACCAAGGCAATATTTAGTTCCCCACCACTCTTCAATGGATTGTAACATCTGTGTATTGGTTAACTGATTCACAGGAGCATCAAAAACAGTGGCATATTTAATTTGAAGTGCATCAGCGTTTTCGATAGCCAATGTCCTGGATGCCTCTGAATTTGGTTCTATATAACCAACCTGCGTAGCGTTTTTATTAGAACCCCTGGTTGTTTGTTTGGAAACGACAGTTGTTCCTGGAGTAACTGTAATATTATCTAGGAAAACAACCTCACCATTTTTTTTACTTTTCGATTGAGGTTTTCCTTTTGGCGTTGAATCATCTTTAGAAGCAAGATTGTGAACTGTCTTACAACTGGTGAAAACACCTATTAATAGTATTGATAATATGGCTCTTAGCATAGGCTGTAGATGCAATATAACCCAGCATTACAATAAGAAGTCAATGTGTAAAAAACTTTTTAACAAATTACAGTCTATTTTAAGGTTGTGGATAACTCCGATTTCGGATAGAAAGCAGGACTTTCGATCTTTGGACGCTGATGGTGGAATGGGTGCTGAATTCTTTACCTGTTGCAATGAAAACAGAATGCACAAGGGAGTGACACAACAGACGATGCCATAAAATTCTATCGCCGACCCAATCTAAAACATCAGATCTCAAATTTCAGATTCCTATGTGCAAATTTTCACATTTACATGTTCATACACAATACTCTTTATTAGATGGTGCAGCATCTATTGAGAGCCTCTATAAAAAAGCAGCGAAAGATGAGATGCCTGCCCTGGCAATTACTGATCATGGAAACATGTTTGGGGTATTTGATTTTGTAAACCAGGCCTGGAAGAATACAAGAGTTATTGGTAAGGACGATAAAGGAAAAGATATTACGGAGCCTGTAGTAAAACCAATTGTCGGGTGTGAATTTTACGTGGTAGAGAACCGTCATATTCGATCTTTTTCAAAAGAACAGAAAGATCAACGTTATCACCAGGTTTTGCTTGCGAAAAACAAAACAGGTTATGCGAACCTGGTAAAACTTACTTCGTTAGGCTATATAGAAGGTCTGTATTCGAAATATCCAAGAATAGATAAAGAGCTGATTGAAAAATATCATGAAGGATTAATTGCTACCACATGCTGCATTGGTGCTTATGTGCCTCAAACCATTCTAAATGATGGTGAAGAAGCTGCCGAGAAAGAATTCAAGTGGTGGCTCGATATGTTTGGTGAGGATTATTATATAGAGATCCAAAGGCACAATATCAAAGAGCAGCTCATCATTAATGAAACATTAATGAAGTTTGCTAAGAAATATAATGTTCCTGTTATTGCTACCAACGACAGCCATTATACAGACAGGGAAGATTATAATGCACACGACATTCTTTTATGTATCAATACAGGTGAAAAACAAGCTACACCAGGCTACGATGATATTACCAATGATGATCTGCATATAAAAGAACGCCGTTTTAAATTTCCAAACGACCAGTTCTATTTCAAAACATCAGAAGAGATGAAATCTCTTTTTGATGATATTCCTGAAGCAATCGATAATACCAATGCTATTGTAGATAAGGTTGAAGTGTTGAATCTTAAGAAAGATATTCTACTACCCAACTTCCCTATTCCGCCTGCATTTAAAGTACACGAAGATGATACATTGAACCAATGGGAATATCTGAAACATCTCACCTACGAAGGTGCAAAGAATCGTTATGGCGAGATAGAAGAAACGGTGAGGGAAAGAATAGATTTTGAACTGTTCACGGTTAAGACAATGGGTTTTGCCGGTTACTTCCTCATTGTATCAGACTTCATTAGGGCAGGAAGAGAAATGAATGTGTTTGTGGGTCCTGGTCGTGGTTCTGCAGCAGGTAGTGTGGTGGCTTATTGTATTGGCATCACGAATATTGATCCCATAAAATACAATCTACTGTTCGAAAGGTTTCTAAATCCTGATCGTAAGTCAATGCCCGATATTGATACGGATTTTGATGATGAAGGAAGACAAAAGGTAATTGATTATGTAGTTGCCAAATATGGAAAGAACCAGGTAGCACAGATCATTACTTATGGTACGATGGCTGCCAAGATGAGTATTAAAGATGTTGCCAGGGCTTTGGATCTTCCACTGCCTGAGAGTAATGCTTTGGCAAAAATGGTTCCTGACAGACCTGGAACTGATCTTGGACGAGTACTAACTGCTCCACTAACGATCAAGGAAGGAGAAAAATCATTAGAAGAAAAAGAAGGTTTTGGTGGAGAAGACATCGACAACATTAAGAAGCTGCGTGAAATATATCATGGTAATGATATAAGATCTAGAGTGTTGAAAGAAGCAGAGAGATTGGAAGGCTCTGTTCGAAATACCGGAATACATGCTGCAGGTATCATCATTGCACCAAAAGATCTAACGGAGTTAATTCCGGTAGCTACTTCAAAAGATTCCGATCTTTGGGTCACACAGATAGAAGGAAGCATTATTGAAGATGCTGGTGTAATCAAGATGGACTTTTTGGGATTGAAAACTTTGTCAATCCTTAAAACTGCATTGGAACTCATCAAACAAAATCATGGAATTGAGATCGAGATTGATAACATTCCACTGGATGATGAGAAAACATATTTGCTCTACCAGAAAGGAGAAACGAACGGTACTTTCCAGTTTGAAAGTCCGGGTATGCAAAAATATTTACGTGAACTGAAGCCGGATAAGTTTGCTGACCTTATTGCAATGAATGCCTTGTATCGTCCTGGCCCAATGGCTTACATTCCACAATATGTTGCAAGAAAGCATGGCAGAGAGCAAGTGGAATATGATATTGAAGACATGAAGGAATACCTGGAAGAAACCTATGGTATTACCGTTTACCAGGAACAGGTGATGTTGCTTTCTCAAAGTATTGCAGGCTTTTCAAAAGGAGATGCTGACGTTCTTAGAAAGGCAATGGGTAAGAAACAAAAATCTGTGCTCGATAAAATGAAAGCACAGTTCATATCCGGTGCAACAGCTAAGGGCCATCCTGAAGATAAGCTGGAAAAAATATGGACTGACTGGGAAGCTTTTGCTCAGTATGCATTCAATAAATCTCACTCAACCTGTTATGCATTTGTTGCCTATCAAACGGCATATTTAAAAGCCCACTACCCTTCTGAATACATGGCTGCAGTGTTGAATCATGCAGGAAGCATTGAGAAGATCACATTCTTTATGGAAGAGTGTAAACGAATGGGATTAAAAGTGCTTGGACCTGATATTAACGAATCAAAGAAAGGCTTTGCAGTGAACATGAAGGGTGAGGTACGATTTGGTTTAGGTGGATTAAAAGGTGTTGGTGAAGCTGCCATAGAAAGTTTAATTGAAGAAAGAGAAAAAGCTGGTCCTTATAAAACGGTGTTTGATTTTATCTGCAGGGTAAATCAACGAACAGTGAACAAAAAATCAATTGAAAGCCTGGCTTATTCCGGTGCATTTGATTGTTTTCCTGAACTGCACCGTGCTCAATATTTCTTTACGATGCCGGGCGATACAAAATCTGGCTTAGAAAGAATCATTCAATTCGGCAATCAATACCAGGCAAATAAACTAAACAGCTCTGCCAGTTTATTCGGTGCAGATTCATTGCCGGAAATTCCTACTCCTAAACTTCCTGTGTGTGAGCAATGGAGTTTGACAGAAAGACTGGATCATGAAAAAGAAGTGACAGGCATCTTTATGAGTGGCCATCCTTTGGATCATTTTAAATTTGAACTGAAGCATTACGGTATTATGCAGATTGCAGATTTTAATGAGTGCAAAGAATCGACTACACTTGTTAATGCCAGTCTTGGTAAAACTTTCAGGCTTGCCGGACTTGTGATTGATGCACAGCATAGAATGACAAGAACCGGAAGAAATTTTGGCTCCCTCACAATAGAGGATTTTTCGGGCAAGACCGAATTGATGCTCTGGAGTGATGACTATGTGAGATTTCAAAACTATTTAGAGAAAGGAAAAAATCTGCTGGTGCATGGTAATTTTAAACAACGATACAACAGTGAACAGTTCGAGTTTAAGGTAACCAGTATTTGTTTGTTAGAAACAGCCAAACAGATGCTTACAAAGAATCTCGATCTTAAACTGGAACCTGCATCACTTACAAATGAATTTGTACAGTTTATTGAAAAAAACGTCAAATCAAATCCAGGTAAATCTTCTTTAAAATTTCATATTTATGAGCCTACAGAAAATTTGCAGGTAAGTTTATATAGCCTGGAAAAAGGGTTTACGATGAATGAACAAATGGCTGATTTCTTATTAGACAATCCTGATGTTGAAGTGAGTGTTGGATTGATAAGCTAAATTTACCAACTAATAATGCTTCAATGGAACTCAGCAAGCTGAGTAGTAAAAGTTTGATCAAGACAATTTTCTTTGGAAATTATTTCTATGGCTTTTGCATTGTAGCACTCTCTGTTGAAGCAGGTCTGCAACAGCTTTACCCGCTGAACAATTTTATTTATTACACCATTGTTTTTATTGCAACGGTTTTATATTATACCAGGGCCTATATTCCTTCCAAAGCGGTGGATAGTCCTAACCCACGAACACGATGGTATGCTACGAATAAACTGGAAATTCTGGTAAGTCAAGGGTTGCTGTTGATTATATTGCTGGGTTTAATGGCAGTATATATCTACAAATTCATGGATGGTTTTTTAAACATTCCATTTTCAAATTGGATCTTGCTACTCCTCTTTCCATTAATAGCGATGTTATACTATGGGATCGATCATCATTTTTTTGGCAATATCAACTTAAGAAGCATTGGTTGGATGAAACCTTTCATCATCGGATTTATCTGGGCCGGAACAGCTACTGTTTACCCTGTTATCTTTAAAGGAATAGAACAAAATGGTGATTATTACCGCTTCAATCTTGTAGGATCGTTCCTGTTCATCAAGAACTTCATGTATATAACTGTTCTATGCATCATGTTCGATATAAAAGATTATGCTGCTGATAGCAATAAACAGGTGAAAACATTTGTGGTAAACAATGGCTTGCGAAAAACCATTTTTAATATCATTCTTCCGTTATCAATGTTGGGGCTGACATCGTTCATAATATATGCACTGAATATGAATTTCAGTGTCATGAAAATATTTATGAATATTATTCCTTTTGTACTGTTGCTATTGGTGGCTTATTCAATGTACAGGAGGCAATCGATCTTTTACTACCTGGTAATTATAGATGGGCTAATGCTGGTAAAAGGCTGTTGTGGCAGTTTAGCTATGATTTTTTTCTAATCGTATTGAAATATGCATCAAGACCCGGCCAATAGTTTCGTAAACTCTTCTCTAAGCTTTTGGCCATGCTTTACATCATTATAATATAAATACAACCTGAAACGAAAAACCTCGCAAGTCCTGAGCATTGCGATATCATTTTCGGAAAGTTCTACCAGTGAACTGTAGATGTAATGATTACTGTTTTGAATTGGTTTTACTGTTATAGAAGCTCCTGACCTGTTAATTGCTTTACCATTGTTTAATAAGATATTAGCTCCGAGAGGCCCCTCCACTACAGTAGTGGATTGAAGTGAAATTGATATAAAAATTACTTCCTTGTTTCCTCTTCTTACTTTAAGAAAAGATAACCCATCAATATTAGGGGAACTATAGATTGTATCGGTTGATAAAGCTTGAATTTCAGTTGTGTGAGAATGATTTTGCCCGAAAGCCATTGTGCCGATCAATAACAGCAAAAAGGTTAGCGAGTTTTTCATGAATAACAGTTTCAGGGTTAAGATTGTATCGTTAGCGTTGCGAAAATAGTAAAAGACAGTATAAGTTGCTGAAACGCTGTCTCAATATAAACTTAAAATCATCCACCAGGTGGTGTTACACTGACCTTTATCGGGATTTCCCTACTTGTCCTATCCGTATATTTGACCTTTATGAACTACCTGCACCTTTTTTCTTATGCAGCTGATTATTATGGTCATATCTACCGGCAATACCGCTTTGTAAAGAGATACCTGCAACCAATGGTGCTGTCATTTTGTGATTCGCTACATTATAAACTAAACGCAGTTGAACAGAGAAAAGTATATCGCTATTACCCTTTGCTCACAGTTTGTGCTTTGGCTGAAAACTATGTTTTACTGAAAGGAAGAAAACTTACTGATATTGAAAGGAAACGCATCACTATAATGAGTGCTATGGCCACATTATGTGACGATCTGATAGATGAAGGAGATTGGACGGAACAACAGCTGCTTGATTTACTGGATAGTAAACATCCATACAGTACGTTACCGCCAAAAGCAAAGCTGATCATTGCCATGAATGAACAGTTCAAAAAGCTTAATATTCAGCCTGCTTACTGGCAACAATTACGAAAAGCTTTTCATGGCCAGGCAGATTCAATCAGGCAGCACCAACCAGATATCTCACTCGAAGAAACTATTTCGATAGCGAGAGAGAAAAATGGAAATTATTGCCTTACGGTAGCAGCCTTAATTGATGAAGAATGGACAGATACTGAAAAACAGATCATTTATCAACATGGAATGATGGGTCAAATGACCAATGATATTTATGACACCTATAAGGATACGCATGAAGGCATTTATACCATGGTGAAAAAGGTTCGTAATGTTAATCACCTCCGAGATATATTCATGAAAGAAGTCAACATAATGCAGGAACTTATTATGCAGATAAATGCTCCCTTAAAACGCAAGAAAAATATCATTGCCCGTTATTCCTGCATGGATGCTTTTACCATGGTAGGCATCGATACACTTGTTGAAGTAGCTGCAAAATATGGCGAACCAATAGACTGGAAATCTGTTGCCAGAAGAGACCTTGTACCTGACATGGCTAAATACCGATCAAGAAAAAGATATTTTAAGTATGTAGTTTGGCTAAGTAACCTGAAGTTCAGGGGTAAGATATAAGAAATAGGAAGTAAGAAGTAAGCAACATAATTGCATTAAAAAAAAGAGCTATTGAATCTTCAACAGCTCTCTTCCGCGTATATCTTACATCGTATTTCTATCAAACCAATTCCACTACCATTGCACTGGCTCCACCCCCACCATTACAAATACCGGCAGCACCAATCTTACCACCATTTTGCTTCAGAACGTTAATTAATGTAACAATGATCCTTGCTCCACTACAACCTAATGGATGACCTAGAGATACCGCTCCACCATTTACATTTACTTTAGCCGGATCCAGATTCATTTTCTTCGTATTGGCAATACCAACCACAGAAAAAGCTTCATTTAATTCTGCAAAATCAATATCGCTCATCTGCAATCCAGCCTTTTGTACAGCTTTTGGAACAGCTAACGACGGAGTCATTGTAAACTGATCAGGAGATTGTTCAGCATCAGCATAAGCTCTTAAGATGGCTAAAGGTTTTATTCCAAGTTCATCTGCTTTTTCCTTACTCATCAATACTACTGCTGCTGCACCATCGTTCATGGTGGAAGCATTAGCAGCAGTAACAGTTCCTTCTTTTGAGAAGGCTGCTTTTAATCCAGCTATCTTATCAAACATAACATTCCATGGTTCTTCATCCTTATCAACCACCACATCTCCTTTTTTGGAAGCAATCGTTACAGGAACAACTTCCTCCTTGAACTTTCCATTTTCCCAGGCTGACTGGCTTCTTTTATAACTCTGTATTGCAAACTCATCCTGTTCTTCACGGCTGATGTTGTTATCTGTAGCACATGCATCAGCATAACAACCCATTGCCATATTGCCATAAACATCTGTTAGTCCATCTTTGGCTAAGCCATCAATTAACTGAGTGTTTCCATATTTATTTCCCCATCTAAGATTTGGAACGTAAAAAGGAACATTGCTCATGCTTTCAAAACCACCGGCAACCACAATATCATTATCGCCAAGCAATATGCTTTGTGCTCCTTGTGCAATAGCTTTCATGCCGCTGGCACAGACTTTATTTACAGTTGTGGCTACAACATTATCTGGCAAACCAGCAAATTTTGCAGCTTGCCTGGCTGGAGCTTGTCCTACACCAGCCTGTATAACATTTCCCATCAGTACTTCATTCACCTGCTCAGGCTTTATACCAGCTCTTTCTATAGCGGCTTTAATAGCTGTAGCTCCTAACTGAGGTGCTGTTACGTCTTTTAAACTTCCTCCGAAGCTGCCCATTGGAGTACGAACAGCGGAAACAATATAAACAGTTCTGTTATTCATTAATTTGATTTTGAGCGGCAAAGATAACGGTTGTTAGTTTTTGAGCAAGTAATGAATAAGGAACATATAACAACTGGAATCTCTATACCTCTGTCGAAAGCTTAGTTTTGTAGTCTAAATTTACTGTCATGAACATCCGTTTGATATTAACCATTATTATCAGCCAGTTTTTTTTACTAACTGGAAGTTGCCAGGTTGCTGATACAAATGCTGTCTCTAATGAGCAATTCAAACAAATATTAATGGAAAAGGACGCAGTAATTCTTGATGTGCGAACTACAGAGGAATTTACTTCCGGGCATATTGAAAAAGCACTTCACATGGATGTTTTACAAAGCGAAGCATTCAAAAAGCAAATAGCCTCACTACCTAAAGACAAAACCTACCTGGTTTATTGCAGAAGTGGAAAAAGATCTGCAACTGCACTTGATATTCTAAAGCAATCCGGTTTTACCAATGTGAAACATTTACAACAAGGCATTGTTGGTTGGGATGGACCCATTGTAAAATAAATTACTGCTGTTTGTTAACCTGATTTTCATCAGTTATTCATATTTAATTAATCAACAATCCATCACTTTCGTTTACACTATTTTTAAATTGCACTCACTAATCCAATCTTAATGAGTGAAGTTATTTTTGAATATAATGGCAGGACACACACCGGACAAATCGTGAGCAGTACCAATGTAGAGCCTCATTACCATTGGGTGTATTTTAATGACCAGGATATTACAAAGTTGATCAATGATGATTGTATTGGTTTCAAGAAAAAGGATAATCAATTACAACCTACAAAAATTTACACGTCACATCTGGAACTGGTTGAAACAGTGAAAAGAGTTGTTGAAATGAATATTTACAAATACTGATTTACAATTTTCGTATCACATATATCACCGAGCTGCATTTAGACACATCACTATAGGCTTCCCAATTAGATAACCATCCATTCCAGAAAGCAGTAAGGATGTTATTGAATCCATTTTTATATTGTTCGCTTAGCATGGACACATAAAAACTATCAAACCACATTGGTCTGTGAGCCACTACCTGCATTCCATATTGCTCGGCCAGTGTATCAATACTGTTGGGAGAAAAATGATAGAGATGTCTCGGCACATCGTAAGCAGCCCAATGTTCCTGGTAAATATCAGCATCATAACTGGTATAGTTTGGTACAGCAATAATGAGGCTGCCCTGCTGTTTTAATATCCTGCTGAACGTTTTTAAATACCCATGCAGATCATGTACATGCTCTAATACATGCCACATGGTAATTGCATCATAATGAGCTGACGGTTGATGATGTAATTGATCAGGCGTTTGAAGATCCAGTTGATATTGTGTCTTTGCATTTTGCCTTGCAGTTTCATCTGGTTCCAAAGCAGTCACTTTCCACCCTGCTTTTTGCATGGTTGAAGCAAATGCACCTGTACCAGCACCAACATCCAATAACGATCCTGTTTTTAATGTTGTGAGTTTTCTAATGAGTCTTTTCTTAGATGAAAGTGTATAATTCCTCACCCAATGATATAGGGTATTGATTATTCCTTTCTTTGTATTGGAATGGGAAATATAATCCTGAGACTGATAGTACGTACCAATTGAACTTTCTGAAGGAACGTCCTGTGTAAAACGAAGTGAACAATCTGCACATTCCCATATCTCGAATGGCTCTTTGGAAACGGTATTGTCTTTTGCAGTCAGTTTGTATTCTATTGTTTCGCTTCTGCAGACAGGACATTGACGGTATGAAATAATCTCACTCATTGGTGCGGCAAAGAAAGTAAAGTTTCTGGTAATAAATACAGTACCTACGAAGCAATCACAGATGCTATATATTCTATTGTATAAGTGAGTACCTCGTGTCGTCTATTTTAATTCTTGTCTCGATGAATCCTCCTTCGTCGGATTTGACACAAGGGACGATGAGTAAAACTAAACTGCTGATCAAATAACGCCGTTCTGCATATAGTAATAAGCAATGGCAGCCAAAGCAATTAATGAAAGTGCTAAAGCCCATATCCACCAGCGATCTTTTGGTACAGATTCTTCTTCAGCATACACTTCAATTCCATGCTCCTCAACTCCAGTTTCATTTTGAAGCACTGTTTCTGAAGGTTCTGGTTTCTTTGAAACTTCCGTCAACGGAATCGAGGGAAAAAATTTATCGGGTGAAAGCAATGACTCAAATGCCAACTCACCTGTTGCATTCTTTTTGAAGATACCAAGACCTGTTAGCTCAACTTGAGCGTTAGACTGTATATCCTTTCTCAACTGGTAAGCAAAATCCTGGAACTTACGAACAGCATCAACTTCTGAAACACCGGTTTCTGTTGCCAGAAAACTATAGAATTTTTTATCAGTTAAAGCGGTACCAGCCTGAAATGATAAATGCTGTTGCGGAGGATGAATCATCCCTGCAGATATAGTAGCAGGTATTGAACTCACACGAAGGCTTCCGACACCTGGAATAGCCGCAATCTCATTCAGAAAAAGATATTTATACAGCGTACTCAGCATTATTTCGTTTCGGTTTTACCGAACGAATATACAACTCCGGCAAGAACATTAAAGCCCAAGACCCGGTATTGATTCCAACGCTGATAATCATTGTTGAAAACATTGTTGAATTGCAACCACCCACTGAGATTTGAAGTAATACCTAGTTCAACTCCCAAATTCAAATCGATAGCCGGCTTTTGTTTAAAACTGGTATTCTTATTCCTGTATTGCGGTCCATCCCAGAAAAATACATCGGATGTAACAGAAAGATCTTTTAAAATCTGCCAGCGAAGGCTTCCGGTAAGTTCAATTGGCAAAAGTCCGTAAGCTTCATCATTCAATTCTGGCTCAGCAAAATTATTGATGGTGGCACCTGCAAGAAATGAGAATTTCTCCTGTACCGTATAGCCGATCTCTCCATGAATTCGCAATGACTTTAAAGAGGGTTCATTGGTCACATTAAATGTCTTTCCATCCAAAGTATCATTTACAAATAATGCAATGTTGTTGTAGTTGAGTAAAGATATTTTAGAGCTATAGGTGAAATGATTTCCTGCAGAACCTTTAATTCCTGCATATTGTTCGTATATCCTCGTATTGTTAGAAAAGGTTGGTTGTGCAATAAATGGATTGAACCCTGCAAGATTTCGATACGTATTTCTGTGGTAATATCCTATCCATCCTAATTGCACTGCAAATCTTTCACCCTTCACTTTTGCTTCTGCAGTAAAATTTGGCAGCAGGTTGAAGACCGAATTATCCCAGGATGGTGAAAATCCTACATTCACTTTCAGGTTCGGTGTTTTAAATTGTACGGCCGGAGTTAAATAAAACAGGTTATTATCGTAATTACCAGATGGAACTTTTAGAGAGGTGATGTCGCCATACAAACCAACACCAATACCAAAAGCACGACCTATTGCTTTGGACACAGGTAAAGCAAAAGAAAAATCTGTTTCATTACCTATCCTGTTATCATTGAAAATTTCTAATCCAACAGAAGGATTGTAAGTGAATGTTGCATTTTCATCTTTGTTTCTAAAGCCAACTCTTCCACCAAAAGATGAGAAGTTTTGTCTTAACTGGTCCTTGGTGTACTTCAAAGTATCGGGCAGAAATCCATACAGGAATTGGTTGTCTAAATCCATGTGGGCTTTTGCCGTCCACTCATTCTTATTGTTAGCATTGAATATTCCTAACGCAGAGATATTAGTTTTACTGAACTGCTGAAAAGGCAATTGTCCCTTAGATGAAGTATGCTTTGCATGAACATTTATCACCGATCCTACACCATCACCAAAACTTAAACCTACTCTTAAATAAGGTGATGTGAAGTTTCCATAACCAGCTTTCACATAATTATGATTCTGCCAGTTGTAACCGGTATCTGGCGATAAAGCCAAGGGTTGTAAAGGTGTTGGCTGGTAGCTGAAAAAAAGATTCTGAGAAGGAATCGTATAAAATAAGTTCGGCCTTGATGTATCAGCCGAAGGAGAAGCTGCACTGAAATTGATCTTTGCTGCAGGCTTCAATGTTGGCTTAAATGCTGAAGTAACTACTACTGTAGTGGGTTTGGTAGTATCGAGTGCTCTTCTTTGCGAAAAGCCTGACAATCCAATTAAAAAGATAAACAATGTTATACTTAGTTGCTTCATATTTCTTTTAATTATGTTGATACCAGCTTGCAGTTATTATGGCATCTTCGTTGTGTCACTCACATGTACAATTTTATCATTTGTCAGCCGATGTCGCAGCTATGCAGCTTCTTTGGCTTTTTACATCTTTCCATTAAGATTTCGCAGCGATGCTGCTAAACCATTGCTACTACCTCCTGCCTACAGCCTGCTGCCTCCTTTCTATTCATCTACTTTACTGTTCAGGTTCTTTTCTGCTATCACTTTATCCAGTTTCTGCTGAGCTTCTGTTTTGAGTTCAGCATTGGTAGAATTCTCAACAACACTTTTCAAAGTAGCCTCTGCATTAAAGTAATCTTTCTGGAAGAAATAGATATCGCCTAACAATATGTATGATTTGGTGATCCAGTAATCATATGATCCGGCTTTATTGATCACTTCAAACGCAGCTTTCTCAGCTTCAACTGGTTTGTTCTGTAATAACAATATTTCAGCAATGCGGAATCTTGCTTCAGCAGCATATTCACTCTTACCAAGGTTTACAACGGTACGATAATATGTAGATGCTACTGCAAGATCGTTATTAGCCTGGTTGCTTTTAGCCAAAACCATATTTGCCATCATCTTATCATCTGTTGCCACGCCTTTTTGTTGCAATAAGTCCTGTGCATTGGGAACAGCTTCTGTCCATTTCGCAAGCTTGTATTGAGACCGTAATAAGCCTCTCATTACTTCCAGTTTAATATCAGGCTGGGTAGCAATCGCTTTTAACTGGAGGAAATATCGTTCTGCCTGTGCATAATCTTTCAATTCAAAATAACTGAGTCTTGCTGCCTGTAAAATGCTTCTTTCAGCATACTTATTTGGTGCTTTTGCAGCAACATTGCTGTAATGGGTAAATGCGTTGGCGAAATCTTTCTTATCATTTAATATCTCAGCAGCATAAAAGTTGGCATCAATTGCATAACGACCATCAGGGAATTTAGTGATGTAACTTTTGAAAGCATTCAATGCATTATCAAAACTCCGGTTATCATATTGTATCTGTGCTGAAGCATACGTGAGTGAATCCTGTTCGCTGTAGCTGATCTGCTTTCCATTGTTGTTCATGAAAGCCACGAACTCGTCCGGCTGACCATTCTCAATAAAAATGCTCCGGATATATTCAATTGCATCTTCACTTTCATTGGAATTAGGATAACCAGACACCAGTGTTTTGAAATTATCCAAAGCTTTGGTGTTATCATTCAGGTTGTAATGAGCTATTCCCAGTTTTAAATATGCCTGAGGATAAAGGCTGGTACCATTTTTATTCTTCACCAGTTTATTCAAAGGCTCAATCGCTTCACGGAATTTTTCATCAGCCAGGTAGGTATTGGCTACTTCAAGCTGTGCATCAGGAATAAGTGTTGAATTCGGATAACGTTGTTCAATGCTATTCAACAAACTGATCTTTTCAGCATTTTTATTTGATGCTCCTGAGATAATTGCTTTCTGGTATAAAGCATAATCTGCACCTGCAGATCCAACTCTCATTACATTTTCCTACATCTGTAAAGCCTGGCTGAAACTCTTGTTCATA
>JAKFCX010000020.1:0-4938 GCA_036676415.1 Chitinophagaceae bacterium
AAACCTTGCTTATCAGAAGCCATTTCACGGATCAACGTTTCAGTTACACGTGTATCCACACGGCTCCAAATATCGATGATCTGGTTGTAACGTTCGTTGTTTGTGATAAGACCCATGTTATAGCTATCCCATACTTCGTTTACTTCACCTTGTGCATTTTCAACCAATTGTTCTTTCACTTCAGGAATGATAAGATCGTTGATGTTGAACGACAGACCACCCTGGAAGGCTGTACGGAAACCAAGTGTTTTGATATCATCAAGGAACTTAGCTGTTTTTGGAACGTTGGTGATTTCGATAATATCGCCAATGATTTCACGAAGGTTCTTCTTCGTTAATAAAGCATTTACGAAACCAACTTCTTTCGGTACAAACTGGTTAAAGATTACACGACCAACGGTTGTTTCAATCAACTTGTATGTCAACTGTCCGTTTTCTTCACGTACATTGGTTCTTACTCTGATCCATGCATGAAGATCAACCTGCTTCTCATTGTAAGCAATGATTACTTCTTCTGCTGAATAGAAAGCTTTGCCCTGACCTTTTACAATTTCAGTATCAGTTGTTTTCTTTCCTTTAGAAATATAGTACAGACCGAGTACCATGTCCTGAGAAGGAAGTGTAATTGGCTGACCGTTCTGCGGGTTAAGAATGTTGTGTGATGCAAGCATCAATAATTGTGCTTCCAATACAGCAGCATTGCTTAACGGAACGTGTACCGCCATCTGATCACCATCGAAATCGGCGTTGAACGCAGAACACACGAGCGGGTGAAGTTGAATGGCTTTACCTTCAATCAATTTAGGTTGGAAGGCCTGGATCGACAAACGGTGAAGCGTGGGGGCACGGTTCAACATGATCGGGTGACCTTTCAATATATTTTCAAGAATATCCCAAACAACAGCTTCTTTCTTATCCACGAGTTTACGTGCAGATTTCACTGTTTTTACGATACCTCTTTCAATCAGCTTGCGGATGATGAATGGTTTAAACAATTCAGCAGCCATATCTTTCGGAAGACCGCACTCATGTAATTTCATTTCAGGGCCTACCACGATAACCGAACGACCAGAATAGTCAACACGCTTACCAAGCAAGTTCTGACGGAAACGACCTTGTTTACCTTTCAATACATCACTCAATGATTTCAATGCACGACCGCCTTCGGCTTTCACTGCATTTGATTTTCTTGAGTTATCGAATAATGAATCGATCGCTTCCTGTAACATACGTTTTTCGTTACGAAGGATTACTTCAGGAGCTTTAATCTCCAATAATCTTTTCAAACGATTATTACGGATAATTACACGACGATAAAGATCATTCAGATCAGATGATGCAAAACGACCACCATCCAAAGGAACAAGCGGACGCAGTTCCGGTGGAATAACTGGAATGTATTGCATAACCATCCATTCAGGACGGTTTGTAATGCGGAGGTTTGCATCACGGAAAGCTTCTACAACGCTCAAACGCTTTAACGCATCTGCTTTACGTTGTTGTGAAGTTTCAGTTGCAGCTGCATTACGTAAGTCGTAGCTTAATTGATCGAGATCAATACGCTGCAACATATCATGCACTGCTTCAGCACCCATCTTTGCAATGAATTTCTGAGGATCTTCATCAGGCAGGTACTGGTTATCTTTTGGCAATGTATCTAACAGATCGAGGTACTCTTCTTCAGTAAGAAGATCACCCATCACCATATTTTCTTTTACGCCGGGTTGAATAACCACATAACGTTCGTAGTAAACGATGGTCTCTAATTTCTTAGAGCTTACACCTAACAGGTAACCGATTTTGTTAGGTAATGATTTGAAATACCAGATGTGTACAACAGGCACCACCAATTTGATGTGACCCATACGTTCACGACGCACTTTCTTTTCTGTTACTTCAACACCACAACGGTCGCACACAATACCCTTATAACGGATACGCTTGTACTTACCGCAGGCACATTCGAAATCTTTTACTGGTCCGAAAATTCTTTCGCAAAACAAACCATCACGTTCAGGTTTGTAAGTACGATAGTTGATTGTTTCCGGCTTTAATACTTCACCAAAGCTACGCTCCAGGATTGTATCAGGAGAAGCCAGACCAATGGTGATCTTTGAAAACGTAGGCCTCTGACGGTTGTCTTTTCTGAATGCCATATTTTAATTTTCGATTTTAGATTTACGAAGTACGATTTGCTACATCCCGGCTATTGTACTTCAACTGTTCGCCGGTCGGTTTTCTGCTCTCCCCTTCAGGGGAGTTGGAGGGGTTTACTCTTCAAATTTCAGGTCTAAGCCCAAGCCTCTTAATTCATGAACCAATACATTGAATGATTCAGGAACACCTGGTCTTGGAACGTTATCGCCTTTAACGATGGCCTCATAGGTTTTTGCACGACCCATGATATCATCAGATTTGATAGTTAATAATTCCTGCAGGATGTTGGATGCACCATATGCTTCCAATGCCCACACCTCCATTTCACCGAAACGCTGACCACCGAACTGTGCTTTACCACCCAACGGCTGTTGCGTAATTAAGCTGTATGGTCCGATAGAACGGGCGTGCATCTTATCATCAACCATGTGGTGCAGTTTGATCATGTAAATGATACCAACTGTAGCCTTCTGGTGGAAGCGCTCACCTGTTTCACCATCATAAAGGAATGTATGACCAAACAATGGTAAACCTGCATCAGCAATATGTCCTGCAATTTCTTCTACTGTAGCACCATCAAAAATTGGTGTTGCGAACTTAACACCGAGTTTTTCACCAGCCCAGCCAAGAACAGTTTCATAGATCTGTCCAAGGTTCATACGACTAGGTACACCCAATGGGTTCAATACAATATCAACAGGAGTTCCATCTTCGAGGAACGGCATATCTTCCTGGCGAACGATCTTGGCAACGATACCTTTGTTACCATGACGACCCGCCATTTTATCACCCACTTTCAGTTTACGCTTAACAGCTAAGTAAACTTTAGCAAGCTTCAATACACCAGCTGGTAATTCATCACCAATAGAGATGTTGAATTTCTCACGCTTGTAACGGCCGAGTTCTTCGTTATACTTAATGTTGTAGTTGTGTAACAATTGGTTGATCCACTCATCAGTTGTTGCATCACCTGTCCAGCCTAACGGGTTAACGTTTGCATAGTCAATTGTTGCAAGGTTCTTCTGGTTGAACTTAGCACCTTTACCAATTAATGATTCACCAAAGTTGTTGTTAACACCTGCTGAAGTTTTTGTTTGCAACAGTGATAACAATTTGCTCAGCAATACATCTAACAGATCAGTTGTATTCTTCTCGTGAATCTTCTCAACTTTTTCTAACAATGCTTTTTCACGGATCTTACCATTCTTATCTTTCTTAGCACGTTGGAAAAGTTTCTTATCAATTACAACACCTTCAGTTCCGCTTGGAGCTTTCAATGAAGCATCTTTTGCATCACCGGCTTTATCACCAAAGATGGCACGTAACAACTTCTCTTCAGGAGTAGGATCGCTTTCACCTTTTGGTGTGATTTTACCAATGAGAATATCGCCTTCTTTAATTGCTGCACCGATACGGATGATACCATTTTGATCCAGGTCTTTTGTTGCTTCCTCACTTACGTTTGGAATATCTGGTGTTAATTCTTCTTCACCCAACTTCGTATCACGCACTTCAAGTTCGTATTCTTCAACGTGTACAGAAGTAAAGAGATCTTCTTTCACAACTTTTTCGTTGATTACGATAGCATCCTCAAAGTTGTAACCTTTCCAAGGCATGAACGCCACTTTCAGGTTACGGCCCAATGCTAATTCACCATCTTTCACTGCATAACCTTCAGTTAAGAAGTCGCCTTCTTTTACTGCCTGTCCTTTTTTAACAGCAGGCTTCAGGTTAATACAAGTGCTTTGGTTTGTTTTGATGAACTTGGTGAGTTTGTAGATTTTCAGATCTTCTTCAAAGCTTACCAAACGTTGTTCTTCGTTTCTATCGTAACGAACATGAATTTCATTTGCATCAACATATTCAACAACACCTTTTCCTTCAGAGTTCAACTGAATACGGCTGTCTCTTGCTGCCATTGCTTCCAAACCAGTACCAACAATAGGAGCTTGCGGACGTACAAGCGGAACCGCCTGACGTTGCATGTTCGATCCCATCAATGCACGGTTGGCATCATCATGCTCAAGGAACGGAATCAACGACGCACTCAAACCAACGATCTGGTTTGGCGCAACGTCCATGTATTCCACTTCTGCTTTTTCAAGAATCGGGAAGTCGCCACTTTCACGTGAACGAACTTTATCTTCTATGATGTGACCTTTATCGTCTACAGCAATGTTTACCTGTGCAATCTTCGCTGTATCTTCTTCTTCAGCACTCAGGTAAGTGAGATGTTTTACATCAGCTTTACCATTCTCTACTTTACGATAAGGCGTTTCAATAAAGCCCATATCATTTACAGTAGCATGTACGCAAAGTGTAGAGATCAAACCAATGTTTGGACCTTCAGGAGTTTCAATTGTACAAAGACGACCATAGTGTGAGTAGTGTACGTCACGCACCTCGAAACCAGCTCTTTCACGACTCAAACCACCGGGTCCGAGTGCGGAGATACGACGCTTGTGCGTGATCTCACTCAGAGGGTTTGTTTGATCTAAGAACTGTGACAACTGTGATGTACCAAAGAATGAGTTGATCACAGAAGAAAGTGTTCTTGCATTGATCAGATCAACAGGAGTAAACACCTCGTTGTCACGTACGTTCATTCTTTCACGAATTGTACGGGCCATACGTGCAAGACCTACACCGAACTGAGCATATAACTGCTCACCCACTGTACGTACACGACGGTTGCTGAGGTGATCAATATCATCGATCTCAGCTTTTGCGTTCGTTAACTTCACCAGGTATTTAATGATAGAGATGATATCATCTTTCGTT
>JAKFCX010000021.1:0-290853 GCA_036676415.1 Chitinophagaceae bacterium
CCTCAATATGTTCTTTACAGATTTTTTGTTTTAACTCCAAGCTGTAGTAATTCTTACGGACGAAAATTGTTGATTCGTTCATTTTACACTTAAATTGTGTAAACCCATTTTAGGACAAGACATTTTGATAAGTAAACCTGCACGTGAGGACACCAACCGATAAAAATATTTGCAAGACCCGATTGGGAGATTGTTTCGTGCCTCGGGATGACAAAGGGATAAAAACCTTTCGGGATTGTTATCCCTGTTGCATTCAAGGTTTCGTTACTCCTTAATTTTACCTGATGATATCAGCAGCCACTATTTACGATATACCGCAGCTCACTCAACTGGTAAACACATCTTACCGCGGAGAAAGTTCACGCAAAGGCTGGACCACCGAGGCAGATCTGTTCGATGGAAACCGGATGAGTGAAACGGTGCTGCAGCAAATGATGGCTACACCCCTGTCGGTAGTGTATAAATTGGAAGCCGATGGAGTGTTGCAGGGCTGCGTATACCTGAGAAAAGAAACCGATGATATTTACCTGGGTATGCTCACTGTTTCACCTTTGCTACAGGTAAAAGGTATTGGCAGGCAGTTATTGCTTTTTGCTGAAGAAGCAGCAAAGCAAATGGGTGGTAAACGTATTTACATGAAAGTAATAGATGTAAGAACTGAACTCATTGCCTGGTATTTGCGGCATGGCTACCATGATACGAAGGAACGTATTGCATTTGCTGGAGATGGCAATGATGTGCCAAAACAGGAAATATTCTTCGCAGTGCTGCAAAAGATCTTATAAGGTAAACACCAGCGATCACCCGAACCTGTTTTATAAATGAACCTGCAGCCCGATTGCTGAAGCAAATACAGGCTCCAGCGTGTTGCTTCTCTCTTGTATGCCCACCGATAATTCGACTGCTACATTTTTATTAATAAAATATACGGGACCGGCTTTTACATCGTACCCGCTAAAAGAAAAACGCTGTTTATCCAGCAACTGGTTATGTTTCGACGTGTATGTTCCATTTATATATGCGGCATCTGCAAAAACATTCCATTTTGCATTCACAGGTAGAAAATAATAGCGGGCAAAGGGCGCAACCGTTAGGCTCGTTGACCTGTTGTATACATTCTGACTTTCTATTTTGAAACTACTGGTGGCCAACCCGGTTCTAAGGCCCAATGCCAGTTTGTTAATAACAAAATAGCCGGCATTAACATTAAAACCAAATTGCTTTAATTTATCACCAGATGAATGCCCTATTTTTTCGCTGCGGTAAGAGGCATCTCCGCCCACAAGAAATTGTCCTTTTTTAATTTGTGCACCGGCAGGGTAAAAGAAGGCGATTGCTATAATAAGCAGGATAACGGGTCTCATGTGTGTGATTTTGGTTGATATTTAAATTTAGATATCCTGCCTGATCGTTGAGGACGTAAAGATGTTACTTAACAAAAAATTAGTCAACTAAACTATCTGCCGCCATAGGCGCATAAAATAAAAAAGCCGGCAGTAATGCCGGCTAGAATCAGTTGAGAAACTTCAAAGTGTTTTGAATGGAGGCTTACTTGTTCTTTGCTGCCACCAGCTCTTTATACCTGGCTTGTTGCTCCGGGGTTAATATGTTTAAGAACTGTGTGTCCCAAGCTTTTTTCAGGGCCATTTTCTTTTCGGTCTTGGCCTCGTCTGTAAGTGTGGTGTTGTTATGTATTGCCTGTCTTCTTTCGCCGAATGCCCTGCTGAGCTCAGCGATTTTAGTTTGCTGTTCCTCGGTGAGTTTCAGTTCTGTTTTCAGCAGGTCGTTCCACTCCTGGGCTTTCTTTGCCTGGACAGCTTTCTGATCGGCCTCTTTTTCAATCGCCGGGTTGGCGGTAGTGGTTGCTTTCTGGTCTTGTGCAGAAACTGCGCATACTGAAGCACAGAAAACGAGTGCTGTTAGCAATGTTCTTTTCATGGTCTTTTATTTTAGTTGTGAATGTTTGTGTCAAGTTACTGCAAAGACATTTTTACTCAACTGCAAAATGGATGAAGGGTATTGCTGGTGGCGGAATATTACACGAGGAGCGGCAATAGGACAATGACGGAGGTGATGAACAGACTGGGCAGGTTTTATAATAACGCTCAATGCAAGCGGTTACTCTTTATTTATTTACTTAACTTTTTCCCTTGATGGAAAAAGTTACAAAAAGATCAAGGCAAGCAGCAAGGCTCCGCCGCTCTTGCCGTGCCAGCGCCTCCCTCTGTGTAACCTGGGGTTCTTGCGGAGCGTGATGTTTTTGCAGAGTTGATGCTAAACGAGCGAGTAGTCCAATTGATTTTGGCTGTGCATTTCACGCTGCATTTTATCCTTTGAAAAGAATATTCCTGCGGATTCTTTTCAATCCCGCCCATGGCGAGAACGGATAAACTGAGGCGTAATATGCATTGTAGTAAAGTTGGACAAGGCAGCAGGCTGACAATGCGAGGAGTTATTCCAGGGGGTGCTCGTATAATTGACCCTACTACACGGTCCTTCTACGAAACAAAACTGGATACACAAGCTACCGGGTTTCCTGTTTATGTTTCAACGAGTTTTGTACTGAGCGAAAGCAACTTTCCATCTTTTGTTGTACCAACCACAACAGCATCGATGCTCACATCTCCGAGTCGATACACTTCAATATTATTGAGTGTTTCATTAAGTGTATCTTTTAGCTTACGGAATCTTTCTGCCCTTGAAACATCGTCGGGTGTAGCGGCATCGTATGTTTTTACCATATTGCGAAAGAAATAATCAAGCGTTTGTTTTTCCACCAGGGTACCCGATCCATGATTGAACATTGTCAACAGTTGCTGCTCAACTGGTTCTTTGACGTCCAGTTCCCTGAGCTCGAAAGGATGATCTGTTTCACTGATGTAATAAAGGCCTTCTACAGCGGAAGTGATTTTTTCTATATCGTTCATGTTCCTGGTAATTGAAAAATTGTTGGATTGCTGTTCGTTGAAAAGCATACTGGTGAAAAAACAGGTTGTAAATTGTAACAGTATCCATTGCATTACCTGAAGTTCGGAAAGTTTTACGAACAGAAATAAGATGTCAGAGATTTATTGGTGAAGCGATTCAGTTTACAAAAAAAATGTCGCTACTTTCCGATACAGAATTTACTAAAAATAAAATCCAGCTGATCATCATTCGTGATCTCACCGGTGATCTCGCCAAGGTAATGGAGGCATTGCCGGATATCTATTGCAAGCAGATCACCGGGAATTGACTGGTCCATACCGTTTCGCACTTCCTTCAAAGTGTTATTCAGCTTTTCGAGTGCTTCAAAATGCCTCGCATTTGTTACAATCGTATCTTCTGTATTGATCTCACCACTCACCGCTTTTTGTAAGAGAATTTTTTTTAAGTGTTCTATGCCTTCACCGTTCCTGGCAGAGATATAAGTGATATCGATTCCAGCAAATTTTTGTACTAATGTTTCTTTGTCAACCGCATCTGCTTTATTACCCACCAGGATATGATTCACTGATCCCAGTTCTTCAATGATCTGAAGTAATTGTTCTTTGCCTATCTCGTTCACATCAAAAATGTACATCACAATATCTGCTGTGTTCATTTTTGCAAGGCTTCTCTCCACTCCTATGCTTTCAATGATATCTGTTGTATGTAGTCTTATTCCTGCTGTATCGATTAACCTGAACAGTACACCATTAATATTTAAAACCTCTTCAATGGTATCTCTGGTAGTGCCTGCGATATCACTAACAATAGCTCGATTCTCATTCAATAGTGTATTGAGCAAGGTAGACTTACCTGCATTGGGCTTACCGATGATGGCTGCCTGAACACCGTTCTTTATTACATTGCCGAGTTTGAATGAACGCAGCAGTTTTGTAATCACGGTTTCTAATTCCTCAATTAACTGCCTTAACTGGGTTCTGTCAGCAAACTCTACATCTTCCTGCGAAAAATCAAGTTCCAGTTCTATTAATGCAGAGAATTTTATGAGCTGTTCCCTCAGGTCTTTCAATTCATCAGAAAATCCACCACGGATATTCTGCAACGCAGTTCTCCTGCTGGCTTCTGTATTACTTGCAATCAGGTCTGCAACAGCTTCGGCCTGGGTGAGGTCCATTTTACCATTGAGGAAAGCCCTTAGGGTAAACTCACCGGGTTTAGCCAGTCTTGCCCCTTTGGTGATGATGGCCTGTATGATCTTTTCCTGTATAAAAGGAGAACCATGACAGCTGATCTCCACCACATCTTCTCCTGTATATGAACGAGGACCTTTGAATATAGAGACTACCACTTCATCCAGTACTTCATTCTCTTTTTTTAACAATCCAACGTGAATCGTATGAGAAGCTTGTTGTAACAGGTTCTTTGAGGAAAAAAAATCGTTTACAAAAGTGATTGCCTGTTTACCACTTACCCTGATGACTGCTATCGCTGCAATTCCCTGTGCCGTAGCCAAAGCAACAATGGTATCGTCCCAGCCTGTCAATTTCGCCATAAGCAAAAATAACTTTCTGCTGAGTGTAAAGCATAAAAAAATCCTCCTGCAAAGAGGAGGATTTAGTTGACTATTTGATCAGTATTATTCTTCAGTATAAACGAAGGTGATACTTTGTCTTTGGCGATAGATAACGCTACGTCCGTTTTGCTGTGCAGGAGTCCATTTTCCTCCTTTCTTTACAACCCTTACTGCTTCTTCTGCAGTTCCATGTCCTGGGTTATTCTCAGCTTTTACTTCTGTGATGTTACCATCCTTATCAACCCTGAAAGACACCACTACTGTATATCTTCCTGGAGGTCCACCGTTCTCTTCTACTACACGATCGTTCAGGTTTCTTTCAAGATATCTTCTCCATGCAGATAGTCCACCAGGAAACTGGGCTTCGATCTGAACAGAAGTAAATTCCTTGTCATAATCTTCCACGATCTGTTTTGGAGCTTCAACCACACCGGTTCCTTTGTCTTCAACCGGAGGTGCCACGATTCCCTGGTCTTTTAACCCTTCCTGGTTAATGGTACCGATCTTGGTATCTTCCAGTTCAATCACTTCCTTGATCTGTTCTTTCTCATCCACCTTCGCATCTTCTACGATCTTTGGCGGAGTGAATTTAGTGATCTCCACTTTTGGTGGTTCCTCTTTTGGAGGAGGAGGTGGTGGTGGTGGTTCTGGCTGTTCTTCCTGTTGCTGTACGTTTTCAAGATTAACGTCCTGCACCAGTAGTTCAGCATCGTCGGTACTGTTTCGATTCGCAACAAAAGAAGCGATCATAAACAGGAGACATACAAGCAAAGTAGCAACAATAGCTATGATAAGCCTGTTTTTGTAAGTCTTACGAAGCTCGTAAGCACCGTATTCTTTGTTCCTTCCTTCGAAGATGATATCGAGGATATCAGCGGATAAAATTTTGTTTGTTTCCATACTACTAAGCTTTTATATAAGATTCAGAAGCTTTTAAAATTCCACAATTACTTAAATAATTATTTTGGATTCGCTGCTTCTGTTGCCTTGATCAGCTGGGTTTCACCTTCACTGATATCAACTAAGGCATACCGCTTTATCACGTTAATTGTCATCTCATCAAGAATATCAACTACATTCTTATAGGTTGATTCTTCACCTGGTTTGATAACAACTACAAGGTCTTTATCCCTGCATGCAGTCTGGTCGTTGTTGTTCTTTGCCCAGATCTCCTGGCAAATACCATTAACTGTATGTACGTGATTAGCGATCACGTCTTTTTTCTTCTTGATCAGCACATCACGGATACTGTTCTCGCCTGAAAAATTAGAGCTCATCCAGTTAGAGCCGTCCGGTGAAAGCTGACCTTCATAATAAAAGACGTGATTGTCTTTGCCCAACAGAATAGTAAGTGCCCCGGACTCTTTTGCCTGGTTCTGTTCTTCGGGATTTTCTACGTCCTTCGGCAAATTCAATTTCATAGCTGTGGGCTGGCTCATTGTCGTTGTAAAAATGAAGAACGTAATGAGCAGGAAACCCAGGTCCACCATTGGGGTAAGATCGACACGGGTAGAAAGCTTTTTGCTTTTCTTGACCCCAGGTCCTTTCTTATGACCACCACCTGATGAGACATCCATTTCTGCCATATCAAAAGTTTTTAGTTAGTCAAAATAATTTACTCTCTTTTACCAGTCGTGAAAAGGTCTGTTCCCGTAGGGACATTTTCAGGGTTGGTAACCATTTGAAATTTCAACAGGTCGTTCCTTTTAAACGAAGCGATCACATTCTTGAACGTCGGGTATTTTGAATTGAGATCTCCTTTTAACAGCAGATTCATTTTTGCACCCTGGTATGCAGTTGTGATTGCACTCATCCAATCCAGCATTTCATTATTGGCAGTATCCTTTGCCGGAATACCCTCGAGCCCATCGGCCACATATTTATCTGCAGGCAATTGGGCTGCTGCTTTGAGCTGTGAAATGGGTGTGCCATAAAAAGGTAATGCAGCTGCTTTTTGAATTTCAGCTTCACTCAGTCCAAGCTTTCTCCTGTCGTTCAACTGGTTCAATGTTTCTTTTTTCCTTTCTACATCATCCATTGTTAAATACACCTTCCCGTCTTTGGTAATGGAAACCATTACCACGTCTTTTTCTGGTGCCGGTTGAGATGAAACAGAACTTGGTATAATAACATCAACAGCCTCTTCTGGTTTAAACTCGGTTGCCAATATAAAGAAAGTAAGCAGCAGGAAAGCCACGTCACACATAGCCGTCATATCTATATTGGTGCTCTTTCTTGGTAATTTAGGCCTGGCCATTCATTATATTTTTAATTCGGTAATGAGATACAATGTTTCGATATTTCCATAACCGGAAACAGCTATTAACTTATTTGTAGTTAGCAGCGAAACTTTGTGTTAAAGTGAACCCTGATTCATCAATACCGTAAGTGATACCGTCAATCCTGGTTGTGAAAATGTTGTAAAATATAATGGCAAGGGCTGAAGTACCAATACCCAAAGCTGTGTTATACAAGGCTTCCGAGATACCTACAGAAAGTGCCTGTGTTGCATCAGCGTTATCGCCCTGTCCTAATGCAGAGAAGGCTGTAATCATACCCAATACAGTTCCGAAGAGACCCAAAAGGGTTGCTACTGAAGCGATCGTTGAAAGGAACACAAGGTTCTTTTCCAGCATAGGCAGTTCAAGTGCTGTTGCCTCTTCTACTTCTTTTTGAATATTCAATACTTTCTGGTCAGTAGCCAGTTCGTTATTGCCGATCATTTCTTTGTACTTACGAAGACCTGCTTTCATTACATTACCTACAGAACCTTTTTGCCTGTCGCACTCTGCAATTGCCTTGTCTACGTCTTTATTGGCCAGGTTAAACTGTACTTTCCTGATGAACTCAGCAATATTACCACGACCTGTTGCTTTACTGATGGTGAGCAACCTTTCGATAGCGAATACAATAACGATCAGGAAGTTGGCAATAAGAATCGGTACAACGATACCACCTTCATACATTCTCACTAAACCACCTTTAGGACCTTCGTGGTGAGGCCAGAAACCGCCGGAAGGATCAGGATTGGTAAAGTTGCTTGGGTTACCGAGAATAAAACGCCATATAACATATCCCAGAACAATGCACAAGATTGGAGCGATCCATGCAATTGCATTGCTGGATTTTTTTGGTTGTACAGAAGTGGCAGTTCTAGCTACGGTTGCAGTTGGTCTTGTTTCAGCCATGACTCAGTTGATTTTTTGTTTGTTTAGAAATCAGTTGTAATTTTTTCGTTCGCAATTCTACACAAAAATGCAGTTAAATGCGAAAGTTTTTATAATGGGACACAAATTATGTATTAATTGTTTTTCAACAATGATACTGTGCAACTTTCCTTGTTATTCTTTTTAGCTGGAGGTGACCGGTGTTCTTCCGTAAAAAAGACTTTGTACATCCGTTAATCACTTTTACGGCCCACAATACAAATGCTTTAGTATTTTCACCCCCACAATAAATTTTACGCTACATGAAAAAATTCGTTCTCTTACTGGTGATGGGAGCCAGTCTTTCGGCAATTGCTCAGAGACCAACCACTCCTACTACCCCAACATCACCAGGAACTGGTACAACCGGAACAGGTACGACCGGAACCAGCCGTGCCACTTCAGGGCCTAAACCGTATAAGGAAGTTATTACTGACAAGGCTATTACTACCAAAGGTCTATTTACCGTACACAAAGTAGATGATAAGTATTATTTCGAGATCCCTGATTCTGTTATGTACAGGGAGATCATGGCTGTTACCCGTTTTGTAAAGGTGCCTGCTAACAGTGGTGTTGGACGTGCTACTTACGGTGGAGAATTAACCAACCGTCAAACACTTTCATTTGAGAAAGGACCAAGCAACAATGTATTCATGCGAGTGATCACATTGATCAATGTTGCAGATTCTACCAACCAGATATCCAAAGCAGTTTCAAACTCGAACCTGAATCCGATAGCTGCCGCTTTCCCTATCGCTGCCCTTGGTAAAGATTCAACCAGCGTAGTAATTGATGTGACAGATTTTTTCAAAGGCGATAACCAGGTGGTGAGCCTGAATCCTTCAGGAAAAAGATCTTTCAATTTAGCAGGTATTGCTTCTGACAGATCTTACATCCAGCATATTCATACCTATCCTATTAATACTGAAATAAGAACAGTAAAGACATTTACTTCTATGCCATCTACAGGTGCTGCAGCACCGGGAACTTCCAGTGTTCCTGCTGCAAATGCTGCCGGTGCCGTAACATTTGAACTGAATACATCGATGATCTTATTACCAAGAACACCGATGGCAAAAAGGCATTGGGACAGAAGAGTAGGATATTTCCCTGATCAATTTGTTTCTTATTCAGACGACCAGCAAAAAGTTGATGAAGAAACATTTGCAGTACGCTGGAGGCTTGAGCCAAAAGATACTGATATTGAAAGATGGAAGCGTGGAGAAATAGTGGAACCAAAGAAGCAGATCATTTATTATATCGATCCAGCCACTCCAAAAAAATGGATTCCATACCTGATCCAGGGAATTAACGACTGGCAGGTTGCTTTTGAAGCTGCGGGTTTTAAGAATGCAATCGTTGGTAAAGAATGGCCAAACGATCCTACGATGAGTACTGAAGATGCACGTTTCTCTGTGTTGAGATATTTTGCATCGGATGTTACCAATGCCTATGGACCGAATGTACACGATCCTCGCAGTGGTGAGATACTTGAAAGCCATATTGGCTGGTATCATAACGTGATGAAACTTTTGCATGACTGGTATATGATACAGGCAGCAGCGGTTAACCCGAGAGCAAGAAGTATGAAGTTTGATGATGATCTTATGGGTCAGCTGATTCGTTTCGTTTCATCACACGAAGTTGGTCATACCATTGGTCTTTTACACAATATGGGAAGCAGTAGCAGAACTCCTGTAGACAGCTTAAGAAATAAAAGATGGGTGGAAGAAAACGGACACACGGCTTCTATTATGGATTATGCCCGTTTTAACTACGTGGCCCAGCCAGAAGATAATATCAATGAAAAAGGATTGTTCCCTAAGATCGGTGAATATGATATCTGGGCAATTAAATGGGGTTATGGATATATTCCAGGTAATACAGAAGAAGAAAGAAGGAAAAACAGTGACAAGCTGATCAGGGAAACCATTGCTAAAAACCCAAGAACATGGTTTGGTACTTATGAGCTTGGTAATGATAATGATCCTCGCAGCCAGCGTGAAGACCTGAGTGATAACTCAATTAAAGCGAGTGAATACGGTATCAAGAATCTTCAGCGTATACTGGTAAACTTACCTGAGTGGACCAAAGAGCCGAACCAGATAAATGAAAACCTGACTGAGATGTACGGCCAGTTAGTGGGCCAATTCAATCGTTATATGGGCCATGTTACTACCAATGTTGGTGGTGTGCATGAAACATTCAGAACGGCTGATGAAGGTGGTGCTATCTATGAAGTTGTACCAAGAAGCAAGCAGAAAGAAGCTGTTAACTTCCTGCACAACCAGTTGTTTGAAACACCAAAATGGCTGATCAATAAAGATATCTGGAACCGTATCAGCAATCCTGGTGAAGGATTAGACCCAGTTACAAATGTTCAGAATATCGGATTGTTAAGTTTACTAAGTAACGATAGATTAAATCGTTTACAGGTAAATGTTGAACGTTTTGGTACTGCCAGTGCATATAGTGCGATTGAATTACTGAATGATGTACAAACAGGAATATTCAGCGAATTAAAGAGCAAGAAAGCAATTGACATGTATCGTCGTGGGTTACAGAAAACGTTTGTTGAAAGATTAAATACGATCCTTAATCCTCCTGCACCTACAACTGGTGTTACATTTACGATCGGAGGATCTTCTTTTAATGTTAACCGTAGTGATCTCCCTGCTATTGCAAGGGCACAATTAGTGAAATTAAGAGCACAGGTTGTGGCTGCCATACCAACTACTACAGATTCTATGAGTAAGATCCATTTACAGGATCTGCAGGAAAGAATCAACAGGGCGTTAGATCCAAACAAATAAGTTGCATTAATGCACATACAAAAAGTCCTGCCGAAAAAATGGCAGGACTTTTTTAGTTTTAAGAGATGAAAGTATATCGTTCGAAAATCAGCTGGGGCATTTTTCTACCGATCTTTATAATTCTATTATTAACAACAATATTCATAGCTACAGAAAGCTGGTGGGTAGCTTCTATTTCAATTTTACCTGTCGCTGTTCCTATTGGATATATCTTTTTAAAAACCACGTATGTAGTAACGGATGGATTACTAAAGATCAAATGTGGTTTTTTGTACAATCAGCAAATAAAGATCAGCAGCATCAGGCAGATCAAAGAGACAAACAACCCGATCAGTTCTCCTGCGTTATCATTAGACAGGCTCGAAATAAAGTTTGATAAATACAGCAGCGTGCTGATCTCACCTAAAGAAAAAGCAATCTTTATTGAACACCTGAAGCAGATCAATACGGCGATAGAATTTATAACAAGGAAAAAATAATTACTCATAACGGAGTGCTACGATAGGACTTAGTTTCGAAGCTTTAATGGCAGGATATAAACCTGCTAACAATCCGACTAAGGTACATATTACAATTCCCAGTATCACCCAAAACCATGGTACTACAAATCCTGTTTTCATCACCATGGTGAAGAGGTTACCAACCAATACTCCTAAGATAATTCCGAAGATGGCACCGAGCAAACTAATAATAACACTTTCCAGCAGGAACTGCATCCTCACATTATGTTTTTTGCCGCCTAAAGCTTTTATCAACCCAACTTCTCTTGTTCTTTCATTCACTGCAACCAGCATAATGTTCATTAATCCTATCGCTGCTCCTATCAATGTTATCAAACCAATTGCTCCAGCTGAACCCTGGATACTGCTTAACATGCTGATGAATGTTTCAGCAAATTTGTCGCTCTTCTCTATCACAAAATTATCATCATCGGTTGGGGTAAGTTTTCTGACCGACCTGAATGTTGCCGTTGTTTCGCCAATAGCAGGTTCCAGTTGAGCCACATGATCCACCTTCACACCTATTAGAAAAGATGTGGAAGCAGTTGACATTCTACGGGCATTGTTATAGGAAGTAACGATCACATCATCCTGTCTTAAAAAAGCACTGGAACCTTTGCTGTTTAATAGGCCTATCACCCTGTAAGGAATACTTCCCACACGAATGATCTTATCTATACTTTTATCAGGGTTTCGCCCAAATAGTTTTGAGGCGAGGTTACTGCCGATCAAACAAACATTCCGTCCCGATTGTATATCAAGATTGCTAAGATTTCTACCGGTAGCAATAGAATATCCATTCACATTCAGATAATTTTCATCGCCACCCCAAAGTGTAACTTCAGGGTTTGTTTCCTTCTCTTTGTATCGGCAAACGAGGCTTGAGCCGCCACGCAAATAAATACTTACGGCTGCTGGATAACTGAAGTTTGCTTTAAACAGCTCTGCCTGGTCTTTCGTAATACGCTTATCCATGATGGACTTACGTTCTTTTCTTCCTTTTACAGATTTGGTAGTGCTGCTCTCATTTCCGAAACGCACATTTCTTGATTCCTTGAAACGAATGCTGAATGCATTGGCACCCATCGTAGAAAAATTCTCCGTGAGGCTCTGGTTCATTGCCTCAATGGCTGTGATAATGCCGATGAGTGCCATGATTCCGAAAGCAATAATAGCCACGGTGATACCTGTACGGAGTTTATTGCTTCTTACTGTTCTGAAAGCAAGGGAAAATGTGTCTCTGGTGGTCATGGAGATATAAAGATAAACGGAAAATGGTTTGTGGCAACAGCCTGAATTTTAAATATGTGATCCAAGTGATGGATGCTATTGAATTTAGTTGATGATAGGTTAACTTCATCAACTCATTCTATATTATGCATATCATATCATGTATTAGCTGCCTGCTCTTGATCGCAGGCCTTCAATGTACATCACCGAAAAATTCATTGAACAATGAGCATAAAAAAGAAATATTGACCGGTGCCGATCAAACGGAATTATACCTTCCTTACTTGCAAGGAAAGAGAATCGGCATTCTCGGTAATACAACTACCATTATTGCCAACCGACATCTTGTGGATACGCTTTCTTCTCTTGGTGTTCAGATCGTAAAAGTATTTGGGCCGGAACATGGCTTTCGCGGTAACGCCAGTGCAGGTGTAGTAGTGAATGATGAAGTGGATAGTGCAACAGGTATTCCTATTGTTTCTTTGTACGGAAAGAAAAGAAAACCGTCGAAAGAAGACCTGGCTAATGTTGACCTGATGATCTTTGATGTGCAGGATGTAGGTTGCCGTTTTTACACTTACATCAACGTGCTGGCAGATGTAATGGAAGCCTGTGCAGAAAATGGAAAAGAGTTACTGATACTTGATCGTCCAAACCCTAACGGATATTTTGTTGATGGCCCTGTGTTGGATATGAAATTGAAATCGGGCATTGGTAAGTTTCCCATTCCAATTACGCATGGAATGACCATTGGTGAATTTGCTCAAATGATCAATGGAGAGGGTTGGCTGCCGAATAAAATGCAATGTAATATCAAAATAATACCTGTTGCAAATTATGATCATGACATGTATTATACCTTACCTGTGAAACCTTCTCCAAATTTGAATACACAACAGTCAATCATGCTTTATCCTTCTACCTGCATATTTGAAGGGACGATCATTAACTATGGACGTGGTACTTATTTTCCTTTTACTGTTTTAGGAAATCCATTACTCAAGGGGAAGTATCGTTTTTCATTCACACCGATGAGTATAAAAGGAATGTCTGAAACTCCGCTGTTCATGAATGAAGTTTGTTATGGAATTGACCTGAGAAATTACGACATCAATATTTTACTGAGAGAAAAGAAGATCAACATTCAATGGATAAAAGAGCTTTATGCAGCTTACCCTTATAAAGAAAAGTTCTTTGATCATACACAAAGCAAAGAGATCGGCAATGTTGATTTCAGAACGGGAGATTCGAACTTTAAAGAGCAGATCAAAAATGGTGTACCTGAAGAAGAGATCAGGAAAAGCTGGGAACCCGGATTGAGTAATTACAAGAAGATGCGGTTGAAATACCTGCTGTATAAATAGTAAAATGTAAACGTAGTTTGCTGAATAAAGTTCAGAACGTACAAGTGAGTGACACAACGAAGCTTTATAGTTATTCTAAACCCTGCTCGATAAAAATTAGAAATACAACCAGTTCAATAAGAGGTTTGGCATAATGCCAATAAGGATGATCAAAGCTGCCAGTATAATTAATCCGAACCGGAATGAAGGTCTGATTTCAGCGGTTTCAGGATTGCCTTCTTTGAAATACATAGCCTGTATCACACGGAAATAATAGTAAGCACTGATGGCTGCAAAGATCACGGCAATAATAACCAACCACAATCCTGATTGCGCTTTTACCACCGAAGCGAGCATGAAATATTTTGCCCAGAAGCCTGCTGTTAAAGGAATACCCACCAAAGAAAAAAGAAACACAGTGTTTACTGCAGCCAATACCGGTTGTGTTTTTGCAAGGCCATTGTATCCTTCGAAAGTAAGATCCTTCATCTTGATAAGAATAGCGAAGATGCCGATGGTTGCAAGGCTATATGCAAATGCATAGAGGATGATGCCTTCTTTAGACATTTCATTCTGTGTGTACAATGCAAACATCATGAAGCCAGCCTGTGCAATACTTGAATAGGCCAGCATTCTTTTTACACTCTGCTGGAAAATGGCTGTGATATTACCAACAAAGAGTGTGGAGACAATGATCAATGCAATTACTACCTGCCAGCCTTCTCCAAGATCAGGTGCTTTGGCTTCGAATAATTTAATAAATCCTATGAAGATGGCAGCTTTTACGATCGTTGCCATGAAAGAAGTGAATACTGAAGGTGCTCCATCATATACATCCGGCGTCCAGAAATGAAAAGGCGCTGCAGATACTTTGAATGCCATTGAAACCAGGATGAAAGAAAGGCCAATGATCTCCATTACAGAAACAGGTAAAGGACCAAACATTCCTACTGGCTTGATATCAATCACAAAACTTCCGGTAGCACCATACAACAATGCAATACCCATAAGCATGATGCCTGTTGAGAATGATCCCATCAGGAAATACTTCAACGCAGCTTCATTACTTTTTAAATTTCTTTTATCACTACCGGTAAGAATATACAATGGAATAGAGATGATCTCCACACCCAGGAACAACATCAACAAGGTGTTGAATGAAGAGATAATGCCGATACCGCAAAGCACAAAGAAGATCAGTACATAAAGATCTGCAGTGTTCTTTCCTACGTACTCGATATCTTTTCCAGAAAGCAACACATATATCAATGTTGAGGCAATAGCAATGGTATTGAAGAAAAGTCCAAACTTATCAAAACGCAGCATATCTCTTGTGTTGATATGCAACAGGTGATAGCCACTTGTCTCAGCGATATTCATGATGAGCAAAAACAGTAACCCGGCTACAGCAATATACCTGTATGCAGTAACCTTTTTAACGAGGAAGCTGCTGAACATCATCACCACACCAAGTAAAGCCGAAAATAAAATAGTATTCATACTGTCTTTTCTTTCATGACCTGGCAGATTCTGCCGGGCCTATATTTTTCTAAAGTCAGACCGTGAAGGCCCGACTTTTTTTATTTAATCGTCGCAATTATTGCATTTACCGAATCTTCTGTTAACCTAATCATCGGCTGAGGATATATTCCCAAAACAATAATCACTATTGCCAATATTATTAATGTGTACTGTGTATTGGTTTTTGCTTCATCAGCCTGTGCAGTTAGCGTACTCACTTCTCCATAGAATATTTTCTGCACCATGTTCAATGTGTAAACTGCTGCAAGGATGATAGAGATACCAGCCACTGCAGTTGTCCAGATATCGTATTGGAACAAGCCATTGAACATGAGAAACTCACCCACAAAGGCATTGGTTAGTGGTAAGGCAACATTAGCTAATGCCATTACAACAAATAATATCGCCAATACCGGAGCTTTCTGTGCAAGGCCACCCAGCTGTGAGAACTTTCTGGTGCCGAATTTATTTTCAATTGCATCTGCAACAATCCAGAGACCTATCACATTAATACCATGATTGAACATCTGTATCATCACACCCTGCAAACCCACTTTATTCTGAGCGAAAATAGCGGCACACATCAAACCAATATGGGCGATAGATGAATAAGCGATCAATCGTTTCATATCATCCTGCCTGATGGCTATCAATGATGCATACAACATTCCGATCACCGAAAGAATAATGATAATTTGACTGAACTGATCAACAGCATTTGGAAACACAGGAATCAACCAACGTAATACTGCAAAGATTCCCATCTTCACCATCACACCACTCAACACCATTGTTGTTGCTGTGGGTGACTGTTCGTAAGTATCGGGCTGCCAGGTATGGAAAGGGAAGATTGGCATTTTGATCGCAAACGCGATAAAGAATAACCAGAAGATGAAGGACTCTTGTCCACTTGTGAGGCTTACATTATAAATCGCCTGTAAAGCAAAAGATTGTTCCGGTGTTTTATAGTAGAGATATAAAATACCGATCAGCATTAATAAAGAACCTACAAAAGTGTACACGAAGAATTTGAACGTAACAGCGATCCTTTTTTCGCCACCCCATTGGGAGCAAAGAAAGTATGCAGGTATCAAAGCCAGTTCCCAGAAGAAATAGAATAACAATAGATCATAAGAAAGAAATACCCCCATCATTCCAGCTTGTGTCAACAACATCAGTGCATAAAAAGCACCGGGGTTCTGGTAATGATTTCTATAGGTAGCAGCAAAGATCAATGGCATTGCCACAGCATTCAGGAGACAAAGTATCTGTCCCATTCCATCTAAACCAATTGTGAACCTGGCACCTAAAGTGGGTAACCAAGAGGCATCATAATGAAGGTTGACGGCCTGGTTATAAATAAAGATGCCTGCAACTGATATAGCCAATGTTACCAAAGACGACAATAAAGCCCAGCCTTTTGCAGCTTTAGGATCTTTGATAAAAAAGCTGATTAAGCCGCTTAATAAAGGAATTAATATCAGTAGAACAGGGATCATATTAAAATAAACTTCTTAAAGCTGAAACAATAACTGTCTGCTCCCGTAAAATGAGAATAATAACGATCAGCGACAACACCATTACGAGAATATAACTTCCTACCTGGCCGTTTTGAATTAGTCTAACCTGGCGTGATGAATATTGGATCATTCGTCCTACACCATTTACCGCACCATCCACAACCGATTTTTCAAAGACATCTTTGAAGAAACCACCAATTGCATGTAAAGGTTTAACGATGATGCTATCATACAACTCATCAACATACCATTTGTTCTCGAGTACTTTGCCGATGCCTGTATTTTTTTCAAATCTTTCTCTCCTGCTGTATTTTTTCCATGCAAATGCGATAACAATAAATATCAACAGTGTAACAGCACCCATCATGATCCATTCTGTTGAATGTTCCAGGTGATGAGCTGTAGTATATTCATTGCTTGCAGCAAATATTGGATCAAGGAAATTCTCCAGCATATGTGCATTCTCAGAAAAGATGGCAGGTATACCTAAGAAACCACCGACTACCGAGAGTATTGCAAGAACGATCAGCGGAATAGTAATGGCTGAAGGACTTTCATGCAAATGATGTTGTTGTTCGTGTGTACCTCTGAACTTACCTAAGAATGTAAGTGCATACAAACGGAACATATAAAAAGCAGTCATCAAAGCACCGGCAACTCCAATGTAATAGAATAATGGGTTTGAATTATAAGCACCAACCAGTATCTCATCTTTAGAAAAGAAACCAGAGAAAGGTGGTACACCTGCAATTGCCAGACATCCTAATAAAAATGTGATGTGCGTGATGGGCATGTGCTTTTTCAATCCACCCATGTTACGAATATCCTGTTCATGATGCATGGCATGAATAACAGAACCTGCACCCAGGAATAATAAGGCTTTGAAGAATGCATGCGTCATCACATGAAACACAGCACCGGTATATGCACCAACACCAAGCCCCAGAAACATATATCCTAACTGGCTGACAGTAGAGTAAGCGAGTACTTTTTTAATATCGTTTTGCTTCAGTGCAATTGTTGCAGCGAAGATGGCAGTAGCCAGACCAACAATTGCAACGATCTCTGAAGTATAAGGAGCGATCGTGTACATGATATTGCTTCTTGCAATCATGTAAATACCTGCGGTTACCATTGTTGCAGCATGGATCAAAGCAGAAACAGGAGTCGGACCAGCCATAGCATCCGGTAACCATGTGTATAAAGGAAGCTGTGCACTTTTCCCCATGGCGCCAACAAAAAGTAACATGGTGATGCCGGTAAGTTCTGTTGCACTGAACTGATCTATTGCAGCAAACACATCAACATAAGTTGCAGTACCAACTTTAGCTAATATCCAGAAAATAGCGAGTAAGAAACCAAGATCACCAATACGGTTCATTACAAAAGCTTTCTTAGCAGCATAATTGTAATTGTTATTCTTAAACCAGTAACCGATGAGTAAATAAGAACAAAGACCAACACCTTCCCAGCCGATGAACATAATCACAAAGTTGGCACCCATTACAAGCAACAACATCGAAAAAACAAAGAGATTGAGATATGCAAAATACCGGGCAAAGTGTTCAGGCTTTTCTTCATGCATGTATGCTGTTGAGTAAACATGGATGAGGAAACCAATACCTGTAATAATAAGTAAGAATAAAGATGATAATTGATCTATCTGAAAAGCGAAAGGAATTCTGAAAGCTTCTACGTTGATGAAGTCAAAATAATTTGCAACGATGCCACCATTGTTTTTCACATGCAAAAACAAAACAACGCTTATGGCAAAAGCAGCCAGTATCACTCCACTACCGATGATACCAGACATTGATCTGCTCAAGGACTTTCTGAACAAGCCATTGATCAGAAAACCAATGAAAGGAAGAAGTGGTACTAATAAGATCAGGTTATTCATTCTAATTCTTAAGTCTATTCAAAAAGTTGATATCTACCGAATGTACATTCCTGTACATCATTACTATTATCGCTAATCCAACACTCACTTCTGCCGCTGCCACTACCATGATAAAGAATACGAAGATCTGTCCATCAATTCCTGCTGTTGTTGCAGCATTAGTAGCCAAAGCAGATCCGTAATGCATTTTTGAAAACGCTACCAGTAATAAATTCACGGCGTTTAACATCAGCTCCACACACATGAATACAATGATCGCATTGCGACGAGTTAGTACACCAACCACACCAATGCAAAACAGCGTAGCAGCAAGAATAATATAATAATGAATCGGCATAATTAATTTTGATCTTTCTTTCCAATGATCACGGCACCAACCATTGCACTCAGGAATAATACACTGCTGATCTCGAAGGGTACCACGTAATCTGTAAATAATACTTTACCAAGATTTTCAATCAACCCAATATCTCCTGTTCTCACCAATGCTTCTTTTGGAACAATCGCATCTCCCTGGCCTCTCATTACAAGGTTGGTTGATTCTCTTATTGCAGCAACAACAACAATCAATAAGCTTCCACCGGAAATGGCTCCAGCCAGTTTTATCCAAATGCTTTTACTTCTTGGTTCCGTTTCTGCATTCTGGTTCATTAACATGATCACGAAGAGAAACAGGACCATGATCGCTCCAGCGTAAACAATTAGATTAACAATTGCAAGGAATTGTGCATTGAGTAAAATATAATGCCCGCTGATGGCAAAGAATACTGTTATCAGCCAAAGCACACTGTGCACAGGATTTTTACTGAGCAGCACCATAATGGCACTGATCAAAGCCAGACCGCTTAAAAACCAGAATACTATTTCAGTTATACTCATTGCAGTTATCCAAATATCAAATTACAAATTACAAATCCTACTGATGAACATCAGGCCAGCCCTTTTGCTTTCTTATACTCTTCCGGCTCAGTTATAGGATTTGGTATCAACAGGTCTTCTTTCTTATAAATAAAACTTTCTCTTGTAAAATTTGATGGTGCAAATGTTTCAGAAAGATAAACGGCATCTTTCGGACAAGCTTCTTCACACAATCCGCAGAAAATGCAACGCAGCATGTTTACTTCATATTTAGCTGCATACTTTTCTTCACGGTACAAATTTTCTTCGCCATTTTTTCTTTCGGCAGCTTCCATTGTTATTGCTTCTGCCGGACAAGCCAAAGCACACAACCCACATGCTGTACATCTTTCTCTTCCTTCTTCATCACGGTTCAGCACATGCAAACCACGAAATACCGGTGAGAAAGGTCTTGTCTTCTCAGGATAATTGATCGTTGGTCTTTTCTTAAATATGTGCGAGAACGTAATGATCATCCCTTTAAAGATGTTCCACAGGTAGAGCCTTTCGATGAATGTCATCGGTTTACGGTCTACTGCTTTCGCCCTGTTTGTTAATGCCTGCATTTATCTTATCCTTCTTATTTCAAAAGTTTCGCAAAATTATTTTTATATACTGGTGTAACCAACTTTATCTCTTTACTTATCGTCTGTTGTGTCACTCACTTCAACCTTCAGAACTTTATTCAGCTAAATAAGAACGCTGATAACGCTGATGATTATGATTTTCACAGATGATCTGCGTTAATCGGTTTAATCTGCGTCATCTGTGTTCCAATTGTACAAGAGTGCGACGCAACGGAAGTTTATTCCTGTTCTGCACCTTACTCAAAAATCTATTTCGTATTCAACCAAAGAACTATTGCACCGGTGATCAGCATATTTGCCAAAGCCAAAGGCACCATTTTCTTCCAGCCAAGATTCATCAGCTGGTCGTATCTGAATCTTGGTATCGTCCATCTTACCCACATAAACAGGAAGATGAAGAATAACACTTTTGCCATCAACGCAACGATGCCGATTAATGCTAACCAGTTACCCCAATCTGCATGAGCCGCTTCATCAAAGAAAGGCATATCGTATCCACCAAAGAACAAGGTAGCCATGATAACACTGCTGATGAACATATTGATGTATTCGGCAAACAAATAAAATCCAAGTTTCATGGATGAATATTCCTGGTGATATCCGAAGTTCAACTCATTCTCTGCTTCTGGTAAATCGAATGGCGTTCTGTTACATTCAGCAAAAGCAGCAACAAGAAATATCAGGAATCCTAAAGGTTGATATAAAAAGTTCCATCCTAAAAATCCACCCCAATCTCCGGCCATTTGCTGACTAACGATCTCTCTCATGCTAAGACTTCCGGTCATCAACAGCAAAGCGATCAATGAAAGTCCCATTGCCAGTTCATAACTGATGGCTTGTGATGCAGCACGAAGAGCAGCCATTAAAGAGAATTTGTTGTTAGATGCCCACCCACCGATCATGATGCCGTACACACCCAAACTAACAACAGCAAAAATGTATAATACACCAATATTTACATCTGCAATCTGAAGATCAACTGTTCTTCCAAATACATCAAGTGTTCCGCCGAACGGAATAACAGCACTTGTCATCATTGCTGCCATCATTGCCAGACAAGGACCGAGAATAAACAAGAATCGGTTAGCACTGTTTGGGATGATCTCCTCTTTCATAAAGAGTTTCAATCCATCTGCCAACGGTTGAAATAATCCAAAAGGACCAGCTCTCATTGGTCCACGACGATCCTGTAAGATCGCTGCAATCTTTCTTTCGCCCCATGTCTCATACATAGCAATCACCAACGATGCGGTAACCACTACAGCGATCAGAATAAATTTCTCCAATACCAATAACCAATCTATACTCATTGCGGGTTGATATTTGAATTGTCTTCAAAAGTCTGGCTTGTTGAAGGCCCTTGTATTTCGCTCAAACGAATGTGCGGTTTGTTTACATCACTTACATCATGAATATCCATTAGCAATTTCGGATTGCGTCCACCCATTACTTCCGGTAATACATTCTGCGGCTCTTCAACTTTTAAATAATGATTGGAAGAGATCACAGATTTACGACTGATATCTCTTGGTCCTTCGATCACCCAATCACTTGTTTTCTTTTTCTCAAAACGACATTCGTTACATATCCATGCTGTTTTGCCGTTCTCATCATTTTCTATCTCGCCCCATTCATTCTTTCTTGCCGTAACACGATATACTTCATCACCACGATTCCATAATGTTACTTTACCTGAACACTTCGGACAATCTCTATGAGCATTCATTGGCTTTAAGAACCAAACACGATTCTTGAACCGGAATGTTCTGTCAGTTAAAGCACCAACAGGGCACACATCGATGACATTACCAATGAAATCGTGTTCCAAACTTTTCTCTATATAAGTAGCAATCTGTGCATGATCTCCTCTATCTAATACCCCATGCTCCCTGTTTCCAGCTACCTGGTCAGCAACATACACACAACGATAGCAGAGTATGCAACGTGTCATATGTAACTGAATGTATGGACCGAGGTCATGACGTTCAAATGTTCTTCTTGGAAATTCGTAACGGGAATCTGCTGAATTGCCATGGCCATAGCTCAGGTCCTGCAGATCACATTCACCAGCCTGGTCACATATAGGACAATCCAAAGGATGGTTGATCAATAACATTTCTACCACACCATTTCTTGCATCGATCACTTTTTCGGAGGTGATGTTCTTTACTTCCATTCCTTCCATCACTGTTGTTCTGCATGAGGCTACCAGCTTTGGCATTGGACGAGGATCTTTTTCAGAACCTTTACTCACTTCTACCAGACATGTTCTGCATTTACCACCACTGCCTTCCAGTTTGCTGTAATAACACATTGCAGGCGGTGCAACATCACCACCAACCATTCGTGCAGCATTGAGGATCGTTGTTCCTGCCGGAACGTCGATCGTAATATTATCAATCGTTACTTTAATCAACGGTGCTTGCTCACTCATAATTATGCTGTTGTTGGCACATGTATCGGATCAGCATATCCAGCCAATCCATAATTTCTTCTCTGGCTTTCTTCAGGGTTCAGCACATGCCATTCAAACTCATCCCTGAAATGCCTTATCGCTGCTGCCACTGGCCATGCAGCTGCATCACCTAATGGACAAATCGTATTTCCTTCGATCCTTCTTTGAATATCCCAAAGCAAATCGATATCACTCAATTTACCTTTTCCATATTCGATGTTCTTTAATATCTTTTCCATCCAGCCTGTTCCTTCCCTGCAAGGTGAACATTGGCCACAACTTTCATGACGATAAAATGTTGCCAATGTTAATGTATGACGCACCACACACTGATCTTCATCCAGCACAATAAATCCACCGCTACCCATCATACTTCCTGAAGCAAAACCTCCATCGGCTAAGCTTTCATAATTCATATAACGGGTTTCACCCTTCGCTGTCTTCAGTAACAGGTTGGCAGGAAGAATTGGAACTGATGATCCACCTGGGATACAGGCCTTTAATCTTTTTCCATTGGGAATACCACCACAATATTCGTCGCTGTAAATAAATTCTTCAACAGAAACGGTCATATCAATCTCGTACACACCAGGTTTATTGATATTTCCGCAGGCAGAGATCAGTTTTGTTCCCGTACTTTTTCCTACACCGATCTTTGCATATTCCTCACCACCCATATTGATGATTGGAACCACTGCAGCAAGGGTCTCGACATTGTTAACCACAGTCGGACAATCCCACAAACCTTTTATCGCAGGGAACGGAGGTTTAATTCTTGGATTACCTCTTTTGCCTTCCAATGATTCGATCAATGCCGTTTCTTCGCCACAGATATAAGCACCGGCTCCACGCTGAACATATATTTCACAGTCGAAACCTGTTCCTAAAATATTCTTACCTAAAAATCCATTTTGTTTTGCTTCTGCAATGGCATGTTCTAAAATATCAACGATCCATGCATATTCACCACGGATATATATATAAGAACGATTAGAACCCAATGCAAAAGATGAAACGATCATTCCTTCGATCAGTAAATGCGGAATGAACTCCATTAAGTACCTGTCTTTGAAGGTACCTGGTTCAGATTCATCGGCATTGCAAACCAAATAACGTGGCACACCTTCCGGTTTAGCAAGAAAACTCCATTTCATTCCTGTAGGAAAACCTGCACCACCTCTTCCACGTAAGCCACTTTTTTTCACTTCTTCCACCACAGCATCCGGACTTAACTTTAAAGCAGTCTCCACACTTTTATAGCCACCATTTTTGCGGTAAGCTTCGTAAAAGCGTATTCCCTCAATGTGATCGTTCTCTAATAGTAGTTTCTTCATGTCCTAAATGGACTTTTGTTTTTAGTTAGTCAGCTCTATATCTTATTTCATCGTCCCTTGTGTCACTCACTTCAACTTTATCACTTACCTGGTCTTTTCTAACGTAGTAGGAATAATGTGCGTCAATACTACTAATCACCAGGTACACCATCAACACAATTGAACCCAGTTTGGAAAAATCATCTGCGGTATTCCAGCTAATGGCTATCCAGATCATGGTTAGTACCGATAATGAATCATTGAGTATTAGCTTCCAAAACAAATGTTTCTTCATTTGAAAACCTTTAATCAGTAAAACATCAACACCACTTTCCACTTAAACTATCATGCTTATCTCAAAGCTCTTCTTTTTCCATTTCTTTCCTCGAAGGCTTGCGGCCCATTTTTGGGAAAAGCCTGGTGATCAGCTTTGATAAAACCAGTGCTGCCAACACTGTTATCACCAGCCAATCAAAAGCTTCTAGGTTCATCATGTTAATTAATTTTCGTTCCCTGCCTTCCCAACAATTTCCATTCATGTGCTACTCGTATCCAAGCCTGTAACACATGCAACTTCAAAGCTCCTTCTTTTCCATCCAGCACATACTTAATATTGCTTTCTATTCTCAACATTGTAATATCACCAGTTTGTTCAGATGATATTTCTTTTGACTCAATGCTGCTGTAATTCAGCTTGCCATTAAACAAGTGTCTCAACAATTCATCTTTCTTCTCCACCCAGCCATTTGAATGACCATAGCTCAGGTTTTCGTGCAACAGTTTATTCAGCATCACAGTGTCTCTCTTTACCAAAGCCTCATCAAGAAACTTTGTATTCTCCTGCACATTAAACTGGGCAAAGCTTCCAACACTTACAAAGAACAATAATATTACAAGCAGTTGCTTCATCTTAATTCTGTGCTGCAGCGTTTTTCCTGCACTCATCAATAATAGCATCCACACGTTCTATAGTGAGGTGCTCTTTATAATTTTTACCAAGTTGCATCATTGGTGCATAACCACAAGCTCCTAAACATTCAACCGTTTTCAAAGTGAACATTCCATCTGCTGTTGTTTCTCCCACACCAATTCCTAATTTCTCTTTTATATAGCTGATGATATTATCGCTGCCTCTTAGCATACAAGGACCTGTTTGACAAACTTCGAATACGAATTTACCCACAGGTTTCAGATTATACATACTGTAGAAAGTGGCTACTTCATATACTTCAATAGATTTCAACTGCAATAGTTCTGCAACATAATCCATTGCCTCAGGACTCAACCATCCACCAAATGTTTCCTGGGCTAAATGCAATACCGGTATCAATGCACTTTTCTGTTTACCCTCAGGGTAACGTGCAATGATCTCGTGTACTTTAGCCAGTTTATCGTCTGAAAATTTCACCATATATTCAATTCGACAATTTGAAAATTACCCATCCATTTCACCAGCGATCAGATTCAACGAACTCATCGTCATAATTGCATCGCTTAACATTCCACCTTTTGTTAGCTCTTCATAGGCCTGGTAATAAATAAAACAAGGTCTTCTGAAATGCAAACGATAAGGTGTTCTTCCACCGTCACTAATTAAATAAAATCCTAACTCCCCATTTCCGCCTTCAACAGAATTATACACTTCACCTTTTGGCAAATCGATCTCACCCATAATGATCTTGAAATGCCAGATGAGTGATTCCATCTTCGTATAAACATCTTTCTTTTCCGGAAGATAATATTCAGGTACATCTGCATGAAAAACTTCTGCTTCCGAACCTTTAAATTCCTGTACTTTTCTATATGCCTGTTCGATGATAGAAATGGATTGCCACATTTCTTCACCTCTTACTAAAAATCTATCGTAGTTGTCGCCTGTCTTTCCGACAGGAACAGTAAAATCAAAATCCTGGTAACTGCTGTAAGGTGAATGAACCCTTACATCATAATCAACACCAGCAGCTCTTAAGTTTGGCCCTGTGAAACCATAATTCAAAGCTCTTTCGGCACTGATACCACCGGTACCAATCGTACGTTCCATGAAAATCCTGTTACGTACAAACAGGTTCTCGAATTCTTTCAGCACTTTTGGATATTCATCGAGGAACTTCTCCAGCCTTTCAAAAGCTGTATTGGTGAAGTTTCTTTCGAAGCCACCGATCCTGCCGATATTGGTAGTCAACCGTGAACCACATACCTCTTCATATATCTCGTAGATCAACTCGCGGTATTGCATTACGTAAAGGAAACCTGTATAGGCACCACTATCCACACCCACAATAGAATTACAGATCAGGTGGTCTGAAATTCTGGCGAGCTCCATAATAATTACACGTAAATAATCAACCCTTTTTGGAGTTGATACGTTCAATAGTTTTTCGCAGGTGAGATGCCAGCCCATATTGTTGATGGGGCTTGAACAATAATTCAACCTGTCAGTAAGTGGTGTGATCTGGTAAAGCGGTCTGTGCTCCGCAATTTTCTCAAAGGCACGATGAATATAGCCCACAGTCTGTTCAGCTGATACTATCTTCTCACCATCCAACTCAACAATATTCTGGAACACACCATGTGTTGCAGGGTGAGTTGGCCCTAAGTTTAACGTGGTTGTCTGTTTCTCAATCGAGCCTTCCGGCAGTTTGATATGATGGTTTTCAGCCATTCTATAGTTTGGTTATTTCCTTCTTTTTTCTATCAGCATGTCTCCGATCACTAAACAGGTTATGCCTAAAGCAATTCCTGTATCAACATTTCTAACGGCTGTTTCAGTGATCCATGCAATAGCAATTGCCACTATTACAAGTACACCTACCAGCACCTGGCGGTACTCTAATAAGTTTCTCATTTGGGTATGTATTTAAAATCTTTCAATTGTTGCGATACTTATCGCCCAAACATCTCGTCGTCCTTATCAATTCTCACCTGGTCCTCCAATGGAAATTCCTTTCTCATTGGAAAATACTCCATCTCGTCTACGTTCAATATCCTTTTCAAATTAGGGTGACCCACGAAATTAACACCGTAAAAATCGAAGGTCTCTCTTTCCATCCAATTGGCTGATGAAAAAAGCTGTGTTGCTGTAAAAACATCCGGTGATTCAATGGCTGTAAACACTTTGAATCTTATACGAACATTATCTACAAGGTTATGCAAATGATATACAACAGCCAGTTCTCTTCCGTTATCATCAGGATAATGCACTGCACAGATATCGGTTAAAAAACGAAAAGCCAGTTGCTCATCATCAAATAAGAACTGCATCACCTTCAGGTTCATATCCTTTGGTGCTTCGAACGTGAGCATTCCATAAGGCTCTTCAAAACCTGAAACCGACTCACCGAATTTCTCAACGAGTTTCTGTTTAATTATATCGTTCGTTAATGCCATTTCAACTTATTGTATTCCGTAAGTTTCCAATAATGCTTTATACTGTTCACCGTTTCTTCTCCTGATGCTTTCCTCTCCCACCAGTTTCTGGATCTGCATAAAACCATCAATGATCGCTTCGGGTCTTGGAGGACAACCAGGAACATATACATCTACAGGAACGATCTGGTCGATACCCTGCAATACGCTGTACGAGTCGAATATACCACCAGAACAGGCACAAGCTCCAACGGCAATTACCCATCTTGGTTCTGCCATCTGGAGGTAAACCTGTTTTACTACCGGACCCATTTTCTTAGCAATGGTGCCCATCACCATCAACAGATCACACTGACGTGGAGAAAAACCAACACGCTCAGCACCAAATCTCGCCAAATCGTAATGAGAAGCCATTGTGGCCATGAACTCGATACCACAACAGGACGTTGCAAATGGTAAAGGCCAGATGGAATTTTTTCTTGCCAGACCTACAACATCACTCAGTTTCGTGGTGAAGAATCCTTCACCTGTAAAACCCGGAGGTGCATCAGCATGACCAATAGCTGTATTAAAATCAGCTTCTTTAGGATGTATATTGAATCTTACAGGACGTGCCATAAATTAATTTGATTAATGCGATAATTTTAAACCGAATAAAGGGATCAATACTATAGACGTACCGATTCTCCTGTTATCTCAGTTTGATGTTATCTCATTTTGTTAATCTTCCCATTTCAATGCTCCCTTCTTGATGATGTAGATGAATCCGCAAAGGAAAAATCCTACAAACATCAGTACGGCTAAAAAACCATCCCAGCCCAATGCTTTGAAATTGACTGCATAAGGATAGAAAAATATCACCTCAACATCAAACAGCACAAATAATATAGCAACCAGGAAATACTTGATGGCCATTGGATGTCTTGCATCGCCATGAGTTTCAATTCCACTGGTGAAGGTCGCCAGTTTATCGGCAGTTTTTCTTTTTGGCCCGATCCAATGGGTAATCACCATGATCAAAACCACTATTCCAATAGCAAAAAACAGCTGGATACCAATTGGTAAGAAGTTTTCGGTTGTATTTGCAACCGGTGCCTGCAGAAGAAAAGAAAAAATGCTCATCAAGCAAAAAATTTAGCGTGGCAAAAATAAGCCTCAGAAGGTTACGAAAAAGAAAAACTCCCTCGTAAAGAGAGAGTTTTCATATGATTTTCATCAGCATGGCTTATTTTCCTGTGCCAGATGCCTTTGTTGTTGTAGTAGCATTGCCGGTTGTCTTCGGTGTTGAAGGTTTTCGATTCTTATTTTTTTCTAAGGCCTCCTTGGTGGTTTTGGCAAATTTGTGTTCTTCGGTTCCCTCAGGATAAAGGGCCATCATCTTATCTGTCATCTCAATTGCCTTTGCCACATCTTTTGCATGATCGTTATAATAGACCAGCAAGTAATAATGGTTCAGGTAAATGGCCTTTTTATTTGCTTCCGCATCTTTCATCAGGAATTCATTCTGCTTTTCAATTGGCACCAGCGCTAATCCCTGTGCACCGGTTGTATCTATGAGTTTTGCTGCTCTCACCCAAAATGCATAACCCTGTGGTTTGTCTGGAAAAGCCGCTACGTATGCCGGAGCCAATGAATCATACATTCTTTTGTATGCCATTGCTTTTAATGAAACGTCATTTAGTTTATAATGATCGAATTCACCTAATTCGCTACCTTTTAATTTGATCAGCCTTACTAACCAGTTATATTGCTGATCATACTTCTGCGCCTTTTCAAAAATCTGGGCAGCAGTGGTCATATAATCAATCTGGTTAGCCTTAATCGTATCGGCCATTATTGCTTTTTCAAGATAAGATGATGCCGCATCTTCACTTCCGGGGAATTTTGCAAAAATGCTTCCGGCAAGCACATAATGGTCTGACTGGATATGCTCAGCTTTTGCTGAAGTAAGGAATCTTTCAATACTATTTTTAGCCTGAACGGAATCTCCGAGCCTGTCGTAGTTATAGGCATACAAAACATTCAACCTTGGAAGCTTTGCCAATCCATATTTGTTTTCGAGTTGTTTTCCCTGTGCTAAAGACTCCTGGTATTTACCAGCCCGGAAAAGATAATCAGCCATGAAGAATTCATTTTCAGGATTCTGCTCGGCGTGTTTGATGTATTCCTGCAAATAACCGAGGGCTTTATTTACATCCCTGTTCTTATAATAATCGTATAATGCTAAATAGGTAGCCGTGTACTGAGGATCTGCTGCAATTGCTTTCGCATAGAAGTTCTCGAAAAGTTCTTTGTTCTGCTGGCTTTCATATATCCTTCCTATTCTGTACAGGGCTTTGGCATACTTTGGGTCTCTCTGTAAAGCATTATTATATGCTGTTACAGCTTCACCACCTCTGTCTCCACCTAATTTCTGGTAGTTGATACCCATATTCACAAAAATATCGGGATCAGTAGCATTTAATTCAGATGCCTTTTTCAGCTTTTCGATGGCATACTGTGGATCACCAATATTAGAACCTCCGTCTGCATTGGCACGACCAATTGCTGCTAACACATTTGCATTTGGATTTTTCTTCCTGTCCAATGAAGCTGTTATTGCTGCTTCAAAATGCTGACGAGCCTCGTTTCTTTTACCATCTAATGTTTCCACATGACCCATACCTACCCAGATCAATGGATTATTCACACCTTCATTTAAAGCTTTCTGGTACAAAGCTTTTGCTGCTGGTACATCTTCCATTGCAATCAAAGCCTGGCCTAACCAGTAAATGGCGTCTGCATTTTTAGGATCGGAATTCACTGCATTCTGCAATGTTTGTTTGGCAGTATTGTACTTTTGATAGTACAGCTGCTTTACTCCATCTCCCACGTTTTGAGCCATTGCAACTACAACGATCAAAAACGATAACATTACTAAAGTGATCTTCTTCATGTGCTTGCTTGTTGTTAGTAAACTATTCTTCTTCACTAATATCTGTTAACCTGTTATTGAAACCCATTTTTGCCGGAACCAATTGTGCTCTCCTGAAAATTAATTGCCCCCGCTCATATTTCATAAAACCCGTAAAATTTGTTCCAATTCCTGAATAATTTTCCTTTAATATGAAAAACAATTTTCTGAATAAAGGATATTGCCCGGTTGAAACTGTAGCCTGCGATGGTCTGAAAAAGCTGTCGCTTACACATCTTTTACATTCTACCAGGGCTGTCTTTATTTTATCTAAACTTTCTTTTTGATTCGAATTCTCTCGTCCGAAAACCCAGCTTATTCCCACCATTCCTATTGCACTTTTATTCTTCGCTACAAAATCGATCACCGCTTCGCTGTTTTCTGCCGCCACCACATTCTTCCCAAATTCTGTACCCCGAAGTAAACTATCCATCAAATATCTTACTGTACTCGTTGCATTTTTTCCATCCAGTACAATTTGCCTTTTTCCGTCTGATGACTTCAAATACGAACTTAATTGTTCTATTGTAAAAACACTGTCATTTGAAGATTTGTTAACAATAACTGCTATAGCATCAAACGCTAACAAAACGTATCTGGGGTCGTAATCCAGTTTATTTTTAAAGAACTTTGTTTCTTCTTTTGTTAATCCCCTTGTTACTATGATCATCCTGGTACTGTCATTCTGCAGATCTCTGAAACAATCTGCTTCTGATTTGTAAGAAGCTACGATCTGAGCTTCCGGCCATGACGATTCGAATACTTTGATTTGTTCTTCTATAACAGGTTTAAACGTTTCGTCTACACTTATGTTAATTGTTCCCTTTGTTTCACTTTGAACTTCAGTTGACTTATCAGATGCATCTCCACATGAAATCACCATCAAACACCATGTTAAAACAAATGCAACTGCCGCTATTCCCTTCTTCATAATTAATAATCCCTCTTGATTCCCCTGTACAATCTGAATGTGCCATATATTGCAAATAATACACCCAAAGCTATCCTGAAACCGTCACTGATGTTAGATAACAGGTTTAATTGCTTTGCAAAAAACAGCACTACGGCCACTCCTAAAATAAGAATGGCCATCGTAATATCTCTCATCATCCGCATGTTTGCGAAATTTCTTCTGTGTCGTTCCCGAAACTCGTTTTGCATTTATTTTTAGTGTAAATCGTTATACCAGCGTAACTCCCTCATACAGAGGGCAGGCAATATACTTATTTATTTTATTCTGCATTACTAACGAAGATTACAGGCAGATTAAAATATACCGGAACAAATTTTCCGGCTTGCTTACCTGGATTCCAGCGGGGCATTTTTTTCACTACTCTTATCACCTCTTCGTCCAGATCTCTACGACCAGCTTGAACAACCTGTACATCGCTAATTTCACCTTCTTTGGTTACTACAAATTTTACCCGAACTATGATTCTTTCTCCTTCCTCAATATTATCAGGTTGACGAAGATGCCTGAGCAGAAACCGAACAATATCTCCGTTAAATGAAGGCATAATATCAGCGTGATCTAAAGGCAGATTGGATTCAACGGCCGGCTCAACAGGTGCAGGATCTATAAATGTTTTACCAGCTCCATTATCAACAGGACCAGGATCACCCGGACCGGAAGAAGGAACAATCTGTGTTTTTGTACCCAGATTACCAGCAGTCATTTCGTCCTGTGTGGCAACAGTTGGTTCAACCGGTGCTGCTGTAATTACAGGAGCTGTGGCATTCAAAATGGTAGCCTTTTGTTGCTGTGGTTTTGGTTTTTCATCAGGTATCGGATCTTTAGGATCTTCCAGCATACTAACAGTAGTTAGTACAACTTCATCGAAAGGAGACTTAGGCAATTCAACTTTACCTGTAAAATCTATTCCCTGTAAAAAAATGAACAAACCAACCAATAATATTGTTCCCCCCAAGGCCTGTAGTAAACGAATATTATAGTACTTACGCAACGCATAAGCTCCGTAAGCTTTATTGCGGTTTTCGAAGATGATATCCAGGAGGTCACTTTGTAGAATGGTTTCCGGTTTCATAATGGTAAATTTTAGTTTGATTGTATGAGCTGTTGACTGCAGTTGAACACCCTCATACCAATAAGGTTTATTAATTACCGGTAGCTAGACATAGGATGCAGATGTTAAAGAAAATCCATAAAAGAAAGTTTCGAGTTTGAAGTTTTTTGTTCAATAAAGTTCTGAAAGCACAAGTGAGTGACACAAGAGACGATGCCATGAAATACTGCAGTTGGTATCTGAACACAATTATCTTCGCAGCATGAAAATCTTGATGGTCTGCCTGGGTAATATCTGCAGAAGTCCACTTGCACATGGCATATTAGAATACAAAGCAAAACAAGTGGGCCTTGACTGGACTGTTGACAGTGCTGGTACCGGTGACTGGCATGTTGGTGAGCCACCACACAAGCTTTCTCAGAAAGTAGCAAAGCTGAATGGGGTTGATATTTGTGAACAACGTGCAAGGCAGTTTCAAAAAACAGATATGCTGGAGTATGACAGGATATATGTGATGGACAAGAGTAACTACAATGATGTAAAGCTGATGAGTGGAGAACTTTGGGACGAAAGCAAAGTGAGACTGTTCTTAGATGAATTACATCCCGGTAAAAATATGGATGTACCTGACCCCTGGTATGGAGAAGAAGATGGATATCATACAGTATATAAACTCATCAGCGATACATGTGATGCTATTATTCAAAACGAAAAAGCCAGTAGTCAATAACAAGAATAACCTTATAAGTCACCTTTTACTTTTTACTTTTGGATTTTGAATTAACATATGAAGCCATCACTACCACAGGGAACCAGGGATTTTAGTGCGGAAGTCGTTCGTAAACGCAACTACATTTTTGAAACCATCAGGAATGTATTTGAACTCTATGGCTTTCAACCGTTGGAAACTCCAGCCATGGAGAACATGGAAACACTGTTGGGTAAATATGGTGATGAAGGTGATAAGCTGATATTTAAAGTACTGAATAATGGTTTAGACAGACCTGAGAAACATACACAAGCCAAAGCAGATTTTGATAAAGTGCTGGAAGGAAAAAATGTAAAGGGCCTTACAGAGAGAGCTTTGCGCTATGACCTTACAATACCCTTTGCAAGATTTGTAGCAATGAATCATGGTCAGCTCACCATGCCATTCAAACGATACCAGATTCAACCTGTGTGGAGAGCCGACAGGCCACAAAGAGGAAGATACCGTGAATTCTATCAGTGTGATGCTGACGTAGTAGGCAGTAATTCGTTACTGAATGAGGTAGAGCTTGCCAATATCTATGCAACTGTTTTTCAAAAGCTGGGTATTGATGTTGAGATCAAGATCAACAGTCGTAAAATATTAACTGCTCTTGCTGAAATATGTGGTGGTGTTGAACAGATGATGAATATTACTGTTGCCATTGATAAGCTGGATAAGATTGGCATTGAAAAAGTTAAAGAAGAATTATCTCAAAGAGGTTTGAATAAGGACCAAGTTGCAATAATTGAAAATTACCTCTCAATAAAAGGTAGTAATGAAGAAAAGATCCAGCAACTTAGAAACCTTGTTGGTGAAAACGAAAATGGTAATAAAGGAATTGAAGAGCTGCAATATATTCTTAACTATAAACTTCAAACTCAAAACTCTAAACTCGCTGTAGATTTCACCCTTGCACGAGGCCTTAATTATTATACAGGTATCATCTTCGAAGTAAAAGCCAATAATGTTGAAATGGGAAGCATTGGTGGTGGTGGAAGGTATGATGACCTTACAGGTTTATTTGGTGTTCCGAACATTCCGGGAGTCGGAATCAGCTTTGGTGTGGACAGAATTTATGATGTGATGGAGGAGTTGAAACTCTTTCCTGAAACCGTACAAACCGGAACAAAAGTGCTGTTCTTTAACCTGGGAGATGCTGAAAGCCGTAAAGCTTATGACCTGATGCAGCAGCTGAGGACTAAAGGAGTAGCAGCAGAATTGTTTCATGAGCAGGTGAAATTTGATAAGCAGTTCAAGTATGCAGATAAAAAATCTATTCCTTTTGCCATCATGATCGGTAGCAAGGAATTGGAAGATGGAACCTGCAATATTAAAAACCTGCAAACAGGTGAGCAACAAACGATCCCACAGCATGAACTACTGAACTTCAGTTTTTAAGCTTGGCATAAAATTCGAATAGGGTTTACAAATTCTCCGGATGAAATTTTATTCTCTTTTATTTGTGCTGCTGACATTTGTGGCGTGTAATCGTAAAACAGTTCCTGAAAAACCCACACATACTGCAACTACAGAAGCACCCAAGCCTGCAGAAGAAACAGCTACCGTTGTTGTGAGTGGTGATGGGAAAGTGGTAAACTCAACTGCAAAATCAAGTAGTGGTAAAGTATATCCAGTTACACAGGCACGATCATTTACGCCAAATCAAAAAAAGAATCTTACCTATCGTTTCAAAACAATCCCTCCAAAAGTTTTGCATGTACCTGAAAGCCTGGCAAAGAAAAATACACAGGGAACTTACTATGTTTATAAGAATAAGTTCTGGTACTGGAAAAAGGGTGATGGCTATTTTTACCTCGATGAGAATTACTACAATTAGTATTAACAATCTGCATTCATAAAAGCAGTGAAGCGGCATTAAGCTGGCATATTATTCTCAAGTCCAACAGCAAAACATTCTATGAAAAGCTTTTTACTTGCGATCGCTGCTGCATTACTACTTACAGCCTGTAGCAGAACCAATTATCCCGGCACAGAGCCTTATCCTGTTCCTCCTGGTCAACCAGTTCCGGGAGATCAAAGATATCCTGATCAATCACGAGTTCCGAATGAACCTTATCCCAATCCATATCCAACCGGAGACAATCGATCCTCTTACCCCAGAGAAGGACAAACAGATGGTGTAGTAACGATCGTTAAAACCGGAAATGTAAATTCTGAAGGATTACCTCCAGGCCAGGCCAAGAAAAAATATGGCGGTAAGTCAGCTAAGGTTTATGCTCCAGGTCAACAAAAGAAGAATGGTGGTGCTGGAATTGCAACAATAATATCTGTACCGGATCGATATGCATCAAGAGCTAATTCGGGTCAGCTTTATTATAATTATCGCGGTAATGTTTACTGGAAGCAGAATGATGGTTATTATCATCTGAACAGTTCAAATAATAATGCTTACCAGAAAGAGGGCAAGAAGAACAAATCAAAAGGCAAGATCAAGAATAAAAGAGATGATGATGACGATTAATAAAAAGGTCTGAGTAATTCAGACCTTTTTTCATATCTATTTATGGATTATAAACTTTCATAAATAACAGCAGCACCCTGCCCTACTCCTACACACATGGTTGCCAACCCGTATTTTGCATTTCTTCTTTTCATTTCATACAATAAAGTGCCGGATATTCTTGCTCCGCTGCAACCCAAAGGATGACCAAGTGCAATAGCACCTCCGTTTACATTTACCTTGTTGATATCCAGATCAAGATCCCTGATACAAGCTAAAGATTGTGCTGCGAAAGCCTCATTCAATTCTGTAAGATCAAGATCCGTTGCTTTTAACCCTGCTCTCTTTAATGCTTTTTGCGTAGCAGGTACAGGACCAATTCCCATGATATCAGCATCTACACCAGCAACACCCATACTAACTATTCTTCCTATTGGTGTGAGGTTGAATTGTTTTACAGCTTCCTCGCTGGCTAAAAGTAAAGCTGCGGCACCATCATTTATGCCGGATGAATTGCCAGCCGTCACTGTTCCGTCTGTGGCAAATGCGGGTTTCAATGAAGAGAGTTTATCGAATGTTGTTTGTCGTGGATGTTCATCCGTATCAACTACAAAACTTTGTTTCTTGTCACTCACTTCTACTGGAAGTATCTCATCTTTCCATTTACCAGCTTCCAGTGCGGCAAAATATTTATCCTGTGAAGCCAGTGCAAACCTGTCCTGTTCCTCTCTCGATATTTTCCATTGCTTAGCTACATTCTCAGCCGTTTCTCCCATACTATATGGATGATATAAAGCAGCTAACGTTTTATTTACAAATCGCCATCCTATCGTTGTATCGTACACTTCTGTATTCCTGCTCCAGGCCTCACCTGTTTTGGCCATTACAAAAGGTGCTCTGGTCATACTTTCTACTCCACCGGCAATGTATAACATGCCGTCACCACACATTATTGCTCTCGATGCATCCATGATAGCAGTAAGTCCACTTGCACATAACCTGTTCACAGTACTTCCGGCAACGGTTATGGGTAATCCTGCCAATAAAGCACTCATTCTTGCCACGTTTCTATTATCCTCTCCTGCCTGGTTTGCACAACCTGCAATCACTTCCTCAATGGCATTGACATCTATATTTTTATTGCGATCAACCAAAGCCCTTACCACCAGGGCAAGCAGGTCATCGGGTCTTACAGAAGCCAGTTTCCCGCCATATTTTCCAATAGGTGTTCGGATGGAATCAACGATGTATGTAGTTTTCATGATTGTCAGAGCTTTAGAATAACTATTTGACTTGTGTTGTGTCACTCCCTTGTACGTTCAGAACAACACTTGGCAAGAGTCGCCGCAAGTTATATATTCAGAAATAAATACGCCGGCAAAATTGCTTACCTTGTAAATCCCACAACCAAAATTTACACATATGAAAAAATTACTTTTTAGCCTTATGGCTGTATCACTGTTAGCTTCAGCATGTAACAGCGATACCAAACCTTCAGATGCAGCTACTGCAATAACTACTACTGAAAAACAACTTACACCAGCAGAGGAAGAGAAAGCATGGATGGAGTATATGACTCCAGGAAAGATGCATGAATGGCTCGCTAAATCAAATGGAACCTGGGAATCGGATGTTTTTTCATGGATGCATCCCGACTCTCCCGCAATAAAAAGCAAAGCCATCTCTGTTAATAAGATGGTATTAGGTGGCCGTTACCAGGAAGGAACATTTACAGGAGATATGATGGGTATGCCTTTTGAAGGAAGAGCGCTTGTAGGTTATGATAATGTAAAGAAGGTATTTCACAGTTCCTGGGTTGACAATATGGGTACCGGTGTTATGAATATGGAAGGTGTTTATGACCCTAACACCAAAACACTTACCTCAAAAGGTAAAATGGTTGATCCGGGTTCAGGGAAAGAGCTTGATGTAAGAGAGGTAATAACTTTTATCGATGACAATAACCAAAAGATGGAAATGTTCTGCACCAAAAACGGAAAAGAAATAAAGAATATGGAGATAATTTCCAAGAGAAAGAAATAAAGGGATTACAAAAAAACAATATCAGGAAGGTCGTCTTATTAAAATCAGGACGGCCTTTTACTTGAATAATGCTCTACATTATCGACCCTACACTAAAGTCATTATCCATTCCAAAATACCTCGATGGGGGCTTCAAATTTGGTTCGCGGTTTTCTAAGTAAACCTTCAGTTGGTTAATAATTTCCTTTTTACTAAGGTTCTCAACAAACGAATTTTTTTCAGTAGTAAACATGTGCTCCCATTCATTCATGGATAATCCATATATCTCGCATGTAACTTTGAAAACACAGTAGGTTAATTCTACTCCTTCATTCTCCAGCCTACTATAAGTCGGCACACTCACCTTATGGGCTTCTGCTAATTGAACCTGAGAAAGATTTTTTGCCATACGCAAAAAATAAATCAGTTTATAGGTGTTTAGTTTCGTATGGTATAAAACGGGAGTCATTTAGGGTTTACAACATATGAAAGTTACACAAAAAATGAAAATATTCTAGTATTTGAAAAACCTCATTGATATTCAAACAAATAAAAATTGCATTTTTATGTGGGGCTATATTCTCAACATTTTCAAAACCTTTAAACTTACGAAAAATGAAAAAACTAATTCTTACCGCATGGCTTGCTATAACCGCAAGCTTTTTATTTGCTGCAGATGATATGAAATTCGCAAAACTCACACCCCCTGAAAAATAGCTTCGAAAATTGACGACCACATTAAAAACGAAGCTGAAGATTGTACTGTTACTTCTTCTCAAACAAGCACAGTTTCAGTTGGTGAAAGTACTATTACAATTAATGCAAAATGTACCAAAACAGCCCCTACTTGCAAGGAAGCCAATAGTGCTGCACAGAAATGTGCAAATGATCAAATTAATAAAACCCTAGCTCTGGTTCTAATTTTTACAGGATGGTAATTTAAAAATTATAGCCCCATTTTAAACCCAAGCCAAAATAATAAATTAAAAAAATCACGATGAACAAGTTCCTTTTCCTATTGATTCATCTTTCAATTGCCAACTATACAGTTGGCCAGTTTACCACTGCTAAAAATTTACTTTATTACGAAAAACAATTCAATTACGGATGGAATACAGGGTCTACAAATGTCATATCATCTACCTGTTATCTATTTTATAATGACAGTGCGGCTTATTACATGCAAGTGCCCGACAAAAACCGAAGAACGACTTTTGATAATTCTGGTCAGACGAATACAGTGATCCTGGCAGATACCATAAACAGATTTTATATCGACTTAGATAACTCAATCGCCTATTCTGTAAATAAAGATAAAATACATAAGGGAATTTATGGAGACTCGGTTTATAATATGAACTGGACATTGGCTAACGAAACAAAAATGATTGATAGCGTTATTTGTGAAAAAGCAGTATGCTACTTCCGAGGTAGAAAGTATATCGCATGGTATGCGTCTAACATTGCAATTCCACTCGGGCCATACAAATTTGGTGGATTACCGGGTCTTATTGTAGAGTTATATGATGAGGATAAAATTGATCATTACCTTTTAAGAAAAACTGAGCATTCCAACATACAATACTTATCCTTTAATAATAAACCTTATATCAGCAGGAAAATCTGGATACAGGAAGAATTGGAATTGAGAAAAAAAATAATACAAGCAAGCCAGGCAGGCAATAATGATGGCAATTGTCTTAATTGCCGGGGTACCAGTGAAATTAGTTTTGCTGATTGGGAAAAATTAGAAGAATAGATGAGATGCATGTTACTGTTTATTCTTTGCCTCCCGTTTTACGACAGTAAGGCTCAAATTAAAGGTAACATCCATACCAGTAGTGGCGTTGCAATAAGCAATGCCACTATTATTTTAAAAAACCAGAAAGGCGTTATACTTGCCTATGCCATAAGTAAAGAAAACGGCACGTTTACTATTTCTTACAAAATTGAAGACAGCATTACATTCATCCTTGAGGCAAAACACATAAACTTTGAAACACAGCAAAAGGAAATCACTCTAAAAAACAATATTGTCAACTTTGTGTTGCTCCCTGCAATCCGTCAGCTGACAGATGTAATAATCAAGGCGAAGTTACCGCCCATAAGCGTAAAATCTGATACAATTGAGTTTAAGGCGAGTTCCTTTATGTCAACCGAAACGGTAAAAGTGCAGGACCTTCTGAAAAATCTTCCGGGTATCAAAGTGGATGCTGAGGGAAATATCACCTACAACGGACAAAAAGTTGAAAAGATTTTACTGGATGGTGATGACCTTACAGGAACAAGTTATAAGCTGATTAGTAAGAATCTTGCAGCGAACCTGATAGATACAATACAGGTAATAAAAAACTTCAATGAGAACAGACTCTTAAAAAGTGTGGCCAAAAGCGAACGGGTGGGCATTAACCTTAAAGTAAATCCTGGTGCACGAGGAAAACTCTCTGGTACAGGAGGCATTGGAGAAAGCTTTAACGAAAGACGTGATCTCGATATAAATAGCATTTATCTTAAACAAAAAGCAAAGTTATTTGGATTAATAAACTTCAACACCGTATCAAACAATACAGCATCTGATATCGATTACTATTATGACCCATCCTCTCTTGATAAGAATTATAGCATTCTAAAAAATGAAAACAGTGTGATTACTACTGGTACAATAATAATGCCTTCGATCGGCAAAAAATATACATATGATAACAGCGATCTTACCAGTGCTTTAATGTTTAATAATACTTTAAAAAAAACGATTAAGATCAAGGGAGCCGTTGGTTTTAATCAACAGGTAAATAGCAATACATCGAATGGATATAGCAAAACCGAATTGGATGCAAACATTAAATGGGAAATACAAAACCTGGAAAATATCTACCAAAGAGGCTATCAATGGTATGGTGCCCTTAACTTAACAAATGATAACTTAAAACGAACTATACAAGAGTTGAACATCAATTTCAATTCTACCAGCAATAAGAATAATTACATGAACACAACTGCATTAGCTGTTTATGATACACTTACCGAAAAACTAAGAAATACTTCCTCCAACTTTCAGGCAGCTTATACAGCAACTGCAAAGTTGTCGCCATATAAGGTTGCTTCTATAAATGCATCATTTGCAGAAACTCATTTAAACCAAAATTTCAATTCCGCTACAGAAAGATTAGCTGCCTTTTTTAATTTGCCAGCAGATTATAAGATGAATGATCAAATTGTTGCGACTCATAAATTATTGGCGGAGCTTTCTTCCATGGTCAACGGCAAAGTAAAAAATAACCATTATGCTTATGGATTTAAATTAAATCATAGATCTATATCAACAAATAACAACACAACATTCAGATCGATGTCTTTCCCCCCTAAATACCTTCCACGGAACAAAACTTCCTTTAATCTTTCTGAGTTCCAGTTAAGGGGATCATATTTAGCGCAAAATGGTAAGAATTCGATAAGTATCGGTAGTAGTGCAGGAATATCAAAAGCGATGCTGTCATCAACATTCGGGATTGAAAAGAATCTCGCATCAATGCAATCGACGGTAGTATTCTCAAGGAGGTTTACGAATCTAAAGGCATTTTCAGCGTCCTATCAATTCAAAATATCACCGCCGGATATACATGTATTTTATCCCATAAACCTCATTTCAGGAAATGCTTCAATTCTGCATGGGGCGAGTGATATAAAATCAGAACGGAAACACACAGCAGTACTATCTTTTAGTTCATCCAATTTTTTTAACTTTTTAACCTACTACGCTAATATCACTTTCAGTCACCAGGATCTCAATTACGGGCAGAACCTTGTCCTGAACTCCAGCTATACAGCATTCTACCAGGCACCTCAAAAAAATAGTTCACTGCTATCCATCAATTCTTCGATTGAAAAATACGTCGCACAGCTAAAATCAAAATTCACTTTACAATTCGCTTCAACTATTTCGAATGGGTACAGTATAATAAATGATTATGCCTCAAAAAATAACGTTATCAATCTCGAAACATCTGTTAAATGGAATAGTGCGTTCAACTTTCCAGTTAATATCGAAGCACAGTTTAACCCTCAATATTTTACCAACAAGACGCTCATAAACAATAATACTTACAAGAACCATATGACAAGCCTACAATCCTATGGAAAATTAAAAATAGCTTTGAACAAAAAGCTCTACGCTTCTCTTCTTTATAACGGGTTCAAATTAGATCCTCAAAGTAGCTTTAATACAATGGACGCATACTTTCATTATAAATATACTGAGAAAGTATCTCTTAGTTTAACAGGTCATAATCTTACGAATAATACCACCGTTACTCAAAAAAACCTTTCCGCTACCTCAGTTTCCTTTATCAACTACAATGTTGTTCCAGCCTATATTTTATTCAAGATGTCAGTAAGTTTTTAAAAATCAGGAGAGGTATCACCCTATTATAGGAATAACTAAATAATGAATACCGAATTTACTAACATTTCTTTCGCAAGGGCAATTGTACATTTGCAGGCTTATGGTTAGCACGCAGCAGAAGAATATCAGGCACTTGTCACTCCAGGAACTCGAAACCTATTTTGTTGAAATAGGCGAAAAGAAGTTCAGGGCCAAACAAGTATACGAATGGCTGTGGAAAAAACATGCCCATACGTTTGAAGCCATGAGTAACCTGAGTAAGGAAATGAGGGTGAAACTTGCCGAACATTTTACTTTACCTGCATTATCGGTTGAAACAACTCAATATAGTGCTGACGGCACTGTAAAAAGTCGTTTTAAAACCGTAGAAGGAAATATGGTTGAGGGAGTATTAATTCCATCAGGCGATCGAAAAACAGCCTGCGTTTCTTCGCAGATCGGTTGCAGCCTCACCTGTAAGTTTTGTGCAACAGGTTATATGGAAAGAAAAAGAAATCTCACTTACGATGAGATCTATGATGAAGTGGTACTCATCAACCAGCAAAGCGAAAAGGTTTACAATAAAAAACTCAGCAATATTGTATTCATGGGTATGGGCGAGCCTTTGCTGAATTACAATAATGTTTTAAAGGCCATAGAAAGAATATCAGCAGAAGATGGACTTGGGATGAGTCCAAAACGCATCACTGTTTCTACAGCCGGTGTTGCTAAGATGATACATAAACTGGGTGATGATAAGGTAAAGTTCAAGCTGGCATTATCGCTTCATGCTGCCAATGATCAGAAGCGTAACGAGATCATGCCGATCAATGAAACAAATAACATTAAAGTGCTGATCGATGCACTGAATTATTTTTATAAGCAAACCGGCAATGAGATCACATTTGAATATATTCTCTTCCAGAATTTCAATGATTCTATAGAAGATGCAGATGAACTGGTGAAGCTGTACCGAAAAGTTCCTGCAGACCTGGTAAATATTATCGAATACAATCCAATTGATGCTGCTAAGTTCCTTAAGCCTGATGAAGACACTACGATGAAGTTCATGCAGTACCTTGAAAGGAATAAGGTGAATGTAAGACTTCGTCGCAGCCGTGGCAAAGACATTGATGCTGCCTGTGGCCAGCTTGCCAACAAGAACTAATATACTCCTCATTAACAATTTAATAAGCAGCCGGGTTAAACCAACATCAGCGTAGGTGGTCTATTATTCCTGTAACACAAAAAACAAATTACATGAAAAGAATATTGACCCTCTCAATTGCCGCATTATTATTTGCAGGTTCAGCAATTGCACAAGACACTAAGACATCGAAAGACAAAGCAGGCAAAGAATGGAAGAAAGATGGTAAAAAAGGTAAGCACGGCAAACACAAAGGAGCCGGATTTGCTAAGGACCTCAATCTTACTGATGCACAGAAAGAACAAATGAAGGCTGTAAAACAGGAGCAGCATTCTAAAATGCAAAACATTCTAACGGCTGAACAAAAAGCTAAGATAGCCGAGCGTAAAAAACAAAGACAAGCAGAAGCAAAAACCAGGGGTGCTAATCGTTTTGGTGATATGCAAAAAGAATTGGGTATCACAAATGACCAGGCAGCACAGTTGAAAACACAGAACGAAGCATTCAGAAATAAAGCAAAAGCCATTCGTGAAAATAATGACCTGACCAAAGAACAAAAGAAAGAACAAACAAAAGCCCTTCATGCAGAACGCAAGGAAAGTATGAAAGCCATCCTTACAGCAGAACAGATCCAGAAAATGGAAGCTAAAAGAAAAGATGGCAAAGGAAAAAGGGATAAAAAAGACAAGAAATAATTGTGAGTGATAGTGTTTAGTTTATGCGTATTCAATACAGAAGCATCCGATGAAGGATGCTTCTTTGTTTTGCACCAAATGGTCAGTAAAGTACAGCTGTACAAGGGTGCGACGCAACTGTAGTTTAATAGTAACAAAACTGCTGGCTCAATAACCTTATCTTTGCTGCTCCTGTTGAAAGAACAGCAAAATCTATTACAATGAGTAAAAAGCCATTCGAGAAGTTCATCAATCCCAAGTTAGAAGGAGCGAAAAAGAAAGAAGCGATTCGCCAACAGAAAAGAAAGATGAAGGAGGAGTCAAGAAAAAGAGGCGAAGAGTTCCGGAAAAAGGAAGCAGAAAAATACCAGGCCGTAGGAACTAAATATGGCAATGCTCCTGAACAACGAGTTTCCAAGGCAATTCAGAAAAGACAGGAGACAGGAGACAAGAGGCCAACCTCAGGAAAAAATACGAAGCACGAGGTACGCGGTACGAAAGAAGAAGTTTCAGCTGCACCTGCACATAAAACTCCAGCTCCAACAGTTGAGATGCCATTGAATAAATTTATTGCACATGCAGGTGTGAGTGGCAGAAGAGAAGCTGCAGAACTTGTAAAACAGGGAAAAGTTACTGTGAATGGCGATATCGTTTATGAACCAGGTTACAAGGTTTTAGGTAACGAGGATATAAAAGTGAACGGCAAGAAAGTGTTCTCCCAAAAAAATCTTGTTTACGTTTTACTGAATAAGCCAAAAGATTTTCTTACGACATTGAAAGATCCGGAAGGAAGAAAAACAGTGATGGATCTTGTGAAAGCAGCCACGCCGGAAAGAATATATCCTGTGGGACGATTAGATAGAAATACCACTGGTGTTTTATTGATTACAAACGACGGAGAATTAGCCCAGAAACTTACACACCCAAGCTTTGAAGTAAAGAAGATTTATGAAGTAAAGCTGGATAAGCCGGTACAGAAAGAAGACATCGAAAAAATACTAAACGGTATCACTTTAGAAGATGGATCTATTAAAGCCGATGCAGTGAGTTATGTTGATCCGAAAGATAAAAGCATTGTTGGTGTAGAAATACATAGTGGCAGGAACAGGATTGTGCGAAGAATATTTGAACATCTTGGTTATGATGTAAGAAATCTTGATCGTGTAATGTTTGCCAACCTCACCAAGAAGAATGTTGACAGGGGGAAGTGGAGACATTTGAATGAGAAAGAAGTTCGGTTATTGAAATTCATGAACCAGAGTTTTGTAAGAGCTAAGAAAGAAAGATCTGAAAAAGAAGACAGGGATGTGGAAGAAGTACTGAGGGGAGACAAACCTGTAAGGAAAGAAAAAAGCAGCATCAAACCTAAAGCAAGAGAAGAAGGTGCCAAACCAAGAAAGAGAACCTATAAAGAGAATACTGGTGACCGTAAACCTCCACCACGTAAAAATTATGGTGCAGCCAGGGAAGGTGTGCAGGATAGAAAAAAGGAATTCAAACCAGCTGGTAGAAGTAATAGTTCCACTTCATCAACAGGTCGTCCGAAAATAGAAAAAGCACCAGGACAATCGAGAGGCTATAAAACGGCAGCAGCAGGTAAACGACCAACAGACAGGAGAAAATAATGCGATACGAGATTATTTTTGAGAATGAAGATTTTGTTGCGGTAAATAAACCTGCAGGCTTTCTTTCTATTCCGGATAGAATGGGAAAGGACATTTCATTAAAGCAACTACTCAAAGAAAAATACGGAGAAATCTTTACGGTTCATCGTTTAGATAAAGGAACAAGCGGCATCATTGTTTTTGCAAAAGATGAAGTAACCCACAAGGTTCTTTCCCAGCAATTCGAAGGAAGAGAAGTTGAAAAATACTACCAGGGTTTGGTTGTAGGTAAACCCATGAACGATAAAGGAACCATTGACATCCCTATTGCAGAGCATCCAGGCAAAGCCACAAAGATGATGACCAATATAAACGGGAAACCTTCTGTAACGGATTACGAGGTATTGGAAAGTTTTCGTTCGTATTCGTGGATGCAATTTCAAATTCATACCGGCAGAACACACCAGATAAGGGTACACATGCAGCATATTGGTAACCCGATAGCCTGTGATGAAATATATGGAACAGCAGAACCTGTTTTATTATCAACCATCAAGGGCAAAAAATTCAAGCTGTCGAACGATGTACTGGAAGAAAGACCAATTCTTGCAAGGATGGCATTGCACTCCTGGAAACTGAAATTTCAGCTGAATGAAACGCTATTTGAGTTAGAAGCCAGCCTGCCAAAAGACATTAAGGCAACTTTGCAGCAGTTGAGGAAATGGCAGGGATAACTGCTTATTCCGCTTGTCTATTCACCACTTATCATTGACTTTTCACCATTATCTTCGCAATATGTCGCAAGCATTAACCAATCAACAACTCATTGATGTTGCCAGAGAATTCGGCACACCTGTTTATGTTTACCATGCAGAAAAAATTGAGGAGCAGTACAATAAATTAAAATCTGCTTTCAGCGGTTGCGAGGCAAAGTTTTTCTATGCAGCCAAAGCCCTTACCAATATCAATGTACTACGAATACTGAACAATCTTGGCTCTGGACTGGATTGCGTTAGCATTAACGAAGTGAAGCTCGGCATTAAAGCAGGTTTTGATGTGAACCGCATATTGTATACACCGAATTGTGTTGATCTTTCTGAGATAGAAGAAGTAAAAGAATTAGGTGTTCGTATCAATCTCGATAACATTTCAATTCTTGAACAGTTTGGTAACAAGTATGGCAATAGCTACCCGGTAAGTATTCGTTTGAATCCACATATCATGGCTGGGGGAAACTATAAAATATCGACCGGTCATATAGACAGCAAGTTTGGCATCTCGATCCACCAGATAAGACATATTGAAAGAATTGTGAAGACCACCAAACTGCATATCAACGGACTTCACATGCACACCGGCAGCGAGATAAAAGACGTGAATGTGTTTCACCAGGGTCTCGAGGTGATGCTTGACATTGCAAGAAATTTCCATGATATAGAGTTTATCGATCTTGGCAGTGGTTTCAAAGTACCATACCAGGAAGGTGATGTTGAAACGAATATTGTAGAACTGGGCCAGAAGGTTTCAGAGAATTTCAATGCATACCAGAAAGAAGTTGGAAGAAAAATAGAGGTCTGGTTCGAACCTGGAAAATATTTAGTGAGCGAAGCAGGATATTTTATCGTAAAAGCAAATGTTATTAAACAAACAACAGCAACCGTATTTGTTGGGGTGAACTCAGGCTTCAATCATTTGATTCGTCCTATGTTCTATGAATCGTATCATCGTATAGAGAACATCAGTAATCCTTCAGGACCGGAAAGAATTTATACAGTTGTTGGACATATCTGCGAAACAGACACGTTTGCCTGGGACCGAAAGATCAACGAAGTACGTGAAGGTGACTTCCTTGTTTTCTATAATGCGGGGGCTTATGGTTTTGAAATGAGCAGTAACTTCAACAGCCGACTAAAACCTGCAGAGGTGTTGGTGAAGAATGGTGAGGCACATCTCATTCGTAAGAGAGATGTATTCGAAGACTTATTGAAAAACCAGATAGAAGTTTTATAGCTCTGCAGTAGTTTTCATGGCATCATCGTTGCTCCGATAGCTATCGGAGCTCACTTCAACTATTAGTTATATATTGAACAGGAAATGATCGAAGTAAAGAATATCAAAAAGAGTTTTGGCGATAAGGTGATCCTGCAGGATATCAGCTGTATCATGGAGCCCGGCAAATGCAATCTCATCATTGGTGCTAGCGGTAGCGGAAAAACTGTTCTCACCAAATGCATGGTTGGATTATTCAAACCAGACAAGGGTGGCATTTTGTACGAAGGACACAATATGCTGGAGATGCAGGACGAAGAGAAAAAAGAACTTCGTCAACAGATCGGTATGTTGTTCCAGGGTTCTGCTTTGTTCGATTCGCTTACCGTTGAAAAAAATATTCTCTTTCCACTTGATATGTTTACTAAGCTCTCTTACAAAGAAAAGAAAAGGAAAGTAAACGAAACACTGGAAAGGGTAAATCTTACAGGCTCCAATAAAAAATTTCCTGCCGAATTAAGTGGAGGCATGAAAAAAAGAGTTGCCATAGCAAGAGCCATCGTACTGAATCCAAAATATCTTTTTTGTGATGAGCCTAATTCAGGTCTTGATCCACAAACTTCATTACTTATCGATAGACTGATCAAGGATCTTACCTCAGAATACAACAGTACCACCATCGTGGTTACGCATGATATGAATAGCGTAATGGAAATTGGTGATCATATAGTATATCTTCACCAGGGCTATAAACAATGGGAAGGCACCAACAAAGACATCATCTTTAGCAAGGATGAAAAACTGAACGAATTTATTTTTGCTTCAGAGTTCTTACAGGGAGCAAAAAACATGAGGATGATGGAAGAAAATGGAGACCTTCCTGAATAGCTATATCGTTTCAACAACTTCTTTGTTCCTCGGCTTCCACCATAAATAATAGTACAACATTATTATTATTCCTATTGCAAATGGAATAACAGCCAGGTGTTTGTAGGTGATATTTCTGGCTATAGTGTTCTCATCAAAATGTAAAAACTCAGCGATCATCCAGTAAGAGTTAGCCGTGATCCATAAAACGATGGCTACATTATGGCAAAGTTCAGACACCATATGCCGTGTTCTTATTGAAATAATGATGGCTATGATAAGTGTGGGAAATATCATGAGAACACCCAAAGGCTTCCATAACATACACCAGCTGATGTCTTTGAATAACCAGAAGAAAATGTGCAGGTTCTCCATTCTTCTGAAACTTAACGGTATGCTGTACTGCGTTTCGTTTTGAGGCATGTAATATTATTGAGGAGTACAATATTATTACATCTTAACAGAACTTAAAATTCGTTTGAATCTTTGTATGTCAGCTTCTGGATTCAGCGGTGAGTTATAGATAAGATGCTGAGCGAATTCATAAGCGAAATACGGAGCAAGCGAACAACCTTTAGTACCCATGCCATTAAAAATACCAATGGAAGAATGTACAGGATGTAATCCGACGAAAGGTCTTCTTTCTACTGTTGCAGGTCGTTCTGAAGCAATATGATCCACTATTTTAAATGGAAGTTTCAGCCAGAAGTTCAATACCTCTTCTGCTCTCTTTCTGAATACTTTGGTTGGCTGGAGGTCTTCATATTTCCATTCATAAGTGGAGCCTATCCAAAAAAAATCATCCTTCCATGGAACAATTGATAAAGCCTGTTTGTAAATATTGGCATTGGGCAATTCTGGAATCTCTGCAAGCACTGCTTCGCCTTTGTTTTTTGCGTAAGGCAATAAAGAAAAATAAGGAAGATCGAAAGTATCAGTACCATTACAAAAGATGATCTTTTTAGCCGTGATGTTCCTGTAGATAACTGAATCTTGTGTGTATGCAAGATCATTATTATCGAAAGCCTCTTCTAATAAATTATCATTCCCCTTTAATGATGATCTCCATTGATCCAGCATCAGGTTCAGGTTAATAAGCATACAGGGATCAATTTCTCCCACACCATAATTAAAATTGAAATATGGTTGGTGCCGATCTTCATCTGCTATGTCGAGGTACTGTTTATCAGATTCATACCGTTCAATAAAAGCATCTCTCATCTGCGGTGTAGCATGAAATTGCAACACATTGCATTGCTTTATTAACTCTACTCCCATTTCTCTTCCAAACTGCAGGTATTGCTCTGTGCCAAAAGGGAGTACCTCATCGATCATCCATGTTTTTACGATCCGTCTTCCTGTAACCGGATTGATAACACCACTGGCAACTTTCGTAGACGAGAATGGTCTGGATTCATCAATCATCAAAACTGACTTACCTTCTTTCAATAAATTCCAGCTGAGAAATGTTCCGCAAATTCCTTGTCCAACGATGATATAATCCACTTCCATGCAGCAAAACTAAAACTATTGAGGTGGAGTTAATCCAACCCAGAATTGCATATAATCATAGTTCAATGACTTGACAGGCTGACCATTTTCTACACCTGGTCTCCATGCCGACATTTTAAGTAACATAGCTTGTACTGCTTTTTGCAGCACATCTTTCATATCGTTGAAATGCCTGATGGTTTTTGCACTTTCCGTCACAGCCGATCTTGTTGAGGCCACTCGTTCAAACTTTGGCTCATATACAAAACCACTTTCATCTATATAAAAAGAAAAATAGATACGCAGGTATTTGGCTGTGTCTCCATTCTCTACAGCTTTATTGATAACAGTATCAAAAGCTGAAAAGTGGCTGAAGTAAAATCGTTTTAATGAATCTTTTCCATAAGCAAATACAGGTGGATTGTTCATGTATTTTGCTTCAAATGTTCTGTTGTAATAAGAGGATTGGGAATAGCTCACCAGTGTTACAAAAAGCAACACAATAAAAAGTAGTGTTTTCATATATGTTGAGGTTTAGGTTACTTCCTTCAACTGAACCGAGCTATGATTAACTACCAGGCTGTGTTTAACGCCAACCTTTAAAGCATAATTATCTTTCGAATGACTTACCGGGAAGTTATAACATACCGGGTAATCATAATCCTTCATGTGAAATTGTAGTATCTCTTCAATGGATTGACCGAAAGGAACTGTAGTATCTTTCATGTCTGTAAATCCACCGAAGATCATTCCTGCAAGATCATCCAGCATACCTGCTCTTTTTAACTGGATCAGCATCCGGTCAATATTATACAGGTACTCCCCTATGTCTTCTAAAAAAAGTATTTTGTTCTTTGTATTGAATGATGATGACGAACCAACCAAATGTGCCACCAATGCAAGATTGCCGCCAACCAATCTGCCTTTACATGATCCTTCCCTGTTTAATTGATTACCATTAACTGAATATGCAGCAGGCATTCCTGTCAATGCATCTTTCAGTGAGAGAACATATTCATTCTTATCCTCACCATCATTAAATGCAGCGGCCATTGGTGCATGCAATGTTGCAATCTTATATTCCTGGAAGATGTGTGCATGAAGAACAGTTATATCGCTGAACCCCACGATCCATTTGGGATGTTTTACAAATTTTTTGAAATTGAGCTGATCGATGATACGACTTAATCCGTACCCTCCTCTTGCACAAAGAATCGCTTTTACCTCATGATCATTCATCATTTGCTGAAGATCCTGCAGCCTTTCTTCATCTGTTCCTGAAAAATAATGAAACTGTTTGCCCGGTGTTGAACCTAATCTTACATTAAATCCCCATTCATGTAAGATATTGATACAGGTTTGGAAATTCTCTGTGGGCATATATCCTGATGGACATATAACTCCGATCGTATCGTTTTTTTGCAGGTAGGGCGGAACAATCATACCTTAAAACTAAAAAACGTTTTCCGCTTAATCAATAGAAAAAAATATTAACTGGGTTTTTCATTGATAATAACATCAGTAGAAGAGACACTGAGTTCATAAGGCACTCCAAACTTAAGTGCGAGATTATTTTTTATATGCCCTGCCGGAAAATTGAAGCAAACAGGATAATTGTATTCTTTCACTTTTTCAAAGATCAATTCTTCTATAGTTTGCCGGTAAGTTTCTTCCTGGTCTTCTTTTGTAGCTGTGAATGAGCCAACCACTAATCCTGCTAATTTGTCGAGTTTACCGGATCGTTTTAGGTGAACCAGCATCCGGTCAATAGAATATTTATACTCGTTCACATCTTCGATAAAAAGAATTTTTCCTTCGGTAGAAATATCACTTTTGCTTCCGCTGCAGGCTTGCATAATAGCAAGGTTTCCTCCGATCAAAATACCCGAACAATTTCCTTCCCTGTTCAACGTATTGCCTTTAACTACATACGATATTGGCTTACCAAATAAAGCATCTTTCAGGCTCTTGGTAGATACATTGGTTGCTGATAATCCGATCGACATATCTGCATGAATACTTGGTATTCCATGATTTGAATGAATATGCAGGTGAATAGTAGTAATATCGCTGTAACCGATCAGCCATTTAGGCTTCTGCAGAAATCCTTCCCAGTTTAACTTATCAATAATTCTCATCGTACCATAGCCACCTCTTCCGAAAATGATGGCATCAACTGAATGATCATCCAATAATTCCTGCAGGTCTTTCAATCTTTCTTCATCCGTTCCACCATATCGCTGCCACTTTTTCCCAATGGTATTGCCATACTTGATATTGACACCCCAGTCTTTCAGAACCTGGCTGCATCTTTTGAGATCAGATCCATCCACTGCACCAGCAGGACAAGTAATTCCAATTGTATCTCCCGTTTTTAAAAATGCCGGAATGATCGAAGGGTTAATATATTTCCTGGAAGAAGCTTTCAGTTGGGTGGCTAAAATAGTTCCTACAGTAGCAGGTACAAACGCCTGTAGAAAAGACTTGCGGTTCATTGTTAGTGGATGGTTGTGGTTACAAAATAAAAAAACTTCCCCGATAAGATGCATTCAGTTTTACACATTACATAATACCAGCCCCTGTTTTTCATGGAATCTTCGTTGCTACGCTCAGTTCAAAACCTGGTTATTATGGGAACTGACCGTAGCAGTTTGTCCTGACCCTGTCGAAGAATCGCAGGCACTTCATCTTTCGTCCATAAAGCAACTTGTAATCCTCAATAATTACCTTTCCGAAAAATGTTTACATGCCCATCATCAATTTTGAGTTTAAGGCTAAAGCAGGTAACCTGGAAGAACTGGAATACAAACTGAAAATCCTGGATCCCCTATTTAAAGGAGAAGATCACCAGGTTGATACTTATTTCAATGTTGAAATTGGAAGGCTAAAGCTCAGAGAAGGCAATATTGAAAACGCATTGATACATTATGAAAGGGAAAATACCGCAGAAGCAAAGCAATCCAACATCCTCTTATACCAACATCAGCCGGACGATGCTTTAAAACAAATTCTCATCAAAACACTCGGTATAAAAGTGATCGTAGATAAAATCCGCAAAATCTATTTTATCGACAATGTGAAATTTCATTTTGACAAAGTATCCGGACTCGGAACTTTCATCGAAGTGGAGGCTATTGATAAAACAGGTGAAATTGGTATCAAAAAATTGAAAGAACAATGTGAGTTTTATGCCCAGCTTTTTGATATTCAGCCGCATAACTATATATCAAACTCTTATAGTGATATGCTTCTTGCAACTTAAAATTCCTGTAGTACAAGTGGGCTCCGATAGCTATCGGAGCAAGGAACGATGATTACTGGCTTAAAGCTTGTGTCTAAAATTTTGTGTAACAGTTACGCAAACGTTGCCATTTTTAATGATTCTCCTATACTTTTGCAAACTAACTAACGATTGTTCGCATGATAAAAACATCTATGATACCAACAAAAGAATTACAACAGCTTGGATTAACACAACCGGAATTTCATTACCAATTATCTCCTGAAGTGCTTGTAGAGCAATCAGTTAACAGGGACCAAGGTCAATTGAACGATACAGGTGCTTTATGCATCAATACTGGTGAGTTTACAGGCAGAAGCCCAAAAGATAAGTTTACCGTTAAGGATGCCCTGACCGAAAATTCAGTGCACTGGAACAATTTCAATATTCCTGTTGAAGAAAAATACTTTTTTCAGCTGAAGGAAAAAATGATGAACTACCTGAATTCAAAAGAAGAATTATGGGTAAGAGATGCTTATGCCTGTGCTGATCCTAACTACAGGCTCAACATTCGTGTGATCAACGAAAATCCGTGGAGCAATTTGTTTGCATATAATATGTTCTTACGTCCAGCAGAAAATGAACTGGACAATTTCAAAGCTGACTGGCACATCATCCAGGCTCCAGGTTTTAAAGCTGATCCTGCAGTTGATGGAACCAGGCAGCACAATTTTGCCATGGTTTCGTTCACGCATAAAACAATATTGATCGGTGGTACAGGCTATACCGGCGAAATGAAGAAAGGCATCTTCACTATCCTCAATTATGTATTACCGCACGATAAAAATGTATTGAGCATGCACTGCTCTGCCAATATGGGCAAAGACGGTGATGTTGCTGTTTTCTTCGGATTAAGCGGTACAGGTAAAACCACTTTAAGTGCTGATCCAAACAGGAAACTGATTGGTGATGATGAGCATGGATGGACCAACAACTCTGTCTTCAACTTTGAAGGTGGTTGTTATGCAAAAGTGATTGACCTGAGTGAAGAAAAAGAACCTGAAATTTTCAAAGCTATCAAACCAGGTGCACTGGTAGAGAACGTAACTTTTATTGACGGAACAAATAAAATAGATTTCGCAAGCTCAAAGATCACGGAAAATACAAGGGTTAGTTATCCTTTGAATTTCATCAGCAATGCACAGGAACCAAGCATTGGTGGATTGCCAAAGAATATTTTCTTTTTAACCTGTGATGCTTCAGGTGTGTTTCCTCCGATCAGCAAATTAACTCCAGGCCAGGCCATGTACCAGTTCATCAGTGGCTATACTGCAAAGGTTGCTGGTACCGAAGCTGGTGTTACTGAGCCAAAACTTACCTTCAGTGCATGTTTTGGAGCTCCGTTTCTTCCGCTACATCCCGGACAATATGCAGATATGCTGGGTAAAAAAATGACTGAGCACAAAGTAAATGTCTGGATGGTGAATACTGGCTGGAGTGGTGGTCCTTATGGTGTAGGTCACAGAATGAAGTTGAGCTATACAAGAGCAATGATCACCGCGGCATTAAATGGTGAACTGAACAATGTTAAATTTGAAGCACACCCGGTTTTTGGTATGCTGATGCCAAAATCTTGTCCAAATGTTCCTGATGAAATACTCAATCCAAGAAATACATGGGAAGATAAAGCTGCCTATGATACCAAGGCTAATGACCTTGCAAAGCAGTTCATTAAAAACTTTGAGAAATATGCCAGTGGTGTAAGCGAAGAAACATTAGCTGCTGCACCAAAAGCTTTATAAAGAAGTTCGAATTTCGAACAAGGTCTCTTTTGATTGCTATGACCAAATGATGAATCCCGCTTTCGTAGCGGGATTTTTTTTATGATCCGTTAACCAAGTATCCATACTTTTATAACTGATCAAAAAGAACTGCATTGACGCCAATTGAAATAAAATTTAATCGTTTCAGTTATCTTATACCCATTCCATTTGTGTTGCTCCTGATGTGGTTGTTTTACAAATTTGTTTTGACCGAGCCACAGGAACCAATTGAAGACAAAACTTTCATTTACGTTGCTTATGCAATTTTAACTGTAGGTAGTTTTCTTGTACTGAACTTTGCATGGCGTTTTATTACTGCACCAGTTGTTTTTCGTATGGATGACCAAGGCATTATTTATAATCCTGCAGGTGTAACAACTGGTCTGATCAACTGGCACGAGATCAGTGATGTGAACGAAGCCAATATGAAAGTGGTGAGAGGTGATGCACCATTGTACCAGACAGTCTTAGCAGTTAAATTAAAAGACCCTGACGCATTCAGAAAAAAATACAACATTTTGCTGGAGAAAATGTTACAACTTGGCAATAAGATGTATGATGCTGATATAATAATAGAGTCGAAAGTACTTGGCAACAAATACGATGTGGTAAAAGAAGAAATGCGTCGCAGGATACCGCTGTCGTTTCTAAAATAATCCGAACAACATCGCATCAACCTTATTCACTACCTCTCCAAAATGTTCTTCGTTCTCACCGAACTTATTCTTGTCAACATCTATGATCAGAAGTTGGCCTTCTTTATAACCATCGATCCATTTGTTATATAGTTCGTTCAGTTTTTTCAGGTAATCAAGACGAATATTCTCTTCGTATTCTCTTCCTCTTTTCTGGATTTGCCCTACCAGATTTGGTACAGAAGATTTTAAGAATATCAAAAGATCAGGAGGCTGCACCATCGTTTTCAGGGTTTGAAAAAAACCGAAGTAATTCTCAAAATCCCTTTTACTCATATGGCCCATATCATGAAGATTGGGTGCAAATATTAATGCATCTTCATATATCGTTCTGTCCTGGATAATTGTTTCAGTACCACGTTGAATTTCCAGAAGCTGATTCAAACGACTGTTCAGAAAATAGATCTGAAGATTAAAGCTCCACCTTGGCATATCCTCATAAAAATCCATGAGGTAAGGATTATGCACCACATCTTCAAATTGAGGTATCCACTTATAATGCTTACTCAGCATTTCTGTTAATGTGGTCTTTCCAGCTCCAATATTGCCTGCAACAGCAATATGTTTTGGTTTTTTTGATTTAGCCATTCCGGGGTTTGCAGTTTAACGTTGGTACTTACTTTACTAGGGACATCAAACATAGAGTATCCCATTTATCCATCCAAATCTTATAAAAATTGCTGTATTAGTAGTTCATTCCTATGGCTTTTCTAACTTCAGCCAGTGTAGCAGATGCACTTGCCCTTGCTTTTTCTGCACCTTGTTTAATGATCTTATCCAGCATCTCTTTATTGTTCTGGATCTCAGCAGCCTTTTCTCGAATCGGCCGGATGAAATTCACCATGTCTTCAGCCAGTTGCTTTTTCATATCGCCATACCTGATCACACATTCATTAAAATCGTTTGAATATTTCTGCCGCACTTCCACATCACTCACAATACTCATTAAGGTAAACAGGTTATCTATATAATCAGGCTTTACAGAATTATGTTCTGTCGGACCACTATCTGTCTTTGCCTTCATGATCTTTTTTCTTACTGCTTCATCATCATCAGCAAGATAAATAGTAGCCATTTGATTTTCACTTTTGCTCATCTTTCCATTTCCATCAAGGCTCATGATCTTTACCAATTCGCTACCATAATTAAAAGGTTGCGGTGCAGGTAAAACATCTCCGTAACGATGATTGAATCGGTCAGCAAAATTTCGGGCCATCTCTAAATGCTGTTCCTGGTCTTTACCTACAGGAACTTTTACCGCACGATGGATTAGTATATCAGCAGCCATTAGCACAGGATAAGTAAGTAAAGCAGCATTTACATTCTCCGGTTGCAAACGGACTTTCTCTTTGAAGGTGGTAGTTTTTTCCAGTTCACCTTTATAAGCCATTGTATTCAGGTAGAAATACAGTTCTGTAATTTCAGGCACATCACTCTGTACATACAAAGCAACTTTATCAGGATCTAATCCACAGGCTACATTTTCTGCAATTACCCTGTAAACGCTTTGCTGTAATTCTTTTGTATCGGGATGTGTTGTTAGTGCATGCCAGTTGGCTACAAAGAAATAACAGTCAAATTCATTCTGCATGCGAACATAATTTCGCATCGCTCCAAAATAATTACCCAGGTGTAAAAAACCTGTGGGTCGAATTCCACTTACAACGATCTCTTTAGCCATAAGCGGCAAAAATAGTGGATAGTAGATAGTGGATAGTGGATAGTAACCGAATTTTTATTTTCACCCGCTGAAGATTTTCATGGCATCACCTGTTGCTACGCTCAGTTCTCAGTTCCATTTTCATAGCACCAACGCAGCCCAGGTTCTATTTTCTTCTGAAGTACCGCTTCTTCAGCCATAACTCGAACATCGGATCATTAAATTGAACATCCTTTCCAAAAACATCAATGATCTCTTTATTCTGAAGCGCTTCTTTTATTCGCTTTACGTTGGCAGATGTGCCAAGATTATATTCCTGTAAAACTGCCTGCTTAGTAAACGAGGTTATCTTATCTGCTAAAGCCTTCAAAAAATTCAACTGGAAGTTGGTGAGCTGGTCAGCTTCTTTTTGGTATAAGATCGTATACTGGTCTAAAAGGTCTTCAATAGCTTCATCAATATTGTTTGCATTTGCCTTCTTATTTGCTTTCAGCCAAACGGCCTGCGAAAGTTGCTGCACAAAATATGGATGGTTCTTCATCATTTGTGCTATAGCTTCAGCTTCTGACTCGGCTATTGTTTTTCCCGTGTCTTTAAATCTTTTAGTAATAAAGCTCACCCAATGCTTTTCTGATATTTTTTCCAAAAAGAATACTTCTCCAAATTTGTAAAACGGCATACTGGGTTTGGTAAAAAAATCCATCATCAGGTGTTGCCGGCTTCCATACAGCAAATAAGTTACGTTTTGATGTTTTTGCCAATGAGCTCTCAGCTTCTTTTGAAATGAAATGGGATCTTCCAGGTAACTGATGTTCTGAAATTCATCCACACAAACAACAAGCTTTACCTTCTTTTGTTGTGCTAATTTCTCGGCCAGGTCTAACACTTCACTGATATTTTTCCTCACTGTTTTCCAGTCAAAACTCACCGAAATGTCTGTTGCCGGGTCAGGACTTAAGTTAATCGCAGGAACAATAAATTTGAATACAGACTTTACGGTAGATACAGTTTCTTCAAATGTGCCTGATGTTGTTTTTAGCAGTGCCGAGGAATAGATTTCAACGAACTCTTCTAAACTCCTGGTATTATAAAGATCAATAAAACAAAATACTGTTTTCTTGTTTTTTCGCTTCATTTTAGCTGCCACATGCTGTACTAAAGAGGATTTTCCCCAACGTCTTGGAGATATCAGCATTGTATTGATACCTGCATTCAATTGTTGCTCCAGCCATGCAGCTTCTTTATCCCTATTGGTATAATAAAAGCCTTCCGCCAGTTTTCCGTAATTAAATGGGCTATCCATATCAAAATATTATCCGCCAATTTACAAACAAAAATGTTACAAACAAAAATGTTACAAACAAAAGTGTTTGCTTTTCTTCGTTTCTTAAACGAGGCACTAAGAGTATATTTGTAGTCAGACCATAATACCATTCAACAACAGTCTTCCATATTAGAATCTCCGATAGAATACTTAAAAGGTGTTGGACCATTACGTGGAGACATCCTGAAAAAAGAACTGAACATTTTTACATTCCAGGACCTGCTGGAACATTTCCCTTACCGCCATGTTGATAAAACAAAGATCAACAAGATCAGAGAAATTACGCCACAAACAGATTATATACAGGTTGCCGGAAGATTAACCGATTTTGAAACTATTGGAGCAGGCAGGGCAAAAAGATTAATCGCTCATTTACAAGATGATTCTGGATCAATTGAGTTAACATGGTTCCAGGGAATACATTGGGTAGAAAAAAGTCTGATCGAAGGAAGAGATTATCTTATTTACGGTAAACCCGGATTTTTTAACGGAAGACCGCAAATGGTTCACCCGGAAATAGAAGTCTTTACTGCAGAAAAAGCCGGGGGTAAAATTTTTCTTGATCCTATCTACCCTACCACGGAAAAACTAAAAGCAAAGTCACTTAACGGAAGGCAAATAGGTAAACTCACCTTTCAACTGTTATCCCAACTACGGGAAATTGACATGCCGGAAAGTTTACCGCAAACACTATTAAAAGAATTAAAACTGACCAGCAGGTTTGAAGCGTATAAAAACATTCATTTTCCGCAATCTCAAAAGGAATATGATGAATCGTTGAGAAGATTAAAGTTTGAAGAACTTTTTATTGCACAGGTAAGGCTTAACCTCACAAAGATTCAACGCCATAAAAGCAGCAAAGGTGTATTGTTTGAAAAAGTGGGTGACCTATTTAATGAATTCTACGCAAAACATCTTCCTTTTGAACTTACAGGAGCACAAAAGAGAGTGCTCAAAGAAATAAGAACAGATACAGCAAAAGGCCATCAAATGAATCGTTTGCTGCAGGGAGATGTGGGTAGTGGTAAAACAATTGTTGCACTGCTTTGTATGTTACTGGCTGCTGATAATGGCTATCAAAGTGTACTGATGGCTCCAACCGAGATTCTTGCACAGCAACATTTCAACAGCCTTAACAGCTTATTAGCAGCTATGCCTGTAAAAATTTCGTTACTTACAGGCTCAACTAAATCGGCAGCCCGCAAAAAAATTCTACACGATTTACAGAATGGCAACATCAATTTCATTGTAGGCACACATGCTGTGCTGGAAGATGCTGTGCAGTTCAAAAATCTCGGATTCGCTATAATAGATGAGCAACATCGTTTTGGTGTGGCACAAAGAGCAAAGCTGTGGCAGAAAGCAATTATTCCTCCACATGTTTTGGTGATGACGGCTACACCAATACCCCGTACCCTGGCAATGACTGCTTACGGTGATCTCGATTACAGTGTAATGGATGAACTGCCACCAGGCCGTCATCCTGTAACTACGGTACATCGTATAGAAACAGCAAGGGCAAAGGTGATGGAATTTGTAAGATCGGAAATTGATAAGGGAAGGCAGGCTTATTTTATCTATCCATTAATTGAGGAAAGTGAGAAGCTGAGTTATGAAGATCTGATGCAGGGCTATGAACAGGTGAAGGTTTTTTTTCCTGAACCAAAATTCTGGATCAGTATGGTGCATGGCAAACAATCTTCAGACTTAAAAGAAGCGAACATGCAACGTTTTGTAAAAGGTGAAACTCAGATAATGGTCAGCACAACCGTTATTGAAGTGGGTGTGAATGTTCCTAATGCAAGCGTAATGGTGATTGAAAGTGCAGAGAAGTTCGGTTTATCTCAACTGCACCAGCTAAGAGGAAGGGTTGGACGTGGTAGCGAAAAAAGCTTTTGCATTCTTTTAACCAGCAGCAAAACCAGCGAAGATGCGAGAGAACGTATCAATACAATGTGTGCAACGAATGACGGGTTTAAAATTGCGGAAAAAGATCTGGAGCTAAGAGGGCCAGGAGATATTGAAGGAACGAGGCAAAGCGGGATGCTAAATTTCAAACTTGCTTCTATTGTAAATGACAGAGACATACTTGAAACAGCGAAACTGAAGGCCGAACAAATAGTTGAGGCTGATAATGATCTCAGTTCGGCTCAGAATTTGCCGCTGAAACAACACTTGTTGTCACAGAAAGGTAAAACTGCATGGAGTAAGATATCCTAGGCATTAAATCATTGATTCGTTCGTTTATATATAGTACCTTTTAAAAAATTTAAGTTGAAACGCTTGGAAAGGATCTGCTGCATGGTGCTTTTGATGTTTATTACGATGAACGTTACAGCACAGGATTATTCAAATCTTGAACTGGTAGAAAATAAAGGGCAATGGCCTGAACAGGTTAAATTCAGGGCAACCACTAGTGTGGGTGCTTTCTTTTTACAGAAGGATGGCTATAAAATGCTTTTGAATAACAGGGAAGACCTGAAAGAAATGGCAGAGCGAATGCATGGTCATTCTCATGCTTCTGGTGCAGTAGACAGCAACCTCTCTTACAAATCAGCAAGTACTTCGAATGTAAACTCAGATAAATTCACCCTTCGTTCGCATGCTTATGAAATGAGGTTTTTGCATGCTTCAACATCACCACAAATTATTGCTGATAAACCATTGGAGGCGTATAACAATTACTTCATCGGAAACGATCCATCTAAATGGGCCAGCAATTGCAAAATATATCAGGGCGTAACTTATAAGAACGTGTATCCTGGTGTTGATGTAAGATATTATACCAGTGAAGGAAGATTAAAGTATGATATCATCGTAAATCCCGGTGCATCTGTTGAAAGAATTGCCATGCATTTTGATGGAGTGGATGGATTAGAAATCAGAAATGAAAGACTCGTTATTAAAACATCTGTTGATGATGTACAGGAATTAAAGCCTTATACCTATCAGCCATTATCTTCAGGCAGAAAAGAAATTTCCAACCAATACCAGGTAAAAGGCAACATTGTAACCTTTAAATTAGGTAGCTACGATAAGACCAAAACATTGGTCATCGATCCTACACTTATCTTTTCCACTTTTTCCGGAAGCACAGCAGATAATTGGGGCTATACAGCAACTTATGATAATGACGGCAATTTTTATGGTGGAGGAATAGTTACCAATACCGGAGGATCCTTTCCTGTAAGTACCGGTGCTTTTCAAACAACATTCCAGGGAGGATTTAGTAGTGATTATGGCCCATGGGATATCGCTATCATTAAATTCAACCCTAACGGAACAAATCGTGTTTACGCAACTTATCTTGGTGGTAGCGGTAATGAACAACCTCACAGCCTGATCGTGGATGCACAGGGAAATCTTATTATCGGGGGAAGAACCAATTCTACTAATTACCCGGGAACTTTATATGGTAGCGGTGGTAACTGGGATATTGTTATCACTAAATTAAACGCAACCGGTACAGGGTTGATAGGATCAAGAAGAATTGGTGGTGCTGGTGAAGATGGAGTGAATGTAAGAACAAAAATGACTACGTCAACTCTGGCAACAAACCGCAATTATGGAGATGATGCAAGAAGTGAAGTGATGCTCGATGCTGCAGGCAATGTTTACCTCGCCTCATGCACAAGAGGTGGTGATTTTCCGGTTACAGCCGGAGCTTTTCAAACTACTTTCGGAGGAACACAGGATGGCATTTTAATAAAAACTACTCCTGACCTCAGCACCGTTCTTTTCTCATCTTTCCTGGGTGGTACTGGTACTGATGCAGCTTTCGTATTATCCCTCAATCCGGCTAACGGCAATATCTATGTGGCAGGGGGAACGACCAGCAATGATTTTCCAAGAACAACTGCAGGCACTGCGATTGCTCAAACTTTCCAGGGTGGTGAAACCGATGGTTTCGTTGCCATCGTTTCAGCTGACGGATCAAATCACATTAAGTCTACATACCTTGGAACTTCCGGATCAGACATCGTGTATGGAATCCAGTTCGACCGTCTTGGATTTCCGTATGTAATGGGCACTTATACTTCACCAGGTGCCTGGCCTGTAAGAAATGCAGCATATAGCAATCCAGGAGGAAAACAATTCATAGCAAAGCTTCAGATCGATCTTTCAGATTTTATTTATTCAACTGTATTTGGAAAAACTTCAACACCATTAAGCGTTCCAGATATTTCTCCGGTGGCATTCCTTGTAGACCGATGCGAAAATGTTTATGTGTCGGGCTGGGGAGGAAATGTTAATGGAGGGTTTGTACCAGGTCAATCAACAAGTGGTCTTCCCACCACAGCAAATGCATTGCGTGCAACTTCAGATGGTAGTGATTTTTATATATTCGTTTTAGAGCGTAATGCTATAAGACAGTTATATGGCACCTATTGGGGAGCCGTTAATAGCCAACCCGACCAAACTGGTGATCATGTTGATGGAGGTACCAGCCGTTTTGATGAGAATGGCGTGATCTATATGGCCCAATGTGGTCATTGTGGTAGGGGCGGTACGTTTCAAACAACGGCAGGTGCATGGTCAACAACAAATAAAAGCTCGAATTGTAATCTTGCCGCCGTGAAAATTGCCATGGAACTTGCTGGTGTAAGTACAGGTGTGAAATCGTATGTAAATGGATCTCCGAGAAGATCAGGTTGTATTCCATTGACTGTCGACTTCAATGATACACTGGAACTTGGTCAGCAATATATCTGGAATTTTGGAGACGGTTCACCTGATGAAACAACTACTACAGCTTCCAATTCTCACACCTATAATAATATTGGTTCGTATACAGTACGATTGATCTCCGTAGATTCATCCACTTGTAACATCAGGGATACTTCTTACACAACCATCACAGTCAGGCAAGATATTGCAGTATTAGCTGGTCGTGCTGAAAAACAACCACCATGCGAAAACCTCACGTATATATTTTACAATACGTCAACACCTCCTGCAGCTCCGGGAAAACCATTTACCAATCAATCTTTCAAATGGGATTTTGGTGATGGCAATACCACCATAACAGGAATGGCTCCGGTATCTCATACATATGCAACAAGGGGAACTTACAATGTGAAACTCATTCTTATTGATACCAACTATTGTAACTATCCAGACACTTTACATCTAACCCTTCGCATTTCAGAGAACGTAGATGCTCAGTTCACCACACCACCGTTTGGTTGTGCTCCATATACAGCTGTAATCGATAATACATCTGCTGGCGGACAAACATTCCAATGGGATTTTGGTGATGGAACCACATCAACTGACCAGGAGCCAACACATCTTTACAACACACCAGGAGATTATACAATCAGGTTAACAGTGATCGATTCAAATACGTGTAACATCATAGACAGTTCTCAGTTTACCATTACGGTAAGTGGCTCTCCTACTGCAGGATTTAATTATTCACCCAATCCACCTGAGATAAATACTGCAGTGGAATTTGTAAATACATCAACCGGTGGTACTTCTTACCTCTGGAGATTTGGTGATGGCGATTCACTATTCACGATTCGACGAGACACTATCGTTCGACATTTTTATAATGCTACAGGTAACTTCAACACCTGTCTTATTGTTACCAATCAATATGGCTGTACCGATACAGTTTGCACCGTAATAGCAGCACGAGTGATTCCTGCATTAGACGTTCCAAATGCATTCACACCAAACGCTGATGGCGTGAATGACAAAGTATATGTAAGAGGTTTCGCCATCGGAAAAATGGTTTGGCGAATTTACAATCGATGGGGACAATTAGTTTTCACTACCAACAACAGGTTTGAAGGTTGGGATGGAAAGTTTAAAGGAGTACTTCAGCCACAGGAAGTGTACACCTACACATTAGATTTAGAATTTACTGATGGAACCAAGGCTATTAAAACAGGTGACATAACATTATTACGATAAAAGGGAAAGGAGAAACGATGCGAAATATTATATTGATATTCTTGATGATCTTTAGACTTGGCAGTTTTGCACAAGACCTTCATTTTACGCAATATTTTAATGCACCGATGCTGGTGAATCCTGCTAATACAGGTTTTAATCCTGACTATGATTTCAGGCTGGGGGGCAATTACAGAACTCAATGGGCCAACGTTACCACAAAGCCATACAAGACCATGAGTGTTTGGGGTGATGTTCAATTATTCACTAACCGTTTTGAAAATGCATGGATGGGTGTTGGTGGTGTTTTAATGAAAGATGTAGCTGGTTCTGGACAACTTTCTGCAACAAAAGCCTATGCCTCTGTTGCGTACCATCAATTATTAGGCTTAAACAGTTTAGTAAGCCTCGGCTTCAATGCAGGATATGTTTCCAAGAGTGTTGATTTCACAAAACTCACATACGATAACCAGTGGACAGGTAAATTCTTTGATGTTACAGCACCAAGTGGTGAAACTTTTTCAACCAACAGGCAGAATTATGTTGACCTGCAGGTTGGATTGAACTATGCTGTTTTCCCTTCGGATAATTTATACCTGAATGCAGGATTAAGTGCGATGCATATTAACAAGCCTCACGAAAGCTTTTTTGCAAGTAATACTGTGAGCACACTGGTACCAATAAGATACACTTTATTCCTGAATGGTGTTGTGAAGTTGAATGATATGTGGATTGTTTCACCAAATGCTTACGTTAGCAATATGGCAACTTCAGGCTGGGAATATGTTGTTGGTGGCATGGCCAATTATAATTTAAGCGGTGATGGTGCTACCCAGTTGCTGGGAGGAATTTATTACAGAGTTGGAGATGCCATTGCACCTGTTATAGGCTTTCAAATGAAAGATTACAAGTTAACTTTCAACTACGATGCAACTATGAGTGATATGAAAAATTTCAACCAAACCCGTGGTGCTTATGAAGTTTCAATTGTGAAGAATGGATTGTTCTCTCAGGGTAAAGCTCTTAAATGTAATATGCCTAGCTTCTAATAAAAAATCCCATCACTTCGATGGGATTTTCTTTTTCTTAAACAACTTTCTCAAATCTCGATGATACCGTCACCATTTGTGTTGATCGTAAAATTATCTTTCTTATAGTACTTACGATATTTATCAGTGGTTTCCTTCGATTGCTTCGTTCCATTGATATATAACTCGCCATCCTTCAACTGAACTTTATATCCTTTTTTCTTATCGATCAATCCATCTTTATCCAGTTCATCTATAAACTCCTGCATCAACTTCATTTCCGCCATCGCTTTTTCCATTCCTACTTTTGCTTTTTGCATTCCTTCCTCTACTTCTCTCCTGATCTTTTCAGCATCAATATTTATGTTGAACTGGTGTTTACTAAGTTTCTCTTCCAGTTCAGCCATTTCTTTTTCCAACTTTCCAAGGTCTAAGTGCTTCATTTGCACTTCTGCCTCTTTCATCGATCTGTCTACATCTTCCCTGATCTTTTTCCAGTCAATTTTGTTCATGGAAGTTTTAATTTCTTCCTGGATCTTTTTCATATCCACCTTACTCATACTTTCCTTTATTTCCTTTTCGATCTTGTTCAAATCAATTTGCTTCATTTCAACTTCCAGTCGTTTCATCGCTTCTTCCAGTTCTTTCATTGCCTGATCGAGATCTTTTACTCCAGCTGCATTTTTATCAGTGCTGTGTTTGCCGGGCTTAGTGGTGTCGCTAATTCGCAATTGTTGGTTGAGTTTGCCTTTTGATTTGATTTGCCAGGCAGTGCTGCCAATAAACACCAGAAACAAAGCAGCAAGAAAAAAGGGTTTGGTGCAGGTGAATACATTCTTCATGGTTTTAGTTGTTATTGAGTGAATGATTTTATTTACGAACATCTTCGTAACAAATATACGATCATGTTCGTAGAATGTTACACTCCTTTTGGAATTTAATTTTTTTTAACAAACATTGACCAGGTGTTAGCTAAATCAGGCAAACTAGATTAGCATAAAAAAATCCCTTCCGTTACCGAAAGGGACTCTGTTTTGGGCGTTAAGGTTTCTTCGATATACAATTAAGATTTTATTCCTGTCTTTAATATCTCGTCAGCAGCTTTACGGTTCTTTGCATCATCGCTTTTAAGGCAGTTATCCATTTTGCTAAGATCTTCCTGAACCTGGTTCATTTCTTTGTCAAGTGCATTAAAGTTGATCTTTTGATTAGCATCTACACTATTTTCCTCGCCATCGAATGCAATAATAAACGACGGAGCTTCTGATGTTACAACGATCTTTTTCAGTCGCAGTGTTTTCAATGATTTTCTTACTTCTTTCGAAATGGCTAAAGCAGTTACTGTTTCCAACTCAGCATCGAGTTCTTCCAGTGCTTTATCTATTTCAGCCAGGGAAATTGTAACTGGCTGTGATTTTTTGGTTTTGCAGCATTTGGTTTTACAAGTATCATCGTCTCCGATTGATGCTGAAGCTACCGTAAATGATACTAGTAACACTAGTATTGCTAAAGCTTTGGTTAAGGTGAATTTGCGTTTCATGATGTAAGGTTTTATGAGTTTTGATATGATTTACGAACTAATTCGTAACAAACATACGATTGAATTTTTCAGTTCCAAATCCTGTCATGTAGATTGATAAATGTTTAACAACTGTCATTTTATCGCCTGTTTGTGAATGAGATACGTTCAGTCCTGCAAAAAGTTACTTTCAAATGATGAACGGAAAAAGCGAAGGATAAACCTCGTTAAACCACATTAACACGATTAGATGTGTTTCGTTTCAGGTGATAAAAGTGAAACCGGTAAAATTGCTCAATTTTGAACAGGAACCTGAAGAGTGCGACGCAACGAAGCAAAATAGTATTCATTCAGCCCGTGCAACAATAGTCTTCTTATTTTTACAACCAAACAAATGCTAATGGAGATTATTACCAGCGGAAAGATCAGTGCTACACATTTAAATCAATTTCAAAATATAGTTGGAGACACAAATGTTTTATACGACGAAGAATCTTTGAAACATTATGGTCATGATGAAACGGAGTTACTTGTTTTTCTTCCTGAAGTTGTATTGAAGCCGTCCACTACAGAAGAGGTGGCTGCTATCATGAAGATCTGTTATGCTGATAGTATTCCTGTAACACCAAGAGGTGCCGGTACAGGTTTGAGTGGTGGTGCTTTACCACATTTAGGTGGTGTATTATTGAGCACAGAGAAACTAAATAAGATCATTAATATAGATGAGCGAAACTTACAGGTAACAACAGAGCCAGGCGTCATTACCGAAGTATTGCAGAATGCAGTAAAAGAAAAAGGATTGTTTTATCCTCCTGACCCAAGCAGTCGTGGCTCCTGTTTTATTGGTGGCAATATTGCTGAAAATAGTGGTGGACCCAAAGCTGTGAAATATGGTGTGGTGAAAGACTACGTATTGAATCTTGAAGTGGTCTTACCAACAGGTGAAATAATTTGGACAGGAGCAAATGTGCTGAAGAATTCCACAGGATATAATTTAACGCAGTTAATGGTTGGCAGTGAAGGAACATTAGGAATTGTTACCAAGATCGTACTGAAATTAATTCCGCTGCCAAGCTATGATTTGTTGATGTTGGTTCCTTTTAAATCATTAGACAAAGCCAGCGAAGCGGTAAGTGCCATTTTCAGAGCCGGTTTTGTACCAAGTGGTTTGGAACTTGTGGAGATAGATGCTTTGAAGATTGTGGCAGCCATGGTTGATAGCACTGCAGTACCAGTTACTGATGATATCGCTGCTCATCTTTTAATTGAAGTTGACGGTAACAATCTTGATGTATTGATGAGTGATATGGAAGCTATTAGTGAATTATTGATGCAGTTTGACGCCGGAGAAATATTCTTCGCCGATAATGCACAGCAAAAAGCTGAATTATGGAAACTGAGAAGAAGGGTTGCAGAAGCTGTGAAGATGGATGGCTATACAATAGAAGAAGATACGGTAGTACCAAGAGCTGAATTACCTGCTTTAATAAGAGGTGTAAAAAAACTTGGGCTTCAATATAACTTCGAAGCTGTTTGTTATGGTCATGCCGGTGATGGTAATCTGCATATAAGAATTAAGAAGCAGGGAACAGCAAATAGCATGGAAGATGAGGAAATGGTAAGAGGACTGAGATCTTTATTTGAATTAGTGCATGAGCTGGGAGGAACCATCAGTGGAGAACATGGAATTGGCCTTATTCAGAAAAGTTATATGAACATTGTATTTGATGAAGCCAACCTGAGATTGATGCGGGAGATAAAAAAAGCATTCGATCCAAAGAACATTCTGAATGCAGGTAAGATTTTTGATATGAACTAAAGACTAAAAAATTATCATGAAAAGAATATTAATAATAGCAGGGCTGTTACTAGTTACGTCTATTGTGTTTGCCCAGGATGAAGATGAAAACACCGAAAGGGAAGGTGGTTTTAAGAAAGAGAATGTATATGTTGGTGGTGGACTTAATCTCGGTGGTGGCAACGGAAGTTTTTCCATTGGTGTATTACCTGAAGTGGGTTACAGCATCAGCAAATGGCTCGATGGTGGCATATCTTTTAACGTGAACTACCAGACACAAAGAATAGAAGATGTCTATACAGGATCTGTATACGCTAAATACAGGGCAACAACTTATGGTGCCGGGGTGTTTTTAAGAATATGGCCTGTGAATTTTTTACATGTCACCGTTCAGCCTGAATACAACTGGATAAAAGTGAACCTGATTGATGTGAACAGTAACCAAAAATCATCTGCTACATATAAAGCAGAAAGCCTGCTGGTAGGTGTTGGTTATGGTAGCAGGGAAATAGGAAGACAATTATCATATCTAACAATAATGATCGACCTGGCAAAGAATATTAACTCACCTTACAGGGATCAGTATAACCATGCTCAACCAGTATTCAGAACTGGGATGGGATTTTATCTAAGGCCTTCGAAAAAATAGCCGAAGGTTCATCAACGATCATTATTCGTTCCTGCCAGTCTTCATACAAAAATTCTTCCTTTGCCATCTGGCAAATGTGATTAAATAAATGTTCATAATATCCTGCTGAATTGAGCAGGATAATTTTTTTACTGTGTATCTGCAAAGTGTTCCAGGTAAGCAGTTCAAACAATTCATCCAATGTGCCATAGCCACCAGGTAAGATGATCGCAGCATCGCAAAGCTCGTACATCATCTTTTTCCTCGTATGCATATCAGGCACCACATGCAAATTCGTTAAGCCATGGTGCTGTGCTTCCCATTGAACCAGTATTTCAGGAATAACACCGGTAACCTCACCACCACTCTCCAAAACTGCATCTGCAACAGCACCCATCAGTCCTTTACTTCCTCCACCATACACCAGTGAAATGCCATTGTTGGCCATCAAGGTTCCAAGTTCTTTTGCATGTTGCAGGTACAATTCATTTGCCCCAGGTCTTGATCCACAAAAAACAGCTATACTTTTGAAATCCATTCAATAGTTTGAATCGCAATATTAGCTCAATAATTTTTACTACTTTTCACGCTCTAACAGAAGCTTATGTCTCCTACTCTCTTGTTTTCGTTTGTTATTGGATATTTTGTTTTGCTTTTGCTTGTGGCCTGGTACACCAGCCGAAATTCGAATAACGATTCTTTTTTCATTGGTAACAAAAAGAGCAACTGGATGCTGGTTGCTTTTGGTATGATTGGAACATCGCTAAGTGGTGTAACATTCGTGAGTGTACCGGGAAGTGTAGGTACAGGAAATTTTTTCTATTACCAGGTGGTACTTGGATACCTGGTTGGTTATATGGTGATAGCATTCGTGTTATTACCATTGTATTACAGGATGAACCTTACCAGCATCTACACTTATCTCGAAAGACGTTTTGGTGTTAATGCACATAAAGCAGGTGCTTTCTTTTTTATTCTTTCAAGAACCGTAGGTGCTACCGCAAGATTGTATTTAGTGATCAGTGTGTTACAGATCTTCATCTTTAATAAGCTGGGAATTCCGTTCGAAGCCACCGCACTCGTTATTCTTGTACTGATACTGCTATACACGTTTGAAGGAGGTGTAAAAACGATCATCTATACTGATACATTACAGACAACCGGTATGCTGGTTGGACTTATTGCATGCATCATAGTTATTACCAAAGCACTTGGAACTGATTTCAGTGGAGCTTATTCAATGATGGCAGATAAAGGATACACCCAACTTTTCAACTGGGATGTAAATGCTCCTTCGTATGCATGGAAACATATTGTCGGTGGTATGTTCATCGCTATTGCAATGACCGGTCTTGACCAGGAAATGATGCAGAAAAATATCTCTGTAAAGAATCTGAAAGATTCGCAGAAGAACATGATGACTTTTACAGCGGTGCTAATGGTTGTGAATTTCCTGTTTCTTGTGCTCGGCGGTATATTATATTTATATGCAGATGCAAATGGCATCAAAGTTCCACCTGATGATCTATTTCCTACCATTGCTTTAAACGATACATTCAGTGGCGTAATTGGCATTATTTTCATCATCGCACTTATTTCAGCACTCTTCCCTAGTGTTGATGGAGCAATTACTTCCCTTACTTCCTGTTTTTGTATCGATATCCTTAATATCAAAGCAAGCAATGCCACGGAAAAAGAAAAGAAAAGAACAAGGCTGAAAGTGCATTTTACTTTTGCTGTGATCTTCTTCCTGATGGTACTTGTTTTTAAAGCGATCAATGATAAACTGATCATTGATTTTATCCTGAAGTTTGCAGGTATTACATACGGACCTTTACTAGGATTGTTTGCTTTTGGAATTCTTACCAAACGATCAATAAAATCAAGCCTCATCTGGCCTGTGTGTATTATTGCTCCATTGATTGCTGCATTTCTTGATATGCTCAGTAATCCTGCCTGGTACGAAGCAAAACTTCATATTGAAAGCCTGGGATTAAATGCATTATCAGAATCAGTTTTTGGAGGATATAAGATTGGCAATGAACTGATATTAATTAATGGCATTTTAACTTTCGTTGGCTTGTATTTAATTTCGAATCGCAATAAACAGGTTCCAATTGTTGCTGGTTAATGAACTTGCAGAAAAATATGCCGAACAATTCACTTCTGCACAGGATGAATTGTTAGAGAACATTCACCGGCAAACACTTGCCAGCCATGCTCATGCTCATATGCTGAGTAGCAGGCTGCAAGGACAATTGCTGAGTTTCATCAGCACAATGCTCCAGCCGAAATACATACTGGAGATCGGAACATTTACAGGCTACAGTGCTTTGTGCCTGGCTACAGGATTAAAAAAAGATGGAGCACTACATACAATTGAATTAAGAGAAGCCGATGCCGAAACAGCTAAGGCGAATTTTAAGATTTCCGCTTATGCAGATCAGATATTTTTGCATCAGGGAAATGCACTTGACATAATTCCGACATTTGATCATAGCTGGGACATAGTTTTCATAGATGCAGATAAAACAAGCTACATCAATTATTATGAAGCAGTGATGCCAAAGTTGAGCGAGAACGGTGTGATCATAGCGGATAATGTGTTATTTCATGGACAGGTGCTTGAGGAAAATATATCCGGAAAGAACGCTTTGGCCATACATGCTTTTAATCAACATGTAGCCAACGATCCTAGAACAGAGCAGGTGATGCTGACAGTGAGAGACGGATTAACGCTCATCAAAAAAAGAAAGTAAATGCTGTTGAAAAAAATTATTCCTGCCGTACTGGTTTGTTTTATTGCTGTTACCTCATTTGGGCAAAACCAAAAAGTGGTTGAATACATTCAATCGTTCAGGGAACTTGCTATTAAAGAAATGCAGCGTACCGGTGTACCTGCAGCGATAACTTTAGCACAGGGAATTTTAGAATCGCAGTCAGGCGAAAGTGATCTTGCAAAAAGATCCAACAACCATTTTGGCATAAAATGTAAGACGGAATGGACTGGTGAAAAAGTATATCATAACGATGACGCCAAAGGGGAATGTTTTAGAAAATACAATGATGCCGAGCAGTCTTATATTGACCACTCAGATTTTTTACGAACAAGAGCACACTACGCTTTCCTGTTTTCATTAGACCCTACAGATTTTGAAAGCTGGGCTAAAGGCTTAAAAAAAGCAGGTTACGCTACCAGTCCAACTTATGCACAAAGACTCATTGATATTATTCAGCGATACAACCTGCAGGAATATACTTTGATTGCTTTGGAGAGAGGCAAAACGAAAGAAAAAGAAATGTATGCTTTTGCGAACGCTGAAAATAAAGAAAGCAATGTAATAGTTGAGCCAGCAACGGCGATTGATACTGTTGCCAGTGCCACTGTGGTTGATGTGGTTGATGTGGTTGCTGATACTGCAATCGCCACAGATTATTCCCATGCTCATGTAACAGAACAAACAACAGCTATTGTAACTCCGGCGTTATATATTGCATCCGATTATCCGCAAAGCACTTTTTCTATTAATGGAGTAAAAGTGGTTTTTGCAAAAGAAGGAACTTCATTACTTGCCCTTGCCAATCAATTCAAAGTCTCTTATAAGAAACTACTTGAGTTTAATGAAATGGACGAAGCGAAGGCAACTGATATTCTTGGTTACGACCAACTCGTTTTCTTAAGCAAGAAATCAAAAAAAGGCAGTAAGGATATGCATATTGTACAGGCTAATGAAACACTTGAAGTGATTGCCCAGAAAGAAGGTGTTCAACTGGAAGCGCTTCTTGCATACAACAGAATTCCAAAAGGCAGGCAACCATTGGTTGGAGAAAAAATATATTTAAAGACCAATTCGCCCGTTACTCCTAAATTAGCAGAAGCATCAGCCAAAAAATAAAAACGAGAACTGCTTATGTCGCTTATAAAGGTTCATGACAAGGAATTTGTTCCTTTCATCTCAGAATTAAGTATTCAAAACAAAATAAAAGATCTTGCCGGGCAGCTTTCGCAGGATTATAAAGGCAAGAAACCTTTATTCATCGCTATATTAAATGGCTCTTTCATTTTTGCATCTGACCTGTTTAAACAACTTGAAATAGAAGCAGAAATATGTTTTATTAAACTGGCTTCTTATAAAGGAACAAAGTCTACTGGTCATGTAGTCACTGCAATCGGGCTTGATACAGATATCAAAGACCGTCATGTGATCATTCTTGAAGACATCATCGATACAGGCAAAACATTGCATGAGTTTTTACCACAGATCACCAACCAACAACCAGCATCTTTAAAGATTGCTGTGTTGCTGCATAAACCTGAAGCAACCAAGTATCATTTCCCGATCGATTATATCTGCTTTTCCATTCCAAACAAATTTGTGTTAGGCTATGGGTTGGATTATGATGGGCTGGGAAGAAACATCAACGAGATTTACCAGCTTCATGAAGTTTAATGTAATGGTCGTTTTTTGATCATTCCACCTTTGGTATCTTTTATACTGCCCATTACAACAAAAGCATGTGGGTCAATTTTTTCGATCTCGGCATTTAATGATGATATCTCCAGCCTGGTGATAACTGTAAAAAGTATATTCATTTCTTTTCGTGCACCACTTTTTCCAAATCCTTTTTCAGCTTTATAAATAGTTAATCCACGTCCAAGTTTATTGGTGATCATGTGCTCTATCTCGTCATTATGAACGGAGACAATCGTTACACCTGTGTATTCCTCGATTCCTTCAATCACGAAGTCGACGGTTTTCGAAGCTGCGAGATATGTCAATGTAGAATAGAGGGCTACTTCAATTCCGAGAATATAAGCAGCTACAGAAAAAACAAGAATATTAAAAACCAGAATCACATCCCCTATGGTAATACTTGATTTACGGCTTAAGTATATGGCCATTACTTCCGTGCCATCTAAAACAGCACCACCTCTCATAGCAAGGCCAATACCGAGCCCAAGAAAAAAGCCGCCAAATACAGCCACAAGCAAAGTGTCTTTGGTTATATCAAGGTAAGGCATCAGGGCAACACAGATCGCAAATCCAATGACCGCCAGCGTACCTCTGAAAAAAAATTTCTTTCCCAATGTTTTCAATCCTAATAACAGGAAAGGAATGTTTACTGTTACAAGAATAAATGGTAATGGAATTCCTGTAACCTTTGTTGTTAACATGGAAATACCTGTACACCCTCCATCAATAAATCCATTGGGAAGTAAAAAACCTTTAACACCCAAACCTGCAGATAAAATTCCCAACGCAATCAGCAAAAAATCCTTGATTGTCCTGACCACTGATACACGAAAACTTCTTAGCTGCTTCGCATTTCGGTAGGCAGACATCTGGTTTGCCTGCTGGCCACTTTTTGCAGCTTGCTCCTTGATGATCTTGGTCAAAAATGGATTCATTGCTGCTAAGATAATAAATAGCTGAGGCAACTTGAACTATACCTGTTGCAAATAAAAAAGCTGATGGAAATACCATCAGCTTTCTAATAACGATTTATAATGACTAACTAAAAGCTTCCTTCACCCTGTCGAAAAAACTTTTATCATTCTTTCCCGGGTTAGGTTTAAAATTCTCACTCTGGCTTAATTTCTCCAGCATTGCTTTCTCCTCACTCGATATATTCTGTGGAGTCCATACATCTACATGTATCAACTGATCACCTCTGCCATATCCATTCACTTCGGGAAAACCTTTTCCTTTCAAACGAAATATCTTTCCACTTTGTGTGCCGGCAGGTATCTTGATCTTTGCTCTTCCATCTATTGTAGGTACCTCTATAGAAGTTCCAAATACTGCATCAGGAAAAGAGATATGAAGATCGAAAGCGACATTCAGTCCATCACGTTGTAATTCTTTATGCTGCTCTTCTTCTATTAATATAATGAGATCTCCATTGGCACCACCTCTTTCACCAGCATTACCTTTTCCACTCATGCTCAGCTGCATTCCTTCCTGTACTCCTGCAGGAACATTGATCGTAACCATTTCTTCACCATACACTCTTCCTTCACCTTTACATGATCCGCATTTATGTGTTACAGTTGAACCTTCACCATTACAATTAGGGCAGGTTGTAACCGTTTGCATCTGGCCAAGGAATGTATTGGTAACTCTTCTTACTTGTCCGCTACCTCCACAAGTGCTGCAGGTTTGCACACTGTTCTTATCTTTTGCACCGCTGCCACTACACGTAGCACAGGCAACATATTTTTTTACCTTGATATTCTTCGTAACACCTTTTGCAATTTCCTCGTAAGTAAGCTTTAATCGAATCCTAAGATTGCTGCCTCGTGTTCCGGTTGGTCTTCCACCTCCACCACCTCGTCTTCCACCTCCACCACCGAAGAAATTACCAAATACATCATCACCAAAAATATCTCCGAACTGGCTGAAAATATCATCCATGTTCATGCCTGCACCACCACCAAATCCACCACCACCCATTCCTGGAGCAAAAGCCTGGTGACCATAACGATCGTACTTCGCTTTTTTATCAGCATCACTCAACACTTCATATGCCTCTGCAGCTTCCTTGAACTTTTCTTCGGCTTCTTTATCACCCGGGTTACGGTCAGGATGAAACTGCATGGCCACTTTACGGTAAGCCTTTTTGATCTCGTCGGATGATGCATTTTTTCCTACACCCAGTATCTCGTAATAATCTCTTTTTGCCATTTTAGCTTCCTTCACCATAGCCTCAACTACAGTTTTATTTTTATAATGATGTCAACTCCAGATCGTTTATTAATCTTCCGTTGCGTCGCACTCTTGTGCTGATATATCTTTACTGATTATTTTTTCACCATTCACCATTCACCATTCACCTATTTCCCTACCACCACTTTTGCAAACCTGATCAGTTTATCGTTCAGATAATATCCTTTCTGCACCTCATCCACCACTTTACCTTTCAATTCTTCATTTGGTGCAGGAATCTCTGTTATCGCTTCATGTTTTTCCACATCAAACTCCTCATGCACACTTTTCATTTCCTTCACACCTTTCGCCTGTAAGGTTGATCTCATTTTAGCAAACACAAGTGACACACCTTCTTTAACTAACTTAATATCATCGGTGTCCTGCATTTGTTTTTCAGCCCTGTCACAATCATCCAGCACATCAAGCAAAGAAGTGATTACATCTTTACCGGCAGTTTGTATCAACTCAAGTCTTTCTTTTGCTGTACGGCGACGGAAATTATCAAATTCGGCCATCAGCCTCAGGTATTTATCTTTCTGTTCCTGTACATCCGATCTCAGCTGCTCAATTTCAGACTCTTCAGAGACAGGTTCATTTAAATGGGTGGTTCCGGCTGCATTTTCGTCAGCATTTATGTTAGCAGCGTCATTTATTTCAGCCGTTTCTGTCGAATTGTTCTGATTTTCAGCGTTTTTATCCTTCTCGTTCATGTCAATTGAATTAACTGGTAGAGGCTCAAAATTATTGCCAAGCAAAGAAAAGGGAAAAATTGGCAGTAATTAGTCAGCGATACTACATCTGCCACGGCCTTGTGAATTTGAGATTACATTTGCAGCTTATGACCAAAGTTTTCCTGAACAGAAAGATCGCTCCGAGAATTGCCAATGGGCATCCCTGGATTTTTGCCAATGAAGTGAACCGTATTGAAGGTGCTGTGAATGCAGGTGATACAGTTGAGGTTTATTATTACGATGAAAAATTCTGTGGTCGTGGATATATCAATCCAAAATCACAGATCCTGGTGAGATTGCTTACCCGGAAAAAAGAGGAAATAAACGAGCAATTCTTTTATAACAGGATTCTTGAAGCATGGAAGTATCGTCAGAACCTTGGATATACTGAAAACTGCAGGCTGATCTTTGGTGAAGCAGATCAAATGCCTGCATTGATCATAGATAAATTCAATGATTATTTTGTTATTCAAACCCTGGCCTATGGTATTGATGTATGGAAGCCGGCTATCGTAAAAGCGTTGCAGCAAATATTTAATCCAAAAGGGATTTATGAAAGAAACGATGTGCCTGTGAGAGAACTGGAGGGATTGTCTCAACAGAAAGCATTCTTGTCAGAACCTTTTGATACAAAGATCACCATCAATGAAAATGGTTTGAAGTTTTATGTTGATATTGAAAATGGGCAAAAAACCGGATACTTTCTTGACCAGCAGGATAACAGGAGAGCCATTCAACATATTGTAAAAGGTGCTGATGTACTTGGTGCTTTTACCTATACCGGAACTTTTGAAATTCATGCTGCACACTATGGGGCAAAAAGTGTGTTAGGACTTGATATTTCAGAAAATGCAGTAGCCCAGGCAAACCAAAATGCTGAGTTGAACGGCTTACAGGATATTGCAAAATTCGAGGCAGTGAATGCTTTTGATGTGCTGAAAGTTTGGGTGAAGGAAGCGAGAAAATATGATGTGGTGATGTTGGATCCCCCGGCATTTACCAAGAGCAGGGAGAATATACAGAAAGCCATTACAGGTTATAAGGAGATCAATCTTCGTGGTATGAGATTGCTAAACAATGGCGGATTTTTGGTTACTTCCAGTTGTACGAACCTCGTCAATCCGGAATTGTTTCTTCAAACGATAGAAATGGCTGCGAAAGATGCAAGAAAAAAACTGAGGCAGGTGGTATTTCAAACCCAGAGCAGTGATCATCCAATCGTCTGGGGAATGGAAAATACCAACTACCTCAAATTTCTGATAGTGGAAGTAACAGACCGTTAGTTCTTTACTGCCTTAACATATTGCTTTATTCCATTCATCTCAATATCTATGATGTAAATGCCCTTCTGAAGGTTGTTCAGTGAATTTATTTCTATCGAAGTATTACCTGCAGCAAGATATTTAGACCTGCTTTCAAGCAGTTTACCTGTAATATCTCTGATATTGATTTTTGCGATACCGAATGTTTCAGACTGAACCTGTATGTTAATCTTGTCAACAAATGGATTTGGCATTATACTTATCTGCAACGATTCCAGCTTTTCATTCTTTATTGATACAATGCTGGAGTAGTTGAATTTACCATCCTTATCGATCATCTTTAAACGATAATAAATAGCGGGATGTGCACCATAAATTTTAACTGCACTCATATCAACTGCATCGTAAATGCCGGATGAGTTAGAAAAAGTTGTAATGAACTTTGTAAATTCCCTTCCATCCAATGATCGTTCTACCTCAAACCTGTCAAAGTTGATCTCATGGCTCGAGTTCCATTTGAGCAAAACATCATCACCATTTTTTACTGCATTAAAATCAGTTAACGTAACTGGCAATACTCCAGTAAACCCTGGCGGTAAAACGGAAGCATCTCTTGCATTTACAGCGTTGGCTTTTGTACCAACATTATATGCATAGCTTTCCACTGAACCCAGTCCATATGTTGTACCTACAAATGCACCTGTACTTTGAACAAAAGCCTGGGCCTGGGAAGCTGTCCATCTCTTAACTAATATTGTGTAGGTGGGATCCAGGGGATGAATCAACGTGTGATCGAAAATATTGGATCCGTCGATCGTTGTAGAGGCCACAGCGGTTGTAGGTACAATGATAGACAAATAATTTACGGTGATATTTTCTTTTGTATTTCGATAAAATCTTGCACTATTGATGCCTTGACTCAAAGGGCTGAGATAAACCATATCAGGATCTCCAAGTGATCCACCAGCAGAGCAACTACCACCGGTCATAAACTGGGTAACTAATATTGGTTGGTCTGATTCTATACGATCAGGAGTATTGCTTTCAAACTCATAAAAATTATTTGGCTGCAAACCTGTTAGTACAGTCCCGTTCCTGGTAACAACCGTAGTTGGATCGAACACAAGTACTTTGAATTTGGACGTAGAGAAACTAGAAGGTGTAGTTGATCCTGAAAAGGGAGTGGTCAGATATATCTTGCCTAAAGCCTGTCTTGGAAAATGCTGTTGCATATCATTATCTCCTCCTCCTGAACCACAAGCAGACGGATTACTTGTTCTGCTGCTACCTGAAAAAACTGCAATGGGGTGAATATATCCAGTTGGACTAGTAACAGATCTGACCTTAGTCCCAGTTAATTCATATCCATCGGGACTTGTTCCTCCGTTTCCATCTGCATCAGATAATAAATTTGCACCCATCACCTGGTATATCTGTCCCTTCATCAATGTTATTGTCTTCACAACACCAGGTTGCAGGCCTGTTAGATTCTGTGCTCTTGTTTTTACGGCAGGAGTTATTTCGATTAGGGTATTATCATATTTAGCGATGACATACATCCACGAGAAAGAGTTAGATGCATAGCTTTGTTTAGAGTTGGAGGAAACATATAATCCACCCCAGGATTCTACAGGCAGTAACATTGTTGCACCTGAAGAAGTTGACCCGTAAATATGTGCATACACTACTACCGGTACATCACTTACTACTTGAACGGCCTTATTCGTAAAAAGTCCTGAACTTCCAGAACCTGCAGGAGGAACTGGTGAAAATAGTCTTGCATCAAAGCTTCCTGTTTTGGGTATAGGTCCTATCGGTCCGGAACCTGTTTCAATATCTTTAACCGTGTTTGCAGGGATAACAAACATTCTCACGTCCCCTGTACCGTGTACCCGAATAACTACGTTTGCGGGTTGTGCACCTGTTGCAATGTACAAGGTCATATTCTGAGAATTGCTTCCACTCTCCATGAACTGGTGATGGCCATAGCCTACCCAGAACTCCTGGCCCATATTGGTAGTATCCTGGGCAGAAATACCATTAACTAAAAAGCTAAAACACAGAGATAAAACAAAACATAAAGGATTTTTCATGCAGTTAGATTTAATAAAACACAATTGCCTTTTGCTTGGAAGATGCACAGAAACAATCAGCACAAGTGAGTGACACAACAGGTGATGCCATGAAAAAGAACGCTGGAAAATTACTTAGCTACCTGGAATTTGCCGGATTCTATAATCCTTCCGGTCTTATCTCTTAATTGAAAAATATACACTCCCCTGAAATAATTATCGAGCGATACAGAAGTCCGGTTATTAGCAACAACAATTTCTGAAACTTTCTTACCAATAAAGTTGTAAACCTGCAAAGTATAAACTGCTTCCGGGTTGGTCTTCTTGAATTCGAAATTGATTACTGTGGTGGCTGGGTTTGGAAAGAATTTCACCTTCACTTGCTCACGTGCAGGCTGACGGTCCTGTGCAAAGCTGCAGACCGTTAAGCTGACCATTAAAAGTAATAAGTAAATTCTCTTCATACGAATAGTTACGTTAAAGCTATATCATTCCTTATATAACAACAAAATTTTGTACCAAAAATATCTATAAGACTGTGAAACCCACTAGCTAATCTCTTGTAAAGTGCTATTGATGGCTTCAAAATCAGGCACTTCACCGGCATTTTCCAATACTTCTTCATACTGAATGATCCCGGCTTTATCTATGACGAAGGCAGACCTCTTACTCACACCTTTCATCCAGCCAAAGTTCTCATAAAGTACATCGTAAGCGGCAGAAGCCTCTTTATTAAAGTCGCTTAACAGCGCAAAATTCAGCTTCTGGTCTTCTTTGAATTTTGCAAGCGTTGCGTTACTGTCTACCGATATGCCAAAAACTTCAGCATTAATACTATTGTAGAAACTGAGGTTATCCCTGATACTGCATAATTCCTTGGTACAAACACCTGTAAATGCAAGTGGGAAAAAGAGAAGCAATACATTTTTTCCTTTTTGGTCCGATAGTTTTACCCATTCTTTATCGGTGTTAAATAGTGTAAAGTCAGGTGCTTTGTCTCCTTTTCTTAAGGACATATTTAATAAATTATAGAATGCAAGTTAAAGACTGAAAACTTAGAATGATACTTTCATTGAATGAACGTTCGATGAAATTAAAATCTTGGACACAAAACAGCGTCTTTAGAAGAATTATCCCTGTCAAAAAAAGCCCGGTACGACACGGATAATTCAAATCCACCCCTGCCCTGGCTTGAAGTTCTTAATTGTGAAACATTTACATCGTAACTCAACCCTACAGAAAACGGAATGAACTCCAGTTTTACTACCGGTATAAAGGCATCTTTCCACCTTAGAAACCCCCCTAAGTGAACAACGTGTGTTGGATTCTGGTAGTCACTACCAAGTTTATAGGAATAAAGTGCTCCCATTATTGCTTGCTGGAAAGGTCCTTGTTTTGAATAATCACTTTGTAAAGTGAAGAAAGAAGTTTCGTTGAGGCTGAACCTTACACCTACCGAACCAACCCATTTTGGATGCAATTCAATTTCAGGATTTTTATAAAAAGAATTTTTAGGCCTGTTGAAATGATGGTAGGCAAGTCCTACAAAAAAATTATCTGTCTCACTATCCCTGATAGATGAATTATAGCTCATACCCACACTTGCATCGAGGTAACTGAAGTTTGCATTGGTGAAGGTTTCTCCATGACCGAGAGATGGATTAAAACCATTACCGTCGTATTGGTTATTGGTGGTCATTTTGCTCATGTCAATTCTTCTTTGCACAAGACCAGCCATAAATCCTAAAGACAGGTATTGATTTTTATCTGCGCTCAACGCTTTATGATAATTAAGAGCAGGCATGATCTGGTTAGTAGTAAAATTCGTAGTTCCTGCTTTATCGTATAATATCTGCAGACCCGCTGTAACAAAATCATCACCCCTGCCTACTGGCTTTTTATACTCAACATCGAAAGAACCTGTACGATATGGAACTGTAACACTTCCCCATTGACTTCTATAAACACCCTGCACTCTAAGATCACCTGTGAATATTCCTGCCAATGAAGGATTTCGTAAAAGCGGTGCTTCAAAAAACTGGGAGAAATGAATGTCCTGTGCACTTGCAGCTGTGCAGCCAAGTATCATTATAAAAACGAATGTTTCTTTTATGAACCTGAATTTTCTATTTAGCTCACGGGTTCTCATCTCTATCGTATTAAACTTATTGTTCCATTATATTTCAACACTTCGGTATTTGAACACATGACTTCTACCTGATAAATATACGTATCTGTTGAAGCAATTGTTCCTTTGAACATTCCATCCCATCCTTCTGAGGGATTGTTTGGAGTAACATCTCTTTTCTGAAACAACAACTCTCCCCACCTGCTGAAAATCTTCAAAGACTTAACACCGTAAACCCCACTACCTCTAATATAAAATACATCATTCATGCCATCTCCGTTCGGTGTGAAGGTGTTTGGAATAAAAAGATTTGATTCGTTACAAGTGACAATCACCTTTACCTGGTCTTCAGTTGTACATCCTGCGGCATTGGATACTCTGACGGAATAAGTAATGTTACCACCAGCAGTTACAACAGGGTTTGGACAATCTGTACAACTTAAACCGGTTGGAGGGAACCATTGGTAACGTACCACATCAGCTGAACCTGTAGCCTGAATGTTACCTGTTGTTCCTGCACTTAAGATAATGTCTGGCCCGGCATTTACTGAAGGACTGTCTAATACAACTATCGGCACTTCAATACTATCTCTGAAACATCCCAAACTATCGAAACCGATTAACTTATATGTTGTAGATATAACAGGTGTTGCAAAAGGATTTGATATGTTAGTGGCACTTAATCCTGCAGCAGGTGACCAGCTATACATCGGTGCTCCCAAGGCCTTTATCTGAACGGTCTTGCCCAGGCAAAGTGAATCTTTAAACGATTCAACCGAAATCTTATAAGGTTGAAAAACTTTTATCGTTACTGAATCAGATCCCTTGCAACCAAGTGCGGAAGTTCCTTCGACCGTATAGGTTATATCCTGTTGTGGTGTTGCAATCGGATTGGGACAATCTATACAACTGAGATTATTGTTAGGTGATATCCAGCTGTATGAAACTGCTCCGGATGCTGAGAGTTGAGTGGAATCATCACGACAGACCGTTTGATCCGCCAGTGCCTGCACGACAGGCAAAGGATGCACAATTACTGTTTTAGAAACAGAAGTACTGCATCCATCACTGTCGTGTAATACCAGTGTGTTTACAAAACTTCCATCGTTAACAAAAGACTGGGAAGCTGGGTTTTGAATGGTATCTGTTTGTCCATTGCCAAACGACCAGTTCCAGCTTTGTATAGCGGAAGTATCCAGTGCTAGCTGTGCAGAAAAATTGAAATTAGCCGGTTTACATAATGAATCTTCCGAAATGATTGTAGCCACTGGTGAGTTGTGAACACGGATAAATCCTTGCCTGGTAAGAGTGTCCCGGCAGCCCCTTGAAGTAGTTGACGTTAATGTTACATCGTAGGATCCCGGTGCAGTGAAAGTATTCGTTGCATGTTCAGCGATTACAGAACTATTCTGGAATCTCCATTCATATGTTACCGAAGGAGCTCTTACTTCGCTCAGGTTAGTGAATGAAACAGTACCGGAATCACACAACGATTGTTGCGATGCAGAAAAATCAAGGATTGTTTTTTCTATGTAGATGGTATCCTCTCCTGTTACCGGAACACTACATCCGGAAGCATCGGTGAGGATCACCCTGGGAACAAATTTACCACCCGACAAATATGTATGCGAATTCGTTGATGTGGTTCCACTATCGACAACACCATCAGAATAATCCCAAAGAAACTTCACAGCCTGAGAAGAAGTTACACTGTAGTTAACAGTCAACGGTGTGCAGCCAACTAACGGGCTATAATTAAATTGACCATAAGGACCCAGTATTCGAATTCTACTAAAAGCAGAATCAGTACATCCACCAGGACTGGTTATGGTGAGTTTTACATCATATATTCCCGGAACAGTATAAAGGTTAATAGGACTTGCAACAGGTGAACCTCCTCCATCAGCAAAATCCCACAACCATTTTTTTGCATAATAACTACTGTCGTAGAAACTAACTGATAACGGAGGACAGGTACTGAATGTATCACTAAGTCCGAATTTAGCCACTGGATTTTTGATAGTGATGTAATTAGTTTTAGTAATTGAATCTGTACATCCTGATGTTTCTGTGATCTTTAATGTAACAGCATAATAACCAGAATCGATATAACTGTGTGAAGGATTCTGAACACCCGCTACACCTGTACCATCTCCAAAGTTCCATTCCCAATTAGCAATATTACCAGTAGATGTATCACGGAATACCACATCCTTACCGCTACAACTCATGCTATCCAAAGTTGTAAACATAGCCTTACCATTACTGATACTTACAAAGTTTGATTTCAATCTTATATCAGAACATCCATAGTTGTCTGTTACTTTTAATGATACATGGTAAAGGCCAGAGGTACTGAAGTTGTGGGAAGCAGTACTTCCGGAAACAGTTGGAGATCCGTCTCCAAAATCCCAAACCCATTGTGTGATAGGATGTGATCCATCAGAAGCAGAACTGTCAGCAAAACTCACAATTGTATTCTCACATCCTCCTGGTTTATCAGAAATAAAATCTGCAGTTGGGCCATAGGCTGTGATATAGTTTGATTTGGTGAGCGTTTCTTCACAACCGTTCACCGTAATGATCTTTAATGTAACATCGTAAATACCTGCATTATATAATATCCATGGAATAGTATCTACAGCAGAAGTAAGAATATTTGCATTAGGAATTGTCCATTCGTACTGGCTTACAGAAAGCGTATTTGGAACATTTGCATTCAAAACAAATTCTTCACCCTTACATACGACAGTCTTATTCGAAATGAAGTTGATTGGTGCCGAAGAGACTTCAATAGTATCGGTGAATGTATGAGAGCAGATACCATTGTTTACAGTGAGTGAAACCGTATAAATTCCATCTGCCGCATACAGATGAGCAGGACTTTCAGTTGTTGATGTATTACCGTCACCAAAGTTCCAGAGATAGCTTCCGGTTCCTATTGACTGGTTAGTGAAATTGATCAATCTCCTGTTACTGCAATCACCAACTGCAATGAAACGAGCTTCCGGTGGTTGTACATCTACATATTCTTCTTTTGTAATTCTTGAGGTACAGTTACCGTATTTGATCATCAGCGTTACTGTATACTTACCTGCAGCTTCATATGCGTGTGTTGGAGATTGTAAAGTAGAGGTGATGTTATCACCAAAATTCCATTCATACGATGTTGGAGTACCAGAAGTGGTCATATTAAAAGCCACATTTTGATCAACACATGAAGGAACGGGAGCAGCAGAAAAATCAAGGGTAACGCCATTGCTGATATTTACTGCATTAGGATAACTGACAGAATCTACACATCCTCCATTAGTCTGTACTCTCAACTTAATTGTATAAGACCCTGGTGTTGTATAAGTATATGATGGATTAGCTGAAGTTGAAGTACTACCATTCCCGAAGTCCCAGAAATACGATGCGATACCTTCTGTGGCAACAATGTTTGCTGCTGGAGTAAATGAATATGGTGTACATCCATCGTTTACAGGCAGGTTGGAAATGGTAATTGCAGGTGGTTGTATTTGAATAAAGCCAGCTTTCTGAACACTACCAACACATCCATTTGCGTTCATAGCAGAAAACGTAACATTAAAATTCCCTGCAGTTTGATAAGTATGCGATGGATTTTGAAGGGTTGATGTAGCACCATCACCAAAATCCCAGTTAAATCCACCGGTTGCACCAACAGGTTGGAAGTTTACGGTAAAAGGTGTTTTGCATGCTTTCGTAGTATCTGCCTGGAAGTCTAGTGTAGGACCTGCTATTACTGTTACATTCTGTGTTTTAGTAGCAACACATCCACCGGTAAATACATTTGTAAGTGTAATGGTGTATGAACCTGCACTATTATATGTGTGTGAAATATTGGAAGTTGAATATGTTGTTCCATCACCCATATCCCAGGTTTGCGAAACAGGTGCAGGAGATGAATTCATCTGAAAATTCGCTGCTGAACCAACACAAATATTAGAAGGACCAGTAAATGATACATTCTTTCCAGCAAGATCAATAGTCTGTTGCTTAACAGCATTACAACCATCAGGGCTTTGAACTGTGAGGGTAACAGTGAAGCTGCCTGCTGTATTGTAGCTATGTGTAGGATTTGTTGCTGTTGAAGTATTACCATCCCCAAAATTCCAGGAATAAGTTGCTCCGGCATCTGCCTGGCTATTATTTGTAAAATTGATTGTTACAGGAACCTGGCAATAGTTAGGAATATTGGCAATGAAATCTGCAGTTGCACCAGCACCAGCCCTGATGTATTGTTGTTTAAATAATGTTTGTGAACAGCCTGCAGATGTGGTAACCTTAAGTACCACATTGTATACTCCTGAGGTCGTATAAACATGCGTTGGATTTTGTTGGTTACTCGTTATTCCATCTCCAAAATTCCACTCCCATTGGGTAATACTTCCGCTTGCAGATGTGGATTGATCAGTAAATATTACCGTATGTGGTGTACAACCAGAAGTATCGTTAGCAGTAAATTTTGCTACAGGACTTTGGTTTACGGTGATCGTTGCAGTTTTTGTAGTAGAGCCTGAAGCATTCGTTGCCGTTAATGTAACTGTGTAAATGCCTGGAGTAACATAAGTAGATGTAGGATTTTTTACAGATGATGTGCTTCCATTTCCAAGATCCCATGTCCATGATGTAGGATTACCAGTAGAAATATCCGTAAACTGAACGATCAACGGAGAACATCCTGAAGTAACATTAGCAGTGAAATTTGCAACAGGAGCCTGTGCATCAGAACTGATAACTAACATCAAATTAAATACAACAGTAAGTATACACAATACACTTACCCTTCTGGTAAACAGCCTGGCATTTTTCACGATTAGCTACGTTTAATTCCCTTCTAATAGATACTATCTTATCAATGTAACGTTGCCTTTCAATGTAAAGATTGTACTGTTGTCGCACACAACATCTACAACATAAACATAAACATCGGGGGTAAGTCTTGAACCTTTATACATACCGGTCCATCCGGCATTAACATCGTTGGCTGAAAAATCATTCTTCTCATACACCAGGTCTCCCCAACGATTAAACACTTTCATTGTTTTTATCATAGTGATGCCTTTACCTCTTGGATAAAAAACATCATTCATCCCATCATTATTTGGCGAAAACGTATTTGGAATAAATACATTGCCATCATTACAGACTACAGTAATTGTTACTTTATCTGTTGCAGCACATCCCCCATCATTCCAAACTTCTGCACGATATATAATATCATCTTTCGCTGTTACCACAGGTTGTGGACAATCTGCACAACTCAGATCTTTTGATGGATGCCATTTCCAATTGGTGATATCCGGTGAGCTGGTTGTGTTAATTGTTGCCGTTGAACCTGCAGGTATCGTTAGAACATCATCAATAATATTGAATTGAGGAATCGGGAATACCGAAAGCTTTACATAAGCAGTATCGGTAAAACAATTCATCAGATCTGCACCAATAACCATATACGTTGTTGTTGCCGATGGATTAGCTACAGGATTACTGATTGTTGAATTACTTAAACCAGTTGAGGGAAACCAATTATATTTTGCCGCACCATTTGCTGTAAGCTGAATTGAATTTCCCGCACATAAACTATCATTTTGACTTACTTCAACATTAGATGGCTGCACAACATTTATCGTGATAGAATCAGTATCCACACAACCATCCAAACTTGTTCCCTTGAGGTGGTAAGTTGTATTGAATACCGGAGTTGCCATTGCAGATGAACCACTTACAATTAATGTAGGATGGTTTTGCCATTCGTAAGTAACAGCTCCTGTTGGTTGTAAAGTAAATGTTTGTCCACGACAGATCATAGTATCAGTTCCCGCTTTAACATTAGGCAAAGGATGTACCAAGATGTTTGTAACAGCAGTATCTGTACAGCCGCTGCTGTTTGTTGCTACTGCGGTTACAAGGAAACTTCCGTCTGAAGTATACGTTTCTTCCGGGTTTTGATTGACGGAAGTATTTCCATTTCCAAAATTCCAATTCCAGGTGAGAATTGAATTATCGGACTGTATGACCGTTCCGTTAAACAGAATCGAGTCGTTTAAACAAACAGCTGAATTGCTTGTGATGTTTATTTGTGGACTATTTACAATTGTTATCGGGGTTTCAATTGTAGTAGAATCCACACATCCTTCTATAGTTGTAATTTTTAATTGAACAATGTAAGATCCCGCAGTATTGTACACATGAAATGGATCAGACTGGTTTGAAAAACTTCCATCTCCAAAACTCCATTGATATTGAGAGGGCAAATCGTTATGAATGATAGAAGAATCAGTAAATTGGATGGCAGCCGAATCGCAAAACAAATGATCTTCCAACCCAATTCTTGCCTTTGCACCTTTCAAAGTGAGCGTATCAGGGGAAACAATTGCTACTTCACAACCGGCCGTATCAATTAATATGAGCTTGGGCATATAATATCCCGGCACATCATAAACATGAGATGTAGTGGTGCTTGTCGTTGTTTCAATTACGCCATCACTAAAATCCCATAAATATTTTGTACTGTTGAAACTGGTTACATTAAATGTAACAGCTTCATCAGTACATATCTCAGAAGGTGAAAATGTAAATGAACCCGTTGGCCCTTTAATAATAATGGTTTTGGATGCTGAATCCTTGCAATTACCAAACCCGGTAGCCACTAATTTTAACTGATATGTTCCGGGATAAGTATAATAGTGGGATGGATTATTGAGACCAGCCGTACTTCCATCACCAAAATCCCAGGAAAGGTTGCTATAGTTATCCGAAGTATTGGTAAGATTCACCAGTAATGGCGGACAGGTAGAAAAACTATCGCTGGCATTAAACTTAGCAATAGGATTTGAGATTACCTGCTGCCTGCTTATTGAATCAGTACAACCAAATCGATCAATAATTTTCAAATTCACAGTATATACTCCTTCAACATTATAACTATGCGAAGCATCCTGATTTGTAGATTGATTACCGTCTCCAAAACTCCATTGATACGTAAGATCCAACCCGTTTGACTGGTTAATAAAAGAAACTGTGTTGGCGGAACATTTAATGGTGTCTGATAAAGTGAAGCTGGCAAGAGGATCAGTGATGATTACGGCAGCAGATTTTAAAATAGAGTCAACACAACCAAAACTATCTTTTACTTTCAATTGCACATTAAAAATACCGGCACTTGTATAGACGTGTGAAAATGGTGCAGTAGTATTGACAGCAATGTTTCCATCACCTGAACTCCACTCCCATTGAACGATTGAATGCTTACCATCGTTCAATGACGAATCGGTAAATGCAATACTGGTATTAACACAGGTTCCTTCAGCATTACTAAATGCAGCTGTAGGTCCGTAAACATTGATCTTTATTAATTGTGTAGTATCGTAACATCCCAGGATGTCTGTTGTAATCAGCCTGGCAAAATAAGAACCTGTAGCAGCATATGGATGAGTTACAGAAGCATCAGTCGTAACGATGACGTTACCGTCTCCAAAATCCCACGAATAAGAAGCAATGTTTGCTGTATTGATATTTGCAGCGGAAAAGCTCACAGGTGCATTTTTACAAATTGCAGTATCACTTGAAGTAAGCACTGGGTGCTCATCGACTATTCTTACAACACCGGAAGTAGGATAAGAACAACTACCATGATAAACAGTGAAAGTAAAATTGTATGTACCTGGTGCATTGTATGCATGTACCGGATGCTGAAGGGTTGAACTGTCTCCATCTCCAAAAAACCATTTATAAGTTTGCCCACCAATTGAACTGTCTCTGAACTGAACGGTGTACGGATTATCGCAGCTTTGAATAACATTATACCTGCCAATCGGTGGATCGTTACGAACATAATTTACTATCTCGAACGTGTCTCTGCAAGCTGTGCTTGATGCAATCAACGTAATGGAAAAATACCCGGTATCTCCAAACTGGTGAACAGGATTTTGTTCTATTGAAAAACCACCATCCCCAAATATCCATAACCACTCATTTGCTCCTGTTGACAGATCAGTAAATTGAACCTGGCCGGCAGCACATACCACTAAAGGAGCTGCTGTAAAATTTGCAGTGGGTTTATTACTTATCTGAATAGCTGCAGGATAACTAATAGAATCTTTACAGCCACCTGCAGTAGTTATTACAAGCTTTACATCATAAGAGCCTGGTGAAGAATATAAATGTGAAGGTGCGGCAAGTGTTGAAGTTGTTCCATCGCCAAAATGCCATAACCAGCTTACAACAGGATCCGGAGAATTAATAATTGCTGATAAACTGGCCGTATAAGGAGTACATCCTAAATAAGGAACTCCTGTTAATGATACTATTTGTGGAGGAACAATCTTTATCAACCCTGCTTTTACCAAGGTATCGCTGCAGCCTCCGGCATTTGAAACGATAAGGCTCACATCAAAAATACCATTGCTTGAATATGTATGACTGGGAGTTTTTGATGTTGATGTTGCTCCATCACCAAAACTCCATTGATAATTTAACCCTGCTGATGTTGCATTAAAGTTTACAACTGCAGGAGCGGCACATCTCGATATGCTTCCTGATTCAACAAATGAGGCATCAGGTTTTGAATGAACAACAACTGTTTTGATAACAGTATCCGTACATCCACCAAAATCACTGATTAGTCTCACTGTATAGTTTCCTGCGGCAGCATATATTTTTACAGGATTAAGATCGGCAGAAATGTTGCCATCCCCAAAATTCCACTCAGCACTAACTGCAGAAGGAGAAGATATGTTTTGAAAATTTATGGGAGCTCCGGCACATGCTGTTGAATAGCTAAAATCTGCAACAGTTGAACCTACTGTCACTGTCTTTATTATTGAATCAAGACAACCAATACTATTCCTGGTGATCAATTTCACATTATAAGTGCCGGCTGCCGGATAAATATGAGATGGGTGTTGCAATGTAGATGTAGTTCCATCTCCAAAACTCCACTGATGGGAAGATGCATTGAGAGAAAGATCATTAAAGATGATGTTAGTGCTGGACTGGCAACCTGAATTGCTCGAAAAAGAAAAATCAGCAATGGTATTCTGCAGCTGAATAATATTGTGCCTGGTAAATACTTTCTGGCATCCAAAACTGTTCACCACTTTAAGCGTAACAGTATATGACCCTGATGTTGTATATGTATGAACAGGATTTTGCTGATTCGAAATATTTCCATCTCCAAAATCCCAGGTCCATTGTACAATGTTCCCAGATCCTGCGATACTCTTATCTGTAAACTGCACTGTTTTAGGAAAACATCCAACTGAATCAGAAACGGAAAAGCCGGCTGTTGGATTTGAATAAACAGTAATGAATTGGTTTTTTATAATAGAATCACTGCCAGCAGCATTTCTGATTACAAGTTTTACATTGTAGACTCCCGGATTAAAAAAAGTTCCCGTAGGATTTTGTTGTTGAGATAATGTTCCGTTTCCAAGGTCCCATTGCCAGTTTGTTGCACCTCCTGTTGATTGGTCCATGAAGTTTACTACGAGAGGTGAGCATCCTGCCGTTACATTAGCATTGAAGTTGGCCGTTAATTGTGCTGATGATTTTATCGCTATAAAGAATAGCAATGCAATACAAGAAAGTCTATGTACTTGTCTATTTGAGGGCACTTCGGTGTTATGTTAGATATCAAAACTACTATTACCAAAAGTGTTTAAGGTTGGCTCATAACCAGTTCCGTATTAAAAAAAAATTATTGAACTAATTCCTTTTAATTTATTAGAGAAGAATAAGTAGTATAAAGATATTTCTTATATGAAACATCCACAGCATTATTGTGTATTGCCTTTAGTGTTCTTTAAGGAGCCTTTAATAAACTTAAGTCTGTGCTTGTCAATACTTAGTTAATTCCATTGTATAAGCCATCCCATTCTTTGCTTGGGCAAACTTTCCAACTGTAGCGGAAGAGCTTGTTATGTTCCATGTACCGTTGATCTTGGCAAAAGGATCACCAACTGTTCCGGCAAATTGTGCACTGATCGTTTGTGCTGTTATGTTACTTTGCCATGTACCAGAAAGCACAGTTGATGAAGTTCCGGTTCCGTATGTAGCTGTCAGTGTATTATTATCATGAAACTTGCAGATGTACCCGTTGAAAGAAGCGGTAATATTATTTCCATCTTCTGTGAATTTAGTGATGACCCATGATCCGTCAACCATTAGCTTCTTCAATATATCATCGTATTGCTCTTCAACATCTTTCTTACATGAAAGTGAAGTTGCAAAAGCAAAAGCCAATAAAAACAACACCAGCGTCTGTTTTCTTTTCATAACAATATATTAGTTCAAAAATTTACTACGCAAATATTGGATAAAAAGATCGCTATCCAACCATTTTCCTGTTACCATTTCACATAATTGTTCACTTATAGAAGTTTATATGAACATTCATATTGTTTTTCAACCAACTTAGCCGGAAAACGTTTGCTTGTTATATCTCAGCCTATATTACTGAGCAAGCTGTTACAGTTATGGCATCGTTTGTTGTGTCACTCACTTGTACATTCAGAACTTTGTGCAACACACCAAAACAAAATCCCGCTCAAGTTAAGCGGGATTTTAAATTATTAGCGGTATCAATTTTCCAGTAATTTATTTCGCATGGCATACATCACAAGCCCGGCGATCGTTTTCACACCGATCTTGGATTTCATATTCTGCCTGATAGTCTCTATTGTTCTTGGGCTCAGGAATACTTCCTTTGATATTTCATCTGTTGTTTTGTCTTCACTTATCAGCTTCAATATCCTTATTTCCTTATCAGAGAATTTTACCGGGTTAGGATAAAATTTTCTGACCGTCTTCTTATGTTGAAGTTTCAAGAGGACAGCTGTATTCACCAGGTCGTTAAAATAAAAATCTTCATTCATTACTGAAAGGATCGCCTGGTAAATTTCATCGGGATCAGCAGTTTTAGTAAGGAAAGCATTTGACCCCATTTCCATCATCTTGTTAATGATCTCCTGGTCGTCGTACATACTCAGGATGATGATCTTTACATCTTCATATTCCTTCCTGATCAATTTAATCGCATCTATTCCATCAATTTCCGGCATTCGTATATCCATCAGTAATACATCCGGCAATTTAATCTTCATCTTATGCAGCATATCCTTTCCATCTTCAGCTTCCCAGAGAATTTTGAGGTAATCCCGATCCTTCAAGGCCATCTTGATTCCATCTCGGAATATCTTATGATCATCTGCAAGTGCTACCCGAATGATCCTGTCTGTAGTCATAGGAAATATGTTTTCATTGGTCGTCGTACGAACTTTACTATTGCGGATTAAAGATTTAGGGGTATTACGTAGTAATATTTCATCATTGAATGATAAATTTACTATCTTGTAGACCGTAAAAATACGGTATTTAATTCGTGTTTGTACTAATTATTGATCAACAATTAGTCAGTTAGTTGGTTCCGAACCTATTGTTGCTCAAATAATTCAGTCAAAATAAAGGATTCTATTTAATTAAACAGCTGTTGTGGAAAAAATGGTTATGGAGGACTTTTAAAGCACATAATCCTATTCTAATAACCATTAACTGCTAACTAATTATGAACAAAGAACTTATTGTTGTAAAAGGCAAAGTCATCGAACAAGAAAAAGGCTTTACAGCTGAATCTGGTAAACTCATTAATTATGAAGCCGGAGCTAAACAGGCCAAAAGACATTACGATGAAAATCCCGATGACGTTGTAGCACACTTCGTAGGAAAAAATCGAATAGAACAAATTCTTGCACAACCAGGATGCATTGGAATAAGATCGTTCCATGGTCTAAATGAACTGGGAATACGAACATTAATCTTAGTTGGCGTTGATAAAGACGGCAAGAGTATATTAAACGTTGAAGAAACCGGCCCTCAGGGAACACTGACAAAAGAAGCCGTTATCGTTAATTCAAATTATATGTGTCCTCCAAAGTGTCCAAGCATAGAGACATCTTCAGGATGGATGTCATAATATTCGTGGCGATTACTTAATTTTGGAAAAACCAAAATTATCGACCTCCAGCTTATAACCGATATTCCGGTATATTCTTTAGCCATACCCATTTTAGCGTTTCTTTTCATCCCATTTAATTGGAAGGAAAAGCTAAAATGGTTTTGCTTTTTATTCCTACTAATTACTCCCTTATTTGATTTTATTGCGGTTGAAGCCAGTAAAACTCCAGTAGCTACAGGCAAAATTATTTCAACAAAACATCAGAACTCAAGCCAGATAGTTGAATTAGTTTCTGAAAAAGGTATTATCCATAAGGGTCAGCTGTTTGTATCAGATACTTTCAGAGGAATAATAAATACCGTTCAAATCAATTCAGCGAACCCCAATCATGTATCTGTAGAAATAAAAGAGAACAGCGAAAATTTAATACTTGGCCAGGAGTATAGAATTCATTCGAATCTGCATTTCGAAAACATCTTCCTCTTAGTAGAATCCATTTTCTTTTTTGGTTTTTTTTATTTTGCTTTTGCTTCGAATCGTAAATGGCAAAAAATAACGGCCTTAATAATGGTTGTGGCTATTTTAATGTGGTTACTAAACAACCTGGTGATAGGCACAATCTTCGTTTATGATGCATATTACAATGGTGGTAGTACGATAGCGATCATTTTTCTTGCGCTGGCGTTTTTCTATCTTCAAATGAATAAACACGATAATCTCTTTATTTATGATTCTCCTGTTTTTTGGATTATCTCGGCAATTCTTATTTTCAAAGCGGGAACTTTCTTTCTTTTCCTTTACTTAGGAACGCTTAAACAGGAAGAGCAGGATAGTTTTTATATTATTCATTCGATTTTTAGTGTTATTAAAAATTTACTTTTTGCTGTAGCTTTTCTCAAACCACAAAAGGCATCCAATACTGTTTATTCTAAACTGCATAAATCTAGATGATACTATTACAGTCCAATACTTCAAGTGTTTCATTTTTACTGTTCTTCGGAACACTTGGAATGCTACTGCTTACCATTGGGTTAATTCTTTTTATCATCTTTCACCAACGTAAGGTGATCCGTTATCAGGTTCGTATGCAGGAGATGGAAACTGATCAACAAAAATTATTACTCAGAGCCTCCATAAAATTGCAGGAAGAAGAAAGACAACGTATCGCTGCTGATCTTCACGATGATGCCGGTCCTTTATTGGCAACAGCAAGATTATATCTCACCGAGAACCTGGTTAACCAGGAGAAAGCTCAACAGCTGCAATCAATTTATAATGCGAAACAGATCATTGATGAGACAATTCAATTGATCAGGAATATTTCTCATAGCCTGATGCCGCCAACATTGAAGAACTTTGGTCTTGAATCCGCAATTACAGACTTCTTTCAAAAGATCAATGGCTCCGGATCTCTGAATGTGAACTGCAGGTTCTACGATTATCGTAAACGTCTGAAGCCAGAAAAGGAACTGATTGTTTATAGAATAGTACAGGAGCTTGTCAACAACATTTTAAAGCACAGTAATTCCTCCTTCATTCATCTTACACAGCATGATAATGAAGATGGAATGATCATTCGGTTACACCATGATGGTCGTGGCATCACACAGGAAGACTTCGATAAGCTTAATAAAAGCAATGTCGGACTTGGTTTGAAAAATATTAAGAGCAGACTGAAAGTAATACACGGTGATATCCTGTTTGAGCAGGATGCTTCACAATCATTCTTCAAGGTGAGCATAGATATTCCGAAAGATGATGATGAAAAATAATCTGCCCAGCTAATTCCTTTTACTAACTTCGGACAATATGGACATCAAAGTTGCTATTGCAGATGATCATAAGATTTTCAGAAAGGGAGTTATCCTTTCACTTCGACACTATTCCAACATTAAGTTTGTTTTAGAAGCAGATAACGGTGAAGAATTACTCAACGGTCTTGATGAAGCCAAACCAGATGTTATTCTAATGGATCTTCGCATGCCTATAAAAGATGGCATTGAAGCCACGAAATTCGTAAGCAAGCATTATCCGAAGATTGCAGTCATTGTTTTGACGATGCATGAAGATGACAGGTTTGTAACTCATCTTATGGAGAATGGCGCTAATGGTTATCTACTAAAGAGTACCGATCCTGCCGAGATAAAAAAAGCAATTACTGATGTGGTATCTAAAGGCTATTACCTCAACAATTTTGTGAATAGAATTTTATTAAAAAGAGCACATAATAAAACAAAATCTATCCCGTCACTCAATAATGATTTCCCTGTAACAGACAAAGAGAAAGATGTACTCCGTTATATATGCATGGAATTTACCAGCCAGGAAATTGGTCAGAAGATGGACATCAGTCCAAGAACAGTTGAAAGCATTAAAGAAAGATTGATGGAAAGATTTGGTGCTAAAAATACTGCAGGCCTGGTCTTTTTTGCTGTGAAAAATAATCTTGTGGATTGATCCTTCCAGTTATATTGTACAAGAGTGCGACGCAAGAAAAGTTGATTTGGAAATCTGCTGCCGACTAAATAATCATCTCTGGAATTTCGCCTTCTACAATAAGTTTTCCCAAAGTTTTTTGTTTTATTTCTTCAACAGTTACACCTGGGGCTCTTTCTTTTAAAACAAAACCTTCAGGCGTTACATCCAATACGGCAAGTTCAGTAACGATTTTCTTAACACACTTCACTCCCGTTAACGGCAAACTACATTTAGATAGCAACTTACTTTCGCCTTTCGGATTTGTGTGTTGCATTGCAACAATAATATTTCTGGCACTGGCTACAAGATCCATTGCACCACCCATTCCTTTTACCATTTTACCGGGAATTTTCCAATTTGCAATATCACCTTCTTCACTCACTTCCATTGCACCTAAAACAGTTAGATCAATTTTACCAGCCCTGATCATACCAAAACTTTCTGCACTATCGAAGAAAGCACCACCAGGAATTACGGTTACTGTTTCTTTGCCTGCATTGATCAGGTCTGCATCAATATCTTCTTCTGAAGGGTAAGGACCCATACCCAAAATTCCGTTTTCACTTTGGAGGATAACTGTCATTCCTTCAGGTATGTAGTTGGCAACAAGCGTTGGAATTCCAATACCAAGATTCACATACATACCATCTTTCAATTCCTTTGCAATTCTCTTTGCAATACCATATTTATCTAAAGCCATAATTATCCGTTTAAATATTCTTTAATACCTGGTTTATCTGCTAACGCAATAAATTTTCGATGCAAGCCCTCAGACATAGCAGGATTGATGGTCGCTATGAATAATAAATTCTTTTGCAGAAGTGCTTTTATATTATCAAAACCTTCCTGGTTAGCACCACTTTCAATAAATGCATTTTCTTCACCTTTCTCAAGATCATCTTTGTAATCGTCTGCATCATCCAACAAAAGCAAAGTAGATATTAAAGCGAACCATGCTTTTACTAACAGTAATTTTTTTGCCGTGTCACAATTCAAAACGCATATGCTAAACAAAAAAACATCTCCTCTGTGTAATGCCTTGAAGGGAGTAGCCAGTGCTAAAATTTGATTCTTGCCACCGATCAAATAATGAATCACTTCTTTCAAAAAAGTTTCATCAGCAACATCATCTACAATTCCGGTGCAATATTCTACAGCATCTTGCTGAGTTATCAATCCAACCTCTTCCTCAGCAGAATAATGACCAATTTGCTCTAGCACTGATATGAATCTCTCTGACAATAACTCTTCCATTGAAATGTCGAGCCTGTAAAAAAGGTCAACGATCAGCGGTAAAAAAATATATCCTGGCTGTGGCCGTAGATACAAAAGTTTATCCTTCCAGTAAAGATTATCCGTAGGAGGTTCCCTGTCAACAAAAAATTTAGCGATCTTGTAATCGATCCCAAACTCGTATACCAATGCATCTGCAGTTAAAAACATACAATCAATTTTGCAGGCGAACCGTTTTTCTTTCTATTCTTTTCTGGTAATGTTTTCCCTCGAAAACACGATGAACATACACACCGGCCACATGAATTTCATCTGGATCTAATTCTCCCGGCTCAACGATATGCTCTACCTCTGCTATTGTAATATTTCCAGCCTTAGCCATTGATGTAGAAAAGTTCCTGGTAGCTTTCCTAAAAACAAGATTACCCATCCTATCTGCTTTCCAGGCTTTCACAATTGCAAAATCTGCATGCAAAGCAAATTCCATCAGGTGCATTTTACCATTGAATGCTTTAGTCTCTTTCCCTTCTGCTATCTCAGTTCCATAACCAGCCGGAGTATAAAATGCAGGAATACCCATGCCAGCCATTTGAATTCTTGTTGCCAATGTTCCTTGTGGAATAAGATCAACTTCTAACTCACCTGAAAGCAGTTGGCGTTCAAATTCTGCATTCTCACCAACATAGCTGCTCATCATTTTTTTTATCTGTCTTGTTTGTAATAACAACCCCAGACCAAAATCATCCACACCGGCATTATTAGATATACATGTAAGATTGGTAATTCCTTTTCTAACCAACGCATCAATGCAATTTTCCGGAATGCCACACAATCCAAAACCACCCAGCATTATTGTTGCACCATCCTGTATATCTTTTATTGCTTCATCAGCATTGGCAAATAATTTATTCATATGCAAACTTTACAGCAAATGTAAGGGTAAAGAAGATTTTTATTGAGCCAGCTACAGGTTTCATCGCATCGTTCCTTGCAAGTTTATCCTGAGTTTACCGAAGGGCACACTTCGAGATCAGAATATGATCAGGGCTTTTCCGGAGTAATTGTTTTCTCCCTTTCCTTTTGAGCAATGGATTTTACACCTTCCATTAGCGCTTTATATAACTGGGGATGCTTTTGATAATATTCATAGCTCTTATAAAACTGGTCTCTGCTTGTTTTATGAATGGCAAATACCTGGTCGTAAAGTTTATAAGATTCGTTCTTTAAAACAATAGTAGTATCCTTCAACTTATTTTGAAGTGCTACTTCATCAGCCTGCAGCATATCCCAAACAATCTTCTGCATGGGTGCAGGTGCAATAATATTCCTGGGAAGAGATTCTTTATCAGAACATGCGACAATACCAACTAACAAGACGAAAATCAAATACCTCATTTCAATTCATCTTTATACTTCGATGCATTGGTTATATCGATCTGAGATAATATTGTAGCAGCGTCATTTTTCTCCTGGGGAGGAGCTTTTTTAAATATCCTGATCAGCTCAAGAGATTTTCCCTGCATAAAAAATTGAAGGATCATTGAATTCTGGTTCTGATCATTGAAGCTTTTTAACTGCTTTAGTGCAGCAAGAATAGATCGACGACCATTTGCTTCATCTTCATACATATTATCCAGGCCTTGCCTGTAATATGTGTACATCACGTCGTGAATGATGTTATACCGTGTATTCATCAGGTTCTCAGCAAGCCAGTACCTGTTACGTAATCCATCAAAAGCTTTCCAACCACTGATGCTCCTGTTTTCAGGTGCATTATTTACAATATTCAAAGCTTTTTGAAAATATACATCTCCACCTTTTGGTGAAAAAGAATTGTAATCAAGACCAAGTATCATGTTAACATAATAACCAAGTACAGCAGTAAGATTTGATGCTAAAGGATCCGTACCCTGTATCCTGTTTTCATTAAACTCTACCGGTTGGAATTCTACATAGCGAAATGTAACATCAGCATCCATGAAATTAATAAGCGCTGTTTGATAAGTTGAATTGAAAACCGGTCTTGCAGCCTGTATCGTTAATGAAGCCTGGTATACATTAGGTTCAACCACCTTATCAATGTTCAAAAGGAAGTTACATTCGATCTTTTCATGTGCTTGAAAAGACTCGTTTGTCCATTTACGGTTATTGAGTAAGTTGGTTAACTGTGTTTGCAGCGTATTAAATATTTTCTTATCAACTGTTGTAGTAACACGTTGAGCATTGACGGTAACTTTTGCCTGTAATTCCTGTGCATATGCAGCAGTTGTTATAGCTAAGGCGAATAAAAAAATAAATAGCGACTTCATTTATTCAGTTCTTTTATAATCAGTTCAACAATATCTGCAGCAACTTCATGCTTGGATTTAGAAGGAAACTCGTTCTTTGATCCATCTTTATTAAACACTGTTACTTTATTTGTATCGTATCCAAACCCTGCACCCTGATCGTTGAGTGAATTTAAGACAATCATATCAGCATTCTTCGTTTTTAACTTATCTGTCGCAAACCGGTATTCATCATTTGTTTCAAGGGCAAATCCAACAACTAACTGATCACTTTTCTTACAATCACCTATTTCCTTAAGTATGTCCCTCGTTTTCTCTAACGACAAATTAAATGTATCTTCTTTCTTCTTGATTTTTTTCTGCGAAACAGATGAAGGTTTATAATCTGCTACTGCAGCACTCATCACTGCAATTTTGACGGTGCTGAATGACTTCATTACCGCCAGATACATTTCGTCAGCTGTTTTTACATTCGTTGTTTTAATGCCTTTGTATCTGGAAATATTGGTTGAAGGACCAATTATCAGTTCAACTTCAGCTCCTCTTATATATAAATTTTCAGCAATAGTAATTCCCATTTTTCCGGAAGAATGGTTTCCAATAAACCTTACCGGATCTAATGGTTCAAAAGTTGGTCCGGCAGTAACAATGGCTTTTCTACCCTTGAGTTCGTCTGTTCTAAAAAATTCTTCTTCCAGGTAGGTGATGATTGTTTCTGGCTCAGGCATTCTTCCTTCACCGATCAAGCCACTGGCAAGTTCACCAAACTCAGCTGGAATAACTTTGTTTCCGTATGATACTACCGCCTCTATATTTTTTTTGGTGGATGGATGATGCCACATGTCTTCATCCATAGCCGGTGAAATAACAACAGGACAAGTAGCAGAAAGATAAACAGCCTGCAGCAGGTTATCACAAATACCCTTAGCCATTTTTGCAAGAGAATTAGCACTACAGGGGGCTATCAGCATTACATCTGCCCAACGACCAAGCATTACATGATTACTCCATGTATCGTCATCAGCAATGTTGTACAAAACCTTATTTTTCGAGAGGGTGGAAAGTGTAAGAGGTGATACAAAATCTTTCGCTGAAGGTGTAATGACAACTTTTACTTCAGCACCTGCTTTTACAAAAAGTCTTACGAGTAATACCGCTTTATAAGCAGCGATGCTTCCGGTGATTCCCAGTAATATTTTTTTCCCTTTAAGCATGAGGTTTAAAAATAACAAACGACAGCCATATACTGTCGTTTGTTATTAAAAGTATGGTCAACAAGATTATCTGAACAAATCTTCATCGTTATCTCTGTAATAAATTTTATTATCAGCAAACTCTTGTGTAGCAAGAATAGCCGGGTTTGGCATTCTTTCATAAGCCCTTGATATTTCTATCTGCTCTTTATTTTCATGAATTTCTTCAAGGCTGTCAGTATGACTTGCGAATTCTTCCAGTTTATTGTGCAGTTCTTCACGAAGTGCAATGTTTATCTGGTTAGCTCTTTTTGCCACTATAGCAATTGATTTATACAAATTACCGGTTGGCTCTTTAATACCCACCAGGCTTTTTGTTTCAATTACATTACTGGTATTAGAGCTGAGTTGCCTTCTTAGCTTGCTCATCTTGTATGTTTTTAATATTAGTCGAAGATAGTGTTCTAAAATTATTTACCTCAGTTACGAATCTACTTTCCGGGAAACGATCAGTAAAATCTTCTGCTTCCAGGATCACTTTTTCAAAACGCTCCTGTTGTTTCTCAAGAATGCTCATTTCAGCAAACTTATAATAAGCCTTAATTACATTTAATTTATACTCTTCTGCACGGTCAGAATCCGGGTAGTTTTCCATTAAGGTGGTATAAGCCACTGCAGCCGCTCTATAAAAACCAAGGTTATAGTAAAGTGCAGCACTTTTAAACTCCTTCTCTTCTAATTTCTGCCGCCCTTCATCAATGATCTGAGTTGCCTCTTTTACTCTTGGAGAATTAGGGTGCTGATTAATAAAAACCTGCATTAACGAGATCGCCTTTTGTGTATTGGTCTGCTCAAGTTCCACTTTAGGTGATTGCTTATAGAAAGAATAAGCCCTCATGTATTCCGCTTCTTCTGCTTTCGAGCTGTTAGGGAATGTCTCCCCAAATGACTTGAAAAGATTTTCTGCATTAGCATAATCCTTCTGATAGTAGGAAGTATAAGCGTACTTGAAGTACATGTCCTCAAATCTGCTGGTACCCTTTATATATGGAAACAAGTCTTCAAAAAGCAGTTGAGCGTTAGAGTATTTTCCCTTAGCATAATACTGCTCTGCCATCTTGTATTTGTATTCATTATCCTTATTCTTGAGCACCTTTCCAAACTTGGTTGAACAAGAAGAAAACACAATTAAAACTACCAGTAAAAGTGAAAGGATTCTCATCATAAAGTTGGCGAAGTTAAGGATTTAGCCGCCAAAATATGAACTATGCCTAAATGATTCACTATCACGCTAGTTAAGGAAACTATAAAACAAAAGCCTCCTTTTCAGGAGGCTTTTAAATATAATCTTTTATATGATTATTTTTTAAGATTTGGATGCGGAGCAGGTACTGTATTAGGACCTTCTTCAGTAGTTGGTTGAAGATCTACAGTATTTGAATCACCACCTTCTGCACCATAGCTGAAGATAAACCTGTTCTCAGAGATACCTTGCTGCTCAACCATGTAACGGATAACAGCATTTACTCTATCCCAGCTTAACTGCTGTGCTCTCTTATCAGAAGCACCGTAACCTACCACTCTTACACGGCAAGCTTCGTTAGCTCTAATTTGTGCTGCTGCAGTATTTAATACAGCCTTAGCGTCATTGCTAAGCGCAACTGCACCTGATCTGAATTGAACGCTAGGTAAAGAAGATATAGGACAATCGTTACGACGACCAGCACCGTCTTCAATCATTTTACGAAGTTCACCGCAACATGCTGGTTCTGGGCAATTTCCAACACCGTCAGCATTTACAGGGAAGCAATTCTGAGCAGTGAGTAATTCTTTATCACGGCAATCAGGAACACCATCACCATCAGTATCACGGCTAACACCTTTTGAATCTACAGGGCAACCTGCAGGAGTGTTTGGCTCAAGATCGAACTGGTCAGTTACACCATCATTATCAGCATCAGGTAAAACTGGCTTAGGTAACTGCATGTGTGTAGGTCTGTTCAACTCATTGTAGATAAAGTTGTTTGGATTAACCCACCATAGTGGTTGGCTTCTGTTAGCTGAATTTCCTAAATTGAAGTTCAGTCTTAATGAGGTAAAGCTTAAGAGGTCTTTTGATTCCCCTGCATTGATTCCATCCATATTATCATTGAAAAAATATGAAAACCTTTGCTCTAATCCAATGTTGAATTTGTCGCTTAATTTTCTAGCAACTCCAACACCAGCAGATAAACCATGAACTAATAAATAATTATCCTTGATTCGTCCAACAGTTGTGTTGGCATAATTGGTTGGTGCATTTTGCTCATACTCGCCATCCCATAAATCTTTAAGATCCGAACGAATATCACTTCTTGCCTGATTTACCCAGTTGATGCCTGAGTAATTATAACGGGTATTGCTGGCATTTAATGCATCTATATCCACATCGTTAGCTGCAGCAGTATAACCTACAAAAGCTGTCCAATTAGTTTTAGGATTTCCTCTGTACCAGCTGACATTATTAAGAGAAGCAACTAAATCTAAAGATCCCTGGTGAACCCTGCTGCGATAGTTAGCAAACACTCCATTAGGAGCTTCTGCAAGTGTATAGCTGGCCCAAGGGTTAGGAGATCCGTTAGTCCCAATCATAGTTTGTGGATTCCTTGGCCTGTAATCATAGCCATAAGTAAATGATCCAATGTACTGTCCTCTTAACGAAAGTACATGTCCCAATGATTTTCTAAGTGAAATGCCACCGCCAAAACCTGGACGAGCCTGCAAATCTCCTTTCCAGAATGCATAGCCGAGAGATAAACCCAACTCCCACATATCACGTGGTTTAGCCGGATAAGGATACTGATTGTTCATGAACTCATTGTGCTGAGCCATAAACTTACTTGCGATTTTAGCTGAGTCGCTCCAATTATAGGTAGCGTCGTTGTTTTGTGCAAAGCTTGACTGTATTAGGCATAATAAGCCTACTATCAATGCGTACTTTTTGCTTGCCATAGGTGAGATTTATTTATTAAAATTGTATATCTTTAATTACCACTTGATTATGCAAAAATAACTGTTGGAAGTTAAATACCAAATTTTTTAAATTTATTTTTGAATAATCTATGAACGTTTAAAGACAATAACCTATTGTAATATGTTGCATAGCTTTTTTAATATTCAGTAATGCTATCTTGCAACTTTTCCTACCACACATGAATCTTGCGAAAAAGGTTATTGCCAAAGAAATTGTCCTGTTTGAACAATATTTCAAAGAAGCTGTCAAAAGCCGTGCCTCATTGTTAGACAGCATCATGCGTTACATAGTTAAGCGAAAAGGAAAGCAACTTCGTCCCATGTTTGTACTGCTGAGCGCTAAGCTGGGTGGGCAAATCAACGAAAAAACATATAGGGCAGCTTCCCTCGTAGAACTTCTTCATACAGCTACGCTGGTACACGATGATGTTGTTGATGATTCTTTGGAAAGACGGGGATTTTTTTCCATAAATGCACTTTGGAAAAACAAAATTGCGGTACTTGTAGGTGACTATCTTCTTTCAAAAGGATTATTATTATCGCTCGATAATAATGATTTCAAGGTACTGCAGATAATGTCTGAAGCCGTGAAATTAATGAGTGAAGGAGAACTTCTACAAATGGAAAAGGCAAGGAATCTAAACCTCAAAGAAGAAATCTATTACGAGATCATCAGGGGCAAAACAGCTTCACTTTTGGCATCAGCCTGCTCTGCAGGGGCATATACGACATTTTCAGACCCTGCTTCAGTAGATAAATTAAAATTTTTTGGAGAGAAAGTAGGTATGGCTTTTCAATTAAAAGACGATCTGTTTGATTACGGATCGGCCAGCATTGGAAAACCCACCGGAAATGACATCAAGGAAAAAAAACTCACCCTTCCACTCATTTATACTTTAAATAATTGCGATCCTGCTCTTCGTAAAAAGATCATTTACATTATTAAGAATGAAAATACAAAGAAGGATAAAGTAAAATTTGTAATTGATGCTGTTACTGCATTTGGGGGAATAGCATATGCTGAGAAAAAAATGTTTGCTTTCAGAGACGAAGCTTTAAGTATATTACATGAGTTCCCTCATAACGAAGTGAGAGATGCCCTTGAAGAAATGGTTAGATATACTACTGACAGAGTTTACTAATGGAAAGACGTTGGAATATACTTACTGCTGATCAGTCGGCTATTACTGCATTACAGCAGTCACTCAAGATCAGTTACACCCTTACTAAAATACTTGTACAGCGAGGTATTGATACCTTCGATAAAGCAAAATCCTTCTTCCGTCCACAACTTTCCGATCTCCATAGCCCGTGGTTGATGAAAGACATGGAAAAAGCCGTTGATCGTATTTTGATGGCTTTTGAAAAAAAGGAAAAAATTCTTGTGTTTGGTGATTATGATGTGGACGGCACTACTTCAGTCGCATCCATTTATCAATTTCTCAGATCACAATATGAAGCTGTTGACTTTTATATCCCCCATCGTTATAAGGAAGGATATGGCGTATCAAAAATGGGCATTGACCATGCAAAGGAAAATGGTTTTGAACTGATCATTTCTCTTGATTGTGGAATCAAATCGGTTGAATTAATTGCCTATGCCAAAGAGTTGGGCATTGACTTCATTGTTGGTGATCATCATTTGCCCGATAAAGAACTTCCTAATGCAGTAGCGATACTCAATCCAAAACAAAGCGATTGTAATTACCCCTATAAAGAACTTTGTGGATGTGGTGTAGGCTTTAAACTGATGATGGCTTTAGCAGAAAGATTGGGCTTGCCGGAATCATCTTACCTGCAATATCTTGATCTTGTAGCAACAGCCATCGCTGCTGATATTGTACCAATGACCGGCGAGAATCGAGTAATGGCTTTTTATGGATTGAAAAAAGTGAATGAAGATCCTTGTGCAGGTATCAAAGCCTTAATGAATCTTTCTGCTGTACAAAAAGAGATGCACATCAACAGTCTTGTATTTGTTATTGCACCCAGAGTTAATGCTGCAGGCAGGATGGATGACGCAAAAAAAGCGGTTCAACTCTTTATTGAAAATGATCCGCAGAAAGCAATTGAATTTGCTGAGATGTTACACAGCGATAATTTCGACAGAAGAGAAGCCGACAGCACTATTACAGAAGAAGCCCTGGCATTACTTCGTGATGATAACCTTATACAGAGAAAAACCACCGTTGTTTTTAAAGAACACTGGCACAAAGGTGTTGTGGGAATTGTTGCATCAAGGCTGATAGAAAGTTATTACCGACCTACAATTGTTTTAACAAGAAGCGGTGATATTGTTGCAGGATCGGCAAGAAGTGTTTCGGGATTTAATCTATATGAAGCTATTCATGAATGCCGTGAACATTTACTGGGCTACGGTGGACATTTTGCAGCTGCAGGCATGACTTTATTACCAGAACAGGTTGAAGCTTTTAGCAACAAATTTGAAGAAGTAGTCAGCAGGATCATTCCACCAGAACTTTTAATCCCTGAGATAGTCATTGATGCTGAAGTTGATTTTTCAGAACTCAAAGAATCTTTCTATAAAATCATTTGCCAGATGGAACCGTTCGGACCTGAAAATCTTCGTCCGGTTTTCATTGCTAAAAATGTAAAGGAATCCGGCTACTCTAAAATTGTTAAGGAACAACACATCAGGTTGGTACTAAAACAAAGTAGTATTACTTTCTCAGGAATAGGATTCAACCTGGCTACTAAATTCTATTTACTGCAAATGAATCATCCGCTGGATGTTGTCTTCACTTTAGATATTAATGAATGGCAGGGAACAACATCTTTACAATTGAAAGTAATCGACTTCAGGCTGAGTGAATAAAAAAACGCCAACCGTAGCTGACGTTTAAATAAGATACAATTTCGAATTAAGCCTCAATAATCAAATCACTTTTCTTCTCTCCCTGCATCAATTCAACACTTCTTCCAATAAATTCTGTTAGATTATTTCCTTTCAATAATCCCTGAGAAAGTAAAGCAAGATCTGCAAGATTTCTTACCTGCTTCTCCTGTGTAGCTGTATTATTTTCTTTCAAAATGTTCTGATAGATCGGATGATTTCCATTCACTGTTAAAGTAACTTCATCAGGCATTGCTCCATAAAAACTCATTCCGCCACCCATTGATGCCATGTCCTTCATCCTTCTCATGAATTCAGGTCGTGTTGCTACAACAGGTGCAGTTTCAGCACTCAATCCTTTTACTTCAACTGTTACATGAATCTCAGGAATCTGCATGCTGAACATTTCTTTCAACCTGGCTTCCTCATCTTTATTTAAAACACTTTCATTGCTCTCCTGCTTATCAATAAGGTTATCTGCAATATCTGCATCAACCCTGGTGAAATGAACATTCTCCCATTTCATTTCCATATTGTTGATGAAAGCAGAATCAACCAGCGTTTCCATCTTCACCACCTTATAACCTTTATCCTGTGCAGCTTTTACATAACTATGCTGCTGAACCGGATCAGTTGTATAAAGAATTACCAGCTTGCCTTCTTTATTTTTCTGCACTGCTTCGGTTTCTGTTCTGTACTCATCATAAGTATAGAATTTTCCTCCTGCTGCATCTTCCATCACTAAGAACTTGTTTGCCTTCTCCAGGAATTTATCATCGGTCATCATTCCATACTTCACAAATAGTCCAAGGCTCTCCCACTTCTGTTCAAATTCACTTCTTTCTTTGTTGAATATCTCTTCCAGTTTATCAGCAACTTTTTTGGTGATGTGATTATTGATCTTCTTCACATTCGGATCTCCCTGCAAATAACTTCTACTTACGTTCAATGGAATATCCGGACTATCAATCACACCATGCAACAACATCAGAAACTCAGGAACAATATCTTTCACTTCATCTGTTACAAATACCTGGTTGCTGTACAGCTGAATTTTGTCTTTCTGAATCTCGTAACTCTGCTTGATCTTAGGGAAATACAATACACCTGTAAGATTAAACGGATAGTCCACATTTAAGTGTATCCAGAACAAAGGTGTTTCACCATAAGGATATAACTCCTTATAAAAATTCTGGTAATCTTCCGTAGTAAGTTCTGAAGGTTTTCTGGTCCAGATAGGGTTTGTATTATTGATCTGTTGGTCTTCAAAATAAATTGCTACAGGTAAGAATTTACAGAATCTTGTGAGTATGGAACGAATGCGATCAGCTTCTAAAAACTCTTTGCTTTCTTCGTTAATATGCAAAACGATCTTTGTTCCACGTTGACTGTAATCAACATTGTATAATTCAAATTCAGGGCTGCCATCACAACTCCAGTACACACCACTTTCATCCTTGAAACTCTTAGTGTACAGCTCCACCCTATCACTCACCATAAAGGCACTGTAAAAGCCTAAACCAAAGTGGCCGATGATATTTGCATCTTTATATTTATCAAGGAATTCTTCTGCACCACTAAAAGCAACCTGGTTGATGTATTTGTCAACCTCTTCTGCGGTCATGCCAATACCACGATCTGTGATGGTGAGGATTTTTTCATTTGTGTCTATCGCAACATCAATTCTTAACTCACCAAGATCACCTTTGGCTTCACCGATAGATGACAAAGTTTTTAATTTCTGTGTGGCGTCAACGGCATTACTCACCAACTCACGCAGAAAAATTTCGTGTTCACTATAAAGGAACTTTTTAATTATTGGAAAAATGTTCTCTGTCTGAACCCTGATCTGTCCTTTTTGCATAATGTGTAATTTTTTATGGAACCAGCTTCTTATTTACTATGTTACTTTCGTTGCGTCGCACTCTTCAGGTGATTGTCCATGGCCGAGCTTTGTATGAACGTACAAGTGAGTGACACAACGAAGCTGCCATTTAATCTGCAGCCGACCGCAAAAATCAAACAAAATACCAAACAAAAATTACTGACAGGATGTCAACTATTTCCTGCGAGAGTAAAAGATATAGTCGGTCTGAGGGATATTTTCTTCGCCAAGCTGTCGTAACATAGTAACCAACTGACCACGATGATAACTTCCATGATTAAATACCTGCAGCATTACTTGCCATGTTGGCTGCTTGAAGGCTTCTTTTTTTGTATTGCGGTATGAAAAAACATGTTCTAACTGAGGCTCTGTTGCTTGTTTTGTCCATTCAGCCCAATCCTGGCTTTGTTGAAGCAATCCATTGGCAGCTTCATCAACATTTGGATGAAAGCTCAGACTTGGAATGATAATGCTTTCTTTCAGTTTCATTCGCTGCCACCAAATACTTTCTGCATCCCACATATGAATGATTGTGGTATGTAATGAATTGAAACTGCTCTTCACTTCTTGCTGCTGTTTCTCAGGACTGAGCTTCAGAATACGTTTTGCCATTTCCTGGTTGCCCCAGTAATTATAAGCGGCATAAGAAATCAATAGCTCCTTCATGTTTATTACTTTTGATTTACACGAACAAGAGACGAATTTCACGAATTACACGAATCACTCATGAAAAAGAATTTCACACTAACAGGCATTAGTTCTGTTGCCATGCATACAGTTCCCGAGACGTTTCCTGAATATGCTCACCTCACTCCAATCTACGCTACTTCCACTTTTACTTTCGATACCGCAGACCAGGGAATGGAAAGATTTGCAGGAGAAGATAAAGGCAATATTTATAGCAGATGGGGTAACCCAACATTTAAAGTTGCTGAAGAAACGATCGCTGCATTGGAAGCTTTTGGATTAAAAGATGGGAATGGTCAACAACTTCAGCTGAAAGCATTATTGCATTCCAGCGGACAATCTGCTATGACCACCATGTTCATGAGCAATTTGAAAGCTGGTGATAAAGTGCTTTCTCATTTTTCGTTGTATGGTGGAACACATGAATTGCTGCATAAAGTTTTAGTTGCATGTGGTGTTGAGTCTTTGATCATTGATATGCGGGATTTGAATAAAGTAGAAGATGCAATAAAAAATGATCCCGCTATCAAATTGGTTCATCTTGAAACACCGGCAAATCCAACTATCCAGATCGTAGATATAGAAGCCATCACAAAAATTGCGAAGCAGAAGAATCTTATAGTTTCTGTTGATAACACATTTGCAACGCCATACCTGCAACAACCTTTTAGATATGGTGTTGATTTTGTGTTCCACTCAACCACAAAATTTTTAAACGGTCATGGAACTGCAATTGGTGGTGTATTGATCGGCAAAGACATCAATTTCATGAAAACACAAGCATGGAAATGGCATGCTTTGCTAGGTGGAAACAGTAATGCTTTTGATGCTTTTCTTTTAGGAATTGGTATGAAAACTTTAGAAGTGAGAATGGAAAGACATTGCAGCAATACAGAAGCCGTGGCGGATTTCTTACAGAAACATAGTGCTATTGCACAGGTAAATTATCCTGGACTTCAGGCACACCCTGAATATGAGATTGCAAAGAAGCAAATGCGCCATCCTGGTGCTGTATTGAGCTTTGAATTAAATGGAGGATTAGATGCAGGTAAACAATTCATAGATAAGCTGCAGATGTGCGTTAGAGCCGTTTCGCTTGGAACGGTTGATACTTTGATCTCTCATCCAGCGTCAATGACACATTTTGGATTAAAGAAAGAAGAGAGAGAAGCATTTGGTATCACAGATGGATTGATTAGAATGAGCGTGGGTATTGAAAACGTTGCTGATATTTTGAACGATCTAGATCAAGCCCTAAAATGAACATTGCAGTTGTAGGTGCAGGTATCAGTGGAATGAGTTCAGCTTTGAAATTAGTTGAGGCTGGTAATAGTGTTTCCGTCTTTGCAAAAGTATTCTCTCCAAATATCACTTCTAACAGGGCTGCTGCATTTTGGTTGCCTTATCACATCCGAAATGATAAACGTGGTATTGATTGGTGCCGGAAAAGTTATGAAACGTATAAAGAGCTTGCCGGAGATTCTTTAACCGGAATCAGTATGAAACAACTTATCAAAGTGGTTGCTGATGATGTTCCTGTTAATGAAGTTGACAGAACATGGAAAGATTTTATGCCTGCAAATTCTTATCGTACAATACCAAATGATCAATTACTGCCTGGCTATATTGAAGGCGACGAAGCGGAAGTTCCGTTGATTGAAACACAGATATTTCTTCCATGGCTACAAGCACAACTTGAGGCTAAAGGAGTAGCATTTCATGAACAGGGGATAAAGAATTTTGACCAGTTAGATGATCATGATCTTATCATCAACTGTTCGGGACTTGGTGCAAGAGAACTTTGCAACGATCAACAACTGATTCCTTATCGTGGACAGGTTGCTTTGCTTTCGCCTAAAGAAGGTTTGCCTATATTCCTTGACAACGAAAAACCTCAATACATTGTTCCAAGAAAAGATGCAATTATTATTGGTGGCACTTATGAGGAGAATGTGTTTGACGAAGTAACAGAACCAAAAACAATTGAGTTCCTTCTTCAAAAAGCTTTCAATATCTATCCTGAGCTGAAGGAACAAACCTATCTCGGCAGCTGGGCAGGGTTGAGACCACATCGCAACGATGTGAGATTAGAAAGAGAAAATAATATCATTCATAATTACGGACATGGCGGAAGCGGTTTTACACTAGCTTTTGGCTGTGCAGAAGATGTAGTTAAACTCGCATATCAATGAACCAAATTTGTATAAGAAGAGCAGAAAAAAAAGACTGTCCCAGATTATTGGAACTGGTTACAGAACTTGCTGTTTACGAAAAAGCTCCTGATGAAGTAACAGTAACGCTTCAGCATTTTGAAGAAACAGGCTTCGGCGAAAATCCTGTGTGGTGGGCATTTGTAGCAGAAGCAGAAGGAATGATTATTGGTTTCGCACTTTATTACATTCGTTATTCAACATGGAAGGGGGCAAGAATGTATTTAGAAGACATTCTTGTTACCGAAGAATGGAGAGGAAAAGGAATTGGCAAGTTGCTTTTCAATTGCCTGGTTGAAGAAGCAAAAGAAAAAGGCTGGAAAGCAATCTCATGGCAGGTGTTAGAGTGGAATGAGCCTGCCATTAATTTCTACAAAAAGTATAATGCAAGTTTTGATGGGGAATGGGTGAACTGTAGTTTGGTGGTGAATGGTGAGGCGTGAATGGTGAATGGTGAATGGTGAAGGTGAATGACCTAATGAAATAAAAAAAGGCTGCAGTTGCAGCCTTTCAATTATCAGTTATTAAATTAATCAACTTTCACTCGCTCTACATAGTCACCGCTCTTTGTGTTGATACGGATAGTTTCTCCTTCATTCACAAACAATGGAACATGTACGGTTGCACCTGTCTCAACTGTAGCTGGCTTTAATGCTCTGGTTGCAGTATCACCACGAACACCTGGTTCACAATATGTGATAAGCAGGTTGATCTTCTCAGGCAATTCAGCACCGATCGGTTGTTCTGTTTCATTATTGATAAATACAAATACTTCTGCACCATCTTTTAGAAACTGTGGTGCATCAATCATTTCTTCTGCTAAAGCAATTTGCTCGAAAGTTTCATTATTCATCAGGTTATAACCGCTTTCATCCTTGTACAAAAACTGGAAAGCCTTTTTCTCCACTCTTACCGGATAAATCGTTTCACCACTGTTCCATGTTTTTTCGATTGAACGTTTGTTATCAACACCCTTGAGTTTTGCCCAGATCTTTGCAGCAGCACGAGCTGTTTTGTTCTCACCAAACTCAACGACTGTATATAAACTGTTGTCGAGTTTAAGTATCATTCCACGACTGATATCTGAAGTAGTTGCCATAAAAAATTACATATTTAGAGGCGGCAAATGTAGCTGATTTGGTTTATGCTGCCAACTGTGTAGCTAATGAAGACTCTAAAAGAGAATATTGGAACGCTGATGATCATGATCTAACGGATTCCTTTTATCAGTTCCTTCTGTATTCCATTGTACAAGGGTGCGACGCAAGGAACGATGAACAGAGACCACCAGCTAAGTGCATAAAAAAAAGCCCTCAAATAAATGAGGGCATTTTTTTATTTATAAGCAGTTAAGATTAAGCCTCTTTCGCTCCTTCAACAAGCACGGTTACTTTGTTATTCAGTACTTCAACAAAACCGCCTTGTATGCTATAGTTTTCGAAACTGTTTTTGTCCCTGAGGATCTTCATATTCCCTTTGCCTAAAGCACTAACCATTGCAGCGTGTTTATCCAATACTTCAAACAAACCAGAAATACCTGGCAGTTGTACACCATACACTTCACCGCTGTATAATTTGCGTTCAGGAGTCAGTATTTCTAATGTCATGTTTCTAAGTTGTCTTATTTGCTAATTATCCTTTTGCCTGCTCCAACATTTTCTTACCTTTTTCCATTGCATCTTCAATGGTACCAACAAGGTTGAAAGCTGCTTCAGGATATTCGTCTACTTCACCGTCCATGATCATGTTGAAGCCACGGATAGTATCTTCAATAGAAACGAATACACCCTTCAAACCAGTGAACTGCTCAGCAACGTGGAAAGGTTGAGATAAGAAACGCTGAACCCTACGAGCTCTTGATACAGTTAATTTATCTTCTTCACTCAATTCATCCATACCAAGAATGGCGATGATATCCTGAAGTTCCTTATATCGCTGTAAGATCAATTTAACCCTGTTAGCACATTCATAATGGGCTTCACCTACGATCGCAGGAGTAAGAATTCTTGAAGTAGAATCCAGCGGATCTACCGCAGGATAAATACCTAAGTCAGCAATCTTACGAGACAATACTGTTGTCGCATCAAGGTGAGCGAAAGTTGTTGCCGGAGCCGGATCGGTCAAGTCATCAGCAGGTACATAAACAGCCTGCACAGATGTGATAGACCCGTTTTTAGTTGAAGTAATTCTTTCCTGCATCAATCCCATTTCAGTTGCAAGCGTTGGCTGGTAACCTACCGCTGAAGGCATACGACCTAAGAGGGCCGATACCTCAGAACCTGCCTGAGTGAAACGGAAGATATTATCTACGAAGAATAAGATGTCTTTTCCTTTACCTTGTCCATCACCATCACGGAAATATTCAGCGATCGTAAGACCTGATAATGCTACTCTTGCTCTTGCTCCTGGAGGTTCATTCATCTGACCGAAAACGAAGGTTGCTTTTGACTCTTTCAGTCCTTCCATATCCACTTTGCTCAGATCCCATCCACCTTCTTCCATTGAATGTTTGAAGTTATCACCATATTTCATGATACCAGCTTCAATCATTTCTCTTAACAGGTCATTTCCCTCTCTTGTTCTCTCACCCACACCTGCGAATACAGATAGACCACCATAACCTTTAGCGATATTGTTGATCAATTCCTGGATCAATACGGTTTTACCTACACCGGCACCACCGAAAAGACCGATCTTACCACCTTTTGCATAAGGTTCGATAAGGTCAATTACTTTAATACCCGTAAATAAAACTTCTGAAGCGGTACTCAGGTTTTCGAACAATGGTGGTTTATTGTGAATCGGACGACCACCCACTTTGCTAACCTGTGGCAATCCGTCAATTGCATCGCCTGTTACGTTAAACAGACGACCGTTGATTCCTTCACCAATTGGCATTGCGATCGCCTTTCCTGTATCGGTCACTTCCATACCACGAACCAGACCTTCCGTACCATCCATAGCAATCGTACGAACACTGTCTTCACCCAAATGCTGCTGCACTTCAAGTACCAGCGTATCTCCGCCTGGCCTTTTGATCTCTAACGAGTTATAAATTTCCGGAAGATTCCCCTCGAACTGCACATCTACTACCGCACCGATGATCTGCTTGATCTTACCTGTTGTAGCCATATACGTAATTAATTAGAAGTTTTGTATGAAAACAGGTGTAGTCCTGATTTCAGGCGGCAAAGGTAAGGGTTGAGGATTAATGAACAAATGGGAATTTTTGCTGCACCCTTTAGATGTATTATTGGTCATTAAAAATATTAGCCAATAAAAGAATATTTTAGCCAGTAAAAAACCTTTTTTACATTCACCAACTAAACATTGATTATGAAAAAAATTTACTTCTTTTTACTTTATTTTATTATTGGAGTAGGAGCTGCTTCGGCTCAGCTCAATTACCAAACTGCAAACGGTGTAAACACGACAACCACGTACAGCAGTATTTCTGCCACGGGTACCACCATTACCACTGCCAATACGGATGACGCTAACTCATCTCCTGTAAACATAGGGTTTACATTTAATTTCAATGGAACTGCTTTTACGCAATTCATATTCAACACTAACGGGTTTATTAAACTAGGTGCTACCGCTCCTACATCTGCAGCTATATTTGGCTCAAGTGCACAAGTTGGAACCGGTAACATTCTGCTAAATTCCTCCTATCCTGCCAATGGAAATTCTATTGCAGTATTAAATCATGATTTAGATGGTACTGCAACAACTGAATATAAAGTATTAACGTCAGGAACAGCTCCGAACAGGGTTTGCACGATAGAGTGGAAAGATGTAACAGAAAAAACCACCACCCCTGCCGTACAATATTCTACCATGAATTTCCAGATCAAGTTATATGAAACTTCGAATAACATTGAATTGATCTACGGCACCTGGACAGCTACAGCAAATGCCGATGCTTTTAAAACTGCCGCCGTAGGAATTGTAGGAACCGATAATACTGGATCAAACGTAATTATGGTCACTAAAGGGTCTACAGCTGTTTGGTCTGGTGCAGCTTTTTCAGCCACTCAATTAGGTTCAGGACAAATATTTAATTTCAGAAGAACTGTTGGGCCGGATGCAGGACGGACTTACCGTTTTGTTTCTACCCTGGCAAACGATGCACAGGTGACAGGCATTCACACTTTAGGTAAAATAGCTATTCCTTCAGGCACTCCACATGTAGTTCGTGCTACAATAAAAAATATTGGATCAAATACATTAACGAACCTGAATGTAAACCTGAATATTACAGGAACCAATCCTCACACAGATGTCCAAACTATTGCTTCATTGGCTCCTGGTGCAGCAACAACAGTAAGTTTTTCAGCATATACTCCTACAACTCACGGAAGTAGTGTAGTTACTGTCTCGATTCCTTCTGATGATAATACTGCAAATAATTCAGCCAATATTACACAACAGGCAACACCAAATGTATACAGCACAGCTTACTCTACTGCAGTAGGTGGCGTAGGAAGTAATACAGGTACCATAGATTTTGCAGTGAAATTCCTCAATAATGGTGTAAATACGGTTACGCAGGTAACAACATACTTCTTTACTGCAGGACAGCCGTATACCGTATCAATTTTTGCTGGAGGTGCTACCCCTGGAGCTTCTTTATGGACTTCAGCTTCACAAACATCAACAGCTGGCGCTAATAATATTACGGTTCCAAACATCCCCATCACCGGAGATTTTTATGTTGGTGTTACACAAACCACTTCTGCAGTTAATGTGAGCTATGGTTATGAACTGGAAAATCCAATTCGCAGTGAGCAGTTTTTCCTGAGGTCACCGGCAGGTACGGGTACATGGTCTGACTTTTCAGTTGCAGGTGCTAACTTCAAAATTATGATGGATGCAACATTGGGCGCTTCATTACCAGTTACCTTTGTTAGTTTTAATGGCTCGAAAAAAGACAATGGTAATTTATTAGGCTGGTCAACAGCGAATGAAAACAACAACAGAGGTTTTGATATTGAAAGAAGTGTTGATGGCAGAAACTTTACGTCCATTGCATTCCAGTCAACCAAGGCGGAAAATGGCAATAGCTCAACTGTATTAAACTATTCGTATCTCGATTCAAGACCATTTGCAGGAGCTAACTTTTACAGGCTCAAACAAATTGACAAAGATGGTACAATCAGCTATTCTGTAATCATCAAAATTGACGGCGATAAAAACGGTATTCAGATATCCTCTGTTTATCCAAATCCGGTAAGAGAAACATTAAATCTAGCTATTAGCAGTGCCATTACTGAAAAGGCAACTATCATAATAACTGATTTGACAGGAAAACTGGTTTCGCAGATGTCAACAGCTCTCATTGCTGGCGAAAACATTATTCCGGTAAACGTTTCTACACTTTCTGCCGGAAGTTACCATGTTAGAGTAATATGTCCGAATGCAGAAGTAAAAACATCTCAGTTCATTAAAAACTAAACATCTCTTCCGGTTATATAAAAAGTCCCCATAATATGGGGACTTTTTTTTAATATTGTCTTAATCAAACCAATGACGATGAAGAAAATCTACTTATTAGCAGTACTATTATTGTCTGCTTCCCTTAGTTTATTCGCCCAGGTGAATACCTTAACAGAGGGATTCAATGCAGCCACTCCAACAGGATGGGTAACTACCAATAACAGTAATCCCAATGTTCCTACAACAGTATGGACCTCCGGTTCAACTTCTACGTCTTTACCAGGATTTACTGGTGCAGGATACGCCGTAGTGAATTACCAGTCTACCACTGGTGCAGGAGATATCAGTAACTGGTATATATCTCCGCAGGTCAATCTTAAAGATGGTGCTATCCTCACCTTTTATACAAGAACTGCAGCTGCAACAACTGTATATCCTGACCGGATGGAAGTAAGGCTTAGTACAGCAGGAGCAAGTACCAATGTTGGAACGCTTGCAACGGATGTAGGAGATTTTACCATTCTTGCCTGTTCAGTTAATCCGGCTTTGTCTAACAGTAGTACAAGCACAGGTGGTTGTGGAAATCCTTATCCACAAACCTGGACTCAGTATACAATTACCATCTCTGGCGTTGGTGCCACACCGGTTGCGGGTCGTATTGCATTTAGATACTGGGTAACAAACGGAGGACCTTCAGGAGCTAACTCTAATATCATCGGTATTGACGAATTAGCTTATGATGCTACAACATGTACAACACCAACTGCAGGAACAGCTTCTGGGCCTGCTGCTGCATGTGCGAATACTAATTTCAACTTATCACTAGCTGGATTTGCACCAGCAGCTGCTGTTATCAAATGGCAAAGTTCACCAGCAGGAGCCAACACATGGGCGGATATTCCTGGTGCCACTGCTGCAACTGCATCCACTTCTCAATCAGCTTCTCGTGATTACAGAGCTAGCGTTACCTGCCCTGGTGGCGGCACTCCAGAGTACTCGAATACAGTGACTGTTGCAATGTCAACAACAAATTGTCCTCCGGCATGTACCAATAACGTAGCACCTGCTAATAATGCAACGGGTGTAGTTTATCAGCCTAATATACCATTATCATGGACTGCCGCTTCAGGTGCAACCAGTTATGATGTATATTTTGGCACTTCTACTACACCTCCATTGCTGGGAAATACAACATCAACTTCAGTAAATATTACCGGCGGTGTTGCTAACACATTATACTATTGGTATGTGACACCTAAGAATGCCAATGGCGCTTTAAATAACTGTAGTTCTTCCATGACTTCATTTACAACTGGTGGTCCTTTACCTGCACCTGCCAACGACGAATGTGCAGGAGCAATTACACTTACCCCTTATATGGGTGGAGCATACAATGGAACTACCATTAGCGGTACAGCTTCTGCTGGTATTGCAACATGTCCAGACCCTGGTACTCCGGATGAAGATGTTTGGTTTAAGTTTACACCTGTTCAGAATGGTAATGCAACCATCACAGTTGTAGGAGGATCAACGTTTGATGCAGTACTGCAGGCCTTTACCGGAACATGTGGTGCCCTAACCCAGTTTAGCACTTGTGTTGATGCAACTGCCAGTGCAGGAACAGAAACAATGAATCTTACTGGTCTTGTTCTTGGAACAACATACTATTTGAGAGTGTATGATTATTCAGCAGGGGCTGGCGATAATTTCACTATTGCTGTTTCCGGAACTGCTCTTCCTGTAACTGTATCTTCATTTACCGGACGTACAGAAGGATCTGTAAATATTCTCCAATGGTCAACTGCAACTGAAACCAATAACAAAGGGTTTGAATTGCAAAGAAGTGCAGACGGAAGAAACTTTACTTCCTTCGCTACTATTGCTACCAAAGCAGAAAATGGCAACAGTGCTTCAGCATTGAACTATCAATATAGTGATGTTAGACCTTTATCAGGAACAAACTATTATCGCTTAAAGCAAATTGATAAAGATGGAAAATTCAACTATTCTGATATCGTTACGTTGAAGTCTAAAGCAACGGATATCAGGATCAGCAGCGTTTATCCTAACCCATCAAGAAACGAGTTAAACCTTGTAATCGCTTCACCAACTTTAGAAAAAGCAACTATTGTAGTAACTGACCTTACTGGAAAAGTAATCTTACAAAGAGCAACTCAATTGGTTGCAGGCGATACACAGGAATTATTAAATGTACAATCACTTTCAGCTGGAACATACATGGTTAAGATCATATGTGCCAATGGTTGTGAGACTGCTGTACAAAGATTCGTGAAGTATTAAGAATACGCTGAGTTTATATAGAAGAAGCTGTATCAAAATTGATACAGCTTCTTTTTTTAATATAGTTGCAGCTAATTTTTGATTTTGCAGCCGAGAGCATTAATGAGTTAAACACTTGCGTTTTGAATATTTATCTGAATGGATCATCTTCATTTCATCCTGATAAGCCTATTATGAATAAAGGGAAAGCAGCACAAATGAGTACCTCAGGATATTAGTTGATGTTTCTTTCGGTGAAGCTCCTCCGTCGATTTTACACAAAAAACTCACTAATCGTAATGCAGCTAAGAAATTAGAAAGGATAACCAATAGCCAGGTTAAATATTGAACGTTTCCAAAGGCTCTTTAAAGATTGATCTGGTGCATTTAGTGACCACGGCTCCCGTAAAGGGAAAGCAAGATCACCTCTTAAAATAATCAGGTTAAGATCAATCCTTAACCCGGCACCTGCACCAACCGCAAGCTGACTTAAGAACTTGCTGGAAAATTTGCCACCCGGTCTTTTCGGATCTTCATTTAACGTCCAGATATTTCCTGCATCAATAAAGAATGCACCATTGAAAATGGATGTGATATTGAATCGCACTTCAGTATTCACCTCAAATTTTATATCGCCAGGCTGATCAGGCAGGAAAGTCCTTGATGTGTCTGCGTTACCTCCGTAAAACAATCCCGGTCCTACAGATCTTGCCCTGAATGCACGTAGACTATTTGTTCCACCAATAAAAAAAGCTCTTGAAAAAGGCATCTCGGTGCTGTTGCCATGAGCATAGCCCATTCCAAGAATGATACGACTGGCCAGCATAGTTGTAGTGCTTCTGCTGAAACGGAAATAATGCCTTGCCTCGGGTTCCAGCCTTACATATTGAGCAAAAGGAACATTCAGAATCGTTTTCTTGTCTGACCCTTTTGCACCCATTAATAAACCTAAAAGATTTCCGGACAGATCGATATTGGTATTCAGGTAAACATTATGTGTTCTCCTGTTTGGTCTTACCTGCGAATTGTAATTGAAATTATAATTTGTACCAATGAGAAATTGCGGCTCTATACTTCTTTGTAAAGTGGGATTATTGTTGAGTTCATTTTGAAATTCAGGAGTGATATGTAACGGATCAACATAATTAATCGAGAACACATTTAACTGGTGTTCTTTCCGGATATTATCTTTCCACACATAACCTACATTCAGCTTAAATGAATTGAGACTGTACTGGTCTGTACGGTTATACAATTCATAACCGAGGTTCATCCGTGTTTGGGGAACAAACTCACTGCTTGTATTAAAGCGGAAAGGAAAAGTAATTCTCGGAACAATAAAATTGATATCAGTACCTAACCTGTTAGTAGATACTGCAGGCTGGTTACCGGAAATTTGTCTTTCTATTCCTGCAAAAGCACTTAGGGTAAGTAACTCTGCACCTCTTAGCAAATTCCTGTTTTTCCAGCTTAAGGTGACTTCGGTACCGGTAGCATTACTTGATTTGGTAAGTCCGCCAACCTCTAAACGAATCGATTTTTTTTGCAGCGGTGTGAGATAATAATAAGCATTCAGCAAGCTGGAAGTGTCCGTATTTACTTCTTCAAACTGAACTTTTACAAACTTATAAACACCAAGACTAATAAGCCTGTTCAGTGAAAGATTATGTTCATCACGGCTGTAAATATCACCGGGATTTATAACAAGTGTTCTGTCGAATACTTTCGGTTTGAACTTCTGCTCAGGATCGATTATGAAATAACCATGATACAGAGATGAATCAGGTTTTACACCAGTTGTATCTGCAGCAGCGGTATTGAGGGCATAATCTGCATGAACTATTATGTCTTTTATGCGATATACTTTCCTGGCATCACCAGGTGTTTCAGATTTTATTCGAACCATCAGGTTTACCTTGTTCGAGCCAATGGTGGAATCAACATGCACAATAAGATAATCAGGACTAAAATAAAAGTATCCAACATTTTTTAGTCGTGCATCAATTCTAACTCTTTCTGCTTTGATCAGGTCAAGATCATATGGCTCACCTGCTTTTAATAATGTTCTGCGTGATGTGGCAGCAATTGCTTTACCAAGTTCACTTGAATCGGAAGGAAATGATACAGCATTGATTGTATATTGAGAACCAACGTTCGCTGTAAAGGTTGCACTTGTCTTATTTCTTTTTGTGACTGTATCGAATGCAACTTTTCCATGGAAAAAACCTTTATTCTGCAACCTGTTTTGCAACACATCAGTATTCTTTTCAAAATTTACTGAACTGGTAAGTACTGGTGACTCTCCAATTTTTTTCCCGATAAGTGGAAGTGTTCTGAACATGAGCTTGAAGCGAATTCCAAGAAACTTAGAGTTAGGTCTTGGTCTTACCAAGGCTGCCAATTCACTCGCCAGGGCTTTCTTTTCTTTTGCTCCTTTGTCGGAGTTCTCGATCTTAACATCAGAACCCACCCATAATGTTTCACCGGGAGCCAGTTTAGGGCTACACGAAACAGCAAATAATGAAATGATCAATATATAAAAAAGCGTTCTCATTTATCTTGTGGATCTTCTACAGGTTTAGGAACTTCTTCACTCGTATTAGTTGTCGTTCGTCTTCTTGTAGGCAATGGTTCTTCCGTTTTTCTACGCCTGAACAATTCTCTGAAATGATCATAGTCCATTGTAAGTATAAACCGCAATCCTGATTCCACCACTTGTCCTTCAACTAATACTTCATAAATACTTTTGCGGTATGCTCTCAACATATACCTGCCATCCTTACTGAGTAAATAGTCAATTGCAACATCACTTGCAAAACCTGTGGATGGTGATGCTGGTGAATTACCTGCAGGACCTTCCAATTCAAAATTGCTTCCGATAGTAACTCTTACCCTATCATTGAACATTTGCCGTGTAAGCGATACATTCAGATCTGTTCGGTTTCTTAAGTCACCTGTAGAATAATCTTCCATCGATACAACGCCGAAACTTAAACCAAAGCCCGGCAACAATTCGTTGGCCCACTGGTTCAATTGTTCTGTTATTACACGACTCACACTCTCTCTTGCAAGCCTGGCAATACTTACACCTGCACCAGCATCCTGGAATGGATTTTCCTGAACGAATCTTCCTAACAGCAATAAAGCAAAAACCTGTTTCGTTAATTCAGCCTGGTCTCTTCTTACCTGTATTAACTTCTCATCCACTTCCTTCCATGCTGCTGCATAACCCTGTGGCATCTGAATATCAAAGCTGATAACAGGTTCCATAATTTGTCCGTTCAGGTATAGCATTACATTGAATGGTAATCGTTGTTTGAACCTGTTAAGGCTGGCTGTGCTTTCTCCCAGCTGAGGTGCTACAAGATTTATAGGAGCAGTTGTAGCAATATATATTGCTGTCACATCTACAATTGCTTGTGTTGGATCGCCGGTCCATGTTACTGTACTTCCTTTTTGTATATCGAATCTTCTTCTTATGAATTCGAAGGACAACTCATAGTAACCACTGTTCAGTTCGTAGTTCCCGGTGAGTGAAATTTTCCCACTTCTATCTATACCTGCAGCAAGATCTGCACGGCCACGCATAGATAATATATCACCGGTAAGATCATTTACAATAAGATTCAATTGTGCAGCAGTATCCGTTTCAATTGTTGCAGCAACATCCAATCCTGCAACATCCATACTGTTGATGATTGAATCGAGCACATTGTGTGTGTTTACGAAAATGCTGTCAGTCGGATTATCCATGTCAACAAACTGGACCACTCCCTCTCTCGAAACTATTTCAGGATTACTTCCCGGTAATACAACAAACAGATCGGTTCCTTTGTTTACCCTGAGGTTTCCTTCCAAGGTAGGTGCTTTCATGTTGCCGTAAACTGCAAGGTCAACATCAACATTCAGCTTGCCGTAATACTCTGAATTGGCAGTTCGTGTTGTATTCATCACACGAAAATCATTTGCCGTGAGATAAAAATCATACTCAAAATCTGTGAAATCGGTTGTCGCAATAGAACCATCAATGATTGCCTGTCCACCTAATGAATCACGAATCACAAAATTATCTAATCGAATTCCCTGGGGTGTTACTCGTAATTCCTGGTTTGGTAAAGAGAATCTTTCACCTAAAATAGCAGGTGCAATAAAAGCACTGTCGAAGCGTAATGTTCCATTCAAATCAGGTGCAGTAAGTTTACCAGCAACATCCATGTTACCACTGATGCTTCCGCCAATATCTCTCAATTGTTCTGTTAGAAACGGTTTTATTGATGAGAGATCAAATTTGTTCATGTTAAGTTTCATGTCCATCGTCTGAGAAGAGATCACATAACTTCCATTGAGATGAACATCGTTCTTATCACTCAACAACCTGATGTCTGCAGCAAGCGTATTAGCGGTCTGGTTATTTATTTTTGCTGTTATATTTCCGAGCGTATCACCTTTATAACTAAAGTCCTGCACTTGCAGATCAGAAGTGAATACAGGATTCGTATTGAAGTTACTCAGTAAGGCTGTTCCATTGATCTTTCCTCCCATCAACAACTGATCCTGGTTGAGAATGCCAGTGATGGTACTGATCTGGAAATTTCTGAAGCTGAGATCTATGGGACCATTCGGAACTGTGGTTCGGCTATTTGCATTTAATACCTGGTCACCTTTGCTGATGGTAAAATCATTAACCAATAATCCTGCGGTAGTGGACTGGATAAAATTACCTGGTGCAACAGCCCATTTATCGTAATTAAACATCAGGCTATCCTGGCTCAGGCTGAAACGAAATCCTCCGGGAATACTTGCTGCAACACCAGCTACCTGGTAACGGGATTGATCTTGTTTATCCTTTACATCTAAACGAAGATTTAAAAGGTCATTCATCAGATCACCCGTGACCGAAGTTCTATAGGCTCGAAAATCTTTGGTTCCAACAGAAAATGCATTGACAGCGTATACTAACTGGTTTGTTGCTGTGTTTGCGTTAATCGTTAAACTATCAGCATACTGACCGTTGAAATATAATTTTCTTGTTCCTGCAACTAACCTTAAATCATTTTGTGCGGTATTCAGGCTGGCTGTAAGGCTTACGGTATCTGTACCTTTTATTTGAGGCATAAAAGCATACAGCACATCGGAAGGAAATATAGTAGCAGTTAAAGTCCAATCCTGTGGTGCAGCCAAAGGTTTTCGCTGGTAGCCAGGGATCGTATAATACTGGTGAATGATATTTTGAATGGCATAACCGATTTCTGTTAGATTGTAATTGCCTTTCAGATCAACCACGGCAACTTCAGAACTTAATGCAATTGAATTTGGTGTGGCAACAAGTGAAATGGTGTCGATTGTAAATCGTTGCCCATCTTTAATAAAGACAACATTGGTAATGGTTGCATTACCGTTCAATGAAGCCATATTAAGAGATGGCATATTTACATTGATGTTTCCATGAATCTTAAACGGAACATTGCTAAAGCCTAGTGCATTTAAATTCAAACTATCAACCTGCAACTGAAGATCAAGAGAAGGACTTGCCAGCTTGAGATCAGACACAACAGCAAAATCAAGATCAGCGTTACTGTCTTTGATATCTCCTTTACCATTCAAAATTCCATTACGAAGGTTGCCGGTGAACTTAATATTGTTGTAAGTATATCCATTGATGTGTGCAGAAGATGCATAAGCATCTATATCAATGGGGGCCTTTTTGAAATCAAAACCATTCCCGGTAATATTTGCCTGCATTGTGACTTTCCCTATGCTTGGTTGCATGAATATATAACCGACATCCAGGCCATGGGTTGTTGCTTTGGCCTTGTAACGTTCACCATTAACAGATGCGACAAGATCGACACTGCCTTTACTGGTCTGAGCATTTAACCTGGTGTTATAATTTGAAGGTGTGCCTTTAAATGCAGCTCGGCCTGACAGGCTTTCGGGAATACGAATGTTGGTTGGTATCGATCCTTTGGGAAGAAACGATGCAAGGTCCGTTTTAGTTGTGCTGAACCGGTTGATGACAAGATCGAAGTAAGGATTTGTAGATGGTAATCCTTTAATTGTTCCCGAAACGGAAAAAGTTGAATTTCTAAAGCTGCTGACATTAAGTGTTGGAATGCTCAGATCTTTTATATAGCCACGAACAACTGCATCAATATTGAATACTTCGTTCTCATTGCCTTTAAATGGAGTAATATTTCTTAAAGCAGGAGCAAAAGCAATGATGTCTCTTACGGCAACTGTTGATTGATCAATGTCTGCATCAAGGTGAATATCACCTGGTCTTAAAGCCATCGATTCAATAGACTCATAGTTAAGCACTACCCTTCTGCGTAAGTTTGTTCTATCGGTTTGAATAAAAAGATTATCCACAGAAGTTTGCTTCTCACCGTATTTCAGATCAGCTTCCAGTTGCCTTAGTACAATACCACTTTTTTGTTCTCTAAAAGATCCACTTACGATGGAAGCTTCTATGGCAACAGGAGAAAACACAAGACCTGTAGCCTCAAGGTTCAGATCCTGGTAATTCATGTGAGCATAATCCATCACACCAACCTGGCGTGGCTGGTTATTATCATCGTACTGGATAAAATTATTCTTCAATGAAATTTTATCAGAGCGAATTCTCCATGGATTATTTGCCTGTGCCTCGATATTCTTACCAATTTCTTTTGCAGCAATTGCTGATTGTTGTGACTTTCCGAAAATTACTTTGGCGGTAGTATTATTGAGTTGAAAATCTTCCAGGTTGATGTACATTGAATCAAGATCCAATGATCTTGCATCAGCAATCAAATCTCCAATCTTCACATCGGTGGTGATGGCTGAAACAGCATTGTCGTAGTTGAATGTAACATTCCGAAGATTTAATTTATCGAGATTCAGATCGAATGGTGGGGCTGTGTTTTCTGCCTCGATCACAGCCATCGGCTTTGGTGTAACCAAAGGTTTATACTGCCTCATACGAATAGCAGTATTCTGCAGATTGATCACTGGTATTGAATATAAAAAACTATCAGGAACGAACTTATCTACATCAGCAGTAAAATTCCCGATGTTGATATACATATCGCTTCCGATCTGGTCGTCTCTGTAAGTGGTGACTACTTTATTCAATACAATTTTATCAAGGTCAAACTCCATCGGTGCCGATGCAGTAGTTGATGTAGATTGAGTAGCAAAAGCTTTAACGATGTAATTAAAGTTGAAAGTGGTGTCCTGGTTAATGCGGTAGATATTTGTTCTTACATTTTCAAGTTCCAGGTAATTAATTACCACACGATTATTCAGTAATTCGAGGAAAGCAATATCAACTCTCAGTTTTTTTCCGGATAATAAAGTATCACCACGTTGATCTTCGAAGTAAACATCTTCTAACACAAGACGTTTAGGAAAAGTAATGGATAGTCCACCTATTCGCACTTCGGTTTTTAATTTTCCTTCGAGGTAAGCAACTGCTTTGTCCCGAACAATACCCTGCACAGCCGGAACCTGGATTAACAGGTACACCAGCAACACAAGGCCCAGTAAACTCACGAATATCCAGGCCAGTACTCTTGAAATCTTCCGAACAACTCTCAATTGATGTGATGTTTGCGTATTATCATATATACAAAATCGGCCTAAGCCGATCTTCCTAGTTGTTATCTAACCTCTTCCCCGAATCAGTCCAAGCAATAATGAAATAATTGCCAATACCAGTAGAATATGAATCAAACCGCTGAATGATCCTACAAAAAAACCAAGGACCCAACCGATTATTAATATCACAGCTATTACGTATAAAATACCTCTCATATTTCTCTTTATAATTTTTTGCTGAGTTTTGCAAACAGGTAGCTAAGACCTGTAAATATGCCTACAGATTTAGCTGATTTTACCGCCTGCTTTTTAGCTGCAGATCTTTTTATTTCGTTCTTCCTGTGAAATAACCATCCCAATAAACCTGATGCAACTCCGTATCCTCGTTTGGTAATACGAGCAGCCAGAAATCCTGGAATAATAGCAATAGCGCCATATTTCAATGCTTCTTTTGGTAACTGCTTCATATTATCTTTCAGCAGTTCCTTTTGCATGATCGTTCTTGCTTTCACCCTGAGGATCTCTGCATTCAAATCATCTACGGTAGATATTTGCATCAATTCAATTTTTTGAGACGTGGCTGTCATCTTGCTTTCCTTTTTCTTCTTTCTTTTTTGAATAGATAGAACTGATCACAGCATTGGAAACTTTTGTTGTCACCCACTTTCTTGCAACGATCAATGTTATGATCAAAGCAATATAGATAGCTGATACAATTGCAAAGCCCCAGATAAAGCTGCCGGTAAGTTCGCTAAATACAAAACCGAGTGTAATGCTTATAAAGATGAGCGCAAACAAAGCAAATAACCCTAATGCCACACCATTTACAATTCCTGCAGTGGCATTAGCTGCTTTTTTTGACATTTCAAGCTTCAGAAGCAGGATACGGTCTTGCACGTACTGTTCCAGCAGCTTTTTCGTTTCGACAAAAAAGTTTTCTTTTTTTTCTGTGGGCTGCCCGTTTACAGTAGGCTCTGTCTCTGTTGTATTAAACTGCATTTTGTGCTGTTTGGTTTACATCTTCAGTGGTGCTTTTCCCTTTACTCCAGAGTTCGCTCACTTCGTCAGTTAAACCACTTAACCCATCTTTTACTTTATCACCAGCATTAGATGCAAAATCCTTGATATTGTCTAACATTTCTTTGCCTTTATCGCTTTGTAATAAGATTGCGATAGCAGCACCTGCAGCCGCACCAAGTGCAAGGCCAGATAAGAATCTTTGATTGTCGGTCATAAGTTGATATTTAATAATGAAGAATTACAATATCCTTAATACAAGCTTCATACCAGTTAACAATCAGCACTCTAAACAATGTTCAGCCAACAAGAACAATTTTCATTAAGGCCTGCAAATAATTTGAGGAACGGGTCAACATCATTTATGCTGAACGAGGTCAAGGAGATGTAAAAACTGCTCGCAGAAGTCTGACAGCTCCTGTAAAGTTATGCTTAAAGGTGGGGCAATACGTAAAGAATTTGCAGAAAACAGGAACCAATCGGTGATAATACCTGCTTTTATACACTGGTGAACTACTTTTTGACAGGTTTCAAATGAATCGAAATCAACTGCCATCCAAAGACCAGCGCTCCTGGTTTGTTGTATCAATGAGTGTTTAATACCCTGGAGGATTTTTTCCTTTTTAAAAACGTCATTAATATAGTGTTCGTCTAACAGCGTTTCAAATGCGGCTTTTCCTGCAGCACAAGACACGGGATGGCCTCCAAAAGTGGTGATATGTCCCAAAACAGGATCGTGTGTCAGGGTATTCATCAGACTTTGATCTGCTATAAAAGCGCCTAAAGGCATTCCACCACCTAAAGCTTTTCCTAGTAATAATATATCCGGTACAACCTCATACTGTTCAAAAGCCCAAAGGCTACCTGTTCTGCCGAAACCAGACTGTATCTCATCGAATATCAAAAGTGTGCAATTGTCTTTACATCTTTTTGCTAACCGTTGTAACCAGGCTTTACCGGGTTTAATAATTCCAGCTTCTGCCTGCACTACTTCCATAATCACACAAGCTGTGTCTTCATCAATTGCATTTATCGCTTCCTCACTTCCAAAATCATAATGAGAAATGCCGGGTAATAAAGGACGAAAGGAATTCCGGAAAGTTTCATCACCCATTACACTTAAGGCACCTTGTGTACTACCGTGGTAACTTTTATTAAAAGCGATGATCTTTGAACGGTTTGTAACTCTTTTAGCCAGCTTCATGGCTCCTTCCACTGCTTCGGCCCCGCTATTAGTGAAATAAACACAGTTTAGTGAGGAAGGAAGATGATCTGTGAGCAGTTTTGCATACTGCACCTGTGGCTGCTCGATAAATTCTCCGTATACGATCAGATGCATGTATGCTGCAGCCTGTTTTTGTACCGCTTCAACAACTTTTGGATGGCTGTGACCGATATTGGCTACACTAAAGCCGGAAATCAGGTCGAGATATTTTTTTCCATCGGCTCCATGTATATAACAACCTTCCGCCTTCACCATTTCAAGGCCGATTGGTGAAGGTGATGTTTGAGCAATGTGCTGAAAGAAGAGTTTACGATTATCCATTAGCTGCAATAATAACAAAATTGTGAAGATAGGTTATAGGTAGATGAGGAGTGAAATCAGATTGCTTATGCCACACTAATTGTATATTTGTTCAAACTGGTCTTATGCGTTTATTTTATAAAGCGATACTTCTTATTTCTGTAACATGTTTTTTGGGTTGCAAAAAAAATCCCTCTCATCTTCGGCAAACAACAGTTCCTACGATTCAAATCACTGAAATTTTTGAAATAAAAGAATTTGAAATAAAAATAAAAACTAAGGTATTAGATTTTGGCAGTGCTGGAATTGATAGCGGAGGTATTGTAGTTAGTACTACCGCCTCACCAACTATTGACCAATACTTTCTAAAAATACCTTTAAGTTCTATTGTATCTAACTCCACTGACAGTACATTTATTAGCCATATACAAGGCTTGCAAAAAAACACTACATATCATGTACGGGTTTATGCAAAATCCGGAACTAACATTTATTATAGCAATGATGCGAGTTTTACCACCAATTCTTTTCCAAAAGTTCAAATCATTGAGTTTATACAATTAAGTATATCTGGATTATTCATTAAAGCCAAAATTTTGGATTATGGAAATTCCGGAATTGATAGCGGAGGCTTTGTAGTTAGTAACACCCCATTACCGACTATCGATAATTATTTTTTGAAAGTACCTGTAAATGGTGTATTCAATTTACCCGATAGAACTTTTACTACGAGTATTCAGGGCTTACATGAAAACTCCACATATTATGTACGGTTCTATGCAAAAACCGGAGCTAATACTTCTTATAGTAATGATACCAGTTTCACTACCCAACAAGATGGAACGTATTTCCCGATAATAAAAAATCTGCCTACAAATTTGGTTATTGGAACTTCACTGCGTCAAAATTCATATTGGTACTTACCTAGTCCGTTCTTCAAAAATAAATATGCCGAGAATAATTTAGTCTTGCCACAAGGAATTAAGATGTATGCTATTATTGATTCGGTACGGGGGCAACATGTTACTCATGTTGGAACTGGTCAGGTTGTCGCATCCGGTGATATTATTGAAATACCTTTCGGAACCAGCATACATTTCTCCAATCCCCATGACCACGATTTCACCGCTCCTGATGAACATAGATGGTGGGTCTACTATTCTGTCAAGTTAATGGGAACTACTACCGATGCACAGTATTTTTGCAGATACCAGCTGTTCATAAATGGCACTAATTCAACAGAAGGACATCTATTCAATACTCTTACAAATTACGTGTGTAACACTCAATAGTATGAAACAGACACTTCTAGAAGATTTTGATAATAGCATCTAGCAACCGTTTAGCTGATGCTCCTTTTAATAACCAGTCTAATTTTGTATAATAATATCTAATTAAGCAAATGTCAATCATAGCTCCTGTAAATGGTAAGTCTCCAAAATTTGGAAAGAACACATTCATTGCTCCCAATGCAACCATTGTTGGAGATGTAGTTACAGGTGATGACTGCAGTTTCTGGTTTAATGCTGTGGTTCGTGGTGATGTGAATTATATTAAGATGGGCAACAAAGTAAATGTGCAGGATGGTGCCGTGATACACTGTACGTTTGAAAGAAATGCCACCGAAATCGGGAATAATGTCTCTATCGGGCACAATGCAATTGTACATGGATGTACCGTGCATGATAATGTGCTGATTGGTATGGGAGCCATTGTGATGGACAAATGTGTGATACACAGTAACTCTATCATTGCTGCAGGATCAGTAGTATTGGAAGGAACGGTTGTAGAGGAAGGAAGTATCTATGCAGGAGTGCCAGCTAAAAAGGTAAAGGACATTTCTAAGGAACTGCTTCATGGAGAAATTGATCGCATAGCGAACAACTATATTAAATATGCCTCCTGGTTTGGGAATATTAATGAAGCTGTTAAATAAATACACATAATCAATACCCCGAAAAAGGTAGACCTACTACTTTGTGGGATAACACTAATTTAATCTAGAATAAATGCAGCTTTTGTTTTGTGTAATTAGTCTTACCAATGAATCTTTTGCCTGGAACGGCTTAGATGGTAAGAATTTTGGTAATTTGCAGCTGTAAAGACTTTTCATGAAAAAATTTTTCCTGTTAGCGCTGGCGGCAAGTTTTCTCTTAACCTCATGCAGTCTATTTCGCTCCAATAAAAAAGGCTGTCCCAGTAATGGTGCTAACGTAGGTGCTGAAAGAATTCTTAGCGGCGATCCAAAAGCGGCAAAGGATTTGAAGAAGGGAAAGAAGTACCGCATGAACAAGTATTAGTGAAAATGATCTCCTGCCGAAGTAGTTCATAACTGTACAAGACTGAAGTGACAGCTGGTAAAAGTTCAAGTGATTTTTGCAGCCGAAGTGTGCGACGCAACTAAAGCATCATATCACCACTGCAGCCGGAACAACAACAAACAACCGAATAAAAATAAAGGGAGGCGTTATGAATTACCAGTTACAACCATCCGGCGGACTTTTAGAAGCAATCATTGATGACAATTGTGGCCTGAAGAAGTTTTACAGTATTGCCAATGTAATGGCCAAAGAGCTGAAGGTGAAGTTCATTGGCAAAGAAGATGATTCAGCTACGGTTGACTGGCATTTCAAGTATAAAGGCCAACCACTTACGCTGCAGCACAATATTTACAATGGTGTGAGCATTCTTACCAAAGAAGGAAAGCCAAGTAAAGTGATCGGTGAACTGGCGAATTTCCTTACAGGGAAGATCTTTTAGTAGTTTTTCTCGTCAATCGACTCAAGAATATTGTAATAGCTGAAGAAACGTTCTTCGGCTATTTCTTTTTTCTCTACTGCTCGTTTGATTGCACAGCCTGGTTCGTTGATGTGCAAACAATTGTTGAACTGGCAATCGTTCAATCTTGTTCGCATCTCCGGAAAATAATGTGAAAGTTCCTGCTTAGAAATATCTACAATTCCAAATTCCTTCACCCCAGGTGTATCGATGATCTTTCCCCCGTTAGGGAGGTCGAACATTTCAGCGAAAGTGGTAGTGTGTTGTCCTTTACCACTCCAGCCACTTACATTTTGTGTTTTTAATGACAGTTCTGGAAAAAGACTGTTGAGCAAACTTGATTTACCTACACCGCTATGGCCACTTACAAGGGTTACTTTGTCTTTCAGCAACGTTTTAATCTCGTCAACCCCTTCATTATTGATGACGCTGGTGAGAAAAACTTTATAGCCGATTGCCTCATACATATTTTTTAACTCTTCGAATTTAGCCATCTCTTTATTTCGATAGATGTCGGATTTATTGAACACTATCATTGCAGGAATATGATAAGCTTCATTGGTAACGAGGAAACGATCAATAAAACCTTGTGAGGTTCTTGGTTCTTTCAGTGTAGCGAATAAAATGCTTTGGTCAAGATTAGATGCAACAATATGTATCTGTGATTTGCGGTGAGGCGACGATCGGGCAACGTAATTTCTCCGTTCATAGATTTCGTTGATCATAGCCGTGTTGATCTCTGATTCCTCTTCCAGTTCCACTTCATCACCTACAGCCAAAGGATTACTGGAAGTGATCTCGTCTATTTTAAAAATACCTTTTATACGGGCATTATAGGTTTTGCCATTGTCTGCTTTGGCTACATACCAGCTTCCGGTAGATTTATAGATCGTGGCTTTCATTGAAGCGAAGATAACCCGAAGTACGAAGAACGAAATACGAAGAACGAATTTATGACACCAGCATTGGAATTTAATTCAGCTTCGTTGTGTCAAATCGACGAAGGAGATGCACCGAAGCAAAAATCTTAAACCAATGCCCTGAGTTACTCACTTGTACTGAAGATTTTTATTCGAGTTATTCCAAAAAATAAAAAAGCCTCACTTATAAAGCAAGGCAATACATTAAATATGTAACAGGTTTAGAGTCCGGCAGAAACGAAATGCGTTACATTATCACCAAGATTGATCAATTCACCCATTGCACTCCAGGAATTGGCACTGAGTGGTGGTGCAGACACATAACCGATAGAATAACTAACACCAATCCTGTATTCGTTCTCTTTCAGACCAGTGAAAGTTTTACGTATCACATTTGGATTAGGCATGCTCATGTAATTACTCATGGCTTGTTTAGCTATCACCGTATCCCATATAACTGAAGTTGAATATGGATCACTGAACTGCTTATAAACAGCCAGCTTTACTTCTGCGGTAGCGCCGTTATAATAAGGTTGAGTGTAATCTTGTGTAGGGACAATCCTGAATTCAACCGTTTTACTTACGACTGGTTGTGCAGGAGTGATAACTGGTTTGTCGTTACAAGATGCAATAGCAGTAATAATTCCAAGGCTGAGTAGCACTTTTTTCATTGATTAAGGGTTTTGAGCAAAGAAAGCAGAAGCGGCTGTTAAGGAAAAGTGAGAGTTTGATGGATGGTAATCATCTAATTCGTAGACGCTCAATACTTCAGCAATGTGAATATTGATCCTTCTTGGTATTTTAATACCATGAATTGATATTTACAAGCGTTACAATATTTCGAATAGAAATACGACTGTTACAAAAAAGGCAATAATACTTCCTATCAAATATAGAAGTACTAATGAAGTCAACCTCCTCTTTTGCTCCGCAATCTCAGACTCAAATAATTTGTTGTACTCTGCTATTTTGTTTCGATCATAGAATACAAAATAGTGCAAGCCCATAAATAGTATCGCCAAGGAATAAAAAACTATTTTATTAAATTCCAATATAAAATCCAGTGCAGGCCAAATCTTTAGACAGATGCAAAATAAAGTTAGAAGCTGAATAGAATGTACAATAAATAACGTCAATACTACATTGTTCAAAGGTGTTTCAGCAGCATTCTTTTTATTAGAGAAATGATACAAACGATATATAAGATATTTATAAAACAATTTCATTTAGATTAATTTTTATCCAGCCTAATTCTCTCTATCCAGACTTCTATACTGAATTGCTTCGGGTAAATGCTCAGTCTTAATATTATTCAACGGTGTTCAATACTTCCTAGGTTTCTGTTTCGAATGCCTGAAGAACACCACTCTAATCTTATGTTTGAAAGGAATTATTTTGTAAACAATTCTAAATCGTTTTATTTCAAAAGCTCTGAAGTTGCCTCTGCTGTTATTTAACTTCCATTTATCTGGTGGGTAGAACTGAGGGTTGGCAACTGCCTTTTGTAAAGCTTGAGCAATATTCTTTATTACCGATTCAGCTCCTTGCAATGAGAACTCACTTATGTATTCTACGGACTCTAAGAAAGCTTTTCTTGCTGACGCAGACCATTCTATGCTATAGCTTTTTTCTTTTTGTTGCTTAGCCATTCGTGTATATCATTGAGAACTTCTGTGTGGGAATATGCTGTTTCAGATTCAGCAATTTCCAGTGCTTTATTATAATCTTTAATACTATAGCCTGTTTCCCGTTTGCATGACGCTTCTGCCATCACATTCACCAATTGAAAAAGGGCTTCCTGCTCTTCAAGAGAAAGTTTGTTGTATAAATCCAGGAGCGATTCACTATTCTGCTTTGCCTTTTTCATATTCATAAAATTATTGACTTTTTGTTAAGGAAAAAAGATAATTTTCACCCAGCCCACCCCTCTCTATCCAAACTCCTGTACTGTATTGCTTCGGCTAAATGCTCTGTTTTAATATCATCACTGGCAGCAAGATCAGCAATGGTTCTGCTCACTTTTAAAATTCTGTCATAAGCCCTTGCAGAAAGATTTAGTTTTTCCATGGCTCTTTTTAACAGGTTCTCTCCTGCTGTGCTGATGACGCAAATTTCTCTCAGCATCTTAGAACTCATTTGCGCATTGGCATGTACACCATCGTGGTTCTTGTATCGTTCAGCTTGTATCGCTCTTGCTTTGATCACACGTTCACGAATGGAAGATGATTGTTCTCCTTTGGTATTTGTATTGCTCAATTCAGAAAATGCAACGGGTGTGACTTCTACATGCAGGTCGATCCTGTCTAACAACGGACCAGATATTTTATTCAGATATTTCTGCACCGTTCCTGGTGGACAGGTACATTCTCTTTCAGGATGATTATAAAAACCACAAGGGCATGGATGCGTGGGGAACCTGCGAAATTGACATAATTGCCTCTTTACCAATGTCAAAAGACTTCCCATTACAGGTATTAACTATTGGTGAGCACATTCGAGCACATAGAATTAAAAATAAACAATCGCAAGAAGAAGTTGCAAAGCAAATCAATGTCACAACAGATTCGATCACGGGTTGGGAATTAAATCGTTTCTCACCGCAGATTCAGTTTATGCCTTCTATTATTAAGTACTTGGGTTATTTACCCGTTCCGATAGATACCCAGTCCTTTGCTGGGAAAGTGCATGCACTACGAATCACTTTAGGAGTTAGTCAACGCAAATTGGGAAAAGTTTTAAATATTGATCCATCAACCATTGAGGGATGGGAAACCAATAAACATCGTCCTTCACCCAAGATGATCAAGAAAATTGATCAGTTATTTAAAAACACATTTTGAAAATATGTATTTCCGATTCAATTTAATGAAGTTGGAAACCCAAGCTGCTGCCAGAGGTGGCAGCAGCTTCTTTTAGATTACTTGAACATAAGGAGCGTTAGCTCCCTTATTGATTAGTAACATCAGAATGGTAAATCCTCTATAGGCTCTCTTTGTTTAGCATTTGCGTTAGTCTTGTTTTCTGCATAACTTCCCTCTTTCCCCTTCTGATAAATCTTAATGCTGTTGACATGGCACTTGAGGCTTGCCTGAGCTTCGCCTTGAAGATTGATGTACGCATTAACATACAATCTGCCTGTAAGTTCAACCAGTGTTCCCTTTGTGAGTCGGTCTGCAATAGCCATACTGAGCCAATAGCTGCATTGGATGAATAATGCTACTTGTTTCCCCTCACTACTGCCTTTGGCTTTGTAGTAATCAATGGCAACAGTGAAATTCACTACTTGCCTTTCATCTTTGAGTTGTTGTACAACTGCATCCTTTGTAATACGCCCTACGATCATCATAGTAATCCTATTTAGTGGTTAATGAATACGGTTACTAAAACAACCCCAAATTGGTTGTCTTCACTTCATGGTGATTCCTTCCCTGGCTGTATCGTCTCACCAAGTGATACACAGTGATATCTTCATTGAGTGTAATTGCCCATGCAGATTGCAAGGACTTAGAACTATTCCATTTGCGTTTCCTCTGAATCTCATGAGAGAGTCGCATGAGTTTTGAAAGTCGAGTTACATGTTGCATACGAATAGTTTTTAGTGATCAAAAAAAGATGTGCAGGAAGTCCCGCTGATAACCTCGTAGGCAACAGAAAGCGATAGTGAATGCCCATTTCCAAAAGGAAACGGAATAAATGAAAGCTTTTGAGCATGGAGTTGTGTTTATGCCGGAAGCTTTTGGAAAGCAAAGCGTATGGGTATGAGCGAAGCTACTTTTGCAAAAAGAGGAAAAGCGTTTAAAAATAAAAGTAACCTAGTATAAAAACAAAGCCACTAAAAGTGGCTTGCGTTGAATTATACTTTCTAAAGAAATCTGATTAAAATTTTCGGATAGCACGTACTGCAAGAAGCATATTCTTTTGCCTTAGGTTGACGTTGTAATAACTTGGACTAAAGTCATAGGCCCAGGCATTTGCATTGTTATATTGGGTGGAACTCCAATAGTAGAAAGAAGTAAATGGTTGTGATGCAGGAAAATTCGGAATACTGTTTTCCCGAAGTTTTAGAGTATTCATCTCTTCTCCTGATGGTAAATACCAATTTGTATAATTACCCCCTCGATAATCTCTACACAGTTTTGCTGCGTAGGTTCCTGCATTGCCATACGTAGATATAATATTGTTCGTATTGGAAACACCGTTATTGCTGGTAGTACTTACAGAAGTTGCAAAGAGATTGCCTGGTGCCCACGGTATAGCTGAGCCTTGATCCATTTCAGCTGCTACTAAGCCATGAGCATAACTACTGTCAAAATCAAAGACGATACCACCAGCATAGAGAAACCCAATGTCCATCGGTGTGGTAAGCATTATCTGGTTGCCATACGCCGTGCCTACACTATTGGTGGCAAACGCTCTGAAGTAATAAGTTTTCTTTGCCCATAGTCGAGGAAGTGGAATCACAATATTTGAGGGATAGGTACTTGAACTTACCAGTACACTGTCGGAAAGCGTAGGATTTGGAAAGCTTCCCCAACAAATGCCTTGCTGCGTGATTGAGGCATTTCCGGCATGTGTTGTACTTCCCGTAATAGTGTAGCTAAAACTATTGCTTTGCGTAGGCTGATTAGTTGTCACGGTTGGTAATATTGGTATTGAAACTGGAGGTGGAGGTGGAGGTGGATTCGGAATTGGAGTTGTCTCAGATGTCTTAGAACAACTCAAAACAAGAAACATTGGTATAAGCAATAGAAGTAACCATGAGTGCTTGGTGTATGTGTTCATGGGAATATGTTTAAGTATTTTTTATTGTGGTTTCTTACCCTTTTTTATCAGCTTTCTTAGATTCTTCCGCTACTGATTTCATTTCTGCAACTTCAATATGCCTATTCGTAAGTTCAAAGGCGGCCTGATAATATTTCTGTAATGCCTGCACCAAGATGTTATACACCTGTGCATCTTGGAGATATTCATCATAGAGGGTTACATCATCAGTAGTCCAGTTTTGTGATCCAGTGTAAGAGAATGGAATATTGTCCATATCAATATTCTTTGTCCAAAGCTTTTCACTATAAGAGGGTGATAGAGCCGTTAACACTAACTTACCCCCTATAGAGCCTCCACCAGAGTATTTATAAGAATATTCGTAAAGACTTGCTCCAGTTACTAATATATTTCCCCAATTCTTTTTTGTAACTGTTTTGCTTTCACGCTGGCAATTCACTTTTACATCAATTTCTACTTGCAGGACAAAATCTGAGTTCCGCTTATCATTAAACACCATTTTATCTTTTGAACTAAAGGGTCCTCGAATGGTGAAACCCTTTGCAGTTAGGAGTTCATTGAAATCATTATTCATGTTCTCTGCCATCTCCTTAAACGGAGAGACCCCATACTGTACTCCTGCAGCAACATATTGAGGACTGACAAGGGCAATTGTTACACCGGCAGAAGCAACTTTTTCTTGTCGTGGCGGAGTGTAATCGAAACTAGGAGCAATACGAGATACTTTGACTTCCGGTGCTGCCGCCGCAGGTTTTGCAGAAGAACAGCTTACATGGAATACATAGCCAACTAACAGAAGGATAACTAACAATACTTTCATTGTATAAGCTTTTGGTTCGATCAAAAATACTAACTGTTGGTAGTTCTACCAACATTATTATTTGGCATTTCGTTGACCTTGTGTCCAGTAATGAATAACAAGGATCAAAAGCGACTAAAGAAGCTGGGCATTCACCTAAAGGCGCTACGAAAGGAGAAAGGTTTAAGTATCCGGGAGCTAGCTTCGCGTTGTGATGTCGACTTTGGAAAAATTAGCAAGGTCGAAAACAATAAGGCGAATCTTACTGTTACCACACTAATAGAGTTAGCCGAAGGATTAGAAGTTCACCCAAAAGATCTTTTGAATATAGATTTTGACTAATTGCCAAAGTCTCTTTATTTATCCTTATAATTTTCCATAATAAGAACAATGCCTCTTGCCTTTTGAGTTCTGACGGTAGTCTTTGCCAATCCAAGCTCTTTAGCGATCTCGGGAGCTTTCTTCCCATCAATAAACATTTTTTTACAAATCAGTTTGCACTGAGGAGGTAAAGTCTCAATTGCTCGACTAAGGAGAGATAAGCATTCTGCTGCTATTAACGTTTCTTCATGACTCTGGGTAGTCAAGTTCATCTTCCAAAGTATGGTGTCCAAATGACCTGCATTCCTCTTCCTTTTGTTGATATATTTGAGGGCCCCGTGTTTAGCAGAAACTAGCAAATATGATTTTAGATTATCAATTGAATCGAAATAACTCTTGCTACGCCAGGTGCTAAGAAAAGCATCAGAAGCAATCTCTTCTGCAACATACCGATCAATAATAATCTTATTAGCATAAATACAGATAAGAAGATAATATTCATTGAAAAAGAAATCAAATCCCGCTTCAATTCTTTGATTGAATAACAAGAGATAGTCTGAACTACCTATTACTTTCCCTGGGTTGGTAATATGAGTATTAATAAAAATCTATTTACTTGCAAAATAGATATGTTAAGGACATCCTTTTGAGCAATTAAGTTTGCAATCGGTATTAATTATTATGCAATCGGAACACTAAAGTATCTACGCTGGCATGCCAGGGAACACTTTTTCTGTTAAGTCCTACTTATATGAGATTGAGGATTATTCATCATTATTCGCACCTCCATTTTTACAAGATATTTTCTGATGTGATACATTGGTAGTTGAAGACGATCTGATACCTTGTTTTCACTCAATCCCAATTGTGTGTATAGATACAAAATCTCAAAACCTTCTTCGGTTAACTGTTCCTTGGAAACTAACTGCTTAAAATTGATAGTAAGGAGTTTTCTTTTTGTCACTATACTTTTTTATAGAGCAAAAGACCGGAAACAAAAAAACATTCCCCTATCCTATGCGGAGTCAAAATTGTCCTATATGGATCATTTGAAAATATCTAGAAGATAAAAGTGCGCACTTGATTAAGGGAAGCTTTCAAAAATTGTACAAAGTCATATTCGTGTAAATTTCTTCTTACTCAATAGTACCAATAGGCTGGTTTGGCGTCTTAGTAAGAGTAAAACTATTGATTGCAATTTTCAGTCTCAAAATAGGCAGTAGGTAAGCTAAACAGTTTCACTTCTTTCTACTCCTCCAAGTAGAATTTTCTCATTTTCCGGGGGTTGTTTTTACAACCCCTTTTTTATATCGAACTAATTTTATCCAATTAACTTTTGAATCTGACTTGCCCGTTCATAATCCCCTTTATTAATACTTTCGGTCAGAAGTGCACTAAGCTCTTCTTTTGTTCCAGCCCTCATAGAAGTCAGATCATTTTCCTGATACTTATATATTTTGCCGATATCTTCTATTCGCCCCATCAGAAGTTTACAACAGTATAAATAGTTATCCCTCTCTTCCGGTACACCTGGATAAATATCATATACTTGGAACTCCAGTATAGAAACGTTAGTATGAATAACAATTTCACCAAGTTGATATTTATTGTACTTCCACATTACTTAAAGATACAAATTAATCTGCTTTTCCCTATAGCATCCTTTACATTCTTCGTTTGTATATCATCTCCATTGCCTTTGCATAGTGTGAGTGATTCATCATCTAAGGAAAGGATTCTTCTCCTAGTCATGAATGAATTTTTAATCCCAAAGAACTGGGTCAAAAGAAATTTTCTCATGTCATAGCGAAGTCTTTTTTATCCTGGACGGATTATTTTAAAAAAGCAAAAGGTAAAAGCGCCTGCGGCTAAAAGAAGCTAAGCCGTCACCAGGAGTAATGGTGACTGTAGCGTAGGAGCGAAGCGAGCCGTCAAAAGACACCGGCGGAGGTATTGACAGAGGTGGCTGCGAGCACCGCTGGCTGGGGCATCCAGAACAATGACTGCAAAGGAATGTGGATGCACAGTAAGGCACTTGCGTTAAGGATACCGAAGGTATAAGGGTAGGTCTGTGAAGCAAGTGCCGTAACGCAGCCCAGCGGTACGCAGGCTCGCCTATATGAGCAACGGGTGGATTTACAGGGTATCGAAATGCAACTAAGGGAGTGGGCTTGAAGTGCATGATCGATAAAGCATGTGCTTATTGGCATCAAAAAAGATTTGTGCGGAGGCGATGACAAAAAGCCATGCTGAGTGTGTTTGCCTGCACGCAAAGTAGAACGGACGCAAGTAAATGAGATATGCTGGAAAGACACAGGAGTTGCCGAATGAAAACAAGGAACAGCAAATAGTATGACAAGCTCTTAACCCTTGCAGGTGGCTGAGGAACGAAGCTCCACCTGACAAGGGCATGCAGTGAAAAGCAGTGCGATAAAGGACATAAAAAAAGCCACTGCTTTTGACTGCAATGGCTTGGCATATCTATTTAGCTGACGAAGTTTGAGAGAGACCTATTTACCTGATTCTATAGTTTTAATAAACATCTTCAAGACCAATAGATTTTATAACCCAGTTAGAATCACAATAATATCTGAGACGCGAATGATGTTTGTTAAACTTGAAAACAACAATATCTTTCTTTTTCAAGTCTCTTAAAACAACGGTCTTTCTTTCTTCCAACCTAATTGTGTCTCGAAGATCTATAAGATACTTCTGAACAATAAGCTCTTCCTTTGACACCAATTCGAATTTACTTCCTGGATACCGCCTATACAAATCATCTAGGGCAAAGTTGTGGTAGCAAGCACTCAGTAATAGTGTTGAAAGGACAATATAAGCTATCGTTAACTTCGCGTCCATCTCTCAATTAAACCTCAGTCTGCTTTATTGAATGTCCGTAATCCGATTGAAAGAATATTCCAGGCAGAATCAGAATTTATCCTCATGTAAGTGCCTGTTCTTGTTAAATTTAAATACATATATTTTTTGGTTTCGCTGCAATGTTCGAGTTTCATCTAAATTTTTATTAATTTACTCTTATTTAGATATAGTGTACGATTATTTTTTACCGTAAGTGTATCCGCAAACTTTACCCTTGCAAAATCATACGGATGAACAACAAAATTTAAAACAATACTTTTTCCTTCATTGCTTTCACTACTAACGTTTATTCTGGAAGAATATAATGTATCAATTTTAGGAGCTGATGATAGTAAACCGGAATAAGAAAGGTAGGATTTAACCTGTATTACCTCTACTTTGTAATCAAGAGAAAACACCGTATCTTTTGCAACTACGTATGTCTTATCGTCATTGATAAAAACAATAGATTTAATATTGGTCACAGCATTGTCACTATTACAATGTACTTCGACATGCGTTCTATTGCTACTTACGTTTTTATTAATAACACTTTCAACATCTATTTTTTTTATATTATTATCAGTTAGTCCCAATAAATACACTTTATCATCATATGATTCCCATCCTCCCTTAGAATACTGCAGTACTCCCATTTCACTTCTTAAAAAATATTCAAACATTTTAGTACTGTCATTAAATTTAAATTCAATACTCTTAGTGTCGCTATAAGTTCCGTTTAACTGATCGGTACTCGCACATTGTGCAAAAAAGAGTAGCGACAAAACTGATATAGTGCTTATTGGTCTTTTCATATAATTAGAAGGTTATTCTTAAAAGATTAAAAATTGTATTTACCATATTCCGAACATGCGGATAAATCGGAATACCATTGCCTCCGGCATCGCTTCCATTTATTCCACCGACATAAAAGGCATTAATATTATTCATTGATCTGGGAACTCCTCCCATGGTTGACGATGGCATGCTGCTAGGACTAAAAGCATATTGCGCTTGATATGCGGCGATTTCTGCATTTGCATTTACCTGCTGGGCTGCAAAAGTTGTGGCTCCCTGAAATAAAATAGGGTTAGCTGTATTATCTAATTGGAAGGTAAACATGTGTTGAATGGCACCTTGAACTGCATGTGTTAACTCGTGAACTGCATTAACATCATTTAAAACACTCATAACAACTACACTTTGGTTGCTACCATTAACACTCATGGTCTTTAACATTACTCCTCCTTCTGTAGAACCTGTTGGTAATTGGTTAAATGTGTACGCCTGAGTTTGGTCGTCTCTTATTGCATTTAAATTTCCAAGTGTGTTAGTGTTAGTGGCAATTCGTGCATTAACATTAGTTAAATTACCTCTCAATCTATCAGCTTTTGTTGTGTTGCCTTTAGCTTCTGCAGCGGCAATTTTTTTATTAAGTTTAGTAGCTTGCTTACTTAAAGACCTGTTAGTTTTGTTTAACCGCTTTTCAATTCGAGCCGCTCTTTTATGGTCTGCTTTAGTTAAAAGACTGTCTCCTAATGGGTCATTGTATGAGATTGGATTATTACCCATAGAAGCATATGGGGTTTCAGAATAATTCGGTCTGGGATCTATCTGCCAAAATCTTCCTATTTGCGGGTCAAGACTGCGGTAAAATGTTTCATACAATTCAAGTCCACTACCATCACTAAAATTCTTACTTGCTAACTCACTTCCTGCATTCCATTTTCTATTATTCTCTGCTGTATTTGCTGCTCGTGAAGAAATTCCAGACATTACTAACCCAAACGGATAATAATGCGTTTCCTCCACTAATGGACTTCTTTTATGAGTTATATGGAGATCGTCAAAATACATCGGATAAGTATCATTGGTATTGCTTACATAAATATACAAAAAACCATTTCGTGGGATCTCTATTCCCGCACCCTCATCAATTTGCAAAAGTTCTTTTTGTTGTCCGCATCCATCTCCATCATGAAGCCCAACAAGTGGAACTTGCCCTCCGTCAATAAGAGCAAATGTTTCATCATCAAGCAAAATCCAATTTAGGTACCCACATCCACTGCCTTCGTAATTATTTTGGCCCTCCAAAAATTGCTGAACACCTGATAACAACATCCCGGATGTTACGTTTGAAGCTCCACCTTTAGTTCCTGTGTTAATAATACCTCCGGCAAGCAAGTTAGATACTATCTCTTCTAAAGGATCAGTATCCGTTGGATTGTTTCCAGTTTCATTGCTATCCCACCATCCAAATACTTTTGGGCTTACAACATCGCCTGCCATTACCTTCAGTACTTTTCCCGCACCTACGATTACTGCACCTTCCTCCGCAGGCCCTAATTTTTGAACTTTTTGATTTTCCGGGTCTTCATCAAAGCACTCGGGCTTCTCAACTAAATTGACACGATTATTGAAAAGTAGATCTTCGGATTGGTCATACGCCTGCTCCATAGTACACAAATACGCGTCCTCCTTCTGTTCATCAGTAAGCACCATTCTGATATTACCTAAGTGATCTTTTATAAAATAATCATAGGACAGAGAATTTAGATTTCCTGGGTCTGCTAATCGCGCTCGTCCTTCTTCATGTGGAATAAGTTGCAAGGTGTCATTATGATAAACTACCCCTCCTATATAAATAGTTATAGTGGTTTTTACTGAACTGCCAGTACTATCTACAGTGCGTTTTGCTTGTTTATTTCCTATTGCATCGTAAAAATATTTTATCGTGCCTTTCCCGAAAACTCGAATGGAATCAGGTAGATTTAGATGGTTATAAATAATGGAACTTATTTTTTTGTTTTGATCTAGAACCAAATTTCCATTAACATCATAATCGTAGTCGTCATTACTATTTGATCCATCTTTGAAGTCGCCGAGCTTGTAATCTGCTGTTTGTGCATCGGTAACTTTTGCAAGCTTATTGCTATTTGTTAAATAGTTATAGGTTAAATTATCTATCTCATCACTTGTATTAATTTGAAGACCCATATGCCACATCTTTAAGATATTGCCATTAAGATCATATGCAGTTGTTGGGTCTGATCCATTTCCCATTTTCATTGAGTAATCAATACCGTCTGAATTGGCCCAAGTACTACCTGCCCCTTCCTTGAAATCAGCCTTCATTAATCTTCCAAGCGGATCATAACTGAATCCATAAGACCGCTGTTTATCGCTGCCATTACTTTGCCACCTAATACCAGCAATATTTCCGTTGAGTTGATCTTGATTGAATCCAACGTCATAACAAAGCTCCATACCAAACCAATTCATACCACTACCTCTAGCGTAATTTTTATTAATCCCTCGTAACCAACCTCTGATATTATAGGAATAGTCTAAAGTTTCAGCGGGAGTCGACGTATAAGCTCCGTTTTCGTCTTTTAATTGACCCAGCAATTTCTGTTTTAATGTCCCAAGCTCATCATAAGTATTTCGTGCAACAGTTACTTCAGGAGAATTGTTTATTTTTTTATTAATGGATGTAATTCTTCCAACATAATCATATTGATACTTTGTCAAAATGATATATCGTTGGGAATTTGTACCACTTTTGGCATGACCAACCAACGAGCGCAAAACCTTTCCAGAAAAATCATACTGCATCGTGGTCGTATCCTTGCCGCCAGAATAATTCGTACTATGTATTTGATTCACTCTAGCTCTGTCATCATAGAAATTTACACTGTACAGATATGTAGATGTACCAAGAACCTTTGTCTTAGTTCCAGTGATCATTCCCCAAGTTAAATAGCTTGCCGTTATTGATTGAGGATAGGGCGAACTTGTGCTAGCAGTATAGAAATAGCTAGTATTGGAATTATACGTTGTGATAAGACTTGATGAGAGGCCGCTGCCACTACCAGAAACCCACGTATAATCATCATAATAGGTTTCCGTAAGAGGTTCTGCCAAATAGCTCGAAGCCAATGAATGGATGAGTTCTATGTCTCCCGAAACCGCATCTTGTAGGCCTTCCCTGTCAATATCAAATGTTATCATGTATGTACCGACAGGTCTGTTCAATTGATCGTAAGTATTTCCTATCCATATGGTGTTATTCTGATTGTTTGCGTCCTGAGTCGCCACTAAGCGATCTCTGGAGTCGTACACCATACTTACCTCTCCTGCACCCGGAATTTTTTTTATGACTAATCTTTTCTCTCGGTCATATTCATAGCGAAAGCAAAGTTCATCCTTAATAGTTGTTGTAATTATCCAATCTGCACTTATAGCTTCAGTTGCCTTTGGAGGAATCACAAACCTCAAATTACCCAAATCATCATACACGTAGTAAGTACATAACCACCCTGTGTGGTGTGTAGAAGGAGAAGCAGCTAACTGTGTTTTCTTTAGAATAACCTGCCCTTCCTTGTCACGATATTCAATTGCTTTCTTCCCGTGCTCATCTATCGAAATACTTTTGTATAGCTCACCTGATGGATATTTACCACTGCTTGTTGGAGAACTTCCTGCAGTCATGCTAATATTCCATATTCTTACACTATCGGAAACAATATTTGAACCATCTCTTTTGACTACTCCTATATGACTACCACCCCAACTGTTGCCTGGTGCGAACAGTGTATCCACCCTGTTAAGAAGCGAATTCTCAAAAAGCGTTTTATTATAAAATACTTGCTCACCCACGTTACCTGGATTATATGTTCCATTGGTATAATAACTTGCTTGAGCATTAAATGGATCAGTCTTAAATTTACCGTCAGACGTATTACCGGTTATTTGAACATAAGGAAGGTATTTAAAGATTTCTCTTCCAAAAGCATCATAAAGAATAGGTGCTACTAGGTCTTTTCCTGCAGGACTAATTTTTTTAATAACTGTTTGTACTGAACGCCCTAAACCATCGTAGTACTGAGTTTTTTGTTTTACCTCGGATACAGTTCGCGTAGTATCCATAACATTCGCTTCACTTGAATAAGGTTTGCTAGCCTCCCATATTCTAACAAAATTAACTTTGGTATCAGTCCCATAGCTACTGGGCACTGGGTTTACTTTACTAGTGTGTACAGAGGCTGGCCTGGTAGTTGTGTCGGGCTTAACTTGAGCTTTTGCCCCTAAAGAAAAAAGAGCGGCAATTACAATAATTCTTTTCATTTCGTGGAAATTACTGTTGTGAAGAGGTTTGGTATTTGTACTCTATTACTTTAATTACGTTTTTATCCTGATCTCGAATCAATCGTAACCTTCCGAAAGTGTCATATTCGTAATAGGTTATCCTATTATTAAAATCGCAATGAGCTGTCACGCCTTTTAAAGGTGTATGGGCATAAGTATTCATCACCGCTCCCTTAGGATAAAGCCTAACTTCATCTATATAACCACTTCCAGAAATAGTTATTGAAGTATTGCCGCTGGCCTGATGCTCATAATATGTCCATCCATCAACGGTTTTACCGGTCTTTGTACTCGCACTACCTGTAACAGTATAAGAACCATTCTTACTCCAATAGCTAACGAGATAGGTTTTTGTATTATCTAACCCTGTTTTTGAAATACTTCCAGCCGATAAGGAATAACATTTTCCGCCGGTGGGAGAGGTGCCATCAGAAGTAGGAGATCCGCTATATGACCAATTTCCTTTTCCTGTACTCTCAAAAGACGAATAAGCTATATTAGTACTATCAGATCCAAGAGCTTCGCAAGTAAGATGCACTCCAGCATAGTCCCATATATATGCAGAGGTCAGGTCATTGGCTTTGCTTTGTTGAACTATGTTTCCGAGTGTGTCATATTTATGAAATGCAAACTTTCCCTTGTAATTTGAATCCTTAATGAAGTTGTTGCTACCATTGACAGTTGAAGAGTTGAAGTATGTAAGACCTAAGGGAGATGATAATTCCAAATTATAAACTGAATCAGGTAATGCGCTATTTGGTTTATAGGTAAAAAGTTGTCCATCTATTATATGATCAACGCTGCTTATTGTTTTTATTCTATAAACCTCAATAGGCACTGAAATGATGTTTTTCTGTTTCAAGAGATGAATTCCTTTAGTCACATCATCACCACTACTCGATGAAGCATAGTCTAAAGGATAATGCTTCTTAATAGTGATAAGTTCACCTTTACTGTTTAATGATGATTGTTGGCGTAACTGAAAATTATTTTTTGTATGCTCGTAGTTCGAAATACTTGTAACAATGTCAGTTCCATTTTCCTGGGAATAAGTAACTGTTGTATCAGATGACATATTGAACGCCTCGGCAACAGTGAGATATCCTGCATATACTAGGCCAGTCAAATCAAAAGCCCATCCGCTGTTTGCACCGTGAGATATAAGTTTCCCAATCTTAATTGATCTTACATACTTACGAGTCGTATCGGTAGTATGAAATACATAAGCAATCCTCTTTTCCGTAACAGTGGAGTAACTGCTATTCTTAAAGGCAAAATCTTTTTCCTTTAAGAGTAACCCTCGTCGCCAATCTCGCTCGTTTGCACTTGGATATGGAAAGGAGAGATTCGCACTATCAGGATAATCAATAATAGTCGTATATGTAAGTTGCTTTTTCCCAAACTCACCATTTTCTCCGTAAGTAATTGTCACATTCCTATATCCAATTGGTTTCCCTCCAGTGAAAGACAAGGGATAATTAGGCATAGAATTATAACGTAATTGATAACAAGCGGCCCCTTGGTTGGGTGCGTCATCAACCAGGAAAGAATAATCAGGTAATTCCGGTGCATGACCACTTGAAACTGAGTCAGGAAGGAACCCATCAAAGGAATTATACTCAAATTTTTGAACCACCGGCAAAGCATTAAAGCCAGCGCTGTCTACCATCTTTTTAATTCGCAGACCTCCCCACGGCTTCATAACATATCTATCGTACTTGTAAGGAATATTGTAAATATCTAAATTGTAAGAACAATATGGAGTTCCTGCATATTCAGTTTCTATAGATCCTGCAATCACATATGTGCCAGCGATAAGATTCAAGGTATCATTATCATATACAACCTTATGATAATCTCCATAAGCACCCGATCTATAAATTTCCACTGTCATCAAATTGAAAACAAGTGGGTTTGCACAATATTTAGATAAGTGAATCTTTAATAGTTTATATCCCAAGGGGCTAACTTCACCTGAACCTACAGTAAACGTATCAGAAAAGGTTACTAAGTAATTTCCACTGTTGTTAGAATTGTCTCGAAAGTGACCAATCATAATCGTTGAATCGTCTGGAGCGAACCCCTCAGGATAGAATTGACCATAGGTATTCCCTTCATATTCGAAAGAGGACGTACCACCTGTTGGATACGTAATTTTTTCTAATATCCCTGCCTTTGCGTAAGCAGCATCTGGAGATTTATCTGCGCCAAGCCATTGTCCAAGGAGTGAAGTCTTATATCGTACAAAGGTTGTATTGCTCTTACCATTATAGAATCCCCAATAATCCTGAGCATTCGATAACCGGCAAGCCATTGGAGTAGAATTATAGTGAAATTTATAAGGAGAAATAATTGTACCTCCCGTACCTGTTTCAGTTAAACTATCAAGTCGGAGCCTATACGTATTATTATCTTCACAACCACCTACTGTGTAAGTATCAAAATAGCCTGTATGAAATTTAAACGACTTTAGAGTATCGCTATTATTGTTTAAAATGATAACCCTGTTTAATGGGTAATCAGTGGTGTTATCAAGCCTGGCTGTTCCTGATGTTTCAAATATGATTTTTCCGCCAGCAAAATTGATCTCCGATAATGTCTTGCCGTAGATAGCATTGATGTTATAGCAATACGATAATTCTTCAGGACAATTACTATTAGGGTTTCCGTTCAAACGCAGATTTCGAGTCTCAACGATCTTGGTATTAAATGTTCCTCCTCCTCCATTGGTATAGGTGAATACAACCTTGTTACCCTTACCATCAATTATTTCATTGAGATACCAGGAAGTTACCACTGTAGTAGCCGAACCATTTGTATACCCACTTGAACCGCTTCCACAATACGGTTCAGACATAGTTTGTTCATACGATTGGAAAAAAAACTGCACACCTCGTCCGTCCGTAATCTTCCACTGCGTGGTGCTTTCCAAATACTCAACTCGAATGTCAGATCTTGGATAGGCAAAAATTTGGTTCTCATTCGTTACAAAAAATTTCCCAGAAAATCCTCCGACATTGAATGAATATAGGTCTGCCTCTGGGTCAAGTGATTGGTTATATATTTCATATAAAAAGGTATCACGCTGTGCATTGCTGAGTTCATTATTATATAGTTGCTTTGCTTTTTGCGCCCCGCTGAATGTGGGAACTTCATCAGGAAGCCCTCTTACTGTACGAGAAATTATACCCCCGGCGTTTAACGCCCATCCAGTGCCAACCCATGATGCCATTTCTTCTACCCGTACTCCACCTGCATGATAATCTAAAGTAACAGGAAGTTCTATGTCTCCTACTTTCACGGAATACAGCGGTATCGAAATATTTGGAATACCCGTATAGTAGCTTATCGGTGTTTCTCCGAATTTGCCAAGCGATGCAGCATTTGGTGATACAGGGGTCAGCTTGGGCAAATTTACCTGATAATTAGGGTTGTGTGATTGTCCAAATCCTACTTGCATGATGAAGAAGCAGAGCGTTAAGATGAAGAAGCTTTTGTTCATATTGAAAAGGGTTAAATTTATTTCAATGAATAATTAATTCTGAATACGAGAGGTTGTGTTTTAATTCCATTTTTATTATGCATGAAATCATATAACAACTGTATCTGAGAACCTTTTTTATTTTTAAGTTTTATTCGCTTTGTCAATCCCATTAATGCGCTTTGCTTCCACATATCAATATTTTCCAATTGCTGAAAATTTCTAAAGCCTTGATAGTAGTTCTGTTCATAACCTCCAGTAATCCAAAAACTTCCTTTTAATTTTAAATCGATAAAGCTTCTGAGTCCGGCCCCTTCACTGGTGAGCTTTATATTCTCAATCCCGCTACCTAAACCAAGCTTGTATGATGCGCCGATTCCGACCACGCTCTTATCATTTAATTTATATCCAATAGATAATGCCAAATCAGAAGTAACGGGCAGAAGATTGTTAGGCCTTTGTGTTTGAAAATTTGCTCCGTATTCAAGACGCTTCAAAAAAGATTTTGACTTTTGATTATTAGGTTTGAAATTCTCTGGCATTTCAAGATCGCTGCTATTACCGCTACTGATCTTCTTTAGTTTACCTTTAAGTTTATTCAATTCAGTTCGAGCCTGGTTCATCTGGCCTTGCATATATTCTCTTGGGTTTACACCTGCACCTGCAAATCGTGTAGCCAGCAATCCGTCTATACTAGCTCGCGTTTGCAAGCCTGCAAGGCTTTCAGGACTGCCATAGTTATCAGGGACCCGAAATAATTTTGCTAGCATACTATTCTTTTTCATGAACTCCTGAAATGCCTTACTATTTCTTAGTGTAGCGATTGCTTTCTGTTCTATTTTCTTGGGATCCTTAAGGATAGATTTGAATTCTTTCAACTGCTCTTGATAATAGAACATTTCCTTACTAAGTTTCTTTAAGTCCTTAGCAAAGTCAAATTGCTGCAGACGTTGTGTAAGCATTTCTTTTCTCTGCTTTAACTGCTTCTTTATTTCATTAGCAACTTGTATTCTCGAACCTAATGCCTCAGACACTTTTTTACTTTCTAGAATGTTTTTGGCAAGAGGGTTATCTGCTTTGATGTCTTTACTTAAGAATGAGAGAGTATTCTTTAAAGTATCATACGCAGGAAAAAACTCTTTCAAGTCATTTGATGAACCTTGCTTGAGTTTCGATTCAAGCTCTGCATATTTTAGTTTAGAATCAACAAGGAATTGTTTCGCTGCAACAGAGTCCTTCTTATAGAGTTTTCTATATATTTTATATTCCTGCTTTTTTAGCTTTGTTAGTGTCTTCTGCGTCTTAGAAATAATTTGCTTATCCAGTTTTGAGAATCGTTCTGTAATAGACCCAATAAACTTTGCTTGCTTCTTCTCAGACAACGAGAAAAAGCCTTCGCTCTCCTGGCAGAAAGCGCTTGCATTAAGTAAAAGCAATAGTGTTATAGCAATGCAATACCGCATAACGTTAGTTTATGGTTTAAGAGACAAGCTCTTCAATTAAAATTTTGTAGTAGAAATTTCTCAGTTGGAACTCAAGACAGAAATAATGGACTTTCATAAACGGTTAGCACAGATAAATCACAGGTCGCATTAATTCAACGGCAAAATAGGTATTCATTTGAATATTCAACATTAATTTTGAAATATTTTTATTAACTACGTAATTATACTTAGTGGAAATTACTTAGTGTAATACAAGAGAATTCACGAACTTTATAATTGACATATGTATGCCCATGAAACCCTCCAACCCTATTCGCATTATCATTGCAGATGATCATTACCTTTTCAGAAGCGCAATGAAAAATCATCTTGAAGCAGTTCCAAGATTTAAAGTAATTGCTGAAGCTACAAACGGTGAAGAGTTATTCAATCTAGTAAGTGAAATGGAGCCAGATATTGTAATTACTGATATCCAAATGCCAAGAATGGACGGCATCCTTACAACAAAAAAAATTATTGCAAGCTATCCTAAAATAAAAGTTCTTGCGGTATCCTTCTTAGAGAGTGAGTTTGCAGTTGTTGACATGCTGGAAGCAGGAGCAAAAGGATATTTATGTAAAAACATGGAACGTGGCGAACTTGAAGTTGCAGTGGAATCTTTGCATAAAGGTGAGCCATACTTTTCACTGCAGAGCAGTCCCACATTAATTAGAGAAATAGCGTTAAGTAAATTTGATCCATTCAAACTCAAGCAGTCAACTAGTTTATCCGAAAGGGAAATTGAAATCATACAATTGACCTGTGAAGAAAAGACTTCGCAGCAGATTGGTGAAAAATTGGAAATTAGTGCTAGAACTGTAGAGACGCACAAATCAAACATATATCGCAAAATTGGAGTAAGTAGTATTGGACTGGTAATATATGCCATCAGAAACGGGTTATATATCATTCCAACTTACCACCGCAAAGCAGAGTAGATGATGCTATTTATGTTTATAGATGCCTTTACGAACTGCATAGATTGCTATACCAACGAGATTCTTAGTTTTTGTTTTGCGAAGTAATCCCATTCGGTATCCATCAATGGTCCTTGCACTCAAACCCAATTTCTCAGCTATTTCTGCACTGCTTCTTTGCTGACAAATTAGCCGTATGATCTTAATCTCATTAATATTGAATAATGGAAAGTCGGGGTGCACCTTAATTTTCTCAAATTGCATTGCCTAATATAATGAAAATAATTACTAATCAAAAGGTGTCTTATCTTAAGAACTGTAAAAAATATAGCATAATGCTGTTTGATCCTTTTCTTAAAATAATTCAGATTTAATAATTGAACAATGAAGATTTTTAAGAATACTCAACTTATCCTTCAACTAGACAATGAAGGAATTTATATCAACCCAGATAAGAAACTCTCATACTCAAAAACTAATTTACCTAAAAGGTTTTTTACATTCCAAACAAGAACAGAAATTTATTGGAATGTTGATATTATAGACTCAGGCTCCTCTGCAGGACATATTAAAGTTGCAGTATTAGATTATCAAGAAGATCAACATTATGGCATAGCTTTCCAAGAGCCTCCATTTCAAATCAATTATATTGAATTTGATACATTAGACTGGGCACAACTTCAACTCCAGCTAACAAATTATTATCCCAATAAATTAGAACCTTTCATTAACAAGGAATCAAATCAACTCTCGCTACCAGAACGATCTTTTGCATCACCACAACAACCAGTATACCTACCGTTCAAAGACACTGTAAAGATTAAGTTTGAAGATGCAATATTTAAAGATGCAAAAGTAGTATTTGATACGTTGGTGGGAACTCGCATGCAAACTTTTGAAATCACGAATACATTTATCAAAAGCGTTTTTGACCCAATAAAAAAATGGTTTATTAAGAAATTCAATAAGAGAACTTTTACCGCAGTCATATCAGGAAAGCTTTACAGAGGAGAACTAATTGAACCTTTTGCAACTTCAGAAGAAATCAGTCTAATTGATGAAAGCTTTATAGAGACGTTTCAGACCTACTTTGTAGAAGACCTTTTCAAAAAAGACAAAAGCAATAAGGAATCCTTTGTTATTCCTATAACAAAGCTTGTAGAAGATGGCACACTAGGTAATGCTTTATACTCTCCTAACATAGACGATGTAGATCTCCTAAAGCAAGTCCTCACTAAACATAAGTTCAGGAATGAGCAAGAACTAGATTATTTAGCAAGCCATCCGCATGTCCAAAGAAACAAAGTGCAGTTAACGCTCCCTCCTCAACCAGGTTTCATACTTAGTTTCGAAGTCAATACAGTTATACATTTTGTGTGGGAACTATTCAACTCTCATGCAACATATGTATGGTCATTTTCAGCAACACCTCTCGATGAGATTATTAGGATATTAAATGATGATATTTCCTACATTGACCTATACAAAAGAAATAAATTCAAAAAATCATACAAGGAAAGAAAGCCTGGCTATCTATTCGACACAATAAATCATCCTGCCGATGAGAAGTATGGATTTACATTATGGTCTCAAAATCTGGAATCAATATTACATACCACTAAATAGATTTCTGTCTGTTTCAATACTCGGTCTAAATTGATCTTCAATTTGCTGCCTTATTTCATTAATATGTTTCCCGTAACGTTCTCTTGACTCATGGATTATTATTTCTCTATTGCCATGCTTATTATCAGCAAGGGGTAAGGATACAGCACTAAAGGGTCTTGAGGTGCCCCCGTCAATCATGAGTTTTAAATACATCGCATACTTCGGAAGATTTACAAAATCATCTTGTTTGAATGTTGGAAAGAACTCTTCCGCCATATACTTTGCATCAACTGCACCGACACGGAAAGAGATGAGTGTTCCCACATTTCCGAAAATAGCAGTGCGAACTTTCTCATGCAATTGTTCGATATACTGATTGGCTAAAAACAATGAAAGACCGTATTTTCTACACTCAGCCAAGATGTCACAAACTGCCATTGTGAGGAAGGATTGGCTCTCATCGGCGTAGACATAGTATGGCACTCTCTTGTTGCTATCAGAAAAAGCTCGACCTAATGCTGCAGTTTGAATTGCAGAGAGAATCATTGATCCTAAAAATGAAGATGCTTCTTCTCCAATAACTCCTTTAGCTAGATTGCAGATAAGAATCTTCCTTGAGTTCATAACCTCTTCCATACTAAAGGAAGATTCGTGTTGCCCTAGAATGTATCGCAGCGGTTCTGATGCAATGAGTAATCCGATCTTATTGAGTATTGGTGAAATGGCTTCTGCTCTTAGCTGCGGTGTATATTTATCAAATTCGTTTTTCCAAAATTCTCTCACTGCTGTGTCGGTAACATGAAGCAAAACATGATTTCGGAAATAGGCATCCGTAAGAAGTCTGGACACATCTAACAACGTTGATTTATGATAGTGCAGCAATGATAAGATGCTAAACCTAAGAATGTGTTCAAGCCTGGGTCCCCATGATTCTGCCCATATCTTTTTACATGTGCTAATAAGACTTGAACAAACAATGTTATAAGCACTTGGCTCAATATCGTGCAACGGATTAAATGCTATCGAGTATTCTGTATCTGCGGCATTAAAGTAGATGACATCACTAATCCTTGACTTAGGAATAAAATTCAAAAGCGTTTGTACAAGGTCAGCATGGGGATCTAAAACACAAATTCCATTACCTCTTTCAATATCAGAGATAGCCATGTTTAAAAGCAATGTACTCTTACCTGTTCCTGATTTTCCTATTGCATAGATATGAGAAAGCCTGTCTTTGTCTCTAATACCAAAGTGTTGATCTGAATTTCGCCAATTTGTTTTCCCTATATAAGTAACGTCATTCACTTGAGCAGTGTAGCCGTAATAATTTTACATAGTAAGACAGAAAAAATAGTTTACGAGAACAATATTTTCTCACTTACGTAAATCATGAGATTAGTTGATACTAACAGTTGAAATAATTAGAGATAAAGGCTATGATTAATACGCTACACAAAAGAGAAAATACTACTGATATAAAAGTCGAACCTAATGAGGGGGAACGAACTCTTTTGTGTAGCAACAGAAGTAGTATGCGTTCTCCCTCTTTGGATTTTGACGTTAATTCCCCTTCGATAACAGATGAAATATTGGTTGATTATTTAGCAGAAATATTTGTTGATGGCTTTTTAAAGCTTAAAGAGATTGAATATGCAAACGAAAAAAGCAGTTATCTATTGTCGAGTATCCACAAAGGAACAAGTTGAAGAAGGCAATAGCCTAGCAACTCAAGAGAAGGTATGTAGACAATATGCACTTACGCATGGTTACGAAATAATTGAAACTTTTATAGAACCAGGTGAAAGTGCGAAAACAACCGACAGAGCAGAGTTACAAAAACTTCTGAGATTTTGCACTAACAGAGGACATGGAGTAAATGCAGTCATAACATATAAGATTGATCGTATATCCAGAAACAGCTATGACTACGCTGATATTCGGATTATTCTCAAAAAATATGGAATAGAAATTAAATCCACATCAGAATCATTCAGTGATGATCCTGCAGGCAGGTTCATGGAAAATATTATTGCAAATGTTGCTCAGTTTGATAATGACGTAAGAACAGAAAGATGTAGCAATGGGATGAAAGAAGCAGTCCGAGAAGGACGTTATGTGTGGTCTGCTCCTCTAGGGTATTCAAATGTTCGAATAGGAGGAAAAGCAACTATTCAAGCAAATAACCTTGCCCCTATTGTTAGAGAAACTTTTTTAAAGGTTGCTCAAAACCTTAACCCAGCAGAACTGATTCGGCAGAAAATGGGAGAAAGAGGCCTCCTCATGCCGTCTGGCAAGAAGATGTCAAAAGCTCAATTTTATAAAATGTTGAGAAACCCTTTATATGCCGGTTGGACTGTTAAGTTTGGAGAAACACATAAAGGATTATTCGAGCCAATTGTGTCACAGGAAATTTTTGAACAAGTACAACGGATACTTAGCAGTAAGAGAGCACGTCATTATACCTACAAATTAAAACACCCCGACTTTCCTTTAAGGCGGTTTTTTAAACATCCGTCTGGAAGGCTATTAAGTGGCTGCTGGTCCAAAGGGAAACAAAAGAAATATGCATACTATCTTTTTAAGGAACCAAGTCTGGTTATTCCAAAAGCAAAACTAGAAAGCTATTTTGTTGAACTTCTTAATCAATTCAGTCTTAACAACGATCTTTTTATCAAATTAACCAAGCAAGTACGAGAGCATCTAGTCAAGAGCAATCAAGAAAACCATTCAACCGGTATTCGCTTGAAAAGCTATATTAAAGAATTAAAAGAAAAACAGTCACATCTTATACAAAAGAATATCGAAGGAATAATATCAAACTCGCTTTTGAAAGAACAACTTCACATAATTGACGGTGAACTTCTAAAAGTAAACTCACATCTTTTGACTTTACCCGATACTATGGTGTATTACGATGAGCTTCTCACAAAGCTTAAAGAGTTTGTCGTTAGCCCAGGGAAATTGTGGTTAGAAATGCCTTTTGAAACAAAACTAAAGCTGCAGTGGTTTTACTTCCCAAAAGGAATTGTATTTGATGGAATTAAAAGTAAAACACCTGAAACATGCAGGATTTTCAACGTTAAAAGCTTTATTCCTACGAATAATTCTCATGTAGTGGACTCTAAGGCTCCAAAACTAAACAGCCCACATATAACAACAGAGTCATTCTGGAAAGATATTGGTCAAGAAATTATTGATCTAGCTGACATGATTAGCGACCCTTAAAAGTGTTTGGAAAATCTCTCTGAAGCTGGAAAGCTTTAAGCCGTTTAGCATACTTCTCAGCATCCTTCCCGCCCTCTTGCGCTTTCATCGCATAGAATCCTTCAAAAAATATCTCAACGAATAACTTTATCAGTTCATCGTCTGTCGCAAACTCTTGGCTAACCGGGCTAAAATCATCATTATTTATTTTCTTTTTCATAGAAACCGATTATCCACATAGTTGGTTCTAAAAACAAATCTTTCTGTCTTATTAATAACTTAATTAATTCCTACACTACACCTATGACTAAACAACCATTATCTAATCGTTTACGAGAACTCCGAAAACAACAAGGTCTAACGCAAAAGCAAGTTGCCCTACTTATGGGGTTTAAAATAGAAGACCGCATATCACATTGGGAAAAAGGCATAGCTGTTCCTGGGTTACAGAACCTCTTTCGGTTGTGTTCACTTTACAATGTCACACCCATGTATATCTACTCAGAGCTTTATGATGACATTACTAAAAACTATCGGAGTTAATAGTCAGGTTGTAAAATTGCTGAGTTTGTACAAACTATTAATCGCTTAGATGCTCGAGTTAATGCAACATATAAGTTTTTATGGCATTTAAACTCGTGTGCATTAAGGATGACAACTAAGTCAAATTCTAATCCTTTAGTTAATAAAGTTGTTCCTATACATCTGCCGTAAACTTTGCGACCTATTCGACGTATATGATTACGCCTATCACACATACATTCGTAAACTGACCTTTTAGTAGAATGGGCATCCTCAAGTGCAGCTATCAACGAGAACAATAATTCTTTACGGAAACACTTTACCCCTTCTAGTTTACTGACGAACTTAATTAGTTTGACCATAGTTACCAGTCTCGTTTCTGATTGCAACCCTAAAAAATATGTTTTCAATTGATCGGAAATAATTTTATCGCTAGCTTGTCTTTTTGAAATCACAGCACTCTCCGAAAACCAAAAACCAATTCGTTTTTTGTTGAAGATCATTTGACACATCTTAATGAAATTCTTGTGTATTGTAGAATCACTAGATTCATCGATAGTTTTTGCTATCTTATAAAAGTCTTTATCATCAATAGATTCAATCAATGACATTGGAGTTTTAAAGACTGACAAGATTTTCATCCGAGGATGTATGTTCGCACTTTGAGGATGTATGAATAAGACATTTGGTTCGCGTAATAATCCAGATATATATCTGTAATATGATTTAGTAGGGTTATATAAATCGAAAGGATCCGATACTGGAACAGTTTCAATTGCAGAGTAGTGATTTAAATCTATAGGCATTTTTGAGTCGAGTAGAGCTCGAATCTCTTTCAACGCTTGACCAAGTGAATCATTCTTATCCTTCCATCTCCAAGGATCAACTAATTCATGTCTATTTGAATGAAACTCTCCCATTTGTTCACTACTCTCCATATCAACCATTCCATCGCCATTGAAGCTAAATATACCCTGTAAGGGATCACCTAAAATTCGTGTTGGGAGTATTGTACTTAACGCCTCAATGAATGCATGCTGTTTATTTGTGCAATCTTGATATTCATCAACAAATAAGCCGTTGTAACTTGATGTAATAACTTTCCGAACAGAACTGTGTTTAATTAATTGTGCTGCATTTGTAATCAAGAAATCATAATACTCCTCTGAATCTTGATTAGGGATATTACTGCAAAATGCCTGAACATATTTTTGAGCATAACCCATTATTGTTTCGACATGAACTTTGCTCAGCGATAGCCCACATTTACGAATCTTCTCCTTCAGGGATGCAATGCCTGCATGGGTATGAGTTAAAAGTAGTTGTTTCCCATCTACATGAGACAACGAATCAACGATATAGTGAGTTTTCCCATATCCGGCGGGAGCAATGAGCATGCTCTTATTAGTAGCAGTAAATAATTTATGACTCATCACTAATCCACTTTGATAACGATGTTATTTGCTCTTTAAATTTGCATTCAGGAAAACTATAAATATTCTCCAATAAGAATTTCCCTAATCGATAACCTCCTTCAAAAGACTTGAACCAAACTTTTTTTGGTTGGATTGAGGCATTAGCGATAGCCATTCTCAACTCAATTGAATCTACTGCATCATTTAAGATTTCCGGGCATCCAGCTCCATATTTAGCTTTAATAGAACTCCACATATTAACTTTTATAGTTTCGAGATCATCCCCACTATCCTCCTGCTTTAATTCAGCCGCTAAATCCAAGATGCTTTTAAATAATGAAAATGGAAGGTCACGCATTATAGCCATCTCCAAGCAATCTGTATTTGACCAGTCGACAATATGAACCTTTGCCTGTCTAAGTGATGGTTTAGCTGTATTTATTGATTCGCTATCGGAATCACAGAATAAGCAAACCGCAAAACCGGCAGTACAAAAAGTCTTTGTGTAAGAAATTAATTCACTTCCCTTGCCGTCAGTAGGACGCACACCCAGAAAACTCATGCTTTTTTCACCGTTTTGTATTCTGTATTCGTTTAACGCACGGCAGATTCCTATTTCGGTTGCACCTTCACAAACAATTATTTTACGTGCAAAAAAAGCTTCCGGATTTCTACGGATTGTTCCTTGCATGGTTTTATCCAAATTCAGCAGCTTAGATAACTTACGAGAGAGATAAATATTTTCAGCAGAAAGTTCAACAAGAACATCTCTGGAATGTGTCGTGATGAACACTTGGCCGTGTGCATTATCTTTTAAAGTATTTACCACCTGTTGAATGCGATCTGGCTCTAACCCCTGTTCAATTTCATCAACTAGGACAATCCCTCCCTGGTCAACAATTGCAGACTGAATAGCTAAGGAGATTAATCTCTTTGATCCTTTCCCCTTTAGTCGAAAAGGAATTTTTTCATCATGCAGGCATACCTTACCGTCTTTGATTACAAGATCTTTAAAGTCTATTGTTGTTCCAGTTTTTTCAATATTTACTCCAAACTTAGTAGCAGCATTCTTTACTTTATTGATCGCCACGTCGAATCTGCTAAATCCTCCCTCATCTATCTTTACCTTTGCTTCCCGTAAAGCATCGATCATTATTTCCCCATCCTCATCTTCTTCCTGGCCTTCTTGTTTTAATAAGGTGTAAAGAGGACCGCCTTTAGTCCAAGAGAAATGTCTATCAATATAATCGGATACAAAACAAAGATTAAATTTTGAGCGATCATGCGCACTTATGTCTTTGTTGCCGATGTCTCTATTAGTTACAACCTCCCACTTAGGTTCTAAGTGTTTTGATACCTCAAGCCTTATAGTTAATCCTATCTCTTCAGAGACTTCAGGATCATCATGAACACCATTTTCATCTATCCAACGGATATATAATCCAAACTTATCTTCACGCAACAGTTCTTCAGGTACGTCTTTTAGTGTGACTTCAATAGAAATTGGATTGGCTGTTTCGCAGTTGTAAAAGTCATTATCAAAAAATGGTAAATTCCAGCTAGGTGACAATACAGCTGATATAGCTTCAAGAATTGTTGATTTTCCTGAGTCACCCCTTCCTATTAAACAAACAAAATTTGATGGAAACTCTTGATTCAGTTCCTTGATAGAACGGAAGTTCTTAATACTTAAATATTGAATCTTGGCCATAGGGGGTTGAATAATTATACCTTATTAAAGGTAAAGCTTTCCTAAAGAGGAAACCCTATAGGTGAAAAGGTGCCTACACCATTTCGTACCCAATCCTCAAAAACCTTTGTTTTCAGGACTTTTAAGTAGCAGAAAATTGTTATTTCTACTGTGGTGGACTCGAAGACTCAGATAACAAACAACTCACATATAATAACAGAACCACCCTGGACTGACATAGGAGAAGAAATTATAAGGCTTACAGAGATTATCAACGACACTTAGATATCCCTTCAAGTTGAAAGCTTATGGTTCTACAACCTAATCTTTCTGTCTTATTAACGCACTAATTAATTTCTACACTACGGCTATGCAAAGCAAAAAGCCTATTCCAAATAACTTAAGGAAATATCGCAAGCTTGCCGGATAAACATAAAAACAAGTTGCAAAAATACTTCAGATAGGAAATCCCGATTGTGTACACCGTTGGGAAAAGGAAAGAATGTACCTTCTCTCAGTAACTATTGAAACTATGCTTTTGTATAAAAGTTGCGTTCATGAGCAATACACGGAACTTGCCGAATCAATTATTACGAGTTAACTCTGTTTGCTATAACTCATCTTTTGGCCCTTCAGAGACATTCGCCGATATAATCCTACCTTCGAAAGGAGGATAATTAACTGACACCAACTCTAACAACTTGTTTATTAGTTCTATCATATCTCCCGTAACACTCGACATAAGCGGAAGATCATATCCGGGAATTCTATGGAGCCGATGTAGCGGATTGTAGCAGTTCTGAAAAACCGTCTCTCGCACAGCTGCCCAATTTGCGTGTACAAATGCAGAAGTATAGCTGTAATACTTGTCATAAAGCTCCTTTTCACCAATATACTCACACATCTTGGATAGATTCGTAGAGTCCCAATGCCCTAAGTTAATTGGCATAAATTCAACCCACTTATCTTCATTGGCAATTTGACGCATCAGTTCTTTATCGACCGTAGATGAACTAAGATTTCCTTCTTCAAATTTTCGATAGACAAGGTTGGCTTGACCGCTACCATAACTTCTATAATCATCCCAAACTCGCGGCTCATCCATTTGCTTTTTTGTTAGATACGCAAGAGTTGCATATGTTTCAAATAACAATCGAAGCATTACTCTGCCGTTAACAGACACAGAAACTCTATAGAAAATATTCTCAATGAATATTCCTAAGCCATATAAGGCCAATCCGAATACTCCTTCATGTTTTGAATCAATCGCTGTTGTCGAACTTGTATCAAAAAAAAGTGTTATAAGGTCTTTTCTAAGTTTTGCGGTTTGTTCAGAATAACTTTTACGGTCTCTTTCAAGTTCTTCTTGAAGGTTTTCATGCTTTTCCTTAAGAGTCTTAATAAAAACCTGTTCAGGAAAACACGTTGTTTGATAAGCATCCCTCCAGAAATTCACTGACCATTCGGATAAAGGTTTTGAATCAGGATTCACAATCTCACTTGCTCTAATTGTCGGACGTACTTTTCTTTGATCGCCTTCATTGGGATAAAGTAAGATTTCTTTAGCCATCTCTTCAGGACAATGCATAATTCCTGCAATTATGTTTGCTGCGACCTTTACCCATCTACAATCAGTTGCCTCGTCTGACTGATGTGCAAGGCACATCCGCAATCCCTCACTGATTTTATTCCAGTCCTGGTTCTCCTCCACCGGGTCTGTAATGCACAGTGCCCATTCTTCAAAACCGGGCAAAGATTTAAATAGCAAAAGGGGTTTCAATACACTCACCAGATCGGCACCTTCAAAGTTGAGAATATGATGAATAAACCCAATGCGGTCTGCTCGAGAAAAATTACCAATTCCCGACAAAGTAATATCGTGTAGTTCTTTCTTTCCAGTAATGAACTTCAAAGAGTGACGAAACGCTTCGAGAGCGACCTCCCGTTCCAAAGTGCCTCGAATCAACACAGCCCACAACATCTCCGGTAATCTATCATTCATCCAAGAGGAGTGCGAGGTATTTAATTGAGCAAGTGGAGGGGTAAGTGTCTTTTTCTTCCGTTGGTAATCCCCTAAATTGCTCTCATTTATCTTCTCCATACAGCCAATAATAAGGCTAATATTTTAAAAGCCAAAACTGCTAGTGCTTATAGTGTTTTTAAGAAAATGGGAAATATCCCGATGGTGCGGCATCATGGAGGATACTGAACCAAACCTATATAAGTGCCATTGCTTTATGCCTGACATAAAATGGTCGTTCTAAGGCCAGGAAATTCTCTGATAAACAATATGATTTCCGTAAATACTCAATCAAGCCATTTAGGTCTGGAGTTTTCTGAAGGATAGTATAAGTTTATAAACTCATTTTCATACTTTCACAACACACACAGTAAGTTGACAGTTTATAAGCACTCCTCTTATGCCCAACAGACAAAAAGATTCAAAGCTAGGCATAGCATTTAATTTGTCATTTGCGGACGACTCTCAGATATTAACTGCACTAAATACAGGATTTTCGGGTTTTGGAGTTAACATAGATTATCAGAATTTAGAACGCCATTCTGTTACTAGCGAAGGTGTTGTCGATTTAATTATTGCTGATGAATTCACAAAAGCAGGATATGCCGAACTTATTTCTCATTTTAGAAAATGGGAAAAATTAAAGAATTGTAATTATCTCAGTGCCGAATTTGTAAAATATCAGGTTTTGAATAACGATCCGAAACAAAAACCGATTATTCTAAAAGGTGGAGATAACATATTTAATTCGTCATTTTCTAAAAAAGAATTGCAAATTAAAGACCCTTTACATCCCGAGAATATTTCAGATGATAAGCTTACATCTCTTTTTTACGAATTAGATTCAATTATTACAGATTTTATAAGAGAACCATTAAAACTAATTAACGTAAAACCCCGTGAATTAGAGCAAATAATGGCTGAAATATATTCAATACATGGACTAGAAGTTGAACTTCTGGCTGGCCCTAAAGATCACGGAATAGATATTAAAGCAACAGCAAGAGTTCCAATTGACATGCCTAGAGATCTTGCACAGCATTTTAAAATTGGCATTCAGGTAAAACGCTACAAAAAGACAAACAAGATTACTGAATCTCAATTAAGAGATTTTTACGGCTCGCTTATGGCAGATAGATATGACCATGGACATTTTATTACGACGTCTTCACTGACTGCATCTGCAAAAAAATATGTTGCAGAAAGAAGAAGAATAGGTGATAGAATCACAATAATCGAAGGAGATGATATTCTGGAACTATTAATTAGTTATTGCAAGCAAAGTTGGATTGCTTTTTGGAAATAATCAATATCGACTTTATCTTAATTACTAACATCTCTTCAGGTCGCAAACCGTATATCAGGCTCCATAGATTGCTTCTATTGTTATATTGGAAGAAGAAAACCTGGTCTTTGCTCTACAAATCCGAAATCACTTAGCCTATGATATTCAAATCTTCTGGTCTGCCCCATATTCCGCCATTCATTTTGTACTAAAAAAGAATTGCCGAGGTAGATTTCATAACTGGGCTTAACATACCGTATTTCTGAAATATGATAAACTCGAAAAACTCTATCAGCATCCAAGAGATATGGAGCAATATATCTGACTCCTCTACTTTCTAGCTGAGGCTCGCCCAAATTTTCATTAATGTAAATTACTTCTCCTTGAAATAAATCTTCCCAGAATTCACTTTTTTCGGGAACTACAATAACATTTGACATCTTGAATTATTTTATAATTATTTTACGATTGAGGAGATTAGCAAAGCAATTTCCTTTCGTGTCACCCATTAAATCTACTGATTAGAAACTAAAAGCCTTTTAAAATTTTTGCTATAATCTGTTTAATCTCTTCAGGTAATTTGCCTTTTGCTTCAGCAATTCCTTTGATTGCTTTATTCAAGGAATCCATTCTATTATTAACCAATTTATCATAAGTGAAGGGTGCATCCGTTTCGGTAAGTAACTTCTCTAAAGGAATGAATTTAATCATTTCTACACCTTTAATAGTTGATACCATCTTATGATTAATTGAAAAATACAGTCCAGCCTTTAATCCGTTTTTGAGATCCTCAAGTGTGCCAGTAAACCAATGTAGAATCCCTCGGTTATTAGTACGATCGCAAGGTTCTGCAACTACCTAATATTACTTAACAGGGACATTTCTTTCACTCAGTTTTCCACACCATAGGTTTTAAAAACAAATTTTTCTGTCTTATTTCTTTATCTCCATATTGATACCCTGAATGCATGGGTAAGAGTCGATATCCTAACAGGTTAAAGAAGTACAGAAGAGTCGTTGATTTGTCGCAGCGTAAAGTTGCAGCAATACTCGGCCTTTATGATAGCGGATGCATTAGTCGATGGGAGAAGGGAGTATGTCTGCCCGACCTCATAAACACAATCAAACTCTGTCTTCTCTTTAAAGTACTTCCTCATGAACTCTATGATGAGTTATATGAGAAGATACAAATCGATATGCAACCAAACCTGTTTGCTCATGATGAGCCGATTGATAGTAACAGTAACGAGTATGACCTAACTGAGTTCTTTTAGTTGTTCTTATAATTGAATAGGTACGTTTTCCACAGCTTTGAAGAGCTGTGGAGTTATATAAATCGAACGATAATCGAATGAATATAAAGATCGAATCGTTAGTTCTTTATCAGAGTAGTTCCTTAACATGACTGAATACGATCCACATGAAATAAAGTTGGCGAATGAAATCGCCTCTACACTTAAAGATTGGGATGCTCTTCCCTTATACCTTGGGTATACCAGAAAATACCAGGAGTCTTTTCTCCGAAGGTTGCTGGCTAAGGTGATGAGTATCGATGAAAACAAGATAAAACGCTCTCGGGGTGCACTGTTTACCTTCTTAGTTAATCAACAGCGAAACAATGACAGTACTCGGCATTAGTACGAGTTCTCGGGTGCTGGGACTTGCAGTATTAAAAGGTGAGGATCTTCATGACTATCGAATCCGACAGTTTCAGGAACGGTGGTCACCGGTTAAGATCGTCAGGCTGCTTTCCAGCATTCAGAGCTTTCTTCAACAGTATTCCATTACCAGCGTTGCCCTTGCTATCCCTTATGAATATCGCACCTCGAAAGAAAGTACCGCCCTCCTTAGCAAAATCACTTCCTACTGCAAGAAAAAGAATCTTACCCTTACAACGTACCGTGTCTCGCCCTTCTATGAAGTATGCAAGACACCGAAGGGAAAGAAGAAAGCAGTGATGCGACAAATGACATTGCAGTATCCTGAATTGAAAGTTCTCTATCGAAAAGAACTCAGAAACAGCAGACCCTACTATTGCAAAGTGTTTGAAGCGGTTGCAGTTGCGAAACTTGTATCAAACCAATCTTAACGTGTATCACAACAAGACTCTTCGGAGTCTTGTTTGCGTTTTGGGTTTCCACAGTATTAGGCTTTAGAACCTAATCTTTCTGTCTTACTAGTTCTTACGTTGATTACTACACTGTACTCAGAACTGTTTTTTCACAATTAAATCAAAACAACATGAGTACAACAAATGGATCGTCAAATCACATTGACGTGTATCAGATTGTCACCGACAAGATTATTGAACTCCTTGAGAAAGGCACTGTTCCCTGGCAATTGCCTTGGGCGAATGCAGGCATGCCGATGAATCTTTTGAGCAAACGTCCTTACAGAGGCATCAATGTATGGCTCTTATCCATGCTTACGTATGAATCAAATCTCTTTATCACCTTTGATCAACTAAAGAAGCTTGGAGGAAATGTAAAGAAGGGAGAACATGGGCATGTCGTAGTATTCTGGAAGACACCTGAAAAGAATCAAAATCTGGACGAAGCTGAAGAGCAAACAAAGCAAAAGAAAAGAACTATCCTCCGGTACTACAAGGTTTGGAATATTACTCAATGCGATAACATTCCAGAGAAGCTACTCCCCTCCTTTTCAACCCAAGACTACGATCCCATTATGGAGTGTGAAAGTATCATTGACCTGATGCCTAACAAACCAAAGATGGTATCAAAAGAATCCCAGGCTTATTATGATGTGCAACAGGATTTGGTGAATATGCCAAAGAAGAAAACTTTTAAGAGCAATGAAGGATATTATTCAACGCTCTTTCATGAACTTGTCCATAGTACAGGGCATTCTTCTCGGGTTGATCGAAAATCAATTACAGAAATGCATGAGTTTGGTGGAGAGCAGTATTCGATTGAAGAATTGATAGCAGAATTAGGTTCATGCTATCTCTGCAATCATGCAGGCATTCTCAATGAAAGGATAGATCAGAGCGCTGCCTATGTTGAAAGCTGGCTACAAAAATTGAAAAGCGATAAGCGATTCATTGTGTTTGCTGCGGCTCATGCACAACGAGGTACTGATTACATCCTCAACATTAAAGAGTACGATAGGGAGCGTGAAGTTGAGCAGTCGGAAGTACTAACTTAAGCATCAAAGCCTGAAATAATTTCAGGCTTTATTACTTAGTATTTTAAAATGGAGTTCATCATATGAGAAAGATGTCCAGCCCTATAATTTCAACGGGGCTAACTTGTCAAAGGAGAACAACTGGTGGGTTAACAATCAAAGTATAATACTCTTGTCGCTATCCTGATATTGTGTATCAATAGCAATCTTGCCAATCTCAGAAATGCCGATATGGTTTCCTGTAACGGAAGAAAAAACTTCAATGTGTGCATCCGTGCCGACATGGAAATTATCTATAACCCACAATTCATCATAGCCGGCGCGTTTATATACCTTTCTACCTTGATTTCGATAATGTGTTAGAGTAAATTGACCAGATGTAATTAGTACCGTTTGAAAATCCTGAGGTGGAACTCTTGAGGTTTTTGCGTACGGCTTTGCAGGATCGATAACTTTCTTTGCAATTAGCCATTTAGTCACTGTATCCTTATCATAGACACAATCAACTTTCGCTTTTGTGGCAGGTGCCTTTATGACTTCAATATTTGCTGCAGTACCGAATAATGAGTTGGTGAAGTTTAAGAGAAAAGTGTTGAGAGATCTCTTATTTATTTTCCTTTGCGTGATTTCAGCAACCGAACTAGTAACATAGTCTTTAGCACTATAGGTATATGCACATGTTGTATCGTGTTCAATGGTATCCTCCCAATAACCCCAATTTTTGAGGTTAGCTAAAAATCGATCATTGAGTTCTTTATTTGCCTTAACAATCTCTGTAAGAAAAACTCCAGGAACTGCTTCCGCATAGAAAATTGTACTACTTGCATAGGTATCCCGTTTTACCTCCCATTCATTGAACACAGCAATCGCTGATAGAAATGTATCGACTGCTGCCTGTATATTATAAGCAGTAAACTGATTATGTAAGGATTTTTCATTTATGAAAACTTGCATATTTACAAACCAAATAAATAGTTTAGGTCTCTTGTTGCTTGATCGAAAAAATCCGGTGGCCAATCTGATATGGCGCCTTTATCATTTACTGGTATTTTCTTAAAGTGCTTTTCATATTCCCTATCGAAATAAAGAACATTTAGGTGAGAAGGGGGAATAACTTCGTTAAATACTGGTATTCTCAGTCCGTTTAATATATGCTCGCTGTGAGATTCAACAAAAACTTGAACTCCATTTAGGCTAACTAATGTCAAGAATTTCGCAATAATTGACTGTGCATATGGATGAAGGTGTGCTTCTGGATTTTCCACGATTAATATTTCTCCTGGATTAGCAATTAACCCAGCAACCAGTAGAGGTAGCACATGACTGTAACCATATCCAACATTCGTGGTGGTAAAATAATCGAAGCCACCGTCTGGGCTGATTTTAAAGGTTAATAAATTCGCGGATGGAATAGGTTGGATATCGAATTTGGCTCCTGAAAACAATTTATCAAACCAAAAGGCAACCTGTAACTCCACTGTAGTGCCAATATTATCCTTTATAACGTGGAAAAATTTAGGGATGTTATTTATAAAGCCTTTACCAACAGGTTTATTTCGAGAATGATGTAATACCATCACTGATTCCTCACCTTTAGGACCGACTGAATAAAACCCTTTTAAGGTTTTATCATGATGATAAAGTTGTGGGCCGATCCTATCTGACGAGACGTAGTGAACTTTTGTAAAATTAATATTTTCCCTTATAAACCTACATTCATTTAAGTTATTACCTACTGCTAAAGAGGCATCGCTAATAAACATGTCAGAAAAGGTAACATCGAGTGGTTTAAACTTGACCGAGTTATTTTTGGATAAAGTAAATCCCTTTTTATTTCGCCTAATGCGATAGTGAAAATTCTTTAATTTATGAGACGCCTTTACGGTAACTTGATCAATGTCGGCGACCATTGCGTCATCCTCATTTTCTTTAAAAATATACCGTATTGAAAAATCATCATACACAAAAGAGAAAGCTATAGGAGAAGTACGTACATTACGAATATCCATATAGCTTCCTAAACTTACATCCTCTCCATTCAATACAAGTTTAGTTGTGGTTCTATCGAAAGCAGGTGACTGCTTCATTAAAAGTAATGATTGTAAGACTGTTGATTTACCTCGTCCGTTTATGCCAGTTAACAAGTTTATATTTGAAAGAGGTATCGGTGTTTCTTCCTTGAACAACTTGAAATTTTTGAGAACCAACTGTTTTATCATATATCTGACAAGATTTCTTCAGTTAATCTAAAACGTGCTTTAACTTTTAAAGTTGAGTTCGTAGAATACCGTACTGCATCCAAATATTCATCATCCGTCAAAAGAGCATCGTAATTTGCCACAATTGCGTCCTTATTCGCTATTAAATTGTTCAAATCCGCCTTTGAAAAAAATCTAGTAATACTTTCCATTATTGCGATACTAATTCGCCCTCTGCTGAACTCAGTTGGAAGACGGAAATTGCTTTCCCCAAAAAAATCTTTAGTGATTTCTAAGACTTCCATAAAACGCTTTTCCAATGTTGAAATTTCCCTCCTTGACATCTTGTTGATAGCCTTCATTGCTCTTTCTAAGAATTCGTTCATGGAGTTGTTATAATCTCGTTGAGGATCGAAAATCTGGAAGGCTAAACAACGAAGAACTGCTTCCCTATCCTTCATTCTCGTTGGTGCAATTCCCTCATCGATGGCATCTCGAAAAACAGGTGACTCGGCTATCCTTTTTAATAAAGTAGTTGCTTCGCCAATAAATACACAATTCCGTATTTCCTGTGGTTCCAACTTTGTTCCTCCAGTATTAATTCGATTGAATATGTCATAAACGATTATCATAGGAACAGATGGTTGTAGAACATACATCAATAAATTTTTATCTTCTATTCGTGTTTGCAATTCATCTGATAGTTCAACAAAATATTTTCCATTCAATTCAGGCAACGCTTTCAATCCCGTTAAAGGAAAATTCCCATCACTGTCCGAGTCAATAAAATCGTTTAAGGTTGATGTACGTTGCAGTCCATCAACAATCGTGTATTTTCCGTCGGTTTCCTTCCGGAAGTAAAAAGGTGGAAGAGGAACATTTAAAATAATAGATTCTATAAACTGACTTTTTTGGGCTGGCTTCCAAACCAAGTTCCGCTGAAAGTCTGGATTCATACGGATTTTGTTAGCATCAATTTTTCTTAATAGCTCAAATACTGAAAATCTCTCTTCTTTAATATCTACTTCCTGGGTGTAATTAGCCGGATATGCATCAGCTTCCTCCTGCTGATCTTCTGAATTAGGATCTAAAACCTCATTGAATTTGAATCCAGCACCATCTTCGATAATTAATTCAACTGATACGAGCCAAGAAAATATTGTTCTAATTCTCCTATTTATTGTGGCATGGTCTGACTCAGCAGTAGTATCTAATATTGAAATTAAAAAGCTAATTAAATCTTGATCAGTAACGACTCGTTTTTGCTTTTCGAAAAAATCTGTGATTTGTCGAAATAAATTGTTTCTTAAGATCGCCTTTCGAACTAAATAAATTCTTTCTTCTGGAAGAGATTCAGCTAATTGAATCCCCTTTTCAGTTATTGCTGCATGATTGCTTTGATTAGTAATTAATCCAAGGATAACAGCAGCATGTCTATAGTAACGAGCTTGTCTTGTCGTAAAGCCAATTTCCTCAGCAATTTCTGTATCTGCGGCAGCTCCAGCATATACTGCTTCGACAGCAAGGATAACCTTGTCTAATCTATCAGCTTGAGGAACATCTTTGATTGTAAATCGCATTTATTTATTTATTGCTACGTATAGTTACGATTTTATTGCCTGGTCTACAATACTTGTAATAGTTCTCTTCCAAATAGGGGCGTCTTGATTTGCCTGGGCGCGACATTTTAAGAGAACAGACTGTAAAACATCCGGCATTTTCTCCATCTTATTGATGCCATACATGAATAATTTATAAAAATCCTCCAATCTCATCGGAACAATTTGAAGATTGATTTTAGTATCGTCTTTTAGATACCAATCTCCCATCCTAAACGTATGCGCTGTATTATTATCAATTTGTAGGGCGATAAAAAGGCCATAAATGGATTTGCCGGTCTTATAATAATCCTCTGCATACTTTGCAATATGCCTGCGGACCGGTTCGCCCTCTACAGCTTCCTGCCTAGAAGATGCAGTTAGGGTAACTTCAACAACTAACAGAGAGTCTTCAAATTCAAAAATCAAATCCGGGCCATTTCCTGGAGCAGTACCTATCGGCAAAAAATCTTGGTCGATCTGAAACCGTCTTGCCTCCCAAGGTTTATTGACTAATGAATTAATGGCCAAGAAAGCACGCCATACCGCCCATTCAAAATAAGCAGGTGCCTCACCTCTCGGTATTTTTACCGAATCATCACTCGAGATTCGGTTACTTCCGGTCATTAACGCTTTAAGCCAAGCGGAGATCTCTGCCCCCTTGTTACGTTGTTGAAAATAATAGTCGTTTTCTTCCAGATGTCGCAATTGCTCTTCTAATTCATATCTCTTTATGGAAAGATCTTCACCTGGCTTTATTGAAATAGCACTTCCGCTTTTTAGGCGTATTCGCTCCGAAAGGGCTTCAACAATTTTTTCGGCCTCTAAAGTATTGTCTATAGGCAATTTTGAACCGTACCAAAAATTCCTGAGGTATTCAATAATAGGCAACTTATCATCATCACTGCTTGCAATAAGGATAGCCAGATCTTCCTTGATCTCGTTAAATGTTATCCCTCTTCCGAAGTTCCGAAATAGCCCTGTTGCTTTTAAATATCTCAAAGTACAATCTGCATAATCGTCTAAGGTTTGCGACTTAGTTTCAATTCGAGAGTCATCAATTGAAGGGTTACCTAGCCGAACTACCTTGGCGTACTCATTTTTATCAAACTTTCTTACTGTGCCTTTCTCTTTTAAACGACTTTTTCGAAACGTAAGCAATCTAGTGATCACCTCACCAAATCCATCATCTGGCGTAGTAGTTATCACAAACAAAGCTATTTCCTCAAATGAAATGTGTACACTTTCATTCCTGTTCTTTAACTCGAAGAGTAATTTAATAACGTATTTCAAAGGAGAGAAGGGAGCACATTCAAACCTATTTTCTATAACAGAAGGTAACTTGATCGCTAGTATTGCACGTAAGAATGTCTCCTGTTGACCCGCAACGGTATCTGCGTTAATAAGTCTATATCCATTAGGAGTAATTTCATAAGGCCGGCCTGTGAGTTCGGGCATTTCTTTGGCAATCAACGCCAATTGCGGATCGATTCCGGAGAGATCAAGGCGATCAGAAAATTTTTGTGTTATAAACCCAAGTTTTGTTAATGCTGAGCGCCACTTCCTCCCAAAATCTGAAACATCAGTCTCGCCCTTTGAAATTCTACTTACTTCAGCCACTCCTGCAGTATGGAGCAATAATGCAAGTTCACTCTCTTTCTCTGCACCAACCATGCTTCCATTTAGAGACGAATTGTTTAAAGCCACCAAAGCTTCCCTAAGCCTATAGGGTGTTCTTATCGTAGTATTTCCAAGATGCCAAAGCATAATTTTAAGACCCTATAAAAATATATTCCTGGACATCATTACCAACGGCCTCTTCTTTTTGGGTTCCAAATGAATATTTATAATCGATCTTTTTCACTTCTACTGTTTTTTTATATTTCGATAACAGCCTTGTCATATCTTCTAAGCTCGGCAATGAATTTGAAGAATATGAGACAATTAATATGCTGTCCTTAAATTTTTTAAAGAGCTTATCAAATGCATCATAAGCACCCTTTTGAGTTGAAAATGGTGTTGGATAGCTTTTAAATTTTTTGGTTTTGGTATGCCATTGAATTTCTACCCCTTCCCAATTCAATGCTAATCCTTCAACGAAATGATAGCGCCGAACATACTCATTATCTGATAATGGACTATAGTATGGAGGATCAATATATACTAAATCAGCCTTTCTTCTAATAGCCATAGCATCACCGCAGCGAGCGATGTTAGTTTTGGAATTATCAAAAACAGCTTTATTAATTTCCATTACCGCATTAAGAAACTGCACTTCAAACGATAATTTTAAATCTTTTCGACCATCATCATACCTTGCTCCAATATAAGTAAATATTCCTCGAGCTCTTTTCTTAGTACACGCACGAACTAAAGCTGATAAGGCAATTGCCTTTTCATACTGGTTAGTTAACTTTTGAATATTACCCCGAAGAACATCTATGAGGTAATTTTCTTCATCTGTGAAATATAACCCTGCAAAAGTATCTTGCACAAACGTGTCAAGCTTAGTCCCAGCCTTTACAATCAATAACTCTTTGGCTTTTTCAATATCCAAAGTAATAGAGTTGTTTTGAATCATTGCTTTGGTATAAGTAGCCGATAAAGCCATATAGTCATTGCTAATGACTTCCTTACCCATTGATTTCAAAAGATACCCTACTATACCTGATCCCGAAAACAAATCCATTGCAGTTTCAAATTGAAATCGCTGAAAGATTTCATGAATGTAAGGTAGTAGCTTGCTTTTTGAACCCATCCATCGAGTAGATGGGTATCGTTCAACTTGAGCCGGCAATTTAGCCGGAACTTTTTTGAGGCGAGATTTATCCCTGGGAGGTATTGTTACAATAACATCTTCACCCGTGCGTTTACTTGCGTTACTATTAATGAATCGTTTGGTTTGTAAGATCTCAATTTTGAAATCCTTATATAATTTATGAACTAACGGATGATTAGAATTAGTAAGAACAGTATAACATCCTAAGTCATGCAAGCGCATTATCTCCTCAGCCATTTCATGATGATCCTCCTCATAAAACTGTTCTTTGGTATACCTTTTAAAATCACTGTACTTTGAGATCGGTAAATATGGCGGGTCTAAAAAAATAAAGTCTCCTGGCTCCGCCTCCTCCATTAGCACCGTTTTATAGTCTCCCCCAATGAGTTTTACATTCTGAAAGGCTGCGGATGCTGCAACAAGTGCATCTTCATCGCATATTTTAGGATTAGTATATCGACCAAATGGAACATTGAATTTCCCATTTCTATTCACTCTATACAATCCATTGAAACAGGTTTTATTGAGGTAAATAGTCCTGGCTGCGGCGTAATAGGAATTTGTCAACCTAATCTCTCTTGCTCTTAAATCATAAAAGAAATCGGAATCATTTTGAAATGTTTTTAAATGAGCAATTATTTTATATGGGTCTTTAGCTAGACAATGGTATAAATTAATTAATTCAGGATTCGAATCTGCAATGACTGCTTTCTCTGGAGCCAGACTAAAGAACAAGGCCCCACTTCCAAAAAACGGTTCAATGTATTTATTGAACTGTTTAGGACTACGTTGTTTCAATTCTGTGATAAGCTGGGATTTACCACCTGCCCACTTTAAAATTGGCTTTGCTAACGGCTGGCTTAACTGAACTGCGACTGAGCCCATAGGTAGAATCGTTGGTTTAGCGGTCGTTATTTTATAATATATTGATTTTCAAAATATTATAAATACGATCTTGGTTTCAAAAATAGAGCTTCTGATCGACTATTAGTCTAAGAACTAATTCACGATGTTGATAACTCAGTTAAAAAGTAAATATACTAAATATTTTAGCATTAAAACCCTAACCTTCTTATTGCAGGTAAATCTATCTCGCCCAGCTCAATCGTGCTCGCAGCCACATGAGGTCTTACACATGCTCGTCTCAAGGCGTAGCTTATGTGTCGCGACTCTTACTGGCTTAACCGGATCGCTTTTACTGCTACAGTGCCTGGCAAGTGTGCAAGCACAGCTTGGCACAAGCTGAAGGCTCCTTTACCTGTCCAAAAAATATCAACAGGTATGAAAATATTTCCTATGGAATATTGGAAAACACATAAACATCAAGGATTTTTTATAAGTTAGAACTCGATTGACTACTCTTATATCTAGCCATGCCCGTAAATCCACTGACTTTCTATACTGCACATGCAGAAATTGTTTAAATTTTCAATTCCATAAAACCCCTTAAATGATTAAGGCACAACATCCGACAAGTATAAACCTTGGAAACAACTTTCTAACTCCAAACGTTATTGGACGAAATAGCTTAACTGAATTCGAGTGTATCGCAGAATTAGTTGCTAATTGTTTAGACTGGCGAATCACCAAGATTATTCCAACCGAAGCAACTAAGATAACAATCAGCATAAACGACACTTCTATAAGAATATTAGACAATGGTGTTGGAATGACCATTGAAGAACTTGATAAAGCTATTGACCTGGGCGAATCAGGAGATGATATAAGGCAAAAACTAGATGATGAGGAGAGAAAAGGAATGTACGGATTAGGAATGAAGGTTGCAGTCCTTTCATTAGGATGGAAGTTTACAATTAATTCTGTTTCGCAAAAAGATCCTGAAACGGAAATAAAGTTTGAGTTTGATTCCCGAAAACTAAAGAAACGCGACAGTACTTATCTTAAGGAACTTGAAATAACCGAGGAAACCAGAACTTCATCATCTCCACTAAAAGATTTTAGAGCCGGAACTTCAATCTTAATAGAACATCTGGTAAAAGAAGTTAAATCTATTCCGGCTCTTGGAAGAGATTTAGAAGAAAGGTTTTCTCCCGATATAAACAATCTACTTGAGCAAGGAAAATTAGAGTTTAAAATTGAGGGTGAAGATGTTGAGCCATATCATCTAAAAAAAGTGAACATTAATGCGAAATTCGAAGATGATGTTTTAAAAGTAGATTTCGAAAAGCCTAGTAAATGGGCAAAAAGAAAAGAATACACTTATACTGGCTCTGATGGGAAGAAATATAAGCTTAAAGGTTTCGTTCAATTGCTCAAAGAACGCAGCGTAGTGACACAGAGTTTCGGTCTTAATTTATATTGTAAAGGGCAATTAATAGAGCGGTATCATAAAGAAAAAGACAATGGTGGGCTTTTTACCATTGCAGGCAGAAGTGGTGAAAAAACATATGGAGAACTTCATTTAGATGGATGTTTGCCTGATAACGTAAAGGCTAATGGTTTTATTCGTGATCGTGCTTTTAAAGCGATTGGCGATTTGATAAGCGATGATTTAGAAGTATATAAATTCTTAACCCCTACAACTGCTGTCGGCAATCAAAGGGTTCGTGAGGAAATAAACAAACGTAAAGGATTAGGAACTGAAAATAGTCCACAACCACCAGAACCTTCCCCTGGTCCCGGTCCTAAACCCTCCCCAGGAACAAAACCAAATGGTCCAGACCCGTTGAAAGATATGCCGAATGGCACTATTAAAATAAAGGAGAACTTATTTATACAGGTTGATAAGGCTTGGGTGCACGAAAGCGAATTGGATAAGATTAGTTGGGAGCCATTATATATTAAGTCTAAACTTCACAATGATCTTTACGAATTAAGGCTATACATAAATCCGAACTCAAATCTTTATCAAGGGATCATTACCTTATATAGCAACATGGGTGATCAAAATAAGATACTATCCTTCTTCAAAAAAATGGCAGTTTGTGAAAGCATAAATCAAAAACTAATTTCTGAGCATCAATATGCCCCTGAGCATGCTAGAAAAATAACGGACGAAATCGTATATCCTGCTGTACTCAAAATGAACTTAGATTGATACAAGAAACTTACATGAACAAGTTTTCCAGAAATGTTCAATTATATAAAAATGCCGACCCTGATGGAAGTAAGTCAGTCGAAGAATTATCACAACACCTGGGTTGGTCTAAACAGATGTCTTATTACTACAAATATTTCATTTCTGAGTTGGATATAGAAGGGTTAGAGTTGTTAGATAAAGCAAAGTCGGAAATTGATCCAAGTTTAGTAGCAGCGGTATGTGTACAACACAATCGATACAAATTGCATCTTTTAAAGAATATTGATCGCATCAATGAAGCTGCATCACCGTTTACGGAAATTGATTTACTAATAACGGAAGTAGCCGGAACAGACCCGTTAACGGAAATTACAAACGACTATTGGATTGAGGTTGGTAATTATCTTACCATCAGACGGATAAATCAACACCCTTTTACAAAGAATGCAATAGGATTTATCAAAAACATTGGATTTAAGGGTTATCAAGAAATGTCGACTAATCAGAAAAAGTGGATTATTGGACTTATTCAGGAAGATAAAAAAAGACCCGAGGATGATCGCTTTTTCATCAATGAACACATGATTCAAAAGGGGTATCGAAATGATTGCGCTACCATAGAAAAATATGAACCATGTCCCTAAAAACCACTTTTCATGACTTTTCTCACACAATTGCAAGAATAGCTTCAGGAAAGAAAATTCTAGAGGAGTATATCAAGCCTCTCCTCTCCAGAAGCGATTGTTATTACAAAATTTCATCTTTTTTTACTCCGTCTATAATACACAGCATCCTTTTGGAGCTCGATACTTGCTTTAGAAAAAAAGAACAAGTAAAGCTTATCATTGGTATTCATGACTCTAACAAACTAATTCCTGTCCTGGATACCATTCAGAATCCGAATAAGAACATCAAGTTTCAAAAGGCAGTTGAGGGTATCATTCAGAAAGGCGTTGAAGAATGTCTTTCCGTTGTGGAAAACCCTCGAGATTTTTTATTCGTTTTTTCCGAGTTGGTTAGTCAAAATCTGATTCAGATAAAAATAGCCTCTGTAAAAAAGGACTACATTGAATATTTAGCCACCGGCAACTGGCCGGAAGATGATTCTACTTTTCATCCCAAAGTCTCCATCTTTAAAGACAGCCGGGACACAGTTGTGATGAATGGCTCCATAAATTCAACAAATAAAGGATTTGGTGAAAACATAGAAGATGCTTCTTTTACCGGCTCATGGTTCTCTCCAAATTCTGTAGCCACTTACGAACAAAACTTTGAAGAAATATGGAATGGGATTCATGAAGATTCTCAGACATTTGAATTCAATGAATCGATTCGTCAAATTATAGATAGTGTTGTACAAAACTCACAGTTTTTAAAATCTGTAATCCCATCGGCTGAAAACTTTTCTTACGAAAACTTACGAAGATTAATTACCGAAAGCCCATTGTTTTATCATTATTCTTTTAAGAATGTTCGATTGCTTCCGCATCAGTATGCTGTTTACAACACGATGCTTTCAAGATGGCCTATTATTGGTTTAATTGCAGACGAGGTAGGTTTAGGAAAAACAATTGAGGCAGGTGCAATCATTAAGTATTTAAAGAAGTTCTTTACCATTAAAAGAGTAGCCTTGTTAGTACCCTCAAGCTTGCGTAACCAATGGCAGACAGAAATGTTCAATCTATTCGGGCTGAAGTTTTATATATATGACTCTGCAAACAAGAGTCTTGTATTTGGACCAAATAATGAGATACAGGACCGTATTTCAAATGTAAATCGAGGTGAATACTTCACTCATGGAATTTCAAACATTATTTTCTCATGGCATTACGTAAGATTAAGTGATTCTGATGGTTTTAAATTAACTGAAGAAGACAAAATTGATTTAGTTGTAGTTGATGAGGCTCATGGTGCGAGATTATCTGGTGATGACTCAAGAGATTTAGATAGTACTCAACTTTACCGATTTCTTGAACAGCTACTGCCGTCAATTCCACATAAGTTATTACTAACTGCAACACCTTTTCAGACAAATCAACTTGACTATTTAGCTTTAATTCGCTTATTGATGGGTAATAATCTTTTGGAAGAAAATTCACTCATCCGTATTTCCCAGTTAAATTCTGGCAAAAAATTGCTGACACAGCAAAAACTTGATGCAATGTTGGAGCTTACCTCCACCATTAATTACTCAATTAAAGACTTTCCAGAAAATATAGATCTCTCTGACCCTTTACGTTTATGTTCTTTGTATTCTGATGAGCGATATATAGATGCTCATCCTACTACTATTTATACCTTGAGGAATACAAGAGACCAATTAAAAAGCATTGGCTATGCTTTCCCTAATGTACATATCGATTCTCATCCAATCGATTTGAATAAAAAACAACTACAGATCTTTGAGCTATCTACCGATTACATAGAAAGACAACTCTTCTCATTAGAAGCTGTGTTAGGCCAAAAAGGCCTAGGGTTTGTAAAAACAATCTATCATCAAAGAATTGTCTCATCCTTTAACGCTTGTTATGATACATTAACAAGTCTGCGTGAAAAACTTCAAAGTGCAATCAATGATGGGATTGTGCCAGAAGAAATTCTCACTTTAAATGATGATGATGAGATTAATGGCAGCTTTCTCGTTTCACAAAACTATAGTCTTTCCGAATCTGAGCTTTCAATTGCGCAAACCGAGTGTGCATTCATAGATGAAATACTCTCAAAAATTAAAAGAAGATTACTTGACGATAGCGACTCTTTCGATCCCAAAATCGAAAAAGCACTTTTCTTAACAAAACACCATATCAACAACGGGGACAAAGTCATAATATTTAGCAGGTTTACTTCAACAACGAATTTTATTGTAAATGAGTTCGTGAAATTGAACCTGTTTCCAATCGGGAGATATCAAGGAGACGTTAAACAATTTATTAAAAATCATAAATACATCGACGTAGATCGGGAAACTATATCAAAGATGTTTACCGAAGGACACTTTCCAGTTATCATTTGCTCAGATGCAGCTTCTGAAGGTCTGAATCTTCAAACAGCTAATGTAATCATCAACATTGATGTTCCTTGGAACCCTGCCCGGCTCTTGCAAAGATTTGGACGGATTGACCGATTCGGGCAAAAAAAAGAAGAGATATATTTTTATAATCTTTTTTATCCAGGGACTATAGAGGATAAAATGTATTCTAGATTGCACAATAGAAACATTGAATTTCGAGAACTTTTAGGAGCAACCCCGGAAATTACTTCTGAAGCTCATCTCCGTGATCTTAGATCGCGTGAATTTTCGGAACCCAGCAATCCACAATCGTTCTCTTATAAAAATTCATTACTTGCAATGTCCATAGAAGACAATAGACGAATTCATGAAGAAATATTAAGTCGTATAGATTCTCTAGAAGGCATTTTTCGCGATGATACAACTATTAACTATTTTGGACATTTATTCCATTACTCCACAAATGAAATGGATTCAAATTATATAGATCTAAATCATAGGTTTTTTAATTTTCTTCATGTTAAGGAGATGATTTTACCGACCAAACTTTTAGAACTACGTAATTCTCAGAACGATCTTATTTTTTATTGCATATCGAATGACAATGCGATTTATCCATTGATGTCTATTACCGAAATTCTAGATTATTTATTATGTAGAAAGCCAATAACCCGTAGTCTAGATAATATATATTTTTCCGAAAGCCACCTAAGAGAAGATCTGGAGTTGTTCTTATCAAACAAGGAACACAAATTCATAAACCATAATTCAATCCATTTTAATCGACTTGAAAACAATTTGTATCAAGGTTTAACTATGTTTGAAACGGATATCAAGATCGATTGCAACTTTTCGTAATACTGGTTAGTCTAACTATTTCCCCAATTGCAAAATTATCTTCGTGCATACCCTCACCAAAAGACTACGGCATAAACACCCTGCCCACACACGGCTGCCAACCTTTATTCCGTTTCCTGTTTGGATCTGGTACGTCCTTACGCTGCTGGTTGCCTAAGGGAACCAATGACAATTCATGATCAGCTATGATTGGCAACACTAGGTAGTTCACCTTCCCCCTTAACTTTGCAAACTACATGTCCGCACACCATGATAAATGAGGAAACACCCAAAGAAATAACAGGTGCCCAAAAAACCAAATTTCCATCTCCATTTACCTTTCCGTAAATAGAAGCAATCCAAGATGAAACAAATCCCGACACAACCGCAAGCGTAGCCCAAACACCCAAAAATTTCAGTTTTTCCTTTTTCAGATAAAGACTATAGAAGATTGGTGGAACCAATCCTAGAGCTGCTCCATAAATTGCAAATGCGAGATCAGCAACAGAAAATCCACCTACTCTAAGAATTTCGACAATAACGATGGCTGCAATTGCAGAAGCGGTAAGAATTAATCTTGATAATCCCATTTCCTTCTTCAAAAGAACTCTGTCTGCAAGCTTCTTTTTTCTTAATGGTGCAAGTATGTCTTCATACACAGTGTGGGAAATAACAATCAACTGGGTGGATGCGGTGGAAAGCATAGCTCCATATAATCCTATAGCCACGCAAAAAATCACAGTTTTCCCCAGCAAGGTGCTGCTAATGCTCTTTAGCAAGGTGATCAGAAAATTCTCACCCTCAATCGGCGTAACTACTATAAAGGCTCCCACTGCTATTAATGCGAATAGTGTCCAACTTATTGCAGAATGCCAAACTGTTTTACTCATGCCTTTAACTATCGTCGATGGATCTTGTGTTGCGGATATTCTTTGCCATAAACCCATATTAGATATGTAGGTAAAAAGGTTCATAATAAAAATACCGGCAACAAATGGAATTAGAGAATTACTCCAGGATATGGTTCTAACATTTTCAGGTATAGCTTGAATTGAACTAACTATTCCCCCATTAGAAATAGAGTAAATCAGATAGAATAATAAAAGCGAAAAAAGAAGCAGCCAAATAAAGCCCATCTGTATCCGATCAGTAACGATAACGGTCCGAAAACCTCCAACAGCGGTATAAATCAAACCTGCTGATGCGATAAGCAGGACAGTGATCCACTCAGGTATTTCCGGAATTAATCCTGCCAAAAACCTCGAGCCAACCGTTAATTCTACAGCAAAGGCAGATAAATAGCCAATGGTTGTAAATAATGCTGCGATAAATGCAACTTTTTTGGAACTGAATTCCGTACCTAAAAATTCATGCATGGTTGGTCTATGAGGATACACTGACATGCGATTCCAAATCCTCCTTGATAGAATACTAAAAAACCAGAATCCTATCGCGGTTGTTATTGCCGGCCACATCAACCATAAGCCGAGTCCGGGAACTAAATCAAAAAAAGCCACTATCACTGTGGCTAAAGAAATCGATGCTGCTACATTACTTGCACTTAATTCTTCGTGTCTTTTAACCTTAGCCATTTTTCCTTTAAACAAAGGAATAATATCGGCTAAGTCTTTTATATGTTTATTATGTAAAAAACCAATTACGATATACAGCACGATGGAGATTGCAAGTGCGGCAAGGACTATTAGTGTCATGCTATGGAAGTTTTTGGTCGTTAATTTTATTTTTTACCCATCCGGAAGCAGAGCTGGGCCTAAATCGCATTTCTATTAACGTGACTTTTTCCAAGGCCTTTGATACATCAGGCAAGGAACCGTCAACAATCCTTTTGAAGACACGAAGTTGCTTGCCTGGATAGATATTTATACAAAAATTCTCTTCCGATAATATTTCGAAAATCACTAGCTCCTCTAACAAATAATTCCGGCATAGTAAAAGTTGCTCAGGATTTCCTTCCATATGACCCTGCCTTTCAATAAATTGATGAATCAAATAATTTATTTCATTGGAAAACTTCGTATTGTTTATATAGAGCTTATTGTAATAGATCAATCTTGATGTGAAATCTTCTCGCTTATAAAAAAGGGAGCTGCTACTAATTACTAAAGTCTTTCCTGAAAACTTTTCAGCGCTCTTCTTAAGAATTAATTCTAGTTCCTTACCTTGCTTTTCGGATATTAGAACCGCGCCCTCTACACCGGTCCCATCCAACATTATATTATTTCTATGCAAGTAATCCCCCAAAATTGCGTGACAGGTGTTAGTTTTTTCAAAAATCCACCTTAGAATCTCCGTTACGGTATCCTCATCTCTAACAAGCATATTATTCATACTTACGGGCATATATACTTTGCCCTTCCAATCCGGTTCCCCGGGATAATACTTAGGACTTCGCAGAATAAGTGAGTTTTTTTCCATGTTAGACATCATTCCAAATTGTATCAAATATCTTAACCCGCGATAAGGACTGCGCGCCAGTTAAATTGATAGCGTAATTCTTTATCCCCTTCTCTTCAGCTCCGCCTACAAACCCTACTTCAATCCCTGTTCTCAAACTAAAATTCCAATATGCATTTAGTACAGGGAAAATGTCATCGCCCATTTCTAATAATTCGTCGACTTTAGTAATAACGCCTTTGTTATTCTTCTTAATAATTTTGAAATCGATCTTTTTTAGCTGTGTTTCAGTTAAAGGTGTTTTACCTAATTTTTTTCTTAAGGTCTGTATTTTACTTATAAATGATTTTCTTAAGACGGCACTAGTAGCGTTTGAGTCAATAAAAATCATCTGTATCTTTTCAAAAGCAGGATTCAGCAAATACTCATAAGTGAATACTTCCAGATTACTATCTCGGATTATTATATCGGGTTTTAAATAGAGACCTCGAAGCCACTTAAAGTCTTTGTTGCTTTTCTCCCAATCACCTGCAATACGACCGACATGAATGGGTTGTCTATTATGAAGTGACTCCAGATACGTAAGAATATTTGGTATTTCTATGGAAGGAACACCTAAAATTACTTCAAAGACTTTCTCATCCAGTGCGTATGTATTTCGTCTATAATTTTCACTCTTCAGAAATAGCTCTACTTCTTGAACTGCTCCTATCAGAGCTACTTTAAAATCATCTGTGCCATACTCAAGCTGATATAACTGGGAGGTTCGCTCAATAAAATGCTCAAAATCTTCATCACGCTCAGCTAAAACCTCTAGTGCAAGCTGCAGAGTATTATTCTCGCTAATTAAAAAATCAAGAATCTGGGAGCCAGCTACAAATTTAGCCAAGCGTTCAAACTTAATTTTAGAATCATAAAAGGTGGCAGTAACCAAAGCCAGCCTATTAATATTAAGTGCTGCGGACCCTGCTTCTACCATCCTGTAAATTGAATCTCCCATATGCAGACTTTCAGCAATGACCGTAGAGCTCGCTGATAGAGAAATTCGTTCTCGCTTGAGGAAAGAACCTAGAATTACATTTAAAGGATTCCTAACTTTATCGGACATTAGGTATTATATTTACCTCAAATCTATAAACTTTCGCATCCATATTGCAATAATAAAGTTAGACATTTTTCACAATTATTTTGACATATCATTAACAGGTCATATCTTTATATAGCAAATCCTAAAGTTTCCAGTGAATTTCCTTACCTACCCCTTAAGAAAGTTGTTGCTAATTGAATAACCCCAAAAGAAAGACCCAGAGTGCATGCAACTGCAAACTGGGCCGTAGTGGCGCTAAGCTTGAGGCCCTTCGCCACGACAAAAATATAATATGGATAGATTAGGAAGTACATACAGGCAGGAATAGGACAACATATTTTTTGTCGTGTCAAGAAGCCAGGCGCCATCGGTGAGCCTGGCTTTTTGTTTTATCACTTCTAAAACGGATTGTATGAATTCTAATTCAATGCCGCCCGATTGGGAAAGAAAACTTGCCCACCTAAGGCAAAACCTTAAGGACATCAAAGAGCCGAACTCGGCCGGTGTCGCCTATTTCAAAGCTTACATGGGGATCGGAGTGCTTAATGACATGCTCAGCGGCTGCCCGATGGACATAGAACCTGTCTTGATTTCCCTATTAACCGAGTATCACGAGTTGATAGCCGAATAGTATTAATTCCAGTAACACTAGATCTTTTAATCTCAAAATAAAACCAACATGGAAACAAGAAATGTAACAATCTATTCCTACTCACATCCTGAAGTTGAGGGGCTTATTTCGACACTAAATGCTCACCTAAACGAAGACTTTGCTCCATTGGAAGGTAAACAGGATGGACTCCGAGAGCAAACGATCACCGAAACGGAATTTAAAGTACGCGTGTTGGATTATGTGAAATCAACAGTCCAAATGTCTATCGACAAGGTACGCCACCTGCTTTTGCCCTCATCCGCATTCTTTAATGCAAAAGAGGCAGAAGAATTAGCTAAGCAAAAATGCACTACAAAGCAATTTGAGATCAACGAAAAAGAGCAAGCCTTGATTCAATTGAAAAGAAAGGAGAAAAACTACACTACCGATCCTTTCAAAAAGAAATATGGCCGATATCTTTTTGCAGTAGCACTCGTCGTTGGTGTTGCCGACGGATGTTTAGCTTACGGAAGTTTTAGGCAAGCTTCATATCCGATTTTCCTTGCAATAACCGCAGCAGCTGCTATTGCTGCAGTTATTAGTGCAGCTCACTATGCGTACTGCCCATGGATAAAAAAAGCGCCTACGGAATTTAGAAAAAAGATCCGCGTGGCAACAGTTTTAGGCATAGCGTTTATCTTTTTTTCCTTTATCAGCCACCTGAGAGTAGAAGCAGCCGCCCAGGTTGTTGATATTAGCACTGGCAGTGATGTTCTAGTGCAAAGCGTTCCTCATATTTCTCAATGGGCTGTATGCTTTATTAGTTTAACACTCTTTGCTGCAGTGTTCTTTATGTCTCTCCTCCTTTGGAAAAGCAAGGACGAAAGAGTGAAGGATGCAGAACATGATGCCTTATGCGATCAAATCCAACAGGGAGAAGATCAAATTCAAAAACTAAAAGAAGATATCATTGGCATTCGCAATAAAGTTCAAGAAGACAAACGACAGGCAAGAGATTGTTATGACTACACTTCAAAAGCAATCGAGCGCATGCGGCATATTGGAGAAAATGCAATAGCAATTTACAAGCAGATATACGCAAAATACCATAATGGTGTACCAGTGTTCTTCCAAGAGTCCTCACAATTAGTGTACGAAGAGTCATTTGCATTCATTAATCCACAAACGCAATTGGTATGAAATCTATAATTATACTCAGCCTGCTCTTCTTAGCATCAGGATGCTTTTTGAGCACTTCAGATTCAGATGTACCTAACTCAACGGCCGTGAGTGTAGTCGGGGACATTACGGATAAGAAAAAACTTTGGCCAAGTGTAGCTCCCATTCTTCAACTGTATAATTTTACTGATCATCCCAGCGAGGAAGCTTGGTTTAGTCTTACATATATTTCTGACAAAAAGATCAACCCCCGAATTGCCTATCACTTGCCTACTGAAGAAGAAGCAGAGAAAAGCAACACCTATGACGACCCACAGTTTAGAAAAAGAAATATCAAAGGCTTCTATAACCAAATCAATAAGGCAGTAGATACTTTTTATAAAAGCGTTGATACCACGAAATCTTTAAATTATTCAGAATGCTTTGCTGTGATAGCTATGGAGCTAACTGAACTGAGCAAATTGAATGCGGATCAAAAGATTCTCCTTGCCTTTACTGATCTTCTTGAGCTAAGTGCACTTGATGCCTACCAAGAGATTGATACTGCAACACCTAAAAAGATTGCTTCGCTACTGCTACAGCATCACACAATTCCAAAAGTGTTAGAGGGTATACGGATGATAGTTATTTACGCACCTAAGACAAGAGTAGAGGATCAGAAAGTGGTCAAAATGGCGGAAGCCTACAAATATCTAATCGAAAGCAGAGGTGGCCGCTTTGAAATAAAGGCCAACAATTATAACTACTAGAGTGGCGCAGCTTTCTACACAGATATGGTATGTAATTCTTAAGGCAATAGTGGTCTTTATTGCAAAAGTTACTGCGATCATCATCGCCTGGCTATTGAAATTACTGGGCCTAATCTTTTCAACACTAGGCGAAAGGCTGGAAAAAGTAGTAAATAAATAGCTTATCAAGCCAAAACTAAACCGCTATGGAAACCTTTCTTACAGTATTAGCGATTGTGTCTGCGATAATTTTATTATCGTTTATAAATTGGTTTGCACCTATAGAACGAATAGTGGATCAAGGCGAGCAACACTTCGATAACTGTCAGTTTTCGCCGAGAGAATTATTCTCAGAAATTGAGATTCATTTAAACAAAAAGAATCTACCGAATGTATCGATCCAAAGGATTACACTTAAAGAATCTGGATTCTTTTCTCACAAAAGAGAGTATCTAAGAATTGACAAAGGTGGCCTTGCGTTTGATATCGGTTGTTATTTATATGGCGGCGGAGTATTTGTCTCATGGAGGTTGGGATTTCTAAAAGAAAGTTCTGCCAATGATAGCAGTTACTATGAGCATGATAAAACGAAAGCCTTTAAACTTATCGTTAAGCGTGCTTTCAACAACTCATTAAAGCATTTAACATCTGATCAAGCATCAAGCTTTCCAAATAACTAACAATATATGGCGAGCAAAAGTGAGATACTAAGAGAAACATTCAAAGCTTGGGAAGAACCAACCCGAGGTGTAACATGCCATGTAACCAGAGTATCACTTGAACCTCCGTTCATACCTTGGACCACTGCAGTCAACCAAGATGTAGCAGATGATTCTCGCCTTCCAAATATCTTTCAATCAATAAATACATTTACGAAACAAATCTTTGCAGGTAAGAACACTTTTGAGGAAACTACACCGTTGCCACCAGAACACCTTGAGATAACCGCGTTAAGAATCATCCACATCTCATTTCCGAAAGATAGTAAGGCAAATGTTCTCGATCAGTTCATACACATGCTGACCTTGACCGGTCGGCAATTCTCCTTTGAGTATGTTATTACTGCAAACAAAATCGCTCTTCAGGTCGCAATTGATAATGCAGACCAAGCTGCTTTCGCTACGTATGTTCGCACTCATTTTCCAGACTGTGTTCTGGAACTCCCGGCAGAAGATTATTTGCGTGATGCCCTCACAGAAAATAAACATAACTGCATTTCCAGCTTTGGCCTCGACAAAGAAAGCGTTAAGCAAATTGCAACCGTGCATTCCGGCACTTTAGATTATTTTATTCCGCTATTAGCAGAAGCAAAGCAACTAGAACAAGGTGATACCCTAGCGATTCAAATTGTGTTCAAAGGCTCTCAAAGGAAGTGGGGGGATTCCCTTGTTAGATCAGTAAGCACGCCATCCGGACAATCCATCTTTTTTGATGAGCCTATGCTCGTACGCGAAGCAACAGATAAAATTAGTGCTCCACTGGTCTTTGCAACCGTACGAGTCATTACTTCGAGCAATACAGCTGCAAGAAGCAAGATGCTATGCGATAAAGTCAACTCGATCATTCTAAAATTTTCAGCGTCCAATCAAAATCAGTTTAAGAAATTAGTTGATCAAGTGCCTTCTAATTTAACGTTAGATGTAGTGGATAGACATACGCACCGCCATGGAATGTTACTAAACACAAAGGAGCTTCAGACATTTTTGCATTTCCCTTCCCCTGCAGTACTAACAGACTTGCTCAGCAATTCTCGTAAAACAAAAGCAGCTCCCCCTTTCACCGAAGGCCAACGATTTGTTATCGGAATCAATGAGCACAACAATAAGCGCAAGGAAGTAGGCATATCTACCGAAACCAAAGTACGGCACGGCCTGACATTCGGATCATCAGGCTTCGGCAAATCCCATTTGATGCGTAATATGATCGTCACTGATGCCGAGCAAGGGAATGGCTTATGCCTTATTGATCCTCACTGTGACTTAGTTGATGATGTATTAAAATTTTGGCCGAAACATCGTATAAAGGATACAATTGTATTAGACATTGGTGACATAGACTTCCCTTTCTCCTTCAACCTACTTAAGGCACACACACCGATTGAAAAAGAAGTACTAGCAAGTGATTTAATTAGTGCCTTCAAAAAACACTCTTATTCCTGGGGGGATGGTTTGAATAGTATTTTTGCAAGTGCTATTTCTGCATTTTTGGAAAGCTCCAGGGGCGGCACCCTTTACGAATTAAAAAGTTTTTTAGTTGATAAGAGCTTCAGGAAATCTTTCTTGAAGACTGTTGATGATCCATCTCTGGTTTATTATTGGGAAAAAGAATTTCCAATGCTTCGCAATACAAGTGTGGGAAGCATCATCACAAGACTAGATTCATTCTTACGACCAAAAACTGTTAGGAATATTGTTTGCCAAACAAAGGGATTCCCTTTTGAAGAAATACTTGACTCGCAAAAAGCTCTCTTGATCAAGCTCCCTCATGGAATGGTCGGTCTCGAAAACGCCCATTTACTCGGCACCCTAATCATAGCAAAAATATTTCAAGCCGCTCTCTCCCGACAGGCAAAAAGAGAACGCCCTCCATTCTATCTATACATTGACGAGGCACAACACTTCACAACCTCTACTTCCACGTTTATGCAAGTGCTACAGGAGGGTAGAAAATTCGGCTTAGGGTTATTTTTGTCCACACAGAGCTCCTCAAACTTCGACAGTGCCATTAATGAATCCCTCATTGCAAATGTTGCGACTCGCATTTGCTTTAGACTAGGACAAACCGATGCTCAAAAGCTTTCAAACGAATTTGTCGGTTTTGAACCCGAAGATTTTAAAAACTTGCAAAGGGGTGAAGCCATTGTACGTATTGATAGACCGGAAAATAGTTTTTCGCTTCGAACCTTAGACATCATGTGCGAAAAAAACAGTGAGCAAGACATAAAGCAAATTATTGACCAATCAAGAAAGGAGTATTGCCAGCCGCGAAATACTATAGAGGAGTTGATTAATGAAAGTTTATTCGCCCAGGCAGAAAGCAAAGATATCTCTGACCATAAGATCAGTGAACCAATTCCAATAATTACTGTTGAAAGCGAAACGTTTCATCCACCATCTCCCATAACAGAACCCTGTCAGGTCGATGACGGCTTGAAGAATTTAGTTACCAGAAAGGAGGAGTCGCATCACCGCTATCTTCAGAACTACTTTAAAAAAGCTGGAGAACTCCTCGGATTCAAAGCTGACATCGAAGTCTTAACTCCTTCAGGGACCGGTAGAGTTGATGTCGCACTAGAGAGACAAGGTATCTCTATCGCAATTGAAATAAAAAAATCCTCCCCTGCAGAATGGGAAATAAAGAATATTCGCAAATGCCTAGAAGGAGGTTATTCAACAATCATTAGTTGCATCGTTAACCCAAAAGAAAGGCAACACATGATGCAATTAATAGAGAAGCACTTTTCAGCTGATGAAAAACAACAAATCTTTGTTTTTACTGTTGAACAAGTTCAGCCTTATCTCGTATCGCTGAGCCGAAAGAAAAAAGCCGACCACACAGTGAAAGGATACAAGATAAAAGTTGATTATGAAGACACTTCAACTAGCAACAAATCACCAGATATACTCACTGATATTTTGCTCTCAACCCCAAAGAAAAAAAGTAAGAAAAACTTATAAACATTGAAGTATTTTTCTTCATTATTAAAGTAACTTGAAAGAAAGAATTTTATATGGATGAAGGTAAAAAAATTGGCTTGTGGATCAGAGTCAGCACTGACCATCAGCTGCAGGATGACAGCCCAGAACATCATGAAGAACGAGGGAGACTTTATGCAAAGGCTAAGGGGTGGGAAGTTGTAAAAGTGTATCGGCTTGATGCACTCAGCGGAAAATCCGTAATGGACTATCTCCAAACAAAAGAGATGCTTCGTGACATTAAATCAGGAAAGATCACCGGACTTATCTTTTCGAAACTTGCACGGCTTGCTCGCAACACAAAAGAACTACTTGAATTCAGTGAGATTTTCAGAGAACATAATGCCGACCTGATTAGCCTGGCCGAAAGTATTGATACAAGCAGCCCGGCAGGAAGATTATTTTATAAAGTTATTGCCTCAATGGCAGAATGGGAACGGGAAGAAATAGCAGAACGTGTGGCTGCATCGGTTCCAATTCGCGCTAACTTAGGAAAGCCGCTCGGTGGTGCTGCATCGTTTGGCTATAAGTGGGAAAAGGATGCGAATGATAAAGTAACAGGGTTTGCCATAGATGAGGCAGAAGCTCCTATTAGAAAGCTCATGTATGAGTTGTTCCTGAAGCACAAACGGAAAGCTACGGTTGCTACCCTCCTAAATGAAAAAGGTTTCCGAACTAGAAATGGTTCTATGTTCTCTGATACTACGGTACTACGTTTATTACGTGATCCCACAGCCAAGGGGCAAAGAATAGCTAACTACACCAAAAGCTTAGGGAAAGGTAGAAAGTGGATTATCAAACCTTCCGACGAATGGATTGTAAAAACTTGTCCAGCTATTGTTTCGGAAGATATTTGGAATGCGTGTAATGACATATTGGACGAGCAGGAAAAGAAACGTCAGCCATTAGGGAAAAAAGCAGTACACCTATTCACCTCGCTCCTGTACTGCGAATGCGGGTCTAAGATGTACATCCCATCAAACAGTAAAAAATACGTTTGCTTTTCCTGCAAAAAGCAGCGGATCAGCATGAATGATTTGGAAGAAATTTATTATGAAAACTTGAAAGGATATGTTCTGAATGAGGAACAAATTACTTCGTATGTGAGCAAATCTCGTTCAATTGTTGAAGATAAAGAACAACAGTATAAATCGTTAGTTGTAGAACGCCAGAAGCTACAGGATGATTTGAATCAGCTTATTGAGCTTCATAAAGCGAAGCAGATCCCTACAGAAGCTTTTGGTAGTCACTATAACCCTCTCTATGAGCAAGCAAAGCAGATAGATCGAACATTGCCTCAAATACAGGCGGAAATTGACTTCCTAAGGGTTGAATACCTAGACAGCGAGGTCCTCAGCAGCAATGCCTACAGTTTGTACGAGAATTGGCCAGAATTGACCAAGGAGCAGAAGAGGCAGACAATTGAAGAAATGACATCTAGAATAACCTTAGGGAAAGACGGCATCCATTTTAAATTCCGATTTTCTCCCGCCACCCTCTTGAAAATCCCTACAGATTCTCCACGCATCAGCAAGGATTCATCGAAGCAATCAACATAAAATTTGCGGGAAAGTCCAGTGCAACTTTTGCTCTTGATATCGTTACTTTTCTTTCTTCCATCGGCTGACGCATTACTTCCAGCACCGTTCTTTTGAACTCCGGTAATTCGTCTAAGAACAATACGCCATTATGCGCCAAAGAAATTTCACCGGGCTGAGGTATACCACCTCCACCAACCAGAGCTACATCACTGATCGTATGATGTGGTGAACGAAAAGGTCTTTTACTCACCAATGTTGCATTCTCCGGAAGTTTACCTGCAACTGAATGTATCTTGGTTGTTTCTAAAGCCTCCAATAAACTTAACGGCGGAAGTATCGTTGGCAATCGTTTAGCCAGCATTGTTTTTCCTGCACCTGGCGGACCAATCAAAATGGCATTATGTCCACCTGCAGCTGCAATTTCCAAAGCCCGTTTAATGTTCTCCTGCCCTTTTACATCACTGAAATCAAACTCAAATTCATATTGCGCATTAAAGAATTCATCTCTCGTATTTACCTCTACGGGTTTTAATGTTGATTCATCTTTAAAAAAGTTGACCACATCATTCAAATGATTTACACCATACACCAAAAGATTATTCACCAGGCCTGCCTCTCTTTCATTCTCTTTCGGAACAATCAGTCCTTTGAATCCTTCACGTCTTGCCTGTATCGCAATCGGCAAAGCACCTTTGATGGGTTTAACCGTTCCATCCAAACTCAGCTCACCCATGATCACATAATCCTTTAAGCGTTCAGGTTCTTCGATCTGTTCACTGGCACCCAACACACCAACAGCAATCGGAAGATCAAATGCAGAACCGGTTTTCTTAATGTCAGCAGGAGCAAGATTGACAATGATCTTAATGCGAGGCATGTAATAATCGTTGGATTTTATAGCACTTTCCAAACGTTGCAGGCTTTCTTTTACTGCATTATCCGGGAGGCCAACTATAGTATATTTCTGTCCGGGGCTGACATTCACTTCAACAGTAATGGTGATGGCTTCCACACCATAAACAGCAGATCCAAAGGTTTTGACGAGCATGGTTTTGGGTTTTGGTTGATCGGCTTGGTTCTCGTGGCATCGTCTGTTGTTTCGAATTTTACTGCTTCGACACGTAAATTGCTCACTTCAACATTCTGAACTTGTTCTACAACAAGACATCATCATACTAGCAACAATATAACTATAATTGAATTTTTCACCAAGCCCATCACATACTTACCACGGAATCTATTATTTTTATAACAAACGTATCCCGAATGAGATTTATACCTATTCTGTTTGTCTGCATTATTTGTATTACCGGAACTGCTAAATCAGCATCAAAGCCAGAGAGGTATAAAGCCACTGTTACTGCTTTATTGGTTGGTACAGTTGAAGGCTATATTCATTTGAATCTCTACGGTGAGAATACTGACAGGATAAAGATAGATATTGTATCAATTAAAGAAAACTCCGGCAGCTTTGTACAACCAAATTCCACTGTTGAAGTACTTTCTTCCGGTATTGGCAGGATCATCATTGACGGCGCCAATTATAAATTGATGCAGATAAATGATGGTGAAAAAAAATTGAGGAACTTTTGCCTGAGACTGGCTGACAGTACTGGACAGAATTTTTATGCAGTTGCCAATGACACTTCAGTTTACAAATTCATGAATGTGCAGAAGGATCGTGATCAATCATTACAAAACTGTTTAGTAAAGAAAGTATATGGCATAGACAGTTTTGGTATTTACCAGGCCGGATTAAAATGGAACCCGGATATGGCAGTAGTAGCACTCCATAGAAAATTTATTGCAGGAGGAGCCAGTATGATTTCAAACCCATACTTTACAACTACTGCAGTCTGGCAAGGAATTTTGTTCAGGTCTTGCCCACCGTTACATCAAAACATAAAAGACAAAAAAGAAGGCTGGCACTTAACAGCTGAAATGAGCAATGACGCCAAAGTAAATGTCTGGAAAAATTATATTGATCAATGGGTTGAATGTGGTAAAGCCAAGAACGAATCAACTTATTCTTTGTAACAAATCAATCACCCCTTCCTTTTTTAGAATAAGGTAACCTAACCTGTCATTACTGATACCTTCTTTCAACTGGTAAGAAAAAACCAGTTGATCATCATTCACATGTGTTTCAAAATACCTGAACTGGATATTTGGGTATTGCTTTAGTGCTTCACCAATTTCATACAGATGAGTAGAGAGAATAAAAATGGCATTGTGCATTTTTCGAAGTCCTTCGATCACCTTGGTGCTGCATTTCATTGCATCCTGAACATTGGTGCCTTTAAATAATTCATCGATCAGTATCAGCCATTTCTTTCCATCACTTATTCTCTCAATGGTACTGCGAATACGCTGTACTTCATTAAAGAAATAGCTTTCTCCTTTGATGATATTATCGATCACTTGTATATTACTCAGTAGTCCATTAAACAAACTCAACTGTACATTCCGTGCAGGAACACCCATTCCAATATGAGCCAGGTAAACAGCAACACCTACAGCTTTAATAAATGTACTTTTTCCAGCCATGTTTGCCCCTGTTAGAAAGAGAAAATTGGTATGCTTACTCAACTCCACATCATAGGAAACCGGTGTGGGTAATAATAAGTGAAAAAGCTGGCTGGCTTGTATAAATGGTTCATCCGATTCAATAAATTCCGGGAATGTAAATTTATAATGATCACATGACACTGCCATACTATAATAAGCATCGAGCCTGCTATATATCTCTATCAGCTCAAAAGCCTCGTTCTTAAAATTTCTTCTTAAAAAGGACCCATATTTTAATATCTCAGCTGCAGATAGCTTTGTTGCCTTATCGTGATGCAACATTTCCTGCAATACAGGCTTGTTTAACAGCATTGCGATTCGTTCATTCCAACCATGTAATTGAGATGAGTCAGCATCTTTCAAAAGTTCCACCAACTCGTGCAACCCTTTTACAAAATTCACAAAGTGCTGCATAGAAAATCTTGCCATGGAAAAATCCGCAGAATAAAATACCTGGTATAAAAGTACGTTCAGCTTATTTGATGCTGTCATATCCTGTACCGGTGTATCATAAAACTTACCGATCACCATCACTGTGCCATTGGTAATTGTCTCCGGCCATTTATTAATGTGAGGAAGGATATCTTTAATGATAGATTGGACTCCCTGTATCGACTTAATATTTCCCAAAGGCTTACCCAGCATTTGACGTAACCATTCTTTTCCGCCTATTGTCCTGGTATAATTGAGATGATGAAAAACAGAAAGTTCTTCTTCATGGTGAAAAATGGAAAGATCGATCAGCGTGGTCTTATCTACAAGCATTAGCTCCTGTTAAAAGTTAAACGTTGGCCTTGATGAGATTCATTGAACCTGCCATTTTCATAAACCAAATTACCACTAACGAATGTATGTGTAATGGTAGCAGGAAAAGTAAAATTTTCCAATGGACTCCATCCACATTTATACAATAAATTATCTTTTGTTACTACAGAAGGTTGCTTTAAATCAACTATTACCAAATCGGCAAAATATCCTTCTCTTATATAGCCACGTTTCTCCACCTGGAAACACTCTGCAACAGCATGGCTCATTTTTTCCACTACTTTTTCTATGCTGATTTTTCCTTCTTTTACATACTGCAACATTAATAACAATGAATGTTGAACTAGTGGCAGCCCGGCGTGAGCCTTTTCATAAGACTCATTCTTTTCTTCCCAGGTGTGTGGTGCATGATCCGTTGCAATCACGTCTACCCGGTCATCCAGCAAAGCTTTCCACAAAGCTTCTTTGTTAGCAGGTGCTTTTATCGCAGGATTGCATTTGATCAGGCTACCAAGATCCTTATAATCGTTACTGGTAAAATGAAGATGATGCACACAAACTTCGGCAGTAATTCTTTTATCCTGCAATGGAAGCATGTTAGAAAATAATTGAAGTTCCTTTTCAGTGCTTATGTGCAATATATGTAGCCGACTTCCATACTTCTTGGCAAATTGTATAGCTCTGAAAGATGATTCAAAGCAGGCTTCTTCATCTCTTATTACAGGATGATCGGAAGGTGAAAGTGTTCCTTTCTTTTCTTTAAGTGATTCAAAGTTGTGTCGAATGATCGATTCATCTTCACAGTGGGTAGCAATTAATAATTCAACACCACCAAATACTTTGTCAAGCATCAGCGGATTATCAACCAATAAATTCCCTGTTGAAGAACCCATGAACACTTTTACACCACAGATATCATTTTTCTTACTGTTTGTTTTTAATACTTCATCAATATTATCATTAGAAGTACCCATGTAAAATGAGTAATTAGCCAGGGATGTTCTCTCTGCAATATCATATTTCTGTTGAAGCAAATCATGCGTAAATACTGGGGGAACGGTATTGGGCATTTCCATGTAAGATGTTACTCCTCCAGCCACTGCAGCCTTTGACTCTGTGTAAATATTGGCCTTGTGGGTTAGTCCAGGTTCTCTGAAATGCACCTGGTCATCTATCACTCCAGGTAGCAAGGAAAGGCCTGTACCGTCAATTTCATCAATCTTATTAGCCAAACTGATCGTTTTATCCACCCTTTCAATACGACCATCTTTTATATGAACATCACCATATATTTTTGTTCCTTCGTTGACTATACAGATATTTTTGATCAGATATTGTTTCATCCGGCTAAATTTTAGACTGCCACTTTATGCAAATTAAACTTCTTTTTAGATTGTTTCTTTCAGTCATGCCACTGACAGCTATTGCACAATCTTCTTATATAAGAACAGGCTCTGCCGATTACCAGTTATTAGACAGGCTGGATATCAAAAGTAGGCCTGAAGGCTTAACCCAGTCTTTTGTAAAACCTTATTCAAGAAAAAATGTTTTTAGTTCTTTAAAGCAACTACTGAGCGATTCAAGTGAAAGAAGAAAACTCACTGCAATTGACTGGTATAATTTAAATAAGTTTTTAAATGATCCCGAATTTGACACCACGGGCAATGTGTATCATCAACCTACCTCAACAGGCATCAGGCATAAAGGCAACGGTGGTTTTTGGGTATTTGACCCTGTTACAAGAACGGAATATTCCAAAGAAAGTAATTCAGTAAAAGACCCACTAATCGCAACGATAGGTTTTGATATGAGAGGTGTGGCTTTCAAATCTGTTAGCTTTAATTTTTTTGCAACAGCTAATGCTGAAAGGCTACCTGGATATCTCAGCAATTGGACCTCAAGATATAATGCTGTACCGGGAATCGGCAACTACAAAGCAAGATCCGAAGGGAAAGTGACCTATATGGATTTAAGGGGATCAATTCAGACACCGGTAACAAAATATATTGACCTTCAACTTGGTTATGACCGTTTATTTTTAGGCAATGGACATCGAAGTTTATTTTTAAGTGATGCCAGTAACAGTATGGCTTTTTTCAAGGTCAATGCGAAGATCTGGAAATTGAATTTTCAGAGCCTTTACATGAAATTAGCACCACAGGATGGAATAATCGGCAAAGCAAGTAATAAGAAATTTGTACGTATTAATACATTAGGTATTGATGCAACAAAATGGTTAAACATTTCACTTTTCGATGCAGTAACCCTTGGAAGAGAAAATGGATTTGATCTTAACTATATACTTCCTGTTACTTTCTTAAGAGCAATGGAGCAACAGAGTGGAAGCCCTGATAATGCAATGTTGGGAATGAATGTGAAAGCCAATCTTTTAGGTAAAGTACAGATCTATGCACAAGGCCTTTTAGATGAATTTAAATTGAGCGAAATAAAAGCTGGCAGTGGATGGTGGGCAAATAAATTTGGGTACCAGTTAGGCGTTAAATACGTTGATGCATTTGGATTGAAGAACATGGACCTGCAAATTGAAACGAACCGAGCCAGGCCATTCACCTATACACATTACGATTCTGTCTCCAACTATTCTCATTCTAATCAAGCACTAGCCCATCCATTAGGAGCTAGTTTTCATGAATTCATTGGAATACTTCGCTACCAGCCAATAAAACGACTGCATATAAATGCCAAAGCCGTGTATTATACTCAAGGGTTGGATTCACTTGGCTTACACACCGGCAATAATGTGTTAATCAATTATAATAATCGGCCAAGAGATTACGGTTGGAAAGTTGGCAGTGGTGATAAAGCAACTTGTCTTTACCTATCGGGAAATATATCTTACGAGATCTATAACAACCTATTTGTTGATGCTATAGTAACAAACAGGACATTTAAAACTGAGCTTGGCAATAATTTAAGTTCAACACTTTTATCATTAGGTATCAGGTGGAACATTAACAGGAGAGAATTTGATTTTTAATTTGATTAATTCTAACACATGTCTTTAAAGAAGATAATTATACTTGCAATATTGACCTTACCTTTTACAGTTCAATCGCAGACAACTTACCTGTTACCGGGAATGAAAGATGAATGGCTGTTGAACAGGATGTCAATAAAGCATAATACAGAGCACCTTAGATATTCTTCTATCAAACAATTTAATCGCAGGGATGCAGTAAATGATATTGAGAAAATCGATTCTGCATCGGCAAAAACATCTTTGATTGACAAATACAATATAGAAAGTTTCCTGATGTCGAATCCGGAATGGAGTATTCACAGGATTTCATTTCAAAGCACGAAACCTATTCTAAAACATTTTTATAAAACAAAAGCCAATGCTTATGAATTAAAACAGCCTGGTTTTCATCTCATCTTTAACCCTATCATACAATACCAGCAATACAAAGAGAACGACAATAATGAGAATGTATTTCTCAACAGTCGTGGTCTACATGCACGTGGCTTAATAGAAAATAAAATAGGTTTTAGTTTTTATTTTACCGAAAACCAGGAACGTCCTCCCTTGTATGTGTCTGACTGGATAAACAGGTTTGAAGCGGTGCCAGGAGTAGGTTATTACAAATCATTTAAGAATAGCACCACTGCTTATGATTACTTCGAAACAAGGGCTTCAGTTTCCTGGAAAGTGGCTAAGCTTTTTGACATGCAGATCGGATATGACAAAAATTTTATTGGGAACGGATATCGCAGCTTGTTCTTAAGTGACTTCTCCAATAATTACATGCACTTAAAAATAAATACCCGTTTAGGTAAATTTCATTACCAGAACATCTTTGCCGAACTATATCCACAATATACTCGTACAGGAGACAGGGTGTTACCAAGAAAATACTTCCGTGCACATTACCTGAACTTTGCTGCAACAAAATGGCTGCATCTTGGTTTGTTTGAAGGAACAATGTTGGGTAAAAATGATGGTGTGCCGTTAGGTCTCTTTAATCCTGTAATCTTTTTGCAATTGCCTGATAAAAAGAACGCTGTTCAGGATAGAAATTATATAGGTGTTGATGTAAAGGCAAATTTATTTAACAGGTTCCAGGTGTATGGGCAGTTGATGATAGATAAATTAAAAACAGATGGATTAAAGAATAAAACCTGGGACAACCGTTTTGGCTACCAGGCTGGTTTAAAATATGTTGATGCTTTTGGATTGAACAATGTTGATGTACAAGTAGAGACAAATCGTGTTCGTCCGTATACCTATGCCGCAAACGATGAACTTACCAGTTATGTTCATTACAATCAGCCATTGGCTCATCCACTAGGTGCTAATTTCCATGAGTATATAGCTATTGTTAGAGCCCAACCTATTAAACAGCTCTATTTACAGGCAAAGGTTATTGGTTATTACCAGGGACTCGATCTGATAGGATACAATTTAGGAAGTGATCCTTTTGGAGGTTGGGATAAGAGATTGTCTGATGTGAGGGTGAGAGTTGGTGATGGAGACAGGGCTACCTGTATCATCGGTTCTTTTGTTGCATCATACGAGCTAAAGCAAAATCTTTTTATTGATGCAAATTTTACAAAGCGTAATTATGAAACACTAATTACACCTGAGAACAATACAACTTTTATGAGTATTGGATTTAGATGGAATATGGCAAGAAGGGAGTTTGATTTTTAAACGATAATGAGCGAACAATTTTACGAATGAACGCTAATTGATCAATTAGCTACAGGAAATACAAGTGAGTGACACAACGAAGCTTAATAGATATTCTAAACCCTGCTCAATAAAATTAATCTTCGAGGTGAAGTGAGATCGATATCATTCTGGTTTGCAGCTTATCAAAAATATTTGAGTATTTAAGATGTGGATCTCTTGAATGGATGTTTCCTATTCCTTTGCTGATCTTTATTTCGGGTGAAACTGTAACAAATGGCAGGTAAAAATTGAACCCTATGCCGGCTTCGATACCAAGATCGCTGCCCTTTAATTTTACCAGGTCTTCGGCATTACGGGCTTTGGATGTTGCAGCCAGATCAAGATCGTACTTCACACCACCTAACATATACACCCGAAAATTATTGATACGATCGGAGTTGAATTTTATCTGCAGCGGGAAACTGACAATAGTTGTAGGTAGTGTTTTCTTTACATCAAGATGACCATCTTCGTTTGGATAAGTTAACGTGTAACTAAAGAAACGTGAAGCTCCTAAAATGAGGTTGGGATTGAATCTTGCTTCAAACCTTCGATTCAATCTAACAGTTGCCAATAAACCTAAAGTGATACCACCACTGCTTCCAGGTTCTGCAGTTAACACACTATCGTTTTCAATGAATCTTGGATGCCGGCCATTAGGATGAAGATATGATTGATTATAGCCGAGTGTCATACCAAAATAGTATGGCCAGTTATCATGATTCGGCCTGTTCAGTTCAACATATTGAGCCGAAGACGTGAATGATACCAGTAAGATTGCTGCCGTAAATCCTATTTGCTTCCGCAGTAAATTGAACATATTCCTAAGCTAAGCGTTTTGTAGTAAGTATCTCTATAACCTGCGGATTTAAGTATGGTTGTAAATTGTTGTCTTTCCGGAAATGCCTGAACTGATTGGTTCAAATATCGGTAAGCCTTTTTGTTTTTTGCAAACATTTTGCCAAAGGAAGGGGCAATAACGTTCATATACAAATTATAAATGCCCTTAAATAAGAAGTTCTTTGGCCTTGAAAACTCCAGTACCACTAATTTTCCTCCCGGTTTCAGCACTCTCAACATCTCTCCTAATCCTTTTTCCAGGTTTTGAAAATTTCTTACTCCAAAAGCAACCGTAATCGCATCAAACGTATTATCAGGAAAAGTTATTGTTTCACTATCGCCAGTTAACAATTCTATGTGATGCTGCAGGTTTTTATCTTCCAGTTTCTTTCTGCCAACTTCAAGCATGCCATTAGAAATATCAATCCCAGTGATTTTTTGTGGCTTTAGAATATTGTAAGTGAGAATAGCCATGTCGCCTGTACCTGTGGCTACATCAAGTATATTTTGCGGATGAAGCGTCTGTAATTCATTAATTGCTTTTTTTCTCCAGCCTACATCTGTTCCAACACTTAAGAAACGATTCAGGAAATCGTACCGATAAGCAATACTATCAAACATGCCGGCTACCTGGTCTTTTTTCTGAAGATCACTGGTTTCGTCCGGTACAATTACATCATGAGCATACTTTGCCATAGCCTGCGAAGATATTGAATGGAAAATCATGACAACTGATTTGAGTCAATAGAGACAATAAAAAAAGCCCTGTTTTTGACAGGGCTTTCACAAACCTTTATACAATTACTGTTTAGTATAGGTGATCTTGACAGTTGTTCCGCTGCCCTGGAAATTAGATTGAGAAAGAACCATTGTTGTCGTGGTAAGTGATACAACATCCGCAGTTTGTGCAGTAGAAGTATTAATGGTAATGGTTTTTGCTGCCGTATTCACAGAATATGTTCCCGTTGTTGTTGTTGTTGGACTGCAGGCAACACCAGCATCTGTAACATTATAAGCACCAGATGTGGATGTTGTAGCTGTAAGCGTATAGGTGTCATCTCTCTGACATGCCGGGAAAAAACTATTGTTATTAAAAACATCAACCGTAATTCCTGCTTGCGTTGCTGTTGCAGCAGTTATCTTATAGGTACCTACCATGTTATTGGTAACTACTTCTAATGATGGCACTATAGGATCATCATCTTTTTTATCGCAACCGATAAATATTATTGCTGTAGCAAAAATGGCTATTAATTTTTTCATTGTTGTGCGGATTGTATCTCAAATGTAATTCAAATTATCAGAAAAGTTCGATTGGAAAATGCTAATTACCAGCTGAGATATCCTTTAGTAACACACTCCATTCAGCAAGCTTCGTTCCTTTAATGTCTAAAAAATCCACAGTTGCTTTTCTATTCTTTTTGTCGCCCGACAGAGAAATTCTTGCATAGTTGTGTTCCTGGATCTCAGGTGATACACGGTAAGGATTATTGATCTCCTCTCCTAAAGTTTTAGAAATACCGGCTGTTAACGATGAAGCTGTCACATCATACAATGGATATGAACCTTTTCGTTCAAGTTTTATTATTTCGCTATGGTGACGATCTCCGGTAAGAAACATCACTCCACTAATATTATTGTCGGTAATGAAACTGATAAGCTCTTCATATTCCATGGGATAATGTCTCAGGCAGTCTTTATCAGAGTATGGATTCAACACCTGGCTTCCGGTTGCAATAAACCTGAAGCTGATGTTGCTGTTGTATTTACTTTGCAACAAAGCATTTTTTAGCCAATCCATTTGTTTTTGCCCAAACATTCTTTTCTCCTGATTGGGTTGTCCGTTAACACTGTCTTTCATCAGGTCATTACTTCTGAACCAACGGGAATCCAACATAAAAACATCTACATCATTCCAGGTCATTTTGGTATAAACTCCTTCGTCATTCTCACCATAAGATGGATTAGCCCAGTATCTCATAAACACATCACGTGAATCTTTTTTTAGCGGGTAACTTTTATCAGCATTATTCCACCCATAATCATGATCATCCCAAATTGCATAGTGCGGCATTACCTTAAGAAATGGTTGCAGCACCTTTGTAGCCCTATCACGTGATGCCCGATAGTTTAAACCCCATGAGCTAAAATAATCGACTTCTCTTGTGTACCAGTTATCGCCAAGCCACAGCATAAAATCTGATTTCTCTTTTGCCATTGCTTCGAAGATGACCGGCTCACTTCCATAAGGTTTACCGGGACGATCATACTCTGGTTGATTAAAATATGCACAGCTGCCTGTGAGGAAAGAAAAGTCGGGTGCAGGTGTACGGTATTGCCACAACTGCTGCGTTGTGATTTCTCCGGATGTAAGCACTTTTCTGTTGATACTTATTGAATATTGGTAAGATGTTCCTGGTTCAAGACCTGTTAATATTACCCTTGCAACATTTGATCCTGGTTCAAAGAGAAAATCTGTCCAGCGAACAACTGAATTCGTTCCTTTCGTCTTTCTATAACTCAACTCCGCATTTTCAACTTCACCACTGAATTCAGCCCAGATTACAGCTGTACGTAACTCAACATGGCCAATCATTGGACCCGAAACAATTTTTTGTGCTGTTGATTGAAGAATAAAACCAGTTACAAACAAAAGTGAGAACACTACATTTCTCATAGCAATTTTTTTGCAAGGTAGTTAATTCAAAGGCTTTTGAAAACGGAGCTGCAGTTGAATATAGCCCTTTGCCGGGTTAGTATGACAGAGTTTGTTGCACCATAACGATCTAACTGTCGAAGTGAGTGACACAACGAAAGGCGAACAAGGTTAGTTTAGCTGGCAAATAAAAAACTAAACAGCAGCAAAGAAATTCTCTATTTTTTTTCAAGCACCAACACTACCTTATTAAAGTCTGCAGCAGCATTGATCACTTCTTTAAAGTTTTCAAATTCTGTGATCGGATACTTGAGATCTTTATAGATCTCGCTAACGTTAATTGTAACAACATTACCGCTAACGGAATATTCACTCAAAAAACCCATACTAATATTTTCACCTTTCTTGAATGAAATATTGAAGTTGAGGTCTTTCAGATTCTTGACAACATAACCCTCCGGTATTTCGAAGCTTATTTTTCTTTCCAGTACATGCGGATAATCAAGTTCAATAGGAAGTTGGCGAGGTTTTTCCTGGTACATTTCAGCCTGTGGACCGATGATCTCACCTAATTTAAAAAGTATTTTATTGCCGGCTTTTTCAAGAAGCTCAGTGCTTTTTATGTCGGCTCCAATTACCAAAGGCTTATTATTAAAATAATCTTTTAACTGGTGATTCTCCACCGTTACATTGGTGATGTTGTTACTGTTTGCCACAGCTTTTATAATGGTGATGTTCGCTTCATCCTGTTTATCCTTTGGAAGAAACGTATAAATCGGCCTGTAAGGAGCTGCTCCATAACCCTTAAGAATTTGTTTACTGGAGACAAGTAAAGTATCTAATGTTGCATCAAACTTTACAACGGCTTCCATATTAATAGCATGTTCCTCATAAGGTTCCATTCCCACGTTATTAAATACCGGGATCGCTGTTTTGAAAGAACCGATTACGGTTGATTTTAAAAACAGGCCTTTTATTCCTGTTAAATAAGGTGGGATATAAGGGTACCGGAATTCAACTGACATTGGTGACATATACTTTCCGGTCTTCGGAAAATAGAAGATCATGTTATCAACAGCATTCCAGTTCTCGATTTCCTCATCAATAGGAAATTCTGATCGGTCTGAAGCAAAAACTATCTGGTAGTTTACACCTAGGCGATCGAATAAGGCAGCAAACATTCTTACACTTCCATCACGATTTGTATTTCTTGTTTTTGCAACCTTATCCAGTGCTTCAACATCTTCACCGGACATTTTCTCATCAATGTTGAAGTTGGATTTTACGTAATCTTCTATCAGTAAAATCTTCTCTGCTTCGGATGTTGCTTTGGCCAGGTCAATTTGTTCTGCAAGCTTATCAAGGGCTTTCTCTTCTTTAGAATTGTAAGTTGTGTACGCATTGAAAGCTCTCTTGGCAAAATCTTTCCAGGTGTACATTTTCTCAACACTACTGCTGGCAAGGTTGTAATCCAGCTTGAATTGAACCCTTTTTAAATAGGGATTTGTTACAGCATACTTTTCATCTTCCAATTGCTCCACATTTGTATCATAACCAACCACAATTCTCTTTTCGTTAATAACCGAATCCGGGCTTATCAAAAAACCGTTATACCCCTTCACCAAGAAACGAAGATGGTCAGGAGCTATAAGTGTAAACTGAACCTTCTCATATGGAATATTGGAAGCCTGGAATATCTCTAAGCCAAAGGGATTCATTGGCCTTTTCATTGTATAAGTATACTCTACCTCTGATCCTTTCTCTACACCTTCCATGGCAAATAATTTATAGGCTCTGCCATCCTCTTCAATCTCCTTCACTTTAGATGCAGGCAAGTCTATTACTTTACCATCCTTCAAAATTGTCCTGGCTTTAATGTCAACGATCTCTGAACCACGATAAAGAGAAATGTATATCCTGTTGAACATTTCTATTCCCTTATCATCGTTAATGTGAACGATCTTGTGAAATATGGATTTTATATAAATATTTTCTTTTTCAATCACATATTCTATGCTTCTGTCATCCAGAATACCTACAGCACTTGCAGCGGTAAATTTTGGAGATACCGTGTGTATTACAGGCTTATCCTGCCATTTACTTTTAGTGTCAAAATCAAACTCCTGTGCAAACGAATTAACGGATGTGAATAATAGAACCAGGGCAAGTAATGAAGCTTTCATAGAATGGATTATTTTTTTTGCAATACCAACTGCTCTTTGTACTGATCAGATATTTTTTTAACTGCTGCATTCCATTTACCAAAATCGGTTGGCAGCATAAAAAGTGTGTTACTCTTTATAAATTGCTTTGAGACTACTTTATTATTTTCTTTTGTATAGTCTACAGAAAATTCCAGCATATTATCAGAGTATGAAAAGTTTTTGGGCATGTATTCTACTTCGTAAGTGTCTGGAATATCAAACGAGGTGTATTGTGTAACTGTATATTTATACTTGTTCTCTACACCAATTTTTCTTTTGGCAGTATCGATTACAGCAGATGAATAAAATTTATCAAGATTAAGGTTGATATAATATTCGTCACCTACCTTTTTTCCATAATCCGGTATCTCGAATGAAGCCCTGAGATTTACCGACTTTCCACTTTTGGGTAAAGGATGAATACTATAATCTCCCAGTATATATTTATTACTTGCTTTACCAAGCTTTGATTTGATATAATCTTTTTTGCTTTTACTATCGTGATATTGAAGCGTATTGAAAATATCGTTTCCAAAATAGCCATGGTAATAAGCAGATGTTTGTCCTTTGATTCCCTGATCGGAAATGGCAATAAAAGTACTGTCGACCATTATATTTTTTGCAGCATCCATTTCAGGAACTCTTACGATCTCATACTTGTTTTCATCAAATGCGATCAATGCCTGTTTACCTTGTATGGCATGTGTAGGAAACCCAAATTCACAATTGGGATCTGTTCCATCCAGGAATATCCATTCCTTGTTAATCTTTACTGCACAGATCATATGATTGTCGACAATAGGCAATGGCACTTCTGTATAATCATAGGGAATATCTCTTGTACCTATCCATGTAAAATGAGCATCAAGCCCGGCAATTTGAAGCAAAGCAGTCAGGAGGCTGGCCATATCCTTACAATCTCCATACTTTTTATTGCAAACATCAACGGCCTGTCTTGGAATAAAACCTTCCAGACCCTCTTCAAAAGCAACATATTTAATATGGCTTTGTACCCACTCATAAATTTTACTTGCTTTCTCATGATCAGAATTTAATCCTGATGTGAGGCTATCTGACAGGTGTTTTAAAACAGGACTCGGGGTTTCATTAATTCCTTTTAAGAAACCATAGTTCCAGCGATATAGATCGTTTACATCTTTAAGGAAAGGCACTACCTCGTCGTTATCTTTATAGGAAGCAATATAAATAATAACGTGCGGTTCATAGTATGCTCTTGAAGGGCCATTGCCAAAACGATCAAACATTTTTGTATTGATGGCACTGAATTCGAGTATTCTTTGTTTTCCTTTTTTATCCTCTGTTACCGATATGCTGTTACCCTGGTCGTTCTTTATTATATACCGAACATCAATATCAACAGGAAAAGTTACTGTGAACTTCGATTGCATTACAGGCATATAAGAAGCGAAATAGAAAGGCGATAACAAGTGAGCATCCTTATGAAATTCCTTATGCGTTTCGTATGCAATGGCACCTTTTACAAGTGAAGGAAAGTCGAACATTGATTGCTTTACATCATCATAAAAAATTCCTCGACTGATGGCATTCTCAGTTTTGATATCGGTTACCTTGATCTTCCTGTACTTGTTTCCATCAGGCACTTTGGTATAAGCTTCAATGTCTGTTAATTCATCAAAGATGCCATGATACACACTATATTTATTATAGATACCATTGGCTCTGTCATCCAGAATCAACATCTCAACTTCTTCGGTTGATTGAGCAACAGGTTTATTGTTTTGAAAAAAAATCTTTGTTTCCCGGTTATACTTGTTCATCACAGCCATTTCATTAGGAAACTGCCTGACCACATCTTCAATCGTTTGTGCGAAGGCAAACTGATTACAACAAAGAAAAATGGCAATAGAAAGAAATAGGGTTCTCATGTGGTTCTATTTAACAGACTGTAATACACCATAAAAATAAGTTCTTACTTCCACTTTTCCGTTGCTGCTATAATAGCTACACTCTCCATTTAAACTTCCATTGTAATAGTTCTCCCGACTTTTGATATTGCCATTGGGATAATACGTATTAACCTTTCCATGAAGATCACCATAATAATAGCTCTCCTCTCTTTCAACCTGGCCTGAAGGATAATAAACTTTTTTAGGACCTTGCTCATAACCCTCTTTCTTACTTACTTCAACATATAACTTACCATTGGAGAAATACAGTTTTCGCACTCCCTCACCTTCATTATCAATAATACTAAGTTCGATACTTTTATTTCCGTTTCTATAAAAAGCTTTCACGTCTCCGGTACTGTTCTTTAATACAATGGGAGGAACCAGTTTTCCATCCTTATTTTCATAAGTATAGCTAACCAAAAATCCATTCTCATACTGGTATTGGACTGCCAACTGGTTATTTTCACCGTACACTCTATAACTTCCATGGAGGTCACCATCTTTGTACTCCATCTCTTTATCAAGTGTTCCGTCTTCATTATACATGCTCGCCTTACCATTTAGGTTTCCATCAACAAATGTATCGCTATAACTCAGCGTGCCATTATCATGATAATGCTTCCAGTTTCCAACCTTATTGCCTAAACTATATTGTCCTTCAATAGCCAGCTTACCGCCATAATGATAGGATTTATAAATACTATCTATTAATCCGAGCTTATAATGTTGAACCGAGTTGAGTGAACCATCTGGGTACGAAACTTTGTATTCGCCATTAAGATAGTTGCTATTGTAAGCTCCTTTAATGTATGGTTTGTTATTATAGAATTTAAACTGGAAATCAGCTTTACCCTTTTGAATATCTGTAACACTTAGCACCTTTCCGGTTGTATCAAACTGCGTTATCTTTTTTACCCAACCCTCATCAAAAAGTTGTTCATAATCCAATTTACCATTGTCATGATAATACTCTGTATATCCATGTTGCTCATCATTCAAATAATTAATTCGGCTCACCATCACGCCTAATTTATTGTAACCGATATGCTCTCCTTGTCTTTCGCCTTTAATAATCCAGCCCTCATTTTTTACTTTTCCATTCTCGTAATATGATGTGTGATAACCATCTTCAACGTTCTCACTGTAATTTCCCTCGTACGATTTCTGGCCGTTTTTATAAAACTCAGTTCTCATTCCATTCAACAGGCCTTCCTGGTATTCAGCAATGATGCTTGTCTTTCCACTTCGATAGAAATATGTTCCTTTTCCTTTTTGCAACCCTTCTTTGGTATAATAACCTTCGCTCATTTTATTCCCCTGGGGATCATAGAAAACAAAATTACCTGCACCATTTCTACTGGTTGATGAACTGATTACATTACCAGATTTATCAAAGAACTTAATCTCCTTCAGCCTGTCTTTCTCATAATAACTTTCGCTTGCAAGCTTTCCATCTTCATCATAGTTCTCCAGCGTTCCATCCGCTTTTCCCTTTTTATAAAGCATTTTTGTCTGTAACTGTCCCGATTCATAAAATGATGTATATTCTCCATCCAGTGAACCTTCTACATAATTCGAGTTTGCTGAGCGTTTTCCATTTGGATGGTATTCTTTCCAGACTCCTGTCTTTATATCTTTCTGATAATTTCCTTCAACCTTTAATTTACCATTGTAATAATACTCCTTGTAACCACCGTTCGCTTCACCTTCAACATACTTAACTACGGAGAGAATATTTCCATTATTGTGATAGTACACCACATCACTGTTTTCTTTACCGTCTTTGTAGACTACTGAGTACGAGGGAGTAGAATAAACGGTAAATCCTTTTGACGGACCATTCAACTTTCCTCCTTTATAGGTCTCCGTTTTCTTAAGTACACCATTATAATAGTACTCTTTGTATAAGCCTTCAATTTCATCGCTTTTATATTCTCCTTCAGAAGCAATTAAACCGTTATCGAACCAGCTAATGTTTTTTCCTTCTGCCTTTCCATTTACATAATTCGCTTTCTCTTTTAATTGACCATTCGGGTGATAAAATTCCCACGTGCCAATTCTCTCCTGGTTTTCATTGAATGCGCCTTTGGATTTTAGCTGCCCATTTGTATGAAAGAATTCCCATGGACCTACAAGAACAGATTCATCTCCTTTTTCCCGAGCCTCACCGATTCCTGCGAGCGAATTGGAAGTGTAATAAAATCGCTTCCTGAGCGGCTCTCGCTTATTGAATTGTAATTCCCTGGTTAACTTTATTTCATTGAAATATTCAGCGGCAAAATCCGTTAGATTTTTTATCTGCCGATCATTCTTTTTCACATAACTCACCACTTGTTTAATTTCCAATTGACTAAGCATGTGATAAACAAATGGCTCAAAAAGATCTTTACCGAATACCTGTGCATAAAACGGCACATAGAATTGCATCCAGAATCCTTTGTCTGCCGGGTTGTATTCCAATTTTTCAAACAACACCTGCAACTGTCTTACAACAGGGTCTTCCAGTGAAGCTTTCAATTTGTATTGTTTGTCGAGAGCAAGCTTGTTTACAAGTATCTCCTGAACAAAATCAAAATCATCGGAACCGGTTGATTTACGCTTTGCCGCTTTTTCCAAAAGCTCATTTTCCATCTTACCGATGTTTGCCAAAACTCCTATCGCCCTGTTGTAATATCGGTTGCCCGGATTGATTGTTAAGCATGTTGCATAACTCATCATTGCCTCTGGAAGTAACCCTTCTTCTAAAGCCAGGTACCCCAGGAAATAATGGGCAGAAACATAATATGGATTCACGAGTATACATTGCTGAAAAGAGGCTTTAGATTCCTGGAACTTTTCCATTCGCATTAATGCGATGCCTCTATTGAAGAATGCTAAATAATTATGAGGATCGACAGCGATGATCTTGTTATAGAGATCTACAGCCTTGGTTCGCTCCGTTAATTCATCATACGCTGTAGCCATCAAACCATACCAATCCAGGGTTTTGTCCGGGAAAAGACGTAAGCCTTCTTCAGCATATGTAAGACTTGCTTTGAAGTTACTATCGTTATGACAGGTTAAAGAAAGCTCATGTAATGCAACACTGTAATTTGTATCACTTCTTGGTATTTTGCTAAAAAAATCGATGGCTTCCTTGTACTTTCCCTGATCGTTTAATTCAATCCCTTTCTGAAGTAATTCACCACTATTAATAAGACCAGATTTTTGTGCACTAAGCTGTTGACATAACACAAGCAGGATAACTGCTACTAGGGGTTTTGGCATTCTCATAAGCATTGGAATAGACCGTATTTGGTGTTCTAAAGATAAATGACGGTGAGGAAATTTCCCGATTTGTGAACAATAGAAGTTTTTGCAATAAAAAAACCGCTTGAAATCAAGCGGTTTTATATGTAGAATCCAACTCTTGTGAGTTCATTTTTAACTGCAACCCATGCTGTTTCCGCAATTTAAACATTTGTAACATGTACCACTCCTGATAGTAATATGACCACAGGTATTACATGACGGAGCATCGCTTTGCATATTTTTGGCTGCTGCATTTACCATGTCAAGGCTCGATTCAGCCTTAGCAGTAGTAGCTGCCTTTTGCATTTTTTGTGGAATAGCAGATGTTGTATTTACAGCAGGTGCAGTAACTCTTACGCTACTGAGTTCAGGCTTTCCCAGGAAAGTGACCTCTCCTTCGTCTTCACCTGTATTACCAATCTCCGGCTTATTCAATACATGCACAAGATCTGTTCTGTTGAGATAATCAAAAGCAAGACAACGGAAAACAAAATCTATCAAAGATGTAGTTGTCTTGATGTTTGGATGATCAACCATTCCGGCAGGCTCAAACTTGGTGAACACAAATTTGTCTACAAATTCTTCCAGCGGAACTCCATATTGCAAGCCAATAGAAACAGCAATGGCAAAGCAATTGAGCATACTTCTCATTGTTGCACCTTCCTTAGCCATATCAATGAAAATCTCTCCTAATGTTCCATCTTTATATTCTCCTGTACGTAAGAACAATACCTGTCCATTGATCTTTGCTTTCTGCGTATACCCTTTACGTTTAGCAGGTAACGCTTGTCTTTCTACGATCTTTGAAAGCTGGCGTTTTAAAGTAGTATCCGGAGCAGCCTGCATTCTTTTGTGCACTTCATCTAATAATTCTTCGACAGTCAGTTTACCAAGATCAACAATATTAGAACTGTTATCGGTTGATTGTTGTTCATTGATTGTTTCTGCTGCAGTTTCTTCCTTATCGTCTGCTTTCTTTTTCTTGTCTGACTTATTACTGAGGGGTTGTGATAATTTACTTCCATCCCTGTACAAAGCACAAGCTTTCAATCCTAACTGCCAGCTGAGTAAATAGCTGTCTGCAATTTCTTCGATAGTAGCTTCGTGAGGTAAGTTGATGGTCTTTGAGATTGCACCACTTAAGAAAGGTTGACAAGCTGCCATCATCCTGATGTGACCGTGAGCATGAATGAATCTTTCTCCTTTCTTACCACATTTGTTTGCACAATCAAATACCGGAAGATGTTCATCTTTTAAGAACGGAGCACCTTCAACAGTCATGGTGCCACAGATATAATCGTTTGCTGCATCAATTTCTTCTTCAGTAAATCCTAATTCTTCCAAAAGATTAAAGCTAAAGTCTGAATATTGCTCTGCAGAAAAACCTAATCTTTCTAGGGTTGCATCTCCTAAAGTGAACCTATTAAATACGAATCCAATTTCAAATGCACTCTTTAAAGAATCGCTTAGTTTTTTGATCTCATCACTGGTAAATCCTTTTTCAGTTAAAGACTGAGCGTTGATAAATGGAGAACCTTCAAAACTGGCAGCACCCACTGCATACTTTTCAATAGCATCTACTTCTTTTTCGTTGTATCCTAAATTCTTTAATGCAAGTGGCACCGATTGATTGATGATCTTGAAATAACCACCACCAGAAAGTTTTTTAAACTTCACTAAAGCAAAATCAGGTTCCACACCTGTGGTGTCACAATCCATTACCAAACCAATTGTACCTGTTGGAGCGATTACAGTTGTCTGTGCATTTCTATATCCATTTTTCTCTCCTAACTGAACTGCATCATCCCAGGCTTTGGTGGCAGCTTTCAGTAAATAATCAGGACAATACTTTGCTTTGATGCCTACAGGTTTTGTCTGTAATCCAACATAAGCTTCTTCTGCATCATAAGCTGCAGCACGGTGGTTACGCATTACACGAAGCATATCCTCCTTGTTCTCTTCGTACTTATCGAAAGCACCAAGTATACCGGCCATTTCTGCTGATGTTTTGTACGCAACACCAGTCATTATCGCTGAAACAGCACCTGCAATACCTCTTGCTTCTTCACTATCGTAAGGAATACCACTTAACATTAAAACAGAACCAAGGTTAGCGAAACCTAATCCCAATGTTCTGTAATCATAAGATAACTGTGCAACTTCTTTTGAAGGGAACTGTGCCATTAACACAGAAACTTCTAACACTGTTGTCCATAATCTTGTTGTGTATTCAAATCCTTCTACATCAAATATGTTTGTTTCTTCATCATGAAATTTGCGAAGATTAACAGAAGCCAGGTTACAAGCTGTGTTATCCAAGAACATGTATTCTGAGCAAGGATTGGATGCATTGATCCTACCACCTTTGGGACACGTATGCCATTCGTTGATGGTAGTATCGTATTGTGTTCCAGGATCGGCACATCTCCATGCTGCATAAGAAATCTGGTTCCAGACTTCCCTTGCAGGAATCTTCTTCATCGTTCTTCCATCTGTTCTTGCTTTCAATTCCCAGTCCTCATCATTCTGTAACTTCTCGAAGAATTCATTTGGAATACGAACAGAGTTGTTCGAATTCTGACCAGATACTGTTAAGTAAGCTTCTCCTTCATAATGTGAATCATATCCTGCATTGATGAGTGCACCAACTTTATTTTCTTCTTCAACTTTCCAGTTGATGAATTTTAAAATTTCAGGATGGTCAAGATCCAAACACACCATTTTAGCTGCACGTCTTGTTGTACCACCACTTTTAATTGCACCTGCAGAACGATCACCAATCTTTAAAAAGCTCATCAAACCTGAAGATGTACCACCACCACTCAGCTTTTCTCCTTCACCACGAATTTGCGAGAAGTTTGTTCCGACACCACTTCCGTATTTAAATATTCTCGCTTCTCTTACCCAAAGATCCATGATACCACCTTCGTTCACCAGGTCATCACTCACACTTAAAATAAAACAGGCATGAGGCTGTGGTCTCTCATAAGCGGAAGTTGATTTTTTCAGCTTGCCATCTTTCTGATCAACATAATAATGTCCTTGTGGCTTACCTGCAATTCCATAGCTTTCATATAAACCTGTATTGAACCATTGAGGGCTGTTTGGCACACAAGCCTGGTTCAAAATACTGTACACTAATTCTTCATAAAAAACCTGTGCATCTTTTTTAGCAGCAAAATATCCATAACGTTCACCCCAGACTCTCCAGCAATTGGCCATTCGATGAGCCACTTGTTTTACTGAAGTTTCTCTACCTAAAGAACCATCAGCTTGTGGAACACCTGCTTTACGAAAATATTTTTGTGCAAGAATATCTGTAGCAATCTGGCTCCATTGTTTTGGAACCTCTACATTATTCATTTCAAACACAACTTCTCCGTTAGGATTACGGATGATAGAAGTACGGTAGTCGTACTCAAACTGATCAAAAGGACTGGTGCCCTCTTTTGTAAAACGGCGGCTGAATTGCAAGCCTTTGTTTTGCTGGTGTGCCATAAGCGTTGATTTATTTGGGTGGTGGAATTTTATTTTTGTTGATCCCTTCCTTTTCGAGGTTGGTTGACGAAAATATCTTTCTACTTTCATAATTCCCTGTCTGAAATATGCACCGCATGTGGAAAATATTTGTGGATAAGAGAAACCTCAATTCTGGATTGAGTTTGCTGCAATGTTCACAGATGTAGATAAGAAATCTGGCACGGCATAGCATAAATCCACTAAATTTTTGTAGCTATACCGGCTTTGAAAAGCTTAAACCCTTATTTTTAAAGAAATTAATATGCAATTGACGGTTATGTATTTTACATAACAGGTATTTCAATGCACTTTTTTTCGCATTTTTGCATATAGCGACCCATAAATGATTGAATGAAACAGGAACTGTATTTACAACTTGCAGATAAAAAGAAACTGGGCCGGAAGTCTTTTACGGTATTGATCGATCCGGATAAGGTTGATAATGCTAAAATTGATCAACTGGTGTCCTTAGCCCTTGATGCTAAGGTGGATTATTTTTTTGTAGGCGGAAGCCTTGTTATATCTAATCACCTGGACGAATGCATTCAACAAATTAAGGCCAGTTGTGATATTCCTGTAATTCTATTTCCCGGATCTCCTTCACAGGTTAGCAGGTATGCTGATGGCCTTTTATATCTTTCATTGGTTTCAGGAAGAAATCCTGAATTATTGATCGGCCAACACGTAGTGAGTGCTCCTTTTGTTAAGAAGAGCAATCTTGAAATTATGCCAACCGGCTATATGGTGATTGATGGTGGTGCTCCAACCACTGTTTCTTATATTTCCAATGCAGCTCCAATTCCTGCCGACAAAAATGAAATTGCCATGTGTACTGCTATGGCAGCCGAGATGTTGGGAATGAAACTGATTTACATGGATGCTGGTAGTGGTGCCAAAAGACCAATACCGGAGGAAATGATACATAAAGTAGCGACTCATATTGAAGCTCCTTTGATCATTGGTGGAGGTATTATTGAGCCGGAGAAAGCTTATATCAATTGTAAAGCTGGTGCTGATGTGATTGTTGTGGGTAATGCAATTGAAAAAGACCCTTCTCTTATTAAGGAAATGGCCGCTGCTATTCATTCTGATGCTGTGAAAGTTTAATTATCGTTCTACAGTTCGTGCTATATTTTTTTGAACATTATTGATCTCACCTTGAGAATACTTCATTGATGGCAAACCATTTGCACTAAATTTCTTATGTATAAAAAGCTCCTGTTTGCATCGCTTTGTGCTGTTGCCTTCATCTCATGTGACACCTCAGAGAAAAGAGGAAAAAAAGCAGATAATTATTCTTATGCCTGTCTTGATAGTGCTTTAGGTGGTAGCCAGGTGAATAAAACCCTGGACAAAGCCGGAGACATCTTTCGAAAAATAACGGTTGATGAAAAAAGCATTACCGATGATCTTCAAAATGAGTATGGTGAGGCTTTTCATAAAGATGTAATAGAAAGCAAGACTTTCAAATTATTGAATGATGCTGCAATTAATGCCAACCTGAAATCAGTGATGGATGATCTGCTAAATGCAAGAGAAGATGGCACTAAAATCAACTACTTCATTTACGCCGTAGAAGATTCAATGGTAAATGCTTTTACGTTTGGCGGAAGAATTTACGTAACCACCGGTATGTATAAAAAATGTGGCGGTAAAACACCTTTGCTTTATGCAATTGTGGGCCATGAAATTGGTCATTCTGAATTAGGGCACATTAAAAAGACCATTCATGAAATGATGGTGGCTGAAAAAATATTCGGACCTGAAAATGCAGGAACAGCTTTGGAAGTTACCAAGCTCCTAACTGGTTCATTCAATCAACGAAACGAATTGGAGGCTGATTATTACGGAACTGATCTTTCAAACAGCCTCAACCAGGATGTATGTGCTGCCGTAACATTCTGGAAAGAAATGGCCAAAATGGAAAATCAGTATAATAAGCTGGAAGACTTCTTCAGAACACATCCTTTCTCGTCACTCAGAGCTGAATGTTTGCAAAGACATATTGCTGAGAATTTCGATCGCAACTGCAAATAGCTGAAGAAACTATAAACCCGCAACTGAAAACTATAAACTGCACTAAGCTTGTGCCGTTGGGCCACCAAAATTCATAGGTATCTCGATCTGCTCAAGATCTTTGATTGGACCATTAGCAGTCTCATAACGCTCAATATTTTCTTCCAATGCTCTCATAAAACGCTTGGCATGCATTGGAGTGAAGATGATCCTTGATTTTACACGACTTTTTGGAGTGCCGGGCATAACATTTACAAAATCCATTACGAATTCAGCATGACTATGTGTGATGATAGCAAGGTTTGCATAAGAACCTTCTGCTACTTCTTCACTGATCTCTATGTTAAGTTGATTTTGTTGTTGTTGCGGTTGTTCTGCCATAAAAACGATTTGTGCAAATGTATGGGTTAACCGCTAAGACGCAATGCCGCAAAGAAAACATAGCAGCTTAGCGTGAAGACGGTTTATTTTGTTCAACATTGAACCAAAAGTAAAAGAGTGCGACGCAAGTAAAGATTCATTGAAAACATAAGCTGGCATCACAAAACAAAAAACCCCCTGGAAATCCAGAGGGTCTTCTTGCAAAGCAATGTATTGAATTAAGCTTCTGCTTCACCAGTATTTTCAGCTGGTTCTACAGCAGGTGCTGCAGGTGCATTTTGCTCATCGTTCTCAACACGTTTTACGGCAGGAGTATAAGGCCTGCTGTTTTTACGCTGCTTTCTGTGCTCATCATTACGACGGCGAATGTTTGACTCATGCTCTTCGTGCCAGCTCTGGAATTTAGTCATTGCTGCAGCCTCGTCGAACAAGCCAAGTTTCACACCACGTAATAAGTGCTTTAAGTACAATACTCCCTTGTAAGAAAGTATTCTGCGAACTGTATCAGTAGGTTGAGCTCCTTTATGAAGCCATTCCAACGCTTTCTGACGATCCAACTGAATGGTTGCTGGTACAGTTAATGGGTTGTAAGTTCCAACCTTTTGGATGAACTTACCATCTCTTGGAGCACGAGCATCGGCTACTACTATAAAGTAGAAAGGCCTTTTTTTACTACCGTGTCTCTGTAGTCTTAGTTTTACTGACATTTTAAATAGAAATTTAAGCCAGGTGATGAAATTTGGTTAACAATAGGAGGGCGAAAGTAATAGATAGGAATTAAACTTCCAAGTGATTATTGTCATGGAAGGTTAAATTATGTTTTTTATGGCACCAGCTTCCTCATCTTCTCGCATCGTCCCTTGTGTCACTCTCTTGTACGTAAGGGTTTCATGGCAGCCATCCAACTAAGGGCACTCTTTTTGAACCACAGTAATGTACTTCAACAAACATCCTATGAAACGCCCAAGCGTTACATCTGACAATATTCTAAAAATCAAATCTTTCCAGATGAAATCATTTAATAAACCTGCGATATTTTTCTTTTCAGGAATCGTTACAGCAGGCATTATCCTTTGCCTTATGGCTTTTAGAGATACAGAACCGACTGGTAAACAGGCCAATGTGGTAATGCCCTACCAGTGGAAAGTTCCAAAAGTACCTGAGACAATGAGCTTTGCAGGTGAACAGGTTCCATTAGATCGCTGGGAGATAAACGAAGCATTTGACAGGGAATTGCTGAGTAATTACTATCAGCAACAAAATATATTGTACCTGATGAAACTCGCCAACCGATATTTCCCAATGATAGAGGAAAGACTGAAAGCCAATGGTGTTCCCGACGATTTTAAATACCTGTGTGTAGCCGAAAGCAATATTCAGAACCTGACTTCTAAAGTCGGCGCAAAAGGGTTCTGGCAATTCATGCCTGGAACCGCTCCGGCCTATTCGCTGGAGATCAGTGCAGATGTTGATGAACGTTATAATCCAAGGAAATCTACAGATGCAGCTTGTGTGTACCTGAAACAGGCTTACCAGAAATTTGGATCATGGACTGCTGCAGCTGCATCTTACAATTGTGGAATGGGTGGTTATAATGCCCAGGCAAATTTCCAGGGAACAAAAAATTATTACGACCTGATGTTACCTGAAGAAACAAACAGGTACATATTCAGAATTCTAACATTTAAGCATTTGCTGGGTAATGCAGATCAACTTGGCTATAAACCTGAGGATGATGATCTGTACTCCCCTATAGCAACGAAGCAAATAAGCGTTTCGCAATCTATTCCTGACCTGTCAGTTTTTGCAAAAGCAAACGGAACAAACTACAAGATCCTCAAAATCTTAAATCCCTGGCTGCGGACTAAAAAGTTAACAGTGAGGCAAGGAAAAACTTACCAGATCGATTTACCGAAATAAAAAAGCCATCCAAAAGGATGGCTCTTAATAGCTTTACAATATTAATTGCCTGCAGACTGTGTTGCTGCTGCCTCTTTTTGCTTTTTCTTAATAGCATTAAACTGCTTGTATTTATCATCTCCCATTATCGATTTGATCTTCTCATTTTTCTCCTCGTTATTCACTTTCATTTTCGCCTTCTTATCATCATCAGAAAGTGTAGCATCCATCCTTAATTCTTTATTTTTCTGGTTAGTGGCATCCATCACTGATTTTACCTGCTGAACCTGCTCATCAGTTAATCCAATTTCTTTAAAGGCGGCAGCGAGGTCAGCTTCCTGCTTTTCTTTCATCTTTTGCTTTTCTTCTTTCGTAGCAGGAACCTTTGATTCTGCTGTTTGTGCATTGATTACAGTACCAAATACAAACATGGCACATACAACGGTAAATAACTTTTTCATGGTGTGATTTTTTGAGGACACTAAAGATAAATAAAAAATGCTGCCGGAGATTGAATTAACGTTTCATTCCAGGCATCATCATTCTTCCCATCGGCATTTTATTCATGCTCTGCATCATCTGTCTCATTTGCTCAAACTGCTTCATAAATGCATTCACGTCAGATATGTCTTTACCACAACCCTTTGCAATTCTTTGTCTCCGGGAAGTGGTGATGCTATCTGGATTATTTCTTTCATAAGGTGTCATTGATTTTATGATCGCTTCAACACCTTTAAATGCGTCATCGCTGATGTCGATATCCTTCATTGCTTTTCCAACTCCAGGTATCATCGCCATCAGATCTTTCAGGTTACCCATTTTTTTGATCTGCTGCAGCTGGTCGAGAAAATCCTGAAAATCGAACTGGTTCTTTCGAATCTTTTTCTCCAGCTTTTTTGCCTGCTCTTCATCAAATTGTTCCTGTGCTTTTTCAACAAGAGAAGTGATATCACCCATTCCCAAAATACGCTGGGCCATTCTTTCAGGATAGAAAACATCCAGTGTTTCCATCTTCTCACCACTGCTGGTAAACTTGATCGGCTTATTTACGATGTACTTGATTGAAAGGGCAGCTCCACCTCTTGTATCTCCATCTAATTTTGTAAGTACCACACCCGAAAAATCCAGCCTGTCGTTAAAGGCTTTTGCTGTGTTTACTGCATCCTGGCCTGTCATTGAGTCAACAACAAAAAGTATCTCGTTCGGATTGATCGCTTTTTTGATGTTAGCAACTTCTGTCATCATCACTTCATCCACTGCTAAACGACCTGCAGTATCTATGATAACTACATTCTTATTCTTCGCTTTTGCTTCCTTGATTGCATTCTGAGCTATCTCAACAGCATTTTTGTTTTCTCTTTCACTGTAAACATCTACTCCTATCTGTCCACCCAACACCATCAGCTGGTCAATCGCTGCAGGACGATAAATATCTGCTGCAACCAGTAAAGGAGACTTCCCCTTTTTAGTTTTGAGATAGTTCGCAAGCTTACCGCTGAAAGTTGTCTTACCACTACCCTGTAATCCCGCTATGAGGATGACAGCAGGTGCACCGGTGATATTGAATTCAGCTTCCGTTCCACCCATCAATTCAGTCAGCTCATCCTGAACGATCTTCACCATCAACTGGCCTGGGCTGATAGCATTCAACACCTTTTCACCGGTAGCTTTATCTTTTACCCTATCGGTAAACTCTTTTGCAATCTTATAGTTCACATCAGCGTCAACCAAAGCACGACGAATATCTTTTACCGTGTTGGCGATGTTCAGTTCGTTGATCCGTGCTTCGCCTTTTAAATTCTTGAAGGCACCTTCTAATCTTTCGCTTAAACTTTGAAACATATATCTCTGATTCTACGATTATTTTAGGATAACACGGATTTACCGCATTTCGGGATGCAAATATAATAGCAAAGGAGAATTAAGCTGGTTAAAGGTTTGTCAGATGCTATTATTTACAAAACGCTTGAACTGAAGGCTATTTGTACCAAAATTTAATATTAAACCAACTTCAATATTAAATGCTTTTAAATAATTAGTAACCTGGTTGAAGTGTATTGGTTCTAAGGAAGCAACCACTTTTATTTCAACGAGAACAGTACTATTTATTAGAATATCAAGACGTTTCTGACCAATGACCTCTCCTTTATAAAGAACATTCATTTTCTTTTCGCTCTCATAACGAATTGAATGAAGATCAAGTTCTTTAAGTAAAGCTCTATGAAAAATGTTCTCAGTAAAATTTCCCCCTCTCAAATTTCTATGTATCTCCATCGATAAACCAATGATCTTTCCGGTCAGATCAAAATATTTTAAATCCTCTACCATAATCCGTGAAATCGTGATCAATCCTTTTTATCCGAGATATACTTTCAGGTGCTTACACCGTGTTGTAGTTTTCAACTTGTTGATAGCCTTGTCTTTGATCTGCCTCACCCTTTCCCTTGTCAGGTGAAATTTCTCGCCAATATCTTCCAGGCTCAATGGTTGTTCAATACCAATACCAAAGAAATAACAGATCACCGCTTTCTGCCTGTCTGTAAGTGCTTGCAATGAACGCTGCACCTCGGTTTGAAGGGATTCGAAATGTTCAACATTCCGGTCAGTTTTTTCTGCATTAGGGTTTTCCATCGTATCCATTAACGTTCCGTCTTCTCCATCCATTAAAGGTGAATCCATGCTGATATGCCTAATTCCAATTCCCATGGTAGCTGCAATTTCATCAAGGCTTATTTCGAGCATTGCAGCCACTTCTTCCGGTGTAGGCTCTCTTTCGTATTGCTGTTCCAATAACTGATATGCTTTGCTGATCCTGTTCGTTAATCCCACTTTATTTAATGGAAGCCTCACTATCCTGCTTTGTTCAGCCAAAGCCTGCAGAATGCTTTGACGAATCCACCATACCGCATAAGAAATAAATTTAAAGCCTCTTGTTTCATCAAAACGTAGCGCTGCTTTGATTAAACCCAAATTTCCTTCGTTGATGAGATCTGGCAATGATAGTCCCTGGTTTTGATATTGCTTTGCCACAGACACTACAAAACGTAAGTTAGATTTTACAAGCCTGTCAAGTGCTCCCTGGTCGCCATTTCTGATGCGTAAAGCAAGCTTTACCTCTTCTTCAGCAGAAATAAGATCGACTTTACCAATCTCCTGGAGGTATTTCTCGAGACTTTGAGACTCACGATTAGTGATAGATTTCGTGATCTTTAATTGACGCATGCTCATGTAGAAAATATTTAGGGTATGATGGTAGTCTGGTTGTCTGGCTGCGATTTCTACGTCACGTCTGCTACACAATTTAACAAATGCTATTCATCCAGTCCAAAAAATATTTGAACTTTCCATGAATAAGAATCCTGCAACATCCAATACTGGCTTGAATTTCCTAAAACAGCCTGTTTTCATGGTAATTGAAAAAAAATTTTGAGGCTATCAACTATTTACTATTATTGCAGCCCTAGAAACAAGGAGTAAAGTGATAGTAATGAGTAAGAAGCAATTATTTACGTTAGAGTACCCTGTAAGATGTTCACCTAATATTTTGTACGAATTTTTAGCAACCCCTGCAGGTTTACAGGAGTGGTTTGCAGATAAAGTGGATGAATGGGAAAACGTTTACAGCTTTAGCTGGAGTGGCGGAACACCCGACAAAGCCGAAGTTTTAGAGAAGGAAGAAGATAAATTCATCCGTTTTCATTGGCTACATACCGGCAAAGAAGAATATTTCGAGTTCAGGATCGAGAAAACCGAGATCACCAATCAAACCATTCTGGTGATTAAGGATTTTGCAGAAAAAAGTGAAATAAAAGACCAGAGCCAGCTTTGGGAATACCAGATAAAGGAATTATTTCACAGGTTGGGTGCTTAACATTTCAAGCATCTCCCTGTACGTTACTGAAAAGAAATCAAATGAATTGTCCCACTGCTCCAGTGGGATTTTTTTTGCCAGCTTTATGAAAGGCAGTTTTTGAATATTTATTTCCGAACTGCATTCAACGTAGTTATCATGACCAAAGTGATGCTGCCAGGGATCATCCGATAAACAGATTGACCAATTCGCATTGCTTGCTGCCAGGTATTTCTCTATCGAGGCCCCATAAATATTCTTATAACTTCCCTGGAGTTGCAGGGTGATGCTAAGGAAGTTGCCCCACCAAAAGAAACATCTGATTGCAAACACATCCGTTGAAGAAAATGCCCGTGGATAATCTAACATTACCCAAGGCAGACCTTTATAATTTTCTCCTTTAGATATTTTTGGTGGAATGGATGTAATTGATTTTGGCAAATGATTACTTGTTTGCTGGAAATCTTCACTCAACTCTCCAAAGAGCTCATACACTTGTTGGATAATGCGGTTCTTTGTTAAAATAAACGAAGCGTCACATACTAAAGCCAATTCCTCTTTTGAAAGTTTTACATTTGTCATTCTACTTATTTGAGAAAGAAGCTACAAAGTGATTAAAAAACTTGATAAACTCATCATCCGTGCTTTTGTTGGGCCATTTTTAGCCACGTTTCTTATTTCTCTTTTCGTATTGGTATTACAATTCTTCTGGCTTTGGATAGATGATCTTGTTGGAAAAGGTCTTGATCTGTTTACTATTCTAACACTCGTCAGCTACGTAGCAGCTACCGCTGTTCCTTTGGCTTTACCACTTGCGTTGTTACTTTCTTCGATAATGACCTTCGGAAATCTGGGAGAATCATTTGAGCTTGTTGCGATCAAATCTGCCGGCATTTCATTGATGCGATTTATGATGCCATTACTGGTAGTAGCTACAATGATTGCCGGTGTATCTTTTCTTTTCGCAAATAATATTATTCCGATAGCGAACCTGAAACTGGAAAGCCTGAAGTATGATCTTATTGTGTCAAAACCTGCATTTGATATTAAAGAAGGAGTGTTTTACAATAAGATCGAAGGTTATGTGATCAAACTTGGCAAAAAAGAAAAAGACGATAGCACTATACGCAACATCATCATCTATGAAAAAAGCTATAACCTCCAGGATCATATGATGATCGCTGAAAGTGGTATCATGAGGGTAACTCCAGATAAACGTTATCTCGAGTTTATTTTAAAGAACGGATGGCGTTATGAAGAAAAAGGAAATCGTGGTACCACCAATACGGAATTCATCAGGCTTGGTTTTAAGGAATATAAAAAGATATTCGATCTGAGTAGTTTTCAGCTCAGTAGAACAGAAGACAGTTTATTCAAAGATCACCATAGGATGTTGAGTGTTCGGCAACTTAATGTGAGGTTGGATTCACTCGAGAAAACGGAAGAACTTTTTCTTAGAAGAAATAAGCAGGAACTGTCTTCCTTGTTTCGCTTTGCAGGTTATGCTGATTCTACAAAGCCAGCAGTAACCAAACCAATAATAACTGCCAGAACTTTTAAAGAACTGATACCGCCAGACCTCAGGAATATTGCCATGGAAAGAGCCCTGAGCCAGGTGAATGCAAGTACCGGAGCACTTGATATGCTCACAGCAGAACAAAACAACAGGGAAAAAGATATTCGCAGTCATAAAATTGAATGGCATAGGAAATTTTCTTTGTCTTTTGCCTGTATCCTTTTGTTCATGATCGGTGCTCCTTTAGGTTCCATCATACGAAAAGGAGGTTTAGGTGCACCATTGGTGTTTGCTGTTATCTTTTTTATCATCTTTCATCTCTTCAATACATTTGGTGAGAAGTTTGTGAAGGAAGATGTGACCAGTGCATTTGTTGGAATGTGGCTTTCCGCTTTGATCTTAATTCCAATCTGCATATTTCTTACCTACAAAGCCATGAGAGATTCACAGTTATTTAATAAAGAATTCTACTACCGATCATACCGGGCTATGAAAAAATTGTGGATTTTAAAACGAGCAAAATATTCATCTAAATAATTATTATGGAAAACACATTGAATGGCCGCAGAGAATTTATCAGGAATGCAGGTAAGGCAGGCATTGCTGCCGGATTAACTTTCAGTGCTTTACCATCCTTTGCAGAATTTTTTGAACCTACAGCTTATAATATCGGCTTCCTGCAAAAGCCTTTACCTTATGCTTTTAATGCATTGGAACCTGTTATAGATGCAATGACGATGGAGATTCATTACACCAAGCATGCTGCAGGATATGCAAAAAATCTTTCTGATGCTGCTGCAGCAGAAGGAGTAGATACCAAAAAGATGAAGCTCGAAGATCTGTTGAAGAACATCTCCAGGTATTCAACAAAGATGAGAAATAATGCTGGTGGTCATTATAACCATGAATTGTTCTGGGAAGTCATGTCGCCAAAGCCTGAGAAATCACCGGATCAAAAACTTGGTAAAGCAATCGAAAAAGATTTCGGATCATTCGATGCATTTAAAAAACAATTTGGTGATGCTGCAACTTCCCGTTTTGGAAGTGGATGGGCATGGCTTGTTCTTTCTGCAGATAATAAATTAGTAATTAGCTCAACACCCAACCAGGATAACCCTTTAATGGATGTTGCCGAAGTTAAAGGCCAGCCGATTTTGGGATTAGATGTATGGGAACATGCTTACTATCTTAAATACCAGAATAAAAGAGCTGACTACATCAATAACTGGTGGAATGTGATCAACTGGGATTTTATTGAGAAAAGGTATAGGAAACTCACAGATAAATAGAACTGATATAAATCATCAGAAGCGGTACAGGGTTCAATAACTTTGTACCGTTTTTATTTAAACCAATACACATGAAAGCAACAGCAAAATGGGTGGAGAAATTAGCATTTGATGTTATCTCTGACAATGGACATACGGTTAGAATGGATACCACGGAAGCAGGTGGAAGTCTGGACAGTGGTATGAGCCCCAAAAAAGCAATACTCGGCGCATTAAATGTTTGCAGCGGAATGGATGTTGCCGGTATCCTGAAAAAAATGAGGGTTGAATTTACAAAACTTGAGGTCGAATCTGAAGCTGAGCAAACAGATACAGATCCAAAAGTGTTTAAGGACATTAAGATGATCTACAGAAGTGACATTTCAAAAGACAACCTCGAGAAATTCGAGAAAGCCATTCATCTTTCACATGAAAGCTATTGTGGTATCTCTGCCATGCTTAAGAAACATTGCGATATTACTTACAAGATTGAACTGATGTAACAGTAAATTTGCTGCTCAAATTGTATTCTTGGAAGGCGCTAAACAAAATTTCAAAGTACAGGCCTGGATAACAGCATTAAGTCTTCTGCTTTTTGTAACCAAGTTTATTGCTTATTACGAAACAAATTCCGTGGCCATTCTTTCTGATGCTTTGGAAAGCATTGTTAATGTAGTGGCGGGCTTTATTGGATTGTATAGTTTATATGTTGCTGCCAAACCCAAAGACCTTGAACATCCTTATGGCCATGGTAAAGCAGAGTTTATTTCTGCTGCAGTTGAAGGAACATTGATCGTTGCTTCGGGATTTCTTATCATCTATGAAACAGTTCAGAATTTTATTTTTCAAACAAAAATATATTCGCTTGATACCGGACTTTATCTGGTTGGTGCTACTGCTGTCATAAACTTTGTTGCAGGAACAATTTGCCTTAAGATCGGCCGGAAGAACAAATCACTTGCATTGCAGGCCAGTGGTAAACATTTGCAAACAGATACTTACTCTACACTGGCAATTATCGCAGGACTCATCTTAATGATCACCACAAAGCTTTTCTGGCTGGATAAAGTGATTGCAATCGGAATGAGTGTGTTCATTATTTACAATGGCTATTTGATAATCCGGAAATCTTTAGCAGGCATCATGGATGAAGCGGATATGGATCTATTGAAACAGATGCTAACACTACTCAATGCAAACAAAAGAGATAACTGGATCGATCTTCATAACCTGAGGGTAATAAAATATGGAAGTCGTTTACATGTAGATTGTCATCTCACCGTTCCGTGGTACCTGAATATTCATGAAGCACATGTTGAAGTAGAAGCTTTGGAGAAGCTGATCAGGCTGGAATTCGGAGAATCACTTGAATTGTTTGTTCATACCGATGGATGCTTACCAATAAGCTGCCCCATATGTATAAAAGATGATTGCCCGGTAAGGCAACAACCATTTAAAAAGAGACTGGAATGGACTTTAGAGAATATCTTGTCTGATAAAAAACATACGGTTACTTGATCTCGTAAGCAACAAGTTCAGTTGTGTTCGTCATATTCTGGCCTGGAAAGGTGATAGCAAGATTACTGCTGATAAGCCCCACACCTTTTGCATAATAATAATCACCACCTCCATTGCTGCCGAAAGGTGAAGTGAAATCCTGCCTTACATGAAAAACATCTGTATACGTTTTACCTTGTACCGTTTTGGTGATTCCTTTTTCTGTGATGGTATATTTTGCCGTGATATTGATTGATACGGTGCCAACCATAATCGGCACGGTAAACTGCCATGTTGCATTTACATTCTGATCTCCTTTTAGATATAACTCCTCAACTCCATTTGGAAGTACACCCTGGAAAGTAGCAAAACGAAAATAATCATTACCCACTTTTGCCTGGTATTGGTTAGGGCCATTAGAGTTGCTCAGGACCTTGTAGGTTCTCGTTAAAGCCACAGTGTCTTTATTGGTAACGGTGAGCTTTAAAGTGTTGCCATCACTGAGATATGTCCAATTGGTGCCGACCGTTAAAGGGAGAAAATCCACTGCTGCTCCACCCTCAGTTTTTTTCTTGCAATTGCTGAATAAAATTATGCATAGCAATGGGAAGATGGCCTTTTTCATTAGAAAGTTGTTTGGTTAAAGATAGCTACTAAAGCCGAGTAAAGGATCAATTTGCAGAAGAGTGCTCCGATAGCTATCGGAGCAACCGAAGCTGAATAGCAGCAATAGCTTCTGTATCATTAATAATATCAATTACTTCCTCTATTTTCGCCATCTAAATTTTTACCTATGCAGGCATGGAAAGATTACCAGGCACAGAATAAAGATCGTTTCCTGGATGAATTGCTTGAGTTGTTACGCATTCCAAGTGTGAGTGCCAGAAGTGAGCACAAAGAAGACATGGTTCGTTGTGCAGAAAAAGTAAAACAGCGTTTGCTGGAAGCCGGTGCAGATACAGTTGAGATCATGCCAACTGCAGGACATCCTGCTGTGTTTGGCGAAAAAATTGTTGATCCATCCAAACCAACGGTGTTAGTATATGGTCATTACGATGTACAGCCTCCTGATCCTTTGGAGTTGTGGGATTCACCTCCATTTGAGCCTGTGATAAAAGACGGAAAAATTTTCGCAAGAGGTGCTTGTGATGATAAAGGACAATTCTACATGCACATTAAGGCTTTGGAAATAATGAACAAAACCAATGGTCTTCCGGTGAATGTGAAGTTTTTAATAGAAGGTGAAGAAGAGATCGGATCAAAACATCTTGGTGAATTTTTAGAAACGAATAAAGCAAAGTTGAAAGCGGACGTGATATTGATCAGCGATACTGCAATGCTGAGTTTAGATACTCCCAGTATTGATGTTGGCGTTCGTGGGTTGTCTTATATAGAAGTAGAAGTTACCGGTCCAAACCGTGATTTACACAGTGGTGTTTATGGTGGTGCTGTTGCAAACCCGATTACCATTCTTGCAAAGATGATTGCTTCTATGCATGATGAAAATAATCACATTACTATTCCGGGATTCTATGATGATGTGGTAGAATCAACTAACGAAGAAAGAGCGGAGATGGCCAAAGCACCTTATGATGAAAATGAATTCAAAAAGGACCTTGGTGTAAAAACATTGTGGGGCGAAAAAGGTTATACTACCAATGAAAGAACAGGTATTCGTCCAACACTTGAGTTGAACGGAATCTGGGGTGGATATACAGGTGAAGGTGCAAAAACAGTTTTACCGGGTAAAGCATTTGCAAAAATCTCTGCACGTTTGGTTCCTAACCAGAAAAGTGCAAAGATGACAAAGCTGATCATTGATCATTTACACAAGATTGCACCTGATTACGTAACGGTGAAAGCTTCAGAACATCATGGTGGTGATCCTTATATGACACCCGTTGACAGCACAGAATACAAAGCTGCATCCAAAGCCATTGAAACAACTTTTGGCATAGCTCCGATTCCTGTTAGAGGTGGTGGAAGTATTCCGATCACTGCTTTATTTGAAAGTGTGCTGGGTTGTAAAACGGTTTTCTTAGGTTTTGGTTTGGATAGTGACAATCTTCACAGTCCTAATGAAAAATTCAACATTGATAATTTTTATAAGGGTATTGAGACCATACCATATTTCCACCAGTATTATGCAGAGATGAAGTCTTGATGCTGGTTTTTTGATACTTGATTGAGCCTGTTGATTTTTTCAACGGGCTTTTTTATTTGACCAGCAGACCAATGCTAATCATCTTCCGTTGTGTCACTCACTTCAACGTTCAAAACTATAATCACCAGCAGTCTGCAACAGGTTGTGTATTCATTTATTATCACAATATCTCATTATCAAATTATTACATTCACTTAGCTTTGCGGCCAATGGAATCAACTAAAGATTATCAATTCTCCAAAACCCAGGTATACATCCTTTTTGGAGTTGTGATATTTATTTTATTCTTCAAGCTCAATTCACCTCCTATTTATATTCTTGACGAAGCAAGAAATGCACAGGCAGGAAGAGAAATGTTTCATAGTGGTGACTGGATCGTTCCAACATTCAACGGAGAATTAAGAAGTCACAAGCCGGTTTTACATTATTGGTTTATGCAACCAGCTTATGCCGTGTTTGGTGAGAACGCTTTCGCTGCACGATTTTTTTCAGCAGTATTCGGTGTACTTACTATTCTTATTACATTTCTGTACACGAGAAAATTATTTAACCAATCTGTTGCATTCTGCAGTGCCCTGGCTTTAGGATTAAGTACTCATTTTCTTTTTGAGTTCAGGTTAGCTGTTCCAGATCCTTACCTGATCTTCTTCAGCAGCCTTGGAACATTTGCAGCATTTACCTTCCTGCAGCTCGGGAAACGATCACAACTCTATATTGCTGCTGCAGCTTTTGCCCTGGCAACATTAGCAAAAGGCCCTGTGGCTATAGGCCTACCGGGAATTGCATTATTGCTTTGGGTGGTTTGGAAAAAAAAATGGAACAGGATATTCGATTGGTCAATGATCGTTGCCGCTGTAATTTTTCTGTTAGTAGCATTGCCCTGGTATATAGCTGTACATAAAGCAACGAATGGTCAGTGGACAGAGGAATTTTTCTTCAAACACAATTTCAATCGTTTCTCTGAAGAAATGGAGGGTCATGGTGGAATATTCCTGATCACTATTGCTATTGTATTAATTGGAATGTTGCCTTTCACTTCATTCCTCGGAGAGTTAATTAAGAAAAGAAAAACCGTTTTTGGCAACGAAACAGTTCAGTTTGCTGCTTTGGTTACCCTTGTGTTCACCATTTTTTATTCTGTGTCGAGTACAAAGCTTCCGAATTATCCGATGCCATGTTATCCATTTTTTGCTGTAGTACTTGGTGCTTTCATTTCATATCTTATTAATGGAACAATAACTTCAAAACAATACCCGCAATACATTTTGCTGTTCATAATGACGGCAATTCCCATAGCAGGATATTTTGCCATTGAACAGGAAGAGGAAGCAAAGCACATCAGCTGGATTGCATTATCGTTATTAGTTGCTCCAATAATATTTACTGCTCATCTTATACAAAATAGAAAAGCCGACTGGTTTAGAAGAATAATCATTATTGCAATTGGTTACTCATTCTTCAATATTGTCTTCCTGCATATCGTTTATCCAACGCTGTACAATCAAAATCCGGTGAGTAAAACGATCAGGCTGGTAAATCAATATGATCATATTTACTCCTACCAGATCTACAATCCGGGTTACAATTTTTATCTCAACACGAATATCAAAGAATATCCTTCTATTGATTCTATTAAGGGTAAACTCAACCAATATCCTGATGCCCTTATCCTCAGCAGGAAAGAATTTGAGGCTGAATTAAAAAACATCGGCCTTGAAGTTATTGCCGAACACCATGATATTTTTGAACTGCCTACAACCATTATCCTCAAGCAAAATGAAGCAACAAAGCCTTAATTACAAATCATTCAGAATAGGAATATGGCTATCATTACCTATTGCCCTCGTCCTATTCTACCTTACCTATAGCTACGGCCTGAAAGAATCTTTTTTAATGTTGAATGGCGATGGAGGCCAAATCTCAGATATCTTCTTTAAGATTTTCACCTATTTCGGTGATGCTATTCTTTGGATTCCTATGTTAGCTTTCATAATCTGGAAGAAAAGAAAATTATACCTCGCTTTGGTTACAGCCAGCTTTACACTAGTGACCATTTTTGTACAGGTATGTAAATATTTTATTGTACCTGACGAAGCACGTCCAACACGTTATATCACTGATGGATCTTTTATTCATACCGTTGAAGGAGTGACTGTACATTCTTTTTCCAGTTTCCCTTCCGGACATACTGCTACTGCATTTACTTTTTTCCTGATGATCTGTTTAATGACAAGGAGAAAATGGTGGTTACCAGTTGGACTAATCACAGCAATACTTGTTGGCTATTCAAGAATATATTTAGCCCAGCATTTCCCATTAGATGTTGCAGCGGGAATTATTGTTGCGATTGTATCCGTAAGCTTAGCTGTTCCTTTTCAAAAGTGGATTGACAACCGAAATCTCAAAGTAAGCAAAGATGTAAAAGCTTAATAAAGAAAAGGCCACCGATTGGCAGCCTTTCTTAGATCCATTATAATTTATTACTTTATTGTTTTTGAGAAAGCGATTGGCGCTGATCTTAAAAGGTATTTCACTTCATCTCCATCAATCAATTTGGCTACAAAGTAAATCATCAGATCATTTCTTCCTTTATTCAGGCTGATAGCAGAGTAAGGAATAAAGAACTCAATATCTTTCAAATTCTTATTTACTGCATAAGTTTTACCTGCAGGAAGATTGAAGGTTTGTGAAGTTCCAACGATCATATCCGGATTTTGTGCATGTGCAACAAAATTGTAGTCTTTGTCAAGAATGTAAGCGATGAAAACTACCTTTCCCTGCTTGCCGGCTGTGCTGATCTCAAACTCAGGAAAATACGAGAAGCCCTGTTTTGCCTGGTTATCGATAACTGCTGTATTCGTAAAATCAAAGATGGTAAAACGAGCCACTTCATGTTTTCTATCTACTCCAGTTGGTGGATAAGCTACTTTTGCTAGTTCCTTATCACCTTCTGAAAGAGCGAAATTAGATTTGACAGAATAGCCATCAAATGTCCAATTCGATTTTATGTAGTAGTGCATAATGCTCTTATTATCGTAGTTAGTACCATTTGTATAGCTGGTTGCAAATTGTTGGAAAAGATTGTAATCAATTTGCTCTTTCGTCCAGCCATTAGATTCCATGATGTCTTTGTAAACAGCTTCTTTATTCCAGTTAATTCCGGAAACTGGGCTAAAATGTTCGTGAAGAAACCCTATTGCATGACCCATTTCATGCATAACTGTTCCTTTAAATTCAAAACCATAGAACTGTCCCTTATAAAAGAATTCTGAAGTATCAATGTTCATCGTTTGTTCATCTTGCGGGATAGTCCTGCACTGAGTTCCTAGGCTTGAATTATGCCCCAGGCCTTCTGCTAAAAGAATTCGGATATGAGTTTCACCGTAGTCAACAAACTCAAACCGAATGTTGGCATATTTCTCCCATTCTCTGGCTGCAGCGATCACAAGATCTCTGAGTGTCTTACTCCCTTCGAATATTCTCACTTTAAGCGTGGTGCCTGCATTCCAGAGGTAGTAATTGTCGGCCAGGCCTCTAATTCCGTTTGATGAAGTATCACTGTCTACAGCAGATGACCTTTCCGGTTGTTTTGCTGTACAGAACATATTTACTTCGTGTTTCTGAACTTTTTTCTGAGCTATACCTTGTATAGCTAATGTGAATAATAACAGGGTGAATGTGTAGCGTAGCGTTTTCATTTTACAATTAAGTTTAATAGTTTAAATTTTTTAGTTTCTGTTCTGATCGTTCTATTCGAATTATTCTTTCGCAAGAACATACTAAGGATGTGAGACTTAATTGCATTACACATTGTAACAGGGCTATTTGCATTTCTTTTGCATTTAAGAAATAAACTCGTTCAGCATTTTTTTGTGGTCCTGAACTTTGTGTGTTGATTGCCCTTATATTTGCACTCCTTTAAAGGAATCGGGAGGTAGTTCAGCCCGGTAGAATACCTGGTTTGGGACCAGGGGGTCGCAGGTTCGAATCCTGTCCTCCCGACTACCGGAAAGAGTCAGATTATCTGGCTCTTTTTTTATATCACCAGGTGAATAAAAAAAGCGAAGCATTACACTTCGCTTTTAAAAATCATTATCAGTCCTTTACCGTTTAATGCTAAATGATCTTGTAATTACACCAACTTCATCAACTTTTACAGGGCGAACCATGCTTGATCTTGTTGAAACCTGGTCAGCTCCATCTTTGAACATATCGTCCAATACATTTTCAATACCGGACTTATGTGCTGCACTTCTGGTTGCTGACCTGGATATTACAGGCCTGAGGTCCATTGCTGTTTTGGTAAATATGAACTTCATGAACTCCCTGCCAGCCGGGGTTCCTTCGTCTACTTCAACTTCTTCGATAAGAAATGTCGCCTTTGGTTGAATGGCGAAATCTTCAGCAGTAGTTCCTTCATAGGGTATTAACACCTTCACCTCGTTGTTCGGCATCAGGTCTATAAGGTTAAAATAAACTGGATAAGCGTTGTTATTAGTGATCTTAATATTAAACATATCCTTTGCCTGCATCCAGATATCTGTTCCATTTGCATTTGCTGGATTTACAGGAATGATCTCCACTGTAACATTCTGAACCAATGCTCCCCCATCAGCCATATTTCTCAGGTAGTTAATACGCATTGCTTTTTTAAGATTGTCAAGCATCTGTTTCATTTTATCCTGAGATAACGTATCTCCTTTTTTCAGTGTGACATTCCACCTTGTACTGTCAGATTTGTCTATAAGGTTAATTGTATCAATTCCCGCTTTACTGCTTTTTATCTCGAAAATATAATCTGGATTATCACCAACAGATAGATACTGGTACGGAGAAATGAATCGCTTAACCTGGCTGATGAGCATCGTTTGTTGCTTTGCCTTTTCATCATTTGCTCTGAAAGAAAGTATCGCAGTAAAATCGCCAAATCCTGATTCGTCGATCTTTACTTTGTAAGCTTCGCCCTTCGCTAATTTATTACTAATTGTGCCCACACTCTGGAAACTTCCGGCTACAGTTATATAGCCTTCCGCCATTGGTGTTGTTTCGTCTTTATCGTTCAAGGCATACAATGTGAACTTTGTTCCTTTGGTAGTATTGTTCAAAAAGCCAGCATTGATCAAAACTGTTGTATCATTTACCCACTTCTGAATGCCGATATAACTCATTGGTGGTATAAATTTTCCACCAAACACTTCCTGGTTAACATTACCCTCTATCATTGGTATTTGCTGAGGGAACTTGGCCTGTATCTGAGCCCTAATCTTTTCAAACAAATACTGGTAAGTGCTTCCCGGCTTTAATTCAGCAACAGCTCTGGCAAATGCATAGGAAAGTGAACCTACACCTGCATTTTCATTATCCTTAGTTTCAAAATTCACCTGGTGTGGACTTGAAGCACTAAACACGATCATATTGCCAATACCGTTTCCAAAGAATTCATCAGCAGAAGTATTGGAAGCAAAACTTACTTTAATGTTTGGCTGGTATCCTGGTTTTTTAAAAGGCTCGGGATTTCCTCTTGCCTGGAATTCTGGACCTCTTGTAGCAGTACCTGAATGGCAGGCATCAACAATAACAACTAGGCTCCCTGTTGCACCAATTTTGGATCTTATCAGGTTTAACTTGTTACCCAATTCATCGTCTCGCAAATGTTTCTCGCCTTTGTATGTTACAGGATCATAATAGGCTGCAGCATCATAAGGTATCAAAGCTTCATCATAACCGTCTGTTTCGTCATTATTATCATCGAAAATCTGTTGTCCATGGCCTGAGAAGTGAAACACTACCACATCTCCGGTCTGTGATTTTTGAATGAGATCATCCAAAGCTTTTAAGATACCGATCTTAGTCGCTCTTTGGTTCAGAAGCGTATCGATATCTCTTTCGGTAAATCCATTTTGGAGCAAAGCTGCTTTAATGTATTTGATGTCATTAACTGAGCTAAGACTTTTCCAACCTCCATTGGTGGGATATTCGCCAACGGCTACAATCAATCCCAATTTTCGCTGTGAGATAGCTGAAAGCGATATCAGCAAGCATGTAAGTAGAAGTAAGCGTTTCATATCTGGTTGTTTTGTACGGACTAAAGATTCAACAAGTTAACTAATTACATAAACAAAAAAGCCCTGCCGTTTTTTGCAGAGCTTTTAGCGGTGAGGGAGGGATTCGAACCCTCGGTACAGTTTAACCCGTACGGCAGTTTAGCAAACTGCTGATTTCAGCCACTCATCCACCTCACCGTAGGTGAATTAAGGACGGCAAAAATAGAGGTTAATACCTAATTACCAAATTGATTTTTATTTAGAAGTTGTTATTTATGAATCGAGCTTCAGTAAATCTATTGATCGTTCGTTGTGTCACTCACTTGTACGTTCTGAATTTTACTAAGCTAGTCGTTTAGTCATTGGTCAAGAAGTCAATATAATAACTTTCAAATGACTATTGACTCGATGACTTATTGACCTGATGACTTATGAACCTTCAGCACAAGAGTGCGACGCAACAGAAGTTTCATTAATGTGTGACAGCCGGCTTCCATAAAAAAATCCCGGCCTTTGGTAAACCGGGATCAAAGTTTTGGTCTTTTCAATTTTCTCTACATAGCTGCTAACTGAACCTTCTGTGTTAACTCCATCACGTTTTCACGGAAAATGGAATCGGTGTCCATCAGGTCTTTAACGGTTTGGCAACTGTGTATTACAGTAGTATGGTCACGGCCCCCAAAATGCTCACCGATTGTCTTAAGAGAGTTCTTTGTAAAAGCTTTGGCTAAATACATAGTGATCTGCCTTGCCTGTACAATTTCTCTCTTTCTGGTCTTCTGGAGCAATTTATCGTAAGACACATCAAAGAACTCACATACCATTTTCTGAATGGCATCGATGGTGATCTCTTTGCTGCTTGTCTTAACAAAGTTGCGAAGTACTTTTTTGGCTAACTCAAGATCAATGTCTTTTTTATTGAGAGACGATTGAGCGAGAAGTGATATTAAAGCACCTTCTAATTCACGAATATTTGTGTTGATATTGTATGCTACGTACTTCACCACTTCTTTCGGCATATCAAGACCATCATTCTTCATTTTACGTTCAAGGATCTCGATCCTAGTTTCGTAATCTGGTATCTGCAGATCTGCACTTAATCCCCAACGGAAACGACTTAATAATCTTTCCTGCATTCCATCAAGATCTTTTGGAGATTTATCTGAAGTAAGCACTAACTGCTTACCACTTTGGTGCAGGTGATTGAAGATAGCGAAGAAAGCATCCTGTGATTTTTCTGCACGTGCAAAGAACTGAACATCGTCTATAATCAATACATCTATTAATTGATAGAAGTGAATGAAATCATTGATCGCATTGTTCCTGCTGTGGTCTTGGAACTGGTTGATAAATTTCTCACTGCTTACATATAATACGATCTTATTGGGATGCAAACGCTTTACATCATTACCAATTCCCTGGGCAAGATGGGTTTTACCTAAACCTACACCACCATATAATACTAAAGGATTGAATGAATTCGCTCCAGGCTTTTCAGCAACAGTTTTACCTGCCCTGCGAGCCACACGATTGCAATCACCTTCAATAAACGAATCAAAAGTATAAATCGGATTGAGCTGCGGATCGATCTGCATCTTCTTCAATCCAGGAATAACAAAAGGATTTTTTACAGGATTGTTGATCACTAAAGGAAAATCCATTTCATTGTTTGAATAGATCTTAAGATTACCTGCCGGTACATCCATAGAACCATTGCGGCCGTTATTGCCACTATCTACCATGATGCGGTATTCTAACCTCGCATCTTTTCCTAATTCTCTCTTTAAAGTTTTTGCAAGAAGATTTACATAATGCTCTTCCAGGTATTCATAAAAGAACTGGCTGGGTACCTGTATTAATAATACGTTTCCCTTTAACTCAACAGATTCAATAGGCTCAAACCACGTCTTAAAATGCTGCCATTCTACAATATCCTTGATGATCTTTAAACAATTGCTCCAGACGGATTCAGCATTCTTAGACATAAAAAAAATAACGAGTTTATATATTAAGTTAAGAGTTGTCTCCTTTTCGTTTTATACTATTTTTCACTATGAAATTGGGTGGTAGAGAAAACTAGTACGGGGATGCGAATATGAACAAATTATGTTGAAAAAAAAACTTTTTAATCTCTTGTTTTTTTGCCAATAACAACAGTATGACTTTGCGCCAAATTTTTCTTTCCCGACCTGTTGAAAACAAAATCCATTCTTCCCAAATTAAGACCACCCCAACCTACCTGATTCACTACAACATCTGAATTTTTTCTATTCTTATACTTCCTCGGCTGCTCGAAAAACCTGTGTGTATGCCCTCCTATAATTAAGTCTATGTTATAACTTTCTTTTGCCAGTATTTCATCACTTATTTTGTCATCACCATATTTATCGCCTAAATGAGAAAGGCAAATAATGAAATTGCATTTATGCTTTTTTCTTAACTCTTCCGAAATTTCATTGGCTTTTAATACCGGGTCTTGATAAATTGTTTTCCCGGATAAGTTTTCAGGCACCAATCCCTTCAGTTCTATCCCAATACCTAAAACGCCGACTTTAATATTACCTCTCTGAAATACTTTATATGGCAAAGACTTTCCCTGCATAGGTGTATCTGTAAAGTCATAGTTAGAAACGATGATCGGGAAGTTTGCATGCTGCAACTGGTGGGCAAAGTTCTCAATACCTCCATCAAAATCGTGATTACCCATTGTTGCTGCATCATAACCCATCATACTCATGGCTTTTATCTCAGGCTCACCCTTATATAAATTGAAGTAAGGAGTTCCCTGGAAAATATCACCTGCATCAAGCAACAGCACATTCGAAGCTGATGCTCTTATTTGTTTGATGATCTCTGATCTTGCTGCCACACCACCTAAACCGGCATTCCTGCTACCGTCACTTGGAAATGGCTCTAATCTGCTATGAACGTCATTGGTATGCAGGATGGTAAGTTCTTCTGCTTTTTCGTCAGCAGCCTCGGCATCAATAAAAGAAGAAGCCAGTATTGCTGCTGATGCAAGACTTGTTTGTTGTATAAATCTTCTCCTGCTAATCGGCATTGGTAATACGTATTTCTTTATTAGCTGTTACTGGTTTACCATTCCTTGTAAATTGTTCCACATACTCTATTAGTGCATCCCTCATTAAATAACCAATGTTTATTTGGCGTACCTGCTTCAACATCTCAGTATTATCACCTCCATTGGCCACATAATCAGAATTAGCGAGCACATATGTGGCATTTTCATCAAGTGGCTTTCCACCAATTAAAACGTTTTCAGCTCTTTTATTCTTAATCGTCATTGTAACGCCATTCAATGGCCAACCACCGGCATTTGCGGTATGATCCAAGAATTGTTTAAGCAACGATCCTTTTACTTCCTGCAACACCAGAAGATTGTCAAAAGGCATTAATTCATATATTTTACCCACGGTAATATCACCTTTCGGAATATACGAACGCATTCCACCAACATTCACAACAGCAACATCGATCTTTCTTCCAAAATGCTTCTCACCTATTTCTTTCATCGCATCTGTGAAAAAATTTCCTAATGTAACCTGGTCATTGCTTTTGGTTAGTGTTTCTGTGGCAAAGCCGATGACTTTACTCATAGTTTTATTGACGCTATCCTTATAAGGTGAAAGCATCATTAAAATTGAAGAATCGCTTTTCTGGTTATTGGTTACAGGATAACTCCTGTGATAGACCTCAGCTGGTATAAGCTGAACGGTTGTACATGACTGAACAACAAGAAGTGAGATAAGAAGGAAAATCTGATAATATCTTTTCATAGCACAGAAGATATTCAAGGTACAACGAGGTATCGGAAAGCACAAAACTTTTGACAGATAAAAGCAGATTTTAAGCTTAATTTGCCGCTTATAAATAGTTATTAAATATGTCTTACGAGCTTACAGGAAGGTTAGTGGCTAAATTTGATATTGTACAGCGTACCGAAACTTTTAAAACAAGGGAGTTTGTTGTAGAAAAATCTGAAGATATTGGTGGAAGAACTATTACAAACTTTGTAAAGTTTCAATGTGTACAAGACAAAACGGCAATGCCCGACAGGTTTAATATCGGTGATGAGGTGAAAGTGCTGTTCAATATCAAAGGCAGCAAGTGGACGAAAGATGGAAAGGATAATTACATTACCAATCTTGATGCATGGAGAATGGAAACGATCAAGCTGGGAGGCCAGGCAATTGACGAATCACCAGGTTATGCTGCTGATGCACCTGCAGGAGATGTAGTGGATGATCTTCCTTTCTAGCCGAAAATAGCGTTACAGACAAAGTGCTTGCGACGCAACGATTTTGCCATGAAAAACTAAAGCTGGTATCATAAAAATTGTTTTTTAGGATAAACACCTAACAACATGCAACAAAATATCTCTCTTAAGATTTTGCCTTCAGCGGCCTCAGATGAATCGTTAGTTAAGAAACATATCGCTGCATCAACTGGAAAAAAAGTTAGTGAAATTACCGGCTTCAATATCCTGAAACGATCTATCGATGCAAGAAGTAAACAACCCTGGATCAACCTCACTGTCCAGGCCTTTATTAATGAACCATATACTACCAGGGAAATTGAACCAGTACAGTTCAAAGATGTTTTCAAAGCTGAAAAGAAAGTAATTATCATTGGTGCCGGGCCAGCAGGTTTATTTGCCGCATTAAAATGTATTGAAAAAGGCATACAGCCAATCGTTCTTGAAAGAGGAAAAGATGTAAGGGCAAGAAGAAGAGATCTTGCACAACTCAACAAAGAAGGCATCGTAAATACCGAAAGCAATTATTGCTTTGGCGAAGGTGGTGCAGGAACTTACAGTGATGGCAAGCTTTACACCCGTAGCAGCAAAAGAGGAAGTATTGACAGGATATTGAATTTATTTGTGCAGTTTGGCGCAGAAGAAAAAATATTATACGAAGCTCATCCACACATTGGTACAAACAAGCTACCACATATTATTACCAGGGTAAGAGAACAGATCATTACAAGTGGCGGATTGTTCTTGTTTAATAAAAAAGTAGTTGACCTCTTAATTGAAAAAGATAAAATTACCGGGGTAAAAACAAGTGATGATGATATCATCAATGGTGATGCAGTCATATTAGCCACTGGTCACTCAGCCAGGGACATTTTTAAAATATTGCATCACAAAAAAGTATTAATAGAAGCAAAACCTTTTGCCTTGGGTGTTAGAATCGAACATCCGCAAAATCTTATTGATTCAATCCAATATCATTGTCCCTTAAGAGGTGAATTTTTACCTCCAGCTTCCTATAGCCTGGTTGAACAAGTAGATAATAAAGGGGTTTTTAGTTTTTGCATGTGCCCAGGTGGAATTATTGCACCGGCATCAACAGAAAACGATGGTCTTGTCGTAAACGGATGGAGCCCAAGCAAACGCAATAATCCATATGCAAACAGTGGAATGGTGGTGAGTGTGGAATATAATGATGCAATAAAGTATCTAAAGTCGAAAAGTAAAAGTTCACAAATGGACGATGACGATCCATTATTGTTGATGAACTTTCAGAATGAAGTGGAAAAAGCTGCATTTATCGCTGGTGGTGGAAAACAGGTAGCCCCTGTTCAACGAATGGTTGACTTCTGTAATAATATCACTTCATCTTCATTACCTGATTGCAGTTATTTACCAGGAATCAATGCTGCTGACCTGAGAGATGTTCTTCCGAATTTCATTCATAGAAACCTACAGGAAGCATTTAAGTTATTCGGGAAAAAGATGCGAGGCTATTATACAAACGATGCACTCGTAGTTGCAACAGAAAGCAGAACCTCATCTCCTGTTCGTATTCCCAGGAATGAAATAACCCTGGAACATCCACAGATCAAAGGTCTATATCCATGTGGTGAAGGTGCCGGTTATGCAGGAGGAATTGTTAGTGCTGCAATGGATGGTGAAAAAGTGGCAACAGCGATCTATCAGAAATTATTCAGCATCACCTGATCTTTTCCTGGCAATAAGCAAACTATCACTCAATAGTTTATTCTTCTTGTATGCACTTAATTCGTAACGTAGCTCTTTCTTATCTGCCTTTGTAAATTCTTTCATGATGTCTTCCATATCAGGTTTACCTGCATCAACCCATGACGTATACCAAAAGTCTGCTATACAATTTGCAGAAGCGAGTAATTGTTGATTGATAGTTGGCTTTAAAGCATCGGAATATGCTTTTGCAAAAGCGGTTGTATAGCTTTTGGATTCTCTTCCACGTCTAACCTGTATTCTGTACTTAGTAGAATCTGTGAAATTCTTCGAAACTTCTCTTTCTTTCATCAACATATCAGGCAGTAACGAATGACTGTGCCTGATCACATTCCAGATAGTATGTGCAGGATCTTTCAGGTATTGTACTTTTCGCTTCGAATAAAAATTATAGGTATTCAACTCAAGTTCAGGTATCATACTTTCCCATAAACTATGTAGCCCTTTTTGATTGGTTAACTGTCCATCATAATTCAATGTTGTATGTAACGGCACATGTGCATCACCAATATAATGGCCAATATCTGCTGCATAAAAAAGAATACTGTCTTTGTTTTTGTTTTTGAAAGCCTCAGTTAATTTTCCCTTCATATACAAAATATGATAAGGCACATAACCATATTTAATAAGACTGTCCTTATTATATAATTTTACAGCCTCATTCCAGCTATAAGGCATTTTCCATGCTGCAGAATCTCCGAAAGCTTCCAGGTCAATAAAATGCCTGGTGGCTTCAGTACTGTCTGTATTCCTCCTGATATCAGCTCTTGGTGCATTGTAAACAAGATTTTCCCTGTTCTCAAAAAAGAATTCCTGCAGATCACCTTTCAACTGGTACACAGCCAATTGGTTCACTGTTCTGTGTACAAGAAAACCCCAGCCCGAACAAAAAATAATAACAACAGCGCAAAAGCCAGATAGCAATAAAGTTCTCTTCATTTTACCAACCTTTAAATGTTTGGCGAAATTAGGTAGAACGCCATTGCTCTTCTGTAATATTTTTGATTGGATTGGTACTTACAATATGACCTTTTGTCAATATTTGTTCCAAAGGATAAAATGAACAGTACATTTGAAATACAATCAATACTAGCTATGCACCCAATCTTAGAATTGCGAAACCTGAAGAAACATTACGCTACTCAAAAAGCGGTTGATGATGTTAGCTTTAGTATAACACCAGGCAGCATTTTCGGCCTGCTTGGACCAAATGGAGCCGGCAAAACCACATTACTAAGGATGATCACCGGTATTTTTTATCCTGACAGTGGAGAAGTACTCTTCAACGGAAAAAAATTCGATGCACTGAAAGATGTACAGCAGATCGGATACATGCCTGAAGAAAGAGGTTTGTACAAAAAAATGAGGATCGGCGAACAGGCAGTGTACCTGGCTCAATTAAAAGGTTTGAGTAAAAGTGAAGCCATCGAAAAAATTAAATACTGGTTCACCAGGCTGGAGATGCAAAGCTGGTGGAATAAAAAAGTGGAGGACCTGAGTAAAGGCATGAGCCAGAAACTGCAGTTTGTAACAACTGTGTTACATGAGCCCAAACTGATCATCTTAGATGAACCTTTTAGTGGCCTTGATCCGTTGAATGCTAATCTTATTAAAGATGAGATATACAGGCTTGCGAAAGATGGCAGCACTATTATTTTCAGTACACATAGAATGGAGCAGGTTGAAGAGATCTGTGACCATATTGTACTCATCAATCTTGGTAAAAAGATATTGGATGGTACTGTGAACGATATCAAACAATCACACAAGCAAAACCTGTTCAGCATAAAGTTTGAAAACGAAGTATTGCCTGAGCATCTTGCTACCTACTTATTTGAGGTAAAGAATGCAGGAAAAAATGAACTGACCATTCAAAAACATGCTGAGTATAATAACAATGAAATACTGCAGTACTTCTTAAGCAAAGGTTTACAGGTGAATGCTTTTAATGAGATTCTTCCGAGCCTGAATGAAATTTTCATCCGGCAGGTAGAAGGAACAAATGCAACAGCAAGAGCTTTTCAACCTGTATCTTAATTCAACACTCCCAAAACGAACTATATGAACAAGACCTGGCTCATTATAAAAAGAGAATACCTAAGCAGGGTAAAAAAGAAAACTTTTATTCTTTCCACCATACTCACTCCTTTATTGTTTGTAGTACTCATCGCTGGCATCACTTACATATCAGTTGAAGAAGTAGACCAGGAGAAGATAGCTGTAATAGATAAAGCAGGATTTTTCCAGGGAAATTTAGAAAATACGAAAGCCCTCACATTTGAATTTCCTTCAGGTATTGATACGGCTAATTACGACGACAAAGGTTACAGTGCAGTACTCTTCATCCCCAACGATTCTTCCGCTAATTACCAGTTGTATTCAAAGAAACAGTTTGGTTTGATTGCTGCTTCGCAGATAGAAGACCAGATCAACAAAGCTGTAGAGAATAATTTATTAAAAGATCGTTTTAACATCGACTCGAAAACAATTGATTCGATCAGGAACCAGGCAGGTGAAGCAGAAGTGCAGAACTTCTATGGCGACAGAACCGAGGTAAAAGAAGGTAACAGCAAACTGGCTTATGCCATTGGTTATGGTGCAGGATTTCTTATTTACATCACATTATTTATATACGGCACAATGGTGATGCGTGGAGTGATGGAAGAGAAAACAAACCGTATTGCAGAAGTAATGGTTTCATCAGTAAAACCATTCCAGTTAATGCTGGGTAAGATCATTGGTATTGGAGCTGTTGGTTTAACACAGTTTATCATGTGGATCATTTTGATCATCGGAATATCTACTGCAGCATCTGCTTTGCTTTCACCCGAAACTATTCAGCAAGCCAGTGATGCCTCGCAACAAATGAACGGACAAGCCGGTATGGCTTCAAGAGCTACTTCAGGTTTTGAAGATTTTTCTGAAACAATGGGACAGGCAAACTGGTTCGTAATTGTCGGATGCTTCCTGTTTTATTTTGTATTCGGCTATTTATTTTATGCAGCTTTATTTGCTGCTGTTGGCAGTGCAGTTAATGAAGATCCGCAGGATGCTCAAAGTTTAATGTTGCCCATCATTATGCCGATCATTATTGCAATAATGCTGATGATGAAAGCTGTAACAAGTCCGGCAAGCTCCATGGCTACCTGGGCCAGTATTATTCCTTTCTTTTCGCCTATAGTCATGATGGCAAGAATCCCATTTGGTGTAGGTGATACAGTTCCTTACTGGCAACTATTGCTAAGTATGGCATCGCTGGTTGCCGGTTTTCTTTTCACCACTTGGCTCAGTGCAAAAATTTACAGAACAGGAATTTTAATGTATGGTAAAAAACCAAGCTGGAAAGAAATGTGGAAATGGGCTGTACGAAAAGCATAAACTAAGTTTCACAAATCCTGGACAATTGTTCAGGATTTTTTTTGACCGGCATTGGTTCTTTATTGAACTTTTGTTGTGTCACTCACTTGTACATTCTGTACTTTTATGAGCTATGAAAACGAACTAAGTTGAAACCGAACAAAAAGACTTGCAATGAAATCTCACTCAATCATCATAGAACAAACTTATAATGCCCCGGTAGAGAAAGTATGGAAGGCTATTACAGATAAAGACCAGATGAAAGAATGGTATTTTAACCTGGATGATTTTAAACCTGAAGTGGGTTTCGAATTTCAGTTTGCAGGAGAAGGACGTAAAAGAGAAAAATACATGCATCACTGTAAGATCACGGCAGTAATTCCGCAACAAAAATTACAATACAGCTGGACTTACGAAGGTCACGATGGATATTCAGTTGTTACATTTAATCTCTCGCCGGAGGCAGAAAAAACAAAACTTAAGCTGGTACATGAAGGAGTAGAAACATTTCCCAACAGCCCAGACTTCGCAAGAGAAAGTTTTGTTGAAGGATGGACCTATATTACAGGAACATCATTGAAACAGTTTTTGGAGAAATAAAAAATGCCGGCTAAAAACCGGCATCTTAAGAATAGAAATTTATATTTAGAGATATAGATCGTATTTATCCCACCATGAACGGTGACTATTGCTTTCCAGTGTTTCTGCCACCATCTCAATCGTTACTTTAACTGTATTCTCAGGCTTGATCACTACTTCTTTTTTCTCAGAGTTCTTATAATCTTCTTTGGTAAGCTTCAATGTGTATGTTCCCTGTGCCAGTGTTGCAATTTTAAAATGACCTTGTGCATTGGTCGTAACTGTTTCACTTTTATTTGATCCATTTACTGCAACAATCGTAACATCAGCCAAAGGCTTCTTTGTATTGGCATCTACAACGGTTCCGGTAACACTTGCACTGTTTGTTGAATTACTTCCTGCAGAAGCAAAACCCATTTGAGCTACAAAGAGCAGTAGTGCGACAACAAGGATCTTTTTCATGGCAGTCTGATTTGAGATTTAAATGTAGAACATTTTTTGGTCTACGAAGAATTCCGTTCACATTAATTAACATGAAGATTCTATTAATACAAAGGATGCTGCATCGCTTGTGTAAAATCCCGCCAGATTTCCTCAACTATCTCTCCAGCCGGCTTTATTTCACTGATCAGTGCACTCACCTGGCCAATTTCCAGTTCACCTTGTTCCATATCTCCTTCGAGCATACCCTTTTTTGCTCTGCCCCGACCGAGTAACGAATTTAATTCGTCTGGAGTTGCCCCTTTATCTTCCAACGACTTTACTTCTTCAAAAAATTTGTTCTTCAATAATCTTACAGGAACTGTTTTTTTCATGCTCAACATTGTATCACCTTCCTGTGCTTTAAGGATTGCTTCTTTGAATGCCGGGTGATTAGAAGCTTCAGGAGTACAAACAAACCTGCTTCCAACCTGTACACCTTCTGCACCCAAAGCCATTGCTGCAAACATCTGCCGTCCTGTTGCAATACCACCTGCTGCAATAACAGGAATTTTTACTGTTTGCCGTACAGCAGGAATTAAGACGAACGTAGTTGTCTCTTCTCTCCCATTATGTCCACCAGCTTCAAAACCTTCGGCAACCACAGCATCACACCCTGCCTCTTCAGACTTTTTTGCAAACTTGCTGCTGCTCACAACATGCACTACAATAATACCCTGCTCCTTTAATTTTGATGTCCATGTTTTTGGATTGCCTGCACTGGTAAAAACGATCGGCACTTTCTCTTCAATAATGATCTGGATGTGTTGATCAATATCTGGGTATAGCAATGGAACATTTACAGCAAAAGGCTTCGATGTTGCTGCCTTGCATTTTTGAATATGCTGTCTTAAAACATCAGGATACATACTTCCACTTCCGATAATTCCCAAACCACCTGCATTGGAAACTGCTGAGGCTAATCTCCAGCCAGATGTCCAAACCATTCCAGCCTGGATTATGGGATACTGAATATTGAAAAGTTGTGTGATACGATTTGAGAAAACTTCCATCATAATTTATTTCAGGGTTCAAATTAAGATAACTCTCTTGAGAAAATATGTATGTTCGATAATTGAATGATAATTTCATAACATGATAAAGCTTGAACATATTGGTATAGCAGTAAAAAATCTGGAATCATCAATACCTGTTTTTGAAAAATTATTGAATACACTTTGTTACAAACAGGAAAAAGTTGATTCCGAAAACGTAAACACGGCTTTTTTCCAGAAAGGTGAATCAAAGATAGAATTACTTGAAAGCACGACAGATGATGGAGTGATAGCTAAATACATCGATAAAAAGAACGAAGGCATTCACCATCTCGCTTTTGAAGTAGCCGATATTGAAGCTGAAATGAAACGGCTACAGGAAGCAGGATTTTCTTTGCTAAACACCACACCAAAAAAAGGGGCTGACAATAAACTGGTCTGTTTTCTACATCCCAAATCTACTAACGGTGTGTTAATTGAAATTTGCCAGGAAATACGCTGATCTTCCGATGAAACTGGCTTCAAAAAAGAAAAGCTTTCAGTGAAACTCATTGCTGAATTGATAATCACTCCATTGCCTTTTGCTCAATAAGGTTTTGAACGTACAAGTGAGTGACACAACGAAGCTCAATATCAGCGCTAGTGCTGGCAAAGTACTCATTCCCTAACATTTCATTTTCAAAGCTCTGTTAACTCTTCAATGCCTGATAATATCAGCACTGTTTTAGCGTCTATAATGGAAACAAAAAAGGAGATTTCAAGATGAAGAAAGTATTGGTTTTAATGATGCCTTTATTTCTTTTACTAGCTGCATGCAGCAGTACCAATGTTACCAACAGCTGGAAGGACAAAGATGTCTCGCAATCCACTGTTAGAAAAGTGATGGTATTGGCAATGTTACCCGAAAAAGACAGGATGCTGAGGCAGGAAATGGAATACCAGATGGTAGAAGATCTTTCAAAAAAAGGTTTTGTTGCTGTGAGTGCTTTACAGGAACATGGACCGAAAGCTTTTGAAGGGATGACCGAAAAACAGGTAATGGATCAGCTTGACAAAAGTAAAATTGATGGCGTGATCACGATTGGTTTGCAGGATACTGAAACGAGTGAGAATTATGTTCCGGGTAGCGTAAGATATGAGCCTTATGCCGTTCGTTACAACAGGTTTTACCGTACTTATCAAACGTTTTATACACGACAGTACACTCCAGGGTATACTGACAGGCAAACAAATTATTTCTTTGAAACAAATTTGTATGATGTAAACAGTAATAAACTGTTGTACTCTGCTCAATCAAAATCTTTTGATCCATCATCTGCAGAACAAATAGCCTCGGAAGTTGCTAAAGCAGTGGTGAAGGATATGGAGAAAAATAATATCTTAGGCTTAGCGGTAGCGAAACATTAATTGTTACAGCATAGAAGTCCCACCAATAAAAAAGTCCTGCAAATGATGCAGGACTTTTTTATTTAAATTATTTTATAATCCAAGTTTCTCTACCGCAATTTGTGCAGCAGCCTGGCTGGCGTCTTTTTTATTGTAACCTTTTCCTTCGGCAATATTTTCGCCATCAATAACAATGGCAATGGTAAATAAACGTCTGCCACCTTCCATTTTTTCATCGATCGTTTCAAAGTCAAGGCTCTTTGCATTCTTACTTGCCCAGCCGATCAAACGATTTTTAAGGTTAATATCGATTGCTTCAAGATCATCTACAAACATGTGCGGAATAACAATATGTGTCAACACCCAGTTACGTGTTTTCTTATATCCTTTGTCAAGGTAAACAGCACCCACTAAAGCTTCTAATGTATTACCGAATATCTGGCTACTCTTAAGTGAATTATCAAATTTGTTGTACATGGTTATCTTCTTCAAACCCATTTTCAATGCAATTTCATTCAGGTATTGACGATTCACCATTTTACTCCTCATCTCTGTAAGAAATCCTTCTCCTTTGTATGGATACCTGCGAAAGAGATAATCGGCTACGATCGTCCCCAAAACCGCATCACCTAAATATTCAAGTCGTTCATTATTTTCATCAGCCGTTTCTTTTACCGAACGATGACTGAGAGCCATCTGGTACAGGTTAAGATTACCAGGCTTAATACCCAGTACATTCTTTAATTCTTTCTCGGCCAGAGAAGGTTTACGGAAATATTTCGTGATCATATCCACGATGTTAAGCTAAGGATTTTTCTGATACCAGTTATAGTATTACATAGCAACATCGTTGCGTCGCACTCTTGTGCTGAAAATCTTTGAGAAACAGGAAACCGATGCTAATCTTACATCAGAAATCCTACTTCTTACATCTGTTATGCTTTGTATTTCTTCACGATCAATGAAGCATTATGGCCACCAAAACCAAACGTATTACTCAAAGCTGCATTCACAGTTCTTTTCTGTGCAGTGTTAAAAGTAAAGTTCAGTTTATTATCGAGCCCCGGGTCATCTGTAAAATGATTGATGGTTGGTGGAACAATATCATGCACAACACTCATTACACATGCAATGGCTTCAATAGCTCCGGCAGCACCTAAGAGGTGACCGGTCATGGACTTTGTTGAGCTGATATTAAGGCTGTATGCATGTTCTCCAAATACTTCAGTGATCGCTTTTGTTTCAGCTATATCACCTAGCGGAGTCGATGTTCCATGAACATTGATGTAATCAATATCGGAAGGCTGCAACCCAGCATCTTCCAACGCTACTTTCATTACCATTTTTGCACCCAGGCCTTCAGGGTGAGGTGCTGTCATATGATGTGCATCTGCAGTTGCACCACAGCCAACAACTTCAGCATAGATCTTTGCTCCTCTTGCAATGGCATGGTCAAGATCTTCTAATACAAGAATTCCTGCTCCTTCACCCATTACAAAACCATCACGGTCTTTATCAAATGGACGAGAAGCTGTTGTTGGGTCGTCATTTCTTTCGCTCAGTGCTTTCATGGCATTAAATCCACCAACACCTGCTTCACAAATAACACTTTCTGCTCCACCGGCAAGTATAATATCTGATTTTCCTAAACGTATCAGGTTAAATGCATCCATTACTGCATGAGTAGAAGATGCACAGGCAGAAACAACAGCAAAATTTGGTCCCCTGAAACCATGACGCATAGAAATATGCCCTGCAGCAATATCAAGGATCATCTTTGGAATGAAGAAAGGATTGAAACGTGGAGTTCCATCACCCTTTGCAAATTCCATTACCTCTTGCTGGAAAGTAACAATACCGCCAATTCCGCTGGAAAATATCACTCCAATACGGTCAGGGTTCATTGTTTCTCTTTGAATATTAGCATCAGTTACAGCCATGTCGCTGCATATTAATGCCGTTTGAGTAAAGCGATCTAAACGACGCCCTTCTTTTTTATCTAAGAATTGATAAGGATCGAAGTTCTTCAATTCACAGGCAAACTGTGTTTTGAATTTACTGCAATCAAATAGTGTAATATGATTAGCACCGGAAACACCATTGATCAGTCCGTTCCAATAATCTTCAAGGTTGTTTCCAAGCGGAGTTAGTGCTCCCATTCCGGTAATTACAACTCTTTTCAATTGCATAAAGCCTTTTTAAGTGAGAAATCCGCCTTTTTCCTAGGCTACTGCCGCAGAGAAAAGGCGGATCTTAATATTCCTTTTGGAAGTGATAAGTCTTACTTAGCATGTTCTTCAAGATAAGCGACAGCCTGACCTACAGTAGTGATAGTCTCAGCTTGCTCATCGGGAATAGAGATATTGAATTCTTTTTCAAATTCCATGATCAGCTCAACCGTGTCTAATGAATCGGCTCCCAGATCATTGGTAAAAGAAGCCTCATTCGTTACTTCTGCTTCGTCTACTCCTAATTTGTCAACAATGATTTTCTTAACTCTTGTTGCGATGTCTGACATTGTTATAAAGTTTAGTTACAGCCGCAAAAATATATATTTTGACAAATAAGCAAGGAAATAGCTTCTTTTTGTTCTAAAATCATTTTCACATTAAAAAAATGAATAAAAAGCTTTACTTGTATAATTTTTGAAATGTTGGCTATCTTGTAAACCAATCTTTACCGCATGGCTTTAAAGTTAATCGATCATCGATCTAAGGAATATGAGCAAATGGTGGACTTACGTAGGGCAATTCTGCGTAAACCACTGGGAATTGATTTTGAACCCGGAGAGTTAGAGAGGGAACATGAAGATATTTTGATCGGTTGCTTTGAGGATGATAAGATGGAAGGCTGTTGTTTATTGACCAAAGTTGATGATAAAACGGTACGGCTGAGGCAAATGGCCGTGCTCTCTGGATTACAGGGAAAAGGCTTTGGCAAAGCATTAATGCAGTTTGCAGAGAACCTGGCCAGGGATCGTGGCTATAAAATCATGACCATGCATGCCAGGAAAACAGCTCTTGGTTTCTATGAAAAAGCGGGATATAAAGTTATCGGGGATGAATTCCAGGAACTAAACATACCTCACTATATAATGGAAAAGGAACTTTGATCAGTTCCTTTTTTTTATTTTTCCTTTTAATATCCCTCTCAATTCATGACGCTGTTCGTCGGTTGTTTCATCCTTTGGAACCAGGAAAAAAGACCTGGCATCAAAATAAAGGTGAAAGAAGTGTGGCGTTTCTATCCAGTGGCTGAACCGATCCCAGTTCCATTCAACATATCCTTTTGGATTTTCAAGATGAATATGGTGTTCACTAAAAGTGATAACGAATGCATCCTGGAATGTTGCTGATTTACGATAAATGGTGAATGGCAGGATATACCATACAGCAACCATCAGTAAAAGCCAGATCGTAGTACCTAATAAAAAAGGTTCAGGCCTGATCTTTTGAAAATAGAATAAAGTGGCCGATCCGATAGCGAATACATTCACAAGGATCATTAATATTTTGATTTCCGGCCGACTGATAAAATGAAAACGTAAAGCCTGTAAAACTTTCTTCTTATTATAACTGAATCCAAACTGCATGGTGTAAAAATAAACGAAGTTCTTGTACGCTGCACAGTAGCTAATATATATGTTAATGAATTTGCTTATACAGGCACTATTCTTGCCTAAGCTTTCGCAAATAATTAAGTCCTTTTGCCTTACACTTGCAAAAGCTTCTTACTGTAATTTCACTTAAAACCTGTTTCATGCAAACTGCAGCAGATATTCAACAGCTGAATGAAAAGATCAGCTATGCGGCAACTTTTATAGATAATATCAAAACTGAACTTTCAAAGATCATCGTTGGACAACAGTATATGGTTGACAGGCTGATGATCGGTCTGCTGAGTAATGGACACGTGTTATTGGAAGGAGTTCCTGGTCTTGCGAAAACGCTTACGATAAAATCGTTGAGCGAAGCTGTTCATGCAAAATTCAGCCGAATCCAGTTCACCCCTGATCTGCTTCCTGCAGACGTTGTTGGTACGATGATCTACAACCAGCAAAGAGGTGAGTTCATTGTGAGGAAGGGTCCTGTATTTGCCAATTTTATTTTAGCAGATGAAATAAACCGGGCTCCGGCAAAAGTACAAAGTGCTTTACTGGAAGCAATGCAGGAAAGACAGGTAACGATAGGTGAACAAACTTATAAGCTGGATGAACCTTTTCTTGTTCTTGCTACGCAAAATCCGTTGGAGCAGGAAGGAACTTATCCTTTACCGGAAGCCCAGGTCGACAGGTTTATGCTGAAAGTTGTAGTTGGATATCCTGATAGAAAAGAAGAGCAGATGATCATTCGTCAGCAGGTACAGGGATTGGAATTACCAAAGATCAACCAGGTAGTAAGTACCTCGGAGATATTGAATGGAAGAAACCTGGTGAAGCAGGTGTATATGGATGAGAAAGTAGAACAGTATATAATAGATATTGTATTTGCTACCCGTTTTCCTTTAGAGTACGGATTGGGTAAAATGAAAGCATTGATCGCTTATGGTGGTTCACCAAGAGCAAGTATCAATCTGGCGTTAGCGGCAAAAGCCCATGCATTCATGAATAAACGAGGATTTGTGCTCCCTGATGATATTAAAGCAATAGCAAAAGATGTGTTGAGACATAGAATCGGATTAACCTATGAAGCTGAAGCAGAAAATATAAATGCTGAAATGATCGTAGATGAAGTTTTAAAAGCAGTTAATGTTCCTTAATGAAGAAAAAGGAAAACGATATTAAAACTTCACAATCCATTAGTGATATCCTGAAAAAGGTTAGAACACTTGAAATCCTGAGTAAGAGGCTCACCAATCACCTGTTTACAGGAGAATATCATTCTGCTTTCAAAGGAAAAGGAATGTCGTTCAAAGAAGTTCGTGAATATACACATGGTGATGATATTCGTTTCATTGACTGGAACGTTTCTGCAAGAATGGGTCATTCCTACAGCAAAGTATTTGAAGAAGAAAGAGAATTATCTGTGTTCTTTTTGATCGACTCGAGTGCCAGCAGCTTGTTCGGCACCAATGAACAAACCAAGAAAGAACTCATTACTGAGGTGACAGCAGTGCTTGCTTTCTCAGCCTTGAATAATAATGACAAGACCGGTTTGATTTTTTTCACTAACCAGGTTGAAAAATATATTCCATTAGCCAAAGGAAGAGATCATGTATTGTATGCTATCAGGGAAATGATTTCATTCAAACCAAAGAATGAAACAACAGATCTTGTAAAAGCTTTACAGTTCCTCAACAAGGTTTCAAAACATAAATGCATTGTTTTTATTTTGAGTGATTTTGCAGATGCCGGATATCATGAAGCATTAAGAGTGGCAGCTAAACGTCATGATGTAATTGGAATACAGGTGTACGATGAGAAAGACGAAAAACTTCCTTCTTTTCCCGGTGGTGGATTGATACAACTGCAAGACCCTGAAACAGGAGAGATCGTTTGCCTTGATACAAATGATGTACTTACGAAACATCATTACAATCAACAGTTTCAAAGAATTCTTCAGGATGCGAAGCAAACTTTCAGAAATGCTGGTGCCGACCTGATGCAAATTTCTACCGGACAGGATTACGTTAAGGCACTTCAACAATTTTTTATCAGGAGAGCATGAGGAAAAGGCAATGGTCAATGGTCAATGGTGAATTGTCAATGCTTTATATAAAGCTGATTGTCTTTTCGTGTACACTGATGATGTCATTTAATTTGTATGCCCAACAGGTTTCCACCATCATCAGTAAAGACAAGATCGTTCTCGGAGAACAGATATCATTACAAATAAAAATAGAAGGCCTAAGTCCTGCATCAATTAAACAGGATTTTGTTTTTCCCGATTCAATCAATCATTTAGAGATTCTATCCGACTCAGTTCAAACAATAAATACTTCTACCCTTCTATATACCCTAACATTAACTTCATTCGATTCTGGTTACTGGCAATTACCGGCTTTTGAAATGACCTTGTTTGACGAACGAAAACTTGTTACCGAACCACTTTGGATAACCGTGATGCCTGTTGATGTTTCTACAATGGTAGATTATCACGACATAAAAGATATTCTTGAAGTAAAACCAGAAAACAACTGGTGGATCATTGCTGCTATTGTTGCACTGGCACTGGTATCGCTATTTGGATTCCTATGGTTTCACAATAACAAGTCTGCAACCCAACAAGCAATTGTGCCTGTTGCTAATCTGGAGAAATTGTACAATTCCTTTCTTCAACATCTATCAAAACTGGAAGGGAGCGATCAAAAAGATCGATCATCAATCGTAAATATTTACAAAGAATCTTCAAATGCTATCAGAACATTTATAGATGCCGCTTATTTTCAAAACACGGCTCATCTTACTACCGGAGAATACATGCTTAAAGTAAAAGGCAAATTTCCTGACATAGCAACAGAAAACACCTACTTCCAGTTTCTCCGTTTATCAGATGCAGTAAAGTTTGCAAAGTATATTCCTCCGGCAGAAGAAACAAGAACAATCTTCACAACACTCAGGAATATTGCCAGTGAAGTATATCAACAAAACAAAGTGAAGAACTGATGCTGAAAGAACTTTTCAATATTGAATTTGCTTATCCCTGGGTTTTATTGCTCTTGCTTTTCATTCCGGCAATAATGTTCTGGTATTTCAGTAATCATGCAAAATCATCTGCTTCCATAAAGATCACCACTACTTATTTTCTGCAACACACCAAAAGCTGGAGAACCAGTTTACGTCATCTTCCTTTCTGGTTTCGTTGTTTCGGACTTGCCTGTTTGATAATAGCAATGGCAAGACCACAGGAAACATTTACAGAAGACGAGATAACAGGTGATGGAATTGATATCGTAATGTGTTTTGATATCAGTGGCAGCATGACTGAAAAAGATATTCTTCCCAACAGGTTGGAGGCATCAAAAGAAGTTGCACAGGATTTTTTAAAGAACCGTCGTGGAGACAGGATTGGCATTGTGATCTTCAGCAATCAAAGCTTTACACTCTGTCCTATAACTACAGATCATCAAACTGTAAGTTCACAGATTAATAATATTGCCAGTGGTTACTTACCTGAAGAGGGAACAGCTATCGGTTCAGGATTGGCAACAAGTGTTGATCGGCTTCGTCATACCGGTTCAAAAAGTAAGGTAGTAATCCTGTTGACTGATGGAGTTGATTTTGGCGGCATCATTCCTCCGGATATTGCCAAAGACATGGCCAAACTGTATAGTGTAAAGGTGTATACAATTGGAATTGGATCAGAAAAAGAAATTGAAGTGCCTGTACAAACTCCGATGGGTACAGTAATGCAAAAAAAGAAACTCGAGTACAACGAAGGTTTATTGAAATCACTTGCAGCGGAAACAGGTGGTCAATATTTTCATGCTACCACCAAACAAAACCTGGAGGGAATTTATGAGAGCATTGATAAACTGGAAAAGTCCAGCGTGAAAGTAACTACCTACAACAGGTTCAAGGATAAATATCATTTGATACTGATGATCGGCATTGCATTCATCATTCTAGAATTGGTATTAAGGCTCACGGTATTCAAGAAATTCCCGTGAGCCTTATCCATTATTTACTTCCTACTGTCAACAATTCTACATCAAAGATCAATACTGAACCCGGAGGAATATTTGAACCGGGAGGAGAATAATTTCCATAAGCAAGATCTGCTGGAATAAATAATTTCCACCTGCTGCCCTGTTTCATTAATTGCAAAGCTTCTGTCCAGCCTTTAATTACACCACCAACTGTAAATTGAGCAGGCTCACCACGATCAACAGAACTGTCGAAAATAGTTCCATCGATCAATGTACCGGTATAATGTACACTAACAGTGTCAGCAATAGTCGGCATAGCACCAGATCCTTCACGGATCACCTGGTATTGCATTCCACTAGGCAATATTTTTACACCTGGCTTTGATTTATTCGATGCAAGAAAAGTCTCACCTGCTTTCCTGTTTACATTGGCTTTTTCAGCCATCAGTTTATTGATGTAATTATTTAAAACAAAGTTTGCCTGGTCAGGTGTGAGTACAATATTTTTATTCTTCAGCACATCATTCACACCAGTCATAACAGCTGAAGTATTAAGAGTGGTAACACCAAATTCTTTATACTGTAACGCAATGCTCATTCCAACAGCATAGCTGAAAGAATCCAGTGAATTTTTTAAAACAGGTTGTGTTGGTTTCGGTGTTGGCTTTTTTACCGGCTTTTTTGTTGTTTGTGCCGTTGATGCATATCCGTACATCCCTAATAATGCTAGCAAGAAAAATCTTTTCATGAATAAACTTTAGTGTTCAAAAATAAGTATTCGGCTAAAGTAGAAATGTGAAATTATGAAACAGGCAAGTGTGCTGCTATGAAGCTTTACTTGCGCCGCACTCTTGTACAATTGTAACCATTTGCATCTTTTCAAACCACGGAGTCACGGTGACACAGCGATTCACCGGGTTTGCACTGTGCTTCTAAGTGTCCTTGTGTCTCTGTGGTTCAAATGTTCAATAAAGTACTGTGTACAAGTGAGTGACACAACGAAGATGACACAGGTATGTAGCTGGTTAACTAAAATCACTTAACATATTTCATCATCTGCAAAATGATATCAGGATCGGGAGAGTTGGTAAGATACTTTTCTCTTTCACTGTATTTGCAAACACCTGGATAATCACCTTCACGATAGCCCATATCTAAAATGACCTGGAAATGCAGATGTGGTGGCCAGTGACCATTTTCTTTTGGCAAACCAAAACTTCCTATCTGTTGTCCACGATTGATGTACTGACCTTCGGTTGCTTTTTCAATATCTGCCAAAGCAAGATGACCGTATAATGTATAAAATGGGAACCCATCAAGCTGGTGTGAAACAATAAGTGTGGCACCATAATCACCATAATGATCGTTGAAAGCAAAGCTGTGTATCATACCACCTAACGGTGCAAAAACAGGTGTACCGGCTTTACCCCAGATATCAGTCCCAAGATGTAAACGTCTGGGTTCTTCATACATATCAGCCGAATCAAATATTTTGCTACGACTATATACAGTTCTTAATTCACCATAACCACCAATACCGTAAGTGGCTCCGGAATCTTCCAGAAGATCTTCAACGTATTCAGAGAATCGTTCGGTATCGTCAAATATTTCTGAAGTAAGTGTTGCATTGGTGGAAGTGAAATCCATTAGCAACAATTTATCTGTTGATGCATCAAATGGAACAACAGGATAGAAAGAGGGTTGATTTTTCTTCAACACATGAATAACATCTTTCGCATCGATCATCGGATCTTTCATACACTAAAGTTAGTTTATTGATTTACTAACTCAAAGGTTTTAACAGGACAGCTATCTATCACTTCTTCTCTCAAAAAGTTCATCCTGCATTTTTCGATCACTTTCAATGAAGCTATGTTATCAATATGTGCCCTGGCAATGATCTTTTGAACTTCCAGGTGTTCAAAAGCATAACTGATACATGTACTGGCAGCTTCACTGGCATAACCTTGTCCCCAGTATTTCTTTTTGAAACGATAGCCGAGATCTATTTCATTACTTTCAGCCAGGTATTTTAATCCGCACCATCCAATAAATTCGTTGGTATATTTCAAAAAAACGGCCCAGCGGCCAAGTCCTGATTTGTATTGTGGAATAATAATATCACGCAGCACCTGGGGTGCATTTTCCATTGTGGTTGCAGGTTCATGAACATATTTTACTACCTCTGGATCACTGTTCAGGTCATAGATCAGTTCAGCATCATCTAATGTAAATTGCCGGAAGAGCAATCGCTTCGACTGGAAAAGAATCGTCATAAGAGGCAGTCAATTGTTGTAATAACTAAACTACAACATTTACCATTTTCCCCTTCACAAAGATGAATTTTCTAATCTCCTTGCCTTCTACCCATTTTTGAATTACTTCATTGGCCAATACCAGCTTTTCTACTTCAGCTTGTTCTGCATCCAATGAAATATTGATGGTTGTTCTGAGTTTACCATTGATGGAAACAGGATATTCTTTCGAAGATTCAACAACATATTTTGCTTCGAACACAGGATAGCTGGCATCTAACACACTTCCATTATTCTCCAAAGCACTCCAGAGTTCTTCAGCAATATGTGGAGCATAAGGAGTAAGTAAAATCACCACCTGCTCCAGTATTTCTTTCTTGTAACATTTCAGGTCGTGCAGTTCATTGGCACAAACCATGAAAGCTGCTACTGCAGTATTGAAAGAAAAGCGTTCGGTATCATCTTCTATCTTCCTGATGGTCTTGTGTAAGACTTTTAATTCTTGTGGTGTGGCTTTTTCGTTGTTCCAGACTTTTCCTTTTAGTTCATCAAAAAATAAACGCCATAGTTTTTTGAGGAAACGATGCACACCTTCAATTCCTTTGGTGTCCCAGGGTTTGCTTTGATCTATAGGGCCAAGGAACATTTCGTACATACGGAAAGTGTCTGCACCGTATTTGTTTACGAGATCGTCTGGGTTAACGGTGTTGAATTTAGACTTGGACATCTTTTCAACTTCTGAACCGCAGATGTATTCACTTTTACCTTCATACTTTATTTCAGGTAATGAAACCGATCCATCTTCCATTAAGAAAACCGCGTTATTGAAATCGGGTTTCCATTTTCGGAAAGCTTCAATATCTAGAGTAACTCCGTCGACTAAATTTACATCAACATGAAGTTCGGATAGACCTAATGTAACTTGACCATGTTTTTCTATGTATTGTTTATTCCAGCCATGTTTTTTATATAGTTCTTCTAAGTAAACCATTGGATTTAAAAGAAAGCTGGTCATTTTAGAATAATGAGATAATGAAACAAAAGCTGGCGTCGAGCCGTTTTCATCATCAACTGGTTTATTGTCTTTCACGGGTACAGGTATGATTCTATACACAAACCTCGAACTACCTTGTATCATTCCTTGGTTCACCAACTTCTTATACGGCTCATCATGCCCAATCAATCCAAGATCATACAAACACTTCGTCCACATCCTGCTGTACAATAAATGACCAACAGCATGTTCTGTTCCACCGATATAAATGTCTACCTGGTTCCAGTAGTCTGCAATTTTTCTGTTGCAGAACGTTTCATCATTATGTGGGTCCATGTAACGAAGAAAGTACCATGAACTTCCTGCATAGCCTGGCATTGTATTGGTCTCAAGTTGACGATCAGTCCATGAATCAATATTTGCTAAAGGACCTTCACCTTCAGGACCTGGAGAATATGAATCTACTTTTGGTAGTTCTAATGGCAATTCACTTTCATCTAAGGGATAAGCAATTCCATTCTTCCAAACAATCGGAAACGGTTCACCCCAGTAACGCTGACGAGAGAATGCAGCATCCCTCATTTTATAATTCGTCTTTCTTTCGCCAATACCGAATTCCTCCAACTTACTAATTACTACCTCTATGGCATCTTTCATCACCATGCCATTCAAAAAATCACTGTTGCTGAGTTTTGCATCTTTGGTTGGATTGGCTTCTTCTCCATTGTATGCATCACCAATAATATTCGTGATAGGAATGTTGAAGTGATTCGCAAACTTGTGATCTCTTTCATCACCACAAGGCACAGCCATGATGGCTCCTGTTCCGTAACCGGCCAATACATATTCTGAGATCCAGATCGGAATTCTTTTACCGTTGAAAGGATTACTTGCATACGATCCTGTGAACACACCACTGATCTTTTTCTCAGCCATTCTTTCTCTTTCGCTACGGCTCTTTACATAAGTAATGTAATCTTCAACAGCTTGTTTTTGTTCAGCAGTTGTTATTTGTTCTACCAGTTCATGTTCAGGAGCAATGACCATGAAGTCAACTCCGAAAATGGTGTCGGGACGAGTGGTATATACACGAAGTGGCAAATCAAGCAGACTTTCTTCAATAGTTATGCTTTCCGTATCGTAAACATTACCTTCTTCGTCTGTATGCTGATCTATTATTTCTGACTCCTCATTTTCCTCACCAATTAAAACCAAAAAATCAATCTCAGCACCACTACTCTTGCCTATCCAGTTACTCTGCATGTCTTTCATTGCCTCACTGAAATCAACTGTCTCCAACCCTTGCAACAAACGATCAGCGTATTCTGTTATTCTCAAATACCACTGACGCAGTTTTTTCTTTACTACAGGATGCCCACCTCTTTCACTTACACCGTTCACTACTTCATCATTAGCCAAAACAGTTCCCAAAGCCTCACACCAGTTCACTTCTCCATATCCACAATAGGCAATTCGGTAATGCATTAATATATCGTGCTGCTCTTTTTCAGAAAAAGCCTTCCATTGTGAAGATGAGAACTGAATTGTATTATCACCAGGACAAGAATGGTTGATATTTCCTTCCGTTTCGAAAATATTGATCAAGCCATCTATGGATTCAGCTTTGTTATTCTTCCTGTTATACCAGCTTTTAAAAAGTTGCAGGAAGATCCATTGTGTCCATTTATAGTAACGAGGCTCAGAAGTATTTACCTCACGGTCCCAATCGTAACAAAAACCAATATTGTCTAACTGCTTTTTAAAATTGTCAATATTGGTAGCAGTAGAAACAGCAGGATGAATGCCATGTTCAATGGCATATTGTTCAGCCGGCAAACCAAAAGCATCAAAGCCCATTGGATGCAACACATTAAACCCTTTGAGCCTTTTGTACCTGGAATAAATATCAGAAGCAATATATCCTAACGGGTGACCAACATGTAAACCTGCACCACTTGGATAAGGAAACATATCCAGCACATAACACTTAGGCCTGGAAAAATCATTACTTACTTTATAAGCATTCGTTTCTTTCCAGCGCTGCTGCCATTTCTTTTCTATTTCCCTGAAGTTGTATTCCATGCTATCTCTGATGTACGATTTATGATGGCTGATTATGTTACCTGCTTTTGTTTTTCATGGCATCGTCTGTTGCGTCGCACACTTGTACATTTGGAACACAGATGACGCAGATATAGCGGATAAAAGCTGATAATCTGTGTTGATCATGATCATCAGCGTTATCAGCGTTCCCATCCTGTCGAATGAAGTTCAGAACGTTGAAGTGAGTGACACAACGGAAGTTGAATTATGCATTACAGCCGGCAAATAATAATTCTTACTAACAAAATTTTAACCCTCACCGGAAGTGAAGTGCATAATTACCGTTGAAAACAAATCGTTAGAGTGCTGCAAATGTAATGTTTAGGCTTGTAAACCTTACATTTGCAACTGTCTAAAACAGCTAAATTCTACGCATGGCAGCACAACAGAAAGCATCGTTGAAACGCAGTAAGCCTAATTATGTGTACAGCATTGTTGGGGTGGCCCTTGTATTATTGATCATGGGTGTAATGGGTTGGTTATTTATGAACTTTAACCAGGTAGCCACCATGTTCAAGGAAGATATCAGAATCAGTGCCTACCTGAGAACGGCTAATAAAGACACCATCAACCAGATACAGCAATTTGTTGCCAGCCAGCCTTTTGCACGAAACGTGGAGTATGTAAACAAAGAATCGGCAAAAAAAATATGGAACCAGGATAACCAGGAAGACTGGGCTACCGTTCTTGATGACAATCCATTACCGGAAAGCATTGATTTTTATGCAAAAAGCGACTGGATCAATAAAGATAGCCTGGCGAAAATATCCAGTACGATCCTGAGCCGGTATCCTGACCAGATCACCGATCTGCAGTATCCAAAGGAACTGGTAAATAACCTGAACGAAAGAGCATCGAAGCTTGGCCTGGTATTTTTAGTAGTGGCCATTATTCTTTGTGTGCTGGTGATTGTAAGTATTGACAATACCATCAGGCTGGCCATGTTCAGTAACCGTTTCCTGATAAAGACAATGCAAATGGTTGGTGCTACCAGGGGATTTATTGTAAAGCCGATGAATATAAGGGCAATCATTAACGGACTTATCAGTGCAGCAATAGCCATTGCCATATTATTTACCTTGATGAAATGGGCAGAAAGCCAGTTTGACGGTCTGAAAACACTGCACTCTACACCTAACCTGTTAACCTTGTTTGGAGGAATGGTACTGGTTGGAGTACTTATTTCCCTGTACAGTACCCACAGAAGTGTGATGAAGTACCTGAAAATGAAACTGGACGATCTTTATTAAAGTCATTGAGTCAGTAAGTCATAGAGTCATCAACTTGATGAAGCTTACCTCAAATGACTAAATGACCATTGACTATTTGACTTTTGTTTATATTGCAACCCTTAATTAACCGAGATGGCTGAAACAAAAAAGATCGTGAAAGAAAAAGTGGTAAGAGAAAGAACCATACTTTTTACAAAAGATAATTATCTCTGGATGGGAATTGGTGCTGTGGTTATTGCCATTGGCATGTTGCTGATGAGTGGTGGCAAGAACCAGGACCCGAATGTATTTGATAAAGACCTGGTGTATGGTACTACACGAATCACCATTGCTCCTATTGTTATATTGCTCGGTTTCGTGATAGAGATATATGCAATTTTTAAAAAGCCGGCTGTAAAAGCTTAATTGAATAACAGTATGGAAATCCCGCTTGTGGCGGGATTTTTTTGTTTCTTTAATTTTCAAATCCGCACATGAATATTTTTGAGGCTGTAGTTATTGCTATCGTAGAAGGACTTACAGAATTCCTGCCTGTATCTTCCACAGGTCACATGATCATTACCAGTAGTATTATTGAGAAAGCAACCGCTAACCCCAATTTCCAGGAAGATGCTTTTACCAAGATATTTACCGTGGCTATCCAGCTTGGAGCGATCCTATCGGTGATCGTACTTTATTTCAAAAGATTTTTTCCATTAAACAGGTGGTCGTTTTACCTGAAACTGGTGGTTGCTGTAATTCCTGCCATTGTATTAGGATTGTTGTTTGACAAACAAATTGAAAACCTGCTTGGCAGTACAACTACAGTAGCAGTCTCTTTGCTTATTGGAGGAATTATCCTTGTATTTATTGACAAATTATTTAAGACCCATACTATCAACAATGAGCAGGAACTTAGTTTTGGTAAAGCATTCTTTGTTGGTTGCTGGCAATGTATAGCCATGATACCTGGTGTTAGCAGAAGTGCTTCATCCATCATCGGTGGTATGCAACAGAAGCTCACCAGGAATTTTGCGGCAGAGTTTTCTTTCTTCCTTGCTGTGCCAACAATGTTAGGTGCTTCTATCCAGTCTCTGTTCCTGAAAGATTGGGGTGAAGATGCAGAAGTAAAGAGGAAAGGATACGAGATAATAATGGAAAGCCAGGAAAACATTACGGCTTTTATCGTTGGAAATGTTGTTGCTTTTGTAGTAGCGTTATTGGCTATTAAATTCTTTATCAGCTTTCTCCAGAAACATGGATTCAGGATGTTTGGCTGGTACCGTATCGTCGTAGGCATCATTCTTCTGGTTCTTTTATACACCGGCTATATCGAATAATTTTTATCTTGTACTACTTAAAACTATTTTATGAGAAAACTTTTCAGCTTACTTGTTATTGTTTCAGTTGTGCTTACTGCATGTAATTCTTACGGCGATAAATACATGGTTAATGATGTAAGTGAGGTTTATTATAAAGGTGATGGCGTTACAGCTGATGATGCTAAAAGGCTTGGCGATTTTCTGCTGAAGAATAATTATTTTGATAGTGCAACTGAAAAGTCAGTTCAGCTAACTAAAACAGTTGATACTTTCAATGTAAAGTTCGTAGTAGACAAAGAAAAAGTGAGCCAGACTGAGAATGCAGAAATGTTGTTTACTATTATGGGAGCAGCAATCAGCTCAGAGGTCTTTACCGGGAAACCTGTGAAAATTATTCTTGCTGATACACGTATGGAAGGCTTCAAAGAGATCCCTACTTACACTTCAACAGTGGACACTTCTACTACTACAGTAGAAGCACCAACCAATACCACTGCTGAAGGAGATACTACACACCACAAATAACACAGTACGAATTTTAAAAAAGACGCTACCAGTTAGCGTCTTTTTTATTTTATCTTTAACCAAACCAAGTAAATGCAAACTGCTCAAAAAAAAGTTGTGAATGGCTGGGCCATGTACGACTGGGCCAACAGTGCTTACAACCTTGTAATTACCTCCACCATATTTCCTGCTTATTTTGAAAGCATTACCGGTGATGGAAATGACACCACCACCGACCATGTCGAATTCCTGGGCAGAACTTTTGTAAATACCGCTTTATATAATTATGCACTGGCAGCTGCATTTTGCATTGTAGCGATCATGTCGCCGTTGCTTTCTTCCATAGCAGATTACAGGGGAAATAAGAAATCGTTCCTGCGATTCTTTATGACGATGGGAAGCATCTCTTGCAGCATGTTATTCTTTTACAACAGCAGTAACCTATGGTTGGGGATTGTTGCAATGATCGTTGCTTGTGTTGGTTACTGGGCAAGCCTTGTTTTTTATAATTCTTATTTACCAGAGATCGCTTCATTTGAAGACAGGGATAAAGTGAGTGCAAGAGGTTTCGCATACGGTTATATTGGAAGTGTTATTTTACAGGTGATCTGCTTTGTGTTTGTAATGGGCAATGAAATGTTTGGTATTACCAAAGGATTTGCTTCACAATTATCATTTTTATTGGTGGGAATATGGTGGTTCAGTTTTGCAAGCCTGTCGCTGAAACGACTACCAAACTCCTCACCGATTGGTTCTGACAAAAAACACACATTGGCTCATGGCTATGGCGAGTTAAACAAAGTATGGAAACAGCTCATTCATTTGCCGGTACTAAAACGTTATCTCTTTTCTTTCTTTTTTTACAATATGGGCGTGCAGACAGTGATGCTAGCTGCAACACTGTATGGCAAAAGTGAATTAGGCATTCCAACGGAGAACCTGATCATTGCCATTTTGATCATACAGTTAATAGCAATTCCTGGTGCTTATCTTATATCCAGGTTATCCGGAAAGATCGGCAACTTTCCAGCTTTAATGACCTGTGTGATTGTTTGGATCGGAATCTGCATTGCCGGCTATTTGTTACCTGCCAAGAATCCGATGGCGTTTTACATTCTTGCAACCGTTGTTGGATTTGTAATGGGTGGTATACAATCAGTCAGCCGATCTACTTATGCCAAGCTGATGCCCGAAACAAAAGACACAACTTCTTTCTTCAGCTTTTATGATGTTACTGAGAAGATCGCTATAGTAATTGGAATGTTCACCTTCGGTTTTATCATTGAACTTACCGGCAGCCAGCGTAATTCTGTCCTGGCATTGGTGGTGTTTTTTGCTCTTGGTCTTTTCCTGTTATTTTGGACGAATTTAACGGCCAAGAAGAAAAAACATTCGATTGCATAATCAATAAAATATATTCACTTTGAAACTTCATACAGTAAACACGGGTTATTTTAAGTTAGATGGTGGTGCCATGTTTGGTGTGGTACCGAAAGCAATATGGAATAAACTGAATCCTGCGGATGAAAACAACCTCTGCAGCTGGGCCATGAGATGTTTGCTGATAGAAGATGGCGACAAATTAATATTGATCGACAACGGAATTGGGGAAAAGCAGGATGCAAAATTCTTCAGCCATTATTACCTGCATGGAGATGATTCGTTGGATAAATCGCTAGCAAAGCTTGGATTCTCTAAAGATGATATTACTGATGTGATATTAACCCATCTTCATTTTGACCATTGTGGTGGAAGTGTAATAAGAACAGGTGATAGACTATTGCCTGCTTTTAAAAATGCTACTTACTGGAGCAATGAAAAACACTGGCAATGGGCCACCAAACCTAATGACAGGGAAAAAGCATCTTTCTTAAAAGAAAATATTCTGCCCATACAGGAAAGTGGACAGTTGAAGTTTGCATCAACAGAAGAAGGTAGTCAGCTGTTTGAAAATATTAAACTCAGGTTTGTAAACGGACACACAGATGCTATGATGCTACCGCAGATCAGTTATAAAGGGAAACAGGTGGTTTTTATGGCAGATCTTTTACCAGCGGCTGCACATATTCCGATTCCTTATGTGATGGCTTACGATATGTTTCCGTTAACCACATTAAATGAAAAAAAATCATTCTTAACTGAAGCTGTAGAAAACGACTACATACTTTTCTTTGAGCATGATCCGAAAATAGAGTGTTGTAATCTTCAAACGACAGAAAAAGGTATCAGGCAGAAAGAAACATTTAATCTGAATGCGATCTAAGTTGAAATCAATTCCCGCTGTACAAGAGTGCGACGCAACGAAGCACAAATGAAATACTATCGCTGACCTCATAAAAAAGCCTCTTTGCAGAGGCTTTTAAATTATTTCCAGCTAACCAGTGAAGTGAGTGGATGTCGTAGTCCACGATATTGCATCATGTCTACTTTTACACTACCAACGCTGATCGGGCTTTCTATTCTTAATGGAATATGATTTGGATCGTCTGTAACCCACACCGTCATTTTCTCACCACCTTCAAACATGGTTCCTTTCACAAGCAATGGCTTGAATTTGATGGCTCTGAATTTTCCATACTTGGTTTTCACTACTTCCTTACCGAGATAACGGATGTATAAATGAAATACTTCGTTGTCCAGGAACATATCGAAAGGAATTTTATCTCCCGGCTTGTATTGATTGAAGTTGATGTTTCTTGCGTAATAGATTGAACTCAACACATCCTGTATACAGTTCGGCACTTTGTAAACCCCATCAGTAGTGATGGCTGTATTCGCTGTTTGATTAAATGTGATGTTCTCATACTTTTTGTATCCACCTTCGTCCACATTACGGATGAACTTCAAAGGCTGCAGGTTCGCAGTATCTATATAACTCTCATACTTGTCTCTTACTTTAAAGATCCAATCGTATTTGGAATTGGAACTACCTGTACCTACCACATGATAAACAGGTTTATTGTTCATCCTTTCTAAAGTAGTTGAGAAAGTGGCCGTTCCAGCATTGATATACATACCCACTACACTATAAAAAACAGTATAGGTAATATTCTCTCCACCCTGGAAGCTTGTATTCTTGATACCACAGAAGTTATCCCCTGCAGTCAAGGAAACGGTACACAGTAAAGCGGTAAAAATCGAAGCAATTTTCTTCACGTCTATTTCTTAAAAAATTTAATACCCAATATAAATAAACTACCGGCCAATGCAGGAATGATGAGATTGATCAACCATAACCCTGCAGCTGTAGCAATAATACCCAATGTATTTGTACTTACCAGTCCAAACAGTTCTATTGCAGCAAGACCCCTGAGGCTTAACTCGATTGATGAGATGGTCGGCACCACTGCCAGCACCAGGAAAAATACACTCACCAAACCAGCAGCTTCCCAAAATGGAATATTCACTTCAAAAACCTGCAGCAATAATATGTATTGGACGATGAATACTACGTAACGTGTAGTAGAAAGTGACAAAATTCGTGTTAATTCTCTCCAATGAAAGTCTTCCAGCTTCTCAATGAGATAACTATACTTCTTTACGAAAGGTAATCTTTCGATCAGCTTAGTTAACCATGACAGTTCAAAATAGATCAATAACATCACAGCAACTCCAGCCAATACGCCATAAAATATCACTTCATATGCAATAGGCACGATTCCAGGATACAAATCAAGCAAGCCAACTTTTGTTAAGATATCTTTAATGGCACCTGTAACGGTATCCTTCATCCACAACATCCCGACCAGGCCAACGAACAATGTGATAATAGTCTGGCTGAGACTTCCTACAATTGTTAATGCAATGCCTTTTAGCCGGTTTCCTTCATGGAGATAAACTACTCTACCAACATATTCACCAATCCGGTTCGGCGTATTTACTGCCAACGACTGACCAGAAAAAACTGCTTTAAAGGCTTTTACAAATGATATTTTTTCTAATGAACCGACGAGCACCTGCCATTTTCTTGCTTCGATACCCCAGTTTAAAAACATCAGCAAGATCACTGCTATAAATTTCCAGGCATTCCCGCCAAAGGCTGAAGCCTTGATCAATTGCCATGATTGCTGCAGATCCGGCTGACTTTTTATTTCCCTGTAAAGAGAATAGGAAACCCAGATGAATAAAACAGGACCTATGAAATAATTCAGGAATATCTTAACTCGTTTATTCAGAATGCCGATTTAGCATCAAAAATAATGAACTAAGGTGTTTGTTAACATGATTGATATCTTATTTGCAAACATCTTACTTTCACAGCATGCAGAATGGCGAGATCATATTAGGCATTGACCCCGGAACAACTATTATGGGTTATGCTGTTGTGCAGGTAAGGAATGGATTGCCTTCTTTAGTTACGATGGATGTACTGAAACTTGCATCCACGAAGAATATTTACTCTAGGCTGGAGATGATTCACACCAAAGTATGTTCTATTATTTCAGAACATCAGCCCACCACATTTGCCATTGAAGCACCTTTCTTTGGCAAGAATGTACAAAGCATGCTGAAGCTGGGACGAGCACAGGGTGTTGCTATTGCTGCAGCGATGCAGGCTCAATTATTAGTAACTGAATATTCTCCCAAGAAAGTAAAACAATCCATCACTGGTAATGGCAATGCAGAGAAAGAACAGATCTGGAAGATGCTGCAAACGATATTGAAGATACAGGACCAGCCGAAATACTTTGATGCTACCGATGCACTTGCAGTAGCACTTTGTCATTATTACCAGATCTCATCTCCTGTTGCAGCTATCTCAAAAGGATTTAATGGATGGAAAGATTTTATAGCAAAGAACCCTGGTAAGATCTCTGTTAAATAACAAAGCCACCCGTAGATGGCTTTTTCTTTTATAATGATCTCAATGCTTTTTCAACTCTTTGTTTGGTTTCTTCAGTGCCGATGATCTCAGCAATATCAAATACACCCGGACCAAATTTTCCACCGACCAGCATAATACGTAGAGGTAACATCAACTCTCCTACTTTAATATTCTTTGCTGCTGCCAGTTCTTTAAATTTAGCTTCCAGGCTGGTTGCTTTCCATTCCAATGAATCTAAAGATGAGATCCATTCTTTAAAGAAAGCTGTCTTATCATCATTCCATTTTCCTTTGATGGAATCGACATCGACAGTTTCAGGTGTACTAAAAAAGAATTTTGCCTGATCATAAAAATCCGTGAGTAAAGTGCACCTGTCTTTCACCAGTTCAATAACCTTTTCTAACTTGTCATTATCATTTATTTCAATACCTCTTTGACTCAATATCTCGTAAACCGTACTTCGTAAATCGTACTTCGTATTTCTTTTTATCCATTCATGGTTGAACCACTTTGCTTTTTCATAATCGAATTTGGCTCCTGATTTATGTACCCTTTCAAGAGAAAATTTCTCACATAATTCATCCAGCGTAAATATCTCCTGCTCTGTTCCATCGTTCCAGCCTAACATGGCCAGCATGTTTACAAAAGCTCCAGGTAAAAATCCTCTTTCTTTAAAACCAGTTGCTTTCTCCCCTGTTTTAGGATCGGTCCAATCCATTGCAAATACCGGAAAGCCTAAACGATCTCCGTCTCTTTTACTCAGCTTACCGTTTCCATCCGGTTTTAATATCAAAGGAAGATGAGCCCATTCCGGCATATTTTCCAGTCCGAATAAATATTTCCACAATAAAATATGTACAGGAGCACTTGGCAGCCATTCTTCACCACGAAAAGCATGCGATATCTTCATCAGGTGATCATCAACAACAACAGCCAAATGATATGTTGGCATGCCATCGGCTTTCAACAACACCTTATCATCAACCAATGAAGAATGAAAATTCACCTCACCACGGATCATGTCAGTGAACTTTATCTCTTCATTCATTGGCATTTTTATTCTCACTACATAAGGTGATCCTGCACTCATCAAACGATGCACTTCTTCTTCACCCAACGTTAAAGAATTACGCATTCTTTCCCTTATCTCATGGTTGTATTGAGGTGTTGGATTATCATGCGTTTTAAACTTTGCCCGCATTTCTTCCAGTTCTTCTGTAGTATCGAAAGCGTAATATGCAAAACCATCTTTCACCAGTTTTTCTGCATATTCATTATAGATCGCTTTTCTTTCACTTTGCCGGTAAGGTGCAAACTCACCACCATGCAGCACACTTTCATCAGGCTCAATGCCACACCATTTCAAACATTCAAAAATGTATTCTTCAGCACCTTGTACATAACGGCTCTGATCGGTATCTTCTATCCTCAAAATAAAATCGCCACCATGTTTCCGGGCAAACAAATAATTATACAACACCGTTCTTACACCACCTAAATGAAGACCTCCTGTTGGAGAAGGAGCAAACCGAACCCTTACTTTTTTCGTCATGCTGCAAAGATAACATCCCAGCACAGTGTTAAAAATGATGTTATATAATGTTTTTTATATTACCATCCGTAGAATTTCATGGCAGCCAAGTTGCGTCGCACTCTTGTACAGCATATCTTTAAGCAACTAATAGATGAGCATTGAACCATAACCCGATCAGATTCCTGCTTCTTAGCTGCTTGATATTTTGGTCAACCTATTCAATATCCCAGCAAAACAGTTTTCCTGCTGTAGTAGTGCAGTACGATTCTGCCGCAGCATGGACCTACGACAATCTGCAACTAATCCCGGTACGATTTGTAGGTGATGGTGGTACCAAAGGGTTCCTCCCATTCGATAATGTTACCACCATGCAGAAAGCATTGAGAGAAAAGAAACTGAAGATAAATGAGATCAAAGGCTCCGGTAATGCTGATGTAAGAATAATAGAAATGCGGAACATGAGTAAAGAAGCCATCGTGATCCAGTCAGGTGAAATACTAATTGGCGGAAAACAGGACAGGATCGTTTCACAAACAATGATATTGCCACCCGATAAGCAGAAGTATTATGTAAATGTTTATTGCGTAGAAAAAGGCCGCTGGGCCAGGAAAGCAAAACCATTCAATTATTTCCGCCAGGCTGATATGAGTTTGAGAAGGGCCACAGATGTGAGCCGAAAACAACACGATGTGTGGGAAAATATAGAGAACCAGTTTAAAGTGAGTGGCAAGAAATCACAAACGGCAGCTTATAAAGACATACTGGCCGAAAGAAGATTTATAGAAGAAGATTCGTTGTACGTAAAGTTCTTTACAGATAAACTTTCCCGGACCGATAGCAATTTTGCCGGCTTTATTGCCATTACCGGTGGACAGATTATCGGCACCGATCTTTATTCAACAAAAGAAATGGCCATGGAAGCTTTTCAAAACACGCTGAGAAGTTATGCTGCTACTGCAATTGTTGTGGGAGATCCCCCTGAAGTGAAGAAGGAAGCGGTAGAAAAATTCATGACGCCTATTCTCTCTGATAATAAAACTCGCAATGATTTTCTAAAGAACCGTGGACGAGTGTATATGTACCAGGGAAAGATCATTCATATTGTTGCTTATGGAGATTAATTTTATTGCATGTATTTTATAAAGCCTCAACGTTGGATGAAATGGATGTACCCTGGTATAACCTGGGATATACCTGTTGAGAAAGGTGAAAAAATATTATACCTCACATTTGATGATGGTCCACACCCGATAGCTACAACATTTGTATTAGATGAATTGAAGAAATATGATGCAAAGGCAACTTTTTTTTGCATTGGCAGAAATGTAGTTGATCATGTCGAGGTTTATAAAAGGATCATTGATGAAGGACATGCTGTTGGTAATCATACCTACAATCACCTTAACGGATGGAAAACCAAAGACAACGACTATGTTGCTGACGTGCTGAAGGCAGCAACAGTGATAGATTCCGGTTTATTTCGTCCACCGTATGGGAGAATAACAAAATTTCAATCGGCAGTTTTGCGGAATAAACTGGCTGTTAGTAATAAACCAGGTACAGATAAAAGCACTTCATCCAACATTCAACATCCAACATTCAACATTACAATGTGGAGTGTATTGAGTGCTGACTGGGATAATAAAATAGATGGGAAGAGATGCTACGAGAACGTTGTGCTGAATGCAAAGAGCGGAAGTATTGTTGTTTTTCATGACAGTGCAAAAGCCTTGGACAGAATGCAATTTGCGTTACCAAAAGTATTGGAATATTATGCACAGCAGGGTTTCCGGTTCTGCAGCCTACACCATTAGTTCAGCTTTAGGATGACAGGGTGAAATTCAGTTATACATCGACGAAAGTTGGAGTCTTTAACGATATTAATATCAACTAACTTCTATATTTACCGCTCAACTGTACAGCATGCTATCTAAACAGCAGATTTATGATGCATCGTTCTGTAATAGGCTTCCTATACACCAGATCAATGCAATTCAACCACAAGGAGTACTCAGTGTTGTTTCCAAACAAGACTTTAAGATCATACAAGTAAGTGCCAATGCCTCAGCATTATATCCTTTCGCGGCAGAAGAACTGATCGGCAAAAATTTCGCAGATTTTATTGAAGCGCAATCATTGCAAACCATAAAAGAAGAATTGAACCATTATTCATATCCCACTCCGCTGGAAATTGTTTTCAAACCAAATACTGAATCGGCAAAACTTTCACTGGTACACGAGAAAAGTGGAGCATTGCATATAGAAACAGAATTGTCTGATTATAGCAATACATCCATCAACGAACTGGAATTGATGACAAAAGTTCAACAGTTCATGGCTGCCGTAAACGGTTGTAGCAGTATTGATGAAGTGGCAAACGTAGCCGCAAAACAAATAAAGAACATTTCAGGTTTTGATAAGGTAATGGTCTATTGTTTTGATGAAGAATGGGTGGGAAGTGTTATTGCAGAAGAAATGAAACCGGGAATGGAAAGTTATCTTGGTTTACGTTTTCCCGCTACCGACATACCAAAACAGGCAAGAGACCTTTACCTCAAAAATCCATACCGGCTTATTCCAGATCGTGATTACACACCTGTACCATTAATACCAGAATTGAATTCACTCACCAGGCAAATTACTGATCTCTCAGAATGTAAATTCAGAGCGGTGCCACCTGTTCACCTGGAATATTTAAAGAATATGAATGTAGTTACTTCGATGTCAACACGAATCATTCATAAAGAACAACTCTGGGGATTGATCGCATGTCATCATATCACGCCAAAATATCTTTCATTCAGCCAATGTGCTTTTTTTGAATTGATATCGAGTGTGATTTCTGCAAAGATCACTTCGCTTGTTTACAAATCGGTTAATCAAAAAGAAACATACCTGCGTTCTCACTTTAAAGACATTATAACGATCGTTCGGTCGTTTGAGAATCTTACTACAGCTTTTGATGATGTGAAACACCAGCTCATGACAGTGCTGAGTGCAGATGGTGTGGCTTTGTGCAGTGAAGGTGAAATCTCATCTGTTGGTATTCTCCCGGAAGAAGAAGAAATCTTTCCTTTGGTTGAATGGTTACAGCAGAATGATATCAGCCACACCACACAATTCCAGGCTCTGCCCTATCATTTTAAACCAGCTGAACAATTCTCCGAAACAGGAAGCGGCTTGTTAGTATTACCCATTCAGCCATACGAGGGAAAATATCTCCTGGCTTTCAGACCAGAAGCTAAGAAAAAAGTTTCCTGGGGTGGCGATCCTAATAATATACTTACTGTTGAACCTGGTACCAGCAAATATCACCCAAGAAACTCTTTTGAGATATGGAAGGAAGTGATCAGGTTTACTGCAGAACCGTGGGATAAAACCGAAACAGATATCGCAGAAGCACTACGAATATCACTTGTTGAATTTACCCTAAAGCGTTTGGCAGACGAATACAAATAACATGAGTTTTCTCGAAAGATTACGCAGCCATACTGCACCAATGCACCAGGCTTTAGAAAAGAATCGTTATTCCATTGCTTTAATGAGTAATGAAGTTACGCTGGATGATTACAGAACCTACCTTGAAAAGATGTACGGCTTTGTTGCCAGCTTTGAAATGGAAGTATATCCGATGGTGAGCGATATTTTTCCAGATATTGAAGATCGAAAAAAACTTCACCTGTTAGCGCATGATATTTACAGGCTGGGAGGTGATGTGTCTTCCATTCCTGTTGTCAATTCATCAGCGATGAACAGGATGTATCCGAATATTGCTGCAGCTCTGGGAGGTATGTATGTAATGGAAGGTTCTACCTTAGGTGGCGTGGTGATCAACAAGCACCTGCAGCAACATCTTGGTGCTGCAGTAGATGATAAAACTTCTTACTTTAGTGTATATGGAACTGCCGCAGCAGTAAAATGGAAAGCGCTTCTACCAATGTTGGTTTCAGCAGTAGAAACCTTGCCAAACGATGATGAAGTAATCTCATCTGCAGCAGCAACATTTTCAGCGTTGAATAAATGGATGAGCTGAGGATACATTTGGTGTGATCAAATAAAATAACATTGCAATACCACCGCTAAATAAAAATACACATGAATAATACCCGGGTATTTAAAATGTCGTTTGCCGGTGTTTACCCACATTATATTTTAAAAGCGGAGAAGAAAGGCCGAACAAAAGAAGAGTTGGACGAGATCATTTGCTGGCTAACGGGATATGATAAAAAAACATTGCAAAAACAAATTGATACCAGGGTTGATTTTGAAACTTTTTTCGCTGAGGCACCACAGCTCAATCAAAATGTTTCAAAGATCACGGGTGTTATTTGTGGCTATCGTGTAGAAGAAATTGAAGATCCGCTCATGCAAAAGATCCGTTACCTGGATAAGCTGGTTGATGAACTGGCAAAAGGAAAAGCAATGGAGAAGATATTAAGGAAGTGAGCAGACCATTCTCATACAAGCGTTCTCTATATTATAATAATTCATTATGAAAGACCACTTTAGATCGTTCGCTATTGTTTTATTCCTTTCTGGCATCTCAATTAGTTCATTTGCCCAGGATGATGACTTCGAACAATTTTCAAAAAGTCCTAAAGACACTACATTAAATTTCCCACTAAATTATAAGATTGCAAGACCCAGACTTTCCTATCTAAATTGGGACGACGACTTTGAAGTATACTACCGTTTTCTAAGTCCGGCTATAAGAAAGACCCAATCCTCCATGAGTTATTCTGAAAATGGAATCGTTACCAATATCACCCCAAACTCGATCATCCCTCATGCACAACTTGACACAAGCACTATAGTGGATGATGAAGAGAAATTTACTGGAACATGGCGAATGATAAAATTTCGATCAATAAGATTCAACGATTCGGTATATCTACCAACCAAAACATTTTTTAGATTAACAGACACACTTTTGGATGACAAGAGTAATGACGAAGCCTTTGCGGTAATTTCAAAAAACAATTTTAAACTTTACGCAAGAGAAACCGGGAAAAAAGATTTCAAGAAAATGATGTCAGCCAAGTATCGAATCGAGAACAGGCGATTTATAATGATGTATAAACTGGTTAAAACAAGTGCAGGTGTATCGCAAATCGGAATTGATGAAAGAGGTTACCTTATCCTAAACTACCCTAAGGTAATTGAGCAGATAAAAAAGGGTGAGTATATTTCTTATTATGCAATAATTGAGCAGTACATATTTGAAAAAGTTCAATCCAAATAATAACTACTAAAACGGATGCAAAGTAATATCACAAACCATATTTATCAACCAGGTAGATCAATGCTGCCATATTAATAGCACCAAGTTTCAGCTCACGAATATTCACTGCTTCAAAAACATCATTGTCTGCATGGTGATGATCGAAATAACGCTGGCTGTCTGGTTCATATCCACCTAATGGTGTTTTTAATAATCTTGCTAACGGACCAATATCTGCACCCCCACCACTTTTATCCCATGAAGTGATATTATATGGTACAAATAATTGCTTCCAGCTTTCTACTTTGGTCCATGCAGTTTCCGGAATCGTAAGACCGATCGTTCTTGGTGTAAATCCACCTGCATCACTTTCTAAAGCAAAAAGATGCTTCTCGTTCTTTGCTTTTGCTTCTTCAGCATATTTGTTTCCACCACGAAGGCCGTTCTCTTCATTGGCAAATAATACAAAACGAATGGTTCTCTTTGGCTCGTATCCCAAAGCTTTGAACGCTCTTAAAATTTCTATCGTTTGTACCACACCTGCCCCATCATCATGTGCACCTTCACCAACATCCCAGCTGTCTAAGTGACCTCCAACTGTTATGTATTCATCCGGAAATTCAGATCCCTTTAGTTCTGCAATAACATTGTTACCGATTGTATCAGGCATCATTTTTCCATTCGTCTTAATAAAAGCGGTGAGTTGTTTTCCCTGTGCATTCCATTCACTCATTTTAGCAACATCTCTTAAGCCAACAGCCACAGCAGGTATCTTTGGAAAGCTGTCGTTATATCTTGTTGCACCTGTATGTGGAAAATTATCTGTTGAATGACTCATTGATCTTAACAGCACACCAACAGCCCCATACTTAGCAGAACGACTGGGAACAGCACCTCTGTAACCTGCATAGGTTCTGTAAGATTCAAATGGATTCACCAATGTGTCTCCGAAAGGAATATCATAAAAAACTATCTTTCCTTTTACCTGGTCTTTCTTTGCTTCAAGATCATCAAAAGACTTTACTACTAATACCGGTGCCGTTATTCCTTTTGGTCCTGATCCTAATGAATTGCCTAATGCCAGCACATTCAACGTATACTTTTTTATTTTCCCGTTTTCTCTATAAGAAACCATGGCTACATCCTTACCACCTCTTTTCCAATTTGGAACAAGGCATTGCTGGAAATAAGCGTTGTCAGCCTGGTATTTTTTGAAAGTTTCCAATGCCCATAACTCTGATTTTACCATACCCTGGGATCCTGCTAAACGATGACCGATCTTTTTAGTGAGATACCAGAGATTATCGTAAGCATCATTGGATGAAAGGATCTCGGTGGAGATACGTTTTATGAATACAGAATCTTCTGTAAGATCTTGTGCTTTACCAGCAAATACGATCAATAGTAATGGGAGGATAACATATTTTCTCATGGCAACTAAGTTAGGGAATGTTATAAAAATAAAATGTGTTACTTGCAGGAAGAAAGTCAATGGTCAATACAATAAACTAACGAGATGAGAATAGGAATTGTTTGTTATCCAACATTTGGTGGAAGTGGAGTGTTGGCTACAGAGTTAGGAAAAGCTTTAGCCGATAAAGGCCATAGCGTCCACTTTATTACCTACCAGCAACCGGTTCGCTTAAATGTTTTTAGTGCCAATATATTTTATCATGAAGTAAGGGTTCCAACCTATCCTTTGTTTGATTACCCTCCTTATGAAGTTGCATTGGCGAGTACAATGGTTGATGTGATACTAAACCATGATCTTGACCTGCTGCATGTACATTATGCTATTCCACATGCATCTGCTGCGTATATGGCAAGGCAAATCGTAAAAAAGAAAACGGGCAGGCATGTACCTTTTATCACCACACTCCATGGCACTGATATTACATTGGTAGGAAGAGATAAAACCTACGAACCAGTTGTTACATTCTCTATCAATGAAAGCGATGCGATAACTGCGGTAAGTAAAAACCTGAGAGAGGAAACATTTCATTCGTTCGACATTACCAAGGAGATAGAAGTGATCTACAACTTTGTTGATGTGGAACGATTCAATAAAAAACCAATCGATGCTTTTAGAAAAGTGATCGCTCCAAATGGAGAAAAAGTATTGATGCATGCTTCCAACTTCAGGAAAGTAAAACGTATTCCTGATGTGATGAAAGTATTTGCTTCTGTGAGATCTGAAATGCCTGCTAAACTATTGATGGTAGGTGATGGTCCGGAAAGACCTGTTGCAGAAGAACTGGCAAGAGAGTATGGCGTATTTGATGACATAAGATTCGTAGGTAAACAGGAACAGATGGAAGAGATACTGCCAATCAGTGATCTTTTCTTACTTACTTCAGAATATGAAAGTTTTGGATTGAGTGCATTAGAAGCGATGGCTGCAAAAGTTCCAGTGATCAGTACAAATGCAGGTGGATTGAGTGAAATCAACCTACATGGCATCACAGGTTATACTGCCAACGTTGGTGATGTTGCTTCGATGAGTGAATTTGCCATTGGCTTATTGAGCAATGATGCTGAAATGGCAAAGATGAAAGAGCAGGCTTTTGAGCAGGCAAATAAACATGATATAAGAAATGTGATTCCGCAGTATGAGAAACTGTATAGCAGGTTCTGCAGAATGGAGACTTGCGGGTAAGGAGAAATTTTCACGCAAGTTTTTATTGAAGACCTAAATGTTGAAATTACCGTATCAAGCTTGAAGCACCTGAAGGTTTAGACCACTAACGCAGCATAAGAAAAGGACATGAATACGTTCATGTCCTTTTTATTTATTTCCAATAGTGACTCGTCTATCTTCTCTTTAACCATCTTTCAGGATCCTGGTGCACACCTTTCTCATTCGTTACCATAAAAGTAACGAGCCCGGTTCCGGCTTCATCTGCCGCAGCTCTTCCTAAAACAGTTCCTGAACGAACTTTCTGTCCCCGGCTCACATTTACAGAAGAAAGGTGGCTGTAGGTAGTAAAATATTTCCCATGCCGAATCAACACAGCCTGCTCACCTCCCATATCAAATACAGAAGCTACTTCACCATCGGCAATGGATTTTACGGATGAGCCCACAGGAAGAGAAATATCAATACCATCGCTGATGCCTTTCAGTTTCGATCCCGGGACTTCATAAGAGCCAAAGTCAAGTGCGACAAATCCTGCATCAACTGGCCATGGTAATCTTCCACGATTTGCTTCAAAAGCCAGTGACTGTTCTTCTGTTGGTGAATCAAACTTTTCTATGGTACCGCTTCTGCCAGATGTGGTAACTCCACCAGAAACATTTGTATTGCCTGGTGTAACACCTACATTAGGTTTAGCAGGAGTATTATTTGTCGCTGGTTTATTTGCACCTGCATTTGCCGCAGCAATTCTCTTTCTCTCCTCTTCTTCTCTTTTCTTAGCTGCAGCTATTTCTCTTTTGATAATCGCATTGATAGCACTTGCCAGTTCTCTTCTCTCTCTATCTTTCTTTTTGATTTCACTGGCTACATTTTTCTCCTGTCCTTTTAATCCTGCTACCACCCTATCCTTTTCCTTCCTGTCGTTCTCTAATTCCTGCAATGTTTTTGTCTGCTCCTGTAAAGCAAGATTCTTTTCTTTCTTGCTGCTTTCAAAAGCAAATCTTTTCTGATCGAGCACCTGTTGCGTTTTCATGATAGTGCTCACCTGTGTTTCTCGTTGCTGGCGATAGCTCTTCAGGTAACGAACTCTTTTTATTGCATCATTAAAACTATTGGCAGAAAATATAAAATTAAGATAGTCGTAATTACTCCTGTTCTTATAAGCAAATACAAGACTTTGTGCATATTGCTTTTTGAGCACTGCTAATTCGTTACCATACCTGAAGATGTCAAGGTTGATCGTGTATATTTCATCATCCAGTCTTCTCAGGTCACGACTGATGTTGTTCATCATCGCTTCTCTTGCCTGGATTTTTCTCCTTACGGCAGTCAGTTCAGCCAAAGAAGATTTCCTGTTCTTCTGGATGCCCGATAAGGTTCTGTTAAGTTCTGCAATCTCTTTTTGCAATTGTTGTTGTTGTTTCTGCAGTTCATCCTTCGATGGCTGTGCTACAGCAAAAAGTGAAGTGATTGAAAAGACCAGTAAAAGGAGATTTTTTTTCAGCATCATTGTGATTTTTCACGGTGTTGATAATGAAGATTCAAAACCCTAACGTTTTCAACAAAAAATAATTACTTTATTTTATAATTTTTAGGAACATTAAACGGAAACGTTAATGCCGGGTTAAAGGCATATTGTTTAAAATCTAACTTTAGTTCTAACCGGCTTTTCTCTGCAACAGTAATTACTCGTTTTGTAGCAAAAGGAAAACCCTCTTTATTCTCGTAATCAGAATAAGTAATGTCGCAGGTACGGTTACGTATCACATTCACATCATCCAGCTTGCTATGTACGATCTTAAAATCATTATCCAGCGTAAGAAGGTGTTTGTAAATACTTCCCACCATTAATACGAGCAATTCATTTCCGCTATTCTTATAACTCACTACATTATTGTTCGTAAAAATTGGATTACCAACAATGAGATCCTGTAGTGTAGCAAAATCAAATGGTATATCTGTGAGTTCCTGTAAATATTCTATCGTTCTGTATTGAACGGTTTTATTCAGCTTGTTCATTAGCGTAACACTGTCGGGTGTTACCAGCATACGAAATCCTTCTACCCCCAGTGCACCGGTAAGTGAGATCCAGAGAAATTTATCTTTTTCAATCCTGATATGAGCAGTACCCCCATCTTTCTGTTCCTGCGATTCGTAATCGATCTTTGCTTTAGCAGAAAAAGTAGTGAACTCAATCCTTTTGTGATTTACTTTATCCAGAAGTTCAGCGATCAGTTTGGCAGAATCCACAGCAGGTGTTTGTACAATCACAACTGTTTCCACCGTATCTTTCTTTGAGATGGCCTCCTCTATCTTCTGCACTTTCTTTGCAGGCCGACATGCAAATACAGTAATCGCTATTAATAATAAAATATAACTGTGTCTGATCATTTTATTGTTTTCCTGTGTGGCCAAAACCACCTGTTCCTCTTTTTGTTTCTGAGAGATCCTGCACCAAGAACCATTCCACCTGCTCCACTTTTTGTATCACCATCTGTGCAATCCGATCTCCGTGATTTATCTGCTGCTCTTCGTTGGATAGGTTAATGAGAATTACTTTCAATTCACCTCTATAATCTGCATCCACTGTTCCTGGTGAGTTTAAACAAGTGAGACCATGCTTGATGGCTAAACCACTTCTGGGCCTTACCTGTGCTTCAAATCCTTCTGGCAGTTCAATGAACAACCCTGTTGGTATCAATGAACGTTCCAGTGGCTTTAAAATAACCGGCTCATGCAAATTGGCCCTCAGGTCCATTCCTGAGGATCCGGTCGTTGCATATTCCGGTAATGGATTGGATGATTGATTTACAATTCTTACCTCGAAGCTCATTGAACAAATCTATGTTTTTGACGATGGCAATAGCTGTTTAGTTATTCATCGTTATGTTAAACTATACTCTTTGCAAAAGGGCTGAACATAAAGCAACCAAGCCTTCTTCTCTTCCTGCAAAGCCCATTTTCTCTGTAGTGGTAGCTTTTATTGACACATCATCGATCGTTACATGCAGTATAGATGCAATAACTGTTCGCATTGCATCAACATAGGGTTTTATTTTTGGTTTTTCCAGGCATAAGGTTGCATCCACATTGATCACTTTATAACCTTTCCGGGTGATGAGGTCATAGGTTTTGCTCAATAGAATTTTGCTATCAATGTCCTTGTAATCGGCCGAGGTATCAGGAAAATGTGTGCCGATATCGCCCAAAGCCAAAGCACCCAATAACGCATCACAAACAGCATGCAGCAATACATCGGCATCGCTATGACCCAAGGCACCTTTTGAATGCGGAATCTTAACTCCACCGATCCAAAGATCACGTCCTTCTACCAGTTGATGGAAATCTATTCCCTGCCCGATCCTGATTGACATAAGCCCTTGCATTTATGAAAAAAGCGAAGGTAGTTCCTTCGCTTTTAAAAAGTTAGATATGTAGATTACTTGGTACCGGTGTTCTCTTTATCCAGATCGAACAACAAACTAAAGCGAAGTGTGTTTGACAATGGATTTCTGTTTACACCATTTCCAGAAGGGATCAGGTAGGAGAAATTCAGACCAAACACATTGTATTTAAGACCAGCCCCGAGGGTGAAATACTTACGATTACCCTTGGTTTTATCTTCATAAAAATATCCTGCACGAAACATGAACTGGTCGTTATAAGAATATTCAGCTCCTATCCCAAACATCAATTCTTTGGTCTCATTTCCGCCATCGCTGAAAGATTTGAACCAGCTTTGCAGTACACCATATCCACGGTATTCTGCCAGATTCGTTGAGTCGATCGTTTCTTTGTTAGGATCACTCGGATCTGCAGGTAACGGTGGTGTAGGTACGAGGAGCTTATTAATATCAACTGCAAATTGAATCTTATTCAATTCATCAAATACCTTGGTATATGAAACACCGACTCCAAGGTTTGCAGGGATATAATCTTTATTATTTACATCATTGGTATAAGCGATCTTGGAACCGAGATTAGAAATGGCAACACCCCAGGCAAATCCACCGTTTGCTTCAGTCACATTACTGTTGTATAATGAAACATCACCAGAAACTGCATTACCAGCTTTGTAAGTTACACCGGATTGAGAGACACCTCCACCGGCAAGATTTGAGTTGATGTATCTTAAAGCCACACCTAAACCTAATTTATCTGAAAGTTTACGACTATAACCGAAGTCGAATGAAAATTCTCTTGGCCTGAAATCGCCCTGGATGTTACCAGCAAAATCTGTAAAAGTGATATTACCCAGGCTGAAATAACGAATAGAAGCAGATATTGCCTGCTGATCGTCCAGCTGGTGATAACCAGCCAGTGAAGCCAGGTAGATATCGTTCAAACCCAAGTCTCTTAACCAGGGAGTATAAGTTGCAGATATGGCCGTTTTACTTGTTGCAAAAGGAATTTTGGCAAGGTTCCAGAAAGCTGCATTTGCATCGGGGGTAGTGGCTATTCCTACGTCACCCATTCCCCCAGCACGAGCATCAGGAGATATCCGCAGAAAAGGTACAGCAGTCGTTACCACGTTAATCGACTCTGCGGTCTGAGCCAAAGCCTTATTACCGAATGACCATAACAATAACAAAACAGCAGTTTTCAGTGTTGTTTGTCTCATCTAAGAAATGTTTAAATAAATTAAGTAGAAATTCTTAATAAGCAAATAGCGTTAAATGGAGTAGAAATGCGTCATTCAATTGATTTACATGGTTCGATTTAGCCCGATTGGTCTACCACCATGGTTTTGCAATGATACAGTAAAAACAGACAGCATTAACTATCTTTTCGCTGTTTCTTAATGGTTTTATAATGAAATTCCTTGCCTCAATTATTCAGATTATATAAACACATGCGTATTAAATTATCTTTTCAGTAACAGCTTTCTAATAAAAAGCGTTTGCTTTGGGTTGCGAGAAATCTTTATATTCGCAGTCTTAACATCCTTAAAACAATATTCGTTACACAGCTTCGTTAATTACGAATCAAATTACGTTAAATGACAATGCTTACCGGTTTAAGAAACTTCACTCTTTTATTGGCATCTGTTGCAGCTGTCTCTTCTTGTAATCCATTCAAGAAGAAAGCTGAAAAATCAAGTGCCACAGGCTGGAATTATAACGACAAGAACCAGGGTGGTTTCTTTGTTGCTAAAGCTTCTGACATTAAGACTGGTCCAGGACTGGTTTTCGTGCAAGGAGGTACTTTTCCTATGGGAGCCAAGCAGGAAGACGTAATGGGAGACTGGAATAATGTACCCCGTCGTGTTACTGTTAACTCCTTTTTTATTGACAAAACTGAGGTTGCCAACGTTCACTATCGTGAATACCTCTATTGGGTAGATAATGTATTTGGTCTTGCAGACATGCCACAGGTAGTTGATGCTGCTAAACCAGATACTTTGGTTTGGAGAAGCGAACTTTCTTATAACGAACCTTTGGTTGAATATTATTTCCGTCATCCATCTTATAATTACTATCCTGTTGTAGGTGTTACCTGGAGACAGGCTTACGATTTTTGTGTTTGGAGAGGTGATCGTGTAAACCAGATGGAGCTTATTAAAAAAGGATACCAGAACAAGACAGTTGTAAAAACTGAAATGGGCGGTGGTGGCCAGGAAAACTTCAACACCAAATCTTACCTGATGGGTGAATATCAAGGTGTTCCGGGTAAACCGAAGAAAAATCCTTTAAAAGATGCTCAAGGTAAACCAAGAAATAGCGTTCGTTTTGAAGATGGCATTTTATTCCCGGATTATCGCTTACCAACTGAAGCTGAATGGGAATATGCAGCTTTAGGACAAATCGCTGAGAATCCACAACCTCGTAAAAGCGAGAAAAAACGTGGTGAGGAAGTTATAGCTAACCAGAACATCTACTCATGGAAGAATGACGGTTATGATAACCTTCGTGGCACACGTCATGGAACATGGCAGGGTGCTTTCTTAGGTAACTTCAAACGTGGAAATGGTGACTATATGGGTGTTGCCGGTGGATTGAATGACCGTGCAGCTTATACAGCAGAGGTGACTTCATACATTCCAAATGCTTTTGGTTTATATAATATGAGTGGTAATGTGAGTGAGTGGGTTGGTGATGTTTACAGGCCAATGACAGGTTTTGATGCAGACGACATGAACCCTTACCGTGGTAATAAATTCCAGCAGGTAGATCCTACATTGGATGAAGGCAGTCGTCGTGATAGCGTTGGTAGAATTATTATGGTAAATGAAAAAGATTCAGCCTTACGTAACAGGAGAAACTACCAGCGTAGTTATGCTATCAACCATTTAGATGGTGATACCGCTACAGCTGTTAAATATGAATATCAATATGGTGTTACTACCCTGATCTCTGATAAATCAAGGGTTATCAAAGGTGGTAGCTGGCAGGATCTTCCATACTGGATGAGTGCCGGAACACGTCGTTTCCTGGAAGAAGACCAGGCTAGCAGTACAGTAGGTTTCCGTTGTGCAATGACACACTTCGGAGCACCTGAAGGAAAAGGCCGTAAAACCGGTAACTTCTTCCCTTCACGCAGAGCAAAGAGATAAGGAAAAGGTAAATACAGCAAAAAGGCCACTCAAGTAATTGGGTGGCTTTTTTCATTCGCCAAATTTGCTTAATCAGTGCTCTTCAATTCGTGTAATTCGTGTTTTTAAAATTTCATTCGTCTAATTCGCTACAATTCGTGTAATTCGTGTTTCACAATTCGTGTTATGAACATCGAACAACTCTACAAGATCTTCTTACAATATCCATCAGTACAAACAGATACACGGAAGCTACAACATGGCGATATTTTCTTTGCATTAAAAGGTCCTAATTTCAACGCCAACCAGTTTGCCAGCCAGGCATTAAAGGCAGGAGCTGCTTACGTGGTAATAGATGAACAACCATCAGAAATGAATGAAAGGTTCATACTCGTAGATGATGTGCTTACAACATTGCAGGAGCTTGCAAAATACCACAGGCAACAATTTAATATACCGTTCATTGGTATTACAGGCAGTAATGGCAAAACCACTACCAAAGAACTGGTGAGTACGGTATTGGCCTCTCATTACATAACTTATACAACGGAAGGGAATCTCAATAATCACATTGGTATTCCCATTACTTTGTTGCGTGTGAAGAAAGATGCAGAAATGGCGGTGATAGAAATGGGAGCCAACCACCAGAAAGAAATCGAATCTTATTGCACTTATGTGATGCCCACTCATGGTATTATTACCAATTGTGGTAAAGCACATCTCGAAGGCTTTGGCGGTATTGAGGGTGTAAGAAAAGGTAAAGGCGAACTGTTTGATTATTTAAGAGGGCATAATGGCACTGCATTCATCTTCTCAGATTATGATTACCTGGTTGATATGAGTAAAGGAATCTCAGCTATTGTTCGCTATGGAACTTCAGATGCTGAAGTAACAGGTGAAGTGATGACAAGTGAGCCTTTCCTGAAAGTGAAAATGACCAGGGGAACAAAGCTGAATGAAATAAACACCAACCTTGTAGGAGATTATAACCTGCCAAACGTTTTATGTGCAGTAGCCATCGGAAAGTTCTTTAAGGTGCCTGATGAAAATATCTTATCTGCCATCGAAAACTATGTTCCATCGAATAGCAGGTCACAGATGATAGAAAAGGGAAGCAATCATATTATATTAGATGCTTACAATGCCAATCCATCGAGTATGAAAGCTGCCATTGAGAATTTTGCAAAGATCAATGCCACTGATAAAGTACTGATGATTGGAGCAATGATGGAATTGGGAGAAGAAAGTATTACGGAGCATGAAAGCATTATTCATTTACTACAGCAATATAACTGGACCAGGGTGGTTCTTGTTGGTGGAGATTATGCAAAAATTGCACACCAATATATCTTCTTTGAAAATTCTGATAAAGCGAGAGATTGGTTCGAACAGCAGCAATTTAAAAACAGCTACATTTTAATCAAAGGCTCCAGAAGCATGAAGATGGAAAAGGTGCTGGAAGATTGAGATGTTGATGAGATATGCCAGACTGAACTTGTCGAAGCCCTGACGAGGAATCAACAATCCTTCGACAAGTTTATGGTGAAAGAGCCAGGCTGGTGAATAAAGCTACTATGATGCAGTGAGTGACACAACGAAGCTCAATAGTAGCACCATCCCCTGCTTCTAAAATAATCTGCGGAACAGAAATTGCTGCATCTTATAAAACGCTTTTATGGAAACAAATCAGAAAGAAAGCTTCAACGATGTGATCAATGGATCAACTCCCGTACTGGTTGACTTTTTTGCTGAGTGGTGTGGGCCCTGCAAGATGATGACCCCGGTTTTAAAACAGCTCAGAGACAAAATGCCGGACAGCATAAGAATTTTAAAACTTGATGTAGATAAAAGTCCGGCTATGGCAAGTGCTTTCCAGGTACAGGGAGTGCCTACATTAATATTATTTCATAAAGGAAAGATAATATGGCGTCAATCAGGTGCTGTACCATTGAATGTTTTAGAGAATATTATAAGGCAACACATATCATAATCGTAACTTTGTGGCCTAAATAAAAGACGTGTTTGGATATCTATCTGCCGTGCTAACAAACAAATGTCCCCGTTGTAGAGAAGGCAATCTTTTTGAATCTGCCAATGCTTACGATCTCAAGAACAATATGAAGATGAATGAGCGTTGCCCTGTCTGTGGTCAGCGAACAGAGATCGAAGTAGGTTTTTATTATGGAACCAGTTATGTGAGTTATGCTTTAACGGTGGCGTTTTCTGCTATTACTTTTATTGCCTGGTGGATCATCATAGGCATTTCAATAAATGACAATCGTATCTTTTACTGGCTCGGTATCAATTCTGTGTTGATGCTATTGCTTCAGCCTGTTTTTATGAGGCTGTCAAGAACCTTGTGGCTCAGCTGGTTTGTAAAATATGATCCTGAGTGGAAACATCGCCAGGCCGAGGAGCCGGAAAGAATAGTTGAAGAACATATGAGGAACTGGTAGTTCTTCCGTTCAAACGACACATAATCCCTTATTTTTGCCGTCCTGAATTTTTGGAGACTTGTCCGAGTGGTTGAAGGAGCACGCCTGGAAAGTGTGTATACGGGAAACTGTATCAAGGGTTCGAATCCCTTAGTCTCCGCAAAGTAAAATTGCCTCACCTCACATGGAGAGGTTTTTTGTTTTGAACGTTGCCAGGCCGTGGCAGGGTAAATAGCGAACAGATGTCCTACACCTTCGAGGTGTAGGACATCTTAGTTTTTTGTTATTACCTTTCTCGGGAAATACAAACCTGCGGTCAGTGCTTGAACCTCACATAAACGAAATTGACCCTTCAGCACATTGACGCATCGAAAGACCTGTATTCACATTTCCTTAAGCAACGTTTTAGCAACTTGCAGACATCATTCGCAAAATACCTTCATGGCTTTCAAACCCTTACTAACATTCGTGGCTTCTTTAGCCCTGTTTGTCGCAAAACTACCTGCCCAGAATATTACGATCGACTGGAAGAAAACACTTGGCGGTAGCGATTTTGAAACTACCCGCAACATACAACGAACCACCGATGGCGGTTATATCATAACAGGTGTAACCTTTTCCACTGACGGGCATATCACTGCCAATAAAGGTGTATGTGACGGCTGGCTGGTGAAACTTGATGCCGCCAGCAATATTGAATGGCAGCGAACATACGGTGGTAATAACGATGATGGTTTGTACAGTGTTCATCAGACCAGTGACGGAGGATACATCATGGCAGGATACACCAAGAGTAATAACAATGGCGATGTTAACGGGTTCAAGGGACAAACAGATTGCTGGATCGTAAAAACAAATGCAAGCGGTAATATCCAATGGCAGAAAGTACTTGGCGGCTCAGGTTCTGAAGTGGCCGGTGCCATCAGGCAAACAGCAGAGGGTGGCTATATTTTCGCTGCCTACACCGTTTCTACCGATGGTGATATTACCCAACACAGGGATGTATTAGGTCGACAGGATTACTGGCTGGTAAAACTGGATGCAACGGGTGATAAAATATGGGATAAATGTTTTGGTGGCCCACACCACGATTTTCCGACCGCTCTCACTATTGCCAGTGACGGAGGATATGTTATAACCGGTTATACGCAGGAAAGCGGTTTGGATGTGGTCAGTCATAAAGGCAACAGGGATATATGGGTGATCAAAACTAGCAATACAGGTACGCTGCAATGGCAGCAAACGATCGGTGGCAGTGGTCATGATATACCCGAAGCTATCATCACTACAACTGATGGCGGATATATAATAGCAGGCAATTCAACCTCTGCCAGTGATGATATTCCGAATAATAAAGGCGCCACTGATGCTATATTGCTGAAACTGGATAATGCAGGTAATACTCAATGGATAAATAACTACGGCGGCACATCGCTCGATGCATTTCGTGGTGTACTACAAACAAGTGATGGCGGTTTCATTGCCATTGGCTCTGCAGAATCAAACAATGGTGATGTTATAGGTCATATCGGGCTTGCTGACTATTGGGTTGTAAAAACCAATGCGGCAGGAGCCATCAGCTGGCAGAGAAATTTTGGTGGTACAGGTATTGATGATGCATTTACTATAAACAACGCAGGCAACAACAGCTTCATACTGGCAGGCAGCAGTTTTTCGAATGACAATGATGTGAACGGAACGATCGGTGCAGGTGACATATGGACACTGAAGATCTATGTTGAACCTTTGGTGCCGCAGATCATTACGCAGCCTGCTGATACCATTGTCGTATGTAAAAGTTATGCTGTGAATTTCACCATTGTTGCATCCAATGCTAATAGCTATCAATGGCAGGGTTTTATTAACAACGTTTGGCAGCCATTACCTGCAGGTACTGACTATAGTGGCGTCACCACCCCACAGCTAACAATTATAAATGCAGGTAATACTAACATAGAACGATTTCGTTGCATCGTAAGTAATGCACATGGTAATGCAACAAGTTCTACAGGCCTGGTTACAACAAATTCACCAGCTCTCATAACAACGCAACCTGCACCGGTAAATACCTGTACCAATACACCCTTCGTATTGAACGCAAAAGTAAACTCATCATTGGCCGTGCAATACCAATGGCAGCAACTGCAAACCATCAGCTGGACCAATATAGCGGGAGCCACTGAAGCCAGTATAACCTCTGTAACAAGTAATACTGAAACGGAACATTCCTACCGAGTGATCGCTGAAAACAGTTGTGGCTCCGATACAAGCAGTGTTGTAAAAGTTTCGGTGATCAACTGTAATATTCCAAACGCTTTTAGTCCGAATGATGATGGTGTAAATGATGTATGGCGCATGTCTTTTCCTTCGCAATACCGGGTACATATCTTTAACCGTAACGGCATGAATGTATACAAAGGCAATCACCAGGGAGTATTCTCATGGAGAGGACTGGCAAATGGAAAGGCACTGCCAGATGGCGTATATTATTATCATGTTACAGCGCCAGGTTACAAAACGTTGTCGGGTTCGTTAACATTACTGCGAGGATAACTGGGACATCAAAACCGGGAGCGGTATACTGAAATGTTTCTTTGACTGCTAATTATCAGGTCGGCTGTCATGCTTAGGCCCACCTGAACGATTCATTTGGGCCGACTCCGGACACAGGGTTGGTTATGATTGCAACAATAGAAAAGATGTTGAAGCACATCTCAGCAGATCCAGGTCAAAGTAAATAGTAAAAGCAGCTAATGCCTGCTATCATTAAAAAAGTCCCGCCATTCGGCAGGACTTTTTACTATTTGTCTTCACAGTATTAGTTGGCTTTGATACCCTGTACTACTTTCCTGTTCTCGCCCTGTATCACTTCCACAAAGTAAGTACCATTGATATAACTATTTCCGAACCGGTACATATCTTCCACTGATCCTCGCTGTGTCTCTATCATCTTACCCAGTGCATTCATCACTCTTACTGTTACAGGTGTCTTCCTGTCACTGCTCATCACCTGCAGCATAAAGT
>JAKFCX010000022.1:0-63706 GCA_036676415.1 Chitinophagaceae bacterium
GTTGAATACCTTGTAACACCAACATCACTGGAGGGTTGTGTAGGACCTGTTTCAAGCATCATTGCAACGGTAACCATTCACCCGATCCCTGTTATTACGAATCAGCCAACAAAAGCGATTTGTAATAACACAACTACCGCCATACCATTAACGGTGAGCACACCAAGTGCATTTGCATGGACCTTAGGTAATGTGAGCAGTAACATCAGCGGGGCTACTGCAGGTAGTGGATCCCTCATAGACCAACTACTTATCAATAGTAGTAACAGTACACCGGGAACGGTAGAATATATTGTAGTGCCTACATCAACAGCCGGAGGTTGTGTGGGTGATTCATTTACTATTACAGTTACAGTGAATCCTACACCTGCCATTCAAAATGTATCATCAACGGTATCTATCTGTAATAATACTACCACTAACATCACCCTGGATGCAACAGCGCCATCAACATTTAGTTGGGTGCTGGGTAATGTCAGTGCAAATATTACAGGAGCTTCTTCAAGTAGCGGACCGGTAATAGACCAGTTACTACTCAACAGCAGTAGCAGTAACCCCGGAACCGTAGAATATCTTGTTACACCTACAAGTACAACAGGCAGTTGTCCTGCTGCAGCACCATTTACAATAACGGTAACGGTCAATCCAACACCGGCTATCCAGAATGTGCCATCAGCAGTAGCAATATGTAATAACACCGCAACGAATATTCCACTGAATGCAACAGCACCATCAACATTCAGCTGGACGCTGGGTAATGTAAGTGCAAATATTACTGGAGCTTCTCCAGGTAGCGGACCTGTTATCAACCAGGTATTGTCGAACAGCAGCAACAGCGTTTCCGGTACAGTGGAATATTTAGTCACTCCTACATCCACTGGTGGAACTTGTCCTGCAGCCGCACCTTACTTAATAACTGTCACTGTAGAACCGACTCCTTCAGTAAGCAGTGCTGCAACAGGTGTTGTATGTAGTGATATTCCACAGAATTATTTTATCACGAGTCCTGTTGCAGGAGCTATATACACCTGGACAAGAGCGGTTGTTCCGGGTATCAGCAATGCAGCAGGTAGTGGAGCAACTAATAGCATAACAGAGTCATTAAACAACACGACCAATGCCCCGGTTGATGTAACATACATTATAACACCCTCAATAAACGGATGTCCTAATCCTGTTACATTCACCTATACTGTAACGGTAAATCCAACACCGGTCATCAACAGTGCTGCAGCAGAAGCAGTGTGTAGTGGTGTGGCTTTGAATTACCAGATCACCAACAATGTTGCTGGCACAACCTATTCATGGGATAGGGGAGCAGTAGCAGGAATTAATAATCCTGGAGTAACCAATCAAACTTCAAATCCGATTACAGAAACACTGGTTAATACCACCAATGCTCCTGTTAATGCAACTTATATCATTACCCCAACTGCTAATGGTTGTACGGGACCGGATTTCCAATACACAGTGATCGTTAATCCAACTGCTACAGTAAGCAGTTCAGCAACTGGTGTAGTGTGTAGTGGTGTTGCACAGAATTATGATATCACGAGCCCGGTTGCAGGAACAACCTATACCTGGAGTCGTAATGTAGTTGCAGGAATTTCCAATCCTGCTGTTACAGCCCAGGCTGCAGATCCGATAACAGAAACGCTGATCAATACCACGAACGTTCCGGTGAATGTGGTGTACGTGATCATGCCTTCGGCAAATGGGTGTATCAATCCTGCTCCGTTTAATTACACGGTAACGGTGAACCCGATCTCTATTATCACCAGCATAGATTCAGGTGTGGTGTGTAGTGATGTAGCCCAGAACCATTCTTTCACCAGCACTGTTGCCAACACAACATATACCTGGACAAGAAACGTTGTTGCCGGAATATCAAATGCTGCAGCCACCGGTAATAATGATATTACAGAAGTGCTCACCAATACCACAAACACCCCGGTGGATGTAGTGTACATGGTAACGCCTTCAGCAAATGGTTGCGATAATCCTGTTCCGTCAACATACACAGTTACAGTTAATCCAACACCTGTGGTCACAAGTCCATTAGCAGGCATTGTGTGCAGTGCCATTAACGATGTATATAATATCACTGGCAGTGTAACAGGTTCTACCTATTCGTGGACAAGGAATGCAGTGCCTGGTATCAGTAATCCTGCGGTAGTAAACCAGCAGTCTGATGTGATCAATGAAACATTGAACAATACAACCGGATCAACAGTGAATGTTCAATATCAAATTACGCCAACAGCCAATGGTTGTCCTGGACCAATGTTCAATTATTCGAAAGATGTAAAGCCAACACCACTTCAACCTACGGTAACGAATAACGGACCTTTCTGTGTGGGTGCAACGCTTAGCCTGACATCCAGTGCTTATCCTGGTGCAACCTATCAGTGGACAGGACCGAATGGCTTCTCATCTACGCTGCAGAATCCAACAAGGCCATCATTAACTTTTAGTGATGCGGGAATTTACAGCGTGGCAGTAACTTTTGATGGTTGTACAAGTCCTGAAGGCAGAACAGATGTAGTGGTAAGTAATCAACCATCCATTGCCAATGCAGGAACCGACCAGGTAATTTGTGCCGGTAACCTGGCTACAGTAAATGGATCTGTCACTGGTGGAAGTTCTTCAGGTATTTGGTCAACCTCAGGTTCCGGTTTCTTTACTCCGTCAAGTAATAGTATGAACCCGGTTTATACACCAAGTGCTGCAGATACTTTGTCAGGAGCTGTTACACTTACACTTACATCAACAAACAACGGAGCCTGTGCGGCATCATCATCGTCGATCGTGGTAACCATAAGTGATCGTCCAACTGCAAATGCAGGTAACGACAGGGATGTATGTTCCTATGGACAGGTACAATTGAATGGTAGTGTTGGAGTGGTGTCTACAGGTATCTGGACCACCTCTGGCACAGGTACATTCCAACCTGATGCTACTGACCTGAATGCTATCTATGTTCCAAGTGATGCAGATATTCGTAATCGTATTGTTACACTAACCCTCACCACCACCAATAATAATGGCTGTATCGCTGCAAGTGATGATATCGTGGTGGATGTAATTCCGGCACCAACGGTTAATGCAGGTGGATTGCGTTATGTGTTGGAAGGAAACTCGGTTAATTTAAATCCTGTAACTACAAATGGCATATCCTATTTGTGGACAGGCCCAACCCAATGGCTCAATACAACGACGCAGGCAAATGTTGTAGCAACACCAAAAGAAGATGCTGAATATGTAATAACAGTTACAGGTTTGGGTGGATGTACTGCTACAGATACTGCACGATTGATTGTATTACCGCCACCTGAGATTCCAAACGTGTTCTCACCAAATGGAGACGGTATAAATGATACATGGGTAATAAAAGCCCTTGAGAAGTATCCGAAATGCCTGGTGCAGGTGTACACACGCTATGGTCAGTTGATCTTTAATAGTAACGGTTATACAACACCATGGGATGGTACCTTTAAAGGAAAACCAATGCCAGTCGGCACATACTATTATATCGTTGAACCAAATAATGGTCGACCGAGATTCAGTGGATACGTTGTTATTTTACGATAAATAAAAAGCCGCTTTTTAAGGAGCGGCTTTTTTATAATATAAAAAATTGAAGAGTCTAAAAGGCGAATTGAAATCTATTTACGAAGCGAATTACCTGTTTACAGGAAAATAAACATGGAAAGTTGATCCTTCTCCAGGTTTGCCTTCAGCTACAATAAAACCCCCATAATTCTGAACGATCTTTTTTACAATGGCCAGTCCAATACCCGAACCTGAATATTCGCTTCGGCCATGTAAACGCTGGAACATTTCAAATATTTTTTCACTATGTTCCTGCTCAAATCCAATCCCGTTATCGGAAACAGATATCTCGTGGTATCTATTCTGGCCGATCAGCTCTTTTCCATCTATTTGAGTTCCTGTAACTGTCTTATACCGAATACGAATGTGAGGGATATTGCCTGTCTTTTGATATTTTATTCCATTGCTGATGAGGTTTTCAAACAACTGTTCAAAATGAAACTTCAGCCCATGCATCTCAGGCAGGTGGTCAGCTTCAATTTTTATTTTTCTATCGGTTTCTTTTTTAGATGATATTATTCTTGATACTATCGCGTTTAGATCAACAGGTTCTGATTTATGGCTGTCTCTTGTTGCTCTGGAAAAGGTGAGCAAATCTTCGATCAACTGATTCATTCTATCAGCTGCAGAAATCGAACGTTCAAAATAATCTTTTGCCTTTGCTGATAGCTTTTCTCCTTCCTGTTCTATAATAAGAGAATTAAACGTTCTGATCTTTCTCAGCGGTTCCTGTAAGTCGTGAGATGCAACGTAAGCAAACTGTTCCAGCTCTTTATTCGAAGCTTCTAATTGTTCTGTATTTTGTTTCTGTTTCTCCTCGGCTATTTTTCTTTCTGTTAAGTCACGTGTTACTTTTGAAAAACCGATGATGTTTTTAAATTGATCGTGCAATGTTGTAATTACTACTGAACCCCAGAATCTGCTGCCGTCGTTTTTAAGCCGCCAGCCTTCATGATGTGCATTGCCTTTTTCCAGTGCTTCTGTAATAAGTCTTTTTGGAAGTCCTGCAGCCAGGTCTTCAGCAGAATAAAAAACAGAGAAATTTTTACCAATGATCTCCTCAGGTTTATATCCTTTTATTCTTTCTGCACCTTTGTTCCAGTTCTGGATATTGCCGTCAGGGTCTAATAAAATGATGGCGTAATCTTCTACCTCGGAGATCATTTTATGATAACGTTCTTCACTTCGTCTCAGTTCTTCGTTCTTAAATCGCAGGTCAAGGGCATAGCGTTGCTGTTGTTCTTCTGCAGCTTTTCGTTCTGTAAGATCACGGGTTACTTTAGAAAAACCGATGATCCTGTTTTCTTCGTCGTGCAAAGCAGTAATTACAATAGAGCCCCAGAATCGTGTTCCGTCTTTTTTGATTCGCCAGCCTTCATGTGTGGCTTTTCCTTTCTCTTCGGCCTTTTTCAATAATTTTTCAGGAAGTTGATTTTCCCTGTCTTCGGCCGTATAAAATATCCTGAAATTTCTTCCCCTTATCTCGGCTGCCGTATAACCTTTTATATTTTCTGCTCCTTTATTCCAGTTTTGAATATTACCAGATCTGTCTAAGAGTATGATCGCATAATCTTCTACTTCTGCGATCATCTTATGGTATCGTTCTTCACTCTTTCTTAATGCTTCATTTTTCTTTTGAAGTTCTCTTAAAGTATCTTGTATCGTTTCTTCTGCTGCCTTTCGTTCTGTAAGGTCACGGGTTACTTTAGAGAAGCCTATTACATTATTGTGCTCATCGTGTAAGGCAGTAATAATAATAGAGCCCCAGAATTTTGTTCCATCTTTCTTTACCCTCCAGCCTTCATGTTCAGCTCTGCCGTTTGTAATAGCAAGGTTAATCAATTTCTCAGGCAGCATCTTATTCCTGTCTTCAGGCATATAGAATATCCTGAAGTTCTGACCGACGATCTCATCCGGCTTGTATCCTTTTATTTTTTGAGCTCCCTGGTTCCAGTCAAGAATATTTCCATCAACATCCAGTAAAATAATTGCGTAGTCCTGCACTTCATCTATCATCTTGTGATAGCGTTCCTCACTTCTCTTCAGGGCATCATTTTTAACAAGCAGTTCTTCTGTTTTATCTGGTGTGAGCGTGATAAACGTGACATACCCTGCTATCTTTCCCTCTTTATCAATATCAGGAGAGTATGTAATATCGAAGTAGTGTTTACTGCCATTATGCTCTAATGAGGCATCAAAAGAGGTTCGTTCTCCGTGCAATGCTTTATGGATGTATTTCTCCGCTTCATTATATAACTCTTTTCCAAGTACTTCCTGTACCGTTTTCCCTATTATAGCTTCGGCATCTTGTAACTTGTGAAATGCAATGAACGCTTTATTGGCATAAGTATATCGCAGGTTGGTGTCTACATGCGAAACCATGGCAGGTATATTATCCAGGATATTGGCTGTCTCTCTGCTTATAAATCCGGAATTTTTTAATGCTGTAACTATTTCCATTATGACCTCAGGCTATTTAAAAATTGCTGCTACTGTAGAAGTAATTCCTCAATCTATGAGTCATATATCAAAACTTCTGCAATAGCGATTACCAACTCTGTTATAACAAAGTTTGATTACAAACAATGTAAGGGGTGAGATGGAGATTAATCCATAAATGGTTCAAAAACTATTCCGCAGTAGGTTAATACAGGTACAATTTTACTGTACAAGAAACTGATCGTGAATATAGTCCACCACTTTTGTCAGGTCATTGGTTTGATGATAAACGGCCAGCTGTCTGTCAGAACCAGTACCGTGTTCTAAAATCTTTGGCACATAACTCAATGCCTGCCTGCTGCCCAAATGATCAACTACATCATCTACAAAATCGAGTAATTCATAAATGAGTAGCCTGGTATTTACTTCCTGTTCCTTACCAAAGTCGATCAGCGTTCCATCAATGCCATAACGACTGGCCCGCCATTTATTTTCGTTGAGTAATGCTCTGTGATAGGTGATGAAGTTAAGATTCTGGCTTCTTAGCTTATAGATCTTTGCACAAACAGCCTGGAAGAGTGCTGCAACAGCTATTGTTTCGTTAACTGTCATCGGTACATCACATATCCTGAATTCTACGGTGTTGAAGAAGGGATGGACCCTGATGTCCCACCATATCTTCTTCGCATTATCTATACAATTTGTTTTGATGAGCATGTTTACATAGTTGTCGTAATCTTCTATGCTGTCAAAACAATCTGGAATACCTGTTCTCGGGAATTTGTCAAATACTTTCGTACGGAAAGATTTATAACCTGTCACTCTTCCTTCCCAGAAAGGAGAGTTACAGGTTAGTGCATAAATATGCGGTAGAAAATACCTGGCAGAGTTGGCAATATGAATGGCCATATGCCTGTCCATCATCCCAACGTGAACATGCAAGCCGAAGATGAGATTACTTCTTGCAGCTTCCTGCAATTCATTTACAATTTCACTATAACGGGCATGTTCTGTTATCAGCTGGCTTTGCCAGTGGCTGAAAGGATGAGTACCTGAAGCACCGACCCAATATCCAAGATCACCGGCAATTTTTGAAATCGTTTCACGAAGTGTATAAACATCCTTGTAAGCTTCTTCTATATTCTCGCAGATATCAGTGCCCACTTCTACAACGGCCTGGTGCATTTCTGCCTTCACTTTATCTTTAATAAGCTTATGACCTTCAAGAACGATCTTCTGTTCATGGCTGGTGAGTTCCCTTGTTGCAGGATCCATCACCATGTATTCTTCTTCGATACCTAAAGTAAAATGACGATAGGAGAGATGACTCATAGCAGTTGAAAGTTTATAGTTTAGAGTTGATTGTTAGTAATTCATAATACCTCACTCAGAACTCTTAACGCATAATTTATAATTTCTAGATCAGTTTCTTTTTTGCACTTCCTCTCTTAATGTATTCACCCCAGGTTAAATTATCTTTTCCATCCTTCTGGTCAAGTGCTCTTTCTATGGCATAATTGGCCATGGTTTCAACTACCCATTCAAAATTATCTTCACCTACACTGCTTCTTTCTGCATCAGGAGCAGGGTTACAGAAATCAATGGCATATGGCACATCATTTCTGATAGCCAGCTCAACGGTGTTAAGATCATAACCGAGGTACTGGTTCAATCGAAGTACGATGTCTTCCATTTGTTTTAATCTCTCCTGTGACGGTGCAAAATCAGCCTGGTAACGTAAATGATGTGGATTGCGTGGCTCGTAATTCATAATACGAACGTGTTTACCACCTACGCAATAAATACGATAGTACTCATCAAAAATGATCTCTTCCTGTAACATCATCACCAACTGATTGGTTTCACTATGTTTTTCAAAAAAGTCTTCTATGTTATGAAGCTTGTAAACATTCTTCCATCCACCACCGGCAAAAGGTTTCATGTAAGCAGGAAAGCCAACGTATTCAAAAGTTCCTTCCCAATCCATTGGATAAGCAAGATTAGAGAATGACTGATCTGAAGTATCAGGAGGAAGATCTCTCGAAGGAAGTATCACTGTTTTAGGTACAGGACAACCAATTTTTGTAGCCAGACAGTTGTTAAAAAATTTCTCATCTGCACTCCACCAGAATGGATTATTGATCACAGCAGTACCACACAATGCTGCATTTTTTAAATAAGCACGGTAGAAAGGAACATCCTGGCTGATACGATCAACGATCACAGCATAACCACTCGATTCTCCCTGCATTACTTTATCAATTCGAACCGGCTCTGCAATAATGCCATCGATGCCTTTACTGTTGATGCGTTCAATGAATGCCATTGGAAAGCTGCGTTCCTGGCCAAAGAGTATCCCGATCTTTTTCATGTGTTCTTGTTTTGTTCTTAGTGATATTAATCACTGGTAATATTTGATGTTGTGCTAAACTTTTTCAATTTAAACAAGTTCTGTTTATTTATGATGATTTTTTCTGTGATGTTCTAAACGTCGCTTCCCTTATTTTCGCCGTTATGGCTAAAGATAAAACGCCTTTACTCGATTCTATTATTGTAGAACAAACAATCCTCACCTCCGATTATCTTGAAAGAGACGTTATTATAGATGCTTATCTGCCTAAGAATATTTTATTACCTGAGCAGTTAAGTTTACTGCTGTTTAATGATGGCCAGGACCTGATAAATATGCCCTTTGACGAGTTGCTGGATAAAGAGATCACCAAAGGGAATGTTGAACCGATAATGTGTATCGGCATTCATTGTGGTAAAGAAAGGAAACTGGAATATGGAACGGCATGCAGTGAAGATTTTTTGGGAAGAGGATCTAAGGCTGGTCTGTACAATAAGTTTTTACTCGATGAACTGATGCCTTATATCCGTAAGAAATACAATACGCCAAGTTTCAAGGAAAAAGCTTTTGCCGGTTTCTCACTTGGTGGATTAGCAGCACTTGATACGGTATGGAATAATGCCAGCGAGTTTACTAAAGTTGGAGTGTTCAGTGGTTCTTTATGGTGGAGAAGAAAAGGATATGAAGATGGATACGATGATGAGATGGACAGGCTGATGCATCTGCAGGTGAGGAAAGGAGTTTTTCATCCCTGGTTGAAATTCTATTTTGAATGCGGAACAGAAGATGAAACAGAAGATCGTAATAACAACGGCATTATCGATTCGATAGATGATACGCTTGACCTGATGTTCGAGTTGAAGACAAAAGGATACACCGATGAACATATTCAGTACACCGAAATAGAAGGAGGCAAGCACGATGTGAAGACCTGGGCTAAAGCGTTACCTGATTTTTTGAAATGGGGGTGGGGAATAAGGAAGTAGGAAGTGGTCATTGGTCATTGGTCAATGGTCAATGGTCAATGGTCAATGGTCAATGGTCAATAATTGAAAAGCTTGCAAGTTAAATAAAGCAGCATAGCTGCGAAACAGTAAAATCTTCCGATAAAAAAAACCGCCTCAATTGAGACGGTTTTTTTATTGGGAGCTATTCTTATTAATTGAAGTTAAAACGAATACCTAACTGGCTAACCCATCTTGCGCTAAGCCCAGGTACTGTGCTGGTGCTTACGTTGTATGGATTTCTTGTGTTGTTGTTTGGATCGAATGAATATCTTGGAGTAAGGTTAGTTGCACTTACATAACCATTGAAACGAACCAGTGAATAGTTATCGTTTGTCATGAAGTAAGTACGACCCCATTCCCTGTTCAACATATTGGTGAAGTTGAATATGTCGTAAGTAACCTGGAACTGGTAACGGCTCTTACCCATCTTGATATTGAAGTCTTGCTGTAACTTCAGATCAAGCAAATGAGTGAAAGGTAATCTTGCACCATTACGTTCTGCAAATTGTCCACGACGGCCATCGAGATAGCTGTCATTATTAATAAATGTATTCAATGCATCTTTCTGTTGTTGAGCAGTATAAACCGTAGTTCCAACAGTTAGATTGTCGAAGGTCATGGCCTGTAATTCAGCTGCAGTAGGAACATAGATCAGGTCATTTGTTTCGCTTCTGGCACGATCTCCAACAGGACTTGCAGAATATACATAGCTGAAAGGATTTCCTGACTGGCCGTTATACACTAATGAAACTGTGGTTGCAAGGCTATTCTTTGCATAAGTAAATTTCTTAGACACATATGCATTGATACGATGAGCAAGATCAAAATCAGAATGAGAAAGTGTAATATTATTTCTTCCGTTCACAGTTTCCATAAATCTCCACTGTGAAACGTTCTGAGAACTTGTTCCTTCATTTAATACGATAGAATTTCCGTAAGTATAGTTTGCGTTGAATGCAAAACCATTTCTAAACGCTTTGTCTAAAGTAAAGGTGAAGTTGTATGCAAATCCTTTACGGTCTTTGTTGTTGGTAAGCAGGTAAATGTCACCATTGTATGGATTTGTTCCATTAGCTCTCAAAGGAATTCTTGTAGGTGTTCCGCCAAATGAATATACACTCCTTGAACCTGCACCTGCAGATCTTAAAGTAGCAGGTAAGATGTTTACTTGTGTATAATCGATCTCCCTGATGTTTTTACTAAAGATACCTTCAATAGTAAATGTCCATCCCTGTCCGAAACGTTTGTCAACTGCAAGAGATGCTCTGAACAATTTAGGTAAGCTGAACTCTTCAGAAATCAAGTTCAATTCACCTTTGTTATTAATGCCTAAACCAAGATCTGTAGCAGTGTATTGACCGTTAGGATTGTTACGGAAAGTCATTGGCTGACCGTTAGCAAGCATAATGGGACCTAAAGCTGGATTAGTCTGGTTAGGAGAATTTATTGCGATATCGCCAATACTTACACCATTCAGGTTATATACACCACCTGGCCATACCAAAGGAATTCTTCCGGTAAAAATTCCCAAACCACCCCTGATGGTAACATTTTCTGCAGGTATCTTATATGTAACACCTAAACGAGGAGAGATTGAAACCGGCACTTTAGCCATTTGGCCAGAACGAGCACCTTCCAGATCATAATATTGAGAAATTCTTGGAATGGCACTGTCATTAAAGAATTTATCTTCTAATGGATCTGTCAGGAATTTAGTCCAGTCTGCACGAACACCTACGTTTACAGTTAATCTTTCATTCACTCTTACTTCATCATTCACAAAAAAACCTAAGCGTAACGATTTGAATTCTGCAGCCGCTTCAGTAAAGTCACCAGTTTTTGTATCAACAAGTGAATAAGAACGGTCATATCTTAACGGACTGTAGTTCCTGATAAAATCGTTCAAAGAACTGTAGCGATACAATCCAAAGTTATTCCTGATGAAGGCATTATAACTGCTGCTGTACTCATTGTCAGTACCTACTGTAAAATAATGCCTGCCCTTATTAAACTTGAACCAGTCAAGTAAATTGAAGTTCTCTTGTTTTAAAAGGTTAGCGGTAGAGAAATTCTCGGTACCAAATACCATTAGCCTTGCAGAACTCTGATCCTGGATTTCAACTCTTGGAAAAGGATTGCCTAAAGGACTTCTGTCATCTTCCACGTTAGTATAAGTGATCAATAACCTGTTATTCTTACCATTCTTTAAACTGCTCTTCAATTCAAGAGAAGAAGAGTGAGTAGTTGTTGGGAACTGGTAACCACCATTAAAGAAGTTGATACGTGTAGAGCTACCTGCAGTTGTGTTATCTCTCACACCTTTATTATAACGATGGCTCACAGAAAGCCTGTTCGTATTATTAATGTTCCAGTCAACTTTAGCAACAACCCTGTCAGAATTCACCTGCTCAGGAATATCTAAATAAGAACCCGGATCATACTGGTAAGCAGTTTTTAAATGATTCACCAGTTTATTGATGCTGTCTGCATTGTATGTACCACCGTATTGACTTAAAGCAAATGGCTGTGGTCTTTCATCACGCTGGAACTCCAGGTTAAAGAAATAGAATAATTTGCTTTTGATGATCGGCCCACCAACTCTGAACCCATAAGTTTTAGCAGAGAATTTTCCCAGCTTGGTAGCTGCATCTTTAGCACCTGTAGGTGTTTTACCTGTAAGATCCTGGTTACGATAAAAACCATATACAGAACCCTGAATGGTATTGGTACCACTTCTTGTTACTGCATTGATGGCACCACCGGTAAAGTTTCCGATAGATGCATCGTATGGAGAGATCACTACCTGAAACTGGTCGATCGCATCAATAGAAATAGGAGATACACCAGCCTGGCCTCCGTTTGTACCTGAAGCAGATAAACCAAACACATCATTGTTCACCGCTCCGTCAATATAAAAAGAATTGTAACGGTTATTCTGACCTGCTATGGCAATACCACCATCACCTGTGACTTTAACCTGTGGAACAAACCTCAAATAGTCAGATATGTTACGGCCTACACTTGGAAGGTTAGCCATCTTATCTCTTCCGATACTTGTTTCTGCACCACCTCTGCCAGATACGTTTGTTCTTGTAGATGTTACCTGTACCGCAGTAAGTTCATTGGCTTTGTCTGCAAGATTTACATCCAGTTTATAGGTTTCACCAAGAGAGAGATAAATATCCGATCTCTTATCTGTGGCAAAATTTACGAATGAAACCTCTACAGTGTAAGGACCACCAGGATTCATGTTACTGAGTTCAAATCTTCCGCCTGAACGGGTTTGTGTTTTATACACTATTCCTGTTGGCTCGTGAGTGGCTGTAACCGTAGCACCAACTAAGGCTTCACCGGTAGCAGTTTTGATAATACCACTCATGCTACTCGTAGTAACCTGGGCCAAAGCCAGGCCCGGAAGCAGTAAAATAGGGATAAGGACAACTGCAAGCACTTGCAGAATTTTCTTACTAAGCATAAGTTTTTAGTTTTGATTGCAAATAAAATGGGTTGTGTCCACTTCAATACAGCAGCAATGTTAACAAATTATTACAGTTACGCTGAACTTCCTTTCATCTATTCTTTGCACATGTACTGTGAATAATTTTTCAGACGAACCATGTCAGATTCTTACTAATCCATGCAGCGTTTATTCTTAACGCAGATTTTCCTGCTAACTCACCTAAATTTGCAGCCACAATACAGACTATGTTGAACACAATTGAAAGTGCGATTGAAGATATAAGGCAGGGAAAAATGCTGATCGTTGTAGACGATGCCGATAGGGAGAATGAGGGAGATTTTATCATAGCAGCAAAATATGCTACGCCTGAGGTGATCAATTTTATGAGCAAAGAAGGCCGTGGATTGATCTGTGCTGCCATTACAGAAGAAAAATGCCGCCAGCTTCAACTGGAACCAATGGTCGTTTCCAATACATCTTTACACGAAACTGCCTTTACCGTATCTGTTGATTTACTGGGATATGGAACCACTACAGGGATTTCTGCACAGGATCGTTCTAAAACCATCCAGGCTTTGATTGATCCGGATATGAAACCACAGGATTTTGGCAGACCCGGCCATATTTTTCCGTTGAGAGCAAAGGATGGAGGGGTTTTAAGAAGAGCCGGTCATACAGAAGCTACTGTAGATATTGCCATTCTTGCAGGCCTGGAACCTGCCGGTGTTTTAGTGGAGATTATGAATGAAGATGGAACGATGGCCAGGCTTCCTCAACTCCTTGATATTGCAAAAAAGTTTAATCTGAAGATCATTTCAATAAAAGACCTCATAGAATTCCGTTTAAAACAGGAATGCCTGGTGGAAGAAATTGTTCGTGTGAACATGCCTACCAAATATGGCAACTTTAACCTGGTGGCCTTTAAAGAAAAACTTTCCGGTGGTGAACACCTGGCTTTGATAAAAGGGGAGTGGACCAAAGATGAGCCGATTCTTACCAGGGTACATTCAAGCTGTTTTACAGGAGATATACTGGCCAGTTTCCGTTGCGATTGTGGCGAACAACTGCATAAAGCCATGCAAATGGTAGAAGCAGAAGGTAAAGGAGTGATTTTATATATGAACCAGGAAGGCCGTGGTATTGGTTTGATCAATAAACTAAAAGCATACAAATTACAGGAAGAAGGGATGGATACCGTTGAGGCCAATCTGCACCTTGGTTTTGGAATGGATGAAAGAGATTATGGCGTAGGTGCTCAGATACTCAGAAATCTGGGTGTAACAAAGCTGAAGCTGATGAGCAATAATCCAAGAAAAAGAGCAGGATTGAAAGGTTATGGATTAGAAGTGGTGGATATTGTACCAATCGAGATTGTCCCGAATAAACACAACGAAAATTACCTGAAAACCAAGAGAGACAAACTAGGTCACGAGATATTAATTGAAAAGGAAGGATTATAGTGTCAAGTCCGTCAAGATATGTTTATCTATTCAGTTTAGTTATTTCGCTGGTGATAATTTCCTGTAGCGGTAATTCTAAATGTGCAGAAGTTCAGGAATGGAGGGTGAAAGATTATCGAATAGTAAAGTCTAGATGTCCTAATAGAGTTCTCTCACATTATTTTTCCTATTCTGTTTATTTACACGGGAAAAAGAAGAATAAATTGGCCTCAAGAATTGATAGTTGCATATTCAGATGGCAAGAACCAGATAATGAACCTACTTTCATATTCGACGTTTGCAACAATACCATTCAAGTTTCAAAATGAATTAAGCTGAGTAGATATATTCAGTACACGAGTGCGACGCAACGGAAGTTTCATAGACAAACCAAAGCCTGGTCTTCACCTAATCAAAATCTTTACTGTAAGACAAACTAACGCCATAGCGGTTTCTTCTACCCAGGCTGTTGGTAGATGCATTGATATCAAGACTGTTTCTTTGAAAGACGATCATTCGAAGTGTTCCGGCCTTAGATAATAAAAACTCGATGTTCCAATCTGGAAGCCATTGTAAACTGCTGTTCTGGAATGCAGAACTGTTGCCTAATCCAAAATCAACGTTACCCCCAACATTCAATACTATCCTGCCATTTAAAAAGCTTTTGGCAAGCCGAAGATCAACAGATGAACGATCTAATCTTGAGAGAGACGCTAATCCTCCAACCGGTGTATTTCCCAGTAACGATGCACTGCTATAAAACGAAGTAGATACATCAACTTTAATGCTCCTGTCACCTGTTATTTTAAACAGTAAATCGTTCACAATATTATTCATCTGCCTGTTGAAGATGTCTGACAAACCTTTGTAAGCAAAGCTATAAATGTTCTGACCCACATTTCTTCCTTCACCATAAGGTGCAAATGAACCGAATACAAGCAGGTAGGTTACCTGTTTGTTTATTTCATTCTCATCATTTTGCAGTTTGACAAGAAACTCGCTGAACTCGTAATCATTTTTCAAACCGGTATTCGAAGGGAAGTCTAACCGGAAGCTGATCTTTGGTTGTGTGAGTTTTTCTCTCATGGCGGCTATCACAAATACATCTCCCCTGTAAGTTTTTGCAGAACTTCCAACATCCAGGCTAACACCTTTGCTGCCGATCAGATCACTCATACTAACATTATCGGCTACGTATCTTGCATCAACATGTATTTCTGCAGCATAAGGATCACCAGTCCATTCGATATAATTATTCGCAGCAGGGTCAATGGTAAAAGGCTTTCTTAATAACGACTGGAAGTTGAAGTCATAACTTCCCTGTTCAATATTATACCTGCCATTCATAGTAATAGCGTCGGTTGTTCCTGCATGAATTCTTAGTCTTCCGTTGCCCCTTGCTTTTAGTACGTCACCTGCGATGGGGTCTAGAATAACATCAATTTCAGCTTTATTGGTAGCTGCAATATCAAGGTCAACTGTAAGATTCGTTGAAGTTCGTACCGGTCTTACTTCTCTACCGGGCTGTTTAAATACGATGAAATCGGCTTCTGCACTTTCCCTGCTGTTACTGGTTGGAATAAAAATATGCGAGGTATCATTCATCTCGCCAGAAATATTCATTTGAATATTGTCTTCCGGGCCACGGATATTCAATGTTGCCCTGCCTACCGCACGACCATAGAAACTTTCATTATCTGTTACCCTGGTATCGAGCAATAACATTTTATTAGTAGACAGATCAAAATCAAATCGCATATCCTTGAAAGCCTTGTTGTATAAAATACCACGTGCTGTTCCGGAATTACCCAACTTATCTTTTAAAATAAATTGTCCAAAATCGATACGGTCGTCTCTGAAATCAAGGTCTGCCTCATCAATGTTGTAATATACCTGTGTAAAGTTTACTTTCATCCCGGCATTACGAATCTTTATTTTGCCTAATAACTGTGGGCGATTCATATTCCCAATGATCTTCAGATCTCCTGTAGCGTATCCATCAATATCTGAAAAAACAGCAGATAAAAATCTGTTGATGAAACCCATTCTTGTATTTTTCAAACGGAGCGTAGTAGATAAAGGAGAACCAGTACTGTCGTAAGTATCAAAAAAACCTTCTATTGAGAGGTTATAAGGTTCGTTAGGTGATACTATGGTATAATTTACCTTACCGGTTCTTTTTGAATAATTCGCAAGAATATTCACCAGTCCGATCGAATCGTTATCAAGCCTGAATTCAGTTGCTGTAAGCCTGGCATCAGCATGTAACTGGTCGAATATATCAACGACCACTACTTCACCTGAAACAAGCCCCTGCATTTTAGGATCTTTTGTAACGAAGTGAATGAAATCTCCCAGGTGAATTTCCTTGAGGTTTATCACAAGCTCGTCTACGTTACCGCCATCAGGTGTTCTGGTTGATACCGTTATTTCCTGGAAGCCCTGTGAAAATTTTATATCTTTTGCTGCGATATAATGTTTCCGCAACACCAGTTCACCTTCTTTCTCCAGGATCCACTTCTCATCATTGATCACAAAAGCAGAAGGTTTAAAATTGATCTGCACACCATCTTCAAGGGTTTGCACCGTTGCATTCAGATCGGCTTCGTTTAATGTGTTGTTCGCTTTTGTTTTGATGCTCACCTGCGAAATATCATTACTCGATTCAATGGTAAGCCTTGTATTTGGTAGGTACAAACTGTCTCCTAATGTAATGAGATCAACATTTCCGTTTACTCGTAGGGTAGATGCATCGCCAATTCCACTGAAATTTACACCGGAAAAATTTGTTTTGTCGTAACGGAAATAAGGAACGTTGGTGATGAGCACAAATCCTGAATCCGGTCTCGTTGTATTTAAGCTTCCGGCAATAGTAGCATTATCAAATCCGCTGAGTTTTGGTTGAAAGATTTGAATGAAGTCAGCGATATTTCTGGTAGTAATGTCAACAGTAAATTTTTGCCCTTGTGGAATACTCGAAGGTGCGTTTATATAAGAGGGAAAATAATTGTGTAAATAACTCTGGATACCGTTTGGCAAATCAAGAATATTATAATGACCTTTTATTACCGCATCTATTTCATTACTTCTTACAGTTAAAACTTTTTCACCATTATCGTATCCGGAATGAAGTGATAATGAGTCGAAGCCAAGCCTCGTGCTGTCGTGTAATAAAGAAGCGTTGATGAGTTTAGCGGATCCAACAAAATTATCGATATTGGTTCCAATGAAATCAAGGTCAAAAAGGCCGGCAAGTACAAAACGATCCGAGGAAAGTTTTAATGCCTGCAGATCTGCATTAGCAACGTCGCCCAGCACAATAAATCTGGGTTGCTCACCATTGAAATCGATTGAAATGTTAGAAGTGAAATTCAGGTTTGGATCGTTCATCCTCACTTCACCGGCAAAAGCTCCCTTTTGAAAAGTACCATTCGTAGTAATGTTCTGGTAAACATAATTGCCATAATTAAGATTGGCTATAGTACCATCGAAACTTGTTCTGAGTGTATTTACATTAAAACCTGTTCCATTAACTGTTCCGCTCATGCTAACATTTCCAAGTCTTGGAATGTTCAGGAACTTACCAATATTAAATCGCTGGGTATTTATTCTTCCTGCGTAAGTAGGAGATCCTTTTGCCGGAAAACCCATGTTGATATCTGCATAAGCATTTCCTAAATTGGTATTTACATTTCCTTTGGCTGCAAACCTGCTGATGGTGCCATTGAAATTTCCATTGAACCGGATAGTGCCCAAACTCTTCAGATCAGGTGTGGTTACTTTTTTTATTTGCGGAAAGAATAAAGCAAGATCGTTGTAATTTGTACTGACTGTTCCCTGCGAAAGATTGAATGTGCTTGTGTTGATGTCTGGCAAGCCATAAACTGCAATATCGCCTGCTACAGTAGAATTACCTGTTCTAACAAAAACATCGTTACCCTTTAAAGCACTAACCGTTCCGCCAAAATTTCCGGAAGCGACGATCTCACGGTTCAGATTCTTTATTCCGGGAGCGAAGTAGGCAATATCGTCAGAATGAATATCAGCCTGCCTGAATCTGGCATTGATGAAGACTTTGTCTGTGAAATCACTCATGTCATCTTCAAATTCGCTGTACCTCATACGGAAGTAATCCCTGATCCTGCTTCTTGGAGTTTGCAGATCAAGATTGGCAAATTCCATCTGCTCTTTGTTGAAAGTAAAATCGGCTTTCAGCTTCTTCAGCTCAAAACCACTTCTTTCTTTTGCTGAGATATCAAACTTGCCCCTGATGGTATCTTTGATGTAAGAAAAATTATCGATTGTTCCATTGATCTTTGAGATGATCATATGGGCTCCATCGAAATGATTGTAAGTGGCTCTCTCTGTTTTCTGATCGTTTACAAAAGTTCCGTTATTCAATTCCAGCTTTGCGATCTTCAGATCAACACCTATATTCAAACTGAAACCGGAAGCTCTTTTTCTTTTTTCCCGGCGGCCAGGATAATTTTGTATTGAGAAATAAGGTTTATCGATAATGAGTTTTGCAATATCAAGCTCACCATTGGCAAAGTCCATCTTCTTTCCATCCAGTAAAAGACTGGCTAGTTTCACAGTCATCGTTTCACCTCTCCAGTCATCTTTCTGAATCAATGAAAGATTCTTCAGATCAAGTTTCTTCAGATCGAGCGATAAAGATTTTTTGTTTGAAGTTTTCTGTGTAGCAGGACCAGGTGGTGAGCTAAAATGATCTACGATAAACTGGTAATTCCAGATAGAATCTGCACGATTGGTTTTAATGACAGCATCTTCCAAGCCAATATACTTCAGATCGGCCTCATCTTTAAAGATGAACCAATCCGTTATCCGCACTTTCATTGTGCCGGCATACAGCAATGTATCTTTTGAACGGTCACGAATAAGCAAACCTTCAAGATCCATTCTGTTTAATAAAGAAAAGCTTACTCTTTTGATCTTTACTTCGGTGTTCAGGCTTTTACCGAGGTTGACTGCAGCACGTTTTGCCATCCATGTCTGGACAGGTTCGATTTGAATAGCTATAGCGATGAGAATAATAATGCCAAGCAAAATCAATAAAACCCTAGCTGTTATTTTAAGGAATCGTCTCAGGGCAGAATAAATTTTCTTAAGGTAAAAGTAATTAATTCGCAACGAATTCAAATTCAATGCCAGTTGATTTGCACTTCCTTAGCATTTGACTATAAGAATCAGTAACATTGTTATATGAAATTGCTACTATTAGTTGCTGCATTTGGTATAACAATCATAACTCATGCACAGATGAAAGATACTGCAAAATATGTACTGGTAATTCATGGTGGTGCCGGTACGATTCTCAAAAAGAATATGACGGCTGAAAAGGAACAGGCATATAAAGATGCTTTGCAAAAAGCCCTTGATGCAGGCAACACCATTTTAACGAATGGCGGTACCGCCATGGATGCAGTGGAAGCTTCGGTGAAAATATTAGAAGATAATCCTTTGTTCAATGCAGGTAAAGGTGCTGTGTTTACGAATGAAGGCAAGAATGAACTGGATGCTGCAATTATGGATGGAAGTAACCTGAAAGCAGGATCGGTAGCTTCAGTGAAGACGATCAAAAATCCGATCACAGCAGCAAGAAAAGTGATGGAAAGAACAGAACATGTGATGTTGATCGGTGAAGGTGCCGAGCAATTTGCAAAGCTGAATGGAAGTGAAATGGTAGATCCTTCTTATTTCTACACACAGGAAAGGTGGGATGGATTGCAGAAAGCAAAAAAGGCAGATTCACTAAAAGCAAAAAAAGACAAGGCTTTAATTGAAGCCGTGAAACAATTGGATAATCCCGACAATAAATACGGAACCGTTGGTGCTGTTGCATTGGACAAACATGGAAACCTTGCTGCAGCAACAAGTACCGGTGGGATGACAAACAAACGTTATGGAAGAGTAGGGGATGCACCGATCATTGGAGCTGGAACCTATGCAGATAATAATACCTGTGCCATCAGTGGAACAGGCTGGGGCGAGTTTTTTATACGACTGGTGATGGCAAAAACCATCAGCGACAGGATGGAATTTGGTGAACAATCTTTAGCCGATGCTGCCAATGAAATGATCATGAAAAAGCTGCCAGCACTTGGTGGTGATGGTGGATTGATCGCTGTTGATAAGAATGGAAATATTACCATGCCTTTTTGTACAGAAGGAATGTACAGGGCTTATGTAAAATGGAATGGGGAGAGTGCAGTGAAGATTTATAAGGAGGATTGATTATTTTATTTTCATGTCCAATTTAATCGCCGTTAGCCATGTTTCAATATCTGCTATGATATTTTTGAGAGATTCCTCTGGGAAAAACATGTATTCTTCCAATCTGTTTGAAAAATCTCTTGCCTTAAGGGCAATATTAGGATTTACTCCTTCTAATGCGTTAATAGAATTTTCAATATAGTCTCCAAGCTGAATAGGATCGATTTTTCCTTGAACAAAATCGTTGAATCTATGTTCAAGCCTTAAGATTATAGAATGATTAGACATGCTGAGTTGCTCTATGTTTTTTATAAGCCACTAGATTCAACTTTACTCCAGTTCAGAAACCAATGAAATTAATTAATCAGTGTAATGATTTCCTGCTTTAAAACAGGAAGATTTTGAATAATAATATTCCAGAGAATGTCATCCGATACTGTATCGTAACCATGAATGATCCGGTTCCTTGTATCAACTATTTTTCTTGTATTAGAAAGTTCAATGGAGTTATCCCTTGCTAATATTCTGCTCATTGCTTCCCCAATGATCTCAATATTTCGTTCAACAGCCCTTTTGGTTTTTATATCATTCTGGAAAAAAGAAAAATCATGGCTTTCACCAATAAAAGATTCAATCTCTTTTATGGCATTAAGCATATCATATAGCCAGGTTTTAATTTCAAGCTGCATAAAGAAGTTGATAGTCCTTTTCTATTGCCTCTCTCAGATAGGGGTTCTTCATGGCCTTATTTTCCAGGAGATCAACTTTTCTCTTCAAAATTCGTTCTAACTCAAATTTTAAGTTGAAATAATTGTCTGCATAAGTGTCGGAGTCCTGTGGTTCGAAATCAACTAAAAGATCAACATCACTGGAACTGGTGAAACGTTTTGTAGTGGCGGATCCAAACACATAAAGCTTTTTCACTTTATGTTTCAGGCAAAGTTCCTGAATCTCATTTGTATGTTGTTCAATCAATGTCATATCAGAAACCAAATTTAAGAATTTAGAACCTAAGACTTAAGATTAAACTGTTGCCTTGCTACTTATAATCCACCAGATTCAACTTTACTCCATAACTGTCATCCGTCCAGAAACCACCTGAGCAACTACCACCGGAAATGTTCCAGGTCTTATGCAGGAACTCTTTATAGATCATTCCGATACCCTTTGCATATACTTCTTTTGAATAATTCGTTTGCTGGTAAAAGCATGGATTAAACGGACCTGAAGGTGAGACTTCATCTACCTGTAATACACTGATGGTAGAATCAAATTTTCCTTTTCTTACAGTGAATGATTGGTCAACATCGTGGTAGGTATAATTCCAGTCGTCCATGAACTGAACCGGGGAACCACCACTTCTTGTATCAAGAAAACTATTTCCTTTCCAGCTAAATCCTTCGGTAATTGGCTGGCGTAAAACAATAAAACGAAGATTGTTATCAACGTATTCAATCCATTTCTGGTTATTGTCTACTGTTGCAACATAAGTAGAAGTGTACCTCCATGGCTGTAGAGATGAAGTATCTCTCACGAATCTCCATATTCTGAAAGAAGGTCTTCCCTGGGCATCATTATATTGAGACTCGATACTGTCTTTTGCCAGGTAATACTTTGTAGTAAGACTTGTTCCGAAGTTGAATGGCAGAATGGAATCAAGGCGGTAAGTAAATGTTTTACCAACCTGTAAAGGGTAATACTCAGTGAGTGCAGGAAATTTTACCACTTCTTTTTCATTACATGCAACTGCCACTACACAAAGCATCATCACTGAAACAACTGTTAAACGCATGGCATGAAGTTAATTAAAAACCACATAGTCATATAGAAAACATAGAAAGCAGTATTGGGTCAAACATTAGATATAGAGAAGCACGAAATAGAAAAATAATACTATGTTCCTTGTGTGCCTATGTGTTAACCCTAAATTAAGCTTCCCCTCTGGATTATTCCACCACCAATCACCTCATCACCCTCATAAAAAACAGCACTCTGGCCTGGAGCAATACTTTTTACATTCTCATAAAAACGAACCCTTATTCCTCCATCCACTTCATATAAATTACTTAACGAACCCCTGTCTTTATATCGGATCTTGGTAATGGCTTCCATTCCATCGCTAATGCCTTCATATTTCATCCAGTTGATCTTTCCTACCATCATATCATTCTGGTCAAGATCAGATTCATCACCCAACACAACTGTATTATTTGAAGGATCAATTGCTGTTACATAAGCCGGTTTGCCCAAAGCAATATCCAAACCTTTACGCTGACCAATGGTATAAAAAGGATACCCTTTATGCTGACCAAGTTTCTTTCCTGTTTTATCTACAAACCAACCTCCATCAACCTGTTCTTCCAGTCCGTCGATCTTTCTTTTTAGAAAACCACGGTAATCATTATCTGGTACAAAACATATCTCGTAACTCTCACTTTTCTTGGCCAGTTCAGGATAGCCATAATCATGAGCCATTTGCCTGATGGCCGTTTTTCTGTACTTACCCAAAGGCATGATGGTTCTGCTCAACAGCTCCTGGTCAAGTCCCCAAAGCACATAACTCTGGTCTTTGGTTTCATCCAACCCTTTTGAAATGGTATATCTGCCATTAGGTGATTGCAGCACATTGGCATAATGACCGGTTGCAATAAAATCACAATCCAGTGCATTGGCTCTTTTTAATAAAGCTTTCCATTTGATATGTGTGTTGCACATCACACAAGGATTTGGGGTTCTGCCAGCTAAATATTCTTCCACGAAATTTTCCACTACAAAATCACCAAACTCATCCCTGATATCTAAAATAAAATGCGGAAACCCATGATGAACAGCTGCAGCCCTTGCATCATTAAAAGAATCAAGATTGCAGCATCCTGTTTCTTTGGTGCTGCCACCACTACTGGCATAATCCCAGGTTTTCATGGTAATGCCCACTACTTCATATCCCTCGTGGTGTAACATAAGAGCAGTAACGGTACTATCAATACCACCACTCATCGCTACCATCACTTTACCTTTACGACTCATTGAAACTGGATTAAGATAAGCTGGCAAAGATAGACAATAGCGATAAGCTTTAAGCTGTATGAATAGCCCAGGACTTTCGGTTTAGGAAATTTTTATGGCACGAGCGGTTGATTTTCAATTGATCGTTCCTTGTGTCACTCACTTGTGCTGAAGCAACTTTGGGCATCATCCCAGCTAAATAGTATAAATTTGAGTAATAACAATTTAGATATGCCATTCAATAAAGCTGATATAATGGGGTTAAGTGCTGACGAAAAAAGAAAGATTGCTTTTGAATTGCTCGATAGTATTGATGAAGAGTTTATAGCAACTGAAATCCCTGATTGGAAAATCAAACTCATACAGGAAAGACTTCGGCTTGATAAGGAACAACCAAATAATGTGATCAGCTGGAGTGAACTTAAGAAGAAATATGCTTAAGCATGAGCTATGAAATTCTGATCAGAAAGGAAGCTCAAATAGACCTGGACGAGATATTTGCATGGTACGAAGAACAGCAGCAAGGGCTTGGGTTATAGGTTTATTGATGCTGTTGATAAGATACTTTTAAAAATAAGCATTAATCCTGATTTTGCATTTTGCATTGAACAAGACGCAAGAAGTGCTTCATTGCATCGATTTCCTTATGATATCATTTATGTAACAGATAAAAGGCAGGGTCAGGTTCATGTAATCGCTGTTTTACATCAGCGAAGAGATCCTGATTGGTTTAAATTGAAATTACTGGGGTAAAAAAATTACTCACGACTAAAGTGCAGGGAAGTCTTTTGGAGGTATTTCATATCCTCAAATTAAGATAATCCACAAACCTTTAAAGATTCCCTTCTCTTTTATCTCCAGATCATTATTTAAATATCATGTTGCCTGATGATCGTCTCTGTCACCTTTACCATCAATGCAGCTTTTTTAGGATTGTGATTTAATTCATAATTCAGCCATTGCAATGAACGTTCAATTAAATAACAGGTGATGAGTGTGTCCATGTCTTCTTTTTCTTCAGGAATAAATGCAAATCCTTTGGTTTCTTCCTGGTAAGCTTTTATAAAGAAGTTACTCATGTAATGTGCCCATAGATCGGCAAAAGGCAACAACGATTTAAGGTCATCTGCTGCAATATGTGCTGAACCCATAAAACCTTTATACGATGCATAGTATAATGAATGGATCATGGCAGCCACATCTCTTAACGGAGAACGTTTCAATCGTCTTTCACTGAATGGTTTTAAGGGGTTACCACCAAAATCATGGATCAGCAGGTCTTTACCTGTAAGTAATACATGTCGTAATCCCATATCTCCGTGAATACGGATCTTCAGTACATCAAACTTTTTGCGGTATATCTTCTTCAACTCAAACAAAAGGTTTTCTCGTTTGGCAGCAATCTCTTTGGCAGTTTCCTGAACATCCGGAGGCAGTGTACTGCTTTTTTTATCAATACTCTGTACGGTTTCTCTAACAAGCGAAGTCATTGCAGAGAACAATGAACGTTGATAGTGTAATGAAAACTCTTCTGATATAAACCCGGTTTCCATTCCTTTGGCCAGTGCTTTATGAATTTGTCCCAGCTTTGTTCCTGCAACCCTGGCAACTTCTGCTGCATTACCGCCAATAAATTCTCTTAGTTCATCATCCAGTTCATCAAAAGAAACAGGAGTAGAGAAAGACCCCTTTGTTTTGTACGAAGATGTAACAGAACGATCACGGGCTAAGATCCTTTCAATAAAATTACTCACCCTGTCAAGCATGTAATGATGTCCATCACCGTGGTTTTCTTCCAGCTTTTCCAGCATGGCAAGATTGTAAGTGTTGCCTGATGTCGTCCATTCAATACCGCCACTTAAAGTAGTGGTAATGCCGGAAGTGGCTTCTGAAAGATAACTGGTTACTTCAACATCAGGGTGTATGCCTTTATCAATTCGGCGATAGACCTTTAAAAAGAATTGATTGTTGAAAGTAATAGCAGTGTACACTTTTGTATTTGCCTGCACCTTCGAAGTTTTGTCTTTTCCTGCCTGCAGGTATTGCTGAACTTTATCGGATGAAGTAAAGTTCAGTTCACCATTGCCCATGAATCGTTTATTTTCCGCCATGAACTGAAGGAGTAATTGCTGAAATGCATTGATGTATAAAGCATCACAGAGAAATCCTTTTTCTGTGCCCATCTGTAAAGATGCAATGATGGAAGCAGGATGGTTTTCGCTGAGCATCTTTCCCTCTTTCTCATTTACAAAAGCTACCGGAAGTTGATATAATTCAGGTAGCCCACTTTCGAAATTCACTTCCACCAATAAAATGGTAACATCCTTATCACCTAGTGTTAAAGAAGTTTGATCCACTATCGCTGTATTGTACACGGTTTTGTTGGTAGAGAACCAATCCATCCGTTGAATGTAATCGGGAAGTATCTGGCTTTGTAAGATTTCCAATTCAGATGTGAATAACGAATGCCATTCGTTGATTGCTAATGATGGATGCTGTTCACCCTTTTGTATCGCATTTTTTGGCTGTTGCAATACAAACCATTGGAAGGAATGAGCTGACAATGTGAAGAAATACGGTGTATTTTCTTTGACAGAAGGAAATGCATTTTTGCTGAATGCTTCAACAAGTATTTGATTTTTGAAATCTTTTAATTCAATTTCTGCCGGTTGAGAATATTTGCTGAGATTTACAATTATTAATAGTGTTTCGTCTTCATAGGTTCTTGTAAAGGCAAGTATCTTCGGGTTGTCAACATGAAGAAACTTCATGTCACCACGGCTGAAAGCTTTGTATTTCTTACGCATGTGAATGATCCGTTTCATGAACCAGAAAAGCGAAGACGTATTGCCTCTCTGTGTTTCTACATTCACGGATTCATAATGATATTGCGGATCAAGGATCACCGGTAAATACAATCGTTGTGGATTGGTGCTGGAGAAACCTGCATTCCTGTCTGGTGACCACTGCATCGGTGTTCTTACACCATCCCTGTCTCCGAGGTAAAAATTATCACCCATTCCAATTTCATCGCCGTAATAAATAACAGGTGTGCCGGGTAAAGAAAACAACAATGAATTCATCAACTCGATTCGTTTCCTGTCGTTTTCCATCAATGGTGCAAGCCTGTGACGGATACCCAAATTGATCTTTGCCTTCGGATCTTTTGCATACACCTTATACATATAATCTCTTTCTTCATCAGTCACCATTTCAAGCGTCAACTCATCATGGTTACGAAGAAACATAGCCCATTGGCAATTATCAGGAATAGCTGGTGTTTGATCAAAAATGTCAGTGATAGGGTAGCGGTCTTCTCTTTGTAAAGACATGAACATTCTTGGCATTACGGGAAAGTGATAGTTCATATGACATTCATCTCCATCACCAAAATAAGATGCTGAATCTTCGGGCCACATATTAGCTTCCGCCAAAAAGCAAACTGATGGATATTTCTCATCAATATACCTGCGAAGTTTTTTAAGGAATTCATGTGTTTCGGGAAGATTTTCACCATTGGTTCCTTCTCTTTCAAATAAATACGGGACGGCATCCAAACGAAATCCATCAACACCCATTGCACACCAGTAATCCAGCACTTTAATAATTTCTTCCTGTACCTGCAGGTTATCAAAGTTCAGATCAGGCTGGTGATGAAAAAAGCGGTGCCAGTAATATTGTTCAGCCACAGGATCCCAGGACCAGTTGGATGCTTCAAAATCCTGGAAAATGATACGGACATCTTTATATTTTGTAGGATCATCACTCCAAACATAATAATCTCTTTCGGGTGACCCTTTTGGAGAAGTCCTGGCTTTCTGGAACCATGGGTGCTGATCAGAAGTATGGTTCACCACCAGTTCGGTGATCACTTTAAGATTACGTTTATGTGCTTCATCCAAAAAACTTTTGAACTCATCTATATTACCATACCTGGGATTGATGCTGTAATAATCGGCAATATCATACCCATCATCACGTAAAGGTGAAGGATAAAATGGCAATACCCATATTGCTGTAACGCCAAGTTCCTGCAGGTAATCTAACTTTTGTAGTAAGCCACCAAAATCTCCAATACCATCGCCATTACTGTCAAAAAAAGCCTTTATATGCAGTTCATAAATGATGGCATCTTTATACCAATGAAGTTTATCGTCTAAAACTGTTGCTTTCCCCAAAGAATTATTCATGTTTTTCTGTCTGCATAATTTATACCTAAAACTACAAATTGCTGTTTGTTAGATCTATGCAGTCAATCTATTAGCCGTGATGCTATCTAAGTGTTAAAGCTTTTTTGCAGGCTATTTATGTAACCCTCACCAATTATATTCGTTCTATCAACGCTTATGAAACAGTTTCTACCCCTACTATTTATTACAGTTTTTTCTATTGCAGCTAAGGCCACAGATGTACAGGGTGTTTTAAAGAACAGCAAGGGTGAAGTATTACCTTTTGCATCTGTATTGGTGAAGAAGACTACCATCGGTACCACTGCCAATATCAGGGGCGAATTTAGTATCCAGTTGTCTCCAGGAAATTATGTACTCATCTGCCAGTATGTTGGATATAAATCAATAGAAAGGCAGATTAAAGTAACCAATGAAGTCCTGAGACTTGAAATAGTATTAGAAGAACAACAATACGATCTGAAGGAAGTAGAAGTAAGGTCAGGTGGTGAAGATCCTGCTTATGCCATCATCAGGAATGCTATAAAGAACAGGGAGAAGCATTTGAACGAGATCAAACGTTTCCAGGTAGATGTATATATAAAAGGACAGTTGAAATTGAGAGATTTTCCAAAGAAATTCATGGGGCAGGATGTAGACTTTGAGGATGGTGATACAAGCAAGAAAAAGATGATCTTCCTGTCAGAATCTTTTGCAAGATATTCTGTGGAGAAGCCCGATAAAAGTAAAATAGAAGTGCTTTCTACAAAGGTGAGCGGCAACAGTGATGGTTTTGGTTTTGCAAGTCCCCAGATCATTTCATTTTACGAGAACAACATTTCGTTGGGATCAGGATTGAATCCAAGAGGGTTTATTTCACCCATATCAAACAATGCACTCAATTTTTATCGATACAAATTCGAAGGAACCTATTTTGAAAATGGGAAAGAGGTCAACCACATTAAAGTGATCCCCAAAAGAAATTATGAACCTCTGTTCAATGGCTATATTGATATTATTGAAGGTGAATGGAGAATTTACAGTGTACAGTTGCATTTATTGAAAGCATCCCAGATGCAATTTCTTGATACTTTGAAAATCGACCAGATATATGTTCCTGCAGACAATGCCTGGGTGATAAAGCAACAGGTGATCTATCCTGCAGGCAAATTTCTCTCCTTCGATTTTCATGGAAGCTTTGTACAGGTGTATGATAAGTTTGATCTTGATCCTACATTTCCTAAGAACTTTTTCAATAGTACAATTCTTAAAGTGTACGACAGTGCTAATAAGAAAACAACGGAGTACTGGGACACTATCAGGCCCATTCCTTTACTGGAAGAAGAAGTTAAAGACTATAAAAAGAAAGATAGCCTTGAAGTGGTGAGAAAGGATCCTAAATACCTGGATTCACTTGACAGGAGATCAAACAAGCCTTCGATCACTTCATTTTTACTTACTGGTTATAATTACGGAAGACGAAAAGCAAAACTGAATATCTCTTTTGATCCATTGATCGATGTAATAAATTTTAATACTGTGGAGGGTGCTGTGGTGAATTTCTCACCCAATATTTCTAAATCATATGAAGGAAGAAAATCATGGCGGGTCAGTCCAACTTTACGTTACGGTTTCGGTAATGAAAGAGTGAATGCACACATCACTGGTAATTACAACTTTGGTAAAAAGTATTTCAACAGTATCAGCGGATCGTTCGGAAGAAGGGTGTTCCAGTTTAACAATGATCAACCGATAACACCACGTTCCAATACATATTCTACCTTGTACTGGAGAAACAATTTCATGAAAATATATGAAGCTGTGTTTGCGAGAATTGGGTTTACAAAAGGATTGGGTGAAGGAATAACGATCAATGGAAACATTCAGTACCAGGACAGGTCTCCTTTAGAAAATACTTCGGACTACTCATGGAGAAAAATGGATGGAAGATCATACACTCCAAATTATCCTGCAGAGATTATTACGCAGAACATACCACGTCACCAGGCTTTCGTAGCTTCTGTTGGAATTAACTGGCAGCCCGGTGCGAAATACATTGAGTTGCCGGATAGAAAAATTGGTATCGGTTCAAAATATCCAACATTTGGTTTCAATATTTCACAGGGATTAGAAGGACTGGCAGGAAGTGATGTGAATTTTACTAAATGGAGATTTACTGTTTCAGATAATCTTGATCTGAATCTTGCAGGCCGTTTAAACTACAGGTTAGGAACCGGTGGATTTTTAAATGCTGATAAAGTTTACCTGCCGGATTACAATCATTTCCTTGGTAACAGGCAGACAGTGGCTTCAGCTTATCTCAGCAGTTTCCAGTTGATGTCGTATTATGGTTTTAGTAATACTGATAAGTTGTATGCAACGGCTCACCTGGAATATCATCTGAATGGACTACTTACGAATAAGATCCCAGTATTTAAAAAATGGAACTGGTTTTTAGTAACCGGTACCAATTCTTTGTTCATCAATAAAGACAAATATCATTCCGAGGTATTTGTCGGAATAGAGAACATATTGAAAGTATTACGGGTAGATTTTGTTTATGGATTTGAGAAGAACACCACATTACAAGGATTCAGATTTTCAATACCCTTTGTAGTGAATGGAAGAAGAGAGGATTAACTCAAACAAATCACTTCAGCCCTGTTTAATAAACGATAAATGGTGTTATCTTTTATTTTAGAGAATAAATACCCTGGAAGGAATTTATCGGTCCAGATAATATAAGTGATGAATTGTAACACCTGGTCTATTGACAATGTATTAAACCATGCGTCAATATCTTTTTGCATCGTTGCTTCCAAATGAATGTTCATGTAATTGTTATCTGCCAGCTGGTACTCACAAAAAAGGTTTACGAAACTGTTGATGGTTGTGTCGTCCTTCGATGAGGTAGGGGAGAAAGCAGATTTATACGACAGTATTCTCTGTATGCCGGTATGTTTATATTCAAGAGAAGCAGTAGTCATTGAAAGGGTTTGCAGGGGCAAAATAATATTCTGCTCAACGATATTATAGTGCATCATAAGATTGTAACCCTTTTTTAATCATTTTTTTAAAATTGTTCAACCACCTTAATAACAGCTTAACGATACACGGCTTAGATTTGCCGCAGAAATTTTGCTCACCCTGCAAGTGAGTCCATATTTTTTAATGGAATATTGTTATGCTTACGCATGATGATGTCTGAAATGAATTGAACATGCCTGTACTACACAACCGTATTTCCAACGAGGAGTTGAAGCAACGACTCATGGAAGAATCTGAGCCTCGTACCACCATCAGTTTCTACCAATATTTCCCGATTCAGAATCCGCAGGAGTTTCGTGATTATCTCTACAAAAACCTTTACGAATTAAAGGTGTACGGTAGAATTTATGTTGCCCATGAAGGTATCAATGCACAGATCAGTGTACCTTCTGTTCACCTGGATGCTTTCAGAAGTTTTCTGTACAGCATTGAGCCCTTAAATGGAATTCGATTGAATATTGCTGTAGATGATGATGGTAAAAGTTTTTGGGTATTGAAAGTAAAGGTGAGAGAAAAGATCGTTGCAGATGGAATTGAAGATCCGGAATTCAGCATGCAACGTAAGGGAAGGTATGTTGATGCAAAACAGATGAATGACCTGTTGCAGGATCCAAATACAATTGTGGTAGACATGCGTAATCATTACGAGTATGAAGTTGGTCATTTTGTAAAGGCGATTGAAATTCCAAGCGATACTTTCAGAGACCAGTTACCCATGGCTGTTGATATGTTGAAGGGTAAGGAAGAAAAGAATATCATCATGTATTGTACCGGTGGTATTCGTTGTGAGAAAGCCAGTGCCTATATGTTACATAAAGGGTTTAAAAATGTATTTCACCTGGAAGGAGGCATTATCAATTATGCACAACAGGTAAAACAAAACGGGCTCGAAAGTAAATTCATCGGGAAGAATTTTGTGTTTGATGACAGGCTGGGAGAGCGAATAACGGAAGATGTTATTGCTAAATGCCATCAATGTGGTAAGGCCTGTGATACACATACCAATTGTAAGAACAATGGTTGCCATCTACTCTTTATTCAATGTGAAGATTGTGCTGTAAAATATGATGGATGCTGCAGTACAGAATGCCATGAAACCATTCATCTTCCCATTGAACGTCAAAAGCAGATCCGGCAGGGAATAGATAAAGGGCAGAATATTTTTAATAAGAGTAAGGCAAGATTACGTCCAAGGCCGGGAGATTTTAACTGCTGATCTTTTCTAACTCAGAAATAATAGCCTGGTGAGTTTGTTCTTCAGTCCATTGCTGCGGAACAAATTTTTCACCGGTGATCTTTTCGTAGAGTTCAATATATCTTTCAGAGATGGTCTTCACCCATTCAGCAGTCATTACCGGAACGGTCTGACCTTCTTTTCCCATGAAATTGTTTGCGATCAGCCATTCCCTTACAAATTCTTTACTCAGTTGTTTTTGTCTTTCGCCTGAGGCCTGTCTTTCTTCAAAACCATCAGCATAAAAATACCTGGATGAGTCAGGAGTATGCACTTCATCCATTAAATAGATCTCGTTATCAATTTTACCGAATTCATATTTGGTATCCACCAATATCAGTCCTCTTGAAGCTGCTATCTGCTTTCCCCTCTCAAAAAGTTGCAATGCATATTTTTCCAGTATGTTCCATTCTTCAGCCGTGGCTATACCTTTCGCAATAATATCTTCCTTAGAAATATCTTCATCATGTCCTGCATCTGCTTTTGTAGAAGGTGTGATGATGGGTGAAGAAAAATGATCGTTCTCTTTTAATCCTTCCGGCATCTCCACACCACATAACATTCTTTTACCAGATTGATAAGTTCTCCATGCATGTCCTGTAAGATTACCCCTTACTACCATTTCTATTTTGAACGGCACACATTTCTTTCCGATAGATGCATTGGGTGCAGGTGTTGAGACGAGCCAGTTTGGACAAATATCCTTCGTGGCATTGAGCATATAGGCTGCAAGCTGGTTCAAAACCTGTCCTTTGAAAGGAATTGGCTCAGGCAATACCACATCAAAAGCTGATATACGATTACTGGCTATCATCACCAGTAAATCGTTCCCGAGATAATAAACATCTCTCACTTTACCCTTGTAAAAACCAGACTGCGATGGAAAATGGAAATGGTCCATACTTCAAAATTACTCTCTGTATCCGGGTTTAGGCCAGCTTCTTCTCACATTTGTTGATAATAAAAATTTTACCAAGAAAGGAACTATTCCTATTTTGCCCCTTGAGAATTACCTTCAATAAAAAACCAGACTCTTATGAGACTACGATTGCGCTGCTTTGCAATGTTTGCATTGACCTGTTTGCTGGCTGTATCTGGCTATGCACAAACAGTTACAATTACAGGTGCTGTAACTAATAAAAACACAGGAGAAGGTGTTCCTGCTGTTTCTGTTACCATCAAAGGTTCCACTTCAGGTGTATTTACAGATGATAAAGGAAACTTCAGGCTTACCACCAATCAGAAGCCTCCTTTTACACTCGTGTTTTCTTCTGTAGGATACGAAAACCAGGAAGCAAGTGTTACTGCTGGAGGCCAAGCGATCAACATTGGTTTGTTACCTAGTTATAAGTTGGGAGAAGAAGTTGTAGTTTCTGCAAGCCGTGTGGCTGAAAGAATAATGGAATCCCCGGTTACAGTTGAAAGAGTAAGTTCAACAACTATCCGGAATGCACCGGCTCCGAATTACTACGACGTGGTTGCAAACCTGAAAGGAGTTGATATAACCACATCCAGTCTCAACTTTAAAACAGTAAGTACAAGAGGTTTCAATGGTAGTGGTAACCTTCGTTTCAATCAACTGGTTGATGGAATGGATAACCAGGCTCCGGGTCTCAACTTCGCTGTGGGTAGTGTTATCGGTTTAACTGAACTGGATGTAGACAACATGGAATTGCTTGTTGGTGCATCTTCTGCCTTATACGGATCAGGAGGTATGAACGGTACTTTGCTTATCAACAGTAAAAGCCCTTTCAAATACCAGGGATTGAGCTTCCAGGTAAAGCAGGGAGTAAATCATGTTGATCATAGCCAAAGAGGTGCTGCCCCTTACTTTGACTGGACACTTCGTTGGGGTAAAAAGATAAGTGATAAACTTGCATTTAAAGTTGGTGGACAATTAATCCAGGCCCAGGACTGGCAGGCAACAGATGTAAGCAATCTTCAAAGGAATAATGTATTAAGCCAGTTAAAAGCAGGAAACAGGGCCACCGATCCTAACTATGATGGTGTGAATGTTTTTGGTGACGAAGCCAGTGCAAGCATGCAGGCTTTTGCACAGGCTGTAAGAGCACAGGTTGGTGCATCACCAGCAGCTCCTCTTTTAAATTATCTAAATGGTCAAATCGCATTAGGCAGAACACCACAGCAGATCGCAACTGATCCTGTACTATCTCCGATTGCTAATTTTTTACCTTTTTTAATACCTACACATACTGCACCAGTAACTACATACAGAAATACTTTTACAGGAGCTACGGGCGGAAGTTTGGTGAGCAGAACAGGTTACGATGAGAAGGACCTGGTTGACTATAATACTTATAATATAAGACTGAGTGGTGGATTGTATTATAAACTTACTGAATCGATTGAAGCTTCTTTAACTGGTAACTGGGGTATGGGTACAACAGTATATACAGGTGCTGACAGGTATTCTCTCAAGAATCTGAAAATGGGCCAGTATAAATTAGAGTTCAAAGGAAAGAACTGGTTAGTGAAAGGGTATACAACCCAGGAAAACTCTGGTGATTCCTATACTGCTACCACAGCTGCAGTTGCTGTAAATAATGCATGGAAGTCAAATGCCACTTGGTTCCAGACGTACACTGCAATTTATGGTGCAGCACGTCTTGGAATATTACCTACTGCATTTGGAACAGTATTGCCAGACGCTAACGCTCATGGTGCTGCAAGAGGCCAAGCTGAGACTGGAAGATTTCTGCCAGGCACTACCCAATTTAATACAGCTTTTAATACTGCGATCAATACGCCAATCAGCAAAGGCGGTGCAAAATTCGCAGATAAATCAGACATGTATCACGTAGAAGGACAGTTGAGTTTAACACCTTACCTGAATGATGTGGTAGATGTATTGGTGGGTGGTCATTTCAGGAACTATGTACTGAATTCCCAGGGAACCATCTTTGCTGATACAGCAGGTACGATCGGTATCAATGAATTTGGTGGATATCTCCAGCTCCAGAAAAAATTACTGGGCGACAAGTTGAAACTAACCGGTTCTATGCGTTATGATAAAAACGAAAACTTTGATGGTCGTTTTACTCCACGTGTATCAGCAGTTATACAAGTAGCTAAAGACAACAACATCAGGTTATCTTATCAAACAGCTTATCGTTTCCCTTCCAACCAGGATCAGTGGATCAACTTGCAGACACCTGCTTCACGTTTAATTGGTGGCTTACCTGCATTCAATACACATTTCAATTTTACAGGAAGCCCTGCTTATACAGCTGAGAGTTTAGTAGCATATAGAAATGCATTTACTGCTGCAGTAAACGCAGGACAAACAACTACTGCTGCGATCGCAACAGCGTCAACTTCATTAGCTGTCTCTCCTTTCTCTAACCTGAAACCAGAATCTGTACAATCTTACGAGATAGGCTACAGGGGTTTAATGTTGAATCAAAGATTGATGATAGATGTGTACGGATATTACAGCAAATATGAAGACTTCCTTGGCCGTGTTGCAGTAGGAAGAGGTGCAAGTGCCAGCGCCAATCCTTCTGTGAGCCTTGTTGAATTATTAAGTCCCTTTACTACAACTAACTATTCTTTTATTACAAATACTACCACACCTGTTAAGGCAATGGGTTGGGGAATTGGTGGAGATTACAGGGTATATAAAGGTTATACGATAACTGGTAATGTTTCCAGCGATAAACTAAGAGATCTGCCTGCCAACTTTGTCTCCTTCTTTAATACACCAGAACTTCGTTTCAATCTTGGATTGGGCAATTCTAATGTGTACAAAGGACTTGGATTTAATATGCTGTACAGGTGGCAGGATGAGGTGATGTGGGAAGGAACCTTTGGTTCTGCAGAAATTCCTTCTTATGGCGTATTTGACGGCATGATCAGCTACAATTTCCCTAAAACAAAAAATATATTGAAGCTGGGTGCCAGCAACGTATTCAATAAATACTACCGCAGTGCATTTGGAAATCCAAGTGTTGGAGGATTGTATTATGTAAGTTTCGGATATAACGTATTCTAATGCTGAGAACCAGGTTAGTAAGTCAAAATCCTCCCATTTGGGAGGATTTTATTTTTCAACATATTGATTATCATTGATATAATCAGGTCATTTGCCGTCCTCCTTTAAAAAGATTACCTTCGCCGCATGACAGTAGAAGCAATATCAAAGTTTTTAGACAAAGAAAAGATAGCGGCAACTAATTCGATGAAGATCGATTTTAAAAAACGCAGCAGCATTCTTGGTTATATTATCCAGGGAAATGATGCTGAAGATCTGAAATCAAAGAATTTCTGGCGTATTGTAACCAATACCAACTTCGCTGAATGGAAACGTACCGGTAACCTGGAATTTGCCAAAATTTACAGCGGTAACGAGTTCACTAAGATATCTGTAGTAGCAATCAAAGAGCCAGCTTAATTCTCAAAGATAGGGTACAGGTTCCATTTCTAAAATACGATGCAGGTGATAAAGCAGGTGTTTGTTATAATCTGCTGCCAGCCATTTAATCGTGTGTGATTCTCTCCTGAAACAAAGATTATTGTATTTGTCTTCCGGCATTTTACGAAGGATGATGCATATATGAAAGTTCAGCAAGATCCATAATTGTATGAGATCAGTTGAATTGTAATTTTCGTAATCACTCAATTTAACCCATTCGTCCTGGTTGTAAACGATCACCGGAGGTTGTTCCTGGTATTGTGCTTCAATAAAACGGCGGATATTATTCTGGGCAGAATCTACCAGATGACCGATCTGCTCTTTTTTACTCCACTTTCCCGGTGCTGGTTTAATATTCAGTGACGCTTCAGTGAGTTGCTGGAGTTTTGGTGTGTATTGTTCGATGATTGTTTGTAATTGCTGAATGAGTAGTTTCATTTAAGATTTATTTTTTTCAAGTTCCACATCTTGAACTTCCATTGGAATTGTGTCAAAAACACTTGGCGGACCTATTACCCCATCCCAGTACAAAAAAATATCTTTATCAAACCCAGCCAACTTCACAATCGCCTGGCAGGCTTTTGCAAATGGTAATATTCGTTGATTGTCACAGCAGCCTGAAAAAACAATATTGTATTTGTTTTTGGTATTCGTTTCCAGCCAATAACCAAAACCGTCCATAGGAGGAGCTATACATTCCACATGAACTGGTAAACTCCAATATCCACTTTTGTTGATGTCAGAGATTATTTTATAGTATTGATCATCTGTAATTGCAATTTTTCGGAGTAGATATCTTGGCTTAGTGGTGTCCGTGACAATTGTTTTTTTACTAAGTGATAAATAATATCGAGGATCAAGCAACTGAGGGAACAACATCACCAATGAATCGACGTGTCTTTTCGAAAGTTTACTGTTTTCTAAAGGATAATATCTTTCCAGAAGGTTTAAATGTTCTTTCTCTATCTCATTTAGCAAATCGTCATTTCTGTAGTGTATATAACTTTTCGGAAATGGTTGTTTGGTAATGATTGAATCTTTTTTCAGAACAATAATAGTGGTTCCTCCAAAAGCCAAGTGATAAGTCAATCTGAAAATATCTTCATGTTCTGGCTGCAAACTAAGGTTTGGTTCGTCGTAATGGTTGTATGTAATTTCTCCTTCCCAATAAGCGTAAAATGAGTCTTCCCTGGAAAAACTATCCCTTACAGGCAAGAAATAAAAATTTGTATCTTCATCTTTATAATCCTTCACATAATCATATCCTCCTTCAGGGTAATCAATACCGGAATTGCAGCTCAGTATAAATAAAATGGATATGGCAAATGCTGATCTCATAAGCTATGCTTAAATATACCACCGAATATTGATTGGTGCACCGAAAACAACCTGTCAGGTTTATTCAATTATTGCAAAGTAGTTGAAATGAATTTTTGGTCTGCTGATTACCTTAACCTGACAGGTTTGCCATTGCTGCATCACGTTCTTCCAGCACAAGAGTGCGACGCAACGAGATTTCAATTGAAAAACTAACAGCTGGCAGCATAAAAAACTCACTCTTTGTAAGCCTTATTCAGCTATTTTTGCCACCTCAAAAACCGATAATTAATTATGCGTCAGATAGCTTTCAGAGAGGCCCTTCGTGAAGCAATGAACGAGGAAATGCGTAGAGATGAACGTGTTTTTTTAATGGGTGAAGAAGTAGCCGAATATAATGGTGCCTATAAAGTGAGCCAGGGAATGCTGGCCGAATTCGGGGCGAAAAGAGTGATTGATACGCCTATCTCTGAACTTGGTTTTGCTGCTGTTGCTGTAGGTGCTGCTCAAAATGGTCTTCGCCCGATCGTTGAATTCATGACCTGGAACTTTGGTGTACTGGCCATGGACCAGATTCTGAATACAGCCTCAAAAATGCTGGCCATGAGTGGTGGCCAAATTGGTTGCCCGATCGTTTTTCGTGGTCCTAATGGTAGTGCAGGTCAGCTTGGTGCACAGCACTCCACTGCTTTTGAAAGTTATTATGCCAACATACCTGGATTGAAAGTGGTTTCTCCATCTAACGGCTATGATGCAAAAGGTTTGTTGAAACAGGCTATCCGGTATGAAGAAGATCCTGTGATGTTCATGGAGAGTGAAGTGATGTACGGCGATAAAAGTGAAGTACCGGAAGAAGAATATTATATTGAACTGGGTAAGTGTGATATTAAGAAAACAGGTAAAGATGTAACCATCGTGTCTTATAATAAGATGATGAAAGTTGCATTGGGTGCTGCAGCAGAATTAGAGAAAGAGGGTGTGAGTGCAGAGGTAATCGATCTAAGAACGATTCGTCCGCTGGATTGGATGACCATTCTGGAAAGCGTTAAGAAAACAAATCGCCTGGTGATCGTAGAAGAACAATGGCCAATGTGTTCTGTTAGTTCGGAGATCACTTACAGAATTCAGAAAGAAGGGTTTGATTATTTAGATGCTCCTATCAGGAGAATTACCAGTGCAGATGCTCCAATGCATTATGCTCCTAATTTGACAGCTTTGGCAATACCGGATGTTGCAAGAACGGTGAAGCTGGTGAAGGAAGTGATTGGAAGCAGGAAGTAGATCAGAAGTACGAGGTACGAAATACGAAACATATAAAGAAAATCCCGTTCAGTTTTGAATGGGATTTTTATTGAACGGGGTTCTGTTATCTATTAAGCTTTACTTGTGTCACTCACTTGTACTTTCTGTGTTTTATTCAGCAGGCTTCAACTCCCGTGATTAAGACTAATGATTTAAACTCATCCTTCAGAGACAAAAGTTATACTCTGTCTCTGCCTGTAAATTACAGCTTTACCATTTTGGGTTGCAGGCTCCCATTTTGGACTTTTCTGTATAACTCTTAATGCTTCCATATCAACAGACCATTCAGCCGATCTTTGCAATTGAACATTTGAAACACTTCCCGTTTTATCAACTCGGAAACTAACTATTACGGTTGCACGGCCGTTACCTTTCACCAAGTTTATGAACCTGTCGGGAATCTTCAGGTTTTTTTCGAGGTAGGTTTTCCATCCTCTTAATCCTTTAGGAAAAGAAGCCTCCACCTGCACTACTGTAAAAGTCCTGGCAGTATCTTCTTTTTCTTCCTCGGTTTTAAAAGGCACTACATTGCCACCAGGAAAGGTGGTTCGTTTATTTATGTAATCGATTCTCCTTTGAAATCTTCCTCTTACATATTCTTCATGGATAGCCACATTCGCAGAGTCTCTTTCCATATAATACCAGTCGCCATCTTTTCTGCCGTTGTACACAAGACCTGTACTATCGAGCCACCCTTTTTCACTGTACCATGAAAATGTTCCCATAGGAACTGTGAGTTCACGGTCTTTATATGTTTCCAATTTCAACATCGGCCCGGTAACATTATAATAGCGGCATACAAATGAGGTGTCATTCTCCTTCAGCATATGCATGAAATAGCTTGCTTCCTTAATGTCTTTGGCATCGCTCCAGTCTTTTTTATAAAGAAAGAACAATTCATCATTTTGTGCATTCAGGACACTGGTGCTGAATACAAAAAAAGCAAGAAGAAACTTTTTCATAAGACAATTATACAAAAAAAGAAAGGTTATAATACTTCGTCAGTGGTCTTGATCACTTCAGTTTTTTCTTTAATAACTAAAGGCCTGTGTGTGTTTGCATCGAAGATTTCTATCCTGTTTTTCGCTGGTCGAACAAAGTATTTGAGTAAGGGATAAGCAAGTACAATGATAGCCCCGGTCAGAATGAATCCACTTACAGAAAATGCACGGAACCAGGGTTGCAATGCAAGGATGATCTCATAAAATACTTTATTCTCTGCCGTTCCTATTGCTTTTACAATTCCACTGCCAACCAGTGAAAGCCAGAATACAAGTAAAGAGATATTGAACACCCAAAGTGTTTTTTTGTGTTTGGGTTTGATGTGTACAAACCTGGCCTGCTTGTCTGTGAAGAAGATAAAAAATCCTGCAGCTAAAAGTATTGTCGTGTTGATGCCGATGGTTGCACCCATTGCATGTGCTACAGTAATATGTGTGCCATGCGTAAATGCATTTAATGCCGGAACAGAAATAGCAATGGCGAGAGCAAGGTTCAGCAAAATCCAGTTGTCCGTCATCTTTAGTAAACGATAGGAGAGATGCAGTTCTTTATCTTCTTTCTTTAACGACTTACCCCATTTCCAGATCATGTTGAAGAGAATGAGTAACTCCGTCATGCTGATGATGTAGGCAGTATTTTTAATAATAGGAGAGGCCGGAACAATATAAGTATGATGTCCCCAGTTGAACATCAGGTTGGCCATTCCTAAGAAATAAAAGAAGAATGCAGGTTTTGATCTTGCCAGGTTATCGTTACCACTGATCTTACACATGATGTAGATAGCTGATCCATATATCAGCATATTCCATGCACCAACCATGGAACCCAGTGCTTTCCATTGCACAGTAATGTCACGAATAATATTGGTATTGAAATGATCAAACTGCCAGAGCGATGCTTCAGTAAGTGTGATAATGAAAAATAAAATGCCGGCACTCCAGCTCCAGATATACACAGGAGCGGTATCGTATTTTGGTTTAACTGTTGCCAGTAGATTGATTCCTGCAAAGACCCATCCAAGAATCATCAGGCCGATGATCCATACAGGAAACTCCATGTATTCTCTCCCAGTGAATTTTCCTGTGAAGAAAAAGCTCACGGCAACTATGATGAGGAAAGCCTGGATCAGCAAATGCAGTTTTGCAAGTAACGGAGAGAATAGTTTACCCTTGTTAAGTGATGGTATAAAATAATACATACTGCCAACTGCAGCACAACTGATCCATTGTGTGATGAGGAACACATGCAACGGACGCATTTTAGCAAATGAGAACTGTTCTTTCAGAAAACCCGGAACTACGTATTGTAAACTGCCGGCGATACCAAATAACAAGCCCAGTATCAAACAGCTTAAAGCAATTATCCAGAAGTTGAAGGCTGTTCTTTTTCCGTTCATGTTAAGGCGTGTTGTTTTTTACAGAAGCATCTACGTTAGCGAGGTAAGCAATGATGGCTTCTGTTTCTTTATCAGTCAGGTGAAAGTTGGGCATGGTGGCACCACCGAATTTTATAAAAGCTGCAGCATAAGCCTTACCTCTTTTTGGATCGGAGGTGATGTTCGTTAGATCAGGACCTAAGTATCCACCTAAGCCATATACCTGGTGACAGGAACTACAATTCTTTTCTTGCCAGAGTTGTTTACCCAGCATTTCCTGATCAGAGAATCTAATTTGAATATTTTGCTCAGTACCATTGGTGTATACCCATGCACTGTAAGCTGCATAGCTAATGAAAAGCGTAAAGAAGATGGTTGTTTTTTTCTTCCACATATATGCTGCAAAATTGCAGATATGAGAGGTGCGGGATTATGATTTTAATCAGGTGTGGGTAGGATATCTAAAAGTGTTTTTGTGCATTGGTTATTGTAAGGTTTCTCTTATGCCTTCTTTCCATAAAAACCAGTTGCACAACCATAAAAATAAGAAACAAACTCAGTAGTTAAGCCTGTTTTAGTAAATATATCCTTTGCATTATTTGCGTTTTCAAATTGTTCAGTGTATCTCCATAACATTTTATATTCCTCCGGACCACCCAGCAGAAGCTTACCTAAAATCGGAATCATCTTTCCCAGGTAGAAACCATACAAAGTCTTCAATATTGGGTTGTTGGGTTTTGAAACTTCAATGAAAGTAAACTGACCACCAGTTTTTAAAATTCGTTTTATTTCTCCGGCCAAAATATTCAATTGTTCCGTATTGAATGTTTTTAGCCCAAATGCACAAGTCACAAAGTCATAATGATTATCTGGAAGCTGATTCTGTAATATGTTCTGTTGTAAGACAGATATTTGGTTGTTGAATTTCTTTTTACTTTTTTGCCTGGCATGTTTCAACATTTCTTCTGAAAAGTCCAGAACGGTCAGGTTTGAGTTAGGTAGCTTGATTTTTATCGCTTCCCAGGTTTCGCCCATTCCTGTTAATAGGTCAATTATCTCTACTTTCCTATCTGTTGATTTAAAGGACTTAAGAAATTGGGATCGCCAACGGATGGAGAATCCGAAAGAAGTGATGTAGTTCATTCTCTCATATGAACTACTCATCCTGTTAAAAAGTCCTTTTACAAACTCGGGGTTATAAATGTTTTTCTCCATTCAAAAAAGATTTCCATTTCCCTGTTTCTGCATACTCTTTAATGATCCTGTTCCTTTCAATGAGCAATCTCTCCATATATTTTGTGAGGTAAAGCTTACTGACCAATTTCCCAAAAACTCCAAAAGGCGAATGAAATTCAAAATAGTCTTTCATTATCACAAAACCTTTCTCTTGTTTAAATGTGTGTTTATGATAGAATGACCGGAAAGCTCCATTCACCTGTTCGTCAACAAAGTAGTGTGGTCTTTCGTAAGCAGTTATTTTTGAAGTTAGCTTTTGTTTGATTCCGAAGTGCACAGCTTCCCATGTTACGAATTCATTCAATTCGATAAGTCCGGAAGTTTTTCCATCAATGGCCTGTTCGTTTGTTTTGGCTGTTGATATTTTGTGCAGGTCGATACTTCTTGCGAGATCAAAACAGATTTCAATAGGAGCGTTGATTTCAGTTATGATTTCAATTTCAGGCATGAAGGGGTTGGTCTAGAAGATTATTAGCGAATATAATTATTGCCAACGCAATTTCTGCCGATAGAAATCCCTCAGCACAAGAGTGCGACGCAACGATGCTGAAATATATTCTACAGCTTAGTTCAACCCTTTTTCAAACACATCTTTCACCGAACTGATCGTTTCATCTATGTCTTCATAACTCAATGCATTACTCAAGAACCAGGTTTCAAAAGCCGAAGGAGGTAGATAAATTCCCTTATCCAACATGGAGTGGAAGAATTTATTGAACAGCGTATTATTCGCTGATGCTGCGGAATCAAAATCAATCACAGGCTTATCACTGAAATGCACAGAGATCATGGAGCCAAGATGATTGATGACAAAAGGTATGTTGGTTTGTTCCAATACTTCTTGCAAACCTTTGTGCAGGTAATTTCCTTTTTCTTCCAGTTCAGTATAAATATTTGGATTATTTTTTAAATGTGTAAGTAAAGTATAACCTGCGATCATTGCCAAAGGATTTCCACTCAACGTTCCGGCCTGGTACACATTTCCAAGCGGTGCAATGTGTTTCATGATCTCTAACTTTCCACCAAAAGCACCAACAGGCATTCCGGCTCCGATCACTTTTCCATAGGTGACAAGATCAGCATCAATGTTCAATCTTTCCTGTGCACCTCCTTGAGATAAACGAAAGCCTGTCATCACCTCATCAAAAATAAAGACGATGCCTTCTTCGGTACAAAGCTTCCTTAGTCCTTCTAAAAATCCTTGTTGCGGAATAATGCAACCCATATTACCTGCCACAGGTTCTATGATGATGGCTGCTACTTCATTTTTATTTTCAGCAACGATCTGTTTCACTGCATCAAGATCGTTGTACGGTGCAGTAAACGTATCCTGCGACACTCCTGCAGTGACACCAGGAACCGTTTGTATATTGAATGTGGCCACACCGCTTCCTGCTTTCACTAAAAAACTATCAGCATGACCATGATAACATCCCTCGAACTTTATTATTTTATTTCTTCCGGTATAACCTCTTGCCAATCGAATAGCACTCATGCAGGCTTCGGTACCACTGCTCACCATTCTGATGAGATCTACATTAGGCACCATGCTTTTCACTAGCTCAGCCATTTCAATTTCTAACTCGGTTGGTGCTCCAAAAGATGTTGAATCAACTGCTTTCTTTTGAATTGCTTCTACAACTGGTTCGAATGCATGGCCCAGTATCATTGGTCCCCATGAGTTGATATAATCAATATACCTGTTGCCATCGGCATCAAACATATAAGCACCTTTGGCATTCTTCATAAAAATGGGAGTGCCGCCTACACTTTTAAATGCACGAACAGGAGAATTAACTCCACCAGGAATACTTTGTTGTGCTCTTTCGAATAGTTCAATGCTTTTGTTGATCATATGGTGAATGGTGAATGGTGAATGGTCAATTTGACTTTCGAGAATCGATCAGTCCGCTAAGTATTTTAAAGCACTTAATTGTACACTCACCAAGGTTATTTAAATCGTAATTTTCTAAATAGTTTAATTCTCTGGCGATATCAAAGGCTGCATCAACTTCAATTAACGAGCCTCTTGCAATTTCATAAAAGCGTTTTCGCTCCGCTTCCGATTTCCGAGATGAACCTTCCGCTACATTTAAGTGAACAGATAATGCAGCTCTCCTGATCTGTGAGGTCATTCCGAATCTTTCTTCTGATGGAAGTTCTTTTGTTATTTTATAACATTCCAGCACAAATAACCTGGAGAACCCATAAATGTCAAGCTTTTGGTGACTAAGATGAAGAAACATAATAAATGGTTTAGGTGATGACTAAAGTTAAGAATCAAGCCGGAAATATTCACCACTCACCATTGACAATTCACCCTAACAACCTTACAGCATCCTTCGCAAAATAAGTGGCAATCAAATCAGCACCGGCTCTCTTCATCGATGTTAATGTTTCCAGTATCGCTTTGTCTTCATCTATCCATCCCATCTTTGCTGCTGCTTTTATCATTGCATATTCACCACTGATGTTATAACAACTTACTGGGACATCAACAACATTTTTCACTTCACGAATGATATCTAAATAGGAAAGAGCAGGCTTCACCATTACAATGTCAGCACCTTCCTCCGCATCCATCATAGCTTCTTTTATTGCTTCTGTCCTGTTGCAATAATCCATCTGGTAGGTTTTCTTATCACCAAAGCCTGGTGCAGAATCAAGTGCATCCCGAAATGGTCCATAAAAACAAGATGCATACTTGGCACTGTAAGCCATGATGCCCGTTTTAGTGTAACCATTTTCTTCCAATGCTTGTCTGATTGCTGCGATACGTCCATCCATCATATCGCTGGGTGCCACGAAATCTGCTCCTGCAGCTGCATGACTTACACTCATCTTTGCCAGTACCTCTACAGTTGCATCATTGACTATCTCTCCGTTTTCCACAATTCCATCATGGCCAAAAGATGAAAATGGATCCAGGGCCACATCTGTCATGATCAACATTTCCGGAACAGCATCTTTTATCGCTTTGATGCTTCTTTGCATTAAGCCGTTTGGATTGAGTGCTTCTGTTCCTTTATTATCTTTCAGCTCGTCTTTTGATTTTACAAAAAGCAGCACACTTTTCAATCCCATGCTCCAGAGTTCTTTTACTTCTTTTACGGTAAGATCAATTGATCTCCTGTAATAATTAGGCATAGAACTGATCTCTGAAACTTCATTCTCACCTTCAACAATAAATAGTGGAACGATAAAATCGTTTGGTGTAAGGTTCGTTTCACTCACCAAACTCCTGATAGCTTGTGATTGTCTAAGAATTCTATTTCTTCTTTGTAGATACATATTTTTTATTTTGAACCACCTCGACACAGAGTAACATAACGTTGTGATCCGTTGTGACATAAGTGTCGTTGTAGTTTTATTCAAGCCAATTAACCGGATGCAAACAAGCCTGCAACAATTTATCTTCTTCACTTCCTGGTTCAGGTTGATAGTTGTATTCAAACCGAACAGTAGGAGGTAAGCTCATCAAAATACTCTCTGTTCTTCCATTGGTTTTTAAACCAAACAAAGTTCCCCTGTCGTGTACAAGATTGAACTCAGTATATCTTCCCCTTCTTATTTCCTGCCAGTGTTTATGTTGAATGGTGAATGGTGCATTTTTTCTTCGTTCAACTATCGGTAAATAAGCTTCATTAAATGCATTACCACAACGCTTACCAAAGTTCATCCAGAAGCCTACATCTTGTGTTTCATCCGGCCTTTGATAGTCGTAAAATATTCCACCAATACCCCTCATTTCATTATTGCGATGTGCGTTCACAAAATAATCATCACATACTTTTTTGAACTTTGGATAGAAGGAAGGATCAAACTGGTCACAAACATTTTTGTACGTACCGTGAAAATGCTTTGCATCTTCTTCAAATAAATAATAGGGAGTAAGATCTGTTCCACCACCAAACCAGCGATCAATTACTTCGTCTTGTTCATTGTACAGTTCAAACATGCGGTAATTGCAATGAACGGTGGGGACAAATGGATTGAAAGGATGGAGCACCAGGCTTAATCCACAGGCAAACCAAGCCCCCTTACCCCCTAAAGGGAGAATTTTGAGTTGTGTTCTCATTGTATCAGTCACATCACCAAACACAACTGAAGTATTTACACCACCTTTTTCAAAAACGTTTCCATTGCTGATCACCCTTGTCTTTCCACCACCACCTTCTGGTCTTTCCCAGGCATCTTCTATGAATTTGGCTTTACCATCTGCTTTTTCTAAAGCATGGCAAATGTGATTCTGCAGATCGTGTATGTATGATATCCAGTTTAGTTTAATGCTCATATCGTGAATGGTCAATGGTCAATGGTGAATAGTAAATCGTGGATGAATTCACGATTTGTATTCTTTCACTGCATCAACAAATGCTTTTGCATGATCAACCGGTACATTTGGTGTAATACCATGACCAAGATTGGCAATATAATTTTGTGTGCCAAAGCCATCGATCATTTCCTTTACCCATTGTTTGATCTGTGGAATGGGTGCCAATAGTTTTGCCGGATCAAAATTCCCCTGAAGTGTGATGTTGTTATTGGTGAGTTCTCTTGCCATTTGTGGTGTAAGGCTCCAGTCGATACCAATACCTGAGGCTGAACTCTTGCTTAAATCATTCAATGCATACCAGCTTCCTTTTGGAAAAAGAATAACCGGGGCATCATCTTTTAATGCATCAGCAATTTGTAAAAGATAGGGTTGTGCATAGGTTTTAAAATCTGCAGGTGATAAACTTCCTGCCCAGCTGTCAAATACCTGTACCGTATCTGCACCTGCTTTTACCTGGTGCTTTAAATAATCTATGGTGAGTGTTGTGATCTTTTGTAATAACTGCTTTGCTAGTTCAGGTTGTGTATATGCAAACTGTTTTGCTTTATCCCAGGTCTTGCTGCCTTTACCTTCTACCATATAGCACAAGATCGTCCATGGTGCACCGGCAAATCCGATAAGTGGAACTCTTCCGTTCAATTCTTTTTTGGTGAGTGACAATGCATCATACACGTACTTCAGACTTTCTTCAGCACCTGTTGTGATCAATGCATCTACATCCTGCTGTGTTTTTATTGTTTTTGGTAGTGAAGGACCTTTCCCTTCTTCCATCAAAACTTCCAGGCCCATTGCCTGTGGAATAACAAGAATGTCGGAGAAAATGATCGCAGCATCCACACCAACCTGGTCAATCGGTTGCAATGTAATCTCTGTTGCAAGTTCAGGGGTTTGAACCCTGGTAAAGAAGTCGTACTTCTCTCTTAGTTTAATATAATCAGGTAAATATCTTCCAGCCTGTCTCATCATCCATACAGGTGGACGTTCCACTTTTTCTTTCCTGAGTGCTCTTAAAAGAAGATCGTTTTTTAGTTGTGTCATCGTGAATGGTGAATGGTGAATGATGAATAAAAATTCAGCATTGCACTGTTTTAGTAAAATGTGTTTTTATTTTAAGTGCCAGATGGTCCTGTGTTGGAATATCTGCAATGATTATTTTATTGGAAGTAAAGTTTTTTATTTCATCAGCTGTTGTAGTACCAATGCTGAAACAAACAACATTTTCATCCAGCCTGTTTAACGAAAAGAAACTTTTAACCGCACTTGGACTAAAAAACAAAACCGCATCAAATTGTTCGTTGACCTGTTTTGGTGTTTGAACGGTTTTATACACAATACATTCTTCAACAGTAATGTTGCGCTGTTGAAGTAAGGCAGGAAGTTCGTCTCTACGGATATCTCCACAAAAGAAGATCACGTGTTTAACCGCTGAGGCAATGATCATTTCAGCTAACTTTTTTCCGTAAGCTGCAGCATCTATAATAATCGCCTTAGGCAAAAGGGACTGAACCGTTTCTTTGGTCTTCCCGGAAATGCAAAAGACATTAATGGCTATGTCATGATCAATATGGTCTTTCACCATCTCTACTGCATTGGCACTGGTGAAGATGATTGTATCTCCATCTTTGATACTGTTTATCCTTTCGATTGTTTGCTGATCAATTATATTCTCAATCGCTATAAAATTCGCTTCCATCAATACAAACCCATTTTGCTCCAGTTCTTTTTTGACCGGAGGGTTCAATGTTTTTGTTGAAAGGATCGTGTAGCTCATGATCGTATTACTATTTTCCCTGCCTGATATTATTTACAATAGCATCTCCACCGGTTTTTAATATCTCCTGGGCTGCAGTAGTACCAAGATTGGATGCATCTTTCACAGCACAGGTACGACTGGTTTCCGCTTTTTGTTTTCCATCGGGACTGATAATATTACCACGGAAATGAACAGTACCATTTTTTATCTCGGCAAGGGCACTGATGGGTGTTGAACATCCACCCAACAATGTTCTTAAAAAATCTCTTTCAATTTTGGTACAGAGCATTGTATCTGTGTCATTAAAAGGCTGACAAGAGATGTAGGCTGCAGTATCGTCTTTCCTGCAAACGATCATAATGGCTCCCTGTGCAGGAGCAGGTAACATCCAATCGAGTTCAATAGAATTTCCGGGACGTAAACCAATTCTTTCTAGTCCTGCAGCAGCAAAAATGGCTCCCTGCCAGTTGCTTTCTGCAAGTTTTCTTAAACGTGTATTTACATTACCTCTTAAGTTTTCAATCTTGTGATTTGGGTAACGATGTAACCATTGTGCAATTCTCCTGACGCTGCTGGTAGCAATAATTGCAGTAGCATTATGATCATCCAGGAAATCAGCTTTGTCTTTATAGACAATAAGGTCTTTGTATGAAGCTCTTTCCAACACTGCAGCCTGTGTAAGGCCTTTCGCCAGTTGTGTAGGCACGTCTTTCATTGAATGAACAGCAATATCAATGCGTTTACTCAATAAAGCTGTATCCAAAGCTTTGGTAAAAACTCCCTGTACACCTAATTCATACAAAGGAGTAACAGTATCTATATCGCCTTCACTTTTGATGTATACCAGTTCTGACTGCACACCTTTTTCCTTCAAAAGGTTTTGCACCAATGTGGCTTGCCAGACAGCCAACTGGCTATCCCTTGTTCCGATTCGTAATTTTTTTTGTGACATTAACTTGCCTGTGCACTTATGAACTCATTAATGGCAGCAATGTACTGACATCCTTTCTGGTTTTCAACTTTGACCTTACCGGCAGTTTCGTTCAATACCCGCTGTATCTTCAGCTCTAAAGTTTTGGGACAATTGCTGGTGCTCTGGAAGTATTGAGGGCTGGAATAGATCTGCTTCAGTTTCAATTTAAGGTCACGCAGCATCGGTACATGCTTACGCATCTCGCACCATTCTGCAAACTCCGTCATCAGTTCTGCAATAATGGCTTTTGCTTTGGGTACCTGGGATTCCCTTTTCTTTAATGTTTCATCTTTCATCCTTGAAAGCTCATCTACATTCACCAGCTGAACATTTGGTAACAGTTCTGCTGCAGCTTCTACGTTATATGGAATGGAAAGATCGATGATCAGTTTTTGTTTGCCTCCCTCGAGGTGCGATGTTAGGATAACAGGTTCGTTGGCATTGGTTGCTGCCAGGATGATATCAGCTTTCCGGATCTCCTCATCAATATTTTCGATGGAAGCAGATTGCAGTCCCAGTTCACCTGCCAGTATTGCAGCTTTTTCAGGTGAGCGGTTAATGAGCGTGATGTTTTTTGTATGGAGATAATCAACAAGATTTTTACAGGTATTACGTCCGATCTTACCCACACCCAACAGGAGAATGTTTTTCTGTTTTACGTGGGCTACTTTCTGTTTTATATACTGAACGGCAGCAAATGAAACGGAAACGGTACCACCACTCAGTTCAGTATTGTTCTTTATAAGTTTGGATGCCTGCAATACGGAATTAATGAGCCTTTCGGAAAATGCACCTACAAAATCGTGTTCTTTCGCAAATTTTACTGCTGTCTTTAACTGGCCAACGATCTCGTAATCACCCAGGATCTGTGAATCCAGGCCTGCACCCACACAAAAAATATGGTTGATGGCAGGGAGGCCATTTTTTATATATGCGGCAGTTCTGAAAGTTGCAGCATCACCTATGGTTTCAGAACAAAGGAGGTTCACCAGGTCATCTGCTTTTGCCGCAAAACCATATATCTCGGTCCGGTTACAGGTAGAAAGAATAAAAACTTCCTTTATACCAAACTGGGAAGCTTTTTGTAATATGTTATGGTATTGATCTGAATTGATGGCAAAAAGACCACGAACCGAAGCATCTGATTTTTTATAATTGATCCCTGCAATATAAAACTGGTTAATATCCATTTAGCCTTTTGGTTAATTCCGACCGTGCAAAAGTAAAAGAACACCCACCTGCCCGTATGATTTCAGTCATGATGCGTGTCATTTGTCTGTCATGTTTGATATGTGATTTTTTAAACTTTAGTTTTGCCGCAGTTTATGATAAAGAAAAGAGCGATCCTTTTAATGAACCTGGGTTCCCCGGATTCTACTACAGTAAAAGATGTAAAGAAATATCTTACCGAGTTTCTGATGGATGAACGTGTGATAGACACACCATGGTGGAAACGTACGTTACTGGTAAAAGGGATCATCGTTCCGTTTCGTGCACCCAATTCTGCGAAAGCTTACCAGTCTATCTGGACAGAAAACGGCTCACCGTTAATTCAACTCACAAGGGAATTACAGGATGCTGTTCAGCAGAATTTTGAAGAGGTGGTGGAGATCAATATGCGTTATGGCAATCCATCAACCGAAAATGTATTGGCACAATTACATACAAAAATTGAGGGGTTGGAGGAAGTGATCTTGTTTCCGTTGTATCCGCACTATGCCATGAGCAGTTACGAAACAGCGGTGCAGCAAGTGAAAGATATACATTCAGATAAAAAATATACTTCCAGGCTGGTTACCATTAAGCCATACTATAAAGATCCTTTATACATAGAAGCCCTGGCTGAAAGTATAAAGCCTTACCTGCAGCAGGATTATGATAAGATTCTCTTCAGCTATCATGGTGTGCCTGAACGGCACATCATTAAAGGAGATGTTACCGGTTGTCATTGTTTAAAAACAGAGAATTGTTGTAATGTTCCTTCACCTGCCCATGAATTTTGCTACAGGCACCAATGTTTTGTTACAACTGGTCAAATAGTAAATACGCTGAATATACCGGGAGAGAAATCTGAACAAACATTCCAGTCAAGATTGGGCCGGGATCCATGGTTGCAGCCTTATACTGCTAAACGACTGGCTGAATTACCAAATGAAGGTGTGAAAAAAGTGCTGGTGGTATGCCCTGCATTTGTGAGTGATTGCCTGGAAACATTGGAAGAGATGGCTGAAGAAGGAAAACATATTTTTATGGAAGCTGGTGGCGAATCTTTTACCCTCATCCCATGTTTAAATACACATCCTTTATGGGTGGAAGCCATCACAAAATGGTTAAAAGATTATATGAATGGAGATGATAGCATGGTGTTGAAAAAAGATTTCACGCAAAGCAAGCAAAGTTTGCAAAGGAACTCATAAGATATCTGCATGACCTACCAATATATAAAAGCACTGCATATCATCTTCATCGTTACCTGGTTTGCCGGTATGTTCTATATGCCCCGTTTGTTTATTTATAATACAGAGGCGAAAGATAGAACCCCTGAAGTAAAAGATGCATTGCAACAACAGTTTCGCATCATGATGAAACGTTTGTGGTTTGGCATCACCTGGCCTTCAGCCATTCTTACACTGATATTCGGTCCGTGGATGTGGCTTCTTTACAGCCAGTTCCGTGTACCGCAATGGTTGCTGGTGAAATTATTATTTGTTGTTGGATTGTATATCTACCATTATACCCTGCACCGCATCTATTTGCAGCAGATGAAAGGTGTTTTAAAATATTCATCCCAGCAATTGAGAATATGGAATGAAGTAGCCACCATATTTTTGGTAGCCATTGTAATGCTGGCTTCTGTGAAAGACAGCATGAGCTGGGTTTGGGGTGTAGTGGGACTTGTGGCCTTCATCATTTTATTGATGAGTGCCATAAGGGTATATAAGTTGATAAGGAATAAGACCTGACCCCAGCGTTTTTTGCTAAGTTGTTTTTATCTGTAATAATGTAATAATTAAACGGCCTGGCTGAATAACCTGTTTTCTTTTGCTGCTTCGCTTCGTGTAAGATACAGGTCAAATGCACTGCAGATATTGCGGATAAAATGTCTTCCCATCTCCGTTACATCCAATCCTCTTTCGTTCCAGGTAATCAAATGATCGGCCTGCAATTTTTTCAATTCAGGGAAAACATATTCCTTCAACAGGCAATGATCCTGTAACTGGAAATCTGCTGTTGAATGGCAGCTGATATCGAGAATATATTTTCTGAACGAAATATCTTCTTTGCTTAAGAAATGCCCTTTGGTTACAGCCAGTTCGTTGTATTCAATACTCTGGTAATAATCACCCAGCGTTTTATGGTTCTGTGCAAAAGCCACACCTGCATCGCTGATGCTGGAAACACCCAGCCCAAGTAACATATCGGTTCTCTGGGTAGTATAACCCATAAAATTCCGGTGCAGCCATCCTTCTTTCCATGCTTTATACAGGCTATCGCCAGGCAATGCAAAATGGTCCATTCCAATATCGCAATAACCGTTTTCTATAAATAACTGCTTGCCTGCCTGGTACAGTTCCATTTTCAGCTTTGCATCCGGCAGGTCATGTTCATCAAATAAACGCTGGGCCTTACTGGTCCACGGCACATGGGCATAACTGTAAAAAGCAATGCGGTCTGGCTGTAATGAAATGCTCTGGTTAATGGTTTCAATTACAGATTCTCTTGTTTGTAACGGCAGACCATATATTAAATCGAAGTTGATGGATGTATAACCGATTGCTCTTGCTTCTTCAACGGCTCTCTTCACATTTTCAAATGGCTGTATACGATTGATCACTCTTTGCACTTTTGCATTATGGTCCTGCACACCATAACTTACTCTTCTAAAGCCAATGTCATACAGCACCTGCAGATGTTCTCTCGTGGTATTATTCGGGTGCCCTTCAAAACTGAACTCGTATTTTGGGTGAATAACAGCATGCTTCAGCACTTCATTCAACATGTATTGCAGGTGCTCAGGCGAGAAGAAAGTAGGGGTACCACCACCTAAATGTAATTCCCTGATCACCGGTGGACCGGTCATCAGGTTACGGTACAATTGCCATTCTTTAATGATGGCCTCCATATATTCTTCTTCTACACTATGGTTGGTAGTGATCTTTTTATTGCAACCGCAGTAAGTGCAAAGCGATTCACAGAAAGGAAGATGGATGTACAAACTGATGCCGTCTGTATTATTCGCCGTGGTGGTAGTAACGGCAACCACTTTCTTCCAGTCGTTCACCGCTATTTCATTATTCCAGAAGGGCACGGTAGGGTAGCTGGTGTACCTTGGTACGGGTACATTGTATTTATGTAGTAGTATGGATGGTATCACGATGCAAAAGTATTTTTATAAGAACGCAGCAATTATGATGAGAATCAGTTCCCCTGCCTGCTTATGACATGTTTTTGTCATAATTACCCGGGGAATGTGGGGAACTAATAGGTTTTTAAGGCAGGCCCCTTTGCTTTTTTAGTGAGTTTTGCTGCAACCAACTGAATAAAGATGAAACGAGTGATGTTCGTGATGGCATTTTTATGCCTGAAGTTTTTTGCTTTTGCACAAACCCCGGTGAATATGGCTGCACAGCCTTCTTATACTTACACAGAGAACTTTGCTGATCTTGCCAACTGGACATTCAGTACTGCACCTGCTAACGGAACTTTTGTAAGCGGCATCGGTGCACCTGCATGGCGGGGAAACGAAGCCGTTGCCACCGGAACAATACCCGATGGTGTAAGAATAACCGGGAGTACCTGGGTTTATCAAACAGGCTCCAGTAGTGGTATTTACCAGCAGGGTCAATCATTGGTATTGCTGGCAACCGGAACTACAAATAATACGAGCGCCGTGGCCATGGATATGTTTCTTGATTTTACGGGCCTCAATGCAGGCACACTCAGTTTCGATTGGGCAAGCATCAACAACTTCACGGGCAACCGGAGTTCTTCATTGAAAGTATATTACTCAACCAACGGCACATCATTTACCGAGATACCTGCAGCAACCGTTCTCAACATCACGAATAATGCACCCACAAACGGTGAAATAAATTTCATTAACCTGCCGGCTGCTTTAAACAATGTGGCAACAGCGCAACTTCGTTTTTATTATTACAACGGTACGGGTGGAACAACCGGTTCAAGGCCCAAGATCAGTATCGATAACATCCAGGTTACCGGGGTGCCGACAGCACCATGTGTTACACCGTCAACGCAACCAACTTCATTGAGTTTAACACCAGCGTTCAGCAGCATCAGTGGAAGTTTCACCGCGGCAAGCCCTGCGGCAAATGGTTATATTGTTGTTCGCTCTTTGAATAACAACCTCAGTTCTTTACCGGTTGATGGAACAAGCTATAGTGTAGGTGATGACCTTGGAGATGGAAACGTGATTAGTTTTGGCAGCAGTACCACGTTCAATGCAACAGGGTTAAGCCCAAATACGCCTTATTATTTTTTTGTATTTGCCATGAACAACCTTTGTTCGGGCGGCACAAAATACCGTACTGCCGGATACCTCGTTGGAACGGCTACTACTTTATCCGGTAGCAGCCCTTGTACGGCACCAGTTGCACAGCCCACCAATCTTAGTTTCAATAATGTTACAAGTAATAGTGCGAAGGGTAGCTTTACTGCATCTACTTCACCCAATGCAGATCATTACCTGGTGGTACGTTCTACCAGTTCAACACTGAGTGCAAGTCCTGTGAATGGCACGAATTACAGTGCGGGGGCGAACCTTGGTGGTGGTGTAGTTGTAACGAAGACGCAGAGTTTAACTTCAATGCAAACAATCTCACTTCCGGTGTTACCTATTACTTCTTTGTGTTTGCAGTGAGTGAAGATAATTGTACGGGTGGACCAATGTACAATACCACGGCACCACTTACGAATAACGTTACGCCTGTTGTAGTACCCGCATGTACCACCCCAGGCAGTCAGCCCTCAGCGCTTGAATTATCTGCAACCAATAACAGTATCAGTGGTTTCTTTATGCCTGTAACCGGGATGGATGGATACCTCGTTGCGATGAGCACTTCCTCAACTGCATCGACAATACCACAGAACGGTGTAGTGTATACAACAGGTAATACTATTGGTAATACAACAGTTATTTATAATGGTACAGCAAATGGATTCCTGGCAACCGGCCTCAATGCTTCAACCACTTATTATTTCTGGATCTATGCCAAGAACGACCAGTGCACAGGTGGCCCATTTTACCGCACCACTGATCCGCTTTCGGGTGCAACAACAACAACAGCAACTGCACCATTCAATCATTACTTCGGTAACCTGCATTCGCATACTTCTTTTTCTGATGGTAATAAAGACAATACGTTACTTACCCCGGCAGATGCCTACACTTATGCAAAAACATCGCAGTGCATGGATTTCCTGGGTATATCGGAACACAACCATAACGAGGCAGGCATGGAACTGGCGAATTATTCAACGGGTATTAATGCAGCTACCACTGCCACTACCTCAACCTTCCTTGGCTTATATGGAATGGAGTGGGGCGTTATCAGTAATGGTGGTCATGTGCTGGTATATGGTATCAATCAATTGATAGGATGGGAGGCAGGTAACTATAACATCTTTGTGCCGAAGAGCGATTACCTCGGTCTTCCTTCAACAACCGGAACTACTGGTTTATTTAAGACAATTAACGACTGGCCTACCACCGCATTCGCCATGCTGGCGCATCCCGATAATTCTGACTTTGGAAATATTGCCAACACATCATTAAATGCAACTGCCGACAGTGCAATTGCAGGGGTCGCTATTGAAAGCGGTCCTGCGTTCTCTACATCTACCACTTACAATGATCTGCCTACACGACTCAGTCATTATAGTTATTACAAGCGTTTGCTCAGCCGCGGCTATCGTGTTGGTCCAAGTATCGATCACGATAACCACTATACCAATTTTGGCCGTACCAATTATTCCAGGCTGGCTGTGTTATCGGCTAACTTAACACAGGCTACCTTCCTGCAATCGGTAAAGGACATGCGTTATTACGCAACACACGATTGCGATGTAAGAGTGAATTTTACACTCAACAATGTTCCGATGGGTGGCTTTGCTACCAGTTACTCGCCACCTTTAATGAATGTACAGGTAACAGATCCTACCAACCCTTCTGCTGTTGCAACCATCAGGATCATGCATGGTATTACCGGTAGCGGATTATTACCTGTGGTGATCGATTCTATTGTTGGCAATACTTTCAGTTTTGCCGATTATAACCTGCCAACAAATTCCAATGCATATTATTTTGCAGAAATCAGCATTAGTGGTGGTTATGCCATCACGGCACCTGTATGGTTCTTCCGCCATACAGGGGTGTCACCGGTTACCTTGCTCAGCTTCACTGCAAAAGCAGTAGAAGTAAAAAAAGTGCAACTCAACTGGAGCAGTGTTAACGAATACAACAACGATGGTTTTGTTATTGAACATTCAACAGATGGTGTGAACTTTAAGCCAATCGGTTTTGTTCGTGGTTTAAACAGTACCACCCGCAGTAATTATGTTTACCTGCACAACAACCCTGTGGCTGGCCTCAATTATTATCGCCTTAAACAAATGGATACGGATGGCAAGTTCACATACTCAGCGGTAGTTACTGCAAAGATCAGCCAGGCACCCGGCAACATCACCATATTTCCTAACCCGGTGAAAGAAGTGTTGAAGTTAAAGCTCACCGGTTACGAATCTGCTTCTGCACAGGTATTGATCACTGATGTGAATGGAAAACTACTCAAAACATATAGTGTTAATATGGTAGCAGGTGAGCAATTACATGATTTTCCTGTGAATGAATTAAGTAGCGGCGTATATTTCCTTGTACTCAGGTATAATACTGACCGTAAGGTTACAAGGTTTGTAAAAGATTAATAGCCCGTTTAATAATTTTCTTATCCAGGGGATGCTGTTCACAGCGTCCCTTCCTTTTTTTCAACAAGAGGAATTTTAATGGGAAGCATCACTGGATTTCCCTTAAAAATGGTTTGATTCAATGCATAATTATTATGCAAGAGTGGTAAGAATTTCTGATCATCAATTTTTTTACAGGTGATTTTGTATATTTCGTTTGAAACCTTTTAATCACCTGAAAAAACAACAACCATGCTTCCAGACCTACTTTCTATGAGCCCCCGTAGCTGATCCCTTACACTGTCATTACCTGTACGACACTTTCATCAAACCTAAATGAATATCAAACAAATGATCATTCATAATAAGGATAATAAACAAATATCATTCACTGCGGCTATTCCACCCGGCTATGATGAACCCGTTATTGGCGGAACAAATATGTTTCATTGCATCAACGATAAATACAAGTTATTTGTCCAGGAGTTTTGTACCAGTGAATATAATTTACGTTATACGAGGTTTAGTTTTGCAGCACCTGAACATTTTACTTATTCCATAACAGGGGAAGGCCTGCATATCATCATTGCACTGGAAAACAATATAAGATTGTATGTTGATAAGGCTGAAGTATGTATACAGCCAGATGAGTCGATGTGCATTGGCAAAATGAATGAGCACTTCCAAATTGCATTTAAACAAGGAATTAATTACAGGATTTTTGAAGTGTGGTTCAGCAGCGAACTGGTAAACCAGTTAAATGATATTTACATGGATTCATCAAATCATCTTACCCGCTATTTCATAATTTCAGCCATGATAAAGTTTTTATCACACCTGCAATTAAGGATATTATCCGGCAGGTGATAGAAAATCCTTACGACAGCGTCACCAGTCAACTCTACTTCGATATTAAAATGAAGGAGTTTTTATTTGTAATACTGCAACAACATGTTCGGTTATCGGGTTCAGGTTTCCGGTTCACTGATTATGAATTAAGCCGTCTGGAAACTGCAAGGCGGTTGTTGCTGGAAGACCTGAGTAAGAAATCATATACCATTTCTCAATTGGCAAAGGCAGCAGGCATCAACTCATTTAAGTTAAAGATCGGCTGCCAAATTGAACAGGGTAGGTAAGCGATGAGCCTGCATTGAGCCAGGCCTTTGTGCCGTCTGACAGCACCACATGGTAAGTGCTGCCCGCCCCTGTTGCCAGTGTATTGAATGTGGTTGTAATGTTATTTGATGTACGCACATATTGCAAACTCCCGGAATCATGCACAAGCCTGGTGCCCGCTTCTGTTACGTTAATCCGATTGTATTCTGCACTTAAATTCATTTGTTTCCCGTTACCCAGCGTTAATGTAACTGCGGCAGCTACCGGCATTATTTCCTGGCTATTGTTTGCAACTGCAGGTATGGTATCACCTGTTTTTTCACCAGCTTTCCTCATAAGATAAATCGCTGCCACTGCCAGTAAAACTGTTGCAGCGATCGTGTATAACCAGCGTTTTTTAGAATGTTTGCTTTGTTGCGGTTGCGTAAACTGAATCTGGCTTTTTACCCGTTTCAGTGCCGCTTCCGTATCTATCGTACTCATCCACTCCAGGTCTTTCTGCAGTTGTGTTTAGTCAGTCATATTTTCAAACAAGAGCATATTCTCGTCACTGGCTGCTACCCATGCATCCAGTTCATCATGTTCAGAAGGACTGAGTGTTTTTTTAATATATCCTGCAACCAGGTAGGCAATTCGTTCAGGGGCTGGTGCAACTGTTTTTCCTTCGTGGCGGTTCATACAGTTAAATTAGAAAATCATTTTGAGTAGTTAGTATAACTATGAGGTAGTAAATCCGATTTGAGGAAAAACAGACTACAAACCTGCATATTATTTTCAAGGCAAATAGTGGTACTTCGAAAATGCCAGCTAGCACACAACCCCGTTACAACCCCGTTTGAACACGGCGATCAAACGGGGTTGTAGGTTTATACTGCTTTGTAATTCCTTACCAACCTGCCCTGGTTCACCTTAAGTTTCTTTTATTTTGATTGCCCTACTTGTATTATTAAAAAAACATTTTAAATTAGAGTTGCCCTGAAAAAACCCCTTATGGCAACCAGACTCCCTATTATTATTGCAAGGCGATATGGCAAAGCATACATTCGCAGCAAACCCGAGCATGTAAGGCAAACACCTGCCAGCATAAAAACCGCTATCAGTTTTGGTAAAACATCTTCACTGGCGTCTCAACTGGTGGCAACGTTTAAACCGTTAATCGCATACGAACCACAGCAAAGGATCTACCACCGTTTGTTTGCAGCATTGGTCAACTGGCAGCACGAGCAGCAATGCAACCCGCAAAGCCCGAAGTTGGATAGTAAATACTTTAAAGGTTTTCGTTTTATACAGAAAGCCGGAATAGAAGATAAGTTCAAAGTAAAATACAATATCAGCTACAACACCACCACAGCAGATGTACAACTGCCATCGTTTATACCAAAGCAACAAATTGCTGCACCAAAGGGATGCAGTTCATTGGAATTGCATTGGATGGCGGTGACATGTAAACCTGCCACCGGGGAGATTGTTTGTTTTAGTGATGCAGTTATACCCTTACAGTATAACGATATATTAAATGATGCTTTACAATTACAATTGAATATAGCAGGCAATGGAGCAAGCCTGGTGTTAACAGCACTGGCTATACGGTATAATAATATTGTGGTAAATGCACCAGCCAGGCATGGTGAATTGATTTGGATGCCGGATGGTATCGTGGGTTCTTACTATGTTGTTTGAGATCGTGGCGGTATTGTAAGTGTAAGAAAATTTTGTACAAACCTTTCATATTACACACCAAAACCAAACAAACCTTTATGAGAAAGATCTTTTTATTTTTAGTACTGGCCGTGCCGGTACTATCTAATGCAAGGGTAGATGCACCAACCAATGTTTATTTTACGGTAAATGAGATCAGAGGAAACGCAGACCCTTATACCACTGTAAAAATTGATCGTAATACCGGGGCGGTTACCGGCCTTCCCATAATAAGTGTAGCCGTAAATATGAACGGATATTTTGCCTACGTATTTGATACGCCTTTGCCATTAGTAGCCGGTAGCCCGGCCACTCAACCGGTTGTAAAGGTGTGGGCTGTAGATACTGTGGGAGCAGCATCGTCCACAACCAACTATACCGCGTTAACAGCTGCCGATGCATTACAACGCATTATCAATGGCACACAGGTGTTGCCCACTAACAAACCGGCACCGGCACCTGTTAAGAATGCAGATAACCCCGAGATTGATGGTGTACAGGCAACCAGTACTACCTTCCGTTATAAGGTAACCATGTTAAATACCAACTTCACTATCCCTTTAGCCAGGTTTAATTTTGTAAAAGACAATACGAAGGCAAAGAAAGGGGAGATACTCTTATTCAATTCTATTGGAGCAGGAGTAGGGATCAGCTTTGGTGAAATTGAAAGAACTACTGATGCCACCGGGGCCAATATTAATACAGACTATACCAATACATTTGGCATACACCTCGGCGTTTTATTCTCTTCAGGTAAAGATGGCAATGAGCAGAAAAATATTTTTGCACCAACGCTGGCTTTAAGCGTTCTCGATTTCCAGCTGGGTGGTGGTTATGAATTGGGTACTACGCTTGATACGCAGAAAAAGGGTTTTGTAACACTGGCATACGCCATTCCATTGTCAAAGCTGATCAAAGGAAAGTACTATATATTCAGGGCATCGCAAGGGTTCAATTCTGCCAACCCTTTACCTAAAACCACTGGATCCAGTGTTTCAAAAAGCAATAAAGGGAGGTTTATTTAATTGGAATATACCGTGTTGTTGCACCATCATCGTTTACCGGTTGCACCCAACGGTCTTTTATGTTTTGCATTTTAATTAGATAGGGTATTAATGCAACGAGTTCAAGACGCAGGTTTAATGTAAAGCCCCCATCATTCAGAAAGGGGAGGATGATCATTACATATCCACAGACAACAATACCTAAAATGGCATCGATGAAGGCCAGCGTTACTGCCCATTCTTTCTCCCACCATAAACCATAAGCAACAACACCTTTCACCAGGAACATGATCATAAGGGCAATACCAATCATTGAGAAAGGTTCCACCGTTTCTAACCCGTATAAACCAAGGTTTGCATCCATACCCAACAGGCCTGCAATGATACAATAAGGAATAAATGCAGACATCACAAGGAAAATCCACAGGAAGATCTTTATCCAGACAGGGAGAAGTTTTCGCCTGCGGAAAAGGTTTTGATCAATGTAAGTTGTGTATAGTTGATGCTGATCAGGGGTCATAACATTATCAGTTAACGTATAAATATAAGATTCACCTTTTAAAAAAGAATTGACTCATGAAGAGCTGCGATGTAAATATTTGCGGCAACTTTGCACCGGGTATCACAATTATTTTGTTAAGATCAATATGCTGGTCTCGTTATTCAGGATCCAGGTTGAGAATTTATTCAGTAGTGATTTCCCTGCAATGATCCTTTTCCCTTTATCAGAAACTGCTACCGTAATGTTGTCAACATAGAATTTACCCAAACGTACATTATTGATCTTATATTTCCTGCAGGTGTCTATCGTACCATTGGCCATTTCATATTCGCCGATCCCTAAATAGTTTGCTTCTGTTAAAATGTTTTCCTGTTTTAATGTTTCTTCCATTTCTGCATTTATCAGCAAATCACTGGCCCCGGTATCCAGCAACCACATGAAGATCATACTGCCTATTTTCATTTTAACGTAAGTCATTCCATTGAGGTTTAAAATATCAATGGTGTCAATGGCTGGTCCCTTTACATCTGTGTGTGATAGTTTTGTCCAGTTTCTTTCTGTGTCAGTGGTGGTGCTGTAAGGGTCGCCACAGGTATAAATCATTTCATAGAACAATACGGAGTTTGGGTTTCGAAGCGTTTTCATTTGTGCATCGGTTAGCTTTTTTGTTTTCACCAGTTCAAGCTGGCAGCTACAGAATGCCCTTACCTTATTTTCATCAAGTGTTTTTTCAGAACTTTCTTTAATGCTGTTGAAACAATCTGAAATAAACTCGCTTTCAAAACCCTGTGCCTGTAGTAACATTGTCTGGCCTGAATTGGTATAACATTCTTTTATTCTTTGTTCAACCGTAGAATCTTCTTTTATCAGACTTGCCAGGTCTATCATTCGTCCTCTAGTATGTTTTTTATATTGCTTGTTAGTGAACTTGCGGTCTAAACTGATGATCTGGCATTCACAGATCTCTACTGCAGTTACATCTGACCAGGATTTATTCAGTGCGTTCAGGCAATCGGTAATCAGAGCCCTGCGGTCTAAAACAGGCCGTCCTTCTTTTGTGAGAATTTCACGTTGTGCCAGCAGGGAGTCATTAGTAAGAATCAGAATGGTAAATAGGAAGAAGAGATGCTTTATCATTATTCAACCGGTTATTTGTATTGCAAAAATTCGTGGTTGCGAAGCTACATGAAACTCCATAAAGCAGTAACTGTTTATGGTTTGATATTTCATTAATACATACTATAAGAAAATGTATGTGCAAGTCAATAATTAAATTGAAGAAATACATTGTGCGGAAGTAATATATCTAAGAATCCACCCCATAAACTATTCATCTGAATTCTACTATACTGCAGAGTGCCTATAGGCATATGACTAACATTTGGCGTTAAAGAAGGACACCCTGCGAGAATGGAAAAGGTTGAGACGGAAATTAGCTGGAAGGTTGACTATTTCATTAGTCTTTTCAAATAAATATCACCACCACCACAATCAACACCATTGACCGAAGGTTGGCTTTTTAATGATCCACGCAGATATTCCTGGGATTGGTCTTTAGTGTATATAAGAAAATAGTTGGATAGGCAATACTCACAACATGAAGTGTCAAAATTTGTTGTTTCAAACTTTTTTTCTGAGAGAACTGCCTGCGATAATTTTTCATCAAACTTACCATCTCCCGTTGCAGTGGCCTGTATGCTGCCTGTGTAACTCGTGAAAGCTAACACGCTGTCATTCGTTTG
>JAKFCX010000023.1:0-32620 GCA_036676415.1 Chitinophagaceae bacterium
ATTATTACTGCCATAATAGCCTGGGCATATAAAATATATGGGCAATTACCTTTAGTGCAACCTTTCATTTATGGAATAAGACCAGCCATCATTGCAGTGATTGTTGTTACCATGATACTACTGGGAAAGAAGGCCGTAAAGAACATACAAGGTGCAATCATAGGAGTCGGTTGCCTTATTGTAGTGTTAGCTGGCTTTAATGAAATACTGGTGCTGTTTGCAGCAGGATTGATTGGTATTTTGATTCACTTGCTCCAGGTAAAAAATAATGCCCTGGGTTTAATGCCTTTCACTTTTCTGCAGATCAGTCATATGGCCGGTGATTTTTCTTCATTGAAAATATTCCTCGTATTCCTGAAGATAGGATCCATTTTATATGGTAGCGGTTATGTGCTGTTTGCTTTCCTGGATGCTGAGCTTGTAGCGAAAGGTTGGCTGAGCCAGCAACAACTTACTGATGCAATTGCTGTCGGCCAATTTACACCTGGTCCGGTGTTTTCTTCAGCTACTTTTATCGGTTGGCAAATCGGTGGCAGCTCAGGTGCCTTGGCTGCAACTATTGGTATTTTTCTTCCTTCATTTATATTGGTAGCAGCATTAAATCCATTAATACCAGCCCTCCGACGTTCCAAAATAATGGCGGCATTTCTTGACATGATAAATATTGCATCCATCGCAATTATTTCAGCTGTGGTGATCGAGATGGGCAAAACAAGTTTATCCGACTGGCGAACCATTCTCATAGCCATCACCGGTTTTGTCATCACTTTTATGTTCCGTAAAATAAACACCGCCTTTATCATTATTGGCGGTGGTGTAATGGGTTATCTGCTATGGTTGATCTGATCAATGATCAGGAAACAATGGTAGTACTGATATGTTTTGAAACAATGCTTTTGGATGGGTTAACCTGTTCATTTTCTTTTTCCGCTAATCGCATGTCCCTCGTGTTTTTCTGTACAGCGATGGCTGCAAACATGCTCAATACAAAGCTCATGGCATAGAATCCTTTTTCACTTCTTAAAAGATCAGCGTTCCATAAACCAATCGTGAGTAACAGGATGGATAATAAAGTGCAAAACCAGGCAATGCCGTAATAAAGGTTGGTAACAGGAATTCCCTCTAACTGGTCACGAACGGCTTTTTGTACAGAGATAGCTGAGAAAAGCCCGAACATTAATACCGTAAAATAATAGCCCTTTTCATTTAACTGCATTTCAGCGTTCCATAGACCAATAATGAAAGCTGTTACACCAACGAGTAATGCTGTCCACGATGCACCGATGAATGCTGCTGAAGGCTGAAGTGCTGTTGATTTTTGTTCCATTGTGTATTTGTTTTTGATGGAACAAAGCTGCATTGCCAGGTTAGTATTCAATTTGACATTTATCAAAAACCAATTTCCAGTCTGTTAAAGCTTGCTCCTGGTACGACTGAGGGTTTCCTGGCTGATGCCGAGGTAAGATGCGATATATCCAAGCGGAACACGATTGATCATCCCGGGATTTTGCTCTAATAGTTCCTTGTATCGTTCGGTGGCTGTACTGAACTGTGCATTTACAAATCTTTCTTCCAGGCGGATATAATACTTCTCATAAACAATACGAACAAGTTTTTCAATTTCATGAAATTGGTCAAGCAAACCATTCAGTTTATCCTTTGATATACTCCATACAATACTGCTCTCCATAAATTGAATATTCTCTACCGAAGGTTGTTGCGTAATAAAACTATGGAATGAAGTAACGAAGTCGTTCTCGAATCCAAACCAGTGTGTAATTTCTTTTCCTTCCAGGCTATAAAAACCCCGCAATGCACCTTGCTCTAAAAAATACAGGTGGCGACATATTTTGTTTTCCGTTAAGAGCAGCTCGTTCTTTACAAAATGCTGCTGCTCCATGCAGCCAATTACAGCTTCCTGTGCTGCAGGGCTAAGTTTATGGTAGTTCCTGAGATGTTGTAAAAGCTGTTCGATGTAAAATGAATTGCCGGGAAGTTACATAGAAAATGAACCATATGGCTTGCTTTTAAGGCATATAGTTTGAATAAGTGAGTGTATGAAAGAACTGATCTCTAAAGGAGTAATTGACAAACTAAAGGATAAACTCGTTGCTAAAAACGAAACACTGGCTGTGGCTGAAAGTGTTACTTCCGGTGTGTTACAGGCCGTAATCAGTGCCGCTACCGATGCTGCAAAGTTCTTCCAGGGTGGTATCACTACTTATAATATTGGCCAGAAAGTATTACATCTTGGCATAGAACCAATACATGCCGAAGAATGTAATTGTGTGTCGAAACAAACAGCTGCACAAATGGCGCTGGGTGTGGCTGAATTATTCAGGAGCGACTGGGGTGTAGGTATCACTGGCTATGCTTCACCGGTTCCTGAATCAGGTAATAAATTATTTGCTTACTGTGCGATCAGTTATAAGGGTGAAGTGGTGCTTGAGAAAAAGGTTGTTTCGAAGGGTGCAGAATTTTTTCCTGTGCAACATGAGTATGCACTGACAGTGATTGAGTTGTTGAAGAAACAGTTAGATAAGTGATTCCTGTACCTTTGCACGCTTAAACAGAAAGGAATCGTATATGAGGCTGTATCCCGAAAGTGCGGCAGTTCAATTGGAATTTGATAAAGTAAAAGCTTTACTGGTAGAGTTTTGCAGAACAGAATATGCAAAAGAAAAATCCGCCGAGCTTCGGATACATACAAGAAAAGAATTCATTGACACAGAGATCAACCAGACAAATGAATTTAAACTGCTCCTGGAGCAAAGTGTTTATTTTCCTTCTGATTTTACACAGAACCTTAGCCGGGATATCAAATTATTGGGCATTCCCGGTGCTACATTAGGTGGCGATCAGTTTATGGAACTGCGAAAGCTGGCTGAGAACATGGCTTCTATTTTTCGATGGTTTGATGCAGACAGGAGATCGGCTTATCCTTTCCTAAGTAAAGTGATCGCAGGAACGTATTACGAAAAAGTGATCATCCAGATGATAGACGATGTACTGGATGAAACTGGTAATGTAAAAGACAATGCTTCGGATGATCTTCAACGTATTCGAATGAGCCTTTTCCGTAAACGTAATGAGCTTAGGAGAATGTTTGATAAAGTGATTGCTAAACTTGCGAAGAGTGGATATACGGCCGATATTGAAGAAAGTTTCAGCAATGGCAGAAGGGTGGTAGCCGTTTTCTCTGAATATAAAAGACAGGTAAAAGGAATATTGCATGGTGAAAGTGATAGCCGTCGTACTGCTTTCATTGAGCCCGAAGAAACCATTGAATTGAACAATGATGTATTCTCCCTGGAAAGTGATGAAGCAAAAGAAGTTCAACGAATACTAAGAGAGCTCACCGGTAAATTATCTGTGTATGCAGGTCTCCTGCAAACTTATCTTGAAGTGATCGGTGAGTTTGATTTTATCAGGGCCAAAGGAAAACTGGCGGTTGATATGCGTGGAAATCTGCCGAACATTTATGATAAAGCCATCATCGATCTGCAGACTGCTTATCATCCATTGCTTTACCTCTATAACAAAAAAACCAATAAGCCCACCATACCTGTTACACTGAAGCTGGATGAGAAATCAAGAATACTGGTGATCAGCGGACCAAATGCTGGTGGTAAAACCGTTACCATGAAAACGGTTGGGCTTAACCAGATGATGATGCAAAGCGGATTATTGGTACCGGTCAATCCCAATTCGCAGATGGGCATTTTTAAACAATTATATATTCATATCGGCGACACGCAAAGCATCGAATTTGAGTTGAGTACGTATAGCAGTCACCTGCTGCATATGAAATATTTTATAGAGAATGCCAATGGCAAGACCATGTTCTTTATTGATGAACTGGGAAGTGGAAGTGATCCCAGCCTCGGTGGATCTTTTGCAGAGGTCATCATGGAAGAATTGAACAGGAAGCATGCTTATGGTATTGTTACCACCCATTACCTGAATTTAAAGGTGATGGCCAATCACACTCCAGGCATTTTAAATGCTGCCATGCAGTTTGATGAAAAGAACCTGATGCCAATGTATAAACTAAATGTTGGTAAGCCTGGTAGCTCTTATACATTTTCTATTGCTGAACGAATAGGTCTTCCGCAACACCTGATCAATCGTGCAAGAAAGTTGGTGGATGAAGGTCATTTTAAATTAGATAAGCTACTTAACAGGACAGAACAGGACCTTCAAAAACTCGGTAGAGAGAAAGTCGACCTGCAAAAGCTGCTGAAGGAAAATGAAAAGCTGAAGAAAGAGATGGAAGTGGTGATGGATAGGGAACGTCATCGGCAACAGGTTGAGGTATTGAAGCAACAGAACCGGATCACCGAAGAGCGTTTAGCATACCTGAAAGATATGGAACGAAAGTTGAGACAGGTGGTGCTCGATTACAGGAAAGCCGAAGATAAGAACCAGGTGATAAAGCATTTGCATGAGCTTCTGTTCAAGAAAAAGGAAACTGTGGTAGTGAACAAGCTTGAAAAGAAAGTGAATGCGAGGTATACAGAGTTGGGTAAGGATATACAGGTAGGATCGCTTGTAAAGCTGAAGAAGAATTACCAGGTTGGTGAAGTAAAGGAAATAAGAGGTAAGAGAGCAATTGTACAGATCGGTGTAATTCCGATGAATGTAGAAATAGCTGACTTGGTAGCAGTAGAAAAGAAAATAGATAATTAGTAAAAAGATTGTCAGGAAAAGGGCGAATTGAAGATTTAGATCACATTTTGTATTCTATGGGTTCTATATATTTGAACCTTCCTATATTTAATGAGAGACAGCATTGCTAACCAAACCGTGATTTCAGAAATTTCCCTATATAATATCCTGGAGGCTTTCCTCGCAGGAACCTCGGAAAGCTTTCTTGTGCTTGACAAGGAGAAGAATATTGTAATTTTCAATGAGAATTTCAACGAGTTTATCTGTGCCGCAACTGGCAAACACCTGGTAAAGACGCTTCCATTTCATGCATTTATCACCGGTGTTCCTTCTCTTTCTATTCTTGCGGCTGCAACTGATAGGGCATTTGATGACGGTCAGACTAATAAATTCAGTTTCTCTGTTGAGTGTAAAACAAAGAGATGGTATGATGCAGAATTTCATCCGTTGAAAAAAGATGGGTTTGTGGTTGGTGTTGGAATAGGACTATTTGAAACCACCCAGAAAAAAGAAGCAGAAGAAGCAGTAAAAAGGAGCGAAGCTTTATTCAAAGCACTGGTTCAGAATTCAACTGATATTTTTATTCTTACCGATCAGTCCTTTCGCGTTACATATGTGAGTGAAGCTTTCAGGAAATTACTGGGGCATGATCCTGAAAGCCTCGTTGGAACGGTGGGCTTTAATTTAGTTCATCCGGAGGACCTGGAAATGGTTGCAGTTTGGCTCGGGAAAGTGATTGACAAGCCTTCTGATCGTACTAAAATTGAGTTAAGGGTAAAAAACAGTATTGATAACTGGATCTATTTTGAAGCTGCTGCACAAAACCTGTTGCATGATAAGCAGGTGGCTTCCATTGTTTTCAACCTGAGAGATATCCATGCAAATAAAATAGCCGATCAGGCCCTGGTGAATGCTGAGCAACGACTCTCTATGCTGCTGAACAATACCAAGGAGTCTTTTGTGTTGCTGAATAGTCGATTCGAAATAACTGCTTACAATAAAGCAGCACAGGAAAATTCACCATTTTTTTTAGAAAAAGAAATACAATCAGGAATATCATTGCTGGAACTCGTCCTCCCTTCTGAAAAGGAACATTGCAGGGAATTTCTTGAGCAGGCAATCAAAGGAGGCGAAAGTGAAAGAGATACCGAAAAGACAGATGAAAATGGAAAGGTTCATATCTATCATCACATCTATCGGTCTATAAAGAATGGAAATGAACATAGCCTGTTCATTACTTCCACTGATATTACCGAAAGACGAAAAGCTGAACTTGACTTAAAAGAGAATGAAGAGAAATTCAAGACACTTATTGAATATTCTTTTGATGCTATTGTAATAATAGACAGCGATGTAAATATCAAATATGTATCGCCGTCTATAAAAAACCTGCTGGGTTATGAAGTGGAGGATCTTTTGGGTAAGAACAGCACCCAGTTTATTCATCCAGGTGATATAACAGAGGTAAAATCAAAAGTAGCCTCGATTATTATTAACAACGAAGAACAGTATGCAGACTATAGGTTCCTGGGTAAAGACGGTTCCTACAAATGGGTAGAGGCCAAGGGTAAAAACATGTTTGGTAACAAGCTGATCGGAGGTATCCTGGTAAGTCTGAGGGATATTTCCGAACGTAAAAAAATGATGGAAGAGCAGACATTGCTCTCCAATGAATTACTGAAGTACAATAACGACCTGAAGCAATTCTCATTCATCACATCTCATAATCTCAGGGCACCGGTTGCCAACCTCATCAGCCTGCTTTCTTTGTATAATCACGAAAAACCGGCTGACCAGTTCAATAAAGAAGTGTTGGAGAAGTTCGAAGAATGTACCGTAAAACTAAATGAGACACTTGATGACCTTGTGAATGTGCTGGTGGTAAGATCGAAGCCGAATGCTGATACGGAATTTGTAAGATTTGATGAAGTAGCAATCAAAGTTGAAAAAGATATCGCCGCATTACTTACATCGGTAAATGGAGAGATCCATTTCGATTTCTCAAAAGCAAAAGGTGTTGTATACAACAAGGTTCACCTGGAAAGCATCTTCATTAATCTTATTTCCAACTCTATCAAATATGCTTCGCCCGACAGGGATTTAAGCATCAGCGTGGTTTCAGAAAACACGGAAACCGGAACCAGAATCAGCTTCAGGGATAATGGCATCGGTATAGACCTTGAACGTTATGGTGACAGGATGTTCGGCTTGTATCAACGTTTTCATGCAGCGAAAGAAGGAAAAGGTTTGGGCCTTTATATGATAAAATCGCAGATCGTAGCTTCCGGTGGTGACATACAGGCTTTCAGTAAGCCTGGAGAAGGCACAACTTTCACAATACTATTCGGAGATCATACTCCCAATCGGGGTTGATAAATGGGTGATTTTTCCCCTGTATCTTAGGTATATTATTTGTTGAATAAAGATCAATCACTCAACAATTTACACTTACTCAATGCCTGCACGGATCCAAAAACTGCTTGTCGCCAATAGGGGAGAGATCGCTATTCGTATTCTCAGAGCCTGTACAGAACTTGATATTCGCACTGTTGCTGTTTACACTTTTGAAGATCGTTATTCATTACACCGGTATAAAGCCGATGAAGCTTACCAGATCGGCAATGAAACAGAACCACTGAAACCTTACCTGGATATTGAGGAAATAATACACACAGCTAAAAGTTGTGGGGCCGATGCCATTCATCCTGGTTATGGATTTCTGTCTGAAAATCCGGTACTCGCAAAAGCCTGTGCAGATAATGGTATCATCTTCATCGGCCCTTCACCTGAAGTGATGAAACAATTGGGCGATAAAGTGCTGGCCAAACAAAAAGCAGAACAGTGTAAAATTCCATTGATAAGAAGCAGTGGAAAAGATCTGGCTGATGTAAATGTGGCAAGAGCGGAAGCAAATAATATCGGATTCCCGGTAATGCTCAAATCGGCTTCCGGTGGTGGTGGAAGAGGAATGAGGGTACTAAGAAACGAAGAAGAACTGCAGCGAAGTTTTGAGGAGGCCAAAAGAGAAGCGAAGAATGCTTTTGGCGATGATACAGTTTTCCTTGAAAAATTTATTGAAGAACCCAAGCATATAGAAGTACAGATTGTTGGTGACCATCATGGAAATGTTGTGCATCTTTTCGAAAGAGATTGCTCTTTACAGAGACGCTTTCAGAAGATTGTTGAAGTGGCACCTTCAATGAATCTTCCACAAACAGCTAAAGACGAAGTATATGAGTATGCAGTGCGTATTTGTCGTGAAGTGGGTTACAACAACGTAGGCACAGTTGAGTTTTTAGTTGATAAGAATAACAATGTTTTTTTCATAGAGGTTAATCCTAGGATACAGGTTGAACATACGGTTACAGAAATGATCACGGGTATCGACCTGGTGAAGACACAGATACATATTGCTGAAGGATATCCTTTAGACAGTCCTGAGATCAATATCAGGCAAAATGAAGTTCGCCAGAATGGTTTTGCCATACAATGCAGGATCACAACGGAAGACCCCGAGAATAATTTTATGCCCGATTTTGGAACCGTGCTGGCTTATCGCAGTGCAGAAGGTTTTGGAATTCGTTTAGATGAAGGTAGTGTGTACAATGGAGTGAAGATATCTCCGTTTTTCGATTCACTACTGGTAAAGGTTACAGCTCATTCAACCACCATAAAGGATGCAGCAAAAAAACTAAACAGGGCTTTGCAGGAATTCAGAATTCGTGGTGTGAAAACGAATATGCGTTTCCTGCTCAACATCATCAATCATCCTGAATTTATTGCAGGTAATGCAACGGTCAACTTCCTGCAGAATCATCCCGAGCTTTTTACTTTCAAACCTTTAAAAGACAGGGGTACAAAAATTCTTAAATACCTGGCAGAGGTTTCAGTGAATGGTCATCCTGATGTTGCCAATCCTGATCTGCGAAAGACTTTTGAGAAAGCGATTCTACCTTCTTACGATGATAACAAACCAATTCCGAAGGGAACCAAACAATTGCTGGATGAATTGGGTGCTGAGGGATTCTCAAACTGGCTGAAACAGGAAAAGAAGATACATTATACCGATACTACTTTTCGTGATGCACACCAGTCGTTACTGGCAACAAGACTTCGTTCGTATGATATGTTGAAGGTTGCAAGTGCTTTTGCCCAGTCGTTTCCACAAACTTTTAGTATGGAAGTCTGGGGTGGAGCAACTTTCGATGTGTGTATGCGTTTTCTGTACGAAGATCCATGGAAGCGTTTACAGCTATTAAGACAAGCGATACCAAATATTCTGCTGCAGATGTTATTGCGTGGCGCAAATGCCGTGGGATATAAAAGTTATCCTGACAATCTCGTAGAAGAATTTGTTGCAAAAAGCTGGGAGAATGGTGTTGATGTGTTCAGAATATTTGATTCGCTGAACTGGATGCCCAACATGGAGAAAAGCATTGAAGCCGTCAGAAATAAAACCGGCGGCATTGCAGAAGTGGCCATGTGTTATACCGGTGATATCCAGGATGCATCAAGAACAAAATACACATTACAATACTATAAGCAGTTTGCAAAAGATATAGAGAACGCAGGGGCACATATTCTTGCCATAAAAGATATGAGTGGCTTGTTAAAACCATGGGCAGCTTATGAACTGATCAGTGAACTGAAACAAACGATCAATATTCCGATTCATCTCCATACCCATGATACATCTTCACTGCAATCTGCAACATATCTAAAAGCGATCGAAGCCGGTGTTGATGTAGTGGACTGTGCCATTGGTGCATTGTCTGGCTTAACCTCTCAACCAAACTTCAACGCTATTGTTGAAATGATGAAGTTTCATGAAAGAGAGAATGCTTACGATATGGAAGAACTGAACAGGCATTCTACTTATTGGGAAACGGTGAGAGAATATTATTATCCTTTTGAAAGTGATCTCAGGGCCAGCAGTGCAGAAGTATTCTATCATGAAATACCGGGTGGACAATATTCCAATCTTAAACCACAGGCAACAAGCCTGGGCTTGGGTGATAAGATGGAGGAGATAAAGAAAACCTACAAAGAAGTGAACCAGATGTTTGGTGATATTGTAAAGGTGACACCCAGTTCGAAAGTAGTTGGCGATATGGCTTTGTTCATGGTAACGAACAATCTTACCAAAGAAGATATTTATTCAAGAGGAGAAACGCTGGCATTTCCTGAATCAGTGCAATCATTATTCAAAGGAGAAATCGGTCAGCCTGTAGGTGGATTTGATCCGAAACTTCAGAAGATCATTCTCAAAGATATCAAGCCTTTTACCGAAAGGCCCAACGAACATCTTGCACCAATTGATTTTGAAAAAGAGTTCGAAAAACTCAAGGAAAAATTTGATGAGCATGTCAGTTATCTTGACCTATTGTCTTATTTGCTATATCCAAAAGTATTTGAAGAATACTATCACAAAAAGCTGGCTTTTGGGGCTGTTAGAAAAATTCCAACGCCACAGTTCTTTTATGGATTAAAACAGAACGAAGAATCAATCATCGAGATTGATAAAGGAAAAACCATCCTGGTACGATTACTCACTATTGGCGAAGCTGATGAAGATGGTAAGCGTAAAGTATTTATGCGATTGAATGGCCAAACAAGGATCATCGAAATTCTGGATACTAAAGTGGAAGTGCATACCACCGAACATAAAAAAGCCGAGAAAGGAAATGCTGCACATATTGCAGCACCATTGCAGGGAAAGATCTCACAGTTCTTTGTAAAGGAAGGTGATCATGTGAAGACAAGTGCTCCGTTATTTACACTTGAAGCAATGAAGATGGAAAGTACGATCACTGCACTGAAAGATGGAACGGTAAAACAGATCATTTTACCTTCAGGAACATTGGTGAAAGTAGAAGATTTGGTGATGGTGGTGGAATAAGATTGTATAACGGTCGTTTAGCTGGAGATCTTGAAGCTGATGAGTTTTTTCAGGTCTTCAATAGTTGAATCATCAACCACATCGATCCGTATGCCACGTCCTTCTGCATAAACCCGTGCTTTTTCAAGATCAGATTTTATCGCTTCAGAAATATCGCTCTGTAGAATATTTCCTGTAGCTTTTTCGCCAAACACGAATGCTGCTTTGAAGAATTTATCACGGGGCAGCAGGTATATGATTGTACGCTTCTTGTCTTTGATCCTGAAACTCCAGCCATATTTTGCACCTGGGAAATTCCATTCTTCTTTTGCTGCAGGGTAAGCTTTTTTTGTATAGTCAACCAATACCTGCCAGGCAGGATAAGATTTGCCGATTGCTTTTTTAAGATCCTTTAATGAAGGGGTGATGGATTTATCTGTAAAAATGCTTGTCATAAACTTAAGTTTCTCATTACAGTTGCCAGGCTTTCCTAAATCTAACTGTAAAATAGAACTTTTGATGATTGCCTAAGAGTTACCTGCACAAAATCTTAGTAACAAGGCTGTTAGCCATGAGGTTTACACAATTACATGATGTATTTACAATATTGCCACTTTTACGTCTCAAGCCCTCTCAAACCATGCAAATTTAAGTTACAGCAAATGGGGTGGTAATTAAGTCAACTATATTTGTTGTCTTTAAAATCCACTATGAAAAGCCAATCCCCGTGGGACTTTAGTTACTTTACTAATCCCCAATCCTTGTTCAACATTCTTGAGAATATAACTGATGGATTTTATTATGTAGATAATGACTGGAACATTGTTTTCTTCAACAAATCTGCTGAAATGTTACTTCAGCAAAATCTATCCGCTCTGCATGGAAAAAATCTCTGGGAAATGTTCCCGGGAGCAAAAGATTTATTGTTTGAGAAGTATACCGAAGCTAAAACTACCGGCGAGATAGTTGAATTTGAAGTATATTATGATCTGCCTGATCTCTGGGTTATGGTAAAAGTCAATCCTTCTGCAGAAGGGCTGGCAGTATTCTTTAAAGACATTACACAGAAGCGAAAACTGGCTTCGGAAGTGGCATCTCAAAAGAACCAGCATGAGATAATGATTAACTTATCTGCAGATGCAATATGGTCCATCGATAGTAATTACTGCCTGCTTGAAGCTAACGTTGTTTTCGCTGGCAACAGTTTAAGATACTCCGGTAAAGAGATAAAGAAAGGTGATAATGTTCTTCAACTGATGAGTGATGAGGAAGGTGAAAGATGGAGGTCGTTATACGATCGTGCCCTTTTGGGTGAATCGTATACTGAAGAACGGTTGTTATCTTATGTGATGCCTGGCCAGGATGTCTATACTTCGATGGTATTTCATCCCATTAAAAATAAAGACGATGGCAGGGTGTATGGTGTGGCCTGTTATGCAAGGGATATTACGGAGAGTAAAATCTATAGCTGGTATATTGAATCCAGGAACAAAAGATTGGAAGAGCAGGAAGAAAAGTTGCTCACACTTTCCAACAAGCTGGAAAGTATTCTTTATAATTCCCTTGATATCATAGCAAGTGTTGATGCCTTAGGAAGGTTTGTTTCAATCAATCACTCCTGTGAGGAAATACTGGGCATAAAACCTTTTGAAATGGTTGGACAGTCTATTATAGATTTTGTTTATCCACCCGATAAGGAGAAATCATTGGTATTACTGAGCGATATTACTGATGGTCGTATCATTACAGATTTTGCCAACAGGCTTCTAACGAGTAGCGGTCAGCCGATAAGTTTTCTATGGTCGGCCAGGTGGAATCCACAACAACAGCTTATATTTTTCGTAGGCAGAGATGCAACTGAACTTCATAAAGCCCAGCAGGATAAACTTGAGAGTGAAGTGAGGTTTGCAGCATTGGTGAGTAAAGGAGCAGATATGATCGGTATTCTTAACGCTGATGGTACTTATAAATATGTTAGCAACAACGTGGAACAGGTGCTTGGATATAGTTACGTGGAATTAGTTGGCAGGAATGCATTTGACCTGATACATCCGGAAGATGTTGACCGTGTGGCTAAGCAATTTGAACAGGCGATAGCGAGTAGAGAGCAACTGATGGATAGTTTCCGATTTAGAAATGGAACTGGTGAGTGGAGATGGATAGAAGCTATTTGCACAAGTATGTTAGATAATGAATTAATCAATGGAGTACTCATCAATTCAAGGGATGTAACAGAACGGAGGCAAAACGAAGAAAAATTAAAGAAAGCTTTCGCTTCATTGTCGTTTCAAAATGAAGCATTGAAGGAGATCGGTTTTATTCAATCGCATGAAGTGCGAAGGCCGTTGGCAAATATCCTGGGATTAACACAACTCTTACTGGATCATGATGTAGCAGATGACCTGAAAGACCTTGTGATGCATCTTAAAACAAGTGCAGATGACCTGGATCAACTAATCAGGAAAATTGTTGAAACAAGTTATAAGGTAAGTAAATAACATATGGTTTAACATACTGAAACAAATCAGCCAATCCGTTTTACTGATCGCTATATTGCCTTTGTAGGAACCATGAAGAGCATTATAACACCATCAGCACACACATACTTACTCTTTAAAATGAATAATGAACTTTGTTCCCTTCGGTTCATTTTTTTGTATCTCTACTTTACCACCGGCCACATCTATTATTTTTTGCACCAGGTATAAACCGATGCCCTGGCCTTTCAGCGTTGACTTCAGCCTGCCGTACATGGCAAATACCTTATCATTATCTTCTTTGGCAATGCCGATACCGTTATCTGATACTACCAGCACCACATGATGGCCTTCCCAGTTCGTGCTTACAACTACTTGTGGAGCTTCACCACCCTTGTATTTAATACTGTTAGAAATAAGATTAAACAGTAAACTGCGAAGATTGCTTTTTGAAAAATGAATTCGTTTGATGTTAAGTCTCCTTTCAATTACGGCTTTCGATTCGCTGATCTCAGCATCCAAAGCCCATATAACGTTTTCTAACACCTCATCAATATCCACCATTTCAAACAACAGCATATTATTCTCCACCTTGGAAACGGTGGCTATATCTGTTATCAGTGTCCTGAATTTTTTAACCGAAGAATTGATCACCGTTAAATATTCATTCAGTTCTGGTGGTGTTGCCGATAATTCGTTCATCACATTAATGCTCATTTCTATATTTCCCAGCGGAGATAAGAGATCATGAGAAGCAGTGAGCACAAACCTGTCGAGTTCCTGGTTCATTCGTTCCAGTATTTTATTTCGGAGTGTTACTTCTAGTTGTGCCTTCTTTAGTTCAGTAATATCGTTGAAAGTAATAATGGCACCATTGATATTATTGTCAGGCTGCTGCAGGTAAGGCATCGTCATTACCTGGTACCACAAGCCATTATTTGTTTCTATTTCCCTCGTTATAATGGATCCTTTTGTGAGCACCTCTTTAATGTCGGCTGTAAGCGTTTCAAATTTTATATTGGTAGAAATATTACTTAAGGGTCTGCCAATATCAGTCGGTAGCAAATTGATCTGCTTCACTGTACCGGGTGAAAATTTCATGAGCACCAGTTCCTTGTTCACAAACAACTGGCCGTTTACATTACTGCGAAAATAATTATCAAGGTCACTGTTCACCTCTTCCAGTTCTTTATTCTTCAGCTGGTATTCCTGGTTAATGGTATGTAATTCCTCGTTTACAGATTGCATTTCCTCGTTGGTACTTTGCATCTCTTCATTGGATGAGATCATTTCTTCGTTGTACGACTGCATGTTCTCTGTAAACATATCCAGCTGTAATTGTGCATTTCGAAGGTCTTCTTTCAGGTCTTTTAATTCAACTTCCAGGTTTTTCGTGTATTGCTCAATCTGCGCTTTTTCATTGAACAATGTAGCAGAACCTGCTGCAGTTACATGCAATTCATCTTCTACCAAAACAACCATAAGAAACTTTTTCTCTGCTGTTTTTACAGTAAGCGGTTCTACACTGATGCTCGTGCTGATGTTTTTGTCGTTATGGTTGAGGTGAATCCCGTTCAGGAAATTCTTTTTGCCAGATTTAATAGCAGAATGGCGTAGCGTATTAAAAGCAATAGCAAGCGGTTCCGGCAAAAGGTCTGGCAGGTGAGTGGTAAAGTTCTTTTGCAAAAGATATTTTGTAGTATCACCATAGGTTTTTACCACCATGTTATGTTCATCAATGCAGATGACAAGCGATGCAGATGATAGGGTTAACGCATGATTGACAGCCTCTACCAGTGATGCCTGTGGTACAACAGGAATTTCTTTTCTCAACAGCTTTTCGGCTAAAGGATTTACATTGAGTACCGGCAACGAAAAAGCATCAAAGCTTGCTGTTTTCTTCTGCTCCAGGTTCCGGTATATTTTCCATTTTTTGCTTACCAGTTCAAGTTTATCTCCGAAGGTTAACGGACTCTCACTTGGCCCGAGAAACAGGTAACCGTCTCGCTTCAGCCCGAAAAGAAATTGTGCCAACACTTTTTTCTGCAGCACGGGAGCCATATAAATAAGCAGGTTGCGACAGCTTATGAAATGCATATTGCAATAAGGCGGGTTCTTTACAAGATCATGCTGGGCAAAGATCACCATATTGCGTATCTCGCTTTTTATTTTATACGATGCACCTTCTTTTGTAAAGTAGTTTGCCAGTCTTGTTTCAGAAACTTCGTCTGCAATATGTTCATGGTATATTCCTTTCGCTGCAAACGCTAAAGCCTCGGTGTCAATGTCTGTTGCAAATATTTTTACTTTAATATTATCCGCTGCTTTTAATTGTTCAGCAAATAGAATTGCCAGCGAATAAGCTTCTTCACCGGTAGCACAGCCAGCTACCCATAATTTCACTTCTTCATTTTCTTTTACATTTCTTAAAATGTCAGGAACGATATAGGTGCTGAGATGTTCAAATGCATCTTTATCCCTGAAAAATGCCGTAACACTTATCAAAAAATCCTGGGCCAAAGTATCTGCTTCACCAGGTGTGGTTTTTATATAGTCAAGGTAATTGATCAACCGGGGAAGATTATGAAATGCTGCTCTTCTTTTTATTCTACGCATGATGGTCGGTTGTTTGTACTGCGAAAAATCGAAAGGAGAGTTCTCTTTGATCACATTAACAATGGCCGACATGTTCTTTTCATCCTCCTTGTTATGAATAACAAGTTTTTCATCTCCCTCCACATACGATTCTATAGTAGCCGGCATCTGTGCAGGATCAAGAATAAAATCCACCATTCCTGTAGCAATTGCATTTTCCGGCATATTGGCAAATGGAGAATTTTGCGGATCCCTGGCAATCACCATTCCCCCGGCATTTTTAATAGCGATCGTACCTTCTGTGCCATCATTGCCCAAACCTGAAAGCACTACACCAATTGACCTCGTACCTGCATCTGATGCCAGCGAATTAAAAAAAGTATTAATCGTCTTGTGAGGACCCGGGCTATCTTTCTTTTCGGTCAGGTATAAGTTACCGTTTTGAATGGTCATGAACTGATCGCTTGGGATCATATAAACCTGGTTGCTTTGTACCGTCATTCCATTGGTAGCTTCGATCACCTTCAACTTACTGTGTTTACGCAGCAGCTCTGCCATTTGACTTTTGAAATCAGCTGAGAGATGTTGTACAATCACATATGCAACTGCATCCAATGGTGTGTGATCAAAAAAAGAATGAATCTCCTCCATGCCACCTGCAGAAGCTCCGATCGCAATGATATAATTGGGTTGTATAGCTTTCATAAGAAGGAGATCACTTGGTGAGGAAGTAATTGGTGTAAAGTACTCTTAAGTGGACAGTATGACTAATAGATATTGAACTATATCTTACATAAATCACACATTTATATATTATTCGATTTCCTCTTTGTGCCTGGAGGATACTTTGGTGTGTTCGTGTTTTTCCTTGTTGAGAGTAGTAAGCACCCCATTTAGTGCTTTTAATAGCGTGATATTTCTTCCTTGTAATAGTTCCTTTAAATATTCTGCCGACAGTTGAGTGTATTTAACCCGTATATATTTAAGGTATTTTCCTTTTTGCATATTGTTCTTATACCAACAACCTGTCCAGATGCAAACATTAATGCGGAATGAAAGATGCTTCAACTTTAAGTGTGTGATAGATGTAACTAATGCAATGGGAAATGTAATTGTACTTTTTTTACCTTATTGACCTTTGCATATAATCTATTTCTATGAATACACAGGACCTCGAAAAACTCCCTTCGAAAAACGGCGAAATTGTCAAAAGTGAAAGTCATATTGTAGTAGAATTGATAGAGTACGAGCATGAATCGGTGGTTAAAAAATCTATTCTAAAAAAAGCAACTGGTTCTATTAATGCAGTTTCTTTTGAAAGTGGCCAGGGCCTGAACGAATCTGTCTCACCATACGATACTTACCTGCAGGTTATAGATGGTACTGTGTTGATCGATATTAACGACAAAACATCTGTGCTGTCTACTGGAGATGGCATTTTGATTCCTGCACATCAACGCAGCAATATTAAACCCAATGGCAGGTTTAAGTTATTACTCACCGTTATAAAGAGTGGCTATGAATAACAGGCAATACGAATCAGGGAAATCATTTTTCAACTATAACGCTAAAACTTACAGTGGTTATGTTTTCGGCAGTACCGATATAATACCAAACCAGTACTGGTTTTTCTTTTGTGATCCGGAACTGGTAGAAGAAATGTCTGATTGTGTTTTGTTCAATGAAGCCGAAGGGCAGTTAAGTCCTGTTCGAAGTTATGCTGGTCATGAAAACCTTGTAAAAATTATTGGTGGTATGATCAGGAATAAACTGGTAAGAGGCGATTTTATTGCTGCAGTATAAATCTTACCCTGGAAACAAAAATGGCAATCGATAATACGACTGCCATTTTTTCTAGTGCCCAGGAATGGATTCGAACCATCACATCCTTGCGGACGCTGCGACCTGAACACAGTGCGTCTACCAATTTCGCCACCTGGGCAGGTGTTTTATTCAGGGATGCAAATATAACGGGCATTACAACTTCTCCCAAATACATCAGTATTATTTAAAAGATGTTGCGTGGAAAGAAGTTCTACACCATCTCCAACATTCATTTCCTTTGAAGAAAGCCCTGCTAAACTTAAATTTGCATTTTCTCAGCTATTTTAATGCTGTTAATTTTCCAAAATTGTTATGCGAAAACTCTTTCAGTGGACCTACATAGCACCTCTTATTGCATTAGCATTTTACCTGCTGGCACCAATTGGTTCTGGGTTGATAGTTAATGTTTCGGCGATTTTGGTGTTGATCATTGGAGTGCTTTCAGCAGTGCATCATGCAGAGGTGGTTGCTCACAAAGTAGGAGAGCCTTATGGTACGATCATCCTGGCTATTGCGGTTACACTATTGGAGGCTTCGATCATTGTGTCGCTGATGTTAACAGGTGGAGCTGGTTCAGAAACTTATGCAAGAGATACACTATTTGCTGCAGTAATGCTTATCTTAAATGGAATTCTTGGTCTGAGTATGTTGGTTGGAGCACTCAAATTTAAAGAACAGGTATTTGAGACAAAGAGTGTAACTATTGCTTTGGTTAGCCTGGTATCAATTCTCATTCTTACGTTGGTATTACCAAATTATACAACCAGTATCCCAGGACCGGTTTACAGTGTACCACAACTGATTGCAGTAGGGGCTTGTTGTCTTATAATCTATGTGTCTTTTGTGTTTACCCAGACAGTTCGTCACCGGAAATATTTTCTTGCTGCAGCAACCGGTGAAGAGAAAGCAGTAAGCCGAACTGAAGCAATTATTAGTGTATTTCTGCTGCTTGCTTGTTTAGGAATCGTGGTTTTTCTTGCAAAAAAACTTTCGCCCGTGATAGAAGCAGGTGTGGTAGGTGCCGGTCTGCCAACTGCTTTGGTGGGTGTGGCAATTGCAGCTGTTATATTGTTGCCTGAAGGAATCGCTGCGATACGTGCAGCAAAACGAAATCAATATCAAACTAGCATCAACCTTGCCCTGGGATCAGCATTGGCAAGTATCGGCCTCAGCATTCCTACAGTGGTGGTTATTTCTTCCTTTATGGATTTACCGCTGGTGTTAGGCCTTGACATGAAATCCATGATTTTACTTGGTCTTTCCGTTTTTACCGTGATGCTTTCATTAAACAAAGGACGAACGAACGGTTTATATGCAATGGTACTTTTGGTAAACCTCATCATGTATATCTTCACTATTATTTACAAATAGGCTCTACACTGCATTATTTCAACTGCCTTTTATACATCTGTATCACATTCTGATAACCCAGGTAAATAGCATCACATACCAATGCATGACCAATAGAAACCTCATCCAGGTGGGGGATTTGTTGCTTGAGAAACTTTAGATTATGCAGATCAAGATCATGACCAGCATTTAGACCAATACCTAGTCTCTTGGCTTCATTTGCTGCAGCAATATATGGTGCTACGGCAGCATCTTTATGGCCTTCAGCAAATTGTTTTGCATACCCTTCAGTATATAACTCAATTCTGTCGGTACCCGTTGCTGCAGCACCTTTCACCAACTCAATATCCGGATCAACAAAGATCGAAACTCGTATGCCTGCTAATTTGAATACATTGATTATTTCGCTGAGATAAGTTTTATGTTCTATAGTATTCCAACCGTGATCACTGGTGAGTTGATCTAATGAATCAGGCACTAATGTTACCTGGTGTGGCTTCACTTCTAAAACAAGATCAACAAATTTTTGCTCTTTGGGATTTCCCTCTATATTAAACTCTGTCGTGATGATCTTGCTGATCGCTCTTACATCATCATAACGAATATGTCGTTCATCAGGTCTTGGGTGAACTGTAACTCCATCAGCCCCGAACAGCTGTGCATCAATGGCTGCTTTTACCACATCAGGATTGTTCCCACCACGGCTGTTTCGAAGTGTGGCGAACTTGTTGATATTAACGGATAGCTTGGTTAAATGATCCATTGCTCAAAAATACTTCAATCTCTTAAACGTGGATGATCTTTCAAAAGTGCTCTTTATTTACCTGCTGGTTATTCTGATTTGGCTGGTGGTTGCAATCTTTGCACTGATCTCCATTGTAAAGAGAACTGATATCACAATGCCGATGAAGATATTCTGGTGTATTGTTATTGTAATGGCTCCGGTATTAGGATTAGTGATTTACCTGGTTTACAATCACCATCAGGAAAAAAGGGTTTGATGGCAGCATTCTTGCGGCAATTATTAAAACAATTCATATGTGGATATACATACTTTGCAGTATTGTTTGGGCCATCATTGTTGTGTTTACGATCGTACAGATAGCGAGACGTACAGACTTCACTCAACAGCAAAAAATAATCTGGATGGTGTTTATTGTTATTGCACCTGTTGTTGGATTACTTATTTATTATTTTACAGCCACACCGAAAAAACTCGTGTAGAAGAATGATGCTGCAAAACCATATGGCCTTGCAGCATCACTAACAATTATTCCCACAAAGTGAGTATGAGGCTGGCAATGGTTAAACCAACTACGTGGTATAAGCCATCGATAAGGTGTACCCCGATAGGTCTTTTAAGATACACATAGGTCATGCTGGTAGTTGTTACCGCAAAACCAAAACCGAGGAATAATCCCCATTTTATTGCCTGTGTTGCACCTGTTACGCTACCCACTTCCAGCACTATGGCAAGAGCAGTACATGTAGCGATCAAAATGATAAATGAAGTGATCATAATTCCTGCTACGCCTTTCTTAAGATTTGGATCACTGGTATTGATACCATGCCCACGGATCCAAGCTTTTGAGAACAGTGGGCCATACCATATTGCCCCCAAAGCAAAGTAGGCTATAGCTGCAACAAGTACATGCAGCCAGGGAAGATTAGTTAGTGTTTCCTGGAACATAGAATTAGTTTTGATTGCATCCAAGATAAAACTAATATGTAGATAAGCAAATTACCAGTTGTTAGAGTGTGGATAATGTGATGATATGTACCACGAAAATTGAAAGAACTGCAGTGTTTCTATTAAATTTTCTAAGTTAGCCTTATGGTTAAGTTTACAGCATTGATCAAACAGTTCGATGCACAGGGAGAGAAAACAGGCTGGACCTATATTGATATTCCTGCTGAAATCGCTTTGAAGATAAAACCCGGCAATAAAAAGACCTTTCGTGTAAAAGGAAAGCTGGATGCCTACGCTGTTAAATCAGTTGCATTGGTCCCTATGGGTGGTGGTGATTTCATCATGGCACTGAATGCTGAGATGCGAAAAGGAACAAAGAAACGAAAAGGTGCAACACTCATTGTTAGTTTAGAAGAAGATTCAGATAAACTTCAGCCACCGGTCGAATTATTAGAATGCCTGGCTGATGAACCAAAAGCAAAACAGTTTTTTGATAGCCTCACTTATGGTCATAGAAACTATTTCAGCAAATGGATCGAAAGTGCAAAGACCGAACCCACCAAAACAAAACGAATAGCACAGGCAGTTGATGCCTTGAGTAAACACCTGGATTATGGAACGATGATCAGAAACCTTAAAGGCAAAGTATAGTTCCGTTAATGTAGTTTTCGGAGCTGCTTCATGTTGATTCGTTATTTTAGCCATGATAAACAAAACTGCATGAGAAATTTATTGATGGCCTTTGGCTTATTGCTGTGCATTATTCCTGCAACAGCACAGGATAAAAAAGCAATTACCCACGAAGAACTCTGGTTAATGAAAAGAGTAGGTGCACCACAGGTAAGTCCTGATGGGAAATGGGTAGTCTTTAATGTAACAGAGCCAAGTTATACTGAAACAGAAACGGTGAATGATCTTTGGATCGCTGCAACGGATGGAAGTGATGCACCAAGACGATTAACCAGTGGCAAGAGTGCTGAAGGTGGATATCAATGGAGCCCCGACGGAAAATATATTGCTTTTTCTGCCAGGCGAGAAGGGGATGAAGCAGGTCAGATATACCTGCTAAATGTAAAAGAAGGAGGAGAAGCACAACGGTTCACCAATATTTCTACTGGTGCAGGATCACCAAAATGGAGCCCTGATGGTAAGATGATCTTATTTAGTACGAGTGTGTTTCCAGGTGCTTTTTCTGATTCTGCCAATAAGAAAATAGCAGATGAGCGAAAGAAAATAAAGTATAAAGCAAGGGTCTATACACAATATCCAATTCGTAACTGGGACCGGTGGCTGGATGATAAACAACCGCATATCTATGTTCAGGCAATAGGTGCTGATAAAGCGAAGAATCTATTGTTAGGTGTTGCCATTTCGAAACAGGAAGGTTTCTTCCTCGGAAGTTCTTCTTGGAGTGCCGATGGCAAGTCAGTAGTATTTGTAGCAACAACGGAAGCCGGAACATCAGCTTACCAGGAAACCATTTCAAATCTTTACAGCGTTAGTGTAAATGGGGGTGATGCAAAACAATTAACAAACGACGGCGATTCTTATGGAAATCCGCAAGTAAGTCCAGATGGTAAATATTTATTCGCTTTAAGCAGTATTTCCCGTAACAACAAAGTGTATAATCTTGATTATCTCACAAGGTTTGACTGGCCTTCCATGCAGAACAAAACAGTTCTGGCAAAACAGATGGATAGACCAATAAACAACTACACCATAGCAGCTGGTACTATTTTCTTTGCCAGTGAAAGCCATGGCAGAGATATGATCTATAGCATCCCGGTAACCGGGGGAAATCCACAGCAGATTTCTAAAGGTGGGATTGGATCGTATACTGGCTTAAGCACATCAGATAATGGTAATACAATCGTTGCATCATTTGAAAGCAGCACCATGCCTGCAGAAGTTGTAAGAATAAATGCAAATGGTAATCATAGCCTCATCAGCAATTTTAATACAGAGAAGCTAAAGAAGCTTGACCTGAATGCTGTTGAAGAAATATGGACAACAAGTAGTCGTGGTAAAAAAATACATAGCTGGATCGTGAAGCCTGCAGGCTTTGATGCGAATAAAAAATATCCGTTGTTCGTCGTGATTCATGGTGGACCAGCCAGTGCCTGGAAAGATAACTGGAGCTATCGTTGGAATTATCATTTGCTTGCTGCACCGGGATATGTTTTGATATTGACCGATTACACAGGTTCAACAGGATACGGAGAAAAATTTGCCCAAGACATTCAATACGATCCATTCAAAGGACCTGCCGATGAAATTAATGAAGCCGCAGCCGATGCTATTAAACGTTTTTCATTTATTGATGGAACAAAACAGGCAGCAGGTGGTGCCAGTTATGGTGGACATCTTAGTAATTGGCTGCAGGGAACGACTACACATTATAAAGCTTTAGTTAGTCATGCAGGTTTGGTGAATAGTGAAGCACAATGGGGTACAAGTGATGTGATGTATGGTCGTGAAATGATGGCTGGTGGACCACCATGGGAGCAAAGCAAGACTTGGATTGAACAGAATCCCATCAGGCTGGCAAAGAATTTTAAAACCCCTGTTCTGGTAACTGTCGGTGAACTGGACTACAGGGTGCCTCTAAATAATTCATTGGAATATTGGGCAGCACTGAAACGAATGAAAGTGCCTAGTAAGCTCATCGTTTTTCCTGAAGAGAACCATTGGATACTGAGGGCTGAGAACAGCAAATTCTTTTACCAGCAATTGCATGAGTGGTTAGCCACTTATCTAAAGTGAATTGCTCAGTAAAGTACTGAAAGTACAAGTGAGTTACACAACGGAGTGAATCTTATTATAGCCTGTGAGGTTTGCTTAACTATGTTTATCCGGTTGTTTAAGATGAAAATGATGAAAGAATCAACCTGGCAGGCTTGCTCCTTTTACTTTCCTCAGTGCAAGGGAGTGACACAACGAAGTTGAAACATATACATTAGCTAAGCAATAAGCCCACGCAATGTGGGCTTTTTTGCTTCTTACTTTGTTGGAACACTTACCATAATTTTGCTGCAGGAAAACGAGCCATAAAATCAATAGAATGAAAGACCAGGTAGTAGCTGCATTTATAGAAAAGTTCAATTCAACTCCCCGCTTATATTTCTCTCCCGGCCGTATTAATTTAATTGGTGAACATATCGACTATAACGATGGATTTGTAATGCCTGCAGCGATCGATAAAGGCATTTGGTTCGCTGCTGCACCAAATGGTTCGGATGCAATCAACTGTTACAGTTATGATATGAAGGAATCACTTTCGGTGAATTACAAAGAAGTTAAGCCATCAGGAAGCTGGAAGAATTATATACTTGGTGTAATACATGTGATGTTGGAAAACAAACTCAACATCAAAGGTGTTGATGTAGTGTTTGGTGGAAACCTTCCGGTAGGTGCAGGATTATCTTCTTCTGCAGCAGTGGAATGTGGACTTGCTTTTCTTCTTAACGATATCTTTCAATTGGGAAAATCAAGAAAGGAACTTGCATTGATGGCTCAAAGGGCAGAACATTTATATCCCGGAGTGAACTGTGGCATCATGGATCAGTATGCAAGCCTGATGGGGCAGAAGGATAATATCATCATGCTCGATTGTAGGTCGATCGAACACCAGTATATCCCTTTCAATTTGACCGATCATACGGTTGTACTCATCAATACCAAAGTGCAACATTCGCTGGCCAGTGGTGAATATAATGTAAGAAGAAGCCAGTGTGCAGAAGGATTGACAATTCTTAAAAGCAAAGATCATTCTATAGAAAGTTTTCGAGACGTTTCACCGGATTATCTTGAAACATACAAAGATGAAATGAGTGAAGTAGTATATAAAAGATGCAGTTTCGTCGTAAGTGAAATTGAAAGAACACGACAGGCATCTGATTATCTAACTAACGACAGGATAGAGGATTTTGGAAAACTCATGTATGAGACACATTACGGTTTAAGTGAATTATATGAAGTGAGTTGTGAAGAACTCGACTTCCTGGTTCACCAGGCACAATCACTTGGTGTTTCGGGTTCAAGAGTAATGGGTGGTGGTTTTGGTGGCTGTACCATTAACCTTATCCAAAAAGATATAGCTGAAGAAACTGTTCAGAAGATTACTGCTGCTTATAAAGAAAAATTCAATATTGATGCTGATGTAATCGAAGTGAAAGTGAGTGATGGGGTACATAAGATCAACTAAGATCGATTTGTGTTAGCTTTATCACTTCACATGAAACACTTCTTTTCAAAGCTCCTTGGTCTGCTGAAACTATTGAAAGATGCTTTAGCAGAATTCATGAAGAATGATCCTTTACGAATGGCAGGAGCCACAGCATTCTTTACCACGTTTGCATTACCGCCGATCCTCGTCATTATCATACAATCACTCAAGTTCATTATTGGCCCTGATGTTATCCGGTCAAGATTGTTCATTAAGCTGGCAGAGGTAGTAGGACCTGAGGCTGTAACCCAAATTACTGATGTGCTGAAAGCTTTCAGGAGAATGGCAGAGAACTGGTGGATCACTATAGGTGGGTTCATATTTCTGCTTTTTGTTGCCACCACTTTATTCCGGGTCATCAAAAATTCCATTAACCAGTTATGGAAGATCAGGCCCATTGGTAAAACAAGTGCAGGACGAACATTGTTCTCTCGTTTCAAAGCCATCGTGGTGATCTTAGTTGCTGGTGTTTTGCTTGTGATCGGATTATTGGCAGAAAGTGCACAGGTGCTCATTGGTAAATATCTTTTTGAGTTTTCTCCTGTCTTCTCCATCTATTTCAATTCATTTCTCAGCAGTCTATTATCTATCCTTATCACCACATGTTGGTTTGCCATCGTATTTCGCTATTTACCAGATGGACGGCCAAGATGGAAAATTGCTATCATCGGTGCATTGCTCACCAGCCTTTTATTTATGCTAGGAAGGATCGTGCTGCACTGGATGCTCAGCTATAGTAACATCAACAATTTTTATGGTGCTTCAGCATCTATCGTGTTATTATTACTATTCGTTTTTTACTCAGCACTCATCTTATATTTCGGTGCATCGTTTACCAAAATATGGGCAGTTCATCAGCAGCAACCTATCATTCCCAGGAAGGGATTTATGCATTACAGGTTAGTAGAAATTACAGCAGCGGAAGAAGAGGTATCAACAGAATTGTAGAACAAATTGCCACAGTTACTTTTATTGTCTTGTATAAATGAAAATCTTGTTTCATGCTGCAAATGCCTGTTGTGGTTGAATTGCAACTCCAATCGCATTGCAAACTTTTGTTAGTCAATAAGGTAATTCCATTTGGCACTTTTTTTTCTTTGTAATATCAGATGACCACCAGAACAATCCTTTATGTTGATGATGATCCGGATGATACCGAGCTATTCTCTGAAGTAGTGAAGGAACGTCATCCGCAATACGTTGTTAAATCAGCCAATAACGGGTTTGAGGCTATTAAGCAATTGCACAAGGCAAAATCAAATCATGTGTTACCCTGCCTGATCATTATGGACATCAATATGCCAATCTTCAATGGTAAGGATGCAATGTTGCAGATAAAAAGAGACAACCAGTTCAAAACAATACCGATCGTAATGTTCACTACCTCACCAAAACAACCGGATGATACCATCTTTGTTGAACATGGTGTAGACATTATTCAGAAACCTGCCAGTTATGATATGCTGAAGATCGTAGTGGATGATTTGCTTACCCGTTGCACATCTGGCAATGAATCATTTAGTTTCTAAGGAAACCAAAATCTACCACTCGTCTTACGTATTTGCCATCCTGGATCACCCACGTCACTTCGTAGCTGCCACCTGTTTCACGTTTTAGCATGTAGATGTATACTTTCTTTCCATCAGCAGAAAGAAAAACATTGTTGATGTATTTCTGTACACCATTCTCGGTGTAACTGAAAATGGGGTTATAGAGGTCGGCATAAGCCTCCTTAGGAATAGCAACGGTATCTGCACCAAATAATACTGTCACTGATTGAATTGTTGACTTAGGTATAGAGCCATAATCACCATAAAATGGTTTACCGTTTATCTTGGTCAGGTATTTTTTTTCTGTTTCGGTATTAGTATAGTAGGTCAGTTTGTGTTTAGTTGCATCAAATATTCCACTCTTGATCTTTACGGATATTCCATTACCTTCAAAAGCAATCGAATCAAGCCCGATACCCGTCATTTGCAACTTTCGCAGTGGTTGTTTTCCTGCACTTTCATCGAGGCCTGCCATGGCAAAACTGGCAATATCAGATCTCACTGCTTTATCCTGGATCTTGGAAAATCCTTCCCGCTTATTACGAACATCCGGAAAAGCCGGATCCTGTGCCATCGAAAAACTGCTGACCAGTAAAAAAACCGCGAACAAAATTCTGTGCATATCTCAAAATTGGTGGGATAGCGTAAAACTAAAAATTAAATTAATGAGTATGGAAGCATAGAAGCAATTCTAATGTTAATAATTATTGGCCATAATTCCACTCATCTATTGAACATCGTTGCGTCGCACCCTTCAACAGCTGCACTGGCTTCAACACGAATTCAGGTACTCAACCAGCCAGGTCTCATTTCTTGCACCACTTTTGATACTTTTAACATATGTCTGAATGGAAGAAGCATTTTACGAAATACGTTTCGCTGATCGACGATAAATTCGATGACCTTGTTTTAGATTTTAGAAAGCGGTTAGGCAGCTTCAAACCTTTACAGATCGTTCCTTACCGTAGTTACGGAACTCCGAGAAGGGTGTATATCAAAGGGCGTGTACTGGAAGATAAAAAGATCGCTGCTGCAGGAGAAAAAGATACCATTCTCAACAACCTGGTGAATATGTACAAAAGGTTTGAGAGTGATGAGGTGGCCGGTGCAATATTGCAGGCAAGAGTGGGAGATGAAATACATGAAGTGACAACTGATAACGAAGGGTATTTTGTACTTGACATTCATCCGAAAGAACCGATAATAGCTGAGGCCCTATGGCATAAGATATCGCTGGAATTACAACATGCACCCATTCCACATGAAAAAGGAATCGATGCACATGCTGAAGTGATGATACCACCACCTGATGCTGAGTATGGAATTATCAGCGATATTGATGATACGATCGTAAGAACAGGTGCAACTGACCTGCTGGCTATGAGCAGAACCACATTTCTGAATAATGCCAGGACAAGACTTCCGTTTGCAGGTGTGTCAGAGTTTTATCAATCATTGCAGTTAGGCAGGAACGGAAAGCGAAACAATCCATTCTTTTATGTGAGTAGTAGTCCCTGGAATTTATACGACTTACTCAAAGATTTTCTTGACCTCAATAAAATCCCTGAAGGTCCATTGTTATTAAGAGACTTCGGAGTTCACAAAGAATCTGTTACCGGTGGAAGCCATATGAGTCATAAGTTCAAAGAGATTGAACAAATCTTGGTTGCCTATCCTCATCTGAATTTCATACTGGTAGGAGATAGTGGACAGGAAGATCCTGTTATTTACCAGGAAGTGGTTCGTAAATTCCCTGACAGGATTTTGGCCATTTACATAAGAGACGTTCAATTAGCTGAAAGAGAAAAAATAGCTATAGACATTTCTAAAACACTCGAAGAACATAAGGTTGAAATGGTGATCGTAGATAATACTGTTGAAGCAGCAGAACATGCAGCCAAAACAGGACTGATCTATACCGAAGCCATTCCTGCTATTGAAGAAGATAAAGAAGAAGATAAGGGGCAGAAGCCGGGAAAAGAAGAGGCAAGTGTGGTGTGAAAGACGTTATCAAAGTAAAAAATCCAATTAAGAATAAAGTATTATTTGTGTGCAAACCGCCCTTGATATTTATCATTTATGAACGATATGTAGTTCACCATCCTTAAAGGGTCATTGTTATTTTTGATTTTTGTAATTAAGTAGTTTTTTACACTGTCTATGACCATAGGACTATCCCAATCTATTTCAATAAAATCAGGTTGATTCTTTTTTACCGAATCTAAACTAGCCCCTGTAGGAATAGTACTTGTCCAGTTAATCATTTCATTGTAATAATTTTTACAGGAAAAGAAAAGAACAGTAATGAGTGACAAAAGTACCATGCTAAACTTCATCTTCTTTCTTTAGGTGAAGGTAAAGATTAATAAAATATACTATCCTCTAACCACTGGCACAATTTCAGCAGCCAGTTTTGCATGCCTTCTTCAGTCATACAATCATATCAACACGATGCAGAAAAGAATATTCTCACCATCACATTTGTCTCCGGTTCTGTTTACCAATATTTAGATGTACCTGAATCTGTTTACCTAAAAATGAAAGCCAGGATATCAAAAGGCATATTTTTCAATCAGCACATCAAAGACAAATATGAGTGTGTAAAAGTTGAATAACGTCATTGTAATAACGGTCAATTCATCAAGCTCTACAGGCAGTTTTCTGGCTTTCGTCCGCTAAAACAGCATGTTGGTGTATCGTTTTTCCCTTCCTGTCCCTTCGATTTTACGTTTGCAGTATCAAAATGAACATCCCGATCACCAAAACAAATATTATGAGAAAGTCATTATTCATCTTCCTGGTTTCACTGCTTGCTTTTACTGCACAGGCTCAGATTCAAGGTAAGATCACAGACATCGATGGTAAACCTGTAACTGGTGCTACCATTAGCCTTTTAAGAGATTCGGCCATCGTTAAACTGGCGGTAACAAAAGAATCCGGTAATTACGAATTCTCAGGCATTAAAGAAGGTACATACAAAGTATCAGCTTCTTATGTTGGTTATGCTACAGTTGTTTCTTCACCTATCACATTTTCCGGTGCTGGTGTAACTGTTCCTGAAATAAGATTAACAAAATCAACTGGTGATCTTCAGAACGTAACCGTTACTGCACGTAAACCTTTGGTAGAAATGAAAGCTGATAAAACAATTTTGAATGTAGAAGGAACCATCAACTCAACAGGATCTGATGCCCTGGAACTTCTAAGAAAAGCTCCGGGAGTTACAGTTGATAAAGATGAAAACCTGGGTATTGCTGGAAAAACCGGAGTCCAGGTATACATTGATGGAAGGCCAACACCTTTGTCAGGACAAGATCTGGCTACTTATCTCAAGACTATGCAATCTGCACAGATCGAATCGATAGAGATCATCACCAATCCATCTGCAAAGTATGAAGCTGCTGGTAATGCAGGCATCATCAATATCCGTTTAAAAAAGAACAAAGCATTTGGCACAAACGGTTCTGCCAATGCAGGATGGAACATCGGCACTTATGCAAAATACAATGCAGGCATTTCACTCAATCACCGGAATAATAAGATCAACGTTTATGGTAACTACAATTACAATCATGCAAAAATGGAAAGCAATCTTTCTATTTATCGCTCTATACTCGACACATTATTTGATCAGACAGGTCGTAATGTCTTCACCGCAAGATCACACAATTTCAAAGGCGGAATCGATTACACCATCAACAAACAGTCTTCCATTGGTGCCATCATCAACGGTAGTATATCAGACCCTTCCATAGAAGCCAATAGTAATACGCCAATCATTTACAAACCTACAAATACGATCGATAGAATTCTTCGTGCCACCAATGCTTCTGATCTTGAAAGAGATAATTTCACAGTCAACCTAAACTATAATTATACGGGGAAAGACGGTAAAAGTCTTATACTGAATGCAGATCATGGATATTATGACCTCAACACCAACCAATACCAGCCCAATACTTACTATGATGCTACCGGTTCAACAAAGATCAACTCCGTAGCTTACCGAATGATCTCGCCTACAAAGATCAATATCTCATCTTTCAAAGCAGATTACGAACAGAATTTTGCAAAAGGCAAACTGGGTATCGGCGGTAAAACAGCTTTCATTACTTCTGATAATGATTTTCGTAGATATGACGTAACCTCTGCAGGAGATGTATATGATAAAGATCGCAGCAACAGGTTCAAATACGAAGAGAACATCAATGCTTTGTATGCAAATTATAACAGGGCATGGAAAGGAATAATGATCCAGGCTGGACTTCGTGCAGAAAACACTGTATCTGAAGGAACATCTGCAGGACTAAAGAAAAACGGTGCAGGATATGTTGAATCTGTGTCATCATTCAAGAGAAACTATACTGATCTTTTTCCAAGTGCATCGGTTACATTCAATAGCAATCCAATGAAACAATGGAGCCTTACGTATAGCCGTAGAATTGATCGTCCGGCTTACCAGGATTTAAATCCTTTTGAAATGAAACTGGATGAGTACACTTTCCAGAAAGGAAATACTGACCTGAGGCCTCAATATACAAACAGCTTCGGTGTAACGCATACTTATAAATATAAGTTGAATGCAACACTGAACTACAGCCATGTGAAAGACATCTTTACCCAATTGATCGACACAGCTGAACAATCAAAATCGTTTATCTCTAAAAGAAACCTTGCAAAGCAGGATATCATCAGCCTGAATGTAAGTTATCCGGTGATGTATAAAACTTTCACTGCGTTCTTTAATGTAAACACCAACTATTCTCAGTACGAAGCAGACTTTGGTGCAGGCCGTAAAGTAGATCTCGATGCTTTTGGATTCAATGCGTTTGTTCAGAATAGTTTGAAGTTTAGCAAGACCAAAGCATGGACTGCAGAACTCACAGCTTTTTACAATGCACCTACTATTTACCAGGGAGCTTTCAAAGCAAAATCGCTTTGGGCAATTGATATGGGAATGCAGAAGCAGATCATGAAAGGAAAAGGAACAATCAAAGCTTCGGTAAGTGATGTGTTCAGAACACTTAAGTTCAATGGATCACAGGAATTTGCCGGACAGGTTTCTAAATTCACATCTCAGTGGGAGAGCAGGCAATTTAAACTGAGCTTCAACTTCAGGTTTGGAAGTAATACAGTAAAAGCAGCTAAACAAAAATCTACTGGTGCTGAAGAAGAGAATAAAAGAGTACAGCAAGGTGGTGGTGGAATCGGTATCGGCCAATAATAATCAACCCTAATCCAATGAGAGAAGGTGTATGCCTTCTCTCATTTTTTCACGTACAAAAAATCCATATCTTGACCATGTTCAAACCGTACCAATTGGATAAGAATAAAAGATTTCGCTTCTGGAGAGTATTCTGGATAGTGCTTGGATTATACCTGTTGATGGCTGTTATTGGGATAGCTGCTGTTTCAATGACGCCGGTGCAGGAAGGTAATGTAAAGGTGACAGTTAAGGATTTGCTCACCTGGAAACACCTCCTCAACCAGGTGGTAACATTTGTGTTCATCGTTTTCTATTATTATTTCACAATGAATGTATTTTATACATTGATGCGTGAAAAGAAAAGCCTGGTGTACTATGTAAGAACCTGTGTGATCATCCTGTTTGTGCTGGTAGCTTATTATGTATTCTCTTTCTATTTCCTGAGTGAGGATAAGCAGATGAAACAATTGACTTTGCCGCTGCTCATCTTCTCTTATACCATCGCTACAGTCTTTTATATTGGCTTCTCGTTGCTCATTACATATTTTATCTACCTGCGAGATGAAAGAAAGCAAAGAAAGATACTGGAAGAACAAAAGATGCAGCTGGAAGTGGAAAAGTCAACTGCCAATTTCAATTTCCTGAAAGCACAGATCAACCCGCATTTTCTTCATAACACTTTGAACTTCCTGTATGCGAAATCACTTCCTTATTCCGAAGAATTGTCTGAAGGAATATTGACTTTGAGTGATATAATGCGATATGCCCTCAGCGAAGGCAACGCAAAAGATGGAAAAGCTCCTTTGAAGGATGAGATAGAACATGTAAGAAATGTGATAAAGATCAACCAACTCCGTTTCAGCAATAAACTCCATGTGAATTTTGATGTGGAAGGAGTGGTAAATGGTTATACCATCATTCCGTTTGTATTGATCACGCTGGTTGAAAATGCATTCAAACATGGAGAATTGAAAAACACCGATGATCCGATAGATATTAAATTAGAAGTTGGTGATAACAGGTTGTATTTCTATTGCCGAAACAGGAAGAAGACGGGGCCAAAAGAACTTTCTACCGGGATAGGGCTGCAGAACATCCAAAAGCGTCTTGATCTGGCTTATGGAAATGATTATAAGTTTGATGTAAAAGAGGATGCA
>JAKFCX010000024.1:0-1534 GCA_036676415.1 Chitinophagaceae bacterium
AACTCAATCGCACTATACATAACCGGTTTCGCTGTGATCGTCACTTTCGCATCATAGTTGGCTATGGTGGTGGTGACACAGCCTTGGTCTTTTTGGCAATAATATTGTGCAGGGGAGGTTCCACTTTTGTACCCTTTTTCACGGATATTTTCCATGATCTGCTGCCCATAATAGTTCAATTGTGTGTCTTCACCTTGCTCTACCGTTCTGGTAAAAGAACCCGTCATGATTAGGAGCAACGGAACAATCACCATTCCGGCAATAACGACAGAGATCAATAATTCAATTAATGTGACTCCATTTTGGTTGTTCATTTTTATCTGCCCCTTATAGGAGTAGTGACTTGTACCAAGTCCATATATCTTCTCCGTACAGGTAAGCCACTAATGTTCCAATCATAATCGACGGCCCAAAGGCAATCGGTTCTCTACGTTTAACAATTTTTAACGCGATTAAAAGTAGTCCAACAACTGCTCCAACAAATGAGGCTAAAACCAAGCTCATTACAGTAAGTGCTGGTCCAAGTACCACTCCAATTGCTGCATACAGTTTTATGTCGCCGCCACCCATGCCGCCTTTGCTAACAACAGCAAGCAACAAGAGTAAACCAAAACCTACCACACCACCTATTAAGTAAGTCGTAAATGGTTCTTCCCCGATGAAGAAACGTACAATTACAAGAATTACAATACTTGGTAGAGTAATGACATCTAAAATTAATTTTTCACGAATGTCTGTTAAAACAGACAGAATTAATAAGGTTGATAACAGGATAGCAGGTAGTAATTCAGGAGTTATTCCAACTTTTTTATAAACTAGGAAAAAGATAATTGCAGTCATAGCTTCTCCTAATGGGTACAGAGGAGATATTTTCTCTTTACAATAACGACAACGACCTTTTAAGAACAGATAACTAAATAGAGGAAATAAGTCAAAGAAACCTAGCCTGTGGTTACAGGAGGTACAGTGGGATGGTGGGAAGGAAATGGATTCTTTTTTTAATAGACGTATTGCTACTACGTTAAAGAAGCTCCCAAAAAGCAAGAATACTATAATAACTAATAAATCAATCAAGAGCATAATAAAAGCTCCCCTTCTTTTTATTAAGACTTAAAGTAATATTAATAAAGCTGTCGCCGTCAAAGGAGACGCGACAGCTATTTATCTTTGTAAAAGACTATTCAGTACAACTCATTGTTACAATTCCATCATCATTGATTGCAAAAGCGGCAGTATCACCGTTTGCACATTCTGTAGGAAACTCTTTAAGATAATCTGGTACTAGTAACCCACCATTTACATCCCCATCAGTTGCTGGCCATGTACCTACAATTGTTGAATATCTATTTACCGCATCTTGAACAATTGCCTCAGTTTGTGCATCAGTATTGGTCTCTGCTGTTTCTCTCTGACTCATCACCATCGGAATCGCCACAGCAGCAATAATCCCCAAAATAACAATAACAACTAACAATTCGATAAGTGTTAGACCAGCTTGGTCTTTCATTTTCTTCTTTAATGATTTTAACATGAA
>JAKFCX010000025.1:0-241440 GCA_036676415.1 Chitinophagaceae bacterium
CACCCGTCTTCACTTCAGTGTAATTAACTGCTCCAACACCAGGGCAATTATCTGTTGCCGTTACATTCGCTGCTGCAGGTACTGCGGTACATTCTACTGTTGCATTTGCAGGTACATTTACCAATACTGGTGCTTCATTATCTCTAACTGTTACTGTAAACGTACATACTGAAGTCCCTACAGGGTTAGTTGCAGTAGCAGTCACTTCAGTTGTTCCAACAGGGAAGAAACTGCCTGGTTGGTGGTTGTAAGTAATTGTAGAAGCCGGAATTGCAGTTGTTTCAGTAGCAGTAAAGTTCACGTTCGTTCCACATGCACCTGTTGTATTGGTTACAACAATATTTGCAGGACATTCTATAGACGGTGGCACACCTACTACTTTTACAGTAAATGAACACTGTGCAGACAATCCAGCTGCATCTGTTACTCTATAAGTTACTGTAGTTGTTCCAATAGGGAAGGTTGAACCACTTGCAGGACCTGCTATTCTTACAGTAGTTGAACCACTGCAATTATCGGTACCAACTGGTGCTGTATAATTTACGGTTGCTCCTGCTGCACTTGTTGCAATTGCATTGATATTAGCGGGGCAAGTGATCTTAGGTGCCTCAACATCCTTAACAGTTACTGTGAAGCTGCATGATACGGTGTTACCACCTGCATCTGTTGCACTGTAGGTAACTGTTGTAGTTCCTACAGGGAATACTGAACCTGAAGCAGGACCAGAAACCAAGGTTGTAGGAATTGTTCCACCTTCAAACTCCACTACATAGTATGCCGGTTGGTTGTAGAACCAGTCGTTCCATCTACTGCTTCCTCCCCAATTAATCACCGCCCAGTCTTCTTCATGAGAAGCACCACCACAACAGTCATTAGGTTCACCCGGAGCCCAGTTAGTGTATGTAATTGGTTCATTGGTGATCCATCTGTAAGAACCTTCGGCATCTCTGTCAGTAAACCCGATCCACATTGGCTGACCAGGTAAGAAGCCTGACACAAGTGTATTCTCGGCTGCATCACTAATGGTTGCAAGATGTCCTCCAAGTGCTATTGCAGCAGCATGTGCTGTTTCAGGGTTAGCTGGAGTGTTGGATACAAAATATGTATGACCATTGAAAGTGCCTTTATAGGTATATCCAGGAATGCTTGTAGGCAATGATCCAGAAGCACCACAATTATCTGTTGCAGATGGCTGGCTATAACTCACGACAGCACCACATGTTCCTTGTGTTGCATTTACTTCTATATTAAACGGACATGCAATAACAGGAGGTGTATTATCATCAATCACTACTGTTTGATTCTGAGTAGTTGTATTTCCATAACCATCATCATAAGTCCAGTGAATGGTATAAGATCCCTGTGCACTGTAAGATGTTGGATCATTTGTAGTACCGGTAATTACACCTCTGCAACCGTCTGTAGCTGTTGGAGCTGTTACACTTGCCGAGCATTCATTAGTAACGGTTGGTAAATTGACAAGATTTGGTACTGGTGCCGTTAAATCTTTAGCCGTTAATACAACTGTTTTCACATCTGTATTTCCTGAAGGATCGGTTGCAGTAACAATGACATTAATTATACCATTGTGAGAAGAAGTGACTACACTTCCTGCAGCAGGAGATTGAGTGATTATTGCAGCGCAATTATCTGTTGCGGTGCCTTTTACATCAGGAATTGTTGCAGCACAAGATGCATTAAGGTTAATATTCTGGTTTGATGCCGGAGTTAACACAGGCTTAATTATATCAACTACAGTAACGGTTACATTTTGTGTAGTTGCATTATTATACACATCGGTAACTGTTAACTGGACTGGATTATTACCAAGGTTTGAACAATCAAAACCTGATTTACTTACCGAAACAGAATTAAGTCCGTTTGCATCACTTGCACTCACCAATACTGAATAGGATTGCGGAATCACTCTCGACAACCTGATATTTCCAATAAAAGATCCTGCAGCATCGTTTGTTCCAAGCTGCTCAAAAGTCATTGATGCATAGGTTGGCTGTGTTACTGTAAATGTTACTGATTCAGATGTTGCAGTTGTATTAGAAACAAATGTCTGATCTAATAAACTACCAATGGTAACATGAACTGAATTTCCTCCTGTAGGGTTATTATTTAAACGATTGTCAAAGGTCAATGTATATTGCCCCGGTACAAACAGGAAGGTTTTTTTGGTAGTGATTGTTGCATTAGAGTTCCCGGCAAGATCAATTTCAGTACTTCCGTTGCCTGAAATATAATCACCGGCATCCACTGTCATTCCTGCAGCAGCAAAGTTCCAGTTTGCAAGCGTAGAACGCAAACCTGCCGCATCACTGCTGAATGTTTCTGTGAAAATTGGCGAGTTAAATCCAGCTGTGGTAATAGAAGCCTGCCCAGCACTATTTAATTGTACTATTACATTCTGAGCAACTACAGCTGGAGGCGTTAGATCCTGCAAAACAGTAACAGTGGTGGTTGCACTTGAAGAACAACCTGCAGCACTGGTTACATTAACCGTATATGATCCGGCATTTGCAAGTGTAGCAATATTGATAACAGGATTCTGTAAAGTTGAACTAAACCCATTAGGCCCGCTCCATTGGTATGTTGAACCTCCGCTGGCACTTAGATTAAGTGTTTCTCCCTGATTCAACGGACCATTGTTTGTTGCAGTTGCAACAGGCAATGGATGAGATGTTACCGGTATAACATTAGATGTTACCGAACAATTATTAATACTATTTGTGACGGTAATGGAATAGTTGCCGCTTGCATTAGCAGTATAACTACTGTTTGTGGCACCACCAATCGGATTACCATTTAGTCTCCATTGATAACTAACCCCGGCACTACTATTAGCATTTAAGGTTACCGAACCTCCTGCACAGAAGCTGGCAGGGCCCCCTGCTGTAATTGATACAGTTGGAAGCGCTGTTAAGGTTACTGAAGTAGATTGTTGTGTACCCTGTATATCTTTTACTGTTACTGTATGAGTACCTGCACTAACATTAGAAAAAACAGAAGATGATTGAAAAGGACCTCCATCTAAAGAGTATGTCAAAGGTGCATATCCACCACTACCCGTTGCTGAAATCGTTCCGGCACCATTTGAACAGTTGATTGAGCCTGTAGCAGTAACAGCCAGCGGTGCTACCTGGAATGTAGCAGACACCACTTTAAATTCCTGCTGGTTAGCAAATCCACCTGTTGCACCGGTAAAGCCCCAGTAAACATTGGGATTTCCACCAAAGATGCTTGCAATGATGTTGCCTGTATAATTTAAGCGAAGCGTTCCATCAAAATATACTTTGAGATTTTGCGTGGAAGCTGACCATACGATCCTTGTTGTATGCCATAGTCCATTTTCAATATTTGGTAAGGTGACATATTGTAAACTACCATACAATGTGCTTACATTTCCATTCGGTTGCAATGATATATGATCATCCGCAGGATCTTCATTCTGATAGGTATCATACTCTACTGCGAGTGAAGGTGAAATACCCTGATATCCTAAACCTCCTCCCTGACTGCCTGCACCTGTACTTAAAGGCTGAAGTACAAAGGCAATACCATCAGCACCATTTCCATCTTTGGAACCTAAGTAAACCTCGAAGTTTAAGTCAAAGTCATAGTTCAATGACATGAAATTCTGGTACCATACTGAACCACCCTGGCTCCCAATATCCGGCGTAAGCCTCCAGTGGTTGATACCAACATTTGAAGCACTACCGTTTACAACATACCCGGTTTGGGCATACGTAAGCAGGGAAGATGCCATAACCATGAAGAACAACAAAAAGAAGAGTAACCGCTTTTTCATAAATAACAGTTTAGATGAAACCATGGCAATGCCACAGGATGAATGAAAATCTTACCGTAGTGTTATTGCAGGTTAGCGGATATCTCAGGCACGGCTTCTTGTGTAGTCAGGTTTGAATCGTTGTTTTCACAAACAAGAAGTAGTCATCACGCACAGGGTGTAAATCGCAGGATGTAGAAAATGCAAGAAACAAATTTCTCCCGGAAAACGCAACGGTTCATTAAGGCAGGTTTAATAAATGTCTCTTTGGGTCGTATATACTATCATTATCCCGCAGAATTTTCCATATGTTCTGGTTATTTTGTCTAAACTGGTTGTAACAAGTTTACAAATACTCCCATCTTGGCGGCACTATTATCATTGCATTCGCAACACTAGTGGATTTCTAAACCTGAGCATTTTCTCGTAGTCAACAATAACCAGCAGAAGCCGTTCTCCTAGTTTGCTAAATCTCCGTTATTAATCTACGGCCTTATTTTCATCGGTTTACGATATCAAAAAGAGCCCGGTGAAAACACCGGGCTCAACGATTGATTGCGTGACATGAGTGTTGCTTGCTACTCACTTATATTCAAATGAAGCAGCACGGTTTGTGTTGCTGCTTTCACCTATGTAAACTTTGAATTTACCGGGTTCAACGATCCATTTCAGATCTGAATTATAAAACTTAAGTTCCTCTGCTGTAATCGTAAATGTTACTTCTTTACTTTCTCCTTTCCTGAGATTGATCTTTTGGAAGCCTTTCAATTTTTTTACTGGTTGTGTTACAGATGCTACCTGGTCCCAGATATACATTTGCACTACTTCCTCTCCATCATAATTACCGGAGTTGGAGACAGTAACAGTAGCTGAGATCGGCTTATTAGCACTAATAACAGCTCCTGATAATTTGATATCGCTGTAAGTGAAGTTTGTATAACTCAACCCATAACCAAATGGAAATAACGGATCATTACTAACATCTAAATAATTTGATCTGAACTTGTTTTTCTGTCCGGCTTCCTGTGGACGACCAGTGTTTTTATAATTATAATACACCGGTACCTGTCCAACATTTCTTGGAAAGCTCATAGTGAGTTTACCAGAAGGATTATAGTTACCAAACAATACATCTGCAAGTGCATTACCAGTTTCGTGACCTAAGAACCAGGCCTGGAGGAAAGCATCCGACAACTCTATTTCTTTACTGATCGTTAATGGTCTTCCGCTCATCAACACAACAATCAATGGTTTTCCTGTTTGTTTTAATGCCTGTAATAGTTTCAATTGATCTCCCGGCAAACTGATATCAGATCTGCTGGCAGCTTCTCCGCTCATTTCTGAAGCTTCCCCAACAACAGCAACAATAACATCGGCTTTGTTTGCTGTTTCTACAGCCTGAGCAATTAATTGAGCTGGCGATAAAGAATCAACACTCACCTTCTCACCAAAAACATTCGCCATTTTAGCAAGGGACGTATCATCAGTAATGTTTGCGCCTTTCGCATATAAAATGTTCACACCACTTCCTCCAACACTTTTCATTCCATCAATAACAGGAACTGAATATTGTGCATCACCACTCACGGCCCAGGTTCCAACCATATTGCTTTTATTATTTGCCAGCGGACCAATTAAAGCAATCGTACCAGTTTTCTTTAACGGCAAAGTTTGATTGTCATTCTTCAATAACACCACAGATCTCACAGCAGATTCTCTTGCTACCTGTTTTTTATCTGCACTCATCACTTCTTTCGCAGCTCTTGTTGAATCGATATAACGATATGGATTATTGAATAAACCAAGCTTGTATTTCGCTTCAAGAATTCTCCTGCAGGCTGCATCTATTTGTTGTAGTGTCACTTTTCCTTCAGCCAGTGATTTCTTTAACGTAGTAAGAAATCCTTCACCTACCATATCCATATCAGTTCCTGCTCTTAATGCCTGTGCTGAGACTTCCTGCAGGTTTCCTGAGCCATGATCGATCATTTCATTGATAGAAGTATAATCTGTTACAACAAAACCTTTAAAGCCCCATTGTTTTCTTAACAGATCAGTCAGTAACCATTTATTTCCCGTTGCAGGCACACCATCTATTTCATTAAAAGACGTCATTACACTGGCAACCCCTGCTTCTACTGCAGCTTTATATGGAGGAAGATAATATTCATACATCTTCACACGACTCATATCAGTAGTATTATAATCTCTTCCACCTTCTGCAGCACCATACAATGCAAAGTGTTTAACACATGCCAGCAAATCTGTATTGGATGATAAATTTCTCTGGTAACCTTTCACCATTGCTTTTGCAATTGCAGCACCGAGATATGGATCTTCACCAGCACCTTCTGCAACTCTTCCCCAACGTGGATCACGGGCAATGTCTACCATTGGAGAAAATGTCCAGCTCAATCCATCAGATGCAGCTTCTAGTGCAGCGGTTCTTGCAGTTTTTTCAATTAAAGGCATATCCCAGCTACATGCCAAAGCCAATGGAATAGGAAAAGTTGTTTTGTAGCCATGTATCACATCCGATCCAAAGAATAAAGGAATTTTCAGCCTGCTATTGGCCATATTCAGTTGCTGTACACGTAAGATGTTGTTAATACCAATCGTTCCAAACATTGCTCCAACGCTACCAGTTTTAATTTTCGATTCAACATCGCTGTTTACAACAGCACCTGTTGCAATACCACCACCAGGTGTCAGGAGATTCAGCTGGCCGATCTTCTCTTCCAGCGTCATTTTCTTCATCAATGCATCAATGAAAGATTTCATTTTTGCATCTGTCTGGCCAATTGTGTTTACCGATGTAAACATTAGTAATAAGATCAAAATTCTTCTAAACATGATATTATATTTATTATGTCAGCAATTAGTTCATTACTCATCGTTCCTTGCGTCGCACTCTTCCACTGAATGAATTTATTTCAGCAAGTGTGGACCAATCAGTCTTTTCCAGATAGCATAACCTTTTTCATTCATATGCAGCCTGTCTTCAATAAACAATTCGTGCTTTATCGAACCATCAGCATTTAACATTGCACTATACACATCTATAAAATCCGATTTCTTTTTATTCTGCAGGTAAGCTTTGATCTGTTCATTCGCTTCCTTCACTTTTGATTGCAAATGAATTCTCGAAGGACTTGGCTTCATTGCTACATAGGCAAAAGGCACATCAGGATATTTGCTCCTGATTAGTCTAAACATCGTGATGAATCTTTCAACAACAATTGCTGATGTAACTGAATCACTCTCTGCAAAATCATTCTCGCCACAATACATCACGATTTGTTTGGGATTGTAAGGAAAGATCACATCATAACGATATTGTATCTGGTCTTTCAATGTAGCTCCGCCAAAAGCACGATTCAGGATCCTGTGCTTCGGAAAATCTTCTTTCAATGTTTTCCAAAGACGAAAAGAAGAACTTCCGACAAACAATACCTGGTTCTTTTCGGGGAAAAAAATACTGTCGGCTGTTTTAAAAGCCTGTATCTCGCTCAAGAAAGGAAGTGATCGCTGAGCATGAACATTATTCATGCAAAGAGCAAAAAGCAGTATAATTATTATCCTATTCAACTTTAATTGGTTTAGTTCGTTCGCTTACTCCATTTTCATTGATGGATTCGATGGAATAATAATATGTTTTCTGGCTGTCCATTGCTTTCATCCAGTACTCATTGTTTGAATGAACCATGATACAGGTATACAATTTATCAGGATGAGTGCCGTAATAAATATTGTAAGCAAAAGCATTATCAACAGGCTTCCATTTAATGAAAGCACTGCGTTTGTCTTTTTCCGTACGCAATACAATAAAACCTTCAACTTTGTCTGGCTTTGTACCATTGCCGTTACCGAAAACCCGAAGGCCACTTATAGCAAACTTGCCAGTGGGCATGTGAATATTTTCAAGCTTTACGAATCTTGCCTCCACCGATTTATCCAGTTCAACATAATCATGCGGTACATCCTTCTTATTATTGCTTTTATCAACCAGTAAATTCCATTTCTTGCCATCGAGTGAAGAATACAATTTATACTGATGATATTGCTGCTCCATTTTACCAAGACGATCACGATCAACATCCTGGTCGGCATAGTTGATCTGAACTGCATTTACAGTTGAGACATTCCCAAGATCAGTCTGTATCCATTCACCTGCATTTCCTGAAGCAGCACTCCAATATGTTTTGGTCAGTTCATCCACTGCATTGTTGGCAACATATCCTCCAAGTGTTGAAGAAACCTGAACAGGTTTATTATAGTTGAGCAACATCCAACCCGTAAAATATTTAGAAGGAGAATACTGATGCTCTTTTGATTTGTTAACTGATGAAGGAATGAAATGAGGATAATCTCCAAAAGCCGTGTTGCACCACATCGTACCATCTTTATCAAACCCTGTTGGCCACATGGCAATTCTTCTTTCAAAAGTATTCTTTACTGAGACGACAGTTGTAGCAACATGCCACCAGTTATTATCATTGTCTTTGAATGTTGCTCCATGACCAGCACCTCTTACATAACCACCGAGTTTCATACTTAGAGGATCAGATACAGATTCATAAGGACCTAAAGGATTGTCTGCTACTAACAAACCATCAGCATAACCGCTGAATTCTGTTCCGGGTGCTCCGTATTGCAAATAATACTTGCCGTTATATTTTGTAAGATGAGAACCTTCAATGAATGGATCAAGAAAAGTATTATCCATGTGTTCACCGAATCTTTGCCAGCCAAATCTCCAGGGTTCTAAAAAGTACATTTCTTTTCTTGTACCTATTGGCTGCATATTCTTCCTGTTCAGTTCAACGCCATACATCGGAAAACGATTGCTGCTTCCATTGTACATATACAATCTTCCATCATCATCTGTAAAGAATGACGGATCCCAACCACCGATCTCAAACGAATCAACCAAAGGTTTCCACACATTTCCTTTTGGATCAGTACTCATCCATATGCTAAAATTGCTGGTGTAAGTAGAGCCAAAGACGATCATGGTATCTCCGATAACACCAACACCAGGTGCACAGAGTTCATCGTATGTATCTTTGTTCCATGGACGCAAGAACTTTCTTGAAATAAAATTCCAGTTCACTAAGTCATTGCTCCACCAATAGCCCCATTGGTTCGTGCTGAACAAAAAATAATCGCCTTTATAATTAACAATCACCGGGTCAGCTGTAGCTCTATGTCTGCCCCATGAAGAAAAATTAGGGATAGGTGTATACCCATAATCAATATTTAATGGATTACAGTAAGTGGTTTGTTTGGTTTGTGACGAGGCATCAGTAATACTGAATAAAACAAAAAACAAAAAATATGATATTCTCCGCTTCATTTTCATTTTATGTTTGGACTTGTAAATCCAAGTTTCTTTAGCCCGTTCTGCACTTCAGGACAACTCATCAATAAATTCCACATGAGTCCTGAACGATGATTCTCTATCATCACGATGATAGGTCCCTGGTCAATTGCCAGGTGTGATTTTGCGTACCAGTTCTTTGTTTCATTGAAAGCATCTACAAAACCGTATTCACTCCATATCTTATGGCCGAGGTTGTAATAAAAATGACGCAGTGCTTTCATTGAATATTCTGGTGTGTAAGGAAAAGCCGACAATGCTGCTGTTGGTGTGATCGTTCCAAAATCATTTGTCGGAGAAAAGGCATTGTAACCGTCGTATGTATCACTTGCAGTTAATCCCCAGCAATTTTCTCCATAGCCTTTGAATTTATTGGGATTACGAACACAATGCTCCCTGTTGATGAGTGTATGGTTACGATTCTGTTCCCAATAATCAGCATAATTATCTTTCAATCCTTTTGGATTGACTCCCAGGAACGAATAGTGTGAGAAAAATAATGGCCCACCATAATCAAACCCCAATGGAAGTTTTACTCCATAAAACTCTTTTTCGTTCTTGAAGAAATTACTTTGCACCCATCCACGATGATACACATCTGAGCTAACAGGATACCTTTCTCCCGATGCAGCTAATATATAAGTGATGAGGCATTCATTAAAACCTCGAATAGCAAAGTTCATACTCCACCCATTGTTTGGACTCCAATGCCAATACAACACATCTTCACCTTTTGTAAACCAATTCCATTCAACATCATTCCATAACCAGTTGATACGATTTCTTAATTCCTGTTCGGTATTACTGTTACCATTAAAATATTGTCTTGCACATAATAACCCCTGGAAGAGATAGGATGATTCTACAAGATCGGCACCATCATCTTTCCTGCTGAAAGGAATTGTTTTACCCGTAGAGCCATTGAGCCAATGAGGGAATACTCCATGGTACGAATCTGATTTTGAAAGAAATTTTACCATCTTCAATAAGAACTTTGCAGCAGTATCTCTTGCTATCCATTTTCTTTCCGTCGCAACAATCACACTCATGATGCCAAAACCAGTTCCACCTGTTGTTACTACTTCTGATCCATAATCATATGCTTCATTACTTCTTTCTCTTGAAAGATTACTGACAGGGTGAGCGAAATCCCAGAAATACCGGAATGTTTGTTTTTGTACTACATCGAGTAAAGCAGAATCTGAAAGATTTGGAAGAATACCAACGACCGGTATTTTTTGAGCATTGACATTTGAAATGATCAATAAGAGTAAACAGATGGCCGGTATTTTTTTCAATCTCATATTGGTTGTTATAAATATGGAGCGGTAAATCCCAGATTTATCATTCCTGTTTTTACCTCAGGGCAACTTGTAAATAAATTCCATAGTAATCCACTACGATGATTTTCCATCATGATGATGATTGGTCCCTGGTCTATCGCAAGAAATGAAGTCGCAAACCATGGATCGTTTAAACGGAAAGCATCTACAAATCCGTACTGTTTAAATATTTTATCGCCCAAAACATAATAAAAGAATTTTAACGCTTTCATCGATTCTGTAGGTGCATATGGAAAAGATGAAAGTGCAGCTGTTGGTGCAATAACACCAATATCATTCGTTGGCGAACTTGCAGTGTAACCTGAAGGAATATCACTTGCCGTTAATCCCCAAACAGAATCACTATAACCGAAATAACCTCTTGGATTTGCTTTACAGTAATTGTAATTGATGAGTGTGTGATTTTTTGTTTGATTGGAATAGTTGGCATAAACATCACTTAAGCCATTTGGATTGATACCGAGAAATGAATAATGTTCAAAAAACAATGGTCCACCTAATGCTGGTCCTAATGGTAATTGATAGCCATAATAAGTATTATTGTTCTGCATCATTCCATTTTGTGCCCAGCCGTTATCATATACAATTTTAGGAATAGAATAATTGGGTGAAGATGCTGCTAAGACATAAGTGATAAGTGATTCATTCCAACCTTTCACAGGAAGATTCATTTCCCAGCCGTAATCAGGACTCCAGTGCCAGTACAAGCTATTACTGTTGTTTTTCCGGAACCAGTTCCATTCAACGGCATTCCAAATAGTATTGATATCATTTCTTAGTGCAATTTCAGCAGCATCGCTTCCATTGAAATATTGTCTTGCACACAACAATCCCTGGATGAGGTAAGATGTTTCAACAATGTCTGCACCGTTATCTTTTGTACTAAAAGGAATCACAGCACCCGTAGCTCCATTAAACCAGTGTGGAAATGCACCTTTGAATTTCTGGGCGTTATTCTTCAAAAAAGAAACCATTGTTTGAATCCGTGATAAACCTTGAGTTCGTGTAATGAAGTTCCGATGGACACCAGTTATAATTGCCATCACCCCAAACCCGGAACCACCACTTGTTACTAAGTCTCCAGAAGAATTTCTTTCTCTTGCAAGACCGCTTACAGGGTGACCAAAATCCCAGAAATATTTGAATGTTTGCTGCTGCACAAGCGTAAGCAAATCATCATCGGTGATCACTGGAAATTTTCTTGATGAATCTATTTGTGTCTGCAGCTTTATTAAAACGGGAAGATTGAGTTTTCCTCCTGCTTTTGAAACCAAGTCTGTAGAAACAGAAAGGATATATTTTGATAATGGTGTTAAAGGTGATGAAGGTGTAATAACTAAAGTGCTATCTCCATTTTCATAAGTTGCTGCAAAGTTCAGAGTAACAGCTTCTGCCGTTTTAAAACTCACTGCAGCATTCACAGAGGAGTGGTTAATGGCTGTTCCAAAAGTCAACCTGATCTTTGGCAGCAGCTTCACATTCATGTAATCGTAACCACCAGACATATTATCTACAGAAACATTACTCAAAGCAAAGGGCAGCATTGGTGTTACAGGTGTTCCACTATCATCATTATTTTTTTTACAACCAAAAAATAAACTGATGCCTACCAGGTATAAAAAGTATTTTGACATTTTTCTAGGTTACCAAACATAAGTTGCCACAGCACCAGGTTGCAGTGATGTAGTGAACCAGAGGTCTTTAAATTTTACGTTGAAAGTCTGAGAATCGTTACCATCATTTTCTACTATCAGTACTTTTTTTCCTGATGGTGTTACAAAAGCCACGTTTTGAAGATCTCCTGTAATGTTGGATGAAATTCTTACGGAACCTGGCGGAACAAATTTCGACACATGTCCGATAATATAATAAGCAACATTTCGCATTACTCCTCCTCCATTAATAGTTAAAGCTCCTTTACATTGTGTACAGCCACCAGGTGTATGTGGACCATAACTTGCATCATTTGCAAGATTCCATTCAAGGGCAACACGGCTCCAGTTTCTTACTGAGCCTATGATCACATTTCTTAGATGCCATTTCAAGTCACCACCGAAATTCCCTGTTGATGATGTCCATTGCTCAGTGAAATAAATATTTTTGTCGGGATGAGCATTTCTTACACTTGAAAGTGCACTAATATCTCCTCCATATAAGTGAAAAGCAGATCCATCTACAAAAGCTTTGGCCGCAGGATCATTCAGTATTTCTAATGGATAATCCGGCCGGTCTGCATTATGATCGTAAACAATAATTTTTGTTGTGATGTTGGCTGCCTGTAAAGCAGGGCCAAGATTATTTTTGATAAAATTCTTTTGTTCTGCTGCTGTCATCAGCATACTGGGATTGTTACCACCATGCAACGGTTCGTTCTGTGGTGTAAGTGAATGAATGCTGATACCCTGAGCCTGCATTGCCTGGATATATTTTACAAAATACTGTGCGTATGTACTGTAATATTCCGGCTTAAGACTACCGCCAACAAGGCTGTTATTCGTTTTCATCCATGCAGGAGCACTCCATGGTGTGGCCATGATTTTTACGGCTGGGTTAATTGCAATGATCTCTTTTAAAACAGGTACAAGATTAGTCATTGCTGGAGCAATGCTAAAAGAAGATAAAGTGGGATCAGTTGCAGTGCCTGTCATATCATTGAATGTGTAGGCTGAAGCACTAAGATCGCTGGCCCCAATGCTAATGCGAATAAAATTGGAACTGATCGCATTAATGTCGTTAGAGAAAATCTCTCTTAATAAATTATTTCTGACGGATGGCGATAAAGCATTGATAAGATCAGCACTTCCATCAGTGAGTGTATAACCAAAGCCATCAATAGATTGATATTTGATGGCACTATCAACTGTGATTGTTTGAAAGCTATTGGCTGCATTACTAAAACCAAGTGTTGTAGATTGGTTTTGCAGTAATTGTGACTGGTTTGAAGTGGTAAGCCACCACGAAGCAAAAACCGTTGGTGTAACTGCTGGAGGAGGTGGTGGAGGTGGTGGTGTAACTGTACCACCGCCTGAACTTTTTTTGGAACAGGCTTCCAACAAAAACGAGGACAAGATCAGCACGATGAATAAAACAAGCTTTTTCATAAGTATGATTGAATTTATCCGGCAAATATTCCTCAGTAAACAGGTGGAAGAAATTTATCCCGGCATTTAACCGGGATAAATTTTATAATTGTAACATCTATTTTTTTGTAGTGAACAGCGTACTGATTTCAGTCTGTGTTAAAACTGAATTGTACAATCTTAACTGATCAAGTTCTCCTTTCCATGTTGAAGAAAGCCAGTCATCAGAATCATAGCTGGTTCCTGGTCCTGCACCTACACGCATTTCACTAATAGTAGCATTATTGATATTAATATCACCATGACCACCCCATACACGTGTATTGGCATTCGCAACACCATCTACAAACAAAGTCATTGTACTATTTGCATTGCTATAGGTAAGTACAATATGATGCCATTGATTATCGAGCAAGCCTGCTATAGTGTTTCCACCTTCCCAGGTAAACCAGTTGTCGGCATTATTCTTATCAGCGATCATCACTTTAACTGCACCTGCAGCATTATTTCCTTCAAGAAAAACCAACATGCTGGCTCCTGACCAATGACCATTGTTTGATTTGAAACTTAAAATATACTCAGGACCGTTGGTGCCGAGATTATTTTTTGTTTGCCCATCCCGCTTATACCAGAAAGAAATAGAAAAGCTTTTTGCTGTTAAAGCCCAGTCATTCGGCTTGGCATAGGTGATAAACTTTTTATTTTCTCCCTTCACAGCCTTACCACTAACGCCAGCTACAGATGTTAGCGGATTACCTGAAGGAAATGCAGCACGAATACTATCTACTGCATTCATTAGTGCATCACTGGTAGAGCCATCGAATGCTACATAGAATTTTAATGCTCCGCCCGGAACGTTTGCATCCTGGGGATAATTCCCAAGTTCTGGTCTATCCAGCTTGCGACATCCCATGATGCTTAATGCAAGACCTGCAACGAGCAGTGTTTTTGCAAGTAATATATTTCTGAATTTCATTGTTTACTATTTAAGTTGTTTAGAACAGATATTTTACTTCATTATCCGTTAAATACCATTAAGGATAATCAGGATTTTGAACCAATGCACCACCGGACTGATCAATTATTGGCTGTGGTAATGGAAGATACCTGTTACGATGCTGGTAGCCTAATGGTCCCAATACTGATACAGCATCATTCCATCTTACCAGATCAAAAAATCTTTCACCTTCCATTGCTAACTCTATTCTTCTTTCATGTTTAATTGCAGTACGCATCTGAGCCTGGCTAATAAAAGTAACTGCAGGAAGTACAGCGGCATTTCCACCTCTTGCTCTTGATCTTACTTGTTCAAGATAACTTGCTGCTAATGCCTGGTTTGCTGCACCGCCGATTTCATTCGCTGCTTCTGCTGCCATTAATAACACGTCAGCATAACGAATAATGCGTTGGTTTAAAAATCCAGCACCATGCAGATCACCGGTTTCCTGTTGTCTCGCAGGATTTACATAAACTTTCTTATTCCAGTAAAGTCTTGGTAATCCAGCAGGTAGTGTACGACCGTAACCGCCAAATGCAGGATCGTCTGACTGACCTGTGAAGAGGATGGTTCTGTTTTTACGTGGATCACCTGGCTCATAAGCATCTACTAAATCTTGAGTTGGAGTATTCCATCCCCAACCTAAATCCCAGTCACCACTTCCACGAACGCCTTGCGATGTTCCGTAGAAACTATATAAGCTTTGCGCTGTTCCTGAAGCTCCAGGAGGTGTATGAGCCTGAATTTCGAATATGGATTCTACACCATTTTCTCCTTCTTCATTAAAAGCTCTTGAATAATTTGTTTCAAGAGAATACTGGCCAGAGTTGATGATCTGTTGCAGTATGCTTAGTGCTCCAGCCCATTGCTGCCTGTATAGCATTGTTTTTGCAGCTAATGCCTGGCCTGCACCTCTGGTTAAACGACCAGGGTATTTATTTTGTCCCAATGCATTGTTCCAGTTCAACGGAAGATATTGAGAAGCGAATTGCAGATCTGCATCTATTAAAGCATACACTTGTGCAACACTCTTCTTAGGAAGCGAATTTACCTGTGCATTATTGGTAACAGGAAAATCTACGATTCTTACTTCACCATAGGTTCTTACCAGGTCGAAATAAGATAAGGCCCTGATAAACTTTGCTTCTGCAAGGTTGATCATCGATGCCGGGTCAGTAAGTTTTAATGAGTCTACTGTTTTGATAAGAATATTAGCGTGATCGATCATCTTATACTTTCGCTCATAATAGATATTCGTACTCCAGTGATCCTTGCTGTACTGAAACTGGTCGTAGATAACTGCCCAGTCAGCTCCATCACTTGCAGAACTTCCTTTCATTGCATCATCATCCCTGAAACTATGAATGGCAAGGAATGGAATATGTCCCCAGGCTGCACCACCTTCATCAGGATTTCGAAGTGCTCCGTATAAACCTAATGCGAGGCCTTCAACTCCACCCTGGTTTAGGTCGTTCAGGGTTGCCTGTAAAGGTTCCCGGTCGAGAAACTTTTTACAACCTGTAGTTGCAAAGACAATGGGTATCGCAGCTAAGGCAACCCATTTTAAATATTTTGTACTTTGTTTCATATCAGTTGATTTATAAAAATTAGAAGTTTACGTTTATACCACCAGTTACAATCATCGGTACGGGACCATCACCATAATCAAGTCCGAATGCTGTAGGACTTCCACCAAATTCCGGGGTATAGCCTGAAGCATTTTTGAAAGTCTTTAGGTTCTGAACATTTGCGAAAATTCTTAAGCTGCTCATATGCAAACGAGACAAAATGCTTGGATTGAAATTATATGCCAGCTGCACATTACGTATGCGTAAGTAGCTTCCATCTTCAATTCCAAATGTAGAAGGCAGCCTGTTGATAGCATGATTATCTCCAAGGATAGGAACCCAGTTAGATGTTCCTGGTCCATGCCACCTGTTGAGCTTGAATGATGCATAATTATAACGGGAATATGGAAGTTCTGAACTGCCCCATATCCTGTAGATGTCAGCACCATACGATCCGTTCACATCAACATCCAGTTCAAGCCTTTTGTATTTTAGTGTTACTGAGGCACCGTAAATGAAATCAGGAGTTGGATTACCGATCATTGAACGGTCTTTTGTATCGATCTGGCCATCGCCATTGATGTCTTTGTATTTCAGATCACCAGGACCATAATCATAACCGATCACTTTTGGTGAACCCAATTTATCAGTGTAAGATTGATAAACACCTTCTACTGTATAACCATAAAAATAACCAATAGGGTATCCTGCTTCTGTCTGGTTAGGTGTTTGTTCTCCTGCAGCGATTGGTGTACCGAATTTTTCTACATTGTTTTTGAAAGTAGTGATGTTACCACCTATGGTTAAGGTCAGATCTCTTCCAATAACCTGGTTCCAACTAGCCAATGCCTCTATACCTTTGTTCGAAATATCTGCATAATTACCTAACTGTGGTTTACCGGTTGGTAATGTCAGGAAGGCTAAAGCTCCTTTTGTTAACCTGTCGTAGTAATTTAATTCAACATGCAAACGGCTTTTGAAAGCAGAAAGTTCAAGCCCGATTTCTTTTGCATGATTCTTTTCCCAGCTAAGATTTGGATCAGGAGTGTAGTCGTTTACATACGCTGCATATGTATTTGTACCAAACACAGCAGTATTACCCTGGCCAATACGTGGGAATAATGGATAATCATAACCGTAAGTGTTTTGTCCACCTAACACACCGATACTTGCTTTCAATTTCAAGTAATTAACTGCGTCAAAATCGGCCATGAAATTTTCCTTTGATATTTCCCATGCTGCACCAACAGCCCAGAAATTGTCCCAGGTATTTCCATTTTCTTTAAATACGGATGATCCATCACGACGATAAGAAACATTCAACAAGTATTTGCTCTTGTAGTTGTACAACACACGGAAAAGTCCGGATACAGTTGCTTTTTCAGCAGCATATGAACCAGACTGGTTTGCCAATACATCATTGAATCCATTATTAATATACCAGAATCGTTCATCATCAGGAATCGGATCTCCTGTAAGACTCTGACGTGTGTTAGCACTTAACTGTTCTGTTCCGAAAAAATAAGTGGTAAACCCACCAGTTGCAGTGATACCATGATCATCAAATTGTTTCTTGTATGTAAGAATATAGTCCTGCTGATACTTGTTCCACCTGTCTTCATTAACAGATACTCTTGAAATAGGATTGATGATGATCGCTTTTCCATCAGCCGGATTGTAACCAGCATACAAAGGATTGTAACTACGTTGGCTAACCCAGCTAAAATCACCATAGATCGTAGCACGGAAATTAAAATCTCTCAGGAAGTTTACATCACCATAAACGCTACCAACTAACCTGCTTTCCCTGCCTATATATTTATCCCAGGTGTTTTCTCTTCCGAGTAATGGATTCTGTAAGGTATTCTGTATGCTAGGTAAAACGGAATAAAGATTGTACGTCATGCTGTCGCCATACAAATTCAAGCGATATGGTGTTGTGCCTGCACCAACAATAGGAGCAATACGTCTTGCATCCTGCAAGGCTGCAGTACCATCATTTGGACGCTTGGTTCTTGTACCATTTATATTAAATCCAACCTTAAAATTCTTACTCAGCTTCATTTCATCTGCAAGAGATAACTGAAACTTTTCTAATATCTCATGAATAACGATTCCTTCATCCCTGGTATAACCAAAGCCCATGTAAAATTTATTCTTGTCGCTGCTGGCAGTAAGACTGATATTGTTCGTACTGAACATGCCTGTTTGTGTCATAGCATCTATCCAGTCTGTATTGTTCTGCCATTTTGAATAATCAAAGACTTCGGTAGATCCGATGTTGGCTTTTTCTTCTTCATACAACATCTGGAAATCTGCACCACTTGTCAGCACATCGATCTTATCAACTAGTTTTTTGAAACCCCAATTACTATTGAAGTTTACGATCAGCTGGCCAGCTTTCGCTCTTTTTGTTGTTATGGCAATTACTCCACCAGCACCACGAATACCAAATATGGCAAGTGATGAAGGATCTTTCAATACTTCGATCGTTTCAATATCGTTCGGGTTGAGATAGTCGATGTTATCATTCAATATACCATCAACTACATATAATGGTCTTACCGCATCTCCATTAGTACTTCCTGTACCACGAATACGAATATCAGGAGATTTACCTGGTGTGCCATAAGGTGTAACGGATAATCCTGCCACTTTTCCCTGTAAAGAAGCAATTGGGTTAGTGTTAGGTTTATCAGCAACTTCTCTTCCGGCAATCTTAACAATTGAACCGGTAAGATCTCTTTTGTTGGCTGTACCATAACCAATCACAACAACCTGGTCAAGATCTGAAGCAGATAATGCAAGAGATACCTCAAGTGAAGTTCTGTTGCCCACAGCTATTTCCTGTGGCACATAACCCACATAACTGAACACCAGGATTGCATTTTCCGGAACAGAGATACTGAACTGTCCGTTCTCATTGGTAGCAGTACCTCTGGAAGTACCTTTTACCAACACCGAAACACCACTGATTGGTGTATTACCTTCTCCTCTTACAGTTCCTGTAATTACCTGGTCCGGAGGTGAAGCTTGTTCCGCTTCTTTTATTGCAATAAGATTATTTTGAAGGAACTGGTAAGTGATACCGCTATTTTTCAATAGCCTGTCCAGCACTTCTTTTATCTCTGCCTCCTGTACAGATAAAGAAACTTTTTGTTTTACTGATCTAAGATCACCATTGTACAAAAAGCGATAATTACTCTGCTTTTCGATCGTAGTGAGTACACTTGCGATCTCAGCATCTTTCACGTTAAGGCTGATCCTTGTTTGAGAATAGCCTTTTGCACTAACCTGGAACACTACATGTGCCAGGAAGAACAAAGTTGTAATCTTGATAAGCAGCGGTCTGGGAATTGCCGCTATCGTTAATTTTGGTCTCATAGTGTGTAATTGTAAGTTATCAATCGTAAAATTTTCTTTAATTGGTTACTGCAAGGAATTTTTATCTGATGAATGAATATTGATTTCTGTATTTTTTATTTCATATGAAAAATCCGCAACAGACTGCAAGGCCGATAAAGCCTCTTTCACCGTTTCCTTTTCAAATGAACCTACAAATCGTAGTTGTTGAACGTTTTCATCAGCAAAAACAATTTTTACATTGTACCACCTTTCCATTTTAGAAGCCAGTGTTCTAAAATCGCTGTTTTTAAATTCAAGCCTGTTGTACACCCAGGCTGTCTCAAGAAGTTGGGCCGGTTGAATGGTAGAATCAAGGTCATCTACATTATAAGGAACATGGTTTACTGAGTTACCGGCTAGTGTAAAGGTCTTGCTGATGCTGAGTTTCTGGTTAGGCTTTAAAAAAATGGTTTTTTTATCGGGATCATTTTTATGAGTTACCGAAATAGCACCATGCAATAAAGTAGCTTCTATGTTTTTGTCTTCCGGGTAACATCTTACATTAAACGCAGTACCCAATACTTTTATATTCACACCTTCAGCATGTACGATGAAAGGTTTTTCGGGCATTTTAACCACGTCGAAATAAGCTTCGCCTACTAATTCAACTTCTCTTGTATTTCCTGAAAAAGCGTAGTAACGAAGTGTTGAACCAGAGTTCAACCATACCCTTGAACCATCTGGCAAAAGTAATTGTGACCGGTTTCCATTAGGGGTGATAACACTATCCACAGCTACAGCCTTGCTAACAAGTTGAGTTGAACGTGAATTTGATTGAAAAACAAAAAAACCAACTACTATGATAGTAATGATTGATGCCGCAACAGCCAGGCTTACTTTATTAAAACGAAGGTATTTTTGCACACCAGTTTTAGCTGTATGATATTTCTGCTCATGCAATTTAGCTTTTACCAGGAGCCTTTCTGTTTGCAAAGCTGATTGCAGTTCATTTTTTTGTGAGGGTGTCCAAAAATCTTTTAATACCGAAAATTGTTGTTGCAGATGGCTGTCATCCTGCAATAATGATTGCAGTTCTCTTCGTTCTTCTATCGAAGCTTCATTACTTAAGGTTCTGGCCATCAGGTACCAGGCCCGGTTATTTGCAAGCATTATATATCCTGGTTAGTATAGGCTTCCATTAGAAAGACAGGTGTAATGAACAAATCCCCTAAAAAGATTTAAAAAAATTAAAGGAGTGGGTGAGTGATCTTTTGCAGCAGGCTTTTCCTTTTTTGCGGTAAGCCTACAGCGTTACAAATCCGCTTCACAGCAATTGCCATCTGAGCATCAATGGTTTTAACGGATATATTTAATATGCTTGCCACTTCTTTATATTGAAGTGCGTCTTCCCGTACCAGTTTAAATATCATTTTACACCTGGCTGGCAAGGCTTCAATGGCAGCATGCATCTTCTCCATCATTTCCCGGGTAACGAGTGCTTCGTATGGAGTTTGAGCAAGAGGCTGAAGCTCGATGTGAAGGAAATGATATGGTTCAGTAATAATCTCGTGAGATTTCTTTGAAAGAATATTCAATGAACGGTTTTTTACAGCCGTATACAGGTAAACCGTAATATCTTTTATGTCTGTTATCTTACTGCGATTACACCAGATATTTACGAATACATCTTCTACTGTTTCCTCAGCAGTTTGTTTAGAGCGAGTTATACTGTAGCTGAAACGAATGAGTTTCTCGTGGTATAGATTATATAGACCGGCAAATGCTTGTTCGTCGTCGCAGGCAATACGCTTTAATATTTGGGATAGGCAAGCTGTCATCACACTACAGAATCATCCTAAAGGTATAAAGAAACTGAACAGCATGAACAATATTAATCGGAATACAAATTCCTGGTTCGAGATTGATGCTTAGGTTTTTAGATATATTGACGAGCCGGCTAAATCACTTAGGGCTTTTACCCAGCATTAGTTAGATCCTCCTTATAAAATAAAAATTCATGTTTCCGTTTACAACAAAGCCTAATCTTTCGTACAACGCTATTGCCCTGTAGTTATCTTCTCGTACATGAAGAAAAGGTGTCTGACCCTGGTTGAGTATTAATGTTAACTGGTGTCGAAGTAGCGTTGCAGCATAGCCTTTCCCCAGGTGATCAGGATGTGTGCATACAGCACTGACTTCAGTAAAATCAGCTACATGCAATCGTTGACCAGTCATGGCAACCAATTGATCGTTTTCAAATATGCCATAGTAATGTCCAAACTCAATTGTTCTGGAAGCAAAAGGTCCTGGCTTGGTGAGCATAGCCAAGTCTATCATTTGTTCAACATCCTTTTGGTTTAGAGGTACCGGTTTAATCGTATTTTCTCCGTCCATACTTTTCTTACGAAAAATAAACTGGAGTCCTTTTATCTGAACTGCCATCTGCCATCCTTTTGGCTCTTTTAATTCCTTCCGGCTTGCGTATAAAATTTTCCTTTGTGGCGGAAGTAAATCATGCAGTTCGTCGAAACCATTGGTGTGATCCTGGCTGAAACCAGCAAATGGAGATACAGCTTCATCAAAATATTTAACCTTGTCTGTGCCTAAAGCAAAGGCTGCATCTTTTGTGAGCAATGCATTATACACAGGATTCTCTAACAGGTTCTCCATTAACACAAAGATATTTTCAAAAGATATCTTTATGCAACGTAACAAGCAGAAATAAAAAAATCCCGCTTTACCCGGGATTTTTTGAGTAAAATTCTAATGTTACAATCGAACCAGCTTAATTACCAACCGATCTATTCCATTCTCATAAATGATAAAGTAATTTCCCGATACCAATGATGAAATATTTAGGTTTGTGAGTGATGATCCGGCAATGATAGATGATGACATCAGCATTCTTCCTGTTGCATCTGTAATACGTAAAGATGAATTTCCTGCAACTTTTGGATGCAATACTGTTACCCTATCATCAGCAGGATTTGGATATGCTGCTAGTTGTATAGCACTTCGATTATTTACAGAAACTATTTGACTGTTAGTAACAGCACCATCAACATCAACTTGTTTTAACCTGTAATATGAAATACCAGGTAAAGGTTCATTATCAAGAAATGAATATTGGTGTAGACCTGACAAATTTATTGCAACCTGCGATCCTATCTTTTTAAAATTCCTTCCATCACTGCTTTTCTCAATATCAAAACGAAGTGAATTTACTTCATTCGCTGTTGACCAGATGAGCTTTACATGTTTGGTTGGCGTTTCGGCCAGCACTGCATCAAATGAAAGCAATTGCAAAGGCATAGTACTACAGTTACTGGTGGTGAAGTTCACTTTATCGGCTCCTGCATAGAGAGGTACCACCACTTTTACTTCCTGTGCCGATAAAGGAGTATAACTATAATAGGTATGTGGATCGAATACTGATGTTGGGTTCAACTCATCAAACTTCACTGACCTTCCGCCAGGATTTTTCATTGCAGCATTTAACTGTGCTGTAATAACAGGAAGACCAGTATCATCATACTCATTTCCAACTTGCTTCAATCCAAGAGCAGGATAGTTTCCTGTTTTTGATGTGTAGGTATTATCTGAATTATTTCCATACACCAGTTTGAAATCAGCCACTGTTCTGTCAGCATACATTGGCCAATCTGTATTCAAATAAAAATTATTCTCAGCAAATACTTTTGCACTGTTTGCTGCAGCAATTCCATAAAGCCTTACATCTTCAGACAAATTATTTACCACATGTACTTCACCAAAACGGACTCTTGGATTTCTTGAGTTGGTATTGTAAAAATGATTATTGATCATCGTTACTTTTAAACGACCAACGTCTGTAGCACCATTATTATCGGAATGACCAATCAAACTTGTTTTCCAGCTATTTCTAAAAAGACACCATGAAATGGTCACATAACTTGCTCCGTCTTTTACATCACATCCTCCATCCGGATGATTCTGATCAACAGGCATAGCAGTAGGATGACCAAAAGTGCAATGATCGATCCAGACATGATGTGTTTGCGGATAACCAATATTAATACCATCGTCCTGGTAATCATAGAAAGTAATATTCCTGATGAGGATGTTCCATGCTCTTTTTACATTGATTCCGATCTTAAACACTACATTGGATTCACCAACCAAAGTAAGGTCACCCTGTTCAGGAATATCCATCATATAGTTGCCATACACTTTTGCTCCATTGGTGCTCAATGATTGTGTGCCGTCGTAGATTCCGGCTTTCAGTACAATCACCAACGGGGCTTTTTTCATGCCCATTGTGGTTACATTGTTCTTATAAGCCTGTTGACGGTAATACAAAGATTCGCAGAGTAGGTTAAACTGTGCAGGGCTGTTAATGAATACTGTATCCGAAGCACATTGACCTCCAGTGGTTGGTCCGTTAAATCCATCACCAGATGTTGCAGCAAAACCTTTTACATTATCGAAATTGAAAGAATAAGGCGAAGTGAAATTGGCTGTTACATTCTTTATGCCTGTCATAGTGATTGATCCGGGTGTTACACTACCACTAAGATCACCAGACCATCCAGTGAATGTTGAGCCGAGCACTGTTTGAGGCGTTAAAGTAACTACAGTATTTGCGGCATATTCACCTCCAGGTGGATTTAGATTTACTTGTCCCATACCTGTTACTACAACATTCAACCGATAAGTAGGCACTACTGAAAAGTTTGCCACAATCGTTTTATTGGTATTGATAGTAAATGTTGATGGATTTGTATTGCCAGAAATATCACCACTCCAATTATTAAATATTATTGACGGTGTTCCGGCAGCAAGTGCAGTTACCACTTCACCTTCGAAGTAACGGTTGTTATTTCTTGCAGGCGTTAATGTTACTGTTCCTCCATTCGTTGCAGAAGTTAATAGAGTAAATTCATTGCAAGCCTGGCCTGTGAGCATCATCTTATCGAGATTAGGGCCATCAGTTGTATCCCATGTTAATTTAATGTTGTTGATGCCTTGCTGCAAATTAACGCTGGCAATTTCTTCTGCCCAGTCAGTAAATAAGTTGGTTCGTGGAAATGCGAGTGTTTGAATATATACATCGTTTACAAAAAGTTTTCCTTTCCTGTCTTCATCGTTTGCAAGCGAGTACCTGAATTTTACCGTTCTGCTTCCTGCCTGGACCTGGCATATAGTAAATACAATTTCGTTTTCGCCACCAGCAACAAAATTGATAAATCCTGCTCCGGTAAAACCGGTATGATTGTTATCTACTGTTCCGGTAAATGTTGCAGCCTCAGCCTGGTAATCGAAAAACGTTGCTGAAGGATCGATCAAAGTGACGTTAACTACCCATGATTTTGTTGAACCATCCTGAGCTGTGACTGTATAAGTAACAGGAGCAGTAAAGTTCTGTGCAGTTGCAACAGAAGGAGATATTGTTGCATTGGCAGATGTTGTTATAGATGTTGGACTGATGTTAGTAATGTTTACCGTGTTTGGCATTGTTATACCAATTGTACCTGCAGCTGAATTGATCGTAGCAGCACCTATCTGGCTGGATGATAGTACAAATGCTGTTATCTCTTTTGCAGGTGATGCAATCTGAGTAACATTCACCGTCCAATTCTTTGTTGTTCCGTTTTGTGCAGTAACAGTATATACCACAGGAACAGTAAAATTCTGTGCTGCTGAGGCAAGAGGATTTATTGAAGCCTGCGCTGATATAGAAACGTTTTGCGGTATTGCAGATGATAAAGAAGTACCCAAAGGAACATTAATAGCAATTGTTCCGGCAGTACTATTAATTGTTTCAGTTCCGATCTGGCCATTTAATTTAAAAGCGGTTATCTCTGCTTCAGCACTCTGGCTGCCATTAGACATTACATAAAGATCATGTACCTGTATGTTACCTGCAGTCTCAATTCGTACACTAACAGGAACGGATGAAACCAATACAGGAAATAATGCATGAAGATTAAATGCAGCTGCGGTTTGCACACTTAAATTAGTGGTGAGTGTTGTGTAAGTGGCCTGGCCGTCTAACCTGTATTTTACTGTCACCAGTCTTGCGCTGCTGGAAGTTGATTTCATATGAAGCCTGAATACAGAACAGCTTGGAATATCTACCTGTAAAAATTGACCGGTGTTTATCTGTATCATTCCCTGGCTGCAAACTCCGTCTGCCGCTTTTGTGGGACTAATCGCTCCATTGCTTGTTACACCAGCTGGTAAGGCAGTAACCTGGAAATTGTGATCGATCAGTACAGATTGTGCTGATAACGATAGTGAGAAGACAACAACAGAAAATAGCAATATCAACTTAACTGCAGGAGTAAATTTTTTGATCATATAGCAAGCTTAGTTACTGAAAGTAACCTTAATAGCTTGCTGACAGTTTAATATTGATATGTTTATCTATGCAATCGATGTCGAAAACGTTTGCATAATACAACAAGTGTTACCAGTCAATACTATGCATGAATGATCTTCATCTTTGGCACAAGCGATTTCATCACAATCCAGCCAATAAGATAAGCAACAGCACAGATAGAAAAGATGATAAAATATCCGGCTTCTTTTCCAACAAAACCCATGAACTCCATCTGCGTTTCACCGGCATGTGTAAATAAAACACCTGAGCCTTTATTGATGAGGAACGAACCGATACCACCTGCCATTCCGCCAATGCCAGTTACTGTTGCAATTGCTTTTTTGGGAAACATATCTCCAACTGTAGAGAAAATATTTGCAGACCATGATTGATGTGCAGCACCTGCAATACCAATTATAATTACCGGTATCCAATATGAAATATGTCCTAAAGGCTGAGCGATCAATGCAAGCAAAGGAATAAAAGCAAAGATCAGCATGGCTTTCATTCTTCCTTCATAAGGATTCATTTTCAACTTGTCAACAAAGTAAGTTGGAAGCCATCCACCTATTATAGATAAAAGTGTAATTGTGTATAGTACAAAAAGTGGCAGTGCACTTTCCGTTGCATCCATGCTGTAAATGTCTTTCAGGTAGGCTGGTGTCCAGAATAAAAAGAACCACCATACACCGTCTGTCATGAATTTTCCGAAAGCAAAAGCCCAGGTCTGTTTGTACTTAAAACAATCCGCAAAAGACATTTTCTTTTCAGCTGCAATTGAAGGTTCGGTAACAGGATTTTCAAGAACAATGTCTTGTTGAATGTATTCCAGCTCTGCTTTACTGACTTTTGGATGCACTTCCGGTTTCTGGTAAACGTAGATCCAGAATCCCATCCATATAAAACCTAAGGCACCGATTACAATAAAAGCCATTTCCCAACCCCAGGCATCAGCAATAAAAGGAATTGTCATTGGTGCAGCCAGGGCACCTACAGTTGCTCCTGCATTAAAAATACTGGTTGAGAAAGCACGATCTTTCTTAGGAAAATATTCTGCTGTTGCTTTGATCGCTGCAGGAAAATTACCGGCTTCACCCACTGCTAAAATAAAACGGGCAAAGATGAAAAGCGTAACACTTGTTGAAATAACTAACGCTGTATCGCCAACAGTATTTATAGAGTCTTTGGCCTCTTCAAAACTTACGAACCATTCACCTGTGAGTATTCCAGATGTTGCTATTCCACAAAATGCATGGATACAAGCACCGATAGACCAGATAAAAATGGCCCACAAAAATCCTTTTTTGGTATCCATCCAATCTACAAATCGACCGGCGAATAACATTGAAACAGCATAAAAAATAGAAAATGCTGCCGTAATGGTTCCATAATCACTGTCTGTCCAGTGAAATTCAGGTACGAGGTAATCTTTCCATGTTAGGGAAAGCACCTGCCTGTCGAGGTAATTAATGGTAGTAGCAAAGAAAAGGAGTGAACAGATCGTCCACCGGTAATTTCCGATTTTGGTAGCAGTCATCGTTAGTTTTTTATTTTACCAGCTTTTGGTTTTTCATGGCTTCGTCTGTTGCGTCGCACTCTTGTACACTTGGAACACAGATGACGCTGATTAAACGAATTTGCACAGATCATGATCATTTGTTCCTTGCTGCAATTGTTCCGGAACGTACAAGTGAGTGACACAACAGAAGTTTCATTCATATTCTGCAGGTGACACAATAAAATTATTTTCCTGCTTTGATATCATTTACCATCACCATCACTTCTTTTGTTGCAGTGGTGATTGCTTCATAATCTTTGTTTTCAAGCAATGTTTTCGTAATGAGTTTACTTCCCATTCCTACAGCAGAAACTCCTGCTTTGAACCAACCTGAAATATTTCCTTTATCCATCTCCACACCACCTGTTGGCATAAATAAAATACCAGGAAACAACTCTTTAATGGCACTCATAAAACCAGGGCCAAGAATGTTTCCAGGGAACAACTTCACCATTTTAGCACCTAACTGTTCTGCTTTGATGATCTCGGAAGGTGTCATACATCCAGGTACCCAAAAAATATCATTCTTATCTGCAACTGCAATGGCATCTTCAACTAATCCAGGACTAATAAGATAATCGGCCCCGGCATCAATAAATTGCTGTGCAGTTGTTGCATTTTTAATGGTACCCACACCAAGGTACATTCCTTTCAACTCTGTTTCACATACCGCTTTCATGGCTGTAAAATTCCTTAGTGCAGCTTCTCCCCTGTTGGTGTATTCTACAGCTCTTACTCCGGCATTATACAAGGCACGAAGCACTTCTATACTTACTTCTGTGTCTTTATAAAAATACAGTGGCAATATCCCCTGATCAGGGATCAATTTTAAAATCTCAGCTCTTTTATCCATGGATGATCAAATTTGATAGTCAGCAATATGGCGATAGATACAGGTTCGGTCTTCGTTAGTGGTGGAAAGATACAAACCCTGATGAACCATACCACTGATATGATTCGATAATACACAAGTTTTTACGCAAACGTGTTCGTAGATTTATTCATTAAACTCACAATGATCAGGCTGCAAAGCGTTGGTGGTTTCTATCTTTATGCCTATTAATTGATTTTCTTCATTTAAATAACGACTGCTCATGTCTAAAAAAGTTGTGACGCTCGGAGAGATCATGCTCCGTTTATCGACTCCCGGTTTCGAAAGATTTGTACAAGCTGATAGTTTTGATGTAACCTATGGTGGTGGTGAAGCAAACGTGGCTGTAGCCATTTCAAACTATGGTCTTAATGGAACTTTTGTAACGAAAGTGCCTGATAATGCAATTGGACAATCTGCCATTAATCATATTCGTCGTTTTGGTGTAGATACACAATTCATTGCCCGAGGCGGAAACAGGTTAGGTATATATTTCCTGGAAACAGGTGCAGCGATGAGAGCTTCCCAGGTTATATATGACCGAGCTGGTGCTTCTATTGCAGATGTAGATGAAAGCGAGTTTGATTTTGATAAAATATTTGAAGGCGCTTCATGGTTTCACACCACAGGTATCACTCCTGCTTTAAGTGATAAAGCTGCAGCCTTGACTGAAGCTGCATTAAAAGCTGCAAAAGCAAAGGGAATCACTACCAGTATTGATCTTAATTATCGCAAAAAACTCTGGAGCAAAGAAAAAGCAAAAGAGATTATGACCAGGCTATGTCAATATGTTGACGTTTGCATCGGCAATGAAGAAGATGCAGAAACAACATTAGGTTTTAAACCAGAAGGAACAGATATTACCAAAGGAGAATTGAATCTTGATGGATACAAAAGCATATTCAAACAGATGAAAGATAAGTTTGGGTTCAAATACATTGCCTCCACTTTAAGAGAAAGTCATAGTGCTTCTGATAATGGATGGAGTGCTTTGGTGTATGATGGAAATGAATTCTACCATACAAAGCAATACGAAGTGAGAATCGTGGATCGTGTGGGTAGCGGTGATTCTTTTGCCAGCGGATTCATTTATGGCCTCGTAACCGAAATGTCTTTAAGAGATGCTGCAGAGTTTGGTGTGGCTGCTTCTGCTTTAAAACATACGATTCCCGGAGATCTCAATCATGCAACACTGGAAGATGTGAAAGGATTGATGAAAGGTGATGCATCTGGAAGAGTACAGCGTTAATTATGAATTATGAGTTTAGAATTATGAATATAAAGCCGTCTTATTATTAAGGCGGTTTTTTATGAACATTATAGAGTAACTCCAAACTATAAACTGAAAACTTTAAACTATGATCATCGATACCATCAAAAACGCATCAAAATATTTCAGCGTTCATCCTTTGTTTGAACAAGCATTTGAATACATCACTTCAACAGATCTTGCTAATACAGCAGATGGCAAATATGAGATTGATGGCGATAAGCTAAAGGCGATCATTTCTAATAAGAATGGAATGACTGCAGCAGAATCAATTTCGAAGTTTGAGTGTCATGATAAACACATCGACATACAGCTTTGTATTAAAGGCAAAGAAACAATAGGCTGGAAGCCAAGAGAAATTTGCAAAGAACAAAAGGGAGAATACAATGCTGAAAAAGATGTTGTGTTTTACAATGATGCTCCTGATATGTATTTTGAACTGAATGATGGACAGTTCGTAATCTTTTTCCCGGAAGATGTTCATGCACCGATGATCGGTGAAGGGCAAATACAGAAACTTGTGATAAAGGTGAAAATATGATAGAACACGGATGGCACAGATTGAACGGATTAACACAGATTCTTCCCTAATTAAGAAGTCTAATACAAATTAAATATCAGTGTAAATCTGCCTTATCTGTGTTATCCGTGTACCAATCATTTCAAGTCAATTATTGAAGCAGGATCCATGTCGGTGAATTGTTTATTCTCTCCTGCCATTCCCCATATAAAAGAATAATTAGAAGTTCCACATCCAAAATGAACACTCCATGGGGCCGATATAACAGCTTCATGGTTCTGCATGATGAGATGCCTTGTTTCCTGTGGTTCACCCATCATGTGAAAAATTCTTTGTTCTGCAGGCACGTCAAAATAAAAATACACTTCCATTCTCCTGGCATGAGTGTGTGGTGGAACAGAATTCCATACACTGCCTTCTTTTAAGACAGTTAATCCCATTACAAGCTGGCAGCTTTGTATACCATCTGCATGAATATATTTATAGATCGTTCTTTCATTTGAGGTAGCAGGTGATCCAAGGCTTACTGGTGATGCCTGTTCTTTAGAAAATTTTGTAGTGGGATATTTATGATGAGCCGGGGCAGACAACAAGAAGAATACTGCAGGTTCATTATCGTTAACTGATGCAAAACTCACCTCTTTTGATCCTTTACCTATATACAAACATTCTAATTTGTGCAGTTCGTAAGAAGCTCCGTCAACTATAATAGTTCCGTTCCCAGCAACATTGATGATACCGATCTCTCTTCTCTCAAGAAAATATTCAGAACGTAGCTCGTCATTATTTTTAAGTGAAACAGTGTTCTTAACTGGCTTTACACCACCAATGATCATACGATCATAATGAGAATAGATGTAGGTTACCTCATCAGGCTTCATCAGATTCTCGCAGAGAAAATTGGAACGCAACTCAGCTGTTGTCATTCCGCTGGTTTCCTTGGGGCTGTTTTGAAAGCGTATTTCCATAAGGGTAAAATCAAAAGTAAAAAGTAAAAAAGCTCATTATAGGTTTGGACGTTCAAGTGAGTACCTCAGCATCACTATTTTATTGTTTGTCTCGGTGAATCTCCTACGTCGATTTGACACAACGAAGCTAAATTGAAATTCAACAGCTAGTTCATCACAGATTTATCTGCCCATCCAACCTCCATCAACAGTTAGTATTGTTCCATGTACATAGTTTGATGCCTCGGAAGCGAGGAATACTACAGGACCTTTAAAATCTTCCGGCTGACCCCAACGATTTGCAGGAATACGGCCCAGAATAGATTTACTTCTTTCCTCATCATTACGCAAAGCCTCGGTATTATCTGTTGCAATATATCCAGGGGCAATTCCATTTACATTCACACCTTTTCCGGCCCATTCATTTGCGAAAGCTTTGATGAGACTTGACAATGCTCCTTTACTTGCAGCATAACCCGGAACCAAAATTCCACCCTGGAAGCTGAGTAAAGAACAGGTAAAGATGATCTTTCCACTACCTCTTTGCAACATGTGCTTACCAATTTCTCTTGCAAGAATAAATGGCGCATCAAGGTTTATATTGAGTACCCTATCCCAATTCTCATCACTGTGTTCAGCTATTGGCTGACGAAGAATTGTTCCTGCATTATTAATAAGGATGTCGATCGCTGGATTTTCTTCCTGTACTTTTTTTAGAAATGAATAAATGCTTTCACGATCATTCATATCACATTGATATGATCTGAAATTTTTACCAAAGGTTTTCACTTCGTTCTCCACTTCACTACCAGGCTTTAGTGAAGATGAAACACCAATAATATTAGCCCCGGCTTCGGCTAAACCAATTGCCATGCCTTTGCCTATGCCTTTATTACATCCTGTTACGAGAGCAGTTTTTCCTGTAAGATCAAATAAAGTATTCATCAGGTTGTTACCGGTGTTTTTGTATTTGATTGCTTCAGCTGATCAATGTGTTGCCAGCCAAAATAATCTCTTGCATTATTATAGCAAATATCCTGAATTACCTTTCCAATCCACTCAATATCGCCAGGCAATTCTCCCTTCTCTATTTCTTCGCCAAATAAATTACAAAGTAAACGACGGAAGTATTCATGACGAGGATAAGATAAAAAGCTACGAGAATCGGTTAACATTCCGACAAACCTGCTGAGCAATCCCATATTAGATAGTGCATTGATCTGTTTGGTCATACCATCCTTCTGATCAAGAAACCACCAGGCAGAACCCCATTGTATTTTTCCAATAGCAGAGCCATCATTGAAATTACCGATCATGGTTGCCATTAATTCATTATCTGCTGGATTGAGATTGTAGAGAATTGTTTTTGTGAGTTTATTATCGCTGTCAAGCCTGTTAAGGAATTTTGCTAAAGCTCTTGCTTGTGAAAAATCACCAATAGAATCCCAGCCTGTATCAGGACCGAGTTGTTTCATCATCCGGCTATTGTTGTTACGTATCGCTCCCAAATGATATTGCTGCACCCAACCTCTTTCCCAATCCCATTCGGCAAATGTTACCAGCATTGCTGACTTGAATTTCTTTCTTTCTTCTAAAGTTAATTGACCACCTGAACGAATTTTTGCAAACAATCCAATAATCTCACCTTGTGTGTAATCTTCAGCATATATTTCTTCCAGGCCATGATCAGAAACATTACAACCATTTGCTGCAAAGAAATCATGGCGCTTTTTTAGAGCAGCGATATAATCGTTGTAAGAACTGATAGAAGTACCAGATGCTTTTTCTAAACGAGTGAGATAATTATTAAAGGCTGCTGCATCATCTACATTCATTGCAGTATCAGGACGAAAAGCAGGAAGAATCGGGATCTCAAATCCTTCATTCTTTAATTGCTGGTGAAATTCAAGATCATCAACAGGATCGTCTGTTGTACAAACTGTTTTCACATTCATTTTGCGCAGGAGATTCTTTACAGAATATTCCGGTGTTTGCAGTTTAGCTGTACACTCATCATAAATCTCTTTTGCTGTATCTCCGTTTAGTATTTTATCTATGCCAAAATAGCGTTGCAGCTCAAGATGTGTCCAGTGATATAACGGATTACGTAAAGTGTAAGGAACAGTTTCTGCCCATTTCTGAAACTTCTCAAAATCAGGAGCGTCACCGGTGCAATATCTTTCATTGATTCCGTTGGCTCTCATGGCTCTCCACTTATAATGATCGCCGTACAACCATATTTGCGTGAGGTTCTCGAATTTTTTATCTTCTGCAATCTGCTGTTGAGGTAAATGGCAGTGATAATCTATGATCGGCATCTGTTTGGCATAAGTATGATACAGATGTTGTCCTGTTGATGAATCGAGTAAGAAGTTCTCGTCTAAAAACTTTTTCATTTGGTCTGCTTTAGAATTACTATTAGGCTCATGTTGTGTCACTCACTTGTACGTTCTGAACATTTCTCAACAAGGAAAATTGCTCCGTAAAGATCTAATTGCACAAGAGTGCGACGCAACAAACGCTGAGATCAGTTATAAAGCCGACCTCAAAAAAATTATAAACTAACACCACGTTTCCATGGAATAAAATCGTCCTGGTTTAACTGCACTGCTTTTGGAATAACTTCTCCACTTGCAGCTTTTATACAATACTCTAATATCTCTTCTCCCATTTGCTCTATAGTTTTTTCTCCATCAATTACAGGACCTGTATTGATATCAATAATATCTGACATTTTAGCTGCCAGTTTATTATTAGTGGCCACTTTAATTGTTGGGCAAACCGGATTTCCTGTTGGTGTACCAAGACCGGTAGTAAACAAAATCAATGTTGCACCCGATGCTGCTTTGCCTGTTGTTGCCTCTACATCATTCCCTGGTGTACAAACTAAGTTGAGACCTGGTTTTGTAGCAGGTTCTGTATAATCCAATACATCAACAATTGGTGCAGTTCCTCCTTTCTTAGCAGCACCTGCACTTTTTATTGCATCGGTGATCAATCCATCTTTGATATTCCCAGGAGAAGGATTCATATGAAAACCTGAACCCACTCTTGAAACGATCTCTTCATAGCTCTTCATTAATTGAATGAACTTTTGTGCTTTTTCTTCATCCACACAACGATCAACCAATTCCTGCTCAACACCACATAATTCAGGAAATTCAGCTAATAAAACTTTACCTCCTAAGCCAACAAGCAGATCACTGCAATATCCAACAGAAGGATTTGCAGATATACCGCTGAAGCCATCACTTCCACCACACTTAACACCCAAAACGAGTTTATCTAGTGAAGCAGGTTTTCTTTCTATCTTATTTATCTCTACAAGGCCTTCAAAAGTTTTCTTGATTGATTGGGCTATGAGATCTTCTTCGTTACCTACTGTTTGCTGTTCGAAGACATACAAAGGCTTATTGAAGTTGGGGTTGTGTGCTTTAAGATCATCCATAAAATGTTGCACCTGCAGATTCTGGCAACCTAAACTCAACACTGTAACACCACCAACATTCGGATGATCGGCATAAGCTGCCAATAATTTACTGAGGATAGCAGCATCCTGGCGAATTCCACCACACCCACCCTGGTGATTCAGAAACTTTATACCATCTACATTTTTAAATGGACGGTTGGTGTTATCAATTGTTGATGGAGAAAGATCAATGCTGTTAATGTCTTCACCTCTTTGTATCGCTTCTAATAACCGATGGCTGTATTGTTTATATTTATCAGTTACGGCATAGCCTAATTCATTATGCAAAGCTTCACGAATCACATCAAGGTTCCTGTTCTCACAAAAAACTGTGGGGATGAATAACCAATAATTGGCTGTTCCCACTCTTCCATCAGCTCTATGATAACCGTTGAAAGTTCTATTCCTAAACTTAGAAACATCCGGAGGCTGCCATTGATATTTTGAACCACGATAGTAATATGGCTCTGCTGCATGTTTAATATTCTCAGTGGTCATCAAACCACCTTTCGGTATAAATGTCTGAGCTTTTCCAACTAATACGCCGTACATCTTTACTTCGTCACCTACATTCATATCCTGCGTAAAGAATTTATGTTTAGCAGCTACATCACTCTGCAGTATAAATTCTTCGTTGTTATGAAAAATGGCTTCCCCTTTCTTTAAGTCCTTCAATGCCACCAACACGTTATCCGTTGGATGTACTTTCAAAACTTTTGCAGCGGTATTATCTATCGTTCCTACACTCATTTCATTCAAAATTAAGCTGCTACCATTACTTGCTTAGATCTTGCTAACACGGTTACAGCATTTTCTGCCAATAAGGCTTGCAAATTTTTGTATACAGCTTCAGCAAAGCCTGGCAACACAGTAAGATCTGTTCCCCAATGTTCTTTATTGCTTAGTACCTTTTGCACCAAATCTGCAGCAGAGCCTTGTTGCCAGGCCTCAGTATAATATGCAGCATTATCATCGTTAACCAGATATTTTCTTCCGTTTATTTCACCCCAGAACTTATTCAATGCATCTTTTTCTGCACGCATAAATAAAATATGAGCCGCAAAACCCAGGGCCATAAATTCAGGAACGGATCCAACTTTTTTATAGTAATTCAAAATGGCTGGAATATTTCTCATTTGCATCTTTGAAGAAAATTGCATGGTGATGCTGAGCCATTGGTGATCAATATAAGGATTACGATACCTATCCAGTACTTCAGCAGCAAATCCCTTAGCATCTTCTAAAGAAATATTCTCATTTACGATCGCAGGTGCAATTTCCTGCATCATAAGATTGGTAATATAATTTGTAAAGGCTTCATCATTCATTGCATCTTTCACCGTATGAAAACCTGCAAGGTGTGCAAGTCCACAACTGAAAGTATGTGACCCATTCAGCAAACGAAGTTTCAATTCACGGAAACGATCAATATTATCAGCAATGATAACACCATCATCCACTTTAGCGAATGATAAAATATTCTTCACCTTTTCTTCAGGTGATTCAATAGCCCACAGCCTATATACTTCACTCATGATCATCAGTTCATCAGTATAACCCAACTGTTGTTCCACTTCTACCTGTTTTGCTGAGGGAAGTTTACCAGGAACAATTCGATCGACAAGAGAATTGCAGAAGTAATTGGCATTCTCCAGCCAATCTATGAACTCATACTCCAGTTTATTCAAATGTGCAAGCTCTTCGATGATTGATTCCAGCTTTTTACCATTGTCTGTAATCAACTCCGTTGGAATAATTACCATTCCCTTAGTTGCATCACCTTTGAATGCCTGGTATCTTTTGTAAAGAAAAGCCAGCAATTTACCTGGGAAAGATTCCGGTGGGTCTGATTTAATATCATCAGTAGGCAACAACGCTATTCCAACTTCTGTAGTGTTTGATATCACAACCTGCATATCAGGATTTGCAGCACAGTCTAAAACCTTTTGCCATTCAGTTTTTGCACTTAATACCCTGCTGATGGATGTATTTAAAATATTCTCGTCAACTTTTTTACCTGATTGAATTCCCCTGATGCAGACCGTATATAAACCATCTTGTTTTGAAAATGCATCTGCATCACCTGTTGCAGTTGATTTCACCACTACAATTTTTCCATTGAAGATTCCCTGCTTGTTTGCTTTATCAATAAAATAATCTGGCAAACCTCTGAGTAATACTCCGGTTCCAAACTGAAGTACTTTTTCCGGCAGGTCAAAAGAAGTTATCACAGATGAATCTGCAAGTTTGGAATTAATCAGATGTTGTTTAGTTAGGTTCATTCTACACGTTTCTTATTGTATACTCAGCAAAGCTGATTTAAATTCTATTTTACTTTCCATCTTTGGCCGAACAACCATGATGTTGTGATATGCTCAGCAGTCTTTATATTGTCTTTATGCCAATTATAATCACCACCTTTTCGGTGACAGTTATAATAGTACACTCGTCTTCCCCACTGAATGTTGTTAGTCGTTGGAACAAGATAAATGTCAGCATCTGCCATATTCTCAGCAAATAAGCAACCAATCAAAAAGAACTGTGCATCTCTATGATAACGACCAAGTTTAAATCCATCAAATCCTTTGAAGGTGCAATTCTTCAACACCGTTTTTGAAGCTTCAACTTTTGATCCATCATGCCAGATAGATGCAGTACCTGAATGTGCGATGAAAGTACAGTTCTCGGCCCAGGCCCATCCTCTTGGACAATAGAAATCAACACCACCTTCCATTATACAGTCTTTAAAGTAGAACAAACCTTCGCTCACATTCCATGGACTTACAGTATCTCCACCAAACGCTTTGAAATGACAATTGATCGCTTTGAACCTTGTTGCATTCATTGTTCGTAATGCCATCTGGTGACCATCCTTTCTCAGCTTCTTTTGCCTAGCTATTGTATCCTGTGGACAATTAATAACTACTTCACTCTTCCAATCAAAACCAAAACTGTTTATTACTGTCAGGTTTTTAAAGGTGATGTCATTGGCATCTATATTGATCGTTGCAACACCCCAATCATCATTATGCAAACATCTCCATTCATCTCTTGCGATTGATTCGGTTATCACAACACCAGATCTGCTCTCACCTTCCAGAATCACATTATGCTTCTCGATGTATATCTTCTCATTGTAGATACCATTCTTTATGAAGATCACTCTCGGTTCAGCAGCAGAATCTGAAAGACTATTAATTGCTCCCTGGATTGTTTTAAAATCTGCTTTACCGGTTTTAGCAACAACAATCCTTTTTTGCTGAGATGCAAACGCAGTTGATCCAATCATTAAAAGAACTAACAGAACAATGTTATATAGAATGTTCTTACTCACTTTTTCTTCGGCACTTGTTTGATCAGCCATTGAACAAGATCAGTTGCTGCTTCATAATTATCAAAATCAGCAGGCAATTTTCTTCCATCAACATATTCGTTGTACAACCAGGGATCACCTATAATAAACACTGTTCCTTTTCCATATTTTGCTATTGCTGCAACTTTAATATCACCCTTGCTCAACACTGTTGTAGCAGGTTTTGTAACATGCAATGAAGCCAGTTCTTTGATGTAAAGTTTCTTTGCATTTTTAAAGACAGGATTACCTGAAGACACGATTACAGCACCTTGTTCAAATTGATTTCCTTCCACAAGATTTTTCTTGTCTTCATTCAAATGCACACCAAAGGTTTCTGTGAGCTTGTTGAAGTTGGTGAACTCTGCATTGCCTGCATCATTTCCCATTAATACCAATACACCACCTTTTTTAACCCAATGTGAAATTGCTTTGATGTGCTGTTGATTGATGAAGTTTGGTCTTTCAGTTTCTTTTTCTGTATCAGGATCAACGATCCAGTATATATCTGCATTCTTTAAATTCTCTGCTGTTGGTGCAGATTCCAGCGATTGTTTTTTTACACCGTGAATATTGAAGATATCCCCCAGCATTGCAAAACCTCCATTGCTTTTATCTTCCCAGGTATAATGCCATCTGATAGTTGCACCTGTTGCATCTTCTTTCCACTCATCATTGAAATAATAATCAAGCAACACCGTCTTTCCTTTACCTATAATTTGTTTTGGCAACATCTCCATTTCCACTGCAACTTTGATAAGAGCACCCACACCTTTCGGATCATTAACGATCACCGGTTCACTCATATAATATTCAAAACTTCCATCTCTGTAAGGCTTACCACCTAAACCTGAGACAGCCACGGTACCATGCAAATTGGTTTGACCGTTTTCTACTTTGATAAATTGTTTTATAATTCCTCCATAAGCTTTCATAGCATTGGATAAATAAGATGCTGGTAAATATCCTTTGCGTATTCCTTTAGCTAAGGTGTAAGTCAACATAGAAGAAGCAGACGCTTCGAGATAATTTTTCGGCTCATTTGACTTATCAACTACATCATACCATAAACCTGTTTTGGCATCCTGTACTCTCGTAACTGCTTTTGCAAAACGATTCAGGATAGCGATAATCGAGTCTCGCCCTTCATGATCATTTGGGAAATAATCAAGCGCATCTACCATAGCCATTCCATACCAGCCTAAGGCTCTTCCCCAGAAGTTTGGTGAAAGACCTGTTGTTTTATCAGCCCATTTTTGTTGCCTGCTTTCATCCCAGCCATGGTATAACAAACCTGTCTTAGGATCTCTTGCATTCCTCTCCATTAATATGAACTGATTGGCTACATCTTCAAACACATTGTCCTCATCAAACAGCATAGCATACTCAGCGTAAAAAGGTTGAGCCATATACAATCCATCTAACCACATCTGGTTAGGATAAATATTCTTATGCCAGAACCCACCTTCTGAAGTTCTGGGATGATCAGTTAACTGGTTTCTTAAAAGCTTTGCTGCTTTCCTGTATTTATCTTTTCCTGTTACACGATAAAGCAACAACAAGAGCTTACCATTGTTCACATGATCAATATTGAATTCATCATGCTTATATCCTTTTATGCTACCATCTTCCTTCACATAATAATCCATGCTCTTCTGGATGTAGCTGAAGTATTTTCCATCACCGGTAGCATTCCATATTCCTTCAATGCCTTTTAGAATCACACCCTGGTCGTATCTCCATTTTGGTGCTTTATCATTGGGCAGCATGAAAGAATCTTTCCAGATTGTCATTGCAGTTTCGGCAAGCTTTTTACTCCAATCCTGTGCATGTAGGTTTACTGCAAGAATCAATAATAATATCGTTAGTAATTTCTTCATTGTTGTTTTACCAGCTATATCACTTTAATGATCGTTCCTTGTGTCACTCACTTCATCGTTCTGAACTTATTTCACCTGTACAGATGTTTTTGTTGCACCGAAGTTTACTTCATGCACTTTCTTTGTTTTAGACGCATCGGTGTTAGATAAAATAATACCAGTCGATTTTTCACCTGTAACATTCAGTAATAACTCAGCATTGTTATAAATGATCTTGTCAAGCGTTATATTCTTACTGTTATGAATGTTCATTACCGGATTAACATCTGTGGTATACAGGGCAATATTCTTCAGTGAAATGCCTGAACCTTCTGTCATATCCAATCCGTGTTTAGCCTGCAGCGTCATGTTCTCCAGGTAAATGTTCTGAACATTCATCTCCGGAATTCCTCTTACAAAAATTGCTTTTTCTGCACCGTTACAAACAACATTCTTCACCCAAACATTTCTGAATACGGGTGTTTCTTCTGTAACAGGTTTTGTTTCTACTTTAGGTGGAGCAACTTTCTCACCAGCCAGAGGGATCGGATCTTTAGCTTCGTAGTACATATCAAACAAAATGGCTTCACCAATAATATCTTTCATTGAGATGTTGCTGATAAAGATATTCTCCACAACACCACCTCTGCCTCTTGTTGTCTTAAAACGAATACCAATATCAGTTCCAACAAAAGTGCAATTATCCACCCAAATGTTTCTTGCACCGCCACTCATTTCACTTCCGACAACAAAACCACCGTGTGCGGCATAAACAATACAGTTACGAATAATGACATTCTCTGTTGGCATTGCTCTCTTTCTTCCTTCAGCATCTCTACCACTCTTAATGCAAAGACCATCGTCACCTACATCGAAGGTGCTGTTCTCTACTAAAACGTTCTTACAGCTTTCGATATCAATTCCATCTCCATTCTGTGCATACCATGGATTTTTTACCTGGATATTTCTTACTGTAACATCCTCACACATCAATGGATGAAGATTCCAGGCTGGTGAGTTTTGGAATGTTACACCTTCAAGCAGTACTTTTTTACATTTAGTAAACACTAATAGATTGGGTCGAAGAAAATCTTTTACTGAATCGTAAAATGCAGCAGTTTTTTCAGGAGAAATAGCACCAGGATTCTTATACTTTGATCCTCTTAAAGACTTCTCTGACGGATACCAGATTTTTTGATCATCACTCAACATTCCACCAGAAGCAACTAATTTTTTCCAGTTGCTTGCAGAGAGTTTGTCTTTCTTCACCATTCTCCAGGCATCACCGTTTCCATCAATAATACCAAAGCCGGTAACTGCAATATTGGTTGCATTGGTCGCAGAGATCGGAGATTGATTTCTCATTTGAGGTAAGCCTTCCCAATTCCCCTCCACCAATTTGAACTGGCTAAAATCATCCGTTGTTTGCAAAACTGCATTTCTTTTCAGGTGAAGGTTCACATTGCTTTTTAGTTCAACAGGACCGGTTAACCAAAATCCTTCAGGCACCAATACTACACCCCCACCTTTCTTTGAACAAGCATTAATAGCATCATTGATGGCTTTTGTGTTGAGTGTAACACCATCCGGTTTAGCTCCGTATCGAAGGATATTGAAAGTGTCTTTTTTGAAGACCGGGGATTTAACAACTACAGGAATTTTCTTTTGAGCATTACAGAAACTGATTGCTAATACCCCTAGAACACACAATCCGTTCTTTATCATATTCATCATGGCAATTGTTAGATTAGAACGTACGAAGTTGTACGATCTTGTAAAAACGGCTTTCAGAGGGTTCTACCTCTTTAAAACTTAAGCAAGTTTACTCATATTCCTTGGGTGGATTGGCAGGTCACAATTCTTTATTTACGCAATCGTTACCGAAATCGTTACCATGTTTTGATTAAAAAATATAAGTGTTTTTGAAAGCAATACACTCCTTCTTTAACAATGAGACATACATGGATTATCCATGGAATATACATGGAATATACATGGAATATACTGTAGTCCTGGTGGAGTATCCCCAGGGGTGACATTGAGGTTGACCAGACCTCGCTCACAGGTTACTTATCAGTAAGGTAAGCTTTGAGTACAGGTGCGTAGGGAATAATGCCGGCATAACCATTAAATATGGTTGAAGGAAGTGAAACGCTTAAAGTAATGCGACTAAAACCTTACGAAACCGGCCGTATTTTCATTGGAACAATACTCGTTAGTTCGTCCATTTTAACAGGACGCTTTTCTTCAATACTTTTTCTTGCAGCCACACCGATCAATATTGACATTGCTCCATCTCTTGTACCGGCCATCAATTTAAAAGGGTCTGGTGACTGTGGATTGCGGAACATCCTGTCGTGCATGCGAATATCTCCTCCTCCGTGTCCACCTTTGAACTTTGGAACTTTAATTGATTCGACATCTTTTTTAAAGTTGTCGCCGATTATTATTTCTGCATAGCCCACAGGCTTTTCATCTTTCTCACTGCTCATCTCGATTTTATGTCGCTCTTCCTGTGTGATATTTTCAAAGCTGGTTGGTTGGTATGGAATGTCTAGCCAGGTATCCATTTTCCCATCCAGACCGTTAAAGCTGAGTCGCCAACCTTCGTAAGGTGAATAGGTGGTTAATGAATAATTTACAGTAACGCCATTAGCATAAACGATCTGTGCACTCATTTTATCGTAGATGTCTATCTCTTCCCTGAACACACAATTATCCCTGATGTAACCATCATATTTTTCATTAGCCACATAGAGGTTCATCATCATTTCATCTTTTGTTATGTCCCAGTAGAATTTGCATTTGTCTTTGTGTTCACAACCCATACATCGTTTGCCACGGAAAGGATTGCTCTTGCCGTAGTGTTCCAGTTTTCCATAAGCAGTTACTTCTACAGGATCCGAATCGAGCCACCAATTTAACAGGTCGAAATGATGAGTTGATTTATGAACCCAAAGCGAGCCGCTTTTGTCTTTTAAGCCATGCCACCTCCTGAAGTAATCTGCACCATGGTACACGTTCAGGTACCAATTAAAATCAACAGAAGTAATCTTGCCAATTCTATTTTGTGAAAGCAGTTCTTTTATTTTAGTAGGATGAGGACCATGTCGATAATTAAAAGCAACGATAACTTTCTTTCCTGATCTTTTTTCTGCATCAAGAATGGCCTGGCATTTCACTTCATCAGTAGTCATCGGTTTTTCTGTGATGACATCTACACCCATTTCGAGTGCTTTTATTATTTGTTTGTCATGCTCCGAATCTGTTGTAGTAACGATAACGATATCAGGTTTTACCGTTTTCAGCATCAGTTCGTAATTAGTGAATGTTGGACAATTTACCTGCATTCTCTCTTTTGCATATTTCATCCGGCCTTCATTCAAATCACATAAGCCCACAAATTCAACGAAGTCGTTATAATTACTCTTAACAGTGGCACCCCAGAAACGCATTCCTCTTATCCCTGTTCCTACCAGTGCCAGTTTCTTTTTGTTAGCTGTTGAAGCAAATGTTGTTAATGGATTTGCCAGCAATGCACCCAATGCGGTTACTGAAGTTGCTTCAATGAATCTGCGTCTGTTCATAAAAATATATTTAAGGTTCAACCCTAAACCAATCAATATCGGCCCAGCCGGCGTCATTTGTTTTAGTTGTTCGTGTGCAAAAGAAACCAACCTTAGCACCAATCCATTTTCCGGGTTGTGCAACAAATTTATTTTCGAGATATATATAATTTATTCCATCAGAGCTATAACCAAATTCACACACAGCACCTTTGGTTATCCTGACCCTAAAGTATATTTCACCATTGAATTTAGTAATGATCTTTTCATTTTCAACAGAACCTTTTTCAGCTTGTTTGCAGGTATTGTACGTTAGATAGGTTGCATCTGCTTTTTTTATAAGTGAGAGATAGGAATAATCTCCACCCATTACTACCAGTCCAAACTTCTCACCTACAATACGAGGTTTGAATAAAGCTTTCGTAGTAACAGTAAATTCTTCAGCAGGAAATTTCTGTAGCAACAGGTTTGGTATATGCCATAGATTTTTTGTGCTGTCAACCTGGTAAGAAAATAATCTAAGTGAATTTCCATTCAAAAATGACCAATATGGCTTTGGGTTAGTATGCCATTGCCATTGCAGACCAATTTTATTCTCGTTGAATTCATCACTTTCCGGAGGAGTGATTATTGGAAATGATTTACCAACATTTGGTTTCTTATGCACTAATACCGGTTCTCCTTTCCCGTTACCATCTTTATCAACTCCTATTACGGGCCAATCGTTCAACCATTGCATTGGCTGCAGGTGAACAATTCTTCCGTAAGCATCTTTATCCTGGAAATGAATGAACCAATCTTCACCTGTTTTGGTATTGATCCATGCACCCTGGTGAGGTCCGTTTATGTTTGTTGAACCCTGGTCCATCACAACGTTTCTTTCATAAGGACCATAGATGTTCTTCGAACGCAGAACAGTCTGCCATCCTGTTGATACACCACCAGCAGGAGCGAAAATGTAATAGTAACCATTTCGCTTATAAAACTTAGGACCTTCGATGGTTGGATCAAGGTCATGACCATCATATACAATTACACCTTCGTCTAGCACTTTGGTTCCTTCCGTATTCATTTGTTTTACAACGATGAGACTTTTTATTCCTGCCCTGCTTCCTGCAAAAGCATGAACGACATAAGCTTTACCATTATCGTCCCACAAAGGACAGGGATCTATCAACCCTTTACCGGCTTCTACTAATATTGGTTCACTCCATGGACCTTTAATATTTTTGGATTTGATGAGATATAATCCAAAATCAGGATCAGGATAGTAGATATAAAATTCATTTTTGTGATAACGGATAGACGGAGCCCAAACTCCATTACCATGTTGCGGTTTTGAATAATGCTCGGAAGGTGAAATCCTGGTTAAGGCATAACCAATGAGATTCCAGTTTACCAGATCTTTTGAATGTAAAATTGGAATGCCTGGTACATCTGAAAAACTGGATGATATCATATAATAATCATCTCCTATTCTTATTGCATCAGGGTCTGAATAATCAGCATGTATGACCGGGTTTTTGTATGTACCATCTCCATTGTCAGCTACCCAGACTTTTGAAACATATTTATTCTCTTGTGCGAAAACACAGAAACATATGACTATCAATAAAAATGTAAGAAGAAGCTTGATATTTTTTTGAGTCAAAATCATTAGATGTATTGTTGAATAGAAATACATATTGTACAAGAGTGCGACGCAACGGAAGCTTCATATTGTTCCTGAAGCTGGCCTCATTATAATACTACTCAGGAGACCAGTCACCCAAAATGTTCCTGATTGTAAATTTCTTCACTTCATCTTCCGTTAATTGCTTAGCCCATGGAACTCTTTTTGATCTATCTCCACCAGGACCCGTGCTACCGTATTCTGCATAACGGGCTGTTGTTTCATTTGCAGGATTTCTCCAGTTGTTCCACCCTTCTGGTATGATGTGTTTATCCATCCAACAATTAATGTAAGTAACGCTTGCAGTTGGAGTCCATGGTCTTCCCAATGAAACTTTATTGATATTACTATCTGCTGTTAATTTACAGTCGATGAAAACAAAACCATAAGGAATAATGCTGTTTGTTGATGCTGCGGTGACGTGTGAATTTTTCTTACTGTGAATGAGACAGTTTTTGAATACAGCAGTTGCTGCACCGAAAATAAAATCGGTAGTTCCTTCTATATAACAATCTTCAAAGTAATGTTTAACACCTGAGCCGCTTAAGAACAACACATCCTGGAAGCCTGTCATTTTACAGTTTTTAAAAGAAGCCCTATTGCCTTCAATTCTTAAAGCGACAGCCTGGCCTGCAGTAAAGCCTGCATTATTTTGGAAGGTGATGTTCTCTGCATGAAAGTCGTTGCCGTAAATAAATGTTGAGGCACATGTCCAGGTATTGAGTGTATCGCCATTAGGCAGTTTTGTACCTGCATGATTATCGAAAGTGAGTACAGTATTCTTTGCATCTTCACCCTTGAACGTGATGAAGTTTTTTGTTGCATCAACGGTGATCACTTCTTTGTAAATGCCTTTCTTTATATGAATGATAAACCTGCTTTTACTATTTGAAGGAATTGCATCCAAAGCAGACTGGACAGTTTTGTATTGACCACTTCCATCTTGTGCAACAACAATTTTTTTCTGTTGCGAAAAAGCAAATGTTGCACTAACACAGAATAATGATAACAATAAGAAATATTTCATTACTTAGCCTTTGGGATGATTATTCTTTCATTTAATTCCAGTTTGAGTTCTCTGATACCACTCAAAACGATTTGTGCAATAAGTCTTGCTCCCAGTTCATTGAAATGAGTATTATCTGTTTTGCCTTCAGGATAATTCGGGTGCTCACCAGGTTTTAGTTGCAGGAAAAGCAGTTTTGAACTTTCTGATCCGAATTGCTGGTACAGCGACATACTCTTTGCATCAAGATCAATTAAAGGAACCTGCTGTTCTTTCGCAACATCTTTTACCAGTTGTGAATAGATCTCATGCGTTGGAACCTGCAAAGTGTCTTTAAACTTTCTTCTTGAAACAGGTGTGAGTAAAACGGGATTGGCTTTCTTATTTCTTGCTTCACTGATAAATTTTACGAGGTTGGCTTTATACTCTTCCGGGGTGGTATAACGATCAACTTTTTCTTTTGATTCATCGTTATGACCAAACTGGATGAATACATAATCTCCTTCCTGCAAATTCTTTTCGATCGATTGCCAAAGCTTTTCCGAAATGAATGTCCTGGTACTTCTGCCATTCTTCGCGATATTTTTTACCACAACTGAAGAATCGAAGAAATGTACAAAAGGCATTCCCCATCCCGTTTCCGGATAAGCTTTTGTTTCTTTAATTGACATGGTTGAATCACCTGCCAGCCACACTGTAATTTTCTTTTTACCACCATTTGTAAACGACAGCAGGAAGAAAATCAATATCAACAAAAGCGATCGGTTGTTCATCATGGATTTATTGCTTGATAAATGTAGAGGTTGTTCTGGAGCTTCCGTCAGTATAAACCATTAAATAAACTCCATTTACCATGTTTGATACATTAATTGATGACTGGACAGCCGAGGTTTTGACCGGAACAGATAAAATTTTGTTTCCTGTAACAGCATAAATATCAATTATAGCCTGTCTTCCAGCTTTTTCGTGTACTACAGTCACTATATCCTTTACCGGGTTTGGATAAACAGTTATTCCCGCTGCAGGTTTTGTATTGATGAGTATTGTTTTGGAAAACTTATAGCCAGCGTTCTTCTCCATTAACTTCAACCTGTAATAATTCGCCCCGGCAAAAAGGTTATAATCAACCAGCTCATATGAAGTTGAATTATTTGCAGTGACTGTTCCAATTGCGTTAAACTCTCTTCCATCATTGCTTTTCTCTACGATGTACTTATCTATATCAACTTCGTTGGCCGTTCTCCAAGTGAGTTTAATATTCTCCCCATTATAAGTTCCATCAAAAGACAAGAGGCTAACAGGCAACGTAGTGAGTGCTTCACCTTTTACGAAAACATTTTTCAGCATTGCATAACGACCAGTACTTGTACTGCCACAACTAAAATACATACGTATAGTAATTGTCTCGCCGGCATACAAAGTATCACCTCCAGTTCCACCTAATGTAAGCCTGTAGGAATTAGTAGGCCCGGCTGTTTGATTGGCTAAAGCGATAGGTGTTGCAAATGTGCCGGTAACAGATGCTCCAGCCTGATCAATTCCACTGATAATATTGGTAGTAGAATCATCCGTACTAAATCCAGTCTTGCTGTATACTATACCAAGTTTGGTATTACTTGACGTATTATAAAATGCAGCAGTTAAAATAAGTGAATCGATCCTTATTGCTGCACCGGTAGCGGTTACAGTAAACTGCTCGTAAAATGTTCTGTTTAAGTTTCCACCAGGACCACCTGCTGCTGTTCCCCAACTGCCATCTCCATTTACTGTAGCTCCAAAAGCTTGTCCCCTTGTTGCTGAATAAGCAGTGACGGCAGGTAAAGTTGTTCCGTTAGATACATACAGTTTACTAAATGTGGGTGTGCTGGCTGTTACATTTGCAGATCTTACAGCGACATCATCGGTGTTATCTACTACTAAAGGCCATTGTTGTAATACTGTTGAATTTATCGTAGGTGGATTTATCGCTGTACCAGTGACTGCAACATTCACTGTTGATGCCCCGGCAGATGCATTTACAATATTGCCGGAATATGAACCTGCTGCAGGTGCATTCAACCTAACGTAAATTGTAGTTGTGGATACTACACCTGAAGCTGGTGTAATTATTAAAAGTGATGAGTTAGTGAACCAGTTAGTATTGTTTGAAGAAACCTCAAAATTTACGGGTGGTGTAATTATAAGATCAGCTGTAAGGTTGGAAGCTGAAACAGTATACGTTTGGCTGGCAGAAGGAGAACCGATCGATTGTGAAAATCCACATAGATGTAATGCATCAGAGGCATTTACCGATATCGTAGCTGCATTAGAAATTGAAACAGTATCGGTGACATGTGATGCCAAGCCTGTTTTAGCTGCAGTGATGTAATAATAAAATGAAGTTCCTGCTGCAGGTAGCGTGGCGTCAGTGTAAGAAAAATTGATCGCGGTATCATTTGTGGCAGTCACATTATGGATTGGGGCAAACGAAACATTATCAGAGGAGCGGTATAAAGTATATTGAATACCTGTAACAGGCCAGCTGATATTCCAATCGAACTGTGCACTTGTTGTTCCCTTTGTTCCCCTGAAATTTGACACTGCAATATCTGTTGCCGATGCATTGCAAATTCCGGTTGATACAGCACAAGGATCCCATGATCCAAATATATTAGAGAAGGTGTATGTAGATGAATCTGCCTGAGACAACTGGACAGACCAGGGTACTCTTGATGTTACATCAACAAGATCGCCGTTGAAATATCTGCTACGATATTCGCCATAATATAGATTTGATGTTACAGTATTACCATCCCATGTACTCCATCCGGCAGGTTGAATATTGGTGGACATCCTTGAACTAAGGAAAACCGTTTTTTGCCTGGTGTCTGCTACCGAAGGGCTTGGCCATGGTCGACTTAAATAATAGACTGTCGAGCCTGTATTGTGAGGTAGCCTTGCATCCCTGAATACAAATCCATAGTTCTGACCTGTTGGAGTATTCGGAGCAGTGATATAAGAACTACTTGTTCCTATTCTTGATTTTGCATAGACAACACAGGAATCAAAAAAAGCGATGGCACTGCCGAATATGAAATCTACATTACCGTCAACATAGCAATTTTTGAAATAGCTTCTTGGTGTGCCGCTACCTTTAAGATATAATGTATCCTGGTTACCAAGGAAGCGACAATTTTTAAATACAGCCCTGTCAGCATTTACTAAAAGTGCTACGGCTTGCTGGCCGTTATTATCAGGAACACCAAAAGGATGGCTGTTTTCAAATGTTATATTAGTAGCAGCAAAATCAGTTGCATTTACTGTAAAACTTGCAGAGTTCTGGGTGCCTACTGTTGTTGCACAGGTGATCATTTTGCCTGCGTAATCATCATAGGTGAGAATTACGTTCGCAACACTTTCGCCGGTTAAATGAATAAACGGTTTATTAGAAGGAACCGTGATCTTCTCTTTATACTTTCCATTCTTAATGAAAATTCTATAAGGAACAACGCTGTTTGCTGGTGCAGCATCGATCGCAGCCTGCAATGAAGTATGGTTACCGGAACCATCTTTCGCTACAACAACATCAAAAGATTGGGCAACTGTGATATTGAAAGAAAAACAAGTGATCAATAAGCCAAAGAGAGCCTTTAACGGGTTAGAATTTTTCATATGCAAGTATTATCATTCTAAGTAACTAAATATTACAGCCGTAGAAGGTGAATTGCATTTGTTTATTTACGCAAACGATACCGCTCAAAAAACAAAAAAGAGGAACAGTTGTTCCTCTTTTCAGAATTCTTTCTATCACTATTTATTCAATAACGATCTTCTTAGTTACATTGATATCATTTCCTGTTAACTGCAATGAATATATACCGGATCTTGCTGTTACCGGTAATTTGAATGATCTTGTTAGTGAGCCACCTTCTGTAGAAAACTGTGTGGTAAATACAACCTGGCCTACGTTGTTGTATACTTTAACCGCATATGTGCCTTTTCTAAAATTTGAAAGTTGCATATTAAGATCACCGTTTCTTACAGGATTCGGTGCTACATTAATTTCTACACCTGATTTACTTCCATTAACTTTTACTACTGAAGTATAACTTTTTTTACCATTTTTCTCAACAGCTATTACACGATAGTAATTGATGCCATTAAGCGGTGAATTATCTATCCAGGCATAATTAACCAGAGACGTACTATTCTCTTTTGCAGGAACATTGCCTACTATTTGGAACTCAACTCCATTCGCAGATCTCTCAATTAAATAATTGTCTATATCTATTTCGGTAGCTGTTTGCCAATTAACTTTTATAGCTCCGCTGTTAAATGCTGCACTTATTCCAGAGAATTTAACTGGCAATGGTGTCATGCTTGTGAGCCATACGCTATCCTCATCAGCATCGGTACTTTGCCTGCTAACAATCTTAATTCTTTTTGCGGTAGCTTGATTGATGCTCATCGATAGATTCGTGCAAGTTGGTTGCCATCTGTCAAAAACTCCAGCCAAAGTCCAGTTCGTTGTAGTTGCTGAAGTATCTGGTGTCCAGAAGATCGTGATATTCTTGTCGGCTCGTGTATGTGTAATGTTCACCGTTTGAATACCATTGTTTACAACCGGGGTAACAATAAAAGGCGAATCGGGTAGACTGATAGCAGCATTTCTGAATCGAATATGATACGCACCATACGGTGCAGGACAAGATGTTCCTGTTGTGCGGTAGGCACCAAATACGTACCAGGAATCACCGCTATTGCCAGTTAATCCAGAGCTTTCACCTAATCCATAATATCCGGTATTACTTGCAGCAGATGGTTGTACAGTAGGAATTGTACCACCATTAAATCCTTCCCTCCAATATACATCCTGAGCTGTTACAGAAACGTAGGAAAGTATCCCTAATAGAAAAACAGAAACGTAGTGTAAATTTCTTTTCATAATGGCATTATTTGCTTTAAAGTTAGGATGACCAAGGATTTTCATATCTATTTATCTACGCAATCGTTTCCGTATTACTTAAGCAGGCTGTTCAGGTAAACTTCAATATTACTGTAATGCTTGCCTGGGCTGAGTTTTGCAGCGTCTGCAGGATCATTACGATCAAGCCCATTATTTTGTTCCCATACATCCGGAATTCCATCTTTATCTGAATCTACAGCCGCTGGAACTGATCTTAAAACGGGCCATGCAGTTTTGCTGATCTCATAATTTGTGCCTGCAGGAAAGCCACCCTGAACATCTATTATTTTACCGGTTCTATTTTTTACCTCACTAATTATACGCTGATCAACTGTATCTCTTCTAAAACTTGCTCCTACATTTTCTAAAACGAGTTCATATGCATCTAATGCAGCCTGGGTTGTTATAGTTTCTGCATTAAATGCAAGTTTTTGCTTTGCCTTCTCTGCATCAGCTGTCGTTCCGTTATCCATCACCACACCCAACCAATTATTCAATGTTGTTTCTACTGAACCATCCACATAATTTTTATCAACAAAGTATTTTCCATAAGGAATGCCAGGATCTTTTTTAAACGGATTCACCACCTGGAATTTGGCTTTCTTACTTGTTGCAGGACCAAATTTGTAATAATTACCCACGATATTATAATTACCTCCTTCTCCTCCATAAACATTGTTACCGCTCCAATTGTATATCACATTATTTCTGAAGTCAGCAAATTCAACATCAGGCAGAATGTTCCTGTTACCTTCAAAGCGTGGGGTACGACTTTGACAATGTGCATATAAGTTATGATGAATGGATATGTGTCTTCCTCCTAAAATTCCACCATAGCCATGTTTCTGAAAGTCCTTACCCCCTTCTTCAAAATGATAAGAGTAATTCAAAGGTTCGGCAATCAAATTCCATTGTACTGTTGTGCTGTCTCCAGCGTAAATACTGAAAGCTTCATCAGTACTCCAACTCATGGTGCAATGATCAATGATGATATGCTTTCTTCTTGTACCGCCAAAAGCATCATCACTTCCTGAACCATGTACTTTGCCTTTGTTCTGGTACCTGTCTCCAAGCCTGAAACGCATATAGCGAACAATGATGTTATCTCCTTTTAAAACTACCGGATGGTCTGCAATACAAATGCCATCACCAGGAGCTGAATGTCCTGCAAGAGTTGTGTTGTCAGGAATATTTAACGGAGCCTCGAGGTGAATTGTACCTGATAATGCAAAAACTATGAAAGCAGGTTTTTTAGTACTTAATGCCTGTCTTAAACTTCCTTCACCATTATCGTTGAGATTCGTCACGACGATCACTTTACCACCTCTGCCTCCAGTTGCATATTTACCAAAACCTTCAGCACCCGGAAATGCAATTGATTGATCGGATGTTGGTGGATTATCTATTTCAGCAGTAGACAATTTTGGGGTGCACGATAAAGCGAAAAGACAGTTAAACAATAAAAAACAATTCACGAATATTCTCATCATCTCTTTCTAAAAAGAAGGCTGCCTTTTTAAAGCAGCCTCCGATTATTGAATTAAGTTTTCTAATACCCAGGATTCTGAGTAAGATTAAAATTTGCATCTCTTGCCGGCTGAGGTATTGGAAATAACTCAGACTTCCCTGGTGTAAAAGCTGCTGCAAATCGTGCTGCTGCAGTGGTATTAATAGCTGCAGTTAACCAGTTAACCCGTGTTGTACCTGCAGGAGTGGAGGCTGGATTTGGTTCATAAAATGAGTTGTACCAAAGGTTGCTATCATCTGACTGGTTATTGTTTTTGAAGTACATGTATGTTGGCAAGGTAGACGTTAACACATATGATGGATAGCCAGCCATGTATGTTGGATTCACTAAGGCAGCATTGGTACTCATTCTTACCATGTTTGCTTTTGCTTCGCTGAAAGAAGTGTTCATCAGGTTCCATCGCATCAGATCATACTTCCTGATACCTTCACCACCAAGTTCTAATGCTCTTTCTCTCACAATTGCTTTAAAGAAATCAGTTTTACTTAACCCTGCAGGAAGATCAACAGTTGCATCAGGTGTATTGATTGCTTTACCAAAACCTCTTCTTCTCACCATGTTCACTGCATTGTATGCTGCTGCTGTTGGTCCGTTCAACTCATTCTCTGCTTCAGCAAACATTAATAACACATCAGCATAACGAAGTATCTGCCATTTTAATTGAAAGTATTGAGCGGCATTCGTAGGACCATACGTTGGATTGGTCATCCAGTCTCTCCTATATTTTCCATCATTCAAAGCCGTGATGGCAAGGCCGGTTTTTGTAGCTCCATCATTATTTACATTATAAGGTGCTATGGTAACATCTCTTCTCTGGTCGGTTGAATCAAATAAATAGAAATAAGTTGGTAAAGGATTGATGCTGCTATTTCCAAAATTGTTCATCCTTGGACCATTGTAATAGCCAAGTTTAGTATCGGCAGCAGAACCACCACCAATACCACTTACCTGGAACATTAATTCTCCCTGTGGATCAGTAACAACTCTTGCTCCTACCTGGTTTTTCCATAAATTTTTGAAGCTCGGGTTTAAACTGTGCTGATTGGATGTTATGATATCGTTGGCTTCTTCTCTTGCAATCTGATAAAAGTTAAGATAATCTGCAGAACGTTGCATTTGAGCATTCTGACGAAGTGAGTAACCACCTCTGAACAAAGCAATTCTTGCTCTTAACCCTTTTGCAGCACCTTTGGTAAGCCTTTCATCAATTGCATCACCGATAGCTGTTACCTCATTTTTCCATGGAAGCAGATCAGCAGCAACATCAAGATCTGCAATGATCCTGTTGTATAAAGTGTCCCTGTCTGTTCTTTTAGGAAATGCATCACCAGAAGCCTGAGCATATGCCGGCTGAAAGTGGGCAGGAAGATCACCCCAGTTCCTGATCGCTTCAAAATAAAACTGCGCTCTTAATGTCAAAGCTTCACCATACATTCTTTGTAATTGTTTTTTCTGTTGATCAGAACCGCTAGTATACAATGCCATCTTCGGGATATTGTCTATACAAATATTTGCATACTCAATTCCCTGGAAGATTTGATTGAACGGTCTTTCCAATTGTGCATTGGTAGAACTTAGACTATAACGAGCCATATCTCTCCTGTCGTTATCAACAGCACCGCTTGGTCCCTGCATCTCATCGTTATCTACAGGATAATAAAGACTCAACCTAATGCCATAACCCTGGTCACCGGTAAGCCTGCTGTACACGCCAACTATTGCTTTGTAAGTGCTGGGCACATCACTGAACACAAACTCGGGACCTACATCTGTGATAGGCTGTTGATCAAGAAACTTTTTACAACTACCTAAGATGATCATCAGTCCAACACCTAGTATTGCCAGGCTGGTGCTCATCTTTTTATTGAATCTATTTTTCATATTGCAAGTTTGACTATTTTAAAAGCTAACATTTACGCCAAAGATGAAACTGCGGCTCTTTGGATATGCTGAGTAATCGAGGTTTGGTGTTAAGGCACTTCTTCTAACGCTTACTTCAGGATCATAACCAGTATAATTGGTGATAACAGCCAAGTTGTTTACGGTAGCATACAATCTTAACCTGCTCATACCAAGTCTTGTTAGATTCTTTACAGGTAGACTATAACCCAGTGTTACGTTATTGATACGAAGGAAAGAACCATCTTCAATTGCCCATGAATGTGGATAGAATGCTCCTGAACCCCTGATAGGCTGCCAGATCGTTGCATTTGAATTTAATGCAGCAAGTTGATCCGGAGGAATTCCATAAACAGTTGTTCCGTTAACCCACTGTGCTGTTGCACCTGTAGGTGTTACCACTCTCCAGCGATCATTCATTTCAGAAAGCATGTTCGAGTTATTGGTATAGCCGTTTGTAAATTCAATCCTGTTTGCATTATAAATATCAGCACCATAAGAGAAATTAACGAAGATGCTTGCATCCCATTGCTTATAAGTAAACTGTTGATTTAATCCACCAGTGAAATCTGGTGTAGGATCTCCAATGATCGTTCTATCATTATTAAGATCTACAACACCATCATTATTCAAATCCTTAAACCTGATAGAACCTGGTTGAACCACACCAATAATGGCAGTGTTGTTTACTACGCCGGATTTTAAAGTATAAACCCCTGTAGCTGTATTATAATTAAAATCATTTACTCCGTAAAAACCATCCGTTACAAGACCCCACATTGATCCGACAGGATCTCCGATCCTTACAATGTAATCTGTTGGTTGGCCAGAAACTCCCCAACTTGCAGCAGGGAAGAAACTTTTCTGGTTAACCCCCAGGCCTTCTACTTTGTTTTTATTAGTTGAGATATTGAACCCTGCTGTCCAGGTAAAATTCTTTGCCGTATTTCTGATGATCGTAGTATTCAACTGAACTTCGATTCCTTTATTAGATGTCTTACCAACATTCTGGAACTGTGATGAATAACCATATGTGCCAGCAATAGGAACATGGATAAGCAGATCTTTAGATTGATTATCGTAAACGTCAACACTAAGGTCAACTCTTCCTCTGAACAAGCTTATGTCAACTCCAAGATTTTTGTTTACCGTAGATTCCCACTTAAGATTCGAGTTTACCAGGCCAGAGGAGAAATATGCATTTACCGGTGACCCGTTAAATCCATAATAGTATGTGCCATCGTTTCTGAAAGTCGTGAGGAACTGGTAATCATCTATCCTGTTATTCCCTACAGTTCCAAAGCCGGCTCTGAATTTAAGATCGGTGATGAAGTCTACATCATCCATGAACTTTTCTTTCTTTACTCTCCATGCGATTGATCCTGCAGGAAAATATCCCCATTTGTTTCCTTCGCCAAATTTAGATGCACCATCTGCACGAATATTAAACGAGAGATAGTATTTTCCTTTGTAAGCATAACTGATCCTATTAAAGAAAGACACGTTAGTATACCTTGTTTTTCCAAGACGAGGATAACCTGCAAAAGGAGTTCCCTGGCTTGTATTATTGAAGGCATCGGTATGATTGATCTTATTCGGAAAATCCCTGTATAAACTTGCCTGGCTGGTAGACCTGAAATCATATGTTTCCTGGCCAACCAGGAAATCAAAATCATGCGCTTTCTTCCATCCTTTTACTGAATAAGTGAGCACATTTGAGTTGGTGATCGTTTTTCTTTCAGTGGTATCTAATCTTACGATCGGTTTTTTTGCACCCTGGATAGTTGAATATGGCGTGAGTGAATCACTGAATTGCCTGTCGGTGAGCTTTTGTTCGTCATACCCAAAAGTTGATTTAAAAACAAGATTCTTTACGATCGTATAACTTGCATGGGCAGTAATGTTAAATGCTTCCGTTGTTTTTCTCCTGTATTCATTATCTGCTAACTGGAGTGGATTTACAAGCGTCAATCCATTACCTACATTCGGGTCAGCATTTGGATCAGGATCATCAAGATCTTGTCCATCAGACAAGAATGGCCTGTACTTAACGGTATTTCTCAACCTGTTGTATGCAGAACCCTTATCATCAGACACCCCTGCTCCAAAAACATTTTGCAGTGTGTATCTTGCTCCTGCTCCTACTTTCAAATTTTTAGTAACCTTATAATCACCTTTGAGGTTAAGCAGGTGACGTTTATAACTTGAGTTGATCACTATTGCCTTATCATCATTATAAGTATAACCAAAATTGTACGTCAATTTATTTGTACCACCATTAGCTGTTAAATTGTGTGTTTGGGTGATACCGGTTCTGCCTAAGACTTCATCCTGCCAGTTAACAGCAGGCATATTTTTGTAGTTTGCTAATGTATCCCATGTAGTACCAAAGTTGTCAAGAAAATTCGTGCTGTCAGTATTACTGCCCCTCGACCTTTCTGATTGGTAGATAACAAAATCATAAGGGCTGAGAACGCCTAGAGTTTTTGGTAAGCTTTTTACACCAACAAAGCCGTTATAATTAACTCTTAGTTTTCCAGGTCTGCCACTTTTTGTGGTGATTACTATTACACCGTTACCACCTCTTGCTCCATAAATAGCTGTGGCAGCTGCATCTTTTAATACATCGATTGTCTGAATGTCTTGCGGAGAAATTACGGACAGTGCATTTTCTACCTGCACTCCATCAACAATATATAATGGAGAGTTGTCACCGGTGATTGACATACCACCACGAACCCTTACTCTTACTTCTGCATCAGGTGATCCTTCTGAAGTTGTGGCAGTAACACCAGCTAATCTTCCATTGAGTGCTTCTGCAGCTGAGTTAATAGGAACATCTTTTAATTCTTTTGCTCCTACAGAAGACACAGAAGCCAACAGGTCTCTTCTTCTTACAGTCTGATAACCGATCACTACTACATCTTCTATTTGTGCAACGTCTCTTTCGAGTATCACATTCAATGTTGATTTTCCATCAGCAGAAATTGTTTGAGGTCTGTAACCTGTATAACTGAATACAAGGTTTACATTTCCGGAAGGTGCCGTTACAGCGATAGAAAAATTTCCTCTGGAATCAGTTTGGGTGCCTTTCCTAGTATCCTTCACCATCACACTCACACCTTGTAAGGCTCCGGAAGAATCACCAACATATCCTTTTACCTGGATAGTCTGTGCAATAGCACCAACAGAAAACGTTGCAATTAACAGCAACAGGCAGGTCAGTCTTTTCATACAACAAGCAATTAATTCGATTTCGATGTTGAAATCACTAGCAAACTACATAAGTCTGGCCTGCTGCAAACGCTAAATCAGCGTTTTTTTTACGCAAACGTTACCATTCTCTATAAATCATTCCCTGGGCTGATCGCTGTCAATAAAAAGGAGATAACGATCTCTTTTATAGCCACATGAGTATGTGTAAATTATTTTCTCTAATTTGATTGCCTAAAGGGAAGTTTGCCAGAATGAAATTTGAAGCAGTTACTATTAAAGATATTGCGAAAGCATTGGGATTATCGACCTCAACGGTATCCAGGGCTTTGAGAGATAGCTATGAGATCAGCCCGGAAACAAAGAAACTTGTGCTCGAATGTGCAGAAAAACTGAACTACCGGCCCAACCCAATTGCACTAAGTTTAAAAGAAAGAAAAACACGTTCTATCGGTGTGATCGTTTGCGAAATTGCTAACAGTTTTTTTTCACAGATCATCAATGGCATTGAATCACTGGCTTATGACCGAGGCTATAATGTAATTATATCCCAGAGTCATGAGTCTTACGAAAGAGAGATACTCGATCTCCAGTATCTATCATCACGAGGTGTAGACGGTATTTTAATTTCTGTTTCTACAGAAACATCCGATTATGAACATATCAAAAACCTGCATCAGAAGGGATTACCTATCGTTCTGTTCGATAGAATTGCACCAGGTATTGATACTCACACCATCATTGTAGATAATTTTAAAGGTACTTACGAAGCAACCGAACATCTTATTCATAATGGGTATTCAAAGATCGCAGCGATCAGTAATTCCGAATTCTTATCTATCAGCTCTGAACGACTGGCTGGTTACAAAGAAGCATTGAACTCAAATGGCATCAAGATCAATAATGATTATATAAAACATTGCTTTTATGGTGGAATGGTTTTTTCAGAAGTGGAAGAAGCCATCAACCAATTACTAACATTGAAGGATCCTCCTGAAGCAATTGTTACACTCAGCGATAAACTGACAATAGGTTCATTGAAAACAATCAAGAGAAGGGGATTGAAAATTCCTGCAGACATTGCTTTGGTTGGATTTTCAAATTCTGACCTTACCGAATTAACCGATCCACCTTTAACAGTTGTTCGTCAGCCGGCCCTTGAAATGGGGAAAGCAGCTACAGAATTGTTACTTCAACTAATAGAAAGTAAAAGGCCAATTACCGAGTTTGAAAAGAGAATACTGAGTCCTGAGTTTATTATCATGGAATCAGGAAAGAGAAGATGATCATTAATTTGGTAAAGCAACAGCCTGTCTACCCATCAATCGCCAATTACCTTTTTGTTTTACCCACACAAGCATCATAGCAAAGTTCAATGGAACAGTTGCACCATCCTGTTTAACCTCTTTTGCTTTAAATGAATGTCGAACTATTGCTGTTTTTTTATGAAGCGTAACTTTAATATTAGAAACAGAAGTATCTGTATACTTTGATGTATTATTTACGATTCCACGAATCGCTTCTGACCTTGTTTCAATCTTTCCTTTAGAATGACCATAGGTTAATTTATGGGCGAATAATTTCTCCAGTGATAAACTGTCTTTGTTTCCAAAAACAGTATGACTCAACAAATATGTATTTGCAAGAAGTTGTTTTTCATCTTTGCCCTGAGCAATGCAGGCCACATTAAACACGAGCAGGAGTAAGGTTATCAGCTTTTTCATATCATTCATAATAATAGACTAAGTTATAATTAAGCAGCATGCAAGAGCAGCTGTTAAGTGCAAACGATTGCATAAAAGAAGTTAGCCCATTAACATTTTCAGGAAGGAATTATGCAGAAATTGGGTCGTTATGAAAAAACTTGCCATCCTGCTAATCGCAGTAGTTTTTAGCTGTATGAATATTAAATCATTTGCAGCAACGTATTATGTATCGTATACTACCGGAATCGATACATATACCGGAACCAGCCTTGCAACACCTTTTAAAACCATCACCAAGGCTGTATCAGTTGCTGTTGCAGGAGATATTATTTACCTGAGAGGTGAACAACATCTATACAATACAAGGATCAATATCTCAAAAAGTGGAACAGCAACGAACAAGTTTTATCTACTTGCCTATCCTGGTGATGCAACAAGACCTATATTGAATTTTTCTGCAATGGCCATCAGTTCATCGAACAGGGGTATTGACTTATCAGGGAATTATTGGGTATTCAAAGGATTTGATATTTACAAAGCTGGAGATAATGGAATGCATGTAAATGGATCATTCAACATCATTGAATTCTGTGCTTTTTATGAGAATGCAGATACGGGTCTTCAATTTGACAATGGGGCAGCTAACAACCAGGTGATCAACTGTGACTCGTATTATAACATCGATCCTGCAGAAGGCAATGCTGATGGGTTTGCTGTTAAATTAAATGTAGGCACTGGTAACAGCTTTAAAGGCTGCAGGGCCTGGCAGAATTCAGATGATGGTTGGGATGGACTTTTAACTGCAGGGTTTGGACAAAACCCGAGTACCACTTATGATAGTTGCTGGGCTTTTCTTAATGGCTACAGGAAAGATATGACAGCATCTCTTGGTAATGGCAATGGCTTAAAAATGGGGGGAAACCAGGAACAACATGATGTGATTTTAAGAAATTGTCTTGCGGTATACAACAGGTCGAAAGGGTTTGATCAGAATAACAATATCGGATCGATGATCCTTTATAATTGTACCGGTTACAAAAACGGGAGAAATTTTGGAATGGCAAATTATGATCCTGCTACAGGAAAGGAAATGACGATTAAAAATTCTATTTCTTATCTCGGGATTAACGGGGATCAGTTTAGAACGGTAGCTGTAAGGAGCAATAACAGCTGGCAGTCTCCTTTCACCGTTGACAATTCTGATTTTGTAAGTTTAGACACTTCTGTGCTTCGTGCTCCAAGAAATGCTGATGGCAGTTTACCGGATATCAACTTCATGAAACTTGCACAAGCCAGTGACCTGATAGATGGAGGAACAAATGTTGGTCTGCCTTATAATGGAGCAGCTCCAGATCTTGGTTATAAAGAAAGTAATTATCCCTTGCCGGTAGACCTGATATTTTTTGGAGGCACAATAAAAAATAATTCAGTTGAACTTAACTGGAAAACGGCTACCGAAACGAATAATGCAGGCTGGGAAATAGAAAAGTGTTTACAGGATGCAGCATGGCAAAAGATATCATTTGTTGCCGGCAAAGAAAACAGTAATAGTATTACGAATTATAAATACACTGATAAACTCAATCAGGCTTCGCCGGTCTTTTACCGGTTGAAACAAATAGATAAAGATGGAAATTACAGGTACAGTAAAATCATTGTTATTCGTTTTACGGAATCTAAGCAGGAATTAATGCTCTATCCTAATCCTTCCAACAATAACACAACAGCGAAACTGGTCGTTTCATCTGATGCTAATGTGCAGTTACTGGTATATTCCGTTAGCGGACAATTTTTAAAGTCTGCATTGAACACAAACCTGCAGAAAGGTCAACACTTTGTTACGGTTAATACGTCTGATCTAAAGCCAGGTAGTTATTATATCAAACTGATCGTAGGAAACAATGTTTACAGTAAAGGTTTTACCAGAATCAATTAAAGTGATCTAAAGTTGTTTTACTCTTGTTGGTGTTTCACTTCCATTTACTATTCCCTTTGAACTTAAAGCAATGGCCCTGATAATTGCAGCCATATTGTTCATATCAAGTGTTCCGATCTCATCATCCTGGGAGTGATAAAATTTCTCTTTATCCATTTTTGCAGTTGAGATGGTATGTGCAGGAACACCCAGTGCAGCGAGTGTAGCATTATCTGAACGATAAAAAAGATTCTGATCAGGATATGGATCCGGATGAAAGGTAAAACCTGTTGCTGCAAGATTCTTTTGCAGTATTGTTCCCATATCTGTTTTATCAAAACCGGTAATATAAGCTGAGTTCTTACCCCAATTACTTTCGGTGCCGATCATTTCAATATTAAACATTGCCATCACCTTAGCAGGATCGAGTTGATTTGAAAAATACTGTGAACCAAAACCTCCTGATTCTTCGGCGGTGAATGCAACAAACAACAATGTTCTTTCATTATTGTTTAGTGCTTTAAAGTATTTAGCCAGCATCATCACTGCAGTTGTACCTGCAGCATCATCATTTGCACCATTGTATATCGAATCTCCTTCAGCAGTTGGCTTTCCAATTCCAAGATGATCGTAATGAGCAGAAAAGATCACGTATTCATCTTTCTTTGATTTACCAGGCAGCATACCAATAACATTGGCCAACTTTAGTTCTGAAATGTTATGTCGTGATGTGATTGAGTAAGTTGCTGGATCACTGGCATATAAAACAAAAGCCTGCGACACCTCTGATCTAAATGACGGTCTCCTGAATCCTGAAAGTCTTGCAAAGTTTTTGCGGTGAGCAGTATCAACAATAATAACAAGGTTTTTGCTGCTGCCTACATACTTTCTTGCTTCCTGGAAAAGATTCTGCTTTGCACCGATGTAAACTTTTTCATACCCTGATTGATCAGTGATAGAAACTCCTGGCCGCTGGGTGATTACTATCACATCATTCTCGTTAACCCGGTTGCCGTTGACAACTGCTGCAGTAAACAAATGTCTCGGTTGAAACATCGTGAACTCCTGCCGATAGTTTATAACTCCTGGTAACTGTTGCAATCCAGTAGCCCGATATTCTGAAGCAATAAAAATTGCAGCTTTATCTATACCCGGTGTTCCTGCTTTTCTGCCCTGCATATCATCAGCTGACAGAACACTCTCTATCCTTTCTACTTCAGCAGCGTTGATAATTGCATCTATACCGGAAGCTGAAATTTTTCCGGCTGGTCTTGTACATGAAAAAATGAATGTTGTTATAGAAACTACCAGGATAACTTTTCTCATAGTATGTTGTAGACTTTATAAATTAATGAGGCTGCTTTTTAGCAACCTCATCATCAATTTTGTTGTGTATAATATTACAAACTCATCATTTCTTTAAACTTCACTGTCTGCCTCCTGCTCACTTCGATCTTCTCTCCTCCTTTTAATTCAACTAATAACCCACCGTTGAAGTAAGGTTCAATTCTTTCGATCCATCTCAAATTAATAATATGCTTACGATTTGCACGGAAAAACATTTTCTCGTCGAGTCTTTCTTCCAATGCATTCAGCGATTTTAATATTAATGGCTTATGGGTGCTGAAAAAAACCTTTGCATAATTGCCTACACTTTCAAATAATCTTATTTCGCTCAGCTTCACAAACCAGCATCTTTCACCATCCTTTACAAACACCTGGTCATTCTCGGTCAGCGGACCTCTATTGAATATGCCATTCTCATTTGCTCTTTCACGACTGATCTCGTAATTCAATTTTTGTATGGCATCACTCAAACGCTTTGGTTCAACAGGTTTCAAAAGGTAGTCAAAAGCATTTACCTCAAAAGCTTTTAAGGCATACTCATCATATGCTGTAGTGAAGATCACTCGTGGAGCTCGTTCTACTTCCTGTAACAGGTCAAACCCTGTTTTTCCCGGCATTTGAATATCGAGAAATATCAGGTCAGGACTAAGCATATCAATTTTTTCTACTCCTTCATCAACATTGGTAGCCTCATCAATAATTTCAATATCAGGAAACTCCGACAATAATTTGCGAAGTTCATTTCTGGCTAAACGTTCGTCATCAATAATGAGGGTCTTAATTGGCATAATAAAAAATTATACGATAAAATGAAAGGGTTATATATGTTCTACCGGCATCAATACTTTTGCTTCTACAAGGTTTCCGTTTTTATCACTGATCTGAAAACTTGCTTTGGATCCATACAATAATTTCAACCTGTTTTGTGTACTTGCAAGGCCAAATCCATCGTGGTTGTACGAACCATTTAACTTACCTGTATTCTGAACGATCAATTCATGGTGATCATCCCTGAAATCAGATATGATTCTTATAGAGCCTCCATCAACCTGTTTGCTAATGCCATGTTTGATAGCATTTTCTACAAGGGTTTGCAACATCATCGGAGGTACCGGCTGATCCAGTGTGTCTTCATCTATCTGGTATTCTACTCTTAACCTGTCTTCAAAACGAATATGTTCCAGCGCTAAATAATCCTTTACAATATTTAACTCTCGTTCTAATGAGGTTGTTTCTGCCTTTTCAGCTTGCATACTACTCCTTAAAATATTGCTTAATTCCGTGATGGCCGTTCTTGCTCTTCCGGGATTTTCATCAACCAAAGCCCTGATACTATTTAATGCATTAAAGATAAAATGAGGATTGATATGAGCCTTGATGGTTTTTAATTCAAGTTCTTTTACCATGCTTTCCAATCTAATTTTATCTAACTGCTCCTGCCTGCTTTTTAAAACAAAATGATAAGCAAAGTAGATCAGGTTCCAAATTGCCAGGAAAAGAAAACATCCTAAAGACGTTCTGATCGTTTTATTAATGATCGAATATTCCTGCATCTGTTGCATCTCCCATCCGACCTGGCTTTCGGTGAATACCACGATAAATGCCCATAGGAATGCAAACACTAAGGTTGAGAGAACTACATAAATAATCTGCTGCTTCAACTGCAAATTGAGGAGCCTGGTTTTCTTAAACATCAGCCTCATGCTGTGCGTAATAAAAAACCCAACCAAAGCATCCAGTATCAGTACATGATAGAAGTACTCAAAAGCTTTTGTACGAATGGTAAGATAAAAGAAGGTATATACAATAATATATGCACTCCAGCCTCCCAGCTGGCACCACCAATATGCCGATGCTCGTTTCTTCATGTGTTATAAAGGTAACCGGGGTTATGTGTTAACATAGCCCGGTTTAAGGATTAAAGGTAAAATAACTGGCTATCTGGCTCAAAATATTGTAAAATCTACACATATGAAAGATTCCAATGGGTAAAACAGCAAATTACACTTTAACAGTAGCACCAAGCAATGCCATGATTCCAATACCCGTTTCAATTGCATTTTCATCTATGTTAAACAATGGCGTATGTACATTATGAACGATGCCTTCTTTTTCGTTCCGAACACCGAGCCTGAAAAAACATCCGGGAATCAATTGGGTATAATACCCAAAATCTTCTGCACCCATTCTTACTTCTGTTTCTTCCACATTAGCTTTCCCCATATAATCTTCAGCATATCTCCAGCAATGTTCCGTTAAGTTATCGTCATTATCCACACAAGGATAACCTACATCAATGTGAAGATCAATTTCACCACCCATAGAATGCACTAACTCTGTTGCATGTTTGGTGATAAGTGTATGAGCCTTTCTTCTCCATGTTTCATCCATTGCTCTGAATGTGCCCATTAATTTCACTTCACTGGGAATAACATTCGTGGTATGTCCACCCTGAACCGAACAGATCGATAATACAGAAGGTGTAAAAGGATTGTTATTCCTTGAGATGATTTGCTGAAGGCTTACTATAAGATGTGATGCGATTAAAATAGTATCAGCAGTTAAATGTGGTGCAGCAGCGTGGCCGCCTTTTCCTTTAATGGTAATGTAGATTTCATCAGCACTAGCCATTACTCTTCCTTTCCTAAAGCTGAGTTTACCAACTTCCAAGGATGGATTCACATGCAAACCAATGATGCCTTGCGGTTTTGGATTTTCCAGTGCACCATCTTTTATCATCAGGCTCGCTCCACCTGGATTTTTTTCTTCTCCAGGTTGAAAAATGAGCTTTATAGTTCCTTCAAACTCATCTTTTAATTCATGGAGAATTTTTGCAGCACCCAGTAAACATGTGGTATGTACATCATGGCCACAAGCATGCATTACACCTTCATGGGTTGATATGTATGCAATATCATTTTCTTCTTTGATGGGAAGTGCATCCATATCTCCACGTAGTGCAATACATCTGCTATCAGGATTTTTTCCTTTGATCAATCCAACAACACCTGTGGCAGCTTTTATTTCAAAGGGGATATTCCAACCGGCAAGTTTTGACTGGATGAATTTACTTGTCTCAAATTCCTGGTAACTTAATTCGGGATTTGCGTGGAGATGACGACGAACTTGTATGAATTCACTGGCATATTCTTTAGCCAATTGTCTTATCCTTTCCTGTAACATGGCGGAAAGTTAATTAATCTATGAATAGCTCTTCATCTTCAGGTGGAGTATAATCAATTACATCTGCAACAACATAAACACCACCTTCCTGGTAGTATTTTGAAAGTAACTTCCGAAACTCATCAGCATCTTTTCTATCTATGAAATTACCGATCCTCACCCTGAAATATGGTGACTGGAAAAGTGTGTATGATTTTTCTTCGGGGAAACGAGAGAGTAAATCAGATTTTATATCAAAGGCTTTATTTCTATCTCTTGTACTGATCACCTGTACCCTGTAACCTTTATACTGACCACTGCTGGTCATCAATGCATTTCTTTTATTAAGAGCAGCTTGTTTTGATGTGAGTACATCAAGCCTTGGATCTTTCTTTACTACAATGGTGTCCTGTGCTGACAGCGTCATCATTGACAAGCAAAATATGAGTAAAACAAGAAGCCTGTACATCGTTATACTTTATTTGAAGATATATTAACTGATTAAAATATATTGTTAACTAGTATTTTCCACCACCACTGCCAATACTCTCAATAGGATGCCAGGTTGTTTTTATTTCCTGCGTATCGAGAATGAAATAAGGTGATTCACCTTGTTCTGTATTCCAGTTCACTTCTTTATAGATCATTACTCTTTTAACATTCAATGAGGCTTTTTCCTGGATGTCTTTTTGAATCAGTTCATCATCTTCACAGAAAATAATGGCATTCACATCCATGTGAGACGCAAATTGTGTGGCCAGTTCCGAGGGTTTGCCCGTAAGAATATTCACCACTCCACCCGGTACATCAGATGAATTGATTACCTCAGCAAAGGTGATAGAACAAAGAGGCTTATTTTCAGAAGCAAGCACAATAATCGTATTGCCACCTGCAATTACAGGAGCAATAACAGAAACCAATCCAAGTAATGAATCATTCTGTGGTGCTATTGCTGCAATAACACCTGTTGGTTCAGGAACAGAAAAATTGAAATGAGAAGAAGCAACAGGATTTACTGATGAAAATAGTTGTTGGTACTTATCACACCATCCTGCATAATATATCAACCGATCTATTGCAGTATTCACTTCAGCTTCTGCCTGTGCTTTTGTGCTGTCTTGCTTCAATAACTCATCGATGAACTGTGCTCTTCTGCCTTCCAGCATTTCTGCAATACGATATAGTATTTGCCCTCTGTTGTTTGCAGCTTTTGAAGCCCAGCCTTTTTGTGCACCTCTGGCAGCACCAACTGCATCACGAAAATCTTTTCTCGAGCTGAGGCAAATATTGGCAAGTTGTTCTCCTTTCTTATTGGTAGCAAGATAGTACCTGCCAGATTCAGTTCTTGGAAACTGCCCACCTACGTATAGCTTATAAGTTTTCAATACTTCCAAACGCTGAGTTGTAGAACTGTTACTCTTGACTTCAGTTGCCTTCGGAGCTTTTGCTGCTGTTTTCTTTTTTATTGTTGAAGTTGCCATGTTGTCTAATTTGTTCAGTTATACTCTACCAGTACAAGTGTGTGACACAACGAAGTTTAATAGTAGCAATATCGCTGGTCAAAAATAATTTACCATTTTAAATAAGCACCTAATCCATGTAATCCACCTTCCCTTCCAAATCCACTTTCTTTGTAACCACCAAACGGAGCAGTAGGATCGAACTTGTTGTATGTATTTGCCCAAACCACACCGGCTCTCATTTTAGTCGTGAGGTTGAAAATCTTTGAACCTTTATCGGTCCATACACCTGCACTTAAACCAAACGGAGTGTTGTTGGCTTTTTCAATCACCTCATCATCTGTTCTGAAAGTCTGCACAGTTAAGACCGGACCAAAAATTTCTTCCTGCGCAATACGACTACTCTGTGCAACATTGGTAAAGATGGTTGGCTTACAGAAGAATCCTTTTCCTGGTAATGCACAACCACTCTGGTACATTTCAGCACCTTCATCAGCACCGATCTTTAAATATTTGCTGATGTTGTCGAGTTGCTGTTTAGAGTTGATCGCACCAACATCTGTATTCTTATCCATCGGATCGCCAACGATCAATGTTTCCAAACGATCTTTCAGCTTTTGAATCACTTCTTCATACACACTTTCCTGTACGAATAATCGTGAACCTGCACAACAAACATGACCCTGGTTGAAATAGATTCCATTGATAATTCCTTCCACAGCCTGGTCAATTGGTGCATCATCAAAAATGATGTTGGCAGCTTTGCCACCTAATTCAAGTGTTACTTTTTTATTCGTGCCGGCAACAGCTTTCTGAATGATCTTACCGACATCTGTTGAACCGGTAAATGCAATCTTATCAATACCTGGGTGATTTACAAGTGCTGCACCGGTATCGCCAAAACCAGTTATGATGTTTACCACACCATCAGGTAACCCACTTTCCTGGATGATCTCAGCAAGTTTCAATGCAGTTAACGGAGTTGTCTCTGCAGGCTTCAATACAACAGTGTTTCCACAAGCCAAAGCCGGGGCAATTTTCCATGCTGCCATCAACAAAGGAAAATTCCATGGAATGATCTGACCTGCTACACCTAATGGTTGAGGAATTCTATTTGGAAATGCATACTGTAATTTATCAGCCCAACCAGCGTAATAAAAGAAATGATTTGCAACCAATGGAATATCTACATCCCTCGATTCTTTGATCGGCTTACCACCATCCATGGTTTCTATCACAGCCAGCTCTCTTGCTCTTTCCTGTATCATTCTTGCAATACGATAAATGTATTTGCCTCGCTCTTTTGCAGGCATTTTCTTCCATGTTTTATCGTAAGCAGTTCTTGCAGCTTTCACGGCTTTGTCAACATCAGCAGTGTTTGCTTCAGCAACTTTTGCAAGTTTCTCTTCGTTAGCCGGATTGATCGTATCAAAATATTTTCCGGAAGTTGGTTTAACGAACGCTCCACCAATAAAAAGATCATAACGATCTTTTAGTTTAACATGACTTGCACTTTCGGGTGCTGGTGCATAAGACCAACCCTGGTTAAACTTCAATTTCGGAACTTCTTTATTTGACTTACTCATAATATTTTTATTTGATCAACGACAGTACTACTATTGAACTTCGTTGTGTCACTCACTTCAACGGCTTATTCTTTTTTCAGCTGTTTTGAACCACAACGACTGAACGTCACGTCGCTTCATAACGTTGTGCTGCTCTGTGCCGTTGTGCCTCTGTGGTTCTAACTCAATCCACAGAAAAATAATCTGCACTCTGATACACCCCACTCTTCTCTTTCACCAATTGCATTAATACATCATTCGCTAAACTACTTGCTCCAAAACGAAACCATTGATTCGTCATCCAATCTGCTCCTAATGTTTCATGCAGCATTACTAAATAGTGTAAAGCCAATTTTGATTTTGAAATGCCACCGGCTGGTTTCATTCCAATCATCTTTCCTGTCTTGTAATAAAAATCTTTGATGGCTTCTAACATCACCAATGTTACCGGCATCGTTGCAGCAGGTTGAATTTTACCGGTAGATGTTTTGATAAAATCAGCACCGGCATACATGGCAATATCACTTGCTCTTCTTACTTTATCAAACGTAACCAACTCACCGGTTTCTAAAATCACTTTTAATCTTGCAGCACCACAAGCTTCTTTTATCGCCGCAATTTCATCGTACACAAAATTATAATCGCCTTCTAAAAACCTACCTCGAGATATAACCATATCCACTTCGTCAGCACCATTATCTACAGCGAATTTTGTATCATCGATCTTCACTTTCATTGGTGCCTGTCCACTTGGAAATGCAGTTGATACGGAAGCAACATTCACACCTGAATCACCCAAAGCCTGCTTTGCAATCTTCACCATTGAAGGATACACGCAAACCGCCGCTACTGTTGGCAAATCAGCATAAGAGTCGTGCAGATGTCTTGCTTTGTAGCACATCTGTTTTACTTTTCCTTCAGAATCTTTTCCTTCAAGTGTAGTAAGGTCTATCATGTTCAGTACCATTTTCAGGCCCTGAACCTTTGTTTCTTTTTTGATGCTCCTGGTGGTGAATTTTTTTGCTCTTTCTTCGATACCCACCTGGTCGATACGTGGAGAGATTCTGAAATCGGGTATCGCATTATCAATAACAGCGTTCATATTCATAGAATGAACATCAAAGTAAGCATTTTTTTAAGGAAAAGAGCCACTCTAAGGTGGCTCTTTATTAATGTTTATCGTTAATTAAGATCAGGCATCTTTTCCGTGACAATTTTTAAACTTCTTGCCACTTCCACAAGGACAAGGATCGTTTCTTCCGATTTTAGGACCAACTTTTATCGGTTCCTGTTTCACCGGTGAAGGATCATAATAATCATTTTCATTCGCTGCATAATCCTGTCCTGCATTATCGATCTCTTCTTTATTGGCCCTTAGATTACTCAAATCAGTTTTTTCCTGTTTTCCTTCTCTTACAGGTCCCTGCTGTTCAACTGCAATATTTGCATGCGAAAGAAATGAAACGATGGTCTTATTCACCTCACCATTCATCTGGCTAAACAGGTTAAAAGCTTCCACTTTGTAGATCACCAACGGATCTTTCTGCTCGTAAGTAGCTGTTTGCACACTTTGCTTCAGATCGTCCATGGCACGCAAATGTTCTTTCCATGCATCATCAATTAAACCAAGTGTAACAGAACGTTCAAGAGAATTTACCAGTTCTACACCCTGTGTTTCGATGGTCTTATTCAGGTTGGCCAGAGCCTGTAACCCTTTCTTTCCATCAGTAAATGGAACGATCACATTTTCGATATGAGAACCCTGGGTAGTTTTAATATTCTTAAACACAGGTATTGCCTGCTGACCCATGTCTTTCTTTCGTCTCTGGTAATGTTCAGCAGCTTCGAGGTACAATCTTTCTGAAAGAACCTGTTCATTTTGTTTTGAAAATTCATCAACCGTGATAGCAGTTTCAATACCAAAATTCATGATGGTTCCAAGCTTAAAACCTTCATAATCGCTTTGTTCTTTGTATCCGCTAACCAAAGATTCTGCTACATCATAAAAAGCAGTGTCAAGATCCAATGCAAGCCTTTCACCAAACAAGGCATGACTTCTTCTTGCATAGATCACGGTACGCTGCTTGTTCATCACATCATCATACTCAAGTAATCTTTTACGGATACCAAAGTTGTTTTCTTCTACTTTTTTCTGTGCTCTTTCAATTGATTTGGTGATCATGCTATGCTGTATCACTTCACCTTCTTTATAGCCGGCAAAATCCATCACCTTGGCAATTCTTTCGGAGCCAAACATTCTCATCAGGTCATCTTCCAATGAAACAAAGAATTGAGATGAACCCGGATCACCCTGACGACCAGCACGACCTCTTAACTGACGATCTACACGACGAGATTCATGTCTTTCAGTACCTAGAATAGCCAAACCACCGGCTTCTTTTACACCAGGTCCAAGCTTAATATCTGTACCACGACCTGCCATGTTCGTTGCAATAGTTACTGCACCTGCAAAACCAGCTTCGGCAACAACCTGTGCTTCACGCTGATGCTGTTTTGCATTTAATACATTGTGCGGAATTTGCTTTTGACGAAGCATCCTGCTGATCAATTCACTGATCTCAACTGAAGTAGTACCAACAAGAATTGGCCTTCCGGCATTACGCTGTTTCTCGATCTCATCTATAACAGCTTTGTATTTTTCTCTCTTGGTTTTATAAACAAGATCCTGTTCGTCTATCCTTATTGCCTGGACATTTGTTGGAATATTAACAACATCAAGTTTATAGATACTCCAAAGTTCTGCTGCTTCTGTTTCAGCTGTACCAGTCATACCGGCCAGCTTGTGATACATACGGAAATAGTTCTGTAATGTAACAGTGGCATATGTTTGAGTGGCAGCTTCAATCTTTACATTCTCTTTTGCTTCCAAAGCCTGGTGCAATCCATCTGAATAACGACGGCCTTCCATAATACGGCCAGTCTGCTCATCAACAATTTTTACCTGGCCTTCTATCACAACGTACTCCACATCTTTATCGAATAGCGTATAGGCTTTCAATAATTGTTGAACCGTATGAATACGATCTGCTTTTACAGAATATTCATTAATGATCGCTTCTTTGCGTTGCAATTTTTCATCAACAGAAAGAGCAGCATCATTATCGATCGCAGCAAGTGAAATACTGATGTCGGGAAGAATAAAGAAGTTCGGATCTTCTCCTGCCCTCGTAATCATCTGTATGCCCTTATCTGTTAATTCAACGGAATTATTTTTTTCATCAATATAGAAATATAGCTCAGCATCTGCTTTATGCATTTCTCTTTGCTGATCGGCCAGGTAGTGATTTTCTGTTTTCTGAAGTTTCACTCTCATTCCCGGTTCACTCAAAAACTTGATGGTAGCACTGTTCTTTGGCAAACCACGATGTGCCCTGAACAAAGCAAGACCGCCATCTTTTGGATCATCATTGCCTTCCGCAATTTTTTTCTTTGCTTCCTGCAGGAACTGGTTCACTGCTTTTTTCTGTGCTTCAACTATTCGTTCAATTCTTGGCTTTAATTCAAAAAATTGTTCTGTACTGGTATCTCTGCCAATAGGACCGGAAATGATCAAAGGAGTTCTGGCATCATCAATTAATACTGAGTCCACCTCATCCACCATGGCAAAATGGTGTTTACGCTGCACCATTTCTTCCGGTGAATGCACCATATTATCTCTCAGGTAATCGAAACCGAACTCATTATTTGTACCGTAAGTGATATCTGCTAAATAAGCTTTTCTCCTGGACTCAGAGTTTGGCTGATGTTTATCGATACAATCTACTGTAAGACCAAGCCATTCGAAAATAGTTCCATTCCACTCAGAGTCTCTTTTTGCCAGGTAATCGTTCACTGTAACAATATGAACACCTTCACCGGCTAATGCATTCAGGTAAGCAGGTAATGTTGAAACAAGTGTTTTACCCTCACCCGTTGCCATTTCAGATATCTTACCGCTATGTAAAACAGCACCACCAATTAACTGAACATCGTAATGCACCATGTTCCAGGTGACTTGTCCACCGGCAGCCGTCCATGAATTTTTAAAGATGGATTTATCACCTTCAATTCTTACGTATTCTTTTACTACGCTGAAATCCCTGTCAAGCTGAGTTGCTGTTGAAACAAGTTCTGTATTTTCTTTAAATCGCCTGGCCGTTTCTTTTACTACTGCAAAAGCTTCCGGCATGATCTCGTTTAATGCCTCTTCAATCTTTGCATTCCTGTCTTTTGTCAGGCCATCCACCTCCTGGTAAATGGCATCCTTACCTTGTATGTCTGTTACGTCTAAAGCTTCTGCAGCTTGCTTACGAGCATTAATCTCAGCATCAATATCTTTCAGGTGATCCTGTATCCTCTGTTTGAACTCCTGTGTTTTACCACGAAGCTCATCATTGGTGAGTGATTGATATTGCTCAAAAAATTGGTTGACTTTATCAACGATTGGCCTTACAAGCTTTACATCTTTCTCAGATTTGCTGCCACCGAATAACTTTCCAAAAAAACCTAGCATATAAGCAATTAATATTATGATACCGGCTTCAGTACTTTGTGGGCTCTTCTGTTGTGTCACTCACTTGTACGTTCTGAACTTTGTGGTACAAAGCCTGACCGTCTCGGGTCTGACTATGTAGACATTCCGGAAAATGAATAAATGGTTTGTCAAAAATCCTGCTATCGACCCTTTATAGCCAAAATGGCAGGTGTTTTTGAAGCTGGCAAAGGTAACTAATTTGAGTATGCAGCGTCAGTGCTTTTCAGCCTTTTGGTACACTGGCATCTTTTCAGTAAAAGCCAAAAGTATTCGGTTCAACTTTTGTTAAGGACTAAGCAACAGTTAACATACCATCTCAAGAATGAGCTTCACTAAACGAATTTTTAGAATTTCCGGGGTAATATTTTTTGGCTTATTGGCAATTATCGCATTAGGTGCTACATTAATACCGATCATTCCATCTAAAGAATGGTATGTGCAGATATTTGACTACCCCAGGTTACAAACTTTTTTTATTGCTGTCGTAGTGTTGTGTTGGTATGTGACCTTCTATTTTAAGGGTTCTAAGCGAGATAAATTTTTTGCAGCAGGCTTAGTAGGTGTAATAATGATTCAGGCTTATAAAGCTGCTCCTTACACTCCAATGGGTAAAAAGCAAGTATTGGAAGCAGCCACTAAGGTTAACGACAGCAATACGATCAGCCTTTTCATCTGCAATGTATTACAAACAAATACTTCCTATGATAAAGTGCTGGAGAAAATGCAGCAATACCAGCCAGATGTAATTATAACCACAGAAACTGACACTATATGGCAGCGTCATTTAAAACCGCTTAAAAAAACTCATCCTTATCGCCAGCCAGTTCCGTTAAGTAATTTATATGGAATGCATTTGTATTCTAAATTACCCCTGTCGCAAGTGCAGGTTCGTTACCTGGTTGAAGCAGACATACCGTCGATCAGGGCTAATGTCCAGCTAAGAAGTGGTGTATGGATTACATTATTTATCATACATCCACGACCTCCGGTTCCGGGAGAAAGCAACGATAGTCGTGAAAGAGATGCTGAAATAATCATGGTGGGTAAAGAGGCAAGAAAGGAAAAGGGTGGAGTGATCGTAGCGGGAGACTTTAACGATGTGGCGTGGTCGGAAAACACAAGATTGTTTCAGGAAGTTACCGGCTACCTCGATCCGAGACGAGGAAGAGGATTTTATAATACCTATCATGCAAAAATGCCCATTTTCCGCTGGCCGCTTGATCATATTTTTCATAGCAACCATTTTAAGGTGGTAAAAATCAAAAGGCTGGGAAATGTTGGCAGCGATCATTTTCCTATGTTTATTCATCTTCAATATGCACCTGCCGATAAGCCTGTGCAACGGCCAGTTGAACCTGATAAAAACACTGAAAAGGATGCAAATGAGACGATCAGGGAAGCGAAAAACGATCTGGATGGAGGAGGAAAATAATACGTAAGTTGAATTGTTCCAGTGAGAACAGAACGATGAACGAAATGCGACGCAACAGCCGATGCCATGAAAACCAAAAGCAGGTATTCAAAGAATCTTCCATCATACGAGGAAATTCAGGCTGATTCTGCTACTTTTGCCGCCGATTTTACGGTTTGAAGTTTTAAGTCCCAGGTTCTCAGTTCACGAATATTCAGACTAAAAAACTCCAAACTAAAAACTGTAAACTCCAAATAATGGCAGGTCAATTAAAAGAGGTTCGTAACAGGATAAAAAGTGTACAGAGTACCCAGCAGATCACAAAAGCCATGAAAATGGTGAGTGCTGCCAAATTAAGAAGGGCACAGGATGCTATAACTCAAATGCGACCTTATGCTCAGAAATTACAGGAAATGCTGAGCAATATTGTTAGCAATTCTGAAGGTGATACCAACATTGCTTTGGCCGCTGAAAGACCAGTGGAGAAAGTGCTTTTAATTGTAATTACATCCGACAGAGGTCTTGCCGGTGCTTACAATGCAAACATTGTAAAGGCTGCAAAGCAGGCTGTAGCTGAAAAGTATGAAATACAGAACAGCAAAAAGAACATCACCATCTGGGGCATCGGTAAAAAAGGTTATGAAGCAATGGTAAGAGCAGGTTATACAACTGATGCTACTTATAAAGATATTTTCCTGAACCTGACTTTTGAAAACGTTCAAACTGCTGCACAGGCTGCTGTAAAAGCTTTTGAGGCAAAAGAATTCGATAAGATCGAGCTTGTGTACAGCCAGTTTAAAAATGCTGCAACCCAGGCTTTTGTTGTTGAGCAGTTTCTGCCAATTCCGAAAGTTCAGAAGCAGGCAGGTGCCAAAAAAGCTGATTTTATTTATGAACCAGCAAAAGATCTTTTGATTGCTGAGTTAATGCCGAAGATCCTCAACACTCAATTATATAAGGCTGTGCTGGATGCAAATGCCAGTGAACACGGAGCAAGGATGACTGCAATGGATAAGGCAAGTGAAAATGCCAACGAGTTGCTGAAGAGCCTGAAGATATCTTATAACCGTGCAAGGCAGGCAGCAATTACTACCGAATTGACGGAAATCGTGAGTGGTGCAGCAGCGTTGCAAGGATAAGTCATTAAGACATTAAGTCAATTAGTCATCAAATCAATCACCATGATAAAGCTCGAAGAACTTGAGGTTTATAATGTGGCAATGGAAATTGGTGAATTAGTATGGACTATTGTTGATAAACGGAGCTTTTACCAAAAAGATACATTAGGTAAACAATTTACAAGAGCTGCGGATTCGATTGCGTTTAATATCAGTGAAGGTTATGGCAGGTTTCATTATGCAGAAAATAGAAATTTCTGTTACTACAGTCGAGGTTCTGCCTTTGAAACTATTACTGCTATAAATAAAGCGAAAGCAAGGAATTTACTTTCAGAAGAAGAGTTTATCTTGCTCCAATCCAAACTAACTTTTTACTTTAAACTTATTAATCCCTACATTAAATCTATTGGTAAACATCTTGAAGAATCGAAAACCAAATGACTTAATGTCCAATGACTAATTGACTATGGAATTGTCCGAGATCATACCACATATTGAAGCATTAATTTTTGCCAGCGAAAAACCATTAACGTCGTTAGATGTTGTTGAGTTGATCAATAATGCTTTTGGCTTTATGGAAGAACGTATCACGCTTGACCAGGTTGAAAGTGCAATGGAAGGAATCAGGGAGAAATACAACTCGGAATTCTATCCGTTTGAAGTAAGAGAAAGTGGTGGTGGCTGGCAATTCCTAACCAAGAAAGATTTCCATAAAACAATATCGCAGTTAAACGGAGAGAAGTTTTTGAAAAGACTTTCCAATGCTGCATTAGAAACACTGGCCATAATCGCTTATAAACAACCGATCACTAAAGGAGAAATAGAAGCGATTCGTGGTGTGAATAGTGATTACAGCGTTCAGAAATTACTGGAAAAAGAATTGATCGTTATTTCAGGTAGAAACGAAAAACTGCCAGGCCATCCATTGGTATATGCTACTTCAAAAACTTTCATGGATTATTTTGGTATCAATACCGCAGAAGATCTTCCAAAAATAAAAGAAGTTTTTGCTGATCAGTTGGTAGAACCTACATTGGTTCGTCACCATGAATCTGAAACAACAGAATTATTGCAAAGCGATAGTTCAGAAGAATTTCCTGAGCCACATATGGAGAATATCCCTGCTGAGGAAGTTGATGAAAACACTTCAGAACACCAATCCGAATATATCATTAATGAAGATGGAACGCTGATCGCTAAAGAGGATGATGAGACCGAAGATGATACTTCCGACGAGAATGAAAATAAAGAACAGGAATAAAAAAAGCGTCCAACTTAGGACGCTTTTTGTTTTGATATACAACCTTAATCTCTGTCTCTGTAAATTGTTGCACCACTGGTGTTTTCTTTGCTTCTCACTTTTAACCTGTTCTCTACATTTTTAACACCCGATACTCTTTCGGCAATATCCTCTGCCCTTCTTTTTTCTTCTTTAGAATCAACAGCACCTGTCAGTACTATTTCACAGTCTTCACAAGTAACGTCTATCTCTGATGCATCTATAAAAGAATCATCACTTAAACGGTCGTTCACATCATCCTTGATCCTTTCATCAGAACGTTTGTATCCTTTTGGACCTTTACCCCTATGTGGACCTGTTCTCTTATCTACTTCTCTTCTTCTTTGTGCATCATCATCACCAAACCACGATGCTACTTCATCAGTTGTTCTGTCCCACCAGTCACGGCTTTGATTCTTGTTACCATACCTGTCATTATTCCAGCTTCTCTGATCATTCCGGTTTTGGTATGGCTCATAACTCCTGGTTCCGTAGTTATCTGAATTTCTGCGTCCATAGCTACGGTTATAGTCACTGTCATAACCGTTATCCGATCGATCATTGCTTCTCTGGCCTTCATAATCAAAGCGAGAACTGTAACTACCGTCTTTGCCCTGGTTAAAACTACCTATTGTTTGACCATAGTTATATGGATCATATCCACTGCCCATATTGGTTGACCTGTCCCTGTTTCTGTCAAGGCTTGAATAATCATCTCTCCTTTCATTTCTGCGATCATAGGTGTTGGAATTATAGTCGCTTTTATAGGGACTTTCTGACCTGTAATCTTCTCCGCCATATCTTGAGCTGCTCTGGCTATTGTCATAGTTACTGCTGTAATCGTCTCTGTTACGATCAAACTGATTATTTCTGGTACCGCGGCTTTGCTGCCAGCCAGATTGATAACGTTCTTCCCATTGATTTCGATTTGTGTCTGCCATTGTATTGTGTTTTTGAGGTTATTAGTAGTTTACTTCAACAAATTATATGCGCATTACTTTAATCACTGAGTAACATATCATACTCAAGATCAAGCAGCAGTTTAATTGGGAAAGATTTCCGCAATATGAATTTCCTGTTTGCCTTTGGTGAATGTTTTACTGTCTTTGATTACTTTACAAATACTGCACATTTTTTGCTTAACAAGCCACATGAATTGGATTGATATTGTTTTAGTTTTCATTATTATCCTTGCTGCATGGAGTGGATATAAAAAGGGTTTTATACTTGGCTCACTTGAACTGTTGAGTTGGGTAGGCAGTTTGGCAGCAGCATTTTATTTATACCAGTACCTTGCGGTTTTGTTACAAAAAATATTTCCTGTACTGGGAGTATGGACAATGCCTTTAGCATTTTTGATCGTACTGATATTATTGAGAATCATTTTTGCTTCGATCGTTAATGCTTTGCTCCGAAAGACACATCACGATGCACATCATTCCACCGCAAATAAAACACTCGGCATTTTACCTGGTGCCATCAATGGAGTTATTTATGCGGTAATCATCTCTGCGTTGTTATTAGTATTACCATTATCCGATGGACTTTCTGCATCTGCAAGAGAAAGTAAAGTGGCGAATGAATTTGGCAACCAGGTAGCCTGGCTGGATGAAAAAATTGCACCCGTATTCGATGAAGCCGTTCGAAAGTCGATGACCAAAATGACGATCGAATCGAATGAAACGGTAAAACTGAATTTTACAGTAACCAATGCAAAACCACGTCCTGATCTTGAAGCAAAGATGTTGGCATTGGTGAATGAAGAAAGAGCAAAGGAAGGATTGAATGCACTTGTTGCCGATACTGCTTTAACAAGAGTTGCAAGGTTACATTCACATGACATGTTTGCCAGGGGTTATTTCGCTCATGTCTCACCAGATGGTGTTACACCTGCAGACAGGGTGAAAGCTGCTGGAATAAGATACCTGATCACCGGAGAGAATCTTGCTTTGGGACCAACCCTCCAAATTTGTCACGCCGGCTTAATGAATTCTCCCGGCCATAAAGCAAATATTCTTCATAAATCTTATGGAAGAGTTGGAATAGGAATTCTGGATGGAGGGTTAAGAGGTTTGATGGTGAGCCAGGAATTTAAAAACTAATGGAATGAAAAAAGCTCTCTTTCGAGAGCTCTTGCTTACTTATTTGGCTGAGGAGTGTATCGCAAATACGGTTTTACAATAGTCAATCCTTTTGGAAATTTCTTTTGGGCATCTTCGGTATTCACAGCAGGCACTACAATCACATCCTCACCATCTTTCCAATCTGCCGGGGTAGCCACACTATGGTTAGCTGTCAGCTGCAATGAATCAATCACACGAATCACTTCATGAAAATTTCTACCTGTTGATGCAGGATAGGTGATCATGAGTTTAATCTTTTTATCAGGACCTATCACAAACAACGAACGAACGGTAAATGTTTCGGAAGCATTTGGATGGATCATTCCATAGAGATTTGCAATAGTCTTATCTTCATCAGCAACAATCGGAAAGTCAACTGAACAATGTTGTGTTTCATTAATGTCTTTGATCCAACCATGATGTTTGTCAATCGGATCAACACTTAATGCCATCACTTTTACATTACGCTTCTCAAATTCATGTTTAAGTAAAGCAGTTCTGCCAAGCTCAGTGGTACAAACCGGAGTATAATCTGCAGGATGAGAAAATAAAACTCCCCAACTATCTCCAAGGTATTCGTGAAAGTTAATTGGACCTACAGATGTAATTGCATTAAAATCAGGGGCGATATCGCCTAAGCGTAAACTCATAATTTAAATTTAAATGGTGAATAAAGCTGCAGGCAATCGTACACTAAAAGTAAACGTTTTAAGTTTCCACAGGAAATAAAAAACCATTCTTCGCAGAATGGTTTAAATACTATTGAAAGAAGTTAGACTAATACTCGTCCTCATTAAACATAAAATCTTCCTGGCTTGGATAATCTGGCCAGATGTCTTCAATGCTTTCATACACCTCACCTTCGTCATCTAATTCCTGTAAATTCTCTACAACTTCCAAAGGAGCACCACTACGGATAGAATAATCTATCAGCTCGTCTTTTGTTGCAGGCCAAGGTGCTTCTTCCAGGTAACTCGCTAATTCCAATGTCCAGAACATATGCTGCCTTTTTGTGTTTATTTATCTATTGAATACAGCAAACAAATAACCTGCCGTACCCCCTAATTTTTCGCAAATGTAATTTTTACCACGATATAGCCAAATCTATGTTTTGAGCCATTGTGAATAAAAATGTAAAAAAATTGTTATGCATCGGCTAAAGGAATAGGTTTGTGCGGCAATAACTCGTTTAAAAACAAAGCATGTTAAGAGCGGAAAATATTCAGAAGCGTTACGGGCAATTACAAGTTTTAAAAGGTGTTGATGTAGAGATCAATAAAGGTGAAATTGTTTCCATTGTTGGATCTTCAGGTGCAGGAAAAAGTACATTATTGCATATCCTGGGAACATTAGATAATCCTGATACCGGTAAGATATTCCTGAATAATGAACCTTTACATGACCTCAGAGGCAGGAAACTGGCTGCATTTCGCAATAAACATATCGGATTTGTTTTCCAGTTCCATCATTTATTACCTGAATTCACAGCCCTGGAAAATGTTTGCATTCCAGGATGGATCGCTGACAGGAATAAAAAGCAAGTGGAAGCTGAAGCGGAACAGCTATTAAAATCTTTAGGACTTGGTCATCGATTAGAAAACAAACCCCAGGCTTTGAGTGGTGGAGAACAGCAAAGAGTTGCTGTTGCAAGAGCATTGATCAATAAACCACAAATTGTTTTTGCTGATGAACCAACCGGTAATCTCGACAGCAAAAATGCAAAAGAATTACATGAACTTTTTGTAAGACTTAGAGATGAGATGCAACAGACTTTTCTCATCGTTACTCACAATGAAGAATTAGCAGCAATGAGTGACAGGGAACTTCATATGAAAGATGGAAAGATAGATATGATGTCAGTTTAGTTTAAAAGATTACTTGCCAATTCTTGCTTTCCAGGCAATTTCTTCTGCATTCGTAATGTGACCAATATATCTTGCCAGCACAAAAAGATAATCACTCAGCCTGTTCAGATATTTCAAAACAAGCAGGTCAATAAAGTCATTGTTCTCCTGCATAGCTACACAAATCCGTTCTGCTCTTCTGCATACACACCTGGCAACATGTGCAGTTGAAACAGCTAAGTGACCTCCTGGTAAAATAAAATTCTTCATGGGTGGTAATACCTCATTCATTTTATCTATTTCCCTTTCGAGGAAATTGATGTCCTCTTCTTTCAGATCAGGGATCTTCATCAATGGTTCCTTTTCAGGGTCACAAGCCAGGGAAGAACCAATAGTGAATAAACGATCCTGGATCTCTTTTAATACATCTTTAGAATGCATATCCGAAAGCTGATCTCTCACCATCCCAATAAATGAATTCAGCTCATCTATCGTTCCATAACTATCAATGCGAATATGACTTTTGGGAACTTTTGTTCCGCCGATCAGTGAAGTTTTACCGGCATCACCAGTCTTGGTATATATCTTAATTGCCATTTAATGAAATGCAATTGCACATTTAATGAGTAAACACTTTGCCTTCCTTAATAACATCGGTTTCTACCAATCCATCTCTCAATCTTACCACACGTTTTGCATAAGCTGCAATATCTTCTTCATGCGTTACCAGGATGACTGTATTACCAGCAGCCTGGATGTTTCCAAATATTTCCATTACTTCAGATGATGTCTTTGAATCAAGGTTTCCGGTAGGTTCATCTGCCAGTAAAATGGATGGATCATTCACTAAAGCTCTTGCTATTGCCACACGTTGAATCTGACCACCACTCATTTCGTTGGACTTGTGATGACTTCTGTCTGCCAGGCCAACTTTAGCCAAAGCTTCTAAAGCCCTTTCCATCCTGATCTTCTTATTCACTCCTGCATAGATCAATGGCAACGCCACATTTTCTGCTGCTGTAAGCCTTGGCAACAGATTGAATTGCTGAAACACAAATCCAATTTCAGAATTTCGAACACCAGCCAATTCATCATCGGTCATTTTACTTACATCCTTGTTGTTGAGGATATACCTTCCACCTGTTGGGGTATCCAGACAACCAAGAATGTTCATGAGTGTACTCTTTCCACTACCGGAAGGACCCATCAAAGCAACATATTCGTTCCTGTGTATATCAAGGGTAATACCTTTTAACACTTCAAGTGAATGGCTACCCATGTAGTAACTTTTTCGAATATCCTCTAAGTGAATAACTGCGCTCATCTTTATTAGGGATTGATAACTTTAGGTACTTTAAAAAAATTTTCATCCTTAACCGGTGCATTAGACATTGCATCTTCCCTGCTGATCATTCCCTGTACTTTGTCTTCCCGCAAAGCATTCATTGTTGCACCCATATGGGTTAATGGTTCAATTCCGGTTGTGTCTAACTCCTGCAACTTCTGCACGAAAGAAATCATCTTGTGCAGGTCCGTTTTAAGTTCCGCTTTTTCTTCTACACTGAATTTCAGCTTAGAAAGGCCAGCGAGGTGGTCAATCAGGTCGTCAGTTACTTCCATTGGCTAACAAAGTAAAACATTTGCCGGCAGATGAGAAAACCAGCTTTCGGCATCCAATTCCTTCCCCTTTTTGGAAAAAATCCCATTTTGATGCTCATATTTATACTTTTTGGAAAGTAAATGCGTTTAAAGGGTGAAACCAATATTTACATGAAAGACTGCTTCCCTTTGAAAATATTTATTGTTGAAGATGACCTTTTTTACAGCTCGATGCTGGAATATCATATATCAATGAACCCGGATCACCAGGTTCAAAAGTTTACTACTGCAAAGGAATTTTTAGAAGCCATTCATCAAAAACCGGATATCGTTACCCTTGATTATTCGTTGCCGGATATGAATGGTGATGAGGTATTACAACAGATAAAAGAAGTTTCGCCCGAAACAAAAACAATTATTATTTCCGGACAGGAAAATATTAAAGTGGCACTCGATCTTTTAAAAAAGGGTGCATACGACTATATCGTAAAAGATGAAGATGCAAAAGACAGGATATGGAATACACTGCAACATCTGAAAGAAAATCTTGAACTAAAGAAGGAACTGGAAGATCTGAAAGAAGAAGTAGCCAGGAAGTATGACTTCAGTAATGTGATCATCGGCAAGAGCTATAACCTGAATAAGGTGTTTGGTTTGATGGAAAAAGCAACTAAAGCAAACATTACGGTTTCCATTACAGGCGAAACGGGTACTGGTAAAGAGTTGGTATCAAAATCTATTCATTATAATTCTCCAAGAAAAAATCAACCGTTTGTTACGGTGAATGTTGCTGCCATCCCAAAAGATCTTTTAGAGAGTGAATTATTCGGTCACGAAAAAGGATCGTTTACAGGCTCTGTAGCAAGAAGGATCGGGAAATTTGAAGAAGCAAACAAGGGAACATTATTCCTGGATGAGATCGGTGAAATGGATGTGAACATGCAGGCAAAACTACTAAGGGTGCTCCAAGAAAAAGAGATCACAAGGGTTGGAAGCAATGAAGTAGTAAAGATTGATATAAGGATCATTGTTGCTACGCACAGGAATCTGCAGGAAGAAGTAAAGAAAGGAAATTTCAGGGAAGACCTGTACTATCGTTTACTCGGTTTACCAATACACCTGCCGCCTCTGAGAGATAGAGAGAATGATGTATTGCTAATCGCAAAACATTTTATAGCAGAATTTTGCAAGGAAAATAAATTCACCAAAAAAGAACTTTCACCGGAAGCAAGCAAGAAATTGCTGGGACATGCGTTTCCAGGGAATATTCGTGAATTGAAATCTGTGATTGAACTGGCTTGCGTTATGTCAGACAAAGACGAAATACTGCCGGAACACCTGAATGTAATGTCATCCAACTTCATTGAAAATTTCGCCTTGAAAGATGCCACACTGAAAGAATTCAATATTAAACTGATACAGCATTACCTCGAGAAATATAATTACGATGTCATGAAAGTTGCAAAACAGCTTGATGTAGGCAAATCAACTATTTACCGGATGATCCAGAATAAAGAACTCTATGTAAATAAAAGCTACACATACCAGGAAAGCTTTCTGAATTAATGCTACCAAAATTCTTGCTTTCATTTTATACCTTGTAGTTTTGAATATTGTGAGGTTGAGTATATGAATATCCCCGTTAATATAAATACTAATGTTAACAAGGTTCCAGATTTGCTGAAAGACAAATGGCTTTCTGCCGTGGTAGCTAATATTCCACAGGCCGTTTTACTGGAGAATGATGAGCACATTATACAAATGGCCAATCAGCAATTCTGCAGGTTATTTCAATTACAGATCACTCCTGAAGAATTAGCTGGCAAAAGATCATCAGATCTTTTTATCAACCTCAGTCACCTATTTGATAACTCCACTCACTACAGCGAAAGAATACGAACCATCATTAAACAAAAAGAGTCGGTAAACAAGGAAGTAGTAAAGTTGAGAGATGGTAGAATATTATTGAGAGATTATGTGCCAATTGGCCAGGACAATCTTATCACCGGCCACATGTGGATGTTTAATGAAGAAACAGAACGTATTAAGGCTGAAATTCTTTTACAGGATCAACAGAAATTTTACGAAGATATCCTCAGCAATGTTCCGTCAGACATAGCCGTATTCTCTCCTGAACACAAATATTTATATATCAACCCCGTTGGTTTAAAAGATCCGATTTTAAGAAAGTGGCTGATCGGCAAAACTGACTATGACTATTGCATAAAAAGAGGAAAGGATGTTTCTTTTGCCCAGCAGCGAAGAGATATTTTTATTGAGATCATTGAATCGGGTAAAGAAAAAGAATGGGAAGAAAAGATTGTAAATAAGAAAGGTGAGATCGAATATCACCTGAGAAAGATGAGCCCTTTATATGATGAAAACAAACGGCTGGTATGGGTGATCGGGTACAGTATGAATATAACGGAAAGGAAAAAGTTTGAAGAGAAGATTCAATTAAGTGAGAAACGTTATCGTGATCTTTTTAATTTTAGCCAGGCCATCATTTGCACACATGATTTAAAGGGAAATTTCCTATCTGCCAATCCCTCACTGCTGGAGGTTTTAGGTTATGAAAAAGATGAGATCATCGGTAAGAACCTGAAAGATTTTTTACTTCCAGAGGATGTGAATGGATTTGAGGACCTCTATCTTAAATCAATACAAGAGAACAACAATAAAATAAAAGGATTATTCAGGATCATCCATAAGACAGGCAGAAAAGTTTACTTGCTATACCAGAATTATAAGGTAGAAGAATCGGATAATTCCGAGGCCTATATTATTGCCTTTGCACAGGATGTAAGTGACCGTATAAAGGCGGAAAAGGAACTGAAGGAAGCTAAAAAACTTACTGAAGAAACTGCACGAAACAAAGAAATGTTTCTTGCCAATATGAGCCATGAGATCAGAACTCCCATGAATGGTATTATTGGAATTACATCTTTCCTTCAAAAAACAAATCTTAACGAAGAGCAGAAAAATTACCTGGGAATTATAGAGGAATCTGCCCAGGACCTGTTGACTATTATTAACGATATTCTTGATCTCGAAAAAGTTGGAACAGGCAATATTCAACTGGAAAAAATTCCTTTTGATGTTGTTGCAAAAACCAATACCATCATTAAGCTTTTTGAGTTAACTGCCAAAAGCAAAGGAACAAAGATCATTTTCGAAAATGAGATCGGAAATAAATTGTGCATCGTAGGTGATCCTACAAAATACAACCAGGTGCTGAACAATCTGATCAGCAATGCTGTGAAATTTACACACCAGGGACAAATCACTATACATACCAGCATTGAAAAACAAACAGCAGAAACTATCACGCTAAAAGTTACTGTTAAGGATACAGGTATTGGCATTGACCCTGGAAGCATGGAAAAAATATTCCAACCCTTCACCCAGGCTTACCCTGAAACGACCAGGAAATATGGCGGTACTGGTTTAGGTTTAGCCATCACAAAAAATTTGCTGGAAGTACAAGGTGGAAAAATTTGGGTAGAAAGCGAGCCAAAAAAAGGGAGTTCATTTAATATTTTAATCACTTACGATAAGTACAAAGAAGAAAGTGATTCATCCCGGAAGAAAGTTAAGGTAGAGAATAAACTTGGTGCGTTAAGGGTATTGTTAGCAGAAGACAACGAGATAAATCAATTATTAACTAAAGGGATGTTGGAATTTTGGGGATGCAAACTAAAAATTGCATCTACCGGTATACAGGTAATGAAATTAGTGGAAGAGGAATCTTTCGACATAATTCTCATGGATATCCAAATGCCTGAAAAGAACGGCTTCGAAACTACCAGAGAGATCAGGTCTCTTACAGATAACACTAAAAGAAACATACCCATCATTGCACTAACCGCAAATGCATTGCAGGGAGAAGAAGCAAAGTATTATGCAGCAGGAATGAATGGCTATCTCACAAAGCCGTTTTCAGAATCGGCTTTATATGAAGTGATCTCACAGACATTGGCACAAGCAATACCATCTTCACATACTGAAAGCAATCATCAAAATACAATAATGCAAACGGAACCTACAGAAAAGCTTTATGATCTTACCCTGGTAAATGAATTAGCGAGGGGAAACGAAGAATTTATTCTTAACCTCTCTAAGATTTTCATCGACACTGTTCCTCCTACATCCAGGGAAATGGTACAGGAATGCAAAAAGAAAAACTGGGAACAGGTAGGAAAACTAGCCCACAAGCTAAAGTCAACAATAGATACCATGTGCATCAATTCATTAAAAGATGATATTCGGTTAATAGAGAAGAATGGTAAAGACAAAAAAAATATTGAAGCAATTCCTGGGTTGGTAGAAAAAACAGACCAGGTAATAGAGAAAGTAACACAACAATTAAAAGCAGCGTTCAACTTATAAAAAAAGGCCTCATGTTGAGGCCTTTCCTATACTAAGATTCTCTTACTTCGGATCCTTCTGTTGGTATTTTTCGTAAAAAATCATCATACCCGTCATCATCGTGATTACTGTAAGCTCCATAAGCATCTATGCTGTAACCTACCAAACCGTCATTGGCTTCAATAACATATAAAGCACATGTTTCAGATGGACTTGAGTCTCCCTCGAAACGATATGTTTTGATGATCTTCAGGTCTTCGGGCTGATAGCATTTGCCTTTGCCAGCAGAAAAACCTTCAGGCGTCATTTTAAATTCGTTATCTTTTTTATTTACCCTGAGTATTTCAAGTACCTCAGATAGCGTAGTCATTTTTTGAGTGCTGTCCATATATCCTGTTTGTACATATCAGTTCAAAAGCTATGCCCGAAGATTAATGCATAAGTTCATAATGTTTCAACTTGTTATAAAGCGTCTTTCTGTCGATATTCAACAATTCAGCAGCCTTAGATTTATTGAAATTTACTTTCTGAAGTGCACTTAATATTATTTGATATTCTGCCATGAATGCAGCCGAACGAAGATTTCCTTTAAACTCAGCTTTTGGCTGCCTTACCTCCACATTCAATTGCATTTTTGTTGATGAAGACTTCAATTCCTGGGGAATAGACTTTATACCAATACTGTTAGCAGTACATAACAAGGCAGCTTTGCGAATCACATTCCGCATCTCTCTTAAATTACCCGGCCATTCATACTGAAGAAAAATATCTGTAACATCTGTATCAAAACCAGTGATGCTTTTTCCCAGTTCTGTATTGCAGTACTGGAGAAAATGATTGGCAAATAGTGGCAGGTCTTCTTTTCTTTCTCTCAACGGAGGAATGACAATGGAAAACTCATTAAACCGATGATAAAGATCTTCCCTGAACTTTCCATTGAGATAAGCTGTCTGGAGATTTTCATTCGATGCAACAATTATCCGAACATCAGTAGCAATTTCCTTATCACCACCTACCCTTCTGATCTTTTTCTCCTGGATGGCTCTTAACAAAGTTGCCTGGATATCATAAGAAAGATTGGCTACCTCATCAAGAAATAAAGTTCCCCCATTAGCAATTTCGAAATTGCCTTCCTTGTCTGTAGCTGCACCTGTAAAGGATCCTTTTACATAACCAAACAATTCGCTGGACGCAAGTTCTTTTGATAAGGTACCACAATCCACAGCAACAAAAGGTTTGTCTTTTCTGTTACTCAACTCATGAATGGTTCTTGCGATCACTTCTTTACCAGTTCCACTCTCCCCATAAAGTATTACACTATAATCGGTAGGGGCAACCAATTCTACCTGCCGGTACATTTCTTTTGTACAATTACCTATACCTCTTAAAAATGTTTGTTGGTTAGATGTATTATTTGATGAGAACCTGTAGTTAGTGGCCGTAGCAGAAGTATTGCTTTCAAATGCTTTTTGAATCACCTTTAATACATCTTCCTGCTTCAATGGCTTGATCAGGAAATCACAGGCTCCAAGCCTCATTACATTTACAGCTGTTTTAATGTCTTCATAGCCGGTAAAGATGATGACCTTTGCCTGATCGTTGATCTTACGTATTTCCTGGAGCACTTTTGCACCTTCGGTATCACCAAGACGATAATCACACATCACCAGGTCAAAAACAGCTTCTTTATATTTCCTAAGCCCTTTTGAGCCTGAATGAGCAAAATCGGTTGTATACCCTTCCTTTGATAACAGGTTTACCAATAGAGAACACATGTCTGTGTCATCTTCAATAATGAGGATCCTTTTCATGACAGCATAGGTTTAAATTGCAAAGCCTTTGGCCTGAGGTGGTTAACCAGCACAAAAACCGTTCCCTGAAATAAAGCTTAAAACATGCCGTTTATCAAAATTCAGGCGGTATTGCTGCAGATTGGCTGATAAATTGTTGGTTTAGGAAGCAAAATCCTCCATGATGCATTCTGCCGATGCTATAAAAATTCTGATTGTTGATGACGAAGTGGATATCTGCTTCCTGCTTACCAATCTATTAAAGAAGAAGAATTATCAGACCCAGTCTGCTTTTGATATACAGCAGGCAAAACTGGCTTTGGTTCATTATACTCCGTCTGTAGTGTTTCTAGACAACCATCTTACTGATGGCCTGGGAATGAATTTCATACCATATATAAAGGAACATTTCCCTCAAACAAAGATCATTATGATCACGGCTTATGACGACAAAGAGAGCCGGGCTGAAGCTTACGATAAAGGCGTTGATGATTTTGTATCGAAGCCTCTACGATGGGACATCTTAAATACAGCCATTGACAAAGTATTGAGCAAATCCACATTAGTAGAAGGATGATGTAGAATTTGCTCTACAAGCTACCTCCTTTTACCGCTGTTTTCTTGCCAGGTATCCTTAATTTAAAATTAAGAGATAAGCTTTTTTATAGTGTCCGTATAGTTGCTTACAAGTGCTTCGAGGCCAAAAAAAAATTCTGATTTTTCTCAAAGAGCGGTTCGAAAAAAATAGCTGGCAGGGGTTATAGATTTTAAAGTCTCCAAAAAAATTACCCGCCATTTTTTCAAACTATGATAGATCAGGTATTTAGACATTTTATAGTGATGCGACATTGAATACATTTTCTAATGCCAAATTTTTTTTTAGAATGACCTGGAAGCGTTACAAAAAATATACGTTCGCTTGTTGACACTTTTTAAATAATTACTCATTATCAGGTGGTACACAAATTGCATTTATAAATTCCTAAACGATTGAATATGCAGACCACAATATCCCCCGGCCAAAGTATCAGGCAACGCTACGTAGCTCAAAAATTAAATTCCTTGCTCGAAATAATGTACGAAAGTAAGAGAGGCTATGAAGAGATTGCGGCACAATCGATCGACAGAAATTTTCAAAGAGCGCTTGGCGGTCTTGCCATAGAATGTGGCCAATATATTAATGAACTGAGCAACCAGATTTCAAGTTTAGGTGTAACACCAACTGTGAACAGAACGAAGAATAAATATATCTGGAATCAGATCAGCACTAATGTAAAGCACCAGGAAGACATTCTAAACGCCTGTTATGGTAGTGAAAGAATTATTTTAAAAGCTTACAGGGAGGTGTTGAATGATCCATCTGTATTAAATCCTTTAAGACAAATGATCACTTACCAGTTAAACGGAATGAAATACGCTTTTGTAAAAGTGAAACTGCTTAACACAGCCATTCACGCATAACTAGTAGATATTCTTTTAAAAGCTTCGAAGACTTCTTCGAAGCTTTTTTATTTTACACCTCACAAATTAATCTATCCCATGTTTGCGAAGTGAGTTATTATCACTGTAAAACAAAATAAAAAAATCCCGCTTTTACGGGATTTTTATTTAAGTTGACCTTATCCTTAAATTTTATAGCCATTGATATAAGGCTTAATCTTCTTCCTCTTCACTGCTCATTTCAGTCAAAGCTTCTTCGTTGATGTGACCTTCAGCAATCTGTGTTAACAATACATCAGACTCTTTCTCCTCATCTAAAGTTTCCTGGAGAAGATCAGCTGCTTCAGTATGTCCCATTGCTCTTGCTAATGTTACCAGGCTACCATATGCTGCAATTTCGTAATGCTCGGCTTTCTGTGCACTAACAATCAAAGCACAGTCCCTTGTATAAGTATCGTCCTCAGTTTCTTCGATGGTCTCAGAAGTTTCATCCAGTAAGCCTTGCATTGCAGGACATTTTTTTGCCTGTGCTTTCTTACCCATTAGTTCAAACACCTGCTCAAGCCGTTCAACTTGTGTTTGTGTAACTGTACGATGATCCTCAAACGCTGCTTTGAGATCTTCTGAGGTTGTGTTCTTAGCCATTTTCTGCAATCCCTTCAGCAGTGCTTTTTCTGCCCAGTAAATGTCTTTTAATGCATCCATGAAGAATTCATGCAGCATTGAACCCGGCATTACTTCTTTAGAAGCAGCACGGCCTCTTGATGTTGGTGATGCAGAAGCACCATTTCTGGAAGCAGATCTTGAAGTAGCACCTGATCTTGAAGCATTTGAAGAACCATTACTGCGTGAAGTTGATTTAGCAGAAGAACTACTCTTCTTTGTTGCTGTTCTTGGCATAACTTATTTTGTTTTTAGTGAATTATAATTGCTTGATGAAAGGCGAAAAGACTATGCCAATATGAAATGCCTGCTTTGCTCTATTCAAATAACCATAATTGCAAAAAATAAAAAATTCCGATGTGGAATGAAATGCTCAAGCAAATTATTTTGTTGGGAACAATTTGTTGCATGCTATATTCCAAGGTTTTTAAGGCATTTCAAAATATCTACACCTTTACCTAAGACTCCTTTGAAAATATCACCGATCTTCTCTACTCTTTGAGGAAGATTATGAATGTGAAACTGTGATGGATGAAGACCACTTTTTACCTCTTTCCAATGCAAAGGTGCTGAAGCAGTAGCACCTGGTTTTGGCCGAAGACTATAAGCCGAAGCAAGTGTTTGTCCCTGACGGTTTTGGAGGAAATCGAGATACATTTTTGTATCTGCCCTTTTTTTTAATGAACGTTCAAGCGTAGTATTATCCGGCATCATCTCCTGCACTTTCATTACGATGATCTTGCAGAAATCTCTCACCTGGTCATAACTGTATTGAGCACCCATAGGCACGTAAATATGCAATCCTGTAGAACCTGACGTTTTACAAAAAGCTGCGGCTTTTGCCTGATCTAATATCTCCTTTGTAGCTAATGCAGCGTCAATCACTTCTTCAAAAGTATTTTTGTCAGAAGGATCAAGATCAATAACCATATAATCCGGATATTCTAAAGACCCCAACCTTGAATTCCATGGATTGAGTTCGATGCAACCGAGGTTGTTGAGATACAACAATGTTGCTCTATCATTACAGATGATATAATCAATATCCTTATTGGCAGATTCTGAATATAACTTTACTGATTTTACCCAATCAGGAGCCTGGCCACCTGCATCTTTCTGGTAAAATCCTTTTGAAGTGATTCCATTGGGAGTTCTGTTCAATGACTCTGGCCGATCCTTTAAATAAGGAAGAATATACTTATACATGGTGTTGTAGTAATTGATCATATCACCTTTTGTATAACCTTCTTCCGGCCAGTATATTTTATGCTGATTGGTGAGTTTCACTTCATTACCGTTCAGCCTGATGATCTTTGTACCGGAATCTTCATTATCAACATCTAAAATTTTGCTCTTTGCTTTTGATGGAGCTTTCTTAGCTGTCTTTTTCGGAGATGATTTTTTTACGGCTGGCATGGGATCAGCTTTTACTTCTGTTGCTTTTTTATCAACACGCAATCCCTGGAATACAGGATGGCGAAAGATCTTTTCTGTTGTAAGTTCTGTGAATTTGATATTACAAACCAGCACTGGCTTTACCCAGGTTACCGGCATATTTGTTTTGATCTTCTTTTTGAACGGAGATTTTTCCTGGATTAAAGGCTTAAGCTTGTTTGACAGGTCTTTTAAAGAAACATCATCAAAACCAGTTCCTGTATGACCGGCATATATTAATTCATTGCCCTCGTATCTGCCTAATACTAAAGCACCAAAATGTTTTCTTCCACCTCTTGGTGCAGTAAAACCTGCTATCACTACTTCTTCTGTATTGTGATGCTTGATCTTTAACCAGTCGTTCGTTCTTTTTCCGATATGATAACTGCTTTCTTTTCGTTTAGCAATCATTCCTTCCATATTCTTTGCAACGATTTGCTCAAAGAAAGCTTTTCCTTCTTCATCTACATGATCACAATATCTGATAATATCATTTTTAGGAAGCACCTTTTGCAGCAATGTTTTTCTTTCTAACAACGGAAGACCGGTAAGGTCCTTTCCTTTATAATTGAGAATGTCAAAAACATAATAAATGATCGGCAGGTGCATATTCTCAGAATACAACTGCAACTTCTGAAAATTTGGTTTCCCTTCTTCATCAAAAACAACGATCTCACCATCTAGGACCATATTTTCTTTGATGGTCTGCAGTTCTTCATAAACGGCTTCATATTTATTAGCGAATGATAGGCCATTCCTGGAATATAGCTTTACATCACTCTTACCAATTTCTGCAACAGCTCTGTATCCATCCCATTTCAATTCGAAAATCCATTCTTCACTGTTGAAAGGATTACCGCCAGGTTTGGCAAACATGGGCGTAATAAAATTGCTGAGCTTTTTATCAGGCTCCTGATTTATGAAGTTTTTTTTTACTGCAGTTTTCTTTGCAGGCTTGACTTCCTTTTCTTCCACAACGACTTTTCGCTTCGATGTTTTTTTTGCTGCCTTTGCTTTCACTGCTGCAGTAACTTTTGATTTGGGGTCGGCCAATTTCTCTGCATCAAAAGCTTTGTCCACGGAATATTCATCACGGTGTTTGATCAGCAACCATGAATTATCATCACTGTTTTTGATCTTCACAAGTGCAAATTCACCTTTTAGCTTTTTACCATGTAGTACAACCTTCAATGAACCTTTGTGCAGATCAGACAATAATTTCTTTTCTCCTGTTTTGCGATTATCATCCTCGATATGTTCATAGGTTCCTTCATCCCAGATCTCCACTACACCGGCACCATAATTTCCCTCAGGTATCACTCCTTCAAATGTTCTGTAACTAAAAGGATGATCTTCTACCATCATCGCAAGACGTTTATCTTTTGGATTTAATGATGGTCCTTTTGGTACAGCCCAGCTTTTTAAAACACCTTCCATCTCCAACCGGAAATCATAATGTAATCTTGTAGCCGCATGTCTTTGTATCACAAATTTCAATGCTCCTTTACCTGCAGCTTTTTTTGCTTCAGGCTCTGGTGTTTCTGAGAACTTTCGCTTCTGCTTATACTTGGCTAAACTCATGTTTATAGTTATAGTTTAGGGTTTACAGTTGATTTAACTACAAACTGTAAACTAGAAACCGTAAACGCTTAAGACGCTTTTTTACGACCAAGGCTGATACTCTGTTTAAGCTGTGCAACAATATCATCTGATGTACTGTGCACTACTTTCATTTTAGGAGTAGTAACTTTTTTACCTTTCGCTTTTGCTTCGATCATTTTCATTAATTCATCAGTATAAGTATCTCTGTACTCTTCTATTTTGAAGTCATCTGACAATTGTTTGATGAGTGCTTCAGCCATTTTTAGCTCGGCAGGTTTCAAATGAACATCTTTCACTGAAGGAAGATTGAGATCAGCGTATTCTCTTATTTCCTGGGCAAAGCGAATTTTATTCAGCACCACTACGTCTTCATGTGGTTTTATAATTCCCAGCAATTGCTTACTGCGCAAAACAAATGTTCCCAACCCTACCATCCCGGTTTTCTTTAAAGCTTCTCTCAGCAATGCATAAGCTTTCTCTCCTGATTTCTGAGGCTCGAGGTAGTAGGGAGAATCGTAATACATACTATCTACTTCCTCCTCTTTTACAAACTGGGCTATTTCAAGGATCTTTGATTTTTCGGGGCTGGCTTTCTTAAAATCATCATCACTCAGCACTACATATTTTCCTTCGTAATCGTAGGCTTTTACAATATTCTCCCACTGAACTTCTTTGCCGGTAGTTTCATTCACCCGTTTAAACCGGATCTTTGAATGATCTTTTTTATCCAGCATATCCAGGTTTAATCCGCTTGATTCTGTTGCACTGTAAATTTTCACAGGAATATTTACCAACCCGAAACCAATTGCACCCGTCCATATTGCTCTCATATAATTTCGTTTAAACTTTTTCGTTTTCAAGGAGGGCTAACACAATCTCTTCGCATGCAGTTATTTCTTCTGCATCAGCGGCTTTACGCTCTAGATCTTTCAAATATCTTTCCAGTTTGCTATTCTCATAACTGCTGAGCACCACAGGATGTATGTAATGCTTCCTGCAAACGGTTCGGGTATTGCCAAGGCATTCAGCTACAGCATCAATCGCAGTAACGATGTTTTTCTTCATTTCTTTTTCCGAATCAAAAACACCCAACTCTTTAAGCGACAGTAAGCACTGCACCGTACCTGTCCATGTTCTGAAATCTTTACTGGTAAAATCGCCACATGATATTTCCTTTATGTAATTATTCACCTCACCGGAATCGATCGATTGTGCTTTACCTTCTGCATCATAGTATTGAAACAATTCCTTACCCGGAATCTCCCTGCATTGCTTTACAATATTCGCCAGCTTACGGCTCTTAAAAGAAATGTCGTGATACACTCCCTTTTTTCCTTTAAAACTAAATCTCACCGTACCGCCTTCAATCTTCACATGTTTATCCTTCATGGTGCTTAAGCCAAAGGAGCCATACAGTTTTTCATAGAATGAATTCCCGATACGAATACTCGTTTTATCCATGATGCTTACAATGGCAGCAAGCACTTTTTGTTTAGGTAATCCCTGCTTTGAAAGATCTTTGTGCAACCTTTCTCTAATTAATGGCAGGCATTTACCAAATTCGAGTAGCCGATAGAATTTGGTTTCATTTCTTAATGCATTCCATAAAGGGTGATACTTGTATTGCTTTCTGCCTTTTACATCAATTCCTGTAACCTGGATATGGCCATTTTCGTGTTTACAGATCCATACTTTTTCCCAGGCTGGTGGAATAACAAGCTTTTTAATTCTATCTAACAATTCTTTGTCTGTAACTTTCTTTTCATCTAAAAGGTATTCGAACTTATCTCCTTTTTTTACTCTTTCAATTCCCTTATCCGTGTCACTTACATACCGCAGCTTAACAGCTTTTGCACTGGCTTTATGATCGTTGATTAACTCACCGATCTTCTTTGAAGGAATCTTTATCGATGTATCTGCGTGTACTATTACCATTTTATTTTTTTACCAGCTTTTAATCTTTGTTCACCGTCTGTTGTGTCACTCACTGCATCGTTCTGTTCCTTGCTCATTAATGATCCGTAACCTGAAGAGTGCGACGCAACAACAGCTCTATATTGATCCGAAGCCAGGTTCATATTAACCATTTACGATTTCTCCTCCATTCGGATGTAAAACCTGTCCGGTCATATAACTTGAATCATCACTTGCCAGAAAAAGAAAACATGGTGCCACTTCATTGGTTTCACCTGCTCTCTTCATTGGCACATCACTTCCAAACTGTGCAACTTTCTTCTTATCAAAAGTTGAAACGATCAATGGAGTCCAGATCGGTCCTGGTGCCACACCATTTACTCTTATCCCTTTTTCAACAAGATTGGCAGCAAGGCTTCGTGTAAAAGATACAATTGCACCCTTTGTAGAAGCATAATCGATCAATGCTGCACTACCACGATATGCGGTAACAGAAGTTGTGTTGATAATAACGGCTCCTTTTTTCAAATGCTTCATGGCATATTTTGTGACCCAGAAATAAGAGAAGAAATTTGAGTTGAACGTTTTTATCAATTGCTCTGTAGAAATATCTTCAATTGATTTTTGTTCCCAATGCATGGCAGCATTGTTTACCAGAATGTCGATCTTTCCTAATTTCTTTGCAGCACCTTCCACTATCTTCTTACAATTGCTTTCTCTTCCGAGATCACCCGGAAACAAAAAGCATTTTCTACCGTAAGCTTCTACTTCTTTTTTTGTTTCTTCGGCATCAACCTTTTCATTTAAAAAGCCGATGGCAATATCAGCACCTTCTTTAGCAAACAAAATAGCTACGGCTTTACCAATACCACTGTCACCACCTGTTATCAAAGCGGTTTTGCCGTTTAACTTTCCACGCTCATCATTTATTGGTTCAGACGAAGGTTGAGGATCCATGGCAACTTCTTTCCCTGGTCTTCGTTGAGCCTGTTGTTTTCTTAACGCCTTTTTCGGGTTGGCTTTCTGCATAACACAAGTGATTTAAAGGGTTAGAAAGAAAACATCATACCACATACATATCACCGATGCATTCGTTTGATGAGGAAGAACTTGCACAGAAATCAGCTGTTTTGGTGGCTATTTGTCCTTTGCGAGGTTTTTAAAAGGCTATTCTTCTAACAATCCTTTTACAAGGCTTTTCCATTGAGGCTTGTTTAAGCCAGCAATTGCTCCGGCTGCAATTATTACATTTCTAACTTTATCAATTAAACGATCAGCTTTTGTATTGGGCTTTTCATTCCTTCCATTTACAGCAGCAACAATCTTATTTCCCTGCATGGTTACTGAGAATGTACTGCTGGCTTCATCTGTAAAGAAATGAGCGACATCTTTCTTTGTAGTATGTGGATTATCTGTTGGCCTCACCCTCATTGCCAGAACTTCTTTATCATTATCGCTGGTATGCTCAATTGCTTCAACCTGTACCCAATCATTTCCTTCACCTGTTGAATTGCCTGGACCGGGAATATCTATTTTGAAATGATCACCTAGTTGTACAGGACGAAAAACTTTATTCCCGTTTTCATCTGTCAGCTGAAATACAGCACTTCCGTTTCCGGCGTATTTGTGCCAGTTGTTTACATCGAGAAGCTTTTGCTTTGCTGATTGAAAAAGTGTTTGTGCGGAAGTTGAATCAGAAATGACAACTTCATAGCTCGTATCTGAACTAGCACCTGAATCTTTATCGGGAATGATGGAAGGTTCCGTCATAAGGTTTTTGATGTATCGCTAAAAACCTGTGCCGAAAATTAGCCTGGCAATGATTTCCATGTGGAAGCTGTCATCTCAAATTTTATCTCGCCGGATCTTGTAATTCCAACCTCTGTCCAACCAGCTTTTCTATAAAATTTATCAGCCCTGGAATCTGGAGCAGTGCTTAACCAAACCGAACCCTTATCGTTATCAAAATACCAGCCCATCATCAGGTGATGTAACTGTTTTCCAATTCCTTTCATTTCATAATCTGGATGAACAAATAAAGCCCATATATTATCTTCTTCAAGATCAGCAATGGCAAATCCAACAATCAGATCCTGAATCTCACAAACCCAGCCCTTGCCACGTTTAGTGATGTACGTTTTGTAATCTTCAGTAGTAACGAGTTCTGGATTAGAAAGTACATTCTCCTTTACGCTGTTACGGATCACATGCATTTGAGGAATATCAGAAACCAATGCTTCCCTAAATTTCATCATGCCATAGCCATTTGCTTATTGTATTTATTCCTGTACTCCATTGGAGATATACCGGTGATCTTTTTAAAAGTGGTTCTGAAAGCCTTGATATCTGAATAGCCTACTTTGTACATCACCTCGTTTACATTCTCTCTTGATGACTCAAGACTTTTCTTGGCAGCTTCGATCTTTACACGTTGTATGTATTCTACAATTGTATTTGCTGTAGCTTTCTTAAATCTTCTTTCCAGGTTTCTTCTTCCAACGGCAAACATACTGGCAAGCTGGTCTACTGTTATCTTTTCACAAAAATTCTGTTCGATAAATTCCTGTGCTTTTTTTATCGGTTCATCTTCATGGGCTTTTTGTCCCTGGAAAATAATAAATGGTGACTGGCTATGCCGATCAATATCTATCATAAAAGCTTTTGCAATAAGTATTGCCACATCACGCCCGGCAAATTTCTCTACCAGGTAAACAACAAGATTGGTGTATGAGTATGCACCACCACTTGTATAAATTCCACCTTCTTCAGTAAGAATTTTGTCGTCGACAAGGTTAGTATCAGGGAACATATTTCTGAACTCATTCGCAAATCTCCAGTGAGTAGCACATCGTTTACCTTTCAACAAACCGGTGGAAGCTAGAAAGAAAGTGCCAATGCAAAAGCTGGCTATCTCGGCACCATTTTCAAACTGCTCTATTAGCCATGGTGCGAAAGGTTGATTTAGTTCAATGGCTTGCTGCTGATCTCCCATCATTGCAGGAATAATAATAAGGTCTGTTTTCTTCACATCATCAATCAGCACATCTGGTTTTATTGTAAACAATCCATTCCGTTGACTCACTTCATCAGAAGCACCTACCAACTGAACTTTGAACAAAGGAGGCTTGCCCATTGCCATACAAATTCCATTGGCTTCATTAAATATCTGGTGGGTACCTTCAATATTGGTAACACTGCAATGTCCAAACGGAACGATGATAGATATACTTTTCATAATTCGAATATAACAAGAGTTCCTGTCGTAATCAACACCTCAAATTGCCGTTTTAGCACCCTTACCAGTCAAAAAAAGCAGCTGATATTTGTATAAGCGGTATGATAGAAGTCTTTAAAACCAATGTAGCAGATAAAGAACAGGCAATTTCCGTGATTCATCTGTTGGAGAAACATTTTCCCGGCAACAGGATCAATTTTGATCTGCATGATTGTGACAGGATATTAAGAATCGATGGATCAGATTACAGGCCTGATGAGATAATGACCCTTCTAAACGCTGCAGGATTTCAATGTGAAATATTAACCAGTTAAAACCAACATATGAAAATTGTAAAAAAGATATTGATAGGATTGGTAGCATTAATAGCTATCGTATTGATCGTTGCTCTTTTTGTAGAAAAAGATTATTCGGTAGAAAGAGAGATCGTGATCAACAAACCTTCACCTGCAGTATTTAGTTATGTAAAGCAGATCAAAAACCAGGACCATTTTAGCAAATGGAATATGGCTGATCCAGGCATGAAAAAAACGTATAAAGGCACTGATGCAGCTGTTGGATTTATTTATGCCTGGGAAGGGAACAGTGATGTAGGCAAAGGTGAACAGGAGATCAAAAGAATTGAAGAAGGAAAACGAATTGATATGGACTTACGTTTTATTGAACCAATGGAAGCCACTGCACAGGCTTATATTACCACTGATGCAGTAAACCAAACTCAAACAAAAGTAAAGTGGGGTATGAAAAGTAGTATGCCCTATCCCTTCAATATTATGAGAGTTTTTATGAGCATAGAAGATATGCTGGGTAAAGACATAGAAACAGGACTGACTAATCTTAAATCGAATTTGCAAAAACAATAAACCATCAATAATGGCAACAAAAATATTTGTAAATCTTCCCGTCAAAGACTTAGAAAAATCAATAGAATTCTTTAAGAAGGTAGGCTATACATTCAATGAACATTTTACTGATGCCACAGCTGCATGTATGGTGATATCCGAAGATATTTATGCCATGCTGCTGACGGAACCAAAATTTAAAGGCTTTCTTCCAAAAGAAAAACAGGTTGCGGATGCTACTAAGCAAACGGAAGTATTGATTGCTCTTTCGTGTGACACCAAAGAAAAAGTGCATGAATTAGCTGATGCGGCTATGAATGCCGGAGCAACTGAAGCAAGAGCACCGGAAGATCTTGGTTTCATGTTCACGAGGATGTTCAATGATCTTGATGGCCATATCTGGGAAGTTTTCTGGATGGATCCTGCAGCTATTTCGCAACAATCATAATTGCAGAAGAAGGATAATGCCTAAAGATCATCCATGGACAAATGCTGTATTTACAAGGATAATTAAGTCAAACAGGAATGATGTATTCAGGGCATGGAGTGAAGAAAAACAAGTTGCTGTTTGGTGGGGGCCATACGGTTTTACCAATCCGGTTTGCAAGTGGAATGCAAAACAGAAAGGAAATATCTATCTCGAAATGACTTCTCCTGATGGAATGAGATTTCCATTAAAAGGATTTTTTTATGAAGTAATTAAACCAGAGCAGCTTGTTTTTACAACCAATGCATTTGAAGAACAGTTAGAAATTCTTACTGCCGTAATATTAACCGAAGTAAATGGCAAAACAAGACTCACAGTTGAAGCTACTGTAATGAAAGCCATTCCTGCTGTATATTGCTTTCTCGAAACCATGTATGAGGGATGGAAACAAAGTCTTGATAAACTTGAAATTCACCTGCAGAAAAATCTAAACAAATCAATATGAGAAACAGGCTAATCAGTTATACACCGTTACATACCGACCTTGGAATACTATTATTACGATTGATCTTTGGTGGCATGTTTATTTATTTCGGCTATCAAAAACTGGGTAATTACGATATGATGCTTGGACTGATTGGAGATCCAATTGGTATAGGATCAAAACTATCTCTCAACCTCACCATTTTTAGTGAGTTCTTCTGTGGAATTTTTATTGCATTAGGGTTTCTTACAAGGGTGTTTGTAATACCAACATTCATTACGATGATCGTGGCTTATTTCGTGGTACATGCCAACGATACATTCCATGTTAAACAAAGTGCGTTTGTGTATATGGTACTTTGTCTACCGGTTTTTGTATTAGGGAGTGGAAGATTTTCTGTTGATCGCTTAATCTTCAAAAACAAACAAATTCATTCAATAAAATAAGATCAAAGCACCAGTATTCACCCGTCACTTCAACTGATGGTAAATCCGTATAGTTAAAGTGTAAATACCAAATGATTACTGTTCATCTGGCATTTTCCCCAATTCTCCCCTCTAAATTGAAAAGGAACCGAAAGAGTAAATCAGCTATCCTTAGCGTACACGATTTGTATAAGTAACAAGCACCTGAAATCACCCGAATTCCCTTTAGCAGCTATTCTAAAAAAGGCTAAATACCGCTACAGGCTTGAGATTGAAGGCAACATTTGATCTTTCGTTTACTTGATGAAAGTCTTTTAACCCATCCAAATCCTATTGGAGAAAGAGCTCCTTTTAACCAAAGTTCTATACCCGAAACTCCCTTATGCAAATACAAAATCTTACAGCTATCTACATTCTATTCACATCTCAAAATAATTGTTTAGCATTTTTTGTACAAATATGAACAGGTTCTGTACCTTAATGCCCTGTAAGCACCTCTACAGAGGGAAAAACAGTAGTTTATTTATTAACTCTTAAATTTTAAACGTTATGGCAACAGCGAAGAAAGCTGCAAAAAAAGCCGCTAAAAAAGCTGCTCCTAAGAAGGCTGCTCCTAAGAAAGCTGCACCAAAGAAAGCCGCTAAAAAAGCTGCACCAAAAAAAGCAGCGAAGAAAGCTGCACCAAAAAAGAAATCAGCAAGAAAACCTAATGCTGCATTCATGGCTCCATTAACACCAAGTGCTACTCTTGCAGAAGTGATTGGTAGCAAAGCAGTGCCAAGAACTGAAGTGGTTAAGAAGATCTGGGATTACATCAAGAAGAACAATCTTCAGGATAAGAAGAACAGAAGAAACATCAACGCAGATGGAAAACTAAAACCTTTGTTTGGTAAAGATCAAATTTCAATGTTTGAGCTTGCTAAAATTGTAAACAAACATCTGAAGTAATACAACGCATCTTCATAAGTAAACCCCGAACCTTTCGGGGTTTTTTATTGCTCTTTATAATAGACCAGGTAAGACCAGGCTCCTAACTCAAATTGAATATTTTTGTTAAACTCATAATTCAACCCGGAGAAAGCACTGGTAAAACTTCCGTGGATATTATCATCCGATAAATTAACTGCAACCTTTTCTTCCGGGGAAAAATTGATCAATACCAGCAGAATACTGTTCTCATGTTTACGTATGTACGAAGTAACTTTCATTGAATCATTTCCAATACATTCAACTGATCCATGTTTTATGGCATCTATACTTCTTATCTGCAAAAGCGTTTGATAAAAGGAGTGCAGCGAGGGTTCAGTCCATTCAATAACATCCTTATCAAAAAACTTCAGTCGTTTCATGTTTGGCAACTCCTGCCCACTATAGATCAAAGGAAGGTCACCAAATGTGCAACATAATACCGCTAAGGCTTTTGCAGCTTCACCATATTTTTCATATTCTGTTCCATTCCAGCTATTCTCGTCATGATTAGATGTGAACATCAGCTTATAACAATCAAGTGGCAGTTCTCTTAACCTTTTCAATTCATGCATAAATTCATGAAACGGGCAATGACCTTTAAAGAACTGTTCACTCTTATGCATCCAACTCCATGCATAAGTAGCATCAAACACATGGTGATAGTTATTATCGTCCGTTTCTGCCAGCCAGAATAATGGTTTAATAATATCGCAGGACTTTCTTGCCCCTGACCAGAAATCTAAAGGAACAAGATGAGCCATATCACACCTGAACCCATCGATATCACATTCATTTATCCAATATTGCATTGAACGAACCATCTCGTTTCTCATTTCCATTTGAGCATAATCAAGGTCGATCACATCGGCCCAGCCATTTCTGTCATAGAATTCTCCGTGCTCATTTCGATGATACCACTCAGGATGTTCTTTCGTCCAGTGATGATCAGAGCCAGTATGATTGGCCACCCAATCAATGATCAGCTTCATCCCTCTTGCATGAACTTCGGTAACTAAATCTTTGAAATTATCTAATGTTCCAAACTCAGGATTGATCTTCGTATAAGAAGAACATGCATAATAACTTCCTAATGTTCCTTGTCGCTTTTCAATACTGATTGGAGTGATGGGCATCAGCCACAATATCTTCACTCCCATTTCCTGTAACCGGGATAAATGCTTTTGAAAAGCAGCAAATGTTCCTTCTGGAGTGTATTGACGAATGTTTACTTCATATACATTACTGCTTTTTGCCCAGGATACGATTGGAAAAAGTTTTGCCATCGACATAAAAATATAACTCAATTCAATCCATAACTTCAATAGATGGAAATGATAAAGAATTTATGCCTTGAGGGATCTGGAAACAGGCTAATGAGCACCGATATTTTCTTTATTAATGATGCTAAGATGAAACCTGTTGTAATCTATGCTCATGGTTTTAACGGCTTTAAAGACTGGGGCAATTTTGATATGATTGCTAAGCAATTTGCTGATGCAGGATTTGTGTTCATTAAATTTAATTTCTCTCATAATGGCACTACTCCTGAACATCCAGAAGAATTTGTTGATCTCTATGCTTACGGAGAAAACAATTATACAAGAGAATTGCATGATCTGCAGGTAGTGATTGACTGGGCTACTGACTCAACAAATCCTTTTGCCAGTCAAATAGATCGGGATCAATTGTATCTAATCGGTCATAGCAGAGGTGGAGGAATTGTGTTGATCAAAGCTGCAGAGGAAAAACGAATCAAGGCAGCAGCTACCTGGGCTTCTGTTGCTGAATGTAAAACTCCCTGGAGTACCTGGGATGATCAGAAAATAGCTGATTGGAAGCAAACTGATGTGCAGTATTATTTTAATGGAAGAACCAAACAACAAATGCCATTGCATTACCAGTTGTATGAAGATTACCAGGATAACATTGAGAGATTGGATGTACAAAAAGCTATCAGCAAATTAGCTATACCTATGCTTATTTGTCACGGAACGAAAGATGAAGCAGTAAATGTTGAGAAAGCATATCTGTTGAAAGAACATAACCCTACAGCTGAATTATTTTTGATTGAATCAGATCATGTGTTTGACAGAAAACATCCGTGGAACGAAGATCATTTACCGGAAGCAATGCAACAGGTTGTTGACAAGACTATCAGTTTCTTTAGTTTGGTTAAAACTAAGTAGCTGATTTGCTTTTTCCACTCTCAGCTCTACACTCTAAACTATCAACTATCTCATCACTTCTTCAATCGGCTCACCTATACAACCGCTGGGCATCTGTATTTTCAGTAGTGCTGCAATTGTAGGTGCAATATCAGTCATGTACACTTCTTTGTTGCTCTTCCCCTTTTTAATTCCCCAGCCATACCATAATAAAGGAATATGTGCATCATAAGCATACCACACACCATGTGAAGTGCCTTTACTCCATCCATCGTACCAGTGTGGTTTATAATTAAACTGTATGTCACCACTCAGCTTAACATTAAAGCCATTGGCCATCATGTTTCGGAGTTTTTCAGGAACGGGTGTCGATAAAACATTCTTTAACTCAAATGCGTTTGCGATAAAATCATACTTCAACAAATATTGTAATGATGCATCAATTATATTTTTCCTGTTTTGCTCCGTCACCACTGCATCATTAAAATATACCTGGTAATTAATGATCTTGCTGACAGCATTCTTCAGGTTAAACGCTTTTTCAAGCTGAACATTCAATTGCTTTGCTATCTCGGCATCATCAAAAGTTCCTGCAGGTATTTTTTTATCCTTCAAAAAACCAGGAACATGTGCAACACCATGATCTGCAGTTAAAAAAACAGTGTATTGGCCTTTGCCAATTATTTTATCAAGATGAGTTAAGAACGAAGCCAGGTCTGCATCTAATCTTAAATACGTGTCTTCAATCTCAATGCTGTTAGGCCCAAACTCGTGACCAATATAATCTGGTGTAGAAAAACTCAACGCAAGAAAATCTGTATTAGCTGTTTTCCCCATTTTTTCTGATTCGAGTGCAGCTTTTGCCATTTCAAAAGTGAAAGTGTTAGCAAAAGGAGTATATCGAAAGCTATTGTATTTGTTTTTAGTGATTGCAGCAGTATTGTGCGGAAAACCATTGTCCTCACCTGGAACTGCAGATTCATATCTCATCGTATCGGCAGTACTTTGTTCATATGTATTAATAGGATATAAAGTATTCCAATTATTCTGCAGAAATTGATCAGGCAATTTTTTATCATTGAAATCCCTCACCCATTTTGGAAGATCGTTCATGTAATATGTACTGCTGATAAATCCACCGGTGAGATCATCAAACCAATAAGCTGCATTTGCAGAATGTCCAGCTGGTAAAATGGATCCCCGATCTTTAAAGGCAATACCGATTACTTTTGATTGAAAGTTCGTTGCCAGTCTCAATTCATCTGTGATAGTGGTCGTCCACATATTTACAGGAGACATTTTGCCGGCAGTTGATGTTGTTCCTACTGATTGCACGGTACTATCTTCTGTGCAATACACATTTCTACCCAACACTTTACTATACCAGTAATTTCCCATGATGCCGTGAACAGCAGGCACTGAGCCGGTGTACACACAAGCATGACCCGCTGCAGTATAAGTTGGGGTATAGGGAATCATTGCATTCTCATTGCTGAAGCCTTCATTCATCAAACGTTTAAATCCACCTGCACCATACCTGTCGTAATAGCGGTATAAAAAATCCCATCGCATCTGGTCTATCACAATACCAACTACAAGTTTTGGCCGCTGAACAGTATTGTTTACCGTTTTATTCGTTTGAGATGAAACTGAAAATGCAACCATCAGAAAAGTCAAGGCAGCAATGATCCTCATTATGCATTATTTGGGTAAAGATACCAACGGCTTGTAGTGTACAAACATCGGGGCATGAATTTATTGTTATTCGTACTTTAGCAATGAAACCACTACAATGAAATTTAACCTGACCTCCATCTTATTACTGCTTTTCAGTACTGCATTTACCCAACAAAGAACAATCGACCTCGTAGAAGCAGAAAAATCATTTGCCCGTTATGCCATAGAACACAATACCAGGGATGCTTTTTTAAAATTTATGGATAGTAATGCTGTTGTGTTTGATAAAGGCGAAATTCAGAAAGCATGGCAGGTTTGGCAGGCAAAAAAACCTGGTATTTTCAAATTGATTTGGGAGCCTGCTTTTGCCGTGATATCTACTGCAGGTGATCTTGGATTTACAACCGGACCATGGCAATTCAAAGCCTCAGCCAATGATACCGTAAGTGCGATAGGAATTTTTACGACAGTTTGGGCTTTTAAGAACAACGAATGGAAATGGCTGGTGGATATGGGTGTAGATCATAATTTAAAGACACCAGCATTCACGAATGTAGCTTCTATTGAAATGAACCATATTGAAAGAACTACTTACGATGCAGGGCGATACTTATTGATGGCTGAACAGAATTTCATCAATAGTTATAGCTCAGGAGGAAAAGAAGCTTACAATACTGTTGCAGATAATGACATTTACTTTGTAAATCCTGGTCAGCTGGCAGTTAGTGGAAAAAACAATATTGATGCAGCCCTGGTAAACATGTCTGGCTCAATTCAATTCCAGGCTGTAAATAGTGGCGTGAGTAAAGATGGAGATATTGGTTATGTGTACGGTTATGCTAATGAAAAAGATAAAAAAGGTAATTACCTCAGGGTATGGAGAAGGATCGGTAGAAAATGGACACTTCTGTTACAAACACTCACGATATAAGTGGTTAATTATACCATTTTAGCTGCAAAAGATTAACTTTGCCGCAATTTTATGGAACGCTGATTACACAGATGCAGCTCATTACAGGTTCTGTGTACATCTGCCCTATCGGTGTTATCTGTGTTGCTCTCAATGATCCCCAAATGTTCTGAACGATGAAAGGATTGCGACGCAACAGAAGATGCCACCACGAACAAAAGCTGGTATCAAAAAGAATAACGAACAAGGAATTTTGAATAAGGAACTTTAAAAATCGTACCTCGTACTTCTAAAATCGTATTTAGTATGGCAGATATTTTTGAGAAGTTGATCAAGAACTCAGGTCCATTGGGACAACATCGTGAAAGAGCACATGGATATTTTGCATTTCCTAAGCTGGAAGGTGAAATAGGAAGCAGGATGAAGTTCCGTGGTAAAGAAATGATCGTTTGGAGCCTGAATAATTATTTAGGATTAGCAAATCACCCTGAAGTGAGAAAAATAGATGCAGAGGCATCTGTACAATATGGTCTTGCTTCTCCAATGGGTGCAAGAATGATGAGTGGTAACACGAATCATCATGAACAACTCGAAGCTGAGCTGGCTGCTTTTGAAGGAAAGGAAGATGCCATTTTGATGAACTATGGATACCAGGGCATCATGAGTGCTATTGATGCTGTTTGTGGTCGTCATGATGTGATTGTTTATGATGCAGAAAGTCATGCTTGTATCATTGACGGATTGAGATTACATCCTGGCCATCGTTATGTGTTTAAACATAACGATATGGAAGATTTCGACAAGCAGATGCAAAGAGCCACTCAGCTGATCGAAAAACAAAAGACCGGTGGTATTCTTGTGATCACTGAAGGTGTGTTTGGAATGGCTGGTGACCAGGGGAAACTAAAAGAGATCTGTGATCTTAAGAAGAAATATGATTTCCGGATACTGGTTGATGATGCTCATGGTTTTGGAACACTTGGTGAAACTGGTGCCGGTGCAGGTGAAGCACAGGGATGCCAGGATGAGATTGATCTTTACTTCTCAACTTTTGCCAAATCAATGGCCAGTATCGGTGCATTTTTGGCTGGCGATAAAGTGATTATTGATTTCATTCGTTATAATATCCGTTCACAGATCTTCGCTAAGAGTTTACCAATGCCGATCGTTATTGGTAATCTTAAAAGACTGGAGCTGTTAAAAACCCAGCCACAGTTAAAAGAAAAGTTGTGGGAGAATGCAATGAAACTACAGAACGGTTTAAAAGAAAGAGGTTTTGATATTGGTAAGACCGACACTCCTGTTACTCCTGTGTATATGAAAGGCGGAATTGAAGAAGCTACTGCCATGGTGATGGACATGAGAGAGAATTATAACATCTTCTGTTCTATCGTTGTATACCCGGTAATACCAAAAGGACATATCATTTACCGATTGATTCCAACAGCAGCACATACAGATGAAGACATTCAACGTACATTAGAAGCTTTCAGCGAAACAAAAGCAAAGCTTGATGCCGGTGCATATAAAGTTGATGCGATTCCAGATATGGCAGAAAGTAAATAAAACAGTTTGCAGTTTTAAGTCTGTAGTTTGTAGTTATAGTATTAGGAACCTTCTCAGAAATGGGGAGGTTTTTTTGTGTTAGCTTTTCTTTAGAGATCAAAATATTATCTTTGATCAAATGTTCAGCAATGAATTCAGGCAAAAACTTCAGAATATCACTTCGGGAACTCTCATTGAAGGGTCGGCAGATCATTGCACAACGATCAGAAATATCATTTGCAGAAGCTTTCCAACAAGTACTACGGTTAAAACAGACTTCGAAAATAAGTCAATCGCAAAAGAAGAGCAGAGACTGCTGATCGAGCGGTATTGTGAAGAAAACCATTTTTGGATTAACCTTCCTGACACTTACCTCACACGTGGGGGCGAAGCAAAAATTTATCTGGATACCAGCCAAAAAGATGTAATTAAAGCGAATGATGCTGTCTACTATGCAACTTGGTTGGAATTTATTAATAGTATTCTTCTACATAATCTTTTCTTTGAGAATACTGCTTACACTTTGATCGGATTTTATAAAGAAGCTGAAACCTTATACGCAGTTCTTCGACAACCTTTCATTATTTCTGATGGCATTGCAGAACTTTCAGATATTAAACTCTTTCTTGAGTATAATGGCTTTGAAAACACAAAGAGACAAGACTATATACACCGAGAGTTTGGATTAATATTAGAAGACATGCATGATGAAAATGTGATCCTGCATAACGATCTCTTATTCTTTATTGATACTGTTTTTTATATCAACATACTTCAATAAAAAGCTCAACTTTTCAGTTGAGCCTTCTCTCTATCTCTTTCCCACACTCTTTTATCTCTTACCCCAACTTCTTCTTCAAATTCTCATCCAGCACATCCAAAAATTCCTGTGTATACAGGTAATCTGTTCCATGCTCAACCTTAGGCTTAATGGTTATTGCAAGATCCTTCGTCATCTTACCACTCTCGACTGTTTCAATACAAACCTGCTCAAGTGTATGACAGAAATTGATCAACTCCTGGTTGCCATCTAATTTACCACGGAACTCCAGTCCTCTTGTCCATGCAAATATGGATGCAATTGGGTTTGTTGAAGTTGGCCTTCCTTTCTGGTGCTCACGGTAGTGTCTTGTAACAGTACCATGTGCAGCTTCAGCTTCCATTGTTTTTCCGTCAGGAGTAACCAATGTTGAGGTCATTAAACCCAAAGAACCAAAGCCCTGTGCCACAGTATCACTTTGTACATCACCATCGTAGTTCTTACAAGCCCAAACAAAGTTGCCATGCCATTTTAATGCAGAAGCAACCATGTCATCGATCAAACGGTGTTCGTAAGTAATACCAGCAGCATCAAATTTCGCTTTGAATTCTGTTTGATAGATATTCTCGAAAATATCTTTGAAACGTCCATCATACTTCTTCAGGATCGTATTCTTCGTTGATAAATACAAAGGCCATCCTTTCTGCAAAGCAGTATTAAAACAGCTTCTTGCGAAACCGGTGATGCTTTCATCAGTATTATACATCGTTAAAGCAACACCATCACCTTTGAAATTGTACACTTCATGTTCTATTACTTGGCCATCTTCACCTTCAAACTTAACAGTGAGCTTTCCTTTTCCTTTGGTAACAAAATCAGTTGCTCGATACTGGTCACCGAAAGCATGACGACCAATACAAATTGGTGCAGTCCAGTTAGGAACCAAACGAGGAACATTATTACAAACGATTGGCTCACGAAAAACAGTACCATCTAAAATATTCCTGATCGTTCCGTTTGGACTCTTCCACATTTGCTTCAGATTGAACTCTTTTACACGATCCTCATCAGGAGTGATGGTAGCACATTTGATACCCACACCATATTGCTTAATGGCATTGGCAGCATCAACAGTCACCTGGTCATTTGTCTCATCACGATATTCCATTCCAAGATCATAATACTTAATATCGAGATCCAGGTAAGGAAGAATCAGTTTGTCTTTAATAAACTTCCAGATAATTCTTGTCATTTCATCGCCATCCAGTTCAACCACAGGATTGGCCACTTTAATTTTTGCTGCCATTGATTACAATTTATGGCAGCAAAAGTAGGGGTTTGAAGAATAGAAAAACTGAGGGAGATCAGTTAACAGAAGCCAGTACTGCTATAGAGCTTTGGTTGTGTCACTCACTTATACGTTCAGAACATTACTGAGCAGAGAGTTTCACGCAAAACAACAAAGGAGCAAAGATGCCAAGCTTAGCGGCTTAATAACTTTGCGTCTTTGCGTGAAAACTATATCACTGCTTTTCTTAATCTAACAAGGCTTTCTAATAACTTCTCCATTCCATCCAGCTTCAGCATATTCGCTCCATCACTTTTTGCCACAGAAGGATTGGGATGGGTTTCAATAAATATTCCATCAGCACCTGCAGCAATAGCAGCTTTGGCAATGGTGCTGATCATTTGTGGATTTCCACCGGTAATTCCGGAAGTAAGATTTGGTGTCTGTAAGCTATGCGTAACATCCATCACAACAGGAACTCCATGAGCCTGCATGTGTGGAATGTTCCTGTAATCAACTACGAGATCCTGGTAGCCGAAAGTGGTTCCTCTTTCTGTAAGAATAATGCTTTCATTTCCGGCTTTACGGATCTTATCAACTGCAAATTTCATTGCCTCACCACTTACAAATTGACCCTTCTTTACATTTACGATCTTTGCTGTTGCTGCTGCAGCCAGCAAAATATCTGTCTGCCTACATAAGAAAGCAGGTATTTGTAAAATATCAACATATCCAGCTGCAATAGCCGCTTCTTCAGCTGTATGAATATCTGAAGTCAGCGGAAGATTATAATGCTTTCCAACTTTCTGGAGCAGCTTCAATGCTTCCTCATCTCCTATTCCTGTAAATGAAGTTGCACTGGTACGATTTGCTTTCCGATAACTGGCTTTGAATACATAAGGTATTTCCAGCCTTTTACAGATAGAAGATACTTTATCAGCTACCTCCATGAGCATTTCTACGTCCTCAACAACACACGGTCCACTGATGAGAAAGAAGTTATCAGGATTATAAGACTGTCCTTTAAAAAGATCATTCAGAAAAGCTGGTATCATACTTCAATAATTGCGGTGCGAACTTACACCAAAGTTTGTTTCTTTGTAGAAACCAGTCATTGGTCATTGAGTCATTAGTTATTTGTAAACTATCTCAATGACTTATTGACTACTGACTTAATGACAAACATCATGGCCAAAGGAAAAATACTCGTAATCGGTGCATCAGGACAGATCGGTGTAGAACTAACATTAGCCCTGAGAAGCATGTATGGCAACTCAAATGTCATTGCTTCTGATCTCAGGGAAGAAAATGAGCTGTTGAAAGGTTCCGGTCCTTATGTTACCATGGATGTGATGAACAAAGAGATGCTGCACATGCAGGTGTCTCGTCAAAACATCACCCAGATATATTTGCTGGCTGCGATTCTTTCTGCAACAGGTGAAAAGAATCCAAATCTTGCCTGGAACCTAAATATGCAGGGCCTGCTAAACATACTTGATATAGCAAAAGAAGAAAAGCTGGAGAAAGTATACTGGCCGAGTAGCATTGCTGTATTCGGACCAACATCACCCAAACAAAACTGCCCGCAACAAACGATCATTGAACCAACAACTGTTTACGGCATCAGCAAATATGCCGGTGAATTCTGGTGCAATTATTACCATCAGCGTTTTGGTGTTGATGTAAGAAGTTTACGATATCCGGGTTTGATCAGCTACAAATCTGCACCTGGTGGTGGCACAACAGATTATGCTGTTGAAATATATCATGAAGCAATAGAGAAACAACGTTATACTTCATTTCTAAGTGAAGACACTTACCTGCCCATGATGTATATGCCAGATGCCATCAGGGCAACAATAGAATTGATGGAAGCTCCTGCAGAAAAGGTAAAAGTAAGAACGTCTTACAATCTGTCTTCTATGAGTTTCTCACCAAAAGAGATCGGTGCAGAGATCAAAAAACACATTCCATCTTTCGAACTGGATTACAAACCGGATTACCGACAGGCTATTGCTGACAGCTGGCCGCAGAGCATTGATGATTCAGTTGCACGAAATGACTGGGGATGGAAACATGAATACGACCTGGCAAGGATGACTGAAGACATGTTGAAGAACCTTGGACACAAATAACACGAATTAAGAAACACGAATTACACGAATTGGAACGAATGTTCACTAATAAGAAAAGGCTGATCTCACGATCAGCCTTTTCTATAAAAATGAATTTAGTATTAGAATTTAAACCCGAGGTTGATTCCCAAACCTCTTAATCCAGCCCATGGCCCATCTGATTTAATGTTAGCTGAATTGGCAGTAACAGTATTCTCAAACTTGAAAGGACTAGGATCAAAATCATTCAGGGTACTTCTGATAGCATTTTGCTCATCATTTGTGAATGGAGTTGTAGGCTTGAAAACCAGGTCACCTTTACTGCTACCATAGTGACCACCGATCCACCATATATCAAGCACTAACTTCTTAGCAATATTGAATTGTGTACCAAACATCAATCCACCACTAAAAGCCGTGATCTTACCATCGAAAATGGCTTCTTTTTTATAATTGGTTCCTGTAGACGTTTCGGTGTATTCATATTTAATAGGAACCGCCAGATTAAAACTAGAATACCTAGCATAAGGGGCAATATAAAATCCCTTCATTGCCTTTTTGCTCAGGTAAAAACGAAACTCAGGAGTGATGGCTGTATTTCCAATCTCAAAAGCACCGATATTCAGATTTTCATCTTCAAACAACTCTGGCAACAGGTTCTTAAATGTTTCTTCCATTGGCAATCCACCCTTTGGCATTACTCTAACTCCAAGGTTAAAAGTAATTTTTGGAGCAATTTGTCTTTCGTACGATACATGATAGTTTCTAATAGCTAAGGAGCTAAGGTTTACTTTCACTGCATTCTTTTGTGCCGTGGCAAGTACAGGCACGAGAAGCAGGAATAGGGGTACTAATTTTCTCATACAGGATTAAGTTTGCAACAAAATAAAGATATTTCCAGACTTTTTGTAGTATCATTTTAGTAGTATTTTTAAACCAACCAAAACAACAATCATGAAATTGCCTAAGATCGTTCTATTGTTTTTCTTTTTGTCGCTCTTTGTAAACACAAATGCACAGCGTTTATTCTTCGTTTTTGGACATGCTGAATATGCTTCTGCACAAGGCAAACTGAAAGATGCAAACGACCAGGGTATAGGTGGTGAAGTAGGTGTTGGAATCGGCGTGAGCAAAACATTTTTTATAGGCACTCTTGGATCTACCTGGTTTAAGGCAGTAAATAATAACCCATTGGGAAGCTTAAGATACAGCCCGGTGAAAGTTGGAATAAGAAGATACATTTTTAGAAAGAACCTGTTTTTAAAAGCTGACGCAGGGCTGGCCAATATGAAATATTCGAAAGTCGGTGAAGGTGATTCAAAGTTTACATACACTGCGGGAGCCGGATTTAAGTTCACCGGTTTTGAAGTGATAGCAGACTATACCGGTGTAAATGGTGGTTATGGCTCGTGGTTGAGTGTGAAAGCAGGATTTACGATAGGACTTTAATCACACGAATTTGAGCGAATTACACGAATTTCTGAAGGCAGTTCACCATATTTAATTCGTGTAATTCGTGTTCTTATAATTCGTGTAACTGTTTTTTTATAATTCGTGTTTTCAAAGTCCTAACACATCCTTCATTGTATAAATTCCTTTTTTGCCTGCAATAAATTCTGCTGCAGCAACTGCTCCTGAAGCAAATCCTTTACGGCTATGAGCAGTGTGAATGATCTCGATATCATCTACAGTGGAATGATATTTTATTGAATGAGTTCCGGGAGCCGGATCAATTCTTTTGCTGGTGATGATGAGATCATCTTTACTACTGCTTTCATCATTCACCCATTGCTTCTTTGATTTGACATGTTGCAGCACCTGTTCGGCTAAAGTAATAGCCGTTCCACTCGGTGCATCTTTCTTTTGTGTGTGATGTATCTCTTCCATGGAAACTTCATAATCAGTATGGTTACTCATGAGTTTTGCCAGGTAAGTATTCAACTCAAAGAACAGGTTCACACCAATGCTGTAATTGCTGGCATAAATAAATCCACAGTTCTTAGATTCACAATATGTTTTTACTTCTTCCCATTTTTCCAGCCAACCGGTAGAACCTGACACTACAGGAATTCCTGCATCAAATAATTTCTTCAAATTATCAACTGCTGAATGTGGACCGGTAAATTCAATGGCAACATCTGCCTTGGAAAGATTTTCCGCAGTTAACTCATGCTGGTTATCCATATCGATCTTCAACACAATCTCATGCCCTTTTGCAATTGCAATTTCTTCTATTGCTTTACCCATTTTACCATAACCGATGAGTGCTATTTTCATAATAATTCAAAAGTAAAAAGTAAAACGTAAAAACCGTGTCAGTTTAATAAATGAATGCTTAGCTGGCGAATAGCGGATGAAAAGTACAAGAGTGCGACGCAAGAAAAGTTCCAGGGAGTTACGTCACCTCGTATCAAAATAATGCTTCTTCTTCACTGGTTGTTTTACATTCAATGAAAGCGAGAAGCCTGTGGACCGTCTTACAGGATCGAAAGCAGGTAATACTTTCAAAGAAAGATCATCACTCACATCAAATTCTTTAAGATGAGCAAACACGGTAGCATCTGCAATATTTAATGCCCATATGGCAAGGAAATATAGCAATGAATAATCACGGTCTCTTCTGAATGTGTTTCTATAAAACTGGAGAGATTGTGCTGTTAACGGAGTGGTATCGTTATACATTAAACGATCATCAATTTCATTATATCGGTGCTTCAATGTATCAACTACCAGCGTAAAAGCAAATCGTGTTCGCTTGTACCAGGTATTATTATACACCCAGAAACCTGCAGCAGTACCCAAAGCACCCCAAACGATTGGGATTTTCCAGTATTCACGATTGTAAGCTTGTCCCCAGCCAGGTAATATCAATGAACGTTTGGTTGCTTCTCTTGGACTGTGTTTCCGGATCCTGTTCGTATCAATTGTGATTGCATTGGAATCGGCGAGAAGCCTGGTGCTAAGACTATCCTGGCTGAATACACCAAGGCTGCAAAAGCATAGAATAACCAGTATTGACGTCCTGAATGCCTTCATTGTTTAACTAACAGACACATTCAGCATATCAAGAAGCTTGTTCAACTCCTGCAACGAGTAATATTCAATGGTGATACTTCCGTTGCCTTGTTTGCTGTGTGCCAGCTTGACTTTTGTTCCAAAATGAGAGGCTAAGTTATCTTCAATTTTTTTATAGGCCGGTGGCAGTGATGGTTTTGCAGAAGAATTAACACCCGGTTTTTCTGCTTTATACATCTTACGAACAAGTTCTTCTGTTGCTCTTACACTAAGGCCTTTATCTTTTATCTCCTTGTAAACAAAGAGCTGTTTATCTATTGTATCGATGTTGATCAAAGCTCTTGCATGGCCCATACTCAATGCTCCGTTGCGAACAGCCAGTTGAATATCGGGTGGAAGTTTGAGTAAACGAATATAATTGGTGACAGTGCTTCGCTCCTTTCCCATTCTTTCAGCTACCTGCTCCTGGGTATAGTTGAGCTCTTCCATCATACGCTTGTAGCTCAAGGAAACTTCGATGGCATTCAGATCTTCACGCTGCAGGTTTTCGAGTAAAGCCAGCTCTAATAATTCCTGGTCGTTTACCTGTCGAACATAGGCTGGAACATCTTTAAGACCAGCAATTTTTGCCGCACGGAATCTTCTTTCACCTGCCACCAACTGGTATTTACCATTAGCCAGTTTAGAAACGGTTAGTGGCTGAATAATGTCGTGTATCTTGATAGAAGCAGCCAGTTCATTCAATGCCTGCTCATCAAAATCTTTACGTGGATTCTTAGGATTCACCTGGATATTTTCCAGCAAAACTCTTTCGGTATGTGTCACCTGTTCAACTACAGTCGGTTTTAATGTACCTGCAGTTGTTTTAAGATCAGCATCTATATTCTGCAACAAAGAACGAATGCCTTTGCCGAGTAATTCTTTATTTCCTTTAGGAGCGGTCATGTTCAAAAATTAAAATTCAAAATTCAAAAACCCACACTTTCACCATTCGTGATTCCTTGTTCCTTGTTCATTATTCGAGAATCCTCTCTTCATTCGTCATCTTCGTCATATCATTTTTCTGCAACACCTCTTTTGCAAGGTTCAGGTAGTTGATTGCACCTTTACTTTCAGAATCGTATAATATCACCGGCTTTCCAACACTTGGCGCTTCACTCAGTCTTGTATTTCGATGGACAATCGTTGAAAATACCATATCATCAAAATGCCTTCTTACCTCACTCACCACCTGGTTACAGAGACGAAGTCTTCCATCATACATCGTCATCAATATTCCCTCGATCTGCAGTTCAGGATTCAGCCTGCTTTGAACAATTTTTATCGTATTCAAAAGCTTACCCAATCCTTCCAATGCAAAAAATTCACATTGAACCGGAACAATCACACTATCAGCAGCCACTAAAGAATTCACTGTTATCAAACCCAAAGAAGGAGAACAATCGATCACAATAAAATCATATCGATCTTTTACTGCATCCAAAATATTCTTCATCACTGTCTCACGGTTAGGATAATTGATCATTTCGATCTCGGCACCCACCAGGTCAATATGAGAAGGTATTACATCAAGATTTGGAATATCACTTTTCAGTATTACATCCTGTGCAGCAGCACTGTTCACCATGCAATCGTATAAGCTGCTGGTAATATTGTGCAGGTCAAAACCAACACCGGTAGTGCTGTTAGCCTGTGGATCAGCATCCACAAGCAATGTTTTAAATTCCAATACGGCAAAACTTGCAGCCAGGTTAATAGCAGTTGTGGTCTTTCCAACTCCACCTTTCTGATTCGCCACACCAATAATTCTCGCCATTCGTTTGGGGTTATTTTTATTTAGTCAACTTAGTAATTCTAATCATCACCGGTTGTGTCACTCACTTCAACGTTCTGAACTTTATTCGGCAAGTTTTAGTTTACAGTCTTTAGTTTGAACCAACTGTAAACTTCAAACTATAAACTTTAAACTTCTATCGTTTCACCGATCTTCGGCAACAACAATTTCTTTCCTACCTGCTCAAAAGCTTTTACAGCAGCTTCCGTATCAATTTTTATTGGCGGAAAAGTATCATAGTGTACACCAACGACCTTATCACACTTTACAAACTCGGCAGCTTTAATTGCTTCCTGCACATCCATGGTAAAATTTCCACCGATAGGCAAAACCGCAAACTTCAGGTCAGCCCATAAAGGGATCAATTGCATATCCATTGTCAATGCCGTATCACCGCTATAATAAAAATCACCTTCTTCAGTATTGAAAACAAAGCCCAGTGGATTCCCTGCATAACTTCCATCAGGGAAAGATGATGAATGAATAGCATTTACTCCCTTCACTTTTCCAAAATCAAAACTGATGAAACCTCCATGGTTCATTCCATGTGTATTCGTAATTCCGTTCTTATTCAACCAACCTTCTACCTCAGCCGAACCAACACATTTTGCCCCGGTATTCTTGGCTATGGTCACTACATCTGCTATATGATCACCATGACCATGACTCAAAAAAATATAATCGGCTTTCAAGCTATTTATATCAATCTCTTTTGCTGCAGGGTTTGGCGAAATGAACGGATCGAACAATAAAGTCTTACCCATCACTTCAATGCTAAAAGAGGCATGTCCGAAAAAAGTCAGTTTCATGAAACGAATATGCTTTAGAAGGGCGACAAATTTAGGCTTTCAGCCTCATTTCTAACAAACAATATTACCCAATTGCTATTGTTATGTAAAAGCAAGTTTTCCACGAGCTTTCGGATATGAATTTTCATAATCTTTACCGCTCTAAACCGGATTATGAGAAGATTTACAGGATTTGGGCTAATGGCCCTCATCATTATAGCAATTGATATTTATGTTTTCCAGGCGGTTAAATTCTTAATGCAGGGCAGCAGCGACAAAGCAAGGATCACAGTTTATTCCATTTACTGGATCATTTCCATTTTGGTACTGCTCACTGTTATACTGTTTCCAAACATCTCTGCTCTCCAGGAAAACAGGATCCTCAGAAATTATGTTTTGGCAATAGTTGTCGGTGTTTTTTTTGCCAAACTAATGGCCACTGTTTTCTTCCTCATCGATGATATTCGAAGAATGGTGATGTGGCTGATGAGCAAAGCATTTTCTGGTACCGGTGCAAAATATTTGGGTGAAGATGGACAAGGAATTTCAAGATCAACTTTTCTTTCGTGGTTGGGTGTGGCTGTTGGTGGTGGTTTCCTTGGAACTTTTGTGTATGGGTTCGGCAACAAATACAATTACAATCTTAAAAAGATACAGGCATCCTTCGATAACCTTCCAGCATCCTTCAAAGGATTGAAGATCGTCCAGATCAGTGATATACATGCAGGGAGTTTCAACGATAAAACCGCAGTTGAAAAAGGTGTACAGCTTGCATTGGCCCAGCAGCCTGACATCATTTTTTTTACCGGTGATATTGTAAATGATCTTGCATCAGAACTTGAACCATACAAAGATATTTTTGCAAAATTAAAAGCGCCACTTGGCGTATACAGCGTATTAGGGAATCATGATTATGGTGATTACCACCAATGGCCAGACAGGACTGAAGCACAAAAGCAAGGTGATAAAAAAATACATAGCCCCTTACAGGCAGCCAACATCGAAAGATTAAAAGCAATCCATGCAGAAATGGGTTGGCGATTATTATTGAACGAGCATGTGCCGATAGAACGTAACGGTGAGAAAATAGCAGTATTGGGAGTGGAAAACTGGGGTGCCAGGGGATTTGCTAAATATGGAAACTTAGCTGTTGCTCATAAAGGAAGTGAAGCTTATCCATTTAAGATATTATTGAGTCACGATCCCAGCCATTGGGATGCAGAAGTGAAACCAAAATATAATGATATTGACCTGATGTTGTCTGGCCACACACATGGAATGCAGTTCGGTATTGAAAATCCATATTTCAAATGGAGTCCGGTGCAATGGGTGTACAAACAATGGGCTGGATTGTATGAAGATGGGAAACAGAAATTGTATGTGAATACCGGATATGGATTTATTGGTTATCCCGGAAGAGTTGGATTTTTGCCGGAGGTGACGTTGATTGAGTTGGTTTAATTAAAACCGCAATGACGCTATGTCGCTATGAGGCATTGCATACTTGCTACATAGCAGTTATTATTGATGCAATAAATTCTTAAGCACAAGAGTGCGACGCAACGGAAGCTTAACCGGGTTACTGTCTTCTGCCCATTCACCATTGACAACTCACCATTCACATATTCTCAACCGGCAGTTTTAAGTTTTTCTTGTGACTGAAACTTAGACATTTGAGTAGCCAACGGCATTAAAATTGCTTTAGCAGCACAACAATAAACCAAACAGTATGAACAAAGTTATTCTTGCAGTAATTGCCTTCAGCTTTATAGGCATTACATCACAGGCACAAGGTGTAAGATTAGGTGCAAAACTAGGTGCAAACCTCAACAAAATTTCGGGTAAATCATTCAACGAAGAATATGACCTCGGTTACCATGTTGGTGGTTTCCTGGAAATAGATATCTCGAAAAAATTCGGTATCCAGCCTGAGGTTTATTTCAACCAGGCAACTACTACACGTACCAGCGGATTTGATGCGATATACCAGGAAAATCCAAATGCAAACACCGATATCAAACTGAATTACCTGTCTATCCCAATCCTATTACGATATAATGTTGGAAAGATGGTAACCCTGCAACTTGGACCACAATTCAGCATCTTAACGAGCAACGATAAAACCTTACTTCAGAACGGACAGGAAGCGTTTAAAAGCGGCGATTTTGCCATGGCAGGTGGCTTAACACTGAACCTGAAAATGCTGAGGGTTTATGGCCGTTATAATATCGGTCTCACCAATATCAACGATATTGACGAACAGGATAAATGGAAGAACCAGCAACTTCAATTGGGCTTAGGTCTTCGTTTATAAGCACATATAAAATATTTTCAATATAAATTGTCCCGCAAAAGCGGGACTTTTATATTTACTGCCAATATGGATGGATGAGAATAGTTTCATTCCTTTGGCACCGATATTGACCATTATAGCATTCCTTCTGAAAACTAACTTTTCCGAAAGGCTAATGACAAATTGACCTTGAGCATGACTACTGAACAATTCTTTTTTAAGCCTGAAGACGACAACGATTTTATACCGATCATTCCTATAAATGAAGATGGAGAAGACAAGAACCTGGTGATTCCGGATGTGATGCCATTGTTACCACTGCGTAATACTGTTTTATTTCCAGGTGTTGTAATCCCTATCACAGTTGGAAGAGACAAGAGCATCAAAGCAGTAAATGATGCTTATAAAACAGATAAACTCATCGGCGTTATTGCACAAAAAGATCCGAACCTTGAAGACCCGATATTCAGTGATCTTGTTGAGATCGGAACCATCGCTAAGATCGTTAAGTTGATTAAAATGCCTGATGGTGGTACTACGATTATCATCCAGGGAAAGAAAAGATTCAAAGTACTAAGCCTGGTTTCAGACGATCCATATTTCAAAGCAAAGGTTAGCCTGATGCCTGATGATGAAATTCCAACTGACCAGGATTTTGAAGCTACTATCAGCAGTATAAAAGATCTGGCTACACAGATCATCACACTTTCTCCAAATATGCCAACGGAGGCTTCTATTATTTTAAAGAATATAGAAAACCCTTCGTTCCTCATCAACTTCGTTAGCAGTAATATGAACAGCGAGTTGGGAGAAAAACAGGACTTGCTGGAAATAGATGACCTGCAATTAAGAGCAGAAAAACTCATTAACCTTTTACATAAGGATCTGCAGTTTGCCGAGTTGAAAAACAAGGTCACCGCAAAAACAAAAACGGAGATAGACAAACAACAGAAAGAGTATTTTTTACAACAGCAGCTCAAAAGCATCAAAGAAGAGCTTGGTGGAGATACCAACGAACGTGAAGTGGCTGAAATGCGGAAAAAAGGTGAAGCCAAGAAGTGGACCGCTGCTGCAAAAGCAATGTTCAAGAGTGGAATAGAAAAACTGGAGAGAATGCATCCTTCCACTCCTGATTATTCGGTTGTTTATAATCATCTTGATCTTTTGTTAGACCTGCCATGGGAAGAATATACCAAAGACAATTATGATCTGAAATACGCTAAAAAGATTTTAGATCATGATCATTACGGAATGGAGAAGATCAAAAGCAGGATTCTCGAATACCTTGCTGTACTGAAGTTGAAGGGTGATATGAAAAGCCCGATACTTTGTTTTGTTGGTCCTCCCGGTATTGGAAAAACATCTTTGGGTAGAAGCATTGCACATGCTATCGGCAGAAAATATTCCAGGTTAAGTTTAGGTGGTTTGCATGATGAAAGTGAAATAAGAGGACATCGTAAAACTTACATTGGTGCAATGCCGGGAAGAATTTTGCAGAACATCAGGAAGATCAAAACATCCAATCCTGTAATGATCTTAGATGAGATCGACAAGATTGGAAGTGATTTCAGGGGTGATCCTTCTTCTGCTTTGCTGGAAGTATTAGATCCTGAACAGAACCATACTTTCTACGATAATTATCTTGAGCTGGAATATGATCTGAGTAAAGTATTATTTATCGCTACTGCAAATAATCTTGGACAGATTCAACCTGCTTTAAGAGACAGGCTTGAGATCATTGACCTGAGTGGTTATGCTGTGGAAGAAAAAGTTGAAATTGCTAAAAGACATCTTGTACCAAAGCAGAAAGAAGCACATGGATTGAAGAAAGTAAACTTCAAGATCAGTGATACTGTTTTGCAGAAGATGGTGGAAAGTTATACAAGAGAAAGTGGTGTAAGAGAGTTAGATCGTCAACTAGCTTCGGTAATGAGATACGAAGCCAAGGAATTTGCGATGAAGGGGAAGATCAAACCTTCACTCACAAATGCTGAATTGCAGAAGATACTTGGGTCACCACGCTACAGTAATGAAATTTATAAAACAGCCAATATGCCTGGTGTGGCTGTAGGCCTTGCATGGACATATGTAGGTGGTGATATTTTGTTTATCGAATCAGTTTTGAGTGAGGGAAAAGGAGAAATGAAACTCACAGGTAACCTTGGCCAGGTAATGAAAGAAAGTGCCACCACTGCACTCACTTATCTCCAGGCCAATGCAAAGAAATATGATATTGATCCGGTAATGTTCGAAAAAAGAACCGTGCATGTGCATGTACCTGAAGGAGCAACACCTAAAGATGGTCCGAGTGCAGGAATTACAATGCTAACATCACTCACCTCTGCTTTTACAGGTAGAAAAGTGAAGCCGTATTTAGCCATGACAGGTGAGATCACACTTCGTGGCCAGGTATTACCGGTTGGCGGCATCAAGGAAAAAATTCTTGCAGCTAAAAGAGCAGGTTTGAAAGAGATCATCATGTGCTGGCAGAATGAAAAAGATGTACAGGAAGTAGATAGCAATTTTATTAAAGGAATGAAATTTCATTATGTGAAGACGATGGGGCAGGTGTTGGAATTGGCTTTGGTGGAGTAATAATTCTCATTTAAATAATATAAAAGAGCAAAGTCGTAAAGGCTTTGCTTTTTTCTTTCGTTGAGTAATGATCAATCTTCGTTTTGCCTCTTTGCCAACTTTGCCTCTTGCGTAAAATTCTAAATCGCCAAAGCCCCATCCTTTGCAATCAACTCACTTGGCAATACCCCAAACTGCTTTTTAAAACTTCCTGCAAAATGGCTCAGGTTTGAATAACCCACTTTTATTCCCACTTCTTTAATAGAATGTTTCCCTTCGAGTAATAATGACTTAGCTCTCTGCATCCTGTTCTTCTGGTAATATTCGTAGATAGGCATCCCATAGAGTTTCTTGAAATCGGTTTTCAATTTCGTAGGACTCATGGCACATAACCTGGACAAATAATTTATGTTGGGTGGCGTTACCGAAAAATCATTCACCAGCATAGATTCAATCTTCATTAATCTTACGATCTCATTATCAGAAAACCTCAGCTTATCTGATTCCGGCTTCTGTTGGGCCATTAGTTTTGTAAGAAACTTCTCTATCAGCAACATCGTCCGGTTCTGCATAAAATTCATTGCTAAAGGATGTGTGATGGTTTCCTTCATCAAATCCTTTAAGATTGTTCTGTATTCCACACCTAATGGATCTACAACACCCGATTGCACATATTCTGAGAAGTATTTTGTCAGCAGGTCATTAATCACCTGCTCGTCCATGAACTGCTGGAGATGATTCCTGCGAAATAAAATACGATAGGAAAGCAGTCTTGCATTAGCCGGGATAAAATATTTACTTGTTACTTCAGTATTAGTAAGCAATACCATCTGCTTAAGCATATTAAAAGAATCATCTCTCGGCGTAGAGTATAAGGTGGGTGCTTCTATAGCTTCATTAAACTGCAAAATGTAATATTGACTACTGATGCTTCCCCGGTGTAACAACACATCTTCTCTGAACTTACAGTCTGATATCAAAATTGAAATACCATTCGGAAGTGTTACAGCTTTCATGTAACCCATTCCTACATGAGACGGAATAACAATAATGCCGTCAATAACCTTCACTTTAAAGTGGCGTGAAAAGGTTTGGAGCAAGTCATGATAACTAACAGAGTCGTAGTAAATTTCCATCATAGGCAGGCGTTACAGCTAATTTAGGAAAACTATAACGAATTTCACCTGCCACTTATGATGTCAGAAGGCAATTGATCGAAACTTTTTTTAAAGGCCTTGGCAAAATTGCTGAGGTTAGAGTAGCCTACTTCCATTCCCACTTCCTTTACATTATACTTGTTGGAGAGCAGCATAGCTTTGGCTTTGTTCATTCTATGCTTCTGGAAATATTGATATATGGGCAATCCGTAAATCTCTTTGAACGTGTTTTTTAGCTTCGAAGGACTCATCGCAGCCATCTTAGCTAATTTTGAAATTCCTGGTGGCGAGCCTGAAAAATCTTTCAAAAGCTCCTGTTCAACCTTCTGCAACCTCAGGATATCGTCATTGGAGACCTTCATATCAAAATGCTGATCGTTCATCTTCTTGTAAATCCTGGTAAAAAATCTTTCGATCAGCAGCATGGTCCGGTTCTGGATGATCAGGTTCTCGAAACTCTTACTGTCGCCAGCCGACATCAATTCACCTAAAATTCTCTTATACTCGGCATCCATTGGTTCGTAATTGAATGCACTCATCTTAAGTGACAGGTATTTTTTAATTACCTCACCTACTTCCTCCACTCCAAGAAATCCTTCCAGCCATTCTTTACTAAAGTGGATGTTAACATTCTTTACAACGGTTCCATTGGTATATAAAAAAAGCCAGTCGAACTTGGTACTGGCGAGAAACACAGCTGATTTGCTTGTTACTTCAGGTGTGCCGGGAACTTTATTGATCACCTCATCAAAACGAAGGGTGTAGTAATCGAGATCGCTCTTCTTTCGTTGGAAGAGAATATCTTCTTTGAAGGAGTAATCACTGATGAGGCACTGTAATCCATTGGAGAATCTCACCAGCTTCATATATCCATCTCCGATAGCTGGGTCAATAGACAAAACATTATCCTTCAGTTTCGATTTGAGGGATTTGGAGTAGAATTTTAAGAGTTCGTCGTAGTCAGTATGGTTGTATTCCAGTTTAAGCACAGGCTTACAGGTATCTCAAAGGGTTTCGTTTAGCAAAAAGGATGTATCGTTTGATGTTCATCCAGAATGCCATGATCATATATACAATTATCGGCGATCCCATCGTCAAAAAAGAGATATAGATGAACCACATACGAATTTTTGAAGTGGCTATACCTAATTTTTCTCCAACGGCTGTACAAACGCCAAAAAGCTGCCATTCAATGTACTGCTTTAGTCTGTTCATATACGCAAATTAAACTAAAATGAGTACATGATCGAAATCAAGTTTTCTGCCAAGCTTTGAACCCGTACATTTGCACCTCGAATTCAGTGTTCATAACCAAACTTTTTTATACTCATGGCTTTTGATATTGAAATGATTAGAAAGGTTTATGCCGGGATGCCAGCTAAGATTGAAGCAGCAAGAAGGAATCTCGGAAGACCCCTTACCTTATCTGAAAAAATTCTCTTTTCGCATCTGCATAATGATCAGGCATTACAAAACTTTGATCGTGGAGTAAATTATGTTGATTTTGCTCCTGATCGTGTAGCAATGCAGGATGCAACAGCACAAATGGCTTTACTGCAATTTATGCAGGCAGGAAGACCGAAAGTTGCGGTTCCATCAACAGTGCATTGCGATCACCTGATACAGGCAAAGGATGGAGCCAATAAAGATCTTGAAATAGCACTCAGTGCCAATAAAGAAGTCTATGATTTCCTGGCTTCCGTTTCCAACAAATACGGTATTGGCTTCTGGAAAGCAGGTGCTGGTATTATTCACCAGGTGGTTTTAGAAAACTATGCCTTCCCTGGTGGTATGATGATCGGTACCGATTCTCACACACCTAATGCTGGTGGTTTGGGAATGATCGCTATTGGTGTTGGTGGTGCTGATGCCTGTGATGTAATGGCAGGACTTGCCTGGGAATTGAAATGGCCTAAACTCATCGGTATTAAACTTACCGGCAGAATGAGTGGATGGACAAGTGCAAAAGATATCATCTTAAAAGTTGCCGGTATTCTTACTGTAAAAGGTGGAACCGGTGCTATCGTAGAATATTTTGGTGAAGGTGCGGACAGCATTAGTGCAACAGGTAAAGCAACGATCTGTAATATGGGTGCAGAGATCGGTGCTACATGTTCACTCTTTCCTTACGACGATAAAATGGCAGCATATCTCAAGGGAACAGTAAGAGAAGATGTGGCTGAATTAGCTGATACTATTCGTGAACATCTCAGGCCAGACGATGAAGTTTCCAACGAACCAGAAAAATATTACGACCAGGTTATAGAAATAAACCTGGACGAACTGGAACCACACGTAAATGGTCCTTTTACGCCCGATCTTGCATGGCCCATCAGCCGTTTTGCTGAAGCAGTAAGAGCGAATAACTGGCCGGAGAAGTTAGAAGTGGCTTTGATCGGTTCTTGTACCAACTCTTCTTATGAAGACATTACTCGTTCTGCATCTATCGCTCAACAGGCCATTGATAAAAATCTGAAAACAAAGGCGGAATTTACTGTTACACCAGGTAGTGAGCAGGTTCGTTATACAATTGCAAGAGATGGTCTCTTAAACATATTTGATAAGATTGGTGGAGTTGTTCTTGCAAATGCATGTGGACCATGTATCGGTCAATGGAGTCGTCATATTGATGATCCAACCAGGAAGAATTCTATTATAACTTCTTTCAATAGAAACTTTGCGAAGAGAAATGATGGTCATTCAGGAACCCATGCTTTCGTAGCATCTCCTGAGATCGTTACAGCTTTTGCTATTGCTGGTGATCTTACTTTTAATCCATTAAAGGATAAGCTCACAAATAACAATGGAGAAGAAGTTTCATTGGATGAACCCACAGGTCATGAAATGCCTGCAAGAGGCTTCGCTGTGGAAGATGCAGGTTACCAGGCTCCGGCAGAAGATGGAACTGGAATTGAGGTAGCTGTTAGCCCGGAATCACAGCGTTTACAATTGCTCGCTCCTTTTTCTTCATGGGAAGGAACGGATCTGTACGGGTTAAGATTATTGATCAAAGCAAAAGGAAAGTGTACAACCGATCATATTTCTATGGCTGGTCCATGGTTAAAATATCGTGGTCACCTCGATAATATCTCTAACAATCTATTGATCGGTGCTGTTAACTATTTCAACGATAAAACAGATTCTGTAAAGAATCAACTTACCGGTGAGTATGGACCAGTACCTGCCACACAAAGAGCTTACAAAGCCGCAGCTATTGGAAGTATTGTAGTGGGTGATGAGAACTATGGTGAGGGTTCTTCAAGAGAACATGCAGCCATGGAACCAAGACATCTTGGTGTGAGAGCTATTCTGGTGAAGAGCTTTGCAAGGATCCACGAAACAAACCTGAAAAAGCAGGGAATGCTGGCACTTACTTTCGTGAACAAAGAAGATTACGAGAAGGTGCTGGAAGATGATACGATTGACATCAAAGGATTGAGTCAGTTTGCTCCGGGCAAGACCTTATCAGTAGTGTTGAATCATGCTGATGGGTCAAAAGAAGAATTCGAAGTAAATCACACTTATAATGATCAGCAGATCGAATGGTTCAAGGCCGGTGGTGCATTAAACATCATCAGGATGAAGTTCGATAATCAATAGATCAAAGCATTAAATGATAAACCCTCCTTTGGAGGGTTTTTTTATTAGATTACATATCCAAAATCGGCTTTGCATGAACAACTGGTACCAGTTAGAGGGAGAGAAAGTGCTGGAGGAATTAAAAACTTCCAGGCAAGGCCTGTCTGCCGACGAAGCTAAACAGCGTTTAATCCAACACGGTGAAAACAAACTGCAGGAAACAAAGCAAAAAACAAAACTTGCCATTTTTTTTTCACAGTTCAAAGACCTGATGATCCTGATATTATTTGGTGCAGCGATCGTTTCGTTTATCGTGGGTGAAACAACTGATGCATTTGTTATTGTTGCGATCATCATTGCCAATGCTATTGTTGGATACATACAGGAATACAAAGCCGAAGAGTCTATTCGTATGCTGCAAAAAATGGCAGCTCAACATGCCATTGTTTTAAGAGATGGAAAGCACAATGATGTAGAAGCTTCACAACTGGTGCCGGGTGATATTATTTCATTGGAAGCAGGTAATGTTATTCCAGCAGATGCAAGATTGATAGACGAACAACAGTTAAGAACAGAAGAAGCGCCATTAACAGGAGAAAGCCATTCGGTTGATAAGATCATTGATCCAATTGCTGAAAACAATTTGCTTCCGGCCGATCAGCTGAACATGGTTTTCAAAGGAACAATCATCAGCAATGGCTCCGGTATTGCTGTGGTCACCGGTACAGGAATGAATACAGAGATGGGAAAGATTGCTGGTATGCTCTCCCCTGAAACGCAACAAACCCCTTTGCAAAAAAGATTGGCAAAATTCAGCAAACAACTGGCAGTACTGGTGATTTTAATCTGCGTAATTGTTTTTGTTGTGGGATGGATGAGAGGTGAAGACAAAGTGCAGATGTTTATGACTGCTTTATCGCTTGCGGTAGCTGCTTTGCCTGAAGCATTGCCTGCCGTAATAACTATTCTGCTTGCAAAAGGTGCAGCCAGGATGGCAAAACAAAATGCGCTGATAAGAAAATTACCTGCTGTAGAAACGCTTGGCTCCGTAACATTCATTTGCAGTGATAAGACCGGAACACTCACACAAAATAAAATGACGGTTGTAGTAGCCGAAGCTTCCGAAGGTCAGGAAGATCTTTTTCTAAAGGCAATGGCCATTAATAACGAGGTCAAAAAAAATGAACAGGATGAATGGATGGGTGACTCAACAGAAATTGCCCTTGTAAATTATGCAGGAGAAAATGGTGTTGAGAAAATTGCCACAGAAAATGAATTGAAACTATTGAAACAACTTCCATTTGATTCTGATCGGATGAGGATGAGTACCATTCACCAATATGGAAACAAAACACTTCTTTTAACCAAAGGAGCTCCCTCAAAAATAACAGAAGTGCTTAACCTCGACCAACAGTCAAAAGATAAAATACTCAACCGGAATAAAGAACTGGCAGCAAAAGGTCAAAGAGTTTTATTCTTGGCTTATAAAGAACTGGATGCACTGGCTGATAATATTGATCCATCACTGGAAACCAATCTTACTTACCTCGGCCTGGCAGGAATGATTGACCCGCCAAGAGAAGAAGTAATTCCTGCAATTGAAGAATGTAAACAGGCAGGAATTAAAAGTGTAATGATAACAGGTGATCAGCCACTAACTGCAAAAGCCATTGCCAAAGAACTAAAGATCATTGATAGTGATGATGAAATTGTATTAACAGGAAAAGATCTCCAGGAACTCGACGATGAAGCATTGAAAGAAAAGGTGATGGTAACAAAATTGTATGCAAGAGTTTCACCGGAACAAAAATTAAAGATAGTTGAAGCACTGCAGCACAATAATCAATTTGTAGCAATGACGGGTGATGGAGTAAACGATGCTCCTTCATTAAAGAAAGCAGACATTGGTGTAGCAATGGGTATTACCGGAACCGATGTTTCCAAAGAGGCTGCCCATATGATTTTGCTGGACGACAACTTTGCTACCATAGTTAAAGCAGTCAAAGAAGGCAGGAGAATTTACAGCAACATTCGAAAATTTATTCAATACGTTTTAGCATGTAATCTTGGCGAGATACTAACCATTTTCCTTGCTCCTTTCTTTGGAATGGCAATCCCCATTTTGCCAATACATATTCTCTGGATAAACCTGGTTACAGACGGATTACCCGGTATTGCATTAACTGCAGAACCTGCAGACAAAGACATCATGAAACAAAAACCACGGCCTCCAAAGCAAAATTTCTTTGCCGAAGGAATGTCATGGCAGATCATTTCTGCAGGAATCATTCTTGCTGCAGCAGCATTGGCCATACAAATGTGGGCGATCAATAATGATTATACAGTGCAGCAACAGCAATCTATTGTGTTTACTGTATTGTGCCTGGATCAATTGTCAAATGCTATGGCTGTACGTTCCAACAGCAAGAGCATATTCACGATGAATATCCTGAAGAATAAATTAATGATTATAGCAGTTTTGATCACCTTTGCATTACAGGTAGCATTGATCTATATTCCTGCGTTACATTCAATATTCAAAACAACATCAATTGACCTTGAGGCAGTCATAGCGATACTTGTGGTGATGATCGTTAGCACCATTCTCAGAGACATAACTAAATTAGTCATAGCAAGACGTTACCGGAATGGATAATGAATTACGGGAAGAAATAGAAGCAAAACTTCAGCTGTCCATTACAAAGACCGAACAGGTGTTTGGTGGTGATATCAATGAAACTTTTATTCTTCATAGCTCGGACACTAAGTTTTTTCTCAAACTCAATTCGTCTGAGCATGAGGACATGTTTGAAAAAGAATTCGCCGGCCTGGAGCTTTTGAGAAGCTCTAATTCAATAGCTGTTCCCCAACCACTGATCACAGGTAAATTAAAAACAAATATCTACCTGTTGATGGAGTGTATTGAAAAAGGAACGGCACCAGCAGCTTTCTGGCAGGTCTTTGCTCAACACTTGACTGCACTTCATAAAACTACAGCTGATCAGTTTGGTTTAGATCATGACAATTACATTGGATCACTTCATCAAAAAAATAAACAATCAGGTGTATGGAGTGAATTTTATGCGAATCAAAGAATACTCTACCTGATCAGGTTAGCTTTTGATGAGAAAAAATGTGATAGCAGCGACATCAGGATGGCAGACAGGCTTTGCAGTAAATTAGATTCATTGTTTCCTGCTGAACCTCCTTCTTTATTACACGGTGATCTCTGGAGTGGAAATTTTATGATCAATACAAAAGGCCAGCCTGTCCTTTACGATCCTGCCGTTTATTATGGTCATAGGGAAATGGATATTGGAATGTCGCTTTTGTTTGGTGGCTTCGATAAAAGCTTTTATTCTCATTACAATGAAAACTGGCCACTCGAAAAACATTGGGAGAGCAGAATTGTGCTTACACAACTTTATCCTTTACTTGTTCATCTGGTTTTATTTGGTGGTCATTATTATCAATCTGTGAGAGATACATTGAAAAAATATAGTTGATACGTATTTTTACACATGATCAGTTATAACCCCAAAGATTGGATCTTATTCGTCTTTCGTTTTCATAAAGCAGACACGGTAAGAAAACTATTCCCTTTGATCGTAGTAATGTGTCTTTATTCCTGGCTGGTGGTTTACCTGGAAAATCGCTACTTCAAACTTTCCGACCTGAACTATGCCAGGAATGTTACCATGCTGCACAACCTCCTTGGTTTTGCCATTTCCATGTTACTTGTATTCAGAACCAATACTGCTTATGACCGTTGGTGGGAAGGAAGAAAACTCTGGGGCCAGTTGGTCAACACCAGCAGGAACCTGTCAATAAAGATGAATAGCTTTCTTGACCAGGAAGACGATAAGAACCGAATGTTTTTCCAGCAAATCATTCCAAGATTTGCAAAAGCATTGAAGCTGCATTTACGATCAGAGATCACCCGGTTTGAGCTTGATCATATACCACATCCGGAAATTCCAAATTTCGATCATAGCAAACATGTACCGAACCAGATAGCAGGATTAATGATGACAAGGGTTACACTTTTATACAAGAACAAAGTGATCTCGGGTGAACAGCTGATTTTGTTGAATGAAGAATTAAGATCCTTCCTCGACATCTGTGGTGCATGTGAAAGGATCAAAAATACACCTATACCTTACTCTTACAGTGGATTTATAAAAAAGTTCATATTCTTCTATATCATCACGCTACCGATTGGTTTAGTTGCCAGCTTAGGTATGATAACGATACCTGTAGTTGCTTTTATTTTTTATGTTTTAGCAAGCCTTGAGATCATTGCACAGGAAATAGAAGAGCCATTTGGAAAGGATACAAACGATCTTCCAATGGAACGTTTGTATGATACCATCAACCGGAATTGCAAGGAGATTTTGAGTTAAGCGGAATGATCAGTGTCAAAAAAAGTTCAGTAATGTGCTGAAACCTGAAGAGTGCGACGCAAGAGAAGAATCATTGAAATACTACTGCCTGCTCAATAATTATATCTTATGAAACCAAACTACCGTTTTATCATCAGGCTCAGCATTGTAATTAATGCATAACTCTGATCCTTTTTTTATGGCCTTAACGGTTCTGATGGTCATTAACAGGCTTTCATAATCCATATCATAGTTACAATTGGCATCATAACTATGATTGTACAAAGAAACATAGCCAAGACCCAATGCACCTTGTTTATTGGAATGACCCCACTCGAACAAATAATCAAACAGCCTTGTGTCTTCAATGGTCTTTCTTTCTTTAGGTGACAAGACAATTACGGGTGAAATTTCAATAATTGTATTCGCAGGTATATTCTTTGAAGTATAAACGCCTCTTCCTTTATGTCCGGAAGGTGCTACGAAGAGATGTGGTAGGATCATGGTAAACTTTGGGCTGCGAAAATAGCACAATAGTCATACCATGCAGTTTAATTAATTTAATTTGCAGTATGAGCCTGGAGGAAGTACAACCAACAATACAGGAGCAGTTTGAAGAAGTGATCCAGTCTGAGGATAAACTGCAGATCCGTGATTTTCTGAATGACCAGAACATCAGTGATGTGGCTGAGCTCATTTATGAGTATGAAGATTACGATAGCCAGATTATAGCCAATATGGCCATACACCGTGCTGCCATGGTGTTTAAGATACTCGATGTTAGCAGCCAGAAGAAGATCATTAAACAACTTCCATCGAGTAAAACGGCTGAGCTGCTCAACGAATTGCCTGCTGATGACCGTACTGACTTTCTTGAAGAACTTTCCCGAAGTACCATAAGAGATCTTATCAAGTTACTTGATCCTGAAGAAAGAAAGGTTACACTTGCAATGCTGGGTTATCCGGAAGATTCTGTAGGAAGACTAATGACGCCGGACTATGTGTATGTATATGCACATAACACGGTAACCGAAGTATTAACGACGGTTAGAAGATTTGCACGCAACAGTGAAACGATCGATGTGCTGTACATCATTAATGAGAATGGTGAACTGATCGATGATATCAGGATCAGAGATATCATTCTTGCTGCCCCTGATAAAAGAGTAGATGAACTGATCGATGGAAGGGTGATCACACTTAATGTAAACGACGACCAGGAACATGCCAGCCAGGTATTCAAAATGAATAATCGTATGGCCTTACCTGTGGTAGATGATAATAACATTCTCCTTGGCATTGTTACGATTGATGACATGTTATGGGTTGCCAATGAAGAGTTCAGTGAAGATATACAGATGATCGGTGGTACCCAGGCTTTTGAAGAACCTTATCTCGATATTCCTATTCTTAAGTTGTTCAAGAAACGTGTAGGATGGCTCATCATTTTATTCCTGGGAGAATTACTCACCGCTTCTGTAATGAAATATTTTGAGGATGAAATTGCAAAAGCAGTGGTGCTGGCTTTATTCATTCCATTGATCATTTCGAGTGGAGGTAATAGTGGATCCCAGGCATCAACCCTTATCATACAAGCTATGGCTGTAGGTGAAGTAACCATTGCAGATTGGTGGAGAGTGATGAGAAGAGAGATCATCAGTGGATTATTGTTAGGAACTGTGTTAGGTGTTATAGGATATTTCAGAATAGCCATCTGGCATTCATTTATGCCCGAACTTTATGCTGATGCATGGATGGAAGTAGGATTTACCATTGGTTTTTCATTACTGGGTATTGTACTGTGGGGTACACTAACAGGCTCTATGCTACCTTTGATATTAAAGAAACTTGGAGCTGATCCTGCTGTATCATCTGCACCTTTCGTAGCAACATTGGTGGATGTAACAGGATTGATCATATATTTTAGTTTTGCATACTTATTCTTACAGGGAATTATGTTGTAACAGGGTTTTGGTTCGCTATTTAACATCGTTGTGTCACTCACTTGTACTGAAGAATATGCTTCAGCATGGAAGATGACTCAACAAAAAACACTATCTATGAAACATCTGTATTTCGTTGTGGCTTGTGTCCTTATCATTTCCTGTGCACAGCAGGAAGACAGGTCAGCAACTGATTCAACTAATGTTAAAACAACTGATACATTCAGTACCAAAGATCCTTCATTAGATGAAGTGCATGTGCATGGAGAAGATACGGTAGATGTGTATTCGAATCAAAGATTTAAGAACGTATACGTTGAGAAACTCAGTGATACTTCATTCAGAATAACTGGTAAAGCCCAGGTGTTTGAAGCTGCATTTGGTTGGGTGATAGAAGATGGTCATAATGAATTACAATCCGGACATGGAATGACAGATGCAGGTGCACCTGAATTTGGCAACTTCAGTTTTGTAGTAAATGTAAAGAAGCAAAGACCAAATTCAACGCTTCATCTCATTTTGTTTGAATCAAGCCCGAACGATGGAAGCAGGCAATTTGAACTGCCTGTTCCATTGAAAAACTAAGTATTGAAAATATTCTTTGTGTCTTCAGTGAGTTTCAGGTAAGTTTTCCTTTTAACCAATGAAAAGAAGAGGAAATATAAAGCAACAATCACCAGGATAACTGCCCTGACCAGTTCAAAGTTCTGCGGCTTTTCAATATTAAGCCATTGAAGCACCAAACTTGATACTAATGAGCCGATAAAAAGAATATACACAAACCAGAAATAAGGCATGTTACTCTCTACCTGCAGGAACTTCACATCATTCTCATTCACGTTCAGCTCATAAGTATTGCTGCTATACCAGTTCATTTTACACTGAACAGTATGAACACCTGCTGCAACAGTATACTCTTCAGGATTACCTCTTAAAACATCTCCTGCTTTTGTGCCATCAATATAAACGGAAAATCTTCTTAAGCGTTGCTGAAATGATGGTTTGGGGTTGATTACAATTTTTGCCATGTTACAAGTTAAACAATCCTTTATTCAAAAGTTGTAATGTTTGTGTTTTTACATTTCCTGGTATCAATAAAGATATGTTATGTCTGCTGCCACCATAACTCACCATTCTCACAGGTATGTCTTTAATAGATTCAAATAACGCAGCCAGGATCTCTTTGGTTTCTGCGATCTCGTTTCCAACAATAGAAACGATGGTTTGATCAGTATCTATTTCAACAGTTCCGAAAGATTCCAGTTCTTCCAGTATATCTTTTAAATGGGAATCATTATCGATGGTAACAGAAACGGCCACTTCAGAGGTCGTGATCATATCAATAGACGTCCGGTACTTTTCAAATACTTCAAATACTTTTCTTAAGAAACCATAAGCTAATAACATTCTACTGCTTTTGATATTGATCGCAATGATTCCATCTTTTGCTGCAACAGCTTTCACTCCAACACTGGCAGCAGATTCTTCGATTGTAGTGCCTTTGTCTTCCGGCTGCATCGTGTTCAACAACTTTACCGGCACTTTATACATCTGTGCCGGCCAGATAGAAGCAGGATGAAGGATCTTGGCTCCGAAATAAGCCAGCTCAGCAGCTTCTTCAAAACTGAGTTGCTCAATAGCCACTGTTTTATCAACGATCCTCGGATCATTGTTGTGCATTCCACTGATGTCGGTCCATATTTCACAAACACTTGCATTGATTGCAGCAGCGATCAAAGAAGCACTGTAATCGCTACCACCACGTTTTAGATTATCTACTTCTCCCCTTGCATTTCTGCATATATAACCTTGTGTGATGAATATTGAAACATCTTTATGTTGCTTCAACAGTTGTGATAGTTTAAAACTGATATCTTTTACCTGCGGTTCATCATTCGCATCAATACTCATAAAATCAAGTGCAGGAAGTAATGCATGTTTAACGCTCTGCTCAGTCAGATAAACAGAAAAAAGTTTGGTACTCAACAATTCACCTTGTGCAAGAATGTCTTTATTCAAGGCTTCGCTGAAAGATATCTTTAGAATGATATTGAGAAATTCAAAATGCTCATCAATGATCTTGTAGGCAGCATTTCTCGCTTCAGCTGATTGCACAAGACCCGGAACAAAATCCCTGTAATGCGCTTCCAGTTTATCGATATTATGTTTGGCAGCTTGCTTATCAAACACCGCTAAGTTATTGCTAATGTCTACTAGAGCATTGGTGGTTCCGCTTAAAGCAGACAGCACAACAATCTTTGGCTGATCGTCTCTTTGAATCAATTCTGCCACCTGGCGCATTCGTTCCGGCTTACCCACACTGGTTCCGCCAAACTTCATAATTTTCATGATCGGTTGATATTAGAGCTGCAAAAGTAAGGGAGAGAACGATCTGAGGTGAAATATACTCAGTAAGCTATCCAAACAAGCAATAACCTGATTTTCATTGAGTTTAAGGCAGGAAAGACTTAAACAAAGAGTATAGAAATAAATAGCAGTATCGTAACGAGATAAAAGAGAAACTGCTCATTCCTTTGTGTAATATTTATTTGCATAAAGGTGTTTTTAGATTCTAAGTGTGTAAATCAATCGCTGTACCAGAATAAAGGTAAAATATCAGTTGTGCAACATTGATGAGGTTGATCAAGCATAAACACGATCAGGATCATAGTATTTCTGAATGTTCAATGCCGTCTTGGAATTGCTCAGGCCACACCAGAAAGTACAAGAGTGCGACGCAAGTAAAGTTGATAGTAGTACTCACGCTGATACACAAAAGCCTGCTTCGTTTCACTCGAAATGACAAAAAAACTCCCCCGAAAATTCGAGGGAGTTACAACTAAAACACCTTGGGTTTTTCTATAAACAACGGTCAGTCTGGTTTCTTACCATCCAAAAACGTATTGATCGAAGAGATGTTTGTTTGATGAGTATTCTCATCTTTATTCACTGTGTATTTGCTGTAGAAATTTTCTACAGATGTAAGGGAGCTGCCGAAGAGTTCCATGTTACGGCGGACATAGGCTGGTACCGAATCAAACTCATTGTTTGGATCTGAAGAATTCATGTTGAAGGACAAATTCCTTAACTTCTGAATTCTTTCTGCAGCCCTGCGTTTTTGGTCTTCTGCATCGTCCAGCGGAGCCAGATCCTCTGCAGGAATTGAGGGCTGTTGTTCCATTTTTGTTTGCAACCTAGCTTTGTCCGCCGTTTGTGGATCTTCCTCCTTTTCTACCAGCTTCATTTCGAATTCCGGTTCTTCTTCAATGGGCTTTGCAGCAGGAGTTGTTTCTAACGGTTTGGATTGTACCGGTGTGGCTTGTTCATAGTTTATTGCAGCAGGCTTCTGATCAGGAATCTGTGCATAGATATTGGACGGCTTAGCTAAGAATGTATGATCGTTTCTTGATTCTTCTTTAACCGGGTGATCTGTAAGTTTGAAATTTAATTCTTCCGGCACCTCATTCACCACCGGTTGTTCTGTTATTGGTTGCACCGGACCTGTAATCTCCGGAGTTAATTCAAAATGGATGATTGAATTGTCAGCTGGGGACTTAGATGCTTCCGGAATATGCAGCTCCATCAACTCTAAAGATTCCCTGTTATCGATCCATGATGGTTGCAATACTTCTTCACTCACCACTGAAGATTGTAAGCTATCAGACAGTGTTGGAGCAAAAGGATCCTTATCCGGTAAAGGCAAAGATTGTTGCTGGTACATTTTCTTTTCTTCACCTTCCATTCCTAACGTCATAACAATCTTCTCAGGCTTTGGTTCAGCTTTTACATTCACTGCCGGAATGTTGAACTTATCTGCAAATGGATCTTTGTGTTCAAATCCGGTGGCAATTAAAGTAATGCTGATATTGTTACCGATGGTATTATCATAACCCATACCCATGATAACGTCAGTAGCTTCACCAGCCTGCATTCTCAGGTAAGTATTGATCACTTCGATCTCATCCATTGTACATTCATGTTCACCTTCAGGTGAATTGATGTTGAGCAATAACCATTTTGCACCACGAATATCATTGTCATTCAACAACGGACTGTTCAATGCTTCTTCAATTGCTTTCTGTGCACGATCTTCTCCTTCTGCTTCTGCACTTCCCAGGATCGCTACACCACCATTCTTCATAACAGTGCATACATCGGCAAAGTCAACAATGATATGACCTTTACTATTGATGATATCGGTGATACATTTTGCTGCAGTAGCAAGTACATTATCAGCCTTACCAAAAGCTTCTTTCATCTTCAGGTTACCGTACTGCATTCTTAATTTATCGTTGCTGATTACAAGCAATGTATCAACAAAAGGTTTCAGTTCCCTAATACCTTCTTCAGCCTGTTTCATTCTTCTTGGTCCTTCAAAACCAAAAGGTGTGGTAACGATACCAACAGTAAGAATTCCCAGCTCACGGCAAATTTTTGCAATGATCGGAGCACCTCCTGTTCCTGTTCCACCACCCATACCAGCACAAACAAATGCCATTTTGGTGTTGACTTCAAGAATGCGTTTGATTTCTTCTAATGACTCTTCAGTAGCCAGTTTACCAACTTCAGGATTTGCTCCTGCTCCCAAACCTTGTGTAAGGTGTGGCCCCAGTTGAATCTTATTTGGAATTTTACTTTGCTCTAAAGCTTTGGCATCTGTGTTACAGATAATGAAGTCAACTCCTTCAATGTCGTGAGAGTACATGAAGTTAACAGCATTGCTTCCACCACCACCAACACCAAGAACTTTGATGATGGAAGATTTTTGTTTTGGCAGATCAAAGTGTATCATAATACGGAATTTAGAATTTGTGGTTAGTATGTGTTATGGTCCTGATTTATTTTAATGGTTAGCGTTATGAATTAATGAGTGTAGAGTAAGCCGACTCAAAATTCTTAACGCTTCACTCTAAATTTTCTTGTCTTCCTCTTCTTTAAACAACTCGATCAAATTATTCTTGAACTTATCCCAGAAGCCATTGATATTTTTCCTGCCTCTCATGTTCACTAATTCTTCTTTCGCTATTTCAGTTGGAGGAGGAGCAACAGCAGATGTCTTCAAACTGTCTGGCACTTCCACTTTTCTGAACTTGTTTAAGAACTCTTTACGCTTATGTTCATAATCATTATAACCTTTCAGAATAAGACCAATACAAGTTGAATACATTGGGTTCTTCAGGTCTTCGATATGGTTGGCAGCAAGATGTTCGTTTGGATAACCAATTCTGGCATTCAATCCTGTAACATATTCTGTTAACTGTATCAAATGTTTTAACTGAGCACCACCACCGGTGAGTATCACACCACCGTTCAATGCTCTTTGATCTAATCCAACCTGCTTCAGATGGTATGAAACAAAATCAAGTATCTCACTCATTCGAGCCTGGATGATATTTGCAAGATTCTTTACACTGATTTCTTTTGCAGGCATTCCTCTTAAACCCGGAATAGTAATGAAAGCATTTGACTTTGTTTCATCGCTCAAAGCAGAACCGAATTGCTTCTTCATTGCTTCGGCTTGTTGTTTCAACACACCCAATCCCATTTTGATGTCGTTCGTGATGTTCTCACCACCAAATGGAATTACTGCTGTATGTTTCAAAATTCCTTCATAGAATACGGCAAGGTCAGATGTACCACCACCAATATCAAGGATAGCAACACCGGCTTCAACGTCCATATCACTCATAACTGCTGAGGCAGAAGCCAAAGGCTGCAACACAAGATCTTTTGTATTCAATCCACTTCTTTCTACAGAACGATTGATGTTACGAATGGCATTACGATCACCTGTGATGATGTGAAAATTAGCTCCAACCTTTACACCATTGTATCCAACCGGATCTTTGATGTTCTGGAAATTATCAACATGAAATTCCTGCGGTATCACATCAATAATCTGGTCTCCTGCAGGAATAAATGTTTTGCGTTGATTCTCGATCAGTTGTTCAACTTCCCAGCGTTGAATTTCTGTATCAGGATCATTACGAACCATGTCACCACGAGTTTGTAAACTCTTGATGTGATGGCCTGCAATTCCAACATACACCTCAGAAATTTCAAGGTCAGGATTACTCTGGATGCAATTATTCATTGCTTCCTGTATGGCTTTGATCGTTTGATCAATATTCAGCACCTGGCCATGCTGAACACCGTTTGAGTTGGCTCTTCCAAATCCAAGGATCTCGAGTTTTCCATACTCATTTTTTCTTCCTGCGATAGCAGCAATCTTGGTTGTTCCAATGTCAAGCCCCACGATAATTGGAGCTTCACGCATTGCTACAGCATTCTCGTTGTTTGCTGTATTTGTGTTCATAGATATGTGTGTTTTAGTTGTTACGTTTTTTAGACTATGGACAGTTGACTATTGACCATAGTTTGTTTCCAGCTCTATCACTTCTCTCATCGTCTGTTGTGTCACTCACTTCATCGTTCTGATCTTTATGCTGCATGACTCATTCCCCTTTATCTTCCTCTCTTTAGTACAGCCTTTGGCTTCTTCTGCTGACCAGGTTTACTTGTTGAAACCTTTTCGGCTATTGGCTTAACCTGGACTGTATCCTTCATTGCTGTTTGTGATGTTTCCAGTGAGTTTTGTATTTGCTGCATAGCACTCACCGAATCAACCATTGGAACTACTCCACCTCTTTTTGTTGCTACCACCTGTCCATCATACATTAGATTGATCGTTTCATATTTATCAAATCCCACCCTTGCACTCACATTTCTATAGAAGCTGAATAGTTTTTTAAACTTCTTATCCAAATCCTTTGCTTCTCCAAATTTGATAATGTGGTTTCCTATTACAGGCACCATGTCAAACTCATTTCCGGTTATGTCAACCTGTGCTATCTGTGCATACCAGAAACTGTCTGCATAGATATAATTGCTAAGGCGGATCACATCTTTCAATAATACACTATCAGGTTTTGAGAGTTTCTTCCCAAAAGGAAAACCAGTAAATACCGGAACTCTTGCAGAAAGCTTATCACTTAGCGGTAATACTTTACCAGAGCTATCCAGGTAGAAAGAATTTCCCGTTACGGTAAAAATTCTTGCTATCGGTTCTCGTTCTGTAATGCTCACCTGCAATACCTGTTTGTTGTCAAAGAACAATTCTGCGTTTTTTATCCATGGATCTTTTTCCAATGCTTCTTCAATATTCCTCAGGTCAACCTGGTTCATTGAAACGCCAGCCAGGTTTCCTTTCTGTTTCAGTATCTCTTTAATATCTTTCTCATCTACAAACACATGTTCAGTTGCACCGACAACTTCTATCTGTATATCTTTAAAAATCTTAGCCGATTTTTTTTGCATCGCAGCAACCAATAACACTAGTGTACCAGTACCAGCCAGTATCCAAAGTGCTTGTATGATTCGTTGCTTCCACATAGTGAATGGTGAATAGTGAATGGTGAATAGCACCACCAACTATTAGCTTTCTAATATTTGTTTAATCGGTTCTACCAATACATCAATATCTCCTGCACCGGCCATGACTAACAGTTTTGGTTTGTTATTTTTCACCCATTGCTGCATTGCTTCTTTGGTCAATACCTTCTTATCTTTCAGTTTCATTCTTTCCAGGATCATTTCACTTTCAACACCTTCAATCGGCAATTCTCTTGCAGGATATATCGGCAACAGGATCACTTCGTCTGCCAGGTCAAGGCTTGCTGCAAAACCATCTGCCAGGTCGTTTGTTCTTGTGTAGAGATGTGGCTGAAAGATGACGGTGAGTTTATCACTGTAAATACTTCGCACACCTTTGATCAGAGCTTCCAGTTCCATTGGATGATGAGCATAATCATCTATCAACACATGTTCATCGTTCTTGATGATATACTCGAACCTTCTTCTCACACCTTTAAAATCTTCCACTGCAGCCTTGATCTTATCATCTTCAATCTTCAAATACTTCGCTACTGTAATAGCAGCAATTGCATTTTCGATGTTATGTAGCCCACCCATATTCATTACCACATCTTCGATTTTCCAATCCTTAGCGATGATGTTGAAGTGATACGATCCTTTTACTACTCTAACATCAGCAGCGTAAACATCAGCCTGGGTATCATCAAAGCTGTAAGTAAAATGATTGGCTGCTTTTAATTCATTACTTCGTTTCAATCCATACTTAGAAATCAAGCAGCCACCGGGTTTTACTCTTCTAGTAAATTGTATAAAAGCGTTTTCAACTTCTTCAGCTGTTCCATAAATATCCAGGTGATCAGGATCCATGGCTGTTATCACTGCCACATCAGGGCTCAATTTCAAAAAGCTCCTGTCATATTCATCGGCTTCCACTACACAAACATTCTTTTCACTACTCCAGAAGTTGGTGTTGTAGTTCGCTGCAATGCCACCGAGAAAGGCATTTCCTCCGTAACCGCTATGACGAAGAATATGACCAATCATGGTTGTTGTTGTTGTTTTACCATGTGTGCCACCAACACAGATGTTAAAAGAATTTTCGGTGATCCATTCAAGTACATCACTTCTTTTAACCACGTTATAGCTGTTTGCCCTGTAATAAGTAAGTTCTTTATGACCAAGCGGCACTGCAGGAGTATACACAACAACATCAGCTTCCTTTGCTATCTGGTTCAGGTCTTCTTTATAGTGCACAGTGATTCCTGCCAGCTCCAGTTCAATCGTAAGTTCAGTTCGTGTTTTATCATAACCACTCACCAATGCTCCTCTTGAATGGAAGTAACGGGCCAATGCACTCATACCGATACCACCGATACCAATGAAATAGATGTTCTTTATTTTATCTAATACACTCACGCTATAATGCTTAAAATTTCTTTTGCTATGATCTCATCAGCATTTGTTATTGCAAGTGATGAGATATTTATTTTTAACTCTGTTTGTAATTGTTCATTGATTGCTAAAGCCATTACTGTAGCGATCAATTTTTCTTTTGCCTCATTGTCGTTTACCAGCAATGCGGCCTGTTTACTCACCAGGTGCTGTGCATTTACAGTCTGATGATCTTCGGCAGCATGCGGAAAAGGAACAAACACCACCGGTTTTTTTGCCACACACAATTCTGCTACTGCCATTGCTCCTGCCCTGCTGATAACAATGTCTGCAGCTGCATAAGCCATTTCCATCTCTCTTATAAAATCGTTTACCCAGATATTTTTCCTGTCTTTTCCTTTACCAATGTATTCAGCTGCAGTTGTTTTACCTGTCTGCCAGATCAATTGAAGATTGTTTCTTTCAAACTCTTCGATATGAGTAGCAATAGCTTCGTTTATGCTTCTTGCACCAAGGCTTCCACCTACGGCAAGAATGGTTGTTTTGCCTTCATCCAGTCCGAAGAATTTAACTGCATCATTTTTTGAGATATTGGCAGATGCAATTGATTTACGAACGGGATTTCCCGTAACCATGATCTTTTCAGCAGGAAAGAATTTTTCCATTCCATCACCTACCACAAAGACTTTTGAAGCCTTCTTACCAAGCATCATATTTGCTTTACCGGCAAACGAATTGCTTTCGTGAATGAAAGTTGGAATTCGTTTAGATTGTGCAACCCGCAATACCGGGAAAGAAGAATATCCACCCACACCAATCACAGCATCAGGCTTAAAGTTGTTAATGATGTTTCTTACCTGGAAAAAGCTTTTAATAAGCTTATAAGGCAACCCAATATTTTTTATCAAAGAACTTCTGTTAAATCCTGCTATATCCAATCCTTGTATCTCGTACCCGGCTTGTGGTACTTTCTCCATTTCCATTTTGCCTTTGGCACCAACAAAAAGAATTTCAGTACCAGGTTGCAATTGTTTAATTGCATTCGCAATGGCAATTGCCGGGAAAATATGGCCTCCTGTTCCTCCTCCTGCTATGATGATCTTATTGTTCATTATTTTTATTTACCACATAGGCACATTAGAAACATAGATGCAATGTGTCTATGTGGTGTATTCTATCTGTTGAATAAAGAACTAACAGTACAAGTGAGTGACACAACGAAGTTTAATAGATGCAATCAGCTGACTGCATTATTATTTACTGGCTGTGGCACAGGTTCCTTTCCTTCTAACTGCTCAACATTTCTCGCTACACTTAAAATAATACCGATTGCTGCACAGGTGAAAAGGAAAGAAGTTCCACCCATACTAATCAACGGTAGTGTTACACCTGTTACCGGTGTCAGGTTTACATTCACTGCCATGTTTGCGATAGCCTGGATCACTAAAGTGAAGCTGAGTGCTAACGCTAAGAATGCTCCGAATGCATACGGACATCTTTTGAATATGTTAATACACCGAAACAAAAACAGCAGGTAAATAAATATGATGAATGCACCACCAGCCAAACCATATTCTTCTATGATGATGGCATAGATGAAATCGGAATAAGGATGTGGCAGAAAATTTCTTTGTGTACTATTACCTGGACCTTTACCCATGAACAAACCACCATTTGCAATGGCAATTTTTGCTTGTTGTACCTGGTAGGGAACTGCTTCATCTTTTGCATAAATGAAATCCTGTACTCTTTTTATCCAGGTTCCAACACGTCCAACACTTGCTGCTTTTGTGATGGTGCTTTTACCTTCTTCCTTGTTGTAAGTCATCGTAGCAACACCAACAAGCAACGCTACTGGAATCAATGCAACAATTATTGCCAGTAAAATATGCTTGATACTTACTCTACCAATAAACATTAGCATAAGTGAAGTTGCACCTGTAAGTAAAGCCGTGGATAAGTTAGCAGGAGCAATCAATGCACAAATGATGATCACTGGAGTGATGATGGGAAGAAATCCTTTTCTGAATTCTTTGATGACTTCCTGCTTTTTACTCAGCATTTTTGAGATGTACATGAATAAGGCAAGCTTCGCAAGATCTGAAGTCTGCATTGTCATATTAATGACTGGCAATTTGATCCATCGGCTTCCTTCGTTCAGTGTTGCTCCAAAGAAGAGTGTATATAATAGTAATGGTATTGAAATAAGAAAGAGAATTGTTGCAACCCTTGAATACAAGGTGTAATTAATACGATGCAGGAAATAGATCAACAACATTCCCAGCACTATAAATGATATCTGCTTAAACAAATACACTTCTGTATTTCCTTTATGCATTTTGTAGGCAAGAGAACCTGTTGCACTGTATACTACCAGCAAAGAGGTTAATGCCAGTAGTATTACAATACCCCAGATATACTTGTCGCCTCTTGTATTACGCAACAGCTGCTGCTTATTCAGGGAAGCAAATGATATGTCTCGTATGTTGATTGATTCTGACAAAGCAAGTTTGCAGTTTATGGTTTTATAGTTTACAGTTCTTTTACTGCGTCTTTAAATTGTGTTCCCCGGTCTTCGTAATTCTTAAACAAGTCAAAACTTGCACAAGCCGGACTTAATAATACCACATCTCCCTTAGCAGCGATTTGAAAAGAACTATCAACTGCTTCTTTTGCACTGGATGTTTCCACGATCAAAGGCACTTTTCCTTTAAAAGCAGCAACGATTTTCTTATTATCTAAACCCATGCAGACAATGGCTTTTACTTTCTCTTTTACGAGTTCTTCGATCAAAGCGTAATCATTGCCCTTATCCGTTCCGCCTAAAACCAAAATCGTTGGCTTACTCATGCTTTCCAATGCATACCAGGTACTGTTTACATTGGTTGCCTTACTGTCGTTGATAAACTCAACTCCACGAACAGTAGCCACATGTTCCATTCGGTGTTCCAGGCTCTGGAAGTCACTCACAGCTTCACGGATCTTTTCTTTACGGATGCCAAGTGTGGCTGCTGCAATACCTGCTGCCATGGTGTTGTAGTTATTGTGTTTGCCTTTCAATGCGAAATCGTAAATGCTCATGCTCACTCTTTCTTCCTGGATTCGCAACATCATCTGGTCTCCTTTAATGTAACCGCCTTTCTTTGTTTCCTGTTTCATAGCAAATGGTAATGGGTTAGTATTTGGTTTTAGTAACGCTAATTTTTGTGTGATAACCTCATCATCTAGGTTGTAGATGAAGTAGTCATCGTTTGTCTGGTTCTCTATGATCTTAAACTTACTGTTGATGTAGTTTTCAAACTTGTAATCGTAACGATCAAGATGATCTTCGGTTATGTTTAATAATACTGCTACATCAGGTCTGAAAGTTTTTATATCATCGAGTTGAAAAGAACTGATCTCGGCCACATATATTTCTTTTGGATCTTCCGCTACCTGTTTGGCAAATGAATAACCAATGTTGCCAACAAGGGCTGCATCTAATCCTGCTGTTTTACAGATGTGGTAGATGAGTGACGTACAGGTACTTTTTCCATTGCTGCCTGTTATACCTACCACTTTACTATCACCTTTGAAACGATAAGCGAGTTCGATCTCACTGATCACTTCAATTCCTTTAGCCCGGATCTTCTTCACCATTTCATTCTTCTCTGGAATACCGGGACTTTTCATCACCTCATCTGCATTCAGGATCTTCTCTTCTCTATGTATACCTTCTTCAAATTCTATTTCATTATCAAAGAGCTCTTTTTTATACTTGTCTGTTATCGATCCAGCATCACTTACAAAAACATCATAGCCTTTCTGCTTTCCCAGTATGGCAGCACCAATACCACTTTCACCTGCTCCCAGTATTACTAACCGATGTTTCATATAATCAAAGTCATTAAGTCATTTGTCATCAAGTCATCTTTACTATAAACAGATGGCCTCTTGAGTTTACGACTATCTAATTTTCATCGTTACGATTGAAAGAACAACTAACAATACGGTGATGATCCAGAACCTTACCGCTATCTTACTTTCGTGATATCCCTTCTTCTGGTAATGATGATGCAATGGACTCATTAAGAAAATTCTTCTTCCTTCACCATACTTTTTCTTCGTGTATTTGAAATACACAACCTGCATCATTACACTCAGGTTCTCCACCAGGAATACACCACAAAAAATTGGAATTAATAATTCTTTTCTAACGATGATCGCCAATGATGCGATAATGCCCCCCAATGCAAGACTTCCGGTATCACCCATAAAAACCTGGGCTGGAAAGGCATTATACCATAAGAAGCCAATACAACCACCAATGAATGCTGCAACAAAAATGGTGAGCTCACCCAGGTTTGGTATATACATGATGTTGAGGTAATCAGCAAGCATATAATTACCACTGGCATAGACAAATATTCCGAGGCATCCACCAATAATGGCACTGACACCTCCTGCAAGTCCATCTAACCCATCAGTGATATTTGCTCCATTGGAGACTGCAGTTATAATAAACGTCACCGCTAAAACATACACGATCCAGGTATAATCTTCTGCACCATCTCCCATCCATGTGATCAACCTGCTGTAATTAAACTCGTGGTCTTTTACAAAAGGAATGGTTGTGATCGGAGTTTTTGCTTCTACAAATTTTCTTTCAACGCCATCAATCATTCTTACTTTAATCGGCCTGCCATCTTCTGTAACAGTTCTCGCTCCGAAATATTCTCTTTCCACAACTACACTGTCATTAAAGTACAGGGTAAGACCAACAATAATTCCTAGTCCCACCTGCCCAATGATCTTCGATATACCTGCCAATCCATCACTGTCTTTCTTTTTATACTTTTCGCCTCGCTCCTGTGCAGTCTTTCTCGCCTTAATCTTGAAAAAATCATCAAGAAAACCAATAATGCCTAACCAAATAGTTGACAATAGCATCAACCTTATATACACCTTTGTAAGATCTGCGAACAAAAGTGTTGGAATAATAATGGCAAGTAAAATGATCAGCCCACCCATTGTTGGTGTTCCTTTCTTCTGTGTTTCACCAGCCAATCCAAGTTCTCTTACACTTTCGCCAATTTGCTTACGTTGTAAATATTTGATAATGCGTTTACCAAAAATGGTGGCTATTAACAAAGACAATACAATTGCCATTGCTGCACGGAAGGTGAGAAACTGGAACAACCCTGTTCCGGTTACGTTAAACTCCTCTCTTAGCCATGTAAAAAAATGGTACAGCATTTTTAATAGTTGATAGTTGACAGATGATAGTTGACAGTTTCAACTGCACCTGTTATTTTCCCAATAGCTCAAACATTTCTTTTAAAACTTCCTTATCGTCAAAGTGATTTTTTACACCGTTGATATCCTGGTATTTTTCATGTCCTTTACCTGCAACCAGAATGATATCCTCATTATTGGCCAGGCTCACAGCTGTTTTGATTGCTTCTTTTCTGTCTATAATTGATATATATTTTCGTTTGGCAGCAGTGTTCAAACCATCTTCCATGTCTTTTATTATCTGGTAAGGATCTTCAGTTCTTGGATTATCGCTCGTAAAAATTGCTTTGTCACTCAGATCACAGGCTGCCTGTGCCATAATCGGACGTTTGGTTTTATCCCTGTCACCACCACATCCAACTACAGTGATCACCTGTTCATTTCCTTTCCTAAGCTTTTTTATAGTTGAAAGAACATTTTCTAAAGCATCAGGAGTATGAGCATAATCCACAATCCCAACAATGCCAGTCTTGCTTACGATATAATCAAATCTTCCTTCTGCACCGGTGAGAATACTAAGTGCAGTGAGCACTTCTTCTCTCTGTTTTCCTAAACAAATGGCAGCACCAAAAACAGCCAATAGGTTATATGCATTGAATTCACCGATCAATAAAAAATGTACTTCTTTATCGTTCACGATCATCTGAAGACCAGTGAGTGAATTTTCGAGGATCTTACCTTTAAAATCTGCCACAGTTCTTAAGCTGTAGAAATATTTCTTCGCAGGAGTATTCTGCAACATCACATTTCCACGCTTGTCATCTACATTGGAAATAGCAAAAGCAGATGAAGAAAGATTATCGAAAAAGCTTTTCTTCACCCGGATATACTCATCGAATGTTTTATGATAATCAAGATGATCATGCGTGATGTTACTGAACAATCCACCTGCAAAATGTAAAGCTGTGGTTCTGTGCTGGTGTACAGCATGTGAGCTTACTTCCATAAAAACATATTCACAACCTTCATCCACCATTCTTTTCAACAACGCATTTAAACTAACAGCATCCGGTGTTGTATGTGTTGCAGGTATAATCTCACTGCCAATGTGATTTTGCACTGTACTGATCAATCCACACTTATGTCCGAGTTGTGTAAATAGTTTAAACAACAGTGTAGCGATAGTTGTTTTTCCATTTGTTCCTGTTACACCAACCAACTTCAACCTTGAAGATGGCTCTCCATAAAAATTATGCGAGATATAAGCCAGTGCCTCATTCGTATTGTCTACCTGGATGTATGTGATGCCATCTAACCTGTCATCAGGAAATGTATCATACACCACAGCTACAGCACCCAATTCAATTGCTTTGTTGATGAAATGATGTCCATCAACATTTACTCCCCTGATAGCCACAAATACATCACCGGCAGATACCTTCCTCGAATCTATTTGTATGCTGTTTACATCTACCTGCATGTCTCCTTCAACTGCATGCAGCTTCACTTTATATAATATGTCTTGTAGTCTCGCCACTATCTTAATTCAATATTTATTAGTTGGCCTTTAACGATCCTGTTTCCTGGTTCTACCGATTGACCAGTCACTTTACCTTTTCCGCTCACGGCTACTTTCAAACCAATATTCTCACATACAGCTATAGCATCTTTTAAAGCCATTCCTTTAAGAGAAGGCATTTGCTTTTCTGAAACTTTGATATTGTAAACAGCAGTTTTACCAGTTTGATTTGTCACAGCAACAAAATCACTTTCGCTATTTGTGCTGGTATATTTTAATTGCAGTTTGTCAAACACATGCTTCACTTCTGAAGAGTAACCAGCATAATGAAACCAGCCACTATCTCTTTTCGCAGCAATATGGTTTAACTGATCATTTTGCTTTACATATAAAGTGTACAGCCTGTCTGATATTTCTTTAAAAACCGGACCGGCAACAGATGCTCCATAAAATTTTGCAGCGTGAGGCTTATTCTTTATCACAACAACGATTGTGTATTGTGGATTCTCTGCTGGAAAAAATCCAGCGAAAGATGAATGATAAATTTTATCTGCGTAACCTTTATTACCATTAGCAACCAAAGAAGTTCCTGTTTTACCCGAAACTGTGTAAGGAGAGTTTTTAAACAAATGATAACCGGTACCACCTGCTACTGTTGTAACACCTGCGAGGCATGCATGCAATTGTTTCAGCGTTTCATCGCTACATATCTTCTCATTCAAAACAGTTGGCTCCACCTGCTTTACCACTTTACCATTTTCAGTTATTGCACTTACCAGGTAAGGCTTCATCATTTTGCCATTATTAGCAACAGCATTGTACAACATGGCAGTATGCAATGGCGTTACCATCAAGTTGTAACCGAAAGACATCCAGGGCAAAGTTGTATTGCTCCAATACTTTGTTCCCGGTTTAAAGATCACAGGTTTTCTCTCACCCAAAAGATCAACACCAGTGGTTACATCCATGTTCAATTTTTTAAGATGATTAATAAATTGAGAGGGAGTATTGCTATAACTATTCACTACCAGCTTTGCCATTCCAACATTTGAACTCACTTCAAAAGCTCTTTTAACGTCCACCTGGTATTGTCCATGCTGCTCACTGTCGTACACTGTTCTTCCGGCAATTTGCCATGAACCACCTTCAAGGTTCACCGGTGAATTAATATTTACTTTTTTATCTTCCAGCACTGAAATAAGTGTTGCCAGTTTGAATGTTGATCCAGGTTCTGATGGTGTTAAGGCGTAATTGTAATTCTCAAAATAATTTCCACCAGGTGTTCGTCCCAGGTTTGCAATGGCTTTTACTTTTCCGGTTTTTACTTCCATTACAATTGCACAGCCATGTTCGGCTTCATTGCCAACCATCATTTTCATCAATGCATTTTCTGTTATCTCCTGGATGTGCATGTCTAATGTTGTAATGATGTCTTTTCCATTTTGTGGTTCAATTGCACTGTTATCATCTTCAGGAAGGGTTACACCACCAGCGATGTATCTCACCATTCTTTGTCCTGATGTTCCTTTCAGCACCGAATCATATGCCTGCTCCAATCCAATCTTTTGTGCATTTTCTCTTTCCAGTCCAATTGTTCTATAAGCAAGCATTTGATAAGGATTCAATCTTATGTTCTTAACATCTGCTATAAATCCACTTTTGTTTCTTCCTTCCCGTACCAGTGGAAGTGTTATCAACTTTTGATATTCCCTGTACGAAATTTTTTTTCTTAAAAGAAAATAGCGGCTCTTGTTTTTATACCCCTTCTCAAGTAATCTCTTGTACTCATCATAGCTCCTGTCTTTAAACAATCCTGCCAACCCTAAACTGAGAGAATCAACATTATTTCTGAATCGCCTTCCACTTTTTTCTCTAAGCCCTTCTGCCGCAAAATCTATATAGATGTCAAACTGTGGAATGCTCGTACTTAACATTTGCCCGTCTTCACTAAAAATTGTTCCCCTCTCAGCTTCTACTGCTTCCCATCTCAGGTGAAGTGTATCTCCTAAACTTCTCCATTTGGCTCCTTCAACCTGTTGTATGTAAAAAGCTTTGCTGAAGATCACGCCACAGATCAGTACCATTACCACAAAACACAGGTACACTCTCCATAGTATGTCTTTCTTTACATCCATCAGTTCTCAACTTTTATTCTCATCGGTGGCACTGTATCTATCTTTAATCCAAGTGGTGTTGCAGCTTTAACGATCTCTGGTTCACGACTACTAGCCATCACTTCGCTTTTTGCTGTTTTATATTCGAACTGCAGTTTTTTAATTTCTTTTTCCGTATCGCTGATCTTCCTGATCGTTTTATCTGCCATATGTCCATTAGCGATATACATCACAGCCAGCACTGCCAGAAACAGGAAGAATGGAATATTATTCGGTATCCAGCGATAGCCGATGTATTTTTTCCAATCTGATTTTTGCTTTATGTCCTGCTGTTCTTTCATTTATTATTGTATCAGGTTCCTGTTCTTTGTCATCGTCTGTTGTGTCACTCACTTGTACGTTCTGAATTTGTTCATCTTTTCTTGAACCACAGTGTCACAGAGTTCACGGAGTAACACTGAGAAGGCTCTGTGCATCTCTGTGTCTTTGTGCCGTTGTGGTTCCTTTCTGTCGAATAAAGAACTTCAGTAGAAGAGTGCGACGCAACAGAAGCTTCATAGCAATCCTGACCTTCGTTACCCTACTCTACCCAAAACGCTCTCTCAGCTACTCTCAATTTTGCACTTCTGCTTCTTGGGTTTCTTTTTGTTTCTTCTGCAGAAGCTTCGATCGGCTTCTTTGTAATAACCTTCAATGTTTTTTCTCTAACAGTATTCACAAATGGATTTTCATCCACCAATTCTTCAAAAGTTTCATTCTTAAAAAAATTCTTCACGATCCTGTCTTCAATTGAATGAAATGTGATGATTGCAACTCTTCCCTGAGGCATTAATACATCCGGAAGCTGTTGCAGCATTTCTTTCAGTGCACCCATCTCATCATTCACTTCAATTCGCAAAGCCTGGAACACCTGTGCTAAATATTTATTTGGATTTCCTTTTACTACAGGCTGCAACATTGTTTTTAATGCATCAATTGTTTGCAGTGAGTTGTTCTGGCGATTTTGAACAATATGTTTTGCAAGCGTCTTAGAGTTGGACACCTCACCATACTGTTCAAACAATTTGTGTAGCTGCTGTTCCGTGTAAGTAAGCAGGATATCCCTGGCTGTCTTTGTTTGCCGCTGATCCATTCTCATGTCTAACGGACCGTCGAATCTTGTTGAGAATCCTCGTGTGCCTTCATCAAATTGATGAGAACTAACACCCAGATCTGCCAGCACACCATCAACAGGATACACATTGTGCAATCTTAAGAAGCGTTGGAGGTGACGAAAATTTTGCGGCACAAAAACGATCCGATCATCTTTTGGCAAATTTTGCTGAGCATCTGCATCCTGGTCGAAAGCCACCAGTTTTCCTTTTGCATTCAACTTTTCTAAAATGCCTTTGCTGTGACCGCCACCGCCAAAAGTGCAATCCACATAAATTCCATCCGGTTTTATATTCAAAGCCTCTAATGACTCGTGAAATAAAACTGGTACGTGGTACGATGAATGTTGAATGTTGAATGTTGAATGTGGTTCCTGGTTGTGTTTCTCATTCATCGTTTCACATTTATCATTCATCATTTTTTCTTCCCCCTGTCATCACTTCTTCAGCCAGCTTACTGAAATCTTCCGCAGAAGATGCTTCAAAGAGCTTATTATACTTACCTGCATCCCATAATTCAATTCTGTGTCCGATTGAAGCCAACGTGATATCCTTACCTAAGCCAGCATGTTCTTTCAAACTGGGTGGGATAAGTATTCTTCCTGCACCATCAATTTCCACAATCGTAGCTCCAGCCATAAACTGCCGTTTGAAAAGCCTATTTTTAGGATCGTAATCGCTTTTACCGATGACCTCTTCTACAACCACTTCCCAGTTTTTGATTGGGTAGAGGTTGAGGCAACCTTCAAAACCACGATTGATCATGAAACGACTGTCACCTTCAGGCATTTGCTTTCTCAGTCCACCAGGAACGAGAAAACGACCTTTAGCGTCGACCGTTGCTTCATATTCACCGTAGAAAATTGTCATTGATATTTAGAAATTACAATTATTGACACAAAATAACACTTTTTCCCACTTTAGAAGCCATTTATGGGCTCTTAAAGTTTTCCACCTGTTCAAAAGCCGCTCAAACCTAGTTGCAGCTTGCTTTTGGGGACAACCGACAGACATTTTTGAGGAAAACAGTGTGAATTGCTGTGGATAAGCTGTTAAATACCTGATCGTGATGTGAATGAAGCCTTCGGATCAGCCAGGTTAAGACCAGGTTATTGGCTGACCCTCATTAAGAACTGCCGAATATATTTGCAGCCATGCATCCAAAAGAGCTTTCGATTCTTAACTACTCATATGACCTTCCGAATGAAAGGATCGCAAAATATCCATTAGAAGAAAGAGACGAAAGCAAGCTGTTGATTTATGACAACGGCAGTATAGAGGAAGATGTTTACCAACACCTTGACGTTCATCTACCACCAAACTCCTTGCTGGTTTTTAATCAAACAAAAGTGGTGGAAGCAAGATTGCTTTTTACCAAATCTACCGGAGGTGTAATTGAAATTTTTTGCCTGGAGCCTGATGCACAATATGCAGATATTACAACAGCTATGTTGCAGAAACAAAAGGTGTGGTGGAAATGTTTGATTGGTGGAGCCAGTAAATGGAAACACGGAATGATCCTGACCAAACAAGTGAATGAAATTACCATTGAAGCATCAATCATTGACAGGAATACTGAAGCTTTTACTATTGAATTATCCTGGAACGATCCTGATCTCAGCTTTGCTGAAGTTTTGCATTTAGCAGGAGCAATCCCCTTACCTCCTTATCTCAACAGAACTGCAGAAGAAAGTGATAAAGAGCGATATCAAACCATTTATGCTAAAGAAGAAGGTTCTGTAGCAGCACCAACTGCAGGTTTACATTTTACAGATAGATTATTTGATAAGTTACAAGAGAAAAATATCACATCATCATTTGTCACACTTCATGTAGGTGCCGGAACATTCAAGCCGGTGAAAGCAGAGAAAATGGAAGACCATGAAATGCATGCAGAGTTTATTGATGTTGACTTGAATTTTATTAAAACACTTATTCAAAACATTGATAATGCAGTGGTAGCTGTTGGAACAACTTCGTTAAGAACGATTGAAAGTCTGTATTGGCTTGGAGGCAAAATACGAAGTACAAAACACGAAATACGAATTGAAGCGCTTTCAGTAAATCAATGGGATCCGTATGAAATGAAAGGCAATATTTCTGCAAAAGATGCTTTACAAACTTTAGCTGAATGGATGGAGGATAAAAAGTTAGATCGGCTGATTACAAAAACGCAGATCATCATTGCTCCGGGTTATGATTTGAAAATTGCAAAGGGATTGATCACAAACTTTCACCAGCCACAATCAACTTTATTGTTATTGGTTGCTGCTGTAGTTGGAAATGACTGGAAGGAAATTTATCATCATGCCCTGGAAAATGACTTTCGGTTTCTAAGCTATGGTGACGGTTCTTTACTCTGGAAAAAATGATCACTTATTCATGATGGGCAATTCCAAAGTGAACACACTGCCTTTTCCTAATGTGCTATCCACTCTTATTTTTCCCCTGTGAGCATCTACCACAGTTTTTACATAACTCATTCCAAGGCCAAATCCTTTTACGTTATGAATGTTTCCAGTATGTGCCCTGTAAAATTTCTCAAAGATTCTTTTTACTGATTCCTTACTCATACCTATTCCATTGTCCTCTACCCGAACAATAAAATGCTTGTGTGTGCAATGAGTGTAGACTCTTATGTGAAGTTCTTCTTTGGAGTATTTAATAGCGTTATCGATGAGGTTGGATATAAGATTGGTGAAATGCACTTCATCAGCTTTAATAGCGTCTTCCTTAGCATTTAAGGTAAGTTCTATACGACCCAGCCTGTCTTCTAACTGTAACCTGAAATTCTCCACTACCCTGCTGATGATCTCATGGGCATGAAGTTTTTTAAAGTTCAGTTTTAACTCCTGCTTATCCATTAATGCAGCCTGCAGAATGGTCTCTACATGCTTGTTCATTCTTTTATTCTCTTCCTTGATTATGCCGCTGAAATAACTCATCTTCTCCCTATCGTTCTGCACCTTTTCATTCTTTAATGCATCTACAGCAAGGGAGATAGTTGCTAAAGGAGTTTTAAACTCATGGGTCATGTTATTAATGAAATCACTTTTAATCTCACTAAGTTTTTTTTGCGTTACAAGTGTTCTTACGGTGAGAAAAAAAGCTGCCAGAATTATAATGGTGAAGATTACAGCACCCATGATCATCCAGGTAAGAGACTGGTATAGTTCTTTTTCAAAGTCAAGGATAAGTATTTGGAGGCTCTCATTTGGAATCGTAAAATCCATGTCAGAACCAGTGAGTATTGGAATAATCCGACGAAGATTATTTGCCGTATCAAACATTTCGTCGTAGAAATGTCTTGATTGCATTTCAACATTGTTATTCGCAACAAGTGCAAATTCAAAACTTACTTTCTTGAGCCCCTGGGATTCAAAAGCCCTCAAAAGTTTATCGTGAATTTCGTTAGAAGTAAAAAGTTGTGATAAAGTAAATTGCCCTGTTACAACACTTCCGGAATAATCATCTTTAAAAGGAGTCTTAAATGACTTTGAATTGGAATACTTAGCAAGATCTTCTGCAACCATCCTGCTGGCCTGATCAACTCTGAACAATAATCGCTCCTCCTGAACTATTAAAAGATTCTTGAACCATGACACCTGTAATGCAATAATGCCAAATAAACTCAGCGCTATTAACACAACAATTACAGGGAAAATTTTTTTCATCGGCTCGTTTGATCTTTAGCTATACGTTTGTACGGGGGCAAATATAGCAGTAGCAATGGTTGATTTAAAAAAACAAATGCCTGTTTACCATCTTTTTAACGGGATGATTATTTATTTTCATTGTATCGAATGTATTTGAATTTTGATTATGATTGACATTGTACCTGGTTTACTGCTGATATCTGATCCTTTTCTCAAGGACCCTAACTTCATGAGAACCGTTATTCTTTTATGTGAACACCAGGAAGAAGGAAGTCTGGGCTTTGTACTGAATCGTCCTTATGATCAACCTTTGGGTGAACTTATTTCCGATCTTGAGGGAACAACTATACCGGTTTATTACGGTGGACCTGTTCAGTTAGATACGGTTCATTTTCTTCACACACGTCCGGATCTTATTGAAGAAGGAATTGAAGTTATGGATGGTATTTTTTGGGGTGGCGATTTCGAAGAAGTTGTTGCCTTGATAAAAGCCAAAAAATTGAAAGCAAGTGACATACGTTTTTATATTGGCTATAGTGGCTGGGGTGAAGGACAACTAGACAACGAGCTGAAAGAAAAAAGCTGGATAACAAGGGAAGCAACCAAACCGCTGGTCTTTCACAAAGAAGCAGACATGATATGGAAAGAAGCATTGAAAGATCTGGGTGGAGAGTATTCTCAAATGACCAATTACCCGATTGACCCACAGTTGAATTAATTTATTGAGTCGGCCCAGTTACAATGTGCAGCTTCTGTTGCGTTATATTAATCCCGTCACTAACCTAGCTCCTGTACAACATCAACTTTCTGCACCCATCAAAGACATAATCCTGACTCAAACATAAGTCTGGCAAGCATTGTGCGGCAAATAGGTATCTCTCATCAAAAGTCTTTATTATGAAAAACTGCTACACTATGCTTTTGCTGTGCATTATTTCTATGCACTTAATGGCACAACCTACCATCGGTTTTCAGCAAATTGCAACCGGTTTTAATGTTCCGGTAGATCTTGTTGCAGAACCTGGTTCTACCAGAATGTTTGTTGTTGAGCAACCAGGTTCCATCAGAATATGGAATGGAAGTTCTACGTTAACTACACCTTTTCTGAATGTAAGTTCTATCATCAGCTATAGTGCAGGTGGAGAAAGAGGATTGCTGAGTCTTGCATTTCATCCACAATACACCACCAACCGGTATTTTTTTATCTGGTACACCAACACAAGTGGTGCAGTAACATTAGCCAGGTACAGGAGAGATGCAACGAATCCGGACATTGCTGATCCATCTACTGGTGTTGTGCTGCTTACCATTCCAAAACCATTCTCAAATCACAATGGTGGCAAATTGAACTTTGGACCAGACGGCTATTTATATATTGGTACAGGTGATGGTGGAAGTGGAAACGACCCAAATAACTATGCTCAAACAGGAACATCCTTACTGGGGAAAATGCTCAGGCTCGATGTGAACAGCTTTGCCACTTCTTCCCCTTTCTATAATATTCCTTCTACCAACCCATATAACAGTGATGCCAATGTAGCTGATGAAATAATTGCATTGGGATTAAGAAATCCCTGGAGATGGAGTTTCGATAAAACCACAGGTGATATGTGGATTGCCGATGTAGGACAAAATGCATGGGAAGAGATCAACTTCAGGGCTGCAGCAGATATTTCCAGTCCTGCCAACTATGGCTGGAGATGTTATGAAGGCAATGCTGTGAACACTGCAGTTACTTCATGTGGAGGTCCACCTGCAAATAATGTATTTCCAATTTATCAGTATCCTCATAATTCCGCTGGTGGATTTGTTGTAACCGGTGGATATGTTTACAGGGGAACCGAATATCCATTATTGCAGGGTTATTATGTAATGGTGGATTACGCTACAGGAAACGGATGGCTTATAAAATCCAATGGAACTGGTGGATGGGATGTTACTGCACAAACCGGGTGGCAAACAAACATTACCACATTTGGTGAAATGAACGATGGAACCATCTATGCAGCAAAAGGTAATGGCACAGTTTATAAGCTCACAGCATCAGGTCCATTGCCTTTACGTTTACTGAGTTTTACAGGAAAGAAAGAGACCAACCAGCACCAATTGAACTGGGAAGTGCAACAGGAAAAAAGTGGCGACAAATATATTCTTGAAAGAAGTTTTGCAACCCAAAATTCGTTTTCGGAAGTCACAAGCAAACTGGCGTCAGGAGATAATAATCATGCCCGATACAGTGTAACCGTACCTTCAACAAATGGTGCAATATTTTACAGGATAAAAATGATTCAAACGAATGGTAGCATCAATTACTCTCCTGTTGTCCATTTGAATGCAGGTTTAACAGCAGAGATCAAAATAGTAAAAGGTGCTAACGGAATTATTGTGGAAAGCAATGAAGCAATTCGCCAGGTAATGATCATTGACATCTCAGGAAGAATCCTTTATAGGAAACCAGTCAATGCATCTGGCATGATCTCTATCGAAGATGCCACATTGCCAAAAGGAATATTGATCGTAAAAGTGATGGGAGAATCAAAGGTGCAAACCACCAAAATATTCAATTGAGTTTCACGCAAAGATGCATAGGGGCAAAGATCCAAAATCTTTGCCTCTTTGCTTTCTTATATTGCTTTGCGTGAAAAGCTCAGCTAAGTATAGGAAGTACAAGTGAGTGACACAACGAAGCTCAATAGCATTACTGCACGCTGCTGATAAAAATCATCTGTTTCTTTGCCTTTCAGCCTGTACTTTTGCTGCGAATTTAGTTTCTAACATAAATAATTACAGATGAAAGTAACTGTTGTAGGTGCAGGTGCAGTTGGAGCAACCTGTGCTGATAATATTGCCAGGAAAGAACTTTGTACAGAATTGGTTTTATTAGACATTAAAGAAGGTCTTGCCGAAGGTAAAGCACAGGATATGATGCAGACTGCAGCATTGCTTGGCTTTGATACAAGAATCACAGGAAGCACAAACGACTACAGCAAAACTGCAGGAAGTGATGTAGTGGTGATCACTTCAGGTATTCCACGTAAACCGGGAATGACAAGAGAAGAACTGATCGGTACCAATGCAAACATTGTAAAAGGGGTTACTGAAAGTATTTTGAAACATTCACCCAATGCCATCATCATTGTGATCTCCAATCCAATGGATACAATGACCTATTTAGCCCTTACAAGCAGTGGCTTACCAAAGAATCGCATTATCGGTATGGGTGGTATTTTAGATAGTTCAAGATTTAAATACCAGATCAGCCAGCAACTGGGTTGCAATCCTGCTGATCTGAATGCTACTGTTATTGGTGGACATGGAGATACTACGATGATCCCTTTGATTCGTTATGCAACATGGAACAGCAACCCTGTAGCTTCTTTACTTGATGCTGACAAACAAAAACAAGTTGTTTCTGATACAATGGTAGGTGGTGCTACACTTACTAAACTGTTAGGCACTTCTGCATGGTATGCACCAGGTGCTGCAGGTGCTGCATTGGTAGAAGCAATTGTAAGAGATGAAAAAAGATTAATGCCTTGCTGTGTTTTACTGGAAGGTGAATACGGACAAAAAGATATTTGTTTAGGTGTTCCTGTAGTGATCGGCAAGAATGGATGGGAGAAGATCATTGATTACAAACTGAATGCTGAAGAACAGGAATTGTTTAATAAGAGTGCAGATGCAGTGAGGAGTATGAATGAAGTGTTGAACACTCTATAACACAAATTATTTCGAATTACACGAATTGAGTGGTTCATTCTTTAAGAGTGAGCCACTTTTTTATTGAACCAGCTGAAGTTTTTTATAGCATCATTCGTTGCGTCGCACTCTTGTGCTGCATATCTTTATTGAATGAGAATCTGCATTATTGTTATATTGATTTCATTTTATTCTTTGGCCAAAGCACAAGACTCATCCAGAATGGCCGTTTCTATGGGAGCATCGTTATTTTTTTTAACTTCTACAAAATCGAACAACATATTAGTTAAAAATACCGTCCGTGCAGGGTTTGGAGGGTTAGTACAACAAAAACTAAAAAAAGATTTGTACTTGAATTTAAAATTTGATGTACTTCCGCATTTTAGTAACAATGATAGTGGGCGATTTTTCTTTATCGGGCAGGCTGGTATTACAAAACGGATTCATCAAAGCAGATTTACAGGCTTTATCGGAACTGGAATTGGAGATTTTTTGATTTCTGCGGACTATACTTACACCTTTAAGAATAGAACAGAATTAAGTTCAGGAATATGCTATTCCTTCAATGGTATTCTGGGATATTATATTAACGCTAGATTAGATCTTTCGGAACTATTCGCAAAAATTTACGGATACTAAATTGTTACCAACCTTACGCTATTCAATACTATTCACAGCCATCCTTGCCATCTTCTCAACATCCTGTTGTTCCATACATTTAAAATGACCTAAGGGACATTTGTTATAACCAATCTTACTACATGGCCTGCACCAGAGTTTTTCAACTTCAAATCTTGATTCTTTATTCTGGTAATCTCCGTAGTAAGGTGTCATACCAAATGGAGGAACCGTATTACCCCAAACAGAAATGATCGTCTTCTTAAATGCCGCAGCAATGTGCATTAAACCAGTATCATGACTGATGATCACTTTTGCTTTTTTAACAAGATCAGCACTTTCGTTAAGATTAAACTTGCCACAGGCATTGTAAATTTTTATTTCATCTACCGAAGCAATTTCATCACCTGCAGTTCTGTCTTCTGGTCCACCCAATAAAATAATCGGGTGATTGATCTTGCTGCACAATTCTTTCAGCTTATGTATCGGAAGTTTCTTTGTGTTATGTGCAGCACCGATCACTACTCCAATATATCCGAACTTATGAGAAGTTGGAAGATCTGCTGGTTTTACTTCATCTTTTTCAGGAATAAAATAATCTAATCCCTGGCCGTCATTTTTTACACCAAAATGCTTTACCGTAGCCAGGTAACGATCAACGATATGCACTTTTGGAAGAATGTTGATGCGTAAAGCAGTCCTCACCCATTTATGAATATTGAGTTTATTGAAAGAATAGCTTTTTCCTTTTAATGCTCTTTTTATTCTTAAGGTTCTAATGTTGTGATGCAGATCAATTATGTAATCGTAATTCTCCTGTTGCAGTTCATGGATCATCAATTCAAAACTGTGTTCCAGTAACATTATTTTATCTACGTACGGATTGTGTTCAACTATTGATTTGAAATTCTGCTTGGTAAGAAAATGAACTTCAGCATCCGGCACTTGTTGTTTTAAGCAACGAATAACGGGTGTGGTTATCACAATATCACCGATAGAGGAAAAACGAATGATTAGGAACTTCATTGAAACACGAATTTCACGAATTAAAGCGAATTATTTGGACCACAAAGACACAGAGGCACAAAGTTACACGAAGCGTTAAGGCATTGCTTCCTCTACTTCAACATAGTTCAGGTCCTTATGGAAAGTTTCTTCTGTAAAATATGCTGCTATCAATGTTACGGTCATGACAATAATTCCTACCACGATGCCACTTTGCACTAAACCCCAACCCCAGCTTTTCTGGAACACATCTACAAATAATAAATTGATCAAGGGCAAAGCACCTCGAACCATATTTGGAATAGTGGTGGCTGCAGTAGCTCTCAGGTTCGTTCCAAATTGTTCTGCACCCATGGTAACAAATATTGCCCAAAAGCCTGTACTAAAGCCAAGCAATGCACAGATGAGATACATTCTTGTATCGTTATTATTGAGTGGTGAGAAGAATAATATTCCGGCTACTATACAAAGTGCATAATAGAGATACAATGCTTTTTTCCGGCTTTGAAATTTCTGGCTAATGAAGCCGATGAGAATATCACCAATAGCTATTGCCGCATAAGCATACATGATGGCTTTACCGGAGATGATGCTGTTCTCTCCATAAAATTCCGTGGCAAAACGATTACTGAGATTGACCAAAATACCGATGACATACCATGTTGGCAACCCAATAAGTATTGCCAAAAGATATTTGCGGAAACGTGAGCCATTATTAAAAAACATAAGAATGTTTCCTCTTGAGACATTGGTATGTTTTACTTCTTTAAACATTCCACTCTCGGCCACACCTATTCGTAAGATTAGCAAGCCTATTCCTAATACACCTCCGATCTTATAACATAACCTCCAGTCCTGCGTGAAATCATAAACAAAATATGCTGCTACAGCACCAAACAGTCCGATGCCTGCAACCATTGATGTTCCAAGTCCACGTTTATTTTTTGGAAGCAACTCACTTACTAACGTAATTCCTGCACCTAATTCTCCTGCTAAACCAATGCCGGCAGCAAATCTTGCCCAGGCATATTGATCAACCGTAGTAACATAACCGGTGATGAAATTTGCAACGGAATAAATTAGAATGGATCCGAATAAAACACTCAGTCGTCCTTTTTTATCTCCCATGATGCCCCACAGAATTCCACCGATGAGTAGACCAATCATTTGCCAGTTAATGATCTTTGTACTGGCTGCGATCACAGCATCCTTGTTTAATAAATCAACACCAATACCTGCAAGGCTGGGTTCCCTTACTATGGTAAAAAGAAGAAGGTCATATATATCTACAAAATAACCAAGTGCCCCAACGATAACAGGCACTGAAAGTATACCATATTGTTTCTGGTTCATAAGCAGTAGTAGCAATCAAAGCTGTACTACAATGATAGCAAAATCAACTATCAATCGTCTTTTTTCTCAAACTTATCTTCAATTGCATCTTCGATCTTGTCGATCGTTTCTTCCACTACCTCTTTACCAATTTCAAGTGTTGGAGATTTGTGTTTACTGAAGAACATTTTATAAACAACCGGTGCCGTAGTAACTAAAACGATAATAATAATGATGTACTCGAGTTTAGACTTCAGATCAAAACCAAACCAGTCAAACATCCATTTTTGTAAGAAGTGTCCACCAAGAATTAAACTTCCCACCCATAAAAAACTACCGAGAATATTATAGTAAGCGAATTTCTTTTTATCCATTCCTACAATTCCTGCTATGATGGGAGCAAAAGTTCTTACCATCGGAAGAAATCTTGCCCCAATGATGGCTATACCACCATGCTTTTCATAAAAATCATGAGCCTGGTGCAGGTATTTTTTCTTGAACAACATCCTGTCCTTCCATGAATACATAGACGGACCTACTTTTCTACCAAACCAATAACCTACGGTATTACCAATGATACCGGCAAAAGCAATTACCAGGATAAGAATGAAAAGATTCAGGTATTCGTTTCCTACAGGGAATATTGTATTGATTAATTCATTGCTGTAAATGCCAGCCACAAAAAGCAGGGAATCACCCGGCAAAAAGAATCCAACAAATAAACCTGTCTCAGCAAATATGATAAACAAGATCAGCCAGAGACCACCATTGAGAATATAAAACATGGGATTTAGCAGATCTTTCCAGCTAAAATCCCTGTCAATGATTAATGTTCCATCTGCAGCAACATCTTTGACAGCTTTATGTGTTTCATCATGGCCCTCAGCCGTAATAATTAAACTATCACTTGAAATGGGAAGATTAACTAACCCATTTTCCCCAGTAATATACTTAACACCGTTAATGGTAACTTCTACTTCTGATAAAGGTTCGCTATATTGGTTTTGAAGAATAATATTCTGAGGCTGCTGTGCCAAAGCTGAAAAACTGAAGAACAAAAAAATAATTACCGATATCGTTTGTTTCATGAAGTCTGATTTTGAAATCGCTTCCTATTAATTGGAAGCTAAAAAGTTCGGCAAATATAAATGCTAATCCTTCTTTTGCCAGATGCACAAGTTATTACACTGTTAATCTCCTAACTCACCTTCCCATTTACTTACAACAGATGTGGCAAGTGCATTACCCACAACATTGGTGGCTGTTCTGAACATATCGCAAAAATGATCGATAGGCAAGATCAAAGCCACACCAACCGGTGGAATATCAAACATGGCACATGTTGCAAGCACTACCACCAATGAAGCTCTTGGCACACCGGCAATTCCTTTACTCGTCAACATTAATACCAATAACATGGTGAGCTGGGTAGTAATATCAAGATCAATTCCATAAGCCTGGGCAATAGCAAGACTGGCGAATGTCATATACATCATGCTTCCATCGAGATTGAATGAATATCCCAGCGGCAATACAAACGCAACGATACGGTCTTTGCAGCCAAAGCGTTCTAATTCTTCGGTGAGTTTAGGAAACACAGCCTCACTGCTTGTGGTACTGAAAGCGATCAATAAAGGACTGCTGATCCTTCTCATTAATTCCTTCATGCGGCCACGTAGAATAATGAAACCTGCACCTAAAAGGATTATCCAAAGCAATCCTATCCCGATGAGAAAATAGGAGAAGTACCGAAGATAGAATTCAAAAATGCTTAACCCTTTCGAAGCAACCACAGCTGCGATGGCTCCAAATACACCTAGCGGGGCAAAGTTCATTACATAATTCACCATCTTTAAAATGATGTGAGAAGCCACTTCCAACGCTTTGATCAAAGGCTTCGCATAATCACCGATCGAGGCTGCTGCTACACCAAAAAATATCGAGAATACTACCAATTGCAGTATCTCGTTAGTAGCCATTGCTTCGATAAAACTCTTTGGAATGATGTGCTCAACAAAGTTTTGCAGGGAAAAAGAACTGGTTTTATTGGAAATATCTTTCAACCCCTCGGTATCCTGCATTGTCAGGTCGATATACTTACCCGGCTCAAAATAATTGACCAGCACCATTCCTAACAAAAGCGAGATCAAAGAAGCTGTTACAAACCATAATATGGCTTTACCACCTACCCTGCCCACTGTTTTCAGGTCACCCAATTTAGCTATTCCCACCACTAAAGTGGTAAAGACCAAGGGTGCAATGATCATCTGAACAAGACGAATGAAAATAGTACTCAGCAGTTTGATATTGGTTGAAAAACTTTTGATAGTTGTTTCATTGGTCTCGGTATGAATAATATACCCAACCAAAACACCAAGAATCATTGCTACAATGATGAAGAGCGTCAACTTGTTTCCTTTCATAAGCAAGAATAGTGGCCGAAAATCGGTTAAAAAAATATCTTCTGCAAAGTTTTCATCCAGCTATCATTTTTCTGTCGTCAACAACTTGTGGCAAATCTTTTCCCCGGCTTTCATATAAAACTGTATTTTTCAAGCTGATTACTTCCAACTGAAGCCAAACTGATTACTTGCATGACTGAACAACAATCGTCTTTCAAACAATCTTTAGGACTGTTAGATGCCACTATGATAGTTGCCGGATCGATGATCGGCTCAGGAATATTTATCGTTAGTGCAGATATTGCCAGAAATGTAGGAAGCCCTGGCTGGCTGATCTTTGTATGGCTCATTACAGGTTTTATGACACTTACTGCAGCACTGAGTTACGGAGAATTGAGCGGTATGTTTCCAAAAGCCGGGGGGCAATATGTTTACCTGAAAGAAGCTTACAATCCCTTGATTGGTTTTTTATATGGATGGAGCTTTTTTGCTGTGATCCAAACAGCCACAATTGCAGCGGTAGCTGTTGCATTCTCAAAATTCACAGGGCATTTCTTTCCAATATTTGATTTAATTGATGCTGCGAAAGAGCCAGGACACCAGAATATTATTTTTGATGCGGGATTTTTCAGTTTTCAATATGCACACCTGTTATCTATTGCATTGATCCTTTTACTCACCTATGTAAATACAAGGGGAGTGAAGGAAGGAAAGCTCATTCAAACAACCTTCACTATCGCAAAACTGTCTGCTTTATTTGGTTTGATCATCTTCGGATTTCTCCTTGCTTCAGGTGAAGGATGGAATGCAAACTGGGCTGATGGCTGGACGATGAAAAACCTGTTACCAACTGATGGCTCTGGAGTAACCGTTTCTGAAGTTGTGGGGGTAGGCGTATTAAGTGCTATTGCAGCCTCAATGGTAGGATCTATTTTCAGCAGTGATGCCTGGAACAATGTAACCTTCATTGCAGGCGAAATAAAAAATCCCAAACGAAACATTGGTCTTAGTTTATTCCTGGGAACACTTATCGTAACCCTCATCTACGTTACGGCCAACCTGATGTATACTTATGTATTACCGATGGAGGCAATTGCAACAGCACCAAGAGATCGTGTTGCCACAGCAGTATCTCAGGCAGTTTTTGGAGGAACCTTAGGTGCAGGTATTATTGCAGCCCTGATAATGGTCTCAACATTTGGTTGTAACAACGGACTGATCTTAGCAGGTGCAAGAGTGTATTATACCATGGCTAAAGATGGTCTTTTCTTTAAAAGAACAGGAACACTCAATAAAAATTCTGTTCCAGGGTATGCACTTTGGATACAAGCTATTGTCTGTTGCCTTTGGGCAATCAGTGGAAAATATGGTGACCTCCTGGATATGATCTCCTTTGTAGTAGTGGGTTTCTATATGTTAACAATTGCCGGCATTTTCATCCTCAGGAAAAAAAGACCAGATGCTGACAGGCCGTACAAAGCTTTCGGATATCCGGTGTTGCCAATATTGTATATCATTATGGGTCTTGCATTTTGCATTTTGCTCATCATCTATAAAACAAAATTTACATGGCCGGGGCTCGCAATAACGCTGATAGGAATTCCTATTTATTATATTGCGGTCTCGAAATCGAAAACTGTAACTAACCAAACCAAACAATAAAACTGTTATGAGTTTATTCGCAAGAAAACCGCTCGATCAGATGATGCGACATGCAGCTGATAACGAGAAAGGTCTTAAACGTACCCTTGGTGCATCCAACCTTGTGGCATTAGGTATCGGAGCCATCATTGGTGCAGGATTATTTGTAAGAACAGCTGCTGCTGCCGGACAAGCTGCAGGACCTGCTGTTACATTATCATTTGTGATTGCTGCCATTGGTTGTGCTTTTGCCGGACTATGTTATGCAGAATTTGCGGCAATGATTCCTATTGCAGGTAGTGCTTATGCCTACTCTTACGTTACCATGGGAGAAATGATTGCCTGGATCATTGGATGGGCATTGATCATGGAGTATGCTTTAGGCGCTGCAACTGTTTCTATTGCCTGGAGTGAATATTTGAATAAGCTTTTAGGAGGGGCTATTCCATATGAATGGTGCCACTCCCCCTTTGAGAGTTTCACCGATGCTGCAGGTGTGGAACACTCAGGAATAATGAATGCACCAGCCCTGATTATTTTGTTGTTATTAACCATGTTGCTGATAAAAGGAACACAGGAAAGTGCAATGGTAAATGCGGTGATCGTATTTATCAAAGTGGCGATAGTGATCTTATTTATTGCAATTGGCTGGCAGTTCATCAATCCTGAAAATCATACACCATACATGATTCCTGAAGGAACTCCACCTGTTACCGATGCTGCAGGAAAAGTGCTCACCACCTATGATGGTATTTTCGAATGGGGCTGGGGAGGTGTACTTGGTGGTGCTGCCATTGTATTCTTTGCCTTCATTGGTTTTGATGCTGTATCAACTGCTGCACAGGAAGCAAAAAATCCAAAAAGAGATATGCCTATCGGTATTCTGGGTTCCCTGGTAGTTTGTACCATCCTTTATATTTTATTTGGTCACGTACTAACAGGTGTTGCACCATGGACAGACTTTGTTGATCCGACAAAAGGCCAGGAAGCTTCTGTGGCTTACGCTATTTCTACTTATATGACAGGATATGAATGGCTCTCTACTGCTGTAACCATTGCCATTCTTGCAGGTTTCTCATCCGTTATTCTCGTAATGCTGATGGGCCAGAGCCGTATCTTCTACACCATGAGTAATGATGGACTGATACCAAAAGCGTTTGGTGCCATTCACCCGAAATACAATACACCATACAAAGCCAACTGGATATTGTTTGTATTTGTAGGATTATTTGCTGCTTTTGTTCCTGGCCACGTGGCAGGAGATCTTACCAGTTTCGGAACCTTATTCGCTTTCGTATTAGTGAGTGCAGGTGTATGGATCATGCGTAAAAAAGCACCGGATATGGAAAGACCATTCAGAACACCAGCCTATAAATTGGTATCTATATTAGGTGTTTTAATATGTTCAGGAATGATCGTAGCCATCGACAGCAGAACATTGCAATTCGCAGGTATATGGATGATAATCGGCCTGGCAGTTTACTTCCTTTATAGTCGTAAACACAGCAAGCTAAGATCAACCAATGCCGATATTCTACCAACGGCAGATGATTTTGAGGCAAGAAGATAACCGGAGGTACTAAAGAGATAAAAAATAAAAATCCCGCTTAACTGGCGGGATTTTCTTTTTATACATGGTTACAGCTAAATTTGCAACCTTGGTTTTCCTGGTTCCAGCTACGGAATTGCAATTGAGCTTCGTTGCGTCGCACGCTTCATCTGCAGGCTATCTGTTGAACAGATTTCGGAACGTACAAGTGAGTGACACAACAGACGATGCTAAAAAAACACTAGCTGGTTAAATAACATTAAACAGAAAACTTGAAACTATAAACTAAGTTCATGGGAAGAATATTTGAAGTTAGAAAAGCCACCATGTTTGCCAGGTGGGATAAAATGGCAAAACAGTTCAGCCGTATCGGAAAAGAGATTGTTATTGCTGTAAAAGCAGGTGGTCCTGATCCTGCAACGAACCCGGCTTTGAGACGTTCTATGCAAAACGCCAAAGGTGTAAACATGCCTAAGGATCGTGTAGAAGCTGCCATCAAAAGAGCTTTAGGAAAAGACACGGCTAATTATGATGAAATCTTATATGAAGGATACGGTCCACATGGTGTTGCGTTACTGGTAGAAACAGCAACAGACAATCATGTAAGAACCGTTGCCAATGTAAAAGCAGCTTTCAGTAAAGGTGGTGGTACGTTGGGAAATAGCGGAAGTGTAAGCTTCCAGTTTAACCGAATGGGTGTATTCAAACTAAACCCGGAAGGTATCAGCATAGATGAACTTGAACTGGAATTGATAGATTTTGGGTTAGAAGAATTAGGAGAAGGAACCGGCGAAAACGGTGAAAATATTTTGGTGGTTCGCAGTGCCTACACCGATTTTGGTAATATGCAACATGCATTGGAAGAAAAAGGTATCACTCCCATCAGTGCAGAACTGGAGTGGATACCTACTGTAATGGTTCCTGTAACAGATGAACAGGCTGAAGACATTTCTAAACTCATCGAACGTTTAGAGCAGGATGAAGATGTGAGTAAGGTTTTCCATAATATGGGATAGAAGAAGTAAGAGGTACGATATACGAAGTATGATATGAACGGCTCGAACTATGTTCGAGTTGTTTGCTTATAAATGTAGCCTGCTGCTATTCATCTATCTTTGTGCTGATGAATGAAAATCCGATCATACTGTTTGATGGTGTTTGCAATTTTTGCAACGGAGCGATCAATTTCATCATTAAAAGGGATAAGAAAAGAATATTTCGTTATGCTGCGTTACAATCTGAAGCTGGCCAGCAATTACTGAAGCAATATAATCTTTCACCAACTGAGCTTGATTCTTTTGTCCTTATCTACAATGGAAAGAGCTTTAAGAAAACTTCTGCCGCATTGAATGTTGCATCGATACTGGGAGGAGTCTGGAAACTCACCGGGGTTTTCCGGATATTTCCGGCTGGTGTAAGAGATCTGGCTTATAATCTCATAGCTAATAACCGCTATCGATGGTTTGGCAAAAAAGAAAGCTGCATGATACCCACACCGGAAGTAAGGAGTTTATTTCTGCAATAGCCGGTTTTGGATAAATTTTTGATACATTTCATCCAGCAAAATACTCTTAATGAAAGCTTTACCGGTAATTACAGATCCTGTTTATGTTCCGCAAGAATATTCCTGGCTCGACAGACAGTTTCTTAAAATCATAAATGATCAAAGAGATCTGCCTTTTCTATACCTGATACTGAAGATCACTTTCATCGTATTTCCAATTGCTTTCCTGCTTTATACTTCATTATTACCAAACTGGGCATGGTGGTTAGTAGCAGTAGCTTACCAGGTAATCAATTTTTATTTCAGAGCACCTTTCGGACTCATGATGCATTGCATCAGCCACAGGCATTTATTCAAAAAGAAATTCAAGATTTTTTATCGTTACATCATTTGGGTGATGTGTCCTTTTATGGGTCATACACCTGAAACATATTTTAGTCATCACATGGGTATGCACCATGCAGAAAACAATATGCCCGAAGATGATAGCAGTACCATGATGTACCAGCGAGATTCTTTCAAATCATTTTTAAAATATCTCGGTCATTTTCTTGTACTCGGTTTCAAAGGATTACTACAATATCTTTTTTCAAGGAAGAAGAAGAAGCTGGCTCATCGTGCCATGGCAGGTGAATTTACCTTCTTTGCCTTTTGCATCGTGATGTGTTTTGTAAATTTTGCCGGAACAATGGCAGTATTCGTTGTTACATTCTTCATCTCAAGAATGATCATGATGGTCGGTAACTGGACTCAACATTCATTCATTGATCCGGCAGAACCTGATCATCCGTATAAGAACTGCATCACAACATTGAATGTTCATTACAACAAGAGATGCTGGAACGATGGCTATCATACCAGCCATCATGCAAGGCCTGCACTGCATTGGACAGAACATCCACATTCATTTATGGAAAACATCGATGAGTATGCAAAGCACAAAGCCATTGTTTTTGATAAGCTGGATTTTGGCGGGGTGTTTCTATGCCTGATGACTAAGAATTATCAAAAGCTTGCAGATCATTTAGTGAATGTTAAAGGTGAGTTTGCTTCAGAAGAAGAAGCGATTGCGATATTAAAAGAACGTACAAAGCAGTTTCCTGAGGAGATATTACACAGCGGCAATTACCAGCCGGCTTAATCTTCAACTATTTAGCAATGGTATAGTTTTATTGGCACTAATATAAAATCTAGTGTTATGAAAGATTCAAAAAACACCATTAACCAGCAGTCGAAACAGGGTATGGATTACAACAAAAAACGACCAGAGGTTAGAGACAATTTAGACAGCAGGAAAAACCTGGAGCAGGATTTTAAAGGAAGTGATGTAACACACAATAAGAAAGATGTTCGGAACGAACCGAACAGGAGTAAAAGATAAAGCAAAAGACCTCATTTGAGGTCTTTTTTTATTGATACGATTAAGCGTAGTTGAATACTATTCTGCCATCATCTCTTTAATCACTTCAATGATCTCTTCAGCATTAGGCTTACTAAAATAGTCACCATCACTGCCATAAGCCGGACGATGTGCTTTGCCGGTTATCGTTCTTGGTTTACAGTCGATCCAGCGGTAAGCAGATTGTTCTTCCATCACTTTGTTGAACATATATGCAGCAGCTCCACCTGGTACGTCTTCATCGATAAACACAACACGGTTCGTTTTCTTTACCGATTCAACGATCATGTGATTGATATCAAACGGAACAAGTGTTTGCACATCTATGATCTCGCAACTCACTCCAAGATTCTCCAATCTAGCGGCAGCTTCCTGGATAATGCGTAAGGTAGATCCGTAAGACACAATCGTTATATCATCACCTTCTCTTGTCACTTCCGGAATACCAAATGGTACTGTATAGTCTAACAAATTGGAAGGCATTTTCTCTTTTAAGCGATAACCGTTCAAGCATTCAACAACAATTCCAGGATCATTGCTACTTAATAACGTATTATACATACCAACAGCCTGCACCATGTTTCTTGGAACACAAACATGCATTCCTCTCAAAGCATTTATCACAACACCCATTGGCGATCCGCTATGCCAGATACCTTCAAGCCTGTGGCCCCTTGTACGAATGATCAACGGACAACTTTGCTGACCTTTTGTTCTGTAATGAAGTGTTGATACATCATCACTCAAAGGCTGCAGCCCGTATAACAAATAATCTAAGTATTGGATTTCTGCGATAGGCCTGAGACCTCTTAAAGCAAGACCAATTGCCTGTCCTACAATCGTCAATTCCCTGATACCGGTATCCGAAATCCTGTACTCACCATGTTTTTCCTGTAAACCTGCAAAACCCTGGTTTACATCACCGATGAATCCTACATCTTCTCCAAAAGCCAGTACCTTAGGATTGTTACTGAACAACTGGTCGAAATACTTATTCAATACTTCATATCCATTTACCGAAGGAGCATCGAATGAAATCATGGGTTTAACATGATCGACCTTTAATGCAGCTTTCGAACCTTCGTTATACAGGTAGGTATTATAGAGTTGCTGATTCTCTTTCTTTAATTGATCGTAATATTCTTTTATTTCCTGTGATTGTGGTGCATCACCAGTTAATTCCAACGCAACACCTAAAGCCTTCATCACATCTCTTCTCATCGGTTCTTTGGCCGAACTGAGTTCATTAAACAGGTGTTGCAGAATCTCATTAGAGGAACTAACAGGCTCGAGCAATTCCAATGCTTTAACCACCTGTTCCTTTATTGGTGTAAGGTATTTACTCCAGGCATTATTCTTACTGGTTCTTACATGTTCCTTTGCATCGGTTTCAATAGCTTGCAGTTCTTCTTCAGATCCGATTCCATTACCTGTGATCCACTCCCTCATCTTACGAATGCAATCCCATTCTTTTTCCCATTCAAGTCTTTCAGGAGTCTTATATCTTTCATGACTGCCGGAAGTAGAGTGGCCCTGGGGTTGTGTTACTTCCTCCACATGAAAAATTGCCGGCACATGTGTTTCCCTTACCTTTTGTAAAGCTTCTTCAAACACTTCACACATTCCTGCATAATCCCAGGCTTTTACTTTGTAAATATTTAATCCGTTAGTGTCGTCCTGCTTCTGCATTCCTTTAAGAGCAGATGAAATAGATCCCTTGGTTGTCTGGTATTTTTTAGGAACGGAAATTCCATATCCATCGTCCCAAACGAAAACAGCTAAAGGAACCTGTAATACACCGGCTGCATTGATGGTTTCCCAGAAATGCCCTTCACTGGTACTGGCATCACCGATAGTACAGAAACAGATCTCGTTTCCTTTACGTGAAAGATCAGTAAACTGGTGCAATTGTTCAATATTCCGGAAGCATTTTGATGCAAAAGCAAGCCCGAGACCTCTTGCCATTTGTCCGGCCGTAGGAGCAATATCAGACGATACATTCTTACGGTTAGCAAGATCAAGCCAGTTACCCTGTTCATCCACGAGTTTCGATGCAAAGTGAGCATTCATCTGCCTGCCACCACTGAAAATATCATTGTTTACATCCGGATCGGCATATAATTGAGCGAAAAACTGTTCTACAGTACCCAAGCCACTGGCAAACATAAAAGTCTGGTCACGATAATAGCCCGAACGAAAGTCTCCCGGCTGAAAGAATTTGGCCATTGCCACCTGTGCTATCTCCTTCCCATCACCAAAAATTCCAAACTTGGCTTTCCCGGTAAGCACTTCTTTTCGTCCTAAAAGACTGGTTTCCCGGCTTATGACAGCTGTTTTATAATCTTCGATCACAGCAGATCTGAAAGCTTCATAGCTCAGCATATCGTCATTCATGGCCGGCGTTTCCTGGGTTTGTTCCATCAGGCAAAAATAGCTATTACCGCCTCAAAGCCAAATGCAATAGCAGGTAATTATTGTTGTTAGTTGAAAGGAAAGTTTAATATCTTCTTAAAATGAAGCTTTGAAGCAGGACATAATTTGATGGTAACAATAAAATTATAACTTTACCAGACTAAAATCATCAGTACAAATGAAGAAGTTTACTTTAATGGCTGCAAGCCTTTTCTTCTTTGCAGCAATAAATGCTCAGGCTCCAGCTCAACCAGAAGTTAAACCACAGCAAGAAGTTAAAGACATTGCTAAGACATTATCGTTCAAGAATGATAATTATGATTTCGGAAAGATCCCACAGGGTAAACCAGTTGAATTTGAACTGGAAGTAAAAAACATCAGTGGTGAAGAAGTAAAAGTTGAAAATGTACAGGTTAGTTGCGGTTGCACTACACCAAAATGGCAGGCCGGTCCTTACAAAGCAGGGGAAACCTTCAAAATTGGCTTAGGATTTAACGCTGCTGCTGCAGGTGTTTTTACCAAGACCGTTACTGTTTATTTCTCTGGTGGTTTAACCAAAGTAGTAACCTTCAAAGGAGAAGTATTTACAGCCCCACAGGATGCAGCACCAAAAAATGAAGGTGTAGGCAAAATCAAACCAGGTAATTAATTTATCAGAATAGCAGAATATGAAGCAATTATTTGTCCTCGCTTTTTTATGTTTCAGTGTTGTTGCATTTGGTCAAACGAAGAATGATGTTAAGTTCACTGCAATGAAACATACATTCGGAAAGATCAAGCAAAATGTACCAGCAACCTATACGTTCACTTTTACCAATGCTTCTACTAATAAGCCGCTGATCATTGAAACAGCAACGGCTCAATGTGGATGCACAACCCCGGAATATCCAAAAGCTCCGATAGGTAAAGGGAAAAAAGGAACAATCAAGGTTACTTACAATGCAGCCACCATGGGTGCATTTACGAAAACAGTTACTGTAAAATTTGCGAATATCGCTGAACCGATCACCTTAACGATTGACGGCGAAGTTGTGGCTGCGACCAAATAACAAAAACCAAGAGAAAATTCTTCTTACACAATATTGTCCTGTCCCTGGCGGGACATTTTGTTTTTTATATACTTAGCTTAAGTGCTACTATATATCTTCTGTTGTGTCACTCACTTCGAGGTTCGGATCTTTGCTGAGCAAATGTATTTCCAGTACAAGAGTGCGACGCAACGAAACTAAATCGGAGTTACAGTTCTCTGCTCAATAAATCATGTATTGGTTCAACTTCGTCTTTTATCTTTGCCCCATGTTACAAATAAGCGAACGTGGACAGTTGATGCCAGCCTCTCCCATCAGGAAATTGGTGCCTTATGCAGAAGCAGCTAAAAAGAAAGGAATACAGGTATATCATCTGAATATTGGTCAGCCAGATATTGAAACGCCTAAAATGGTATTGGATGCTGTTCGTAATTCAGACTTTAAAGTACTTGAGTATAGCCATAGTGCAGGAAATGAGAGTTACCGAAAGAAACTGGTGAAGTATTATGAAAGTGTAGGGATCAAGGTAGACCATAACCAGATCATCATAACAACTGGTGGAAGTGAAGCGATATTGTTTGGCTTTATGACCTGCATGGATGCCGGTGATGAAGTGATCATTCCTGAACCATTTTATGCGAACTACAACGGTTTTGCTGTAGCTGCCGATGTGAAAGTAGTTCCTGTTACATCAAGTATTGAAACCGGTTTTGCGTTACCCCCGATCGAGGAAATTGAAAAGAAGATCACTGCAAAAACAAAAGCGATCGTTATCTGTAATCCTAATAATCCAACAGGTTATTTGTATAGTGAAGCAGAGATGCAACAATTGAAAGAGATCATACTAAAACATAATCTCTATTTGTTTTCTGATGAAGCTTACCGTGAGTTTTGTTATGAGGGAAAACAGGTAAGCGCCATGCATTTAACCGGTGTTGATGACAACGTGATCATCATGGATACGATAAGTAAACGTTACAGTGCATGTGGTGGAAGGATCGGTGCTTTTGTTACCAAGAATAAAACGGTTTTAGATGCTGCAATGAAATTTGCACAGGCCAGGTTAAGTCCACCCAGCTTTGCACAGATCGCAGGTGAAGCTGCCATTGATCTTCCTTCAGATTATTTTGATACGACTAAGGCTGAATATAAATCAAGAAGAGACCTGATCGTAAAAAGGCTCAATGCGATGGATGGTGTTTTTTGTCCGAATCCTGGTGGTGCATTTTATGCAATGGCAAAACTGCCGATAGACGATGCAGATAATTTTTGCCAGTGGTTGCTCGAATCTTTTGATCATAACAAACAAACAGTGATGTTAGCTCCTGCTACCGGTTTTTATGGAACACCCGGCCTGGGCAAACAGGAAGTTCGTTTGGCTTATGTGCTTAATACAACAGCCATCAATGCTGCAATGGATTGTTTGGAAGCAGCATTGAAACAATACCCGGGAAGAACAAAGTAATTTGAATACGTGAGGACGAAGCTTCCGTCCTTATTGATCGCTATACGTGTAAATTGTTACACATCAACTTGTATGGTGGTGCTTATTTTAAGCTGATTAGCAATAGTTTGGAAAGCAGCAGAAATAAGCACCGTTTTGGATGGTACATCCGAAAAACAAGTTATGATGAACAATGAAAATTCACCGCTACAAAACAGCAATTCCAGTGAATTAAATACTCCTTCACTCAGTTCTTCTAATTTAATTAATGTTGGCTGGCCTGAGAGGATGATCTCTTCAACGCTTGGAGCATTATTATTTACGAATGGTGTAGGTAATCTTTTCAGTAATCCATTATCTGGTTTGGTGAAAACAGCACTCGGTGGGTACCTGGTTTACAGGGGAGCTTCCGGTAATTGTGCTTTATACAGCATGTTAGGAAACCATGGAAGCCAGGCACAACATGCAGGTTCGGTAAATGTGAGAACAACAATGGTGGTAAACAAGCCAAAAGAAGAAGTATACAAATACTGGAGGAAGCTTGAAAACCTTCCGTTATTTATGAAACACCTGAAAGCAGTTCAGGAATATGATAATACCCGTTCTCATTGGGAAGCTTTGTTACCGGGAAATCTGGGTGTTATTAAATGGGATGCAGAGATCGTTGAGGAAGAAGAAAATCGTAAGATCGCTTGGCGTTCTGTAGAAGGTTCAATGCTGGAGAATGCCGGTAAGGTTGTGTTTGAAGAAGCGCTAGGTGGACAAGGAACCAAGTTGGATATCATTATCAGCTATCGTCCCCCGGCAGGTGATATTGGAAGAGGTGTTGCCAATCTCTTGAATTCAAGAGTGGAAAAATACATTCGTGAGGATGTTGCAAACTTTAAGGATCATATACAGGCAAAACCAGGCACAACGCCAGGTATGGGCACTTCTGTACAGCATGAATCTTCATTAACCGCTGGAGATAAGCCTACGGAAAGAGTGTACAGGTAATATGAAATAGATAATATGAAATATAAAGCCTCTCAGTGAGAGGCTTTTATTTTACTTTGATTTGCTGATGTGTTATCATCTAATCAATACCACTGTTCCTTTCTGTGAACGTTTCTTTCCGTTGATCTCGTAATCAGCCACCCAAAGAAAAGTTCCTGTACCAGTACCAATACTTTTGATTGATCCATTCCATCTTTTTGATGGATTGCTTGTTTCAAACACAACATCTCCCCACCTGCTAAACACCCGGAGCGAATAATTTCTTACTGCAGCTATGTTTCCTCCTGGCCCGAACTCATCATTTAAAAAATCATTGTTGGGAGTAAATCCTGTAGGAAAATAAATATCACTGCAATCGACCGTTACAGAGATAGCATCGGACGCAGTGCATCCTTCTACATCAGTTACAGTGACTGAATAGTTGCCGGTAGTCGTTACTGCAAATGTTGGAGCAGCGGAATTATCCTGCCAGCGATAAACTGTAAAGTTACCAGCACTGAGTACCAGCGTTTGGCCAGGACAGATCAATGTGTCATTACCAAGCGAAAGACCAATGTTGTTTAATTCATTCAATACGATAATTCCTGTTGTATCAGTATTGCATCCTTTACTATCTGTAACCTGCAGCGAATAATTTCCTGCCTGCAGATCAGTGAGTGAATTTGCATTACTTCCGCCCGACCATAAATAAGTATATGGTGCGGAACCACCGCTGACAGCAGATGTCAATGAACCATCACTGTTTCCACATTTCTCCGGTTGGTTCTGTATGGCAATGCTTATTTTTTGTGGTTGTGTAATAGTAGTTGTAAGCACACGTGTACAGGCATTGGCTGCAGAAACATTCACTGTGTAATTTCCTGCAGAAAGTTGATCAACTGATGCAGTAGTTTTTGCAGGAGTTGTATTCCATGTATAAGAATATATTCCATTACCACCTGTCACATTTACTGATGCAGCACCGGTGTTCTCACCAAAACAATCAATATTGACAGATGAAACAGATGCATTCAGCACTGTAATAGATCGTGTTATTGTGGATGGAGGTTGCGAAGGAAAATTTACCGTAAGTGAAACTTCATACATTCCTTCTGCTGAATAAATATGAAAAGGATTTTGATCTGTAGAGGTGTTCTGTACAGATGCAACATCACCGAAGTTCCACGAATAGCTTTGAGCACATAAAGAAGATGCGTTGGTGAAATAAATAAGATTGTTATTGCCACAGGAAAATGTAAATCCTGCAGTACCTGGTGGTGTTTCGCTGATGCTGATCTCATCAATAGCAAACCCATCAAAAGAATTACAGGTAGTTCCTGCACCGAAAGTAAATCGAAATATCACATTCGGTTGTCCTGCAAGCATGGTGAGATCATGTTTTGCCGTTACCCATTCTCCTTTACCATTACCACCAAGACAAGACCCGCTGGTAGGTTTAATACTACCCGACCATCCTTTTGTGCCTCCTAAATATGTAATAGCAGCAGTGTTGAACCAGTTTTCAGCAGTACAGGCATCACTGTTGTTGGTACCGAGGGTTGTCCAGGTATTGCCATTGTCAATAGAATATTGAAAGCTGGCTCCATCAAACCTTTGCTCTGTTTCCCAGAAGATCTTAAATGCAAGTTGTGGGTTGATCAATGTTGAGAAATTAAAACATGGACTTTGCAACCATGAGTTTTGTGCATTGCTGTAAAAGCTATTGGTTAATCCGCCAATGATCCACGATTTGGATCCTCCACCTGCAGTATTGATAATGGGTTTATTTGGTGTTCCCCATTGCCAGTCACTATTTGTTCCGCCAGTTGACCAGCCACCACTGGTGGTTTCAAATCCTTCATAATAGGGAAAGGAATTAATGACAGGGCCGCATTGTGTGAAAGCCCGTTGAGAAAACAGGCAAGTAAAGAAGAGAGAAAAAACAACAATTCGATTCATAAGGCACAAGGCCGGTGAAGGTATTATTGAAAAAGGTAAGAAAGCACTGGGAAGGATTTAAAGCCTGTTAATTTATCTCGGAGTACTGCTGACTTATTTTATCGATTGCCAATTGGTGCTGACACATCATAATCATTTCATTTTGTTAGCTTTTTTGTTAACCCTCAATCTGAAATGCCTGAAAAACAATAATTGACTATTTGAAAAGAACTAAAAAACTCTATTTTTTCATTGGCAACCTCCTATATTTGCAGCCCATTTGGCGAGGTAGCTCAGGTGGTTAGAGCGTTGGATTCATAACCCAAAGGTCTCGGGTTCAACTCCCGATCTCGCTACAAAGCTTCTCTTTTTGAGGAGCTTTTTTGTTTTTACCATCTTATGATTTTTGTAAATTCTATTCTCTTTAGCTTATGATATAGTGTTAAGACACTTCATTAGTTATCTTTGCACCCTCTAAAACTAATGCCTTGATTTAAAGGCATCCTTTCATTAACGATTGCAGCAGAATATGAAAACCAGCATTTGATTATGCAGGGCACCTTATTATTATAAAAAAACAAATATTATAAAAAATGGCACTAGTAGGAAAAAAAGCACCACAGATCGCAGCAGGTGCAGTTATAAATGGAGAAGAGATCGTTGAGAACTTTAGCCTGGATCAATACGCCGGTAAAAAGAATGTGATACTCTTCTTTTATCCAAAGGATTTCACTTTTGTTTGCCCCACTGAGATTCATGCTTTCCAGGAGAAACTGGCCGAGTTTGAAAAGAGAGATACAATTGTCATCGGTTGCTCTACTGATACCGAAGAAACGCACCTGGCATGGTTGAATACGCCAAAAGACAACGGTGGCATACAAGGTGTAACCTTCCCTATCATTGCTGACACTGCAAAAGTTATTTCATTAAACTACGGTGTACTGGGTGGTGAATATCATTTTGACAACACCACCAGAACATGGTCTTTCAATGGTAGTCCTATTGCTTACAGGGGAACATTCCTGATTGATAAAACAGGTGTGGTTCGTCATGAATCAATCAATGATTTCCCATTAGGCCGAAATATCGATGAATATCTCCGTTTGATAGATGCACAATTGCATGTTGAGCAATATGGTGAAGTTTGCCCGGCTAACTGGGAAGAAGGTGAACAGGCTATGAAAGCAACCAATGAAGGTGTAGCTGAATATTTTTCGAACAATTAATTGGAACAAGTGATGATAGAATTAACCGAAGACAATTTAGACAAGTTAGTTGCAGAGAATGAAACGGTGATCGTTCAGTATTCTGCCGGCTGGTGTGGCAATTGCAGGTTGATGAAACCAAAGTTTAAAAGATTGGCAGGTGAAAATACCAATGCAACATTTGTTATTGCAGATGCTGAGCAATTTCCTGCATCACGCAAACTGGCGAATGTAAATAACCTGCCAACATTTGCAAGTTTCAGGAAAGGAACGTTATTGGGCCAGGTACAAACCAATAAGGAAGAACAATTAAAAACATTGATAGATGAAGCTACCAGTAATTAGACAGATACAACGTAGCTGTTCTGTTGAAGAAATAGAAACAGCCATCAAAGTGCTGGAAGCAACATCAGAAGCTGCCTCTTTAAAAAGCGAGGAAGTAGATGTAATTGGTGAGCTGATCTCGAATATGTGTGGTGCATTGGAAGTGCACCAGATGATTGCTGAAGGCACACCTGAAAAAGATGCCGCCAACGCTTTCATGAAAAAAGTTATGAGCTCGATAGACCGGTAATAGTATTTAAGGAAGGAAATGATAGAAAGAGCACCGTATACAGGTGCTTTTTCTTTTAAACCTTTTCTTAATGCCGCCGTCTCAGGCAAAGCATCCACCTTTAACTACCAATTAAACCTGCTTTGCATGCCTTACCGTAAAACTGCTTTGGCCCTTACTGCCATCATTACCACATTTTCCTTTTTATTAATAGCCTGTAAGAAGAACAATGATCTTGTAAATACAGAACCATGGGCAAATGTTTTAAACTTACCAACTCAGCCATATAACTATTCCAACATAACATTACCGGCTTACTTATCTACCCCAATGTAAATGCACAAAACAATACACCAGCAAATAATGCAATAACAGACTCGGGTGCTACACTTGGAAGAGTGATCTTCTATGATAAAAATGTTTCACTGAACAGAACTATTTCGTGTGCATCCTGTCATTCTCAATCAACCGCATTTTCTGATAATCTTGCATTGAGCAAAGGATTTCTTGGTGGTAATACAGCAAGAAATTCAATGGGATTGACCAATGCAAGATTTTATCCGAACGGAAGATTTTTCTGGGATGAAAGAGCAGCTACATTAGAGATACAAACACTATTGCCTATACAGGATCATGTGGAGATGGGAATGCATTTAGATACATTGGTGAACCGTTTTAAAAATCTTAGCTATTATCCTTCATTATTTACAAAAGCATATGGCGATGCCAATATCAGCAGCGAAAGAATTGCCAGGTCGGTATCTCAATTCATCAGATCTATTGTGTCGTACGAATCGAAGTATGATGCAGGCAGAGGTACATTACCTGTAAATGCAGCACCGCCTACATTCAACTTTGCCAATTTTACGGCTCAGGAAAACAGGGGACTTCAATTATTCTTTACACCACAGCTGGCTTGTGCAGCTTGTCATGGTACAGAAACTTTCACAGCTACGATGGCAAAGCATAATGGCCTGGATGTAACTACTACTGACCGTGGATTTGGTGCTGTTTCCAATAATATATTAAACGATGGAAAATTCAAAGTGCCATCGTTGCGAAATATAGAACTTAGTGCACCCTATATGCATGATGGAAGATTTGCCACACTTGAACAGGTTGTGGAGCATTATAACAGCGGGATAAAAAATCACCCGAATCTTGATCCTGCTTTAAAACAACCCAATGGTTTGCCCAAACAATTAAACCTTAGCATAGCAGATAAAGCTGCATTGGTAGCATTCCTGAAAACGCTTACCGATACAAAGTTGACGGCAGATGTAAAATATGCCAACCCTTTTAAATAGAAGAAGGCAGCCGAAACTCAGCTTTAAATTCAGTCCACAAAGAGGAAGTATTTCTGGGCAAAGACGGCTTTTTGTATGCTTATTTTGGAAGCAGCGTTTATTTTACAGTGCATAAATGGAACGACAGCACTTGGGTAGGAGTACCTGGCTTCAGTCATGTATTTACGTTGTTTTCCGATGCCCCCAGAATTCATGTTAGTCGAGGTGGGACGATCGTTGTTAACTATGAGGAAAAAATGGTGCTCTTCGAAGGAGGCCAAACTAAAGAAATCAAGCGGCCTTTAACTACTGGTGGGATCTTTCTTACTGCCAGTTTCCTGAGATCAAGCAATAACGGAAATATGAGCAGCAACATCCATGGGATTGATGATGTGAATCTCTCTAGGCAATGCAGTCAATGCATTGGAACTGGCAAAATAGAATCGCGTTACGAAAACACATACGTACAAGGCGACTGGGTAGAGGGAATCAGTACATCAACCTCCAACTCCAACTACGAACGGATATGGAACGCCGCTTGCCACTGCTACGAAGGTGTCAAGACCACATCAAGCAGCACCTCGCAAGTGAGGAGGCAAAGGCTTCCCGGGAAAATGGTAAAAAAATATATTCCCGGTGGTACATGTACGACCTGTAATGGTAAAGGCATCATTGAATCAATGGGGTAAAATGTGGCTTGAATACGACCCTGTGCATAGCACATACAATAAGGTAACCTTGGAGAAGAGGTGAAAGGACCATCATTTAAATATATATTCTTTTGAAGCAAGAGATAGATGAGCAAATGCTTTCACGTTATCTTCTAAACAAAGCCACAAACATCGTATCCGCTTTTTTATCATACCCTTTCAGGAATTCCATTCTTTGCAATTGTAATGATGAGTTTGCTTTAATAAACTCCACCACTTCTTCATTCTCTGCTGCAAAAACAGAACAAGTGATGTATAATAAGTAACCATCCTGTGCAACAGCTGAATCAATATTCTTTACAATGTTCTTTTGAAGGTTAGCGTAATAACTGATCTTTTCTTCAGTAAAAAAATTTACTTGTTCAGGTGTTCTTCCCCAGGTACCGGAACCTGAGCAGGGAGCATCGCAGATAATTAGTTGGTAGCGGGTAGTGGATAGTGGATAGTTGCCAGTGAGATCAGCAACAAAAGAATGATAGTTTTTTATTCCGGCTTCTGCAAAACGTTTCTTCAGGTTCTGAATGATAGAGGGGCGAATATCTGAAACAGTAAGATCAATATTCTTTAACGTGTCCACCGCAAGAATGGATTTACCACCACTGGCAGCACAGCAATCCCAAGCCTTGAGACTGGAGAGTGGAGAGTGGAGAGTGGAAAGTTGAGAGTGGATAGTTGAGAGGAATTCTCCGATGCGTTGGGAAGAAAGGTCCTGCACCACCGCATCTTTATTCAACTGTAATAACTGGTCAACTTTTGTAGCATTGGGTAAGGCGATACAATCGTCTCCACATGTATGGTATTGAATACTGGAAGCTGATAATGCACTCTCTACTTTGGCATGTTTACCAGGTCTTATCCTGAGAAACAGATCCGGTTGAACCAGATGCGAAATGATAAACCGATTTGCATCCAAACCATCACTTAAATGATGTGTGAGCGGAAAGATATCATCAATAGCAAAAACATAGACCTGCTGCAGAAATTCAACTCTCTTGGAAAGTACCACATCCCAGTTTTGCAGCCACTCTTCACTATAAACAGCTTCCCAATTTCCAGGTTGCTGATTACATAAAAAAATACCTGCTTTTATTTTATCCGTGACAGGCAACTTCGATAAGGATCTGCCCAAACGATAATAGCAATAACAGGCATGAGTGATCTGCTTCCTGTCTTTCGATCCATACTTTTTGTCGGCTGCAAAGAATTGTTTCAGGTGATGATGCAATGGAATAGTTCCATCATACTTCTGAATGATACTTGCTGCAGTAACAATATGACGATCGGCGAAAGACATAATCAAAAATAACAAAGCCGTTACAGATGTAACGGCTTTGTTTGTATGCAACAAAAACAAGTTATTAATAATAGTATGTTGAAGAGATACCAATGGGAAGCGGTACACCCATGATGGTAGCATTCACAGTTGACTTTGTTGGTTTATTATTGGTTCCATATGTAAAAGTTGAGGAGAGAATGATATTTCCCAAGCCACCCAATGCATTATCAACCACTTCAAAACGTGTGAGATTATTTGAACCTGAAAAATATTCAATGGTTAAAATTCCTTCGTCGGCACCCAACTGCAACGGACTCACCTTAGCATCGTAGGTATATTTTCTTTCATGAATGAGCTGTGCAGGACCTGCTGACAGGTCATAGTATTTTACGTTGGTTACATTGGCACTGGCATCGAAAGTGTATACCGATTCATCTGATACTTCATAGCCAGAGGCGCCCATGGTATAACTGGTGATCTTTGATATTTTCCCGGCAGTATAGGTAAACTTCGTGCTGTCAAGGTCAGTGCTGTTGATTACAGCAATGGTATGCGAGATGGTTGTACCGGTAGTTGCCGTATAAAATATAGTGGTAACAGTGGTATCATAGGTTACCCCTGCATCTTCGGTGCTTAGTTCTGTGGTTTTAATAATACGACCCTGGCTATCTCTTTCAAAAGTGTAACGTTCATCACGTTCTTCTGCCAATGTTACCCCAATCACGGAATAGGCGATGAGTTTATTCTGGCTGTTGTAGGTGAAGTTCTCTACAATAGAATCCGTCATATCCTTTGTAACAATCTTCGACAAAAGAGCTGATGTTCCGGTTCCGCCGCCACCTGTACCACCTCCACCGGTTCCGCCACCTGTGGTTGGTGTGCCTGTTTCATGACTTATTTCTTTCTGGCAACCGATAAAAGAAAATGTAATTAACGCGAATAGAATCAGGGGTATCTTATTGATCATAATTATCTGTAATAGTAAATGAGTGTGAAATTTCTATTGGGATTATTTGCTGCCATCTGGCCATTCTTAGGATGGTTCTGCGCATTGTAATTATAGGCCAGGCTTACGATGTTCGACTGGTTATTTACTACATCGGTTTGCACACCTTTGATACAGTTGTTGGGACCGTAGTAAATATCACCGATGAAAATGCCGTCATTCTTAAAATAATGCACGTTTGGTTTGTCATCGAAGGTGTAAAGCGTTTTATTGGCGAGTTTCAGCTGACTGGTAGCCTGGTCAACATAATAACTTCTTAGTTCCTTAACATTACCCGCAACATCATAAAAATATTCCACCTTCCTTGCTAATGTTGGCGGACCAGGAATAAAATCGTTGGAGCTGTAGGTCACTGAACTTGCGACCCTGCCACCCGAAAATGTATAAAGGGTACTGTCTACCATGTTTGCAATACCCATATCAGCTTTTGTAACAACATAATCAAATTCTACAGAAGATGCTGAAGGATAATGAACTGTTGAACGGATAGAGTCTAATGCACCAAATAAACTGGTATCCAAAGTGTTCGCTGTTACAAATTTTACAATTCGTCCGCTGGCATCTCTCTCGAAGGTTTTATAAATATTGTAGGTGATATCGAACGTGTCATACTTTTCTTTACCCAGGCACACATACTTAATGAATTTATCTGCGCTATTATAATCGAATAAAGCAACTACAGAATCCAGGTTGTTTTTACGAACAGCTCTTAACAATACCGTTCCATTAGTTCCACCAGTAACGCCGTTTGGATTGGCCTGTGGACCACTGCCACCACCGGGTGTGGTTGGATTATTAACAAGGTTCCAGTCGATTTCTTTCTGACATGAAAACAAAGTGAGACTGGCTACAATGGTTAGCAGTAGTAGAACGGGTTTCATAGATTTGTTTTGGTTGCACTAATATAAAAAAACTAAAGCTCCAGCAGTGCTTTTACCGGGTCTTTTCCAATTAATAGTAATCCGGGATTCTCCAACAATTCTTTTACTCTCACTAAGAAGCTCACACTTTCTCTACCATCGATGATCCTGTGATCGTAACTCAAAGCCAGGTACATCATTGGTTTAATTACCACTTGCCCATTCTCCACCATGGCTCTTTCCTGTATCTTATGCATTCCTAGAATAGCGCTCTGCGGAATATTAATGATCGGTGTGCTCATCAAACTTCCAAATACACCACCATTGGTGATGGTGAAAGTTCCGCCCTGCAGGTCTTCAGCCGTTAACTTACTGTCTCTTGCTTTGCCGGCCACTTCAATCACTTTCTTTTCAATATCGGCCATGCTAAGGCTCTCCACATTCCTGATTACCGGAACGGTCAGACCTCTTGGTGTACTTACCGCAATGCTTATATCTGCATAATCGTGATAGATAATTTCATCACTATCAAGATATGCATTCACTGCAGGCCACTCACTCAATGCAATGGCACAAGCTTTTGCAAAGAAGCTCATGAAGCCAAGGTTTACACCATGTGCTTTGTTAAACGAATCTTTGTGTTGCTTTCGTATGTTCATGATGGAACTCATGTCCACTTCGTTAAAAGTGGTGAGCATTGCAGTTGTGTTCTTGGCTTCCACCAATCTCCGGCTGATGGTCTTGCGGAGATTGCTCATCTTCTCTCTTCTCTCGTTCCTGCTGAACAAAGCCTGTCCTTCGAAGGATTTTTTACCAGGGTTTGATAAAGCTTCCAGCACATCATGTTTCATGATCTTACCTCCTACGCCACTTGGTGTAATAGAAGTTGGATCAACTTTTTTGTCTGCAATAATTGCACTGGCAACAGGTGTTGCTTTTACATCATTCGGAACAGATGTAACCGGTGCCTGTGAAGTTGGTTGTTGGATGTTGGTTGTTGGTTGTTCAACCTTTTTCTCGCTGGTAGCCTCCGCTTGTGGTTTGTCACTTGCAGCCTGTGGCTCACCTGCAGGTTTGGCTGCAGTTTCATCAATATTTGCCAGTACACTTCCAATATTCAACGTATCACCTTCTTTCGCTACCGTTTTTAAAACACCTGCCTGTTCGGCATTCACTTCAAATGTTGCCTTCTCACTTTCCAGTTCAGCGATCACTTCATCACGATCAACATAATCACCGTCTTTTTTAACCCACTTGAGCAGTGTTACTTCAGTAATTGATTCACCAACTGTAGGCACTTTTATTTCGATCATAATATTTTTATTAAGTCAGCTGTTTGTTCTTTGTTTGATCTTTTGTTGTGTCACTCACTTGTGCTGCAACAATTCTATTCAACAGTACCAACTTTTCCAAAGTTTGGAACTTTGGAAAAGTTATTTAGCTCTACAAGCTAAACGCAGTATCAATTATTTCCTTCTGCTCCTGTGCATGCACTTTAGAATATCCGGTGGCTGTTGATGCACTTAAATGCCTGCTGATGACACCATAGTTTATATTCTTCAGGTGCATTTGTAAAAATCCTGCGGCACCCATATTCAATGGTTCTTCCTGTACCCAGAACCATGTTGCCCTACTGTACTTTTTATATAGTTCATTCAATTGCTTTTCCGGCAAAGGATATAATTGCTCTAAACGGATAACAGCAACATCATTCTTTCCTTCTTTCTGTTTTCTTTCTGCCAGCTCAAAATATATCTTTCCACTGCAGAATAACACTTTTGTAATTCCGGTTGCAGCTTCTACTGTTGGATCATCGATCACTTCTTTAAATCCACCTTCAGAGAATTCACTAACAGGACTATGTGTTCCGGGATAACGCAGATTGGCTTTAGGCGTAAAGATCACCAGCGGTTTTCTGAACGGCCATGCCAGTTGTCTTCTGAAAGCATGGAAAAGATTGGCCGAGGTAGTGATGTTTGCAACAACAATATTCAACTCTGCACACATCTGTAAGAATCGTTCCATTCTTCCACTGCTGTGCTCTGGACCCTGTCCTTCGTAGCCATGTGGCAGCAACATGGTAACGCCATTCATCCTGTTCCACTTCTGCTCTCCGGCAACAATGAACTGGTCGATGATCGTTTGAGCTCCGTTGGCAAAATCACCGAACTGTGCTTCCCATATTACCAATGCATGAGGATTGGCCATGGAGTAACCATATTCAAATCCTAATACAGCATATTCACTCAGTAAAGAATTATAGATCAGGAACTTTTTCTGGTTATCCTGGAAATGATTTAACCGGTTGTAGCCTTTGTTGGTATTCTCATCATAGATCACAGCATGACGATGACTGAAGGTTCCTCGCTTCACATCCTGTCCACTCATTCTTACCACATTTCCTTCTGCCACAAGCGAACTGTAAGCAAGCAATTCACCTGTAGCCCAGTCGATCTTGTTCTCTGTCTCGAACAACTTTATTTTATCCTGCAGCAACTTCTCCACCTTACGTAAAGGCTGAAAATCTGCAGGCCATTTCATTAACTGATTAAATAATCTCTTCACCTCATCAGCACTGATGGCAGTTGAAGGTGAACTGTCAAAATCTTCTGTTGTTGCTTTTCGTAAACTTCTCCACCACTCTTCAGGCTGCTGGTATTTGTATGGTAAAGGATTTTGTTTGATTTCATCCAGTCTTTCCTGGAGATCAGTCCAGAACTTCTTTTCCATTTTCTTAGCCAGTTCTATCGCACCAAGTTCACCATGTTCCATCAGGAACTGCGTGTACTTTTCTCTCGGATTGGCATGCTTATCAATAATGCCATACATCTTTGGCTGTGTGTACTTGGGATCGTCACCTTCGTTGTGCCCGTGACGACGATAACACAGCATATCAATGAAAATATCGGAATTAAATTTCTGCCTGTATTCGGTGGCTATCTCTACAGCTTTCACCATTGCTTCAGCATCATCACCATTCACATGCAATACAGGAGCCTGTATCATTGCTGCAATAGATGTACAGTAATCTGCACTTCTTGCATCATCAAAATCTGTTGTAAACCCGATCTGGTTATTGATCACCAGGTGAATGGTTCCACCTGTGTAATAACCTTTCAGGTAACTCATCTGCACAATTTCGTACACCACACCCTGGCCTGCAACAGATGCATCACCATGAATGAGTATGGGCAATACTTTATCGTAATCGTGATTGTACACTACATCCGCCTTTGCCCTGGCAAAACCAAGAACAACCGGGTCTACTGCTTCCAAATGTGATGGATTGGGTGAAAGTTTCAGGTAAATTTTCTTTCCGCTCCAGGTTTCTACTTCTGCACCAAAACCCATGTGATATTTCACATCTCCACTTCCCATGGTTGTATCAACAGCACTGCCTTCAAATTCGCTGAATATTTGTTCGTAGGTTTTTCCTAACACATTAGCCAGCACATTTAATCTACCTCTGTGTGCCATACCGATCACTACTTCCTGTACATCATCGTTAGCTGCGGTGTTGATGATGGCATCTAAAGCTGCAATAGCAGTTTCACCACCTTCTAATGAAAATCGTTTTTGACCTATGTATTTTGTATGAAGGAATTTTTCGAAGATCACACCCTGGTTTAGTTTTTCCAGTATTCTCTTTTTCTGATCAAGCGAAACAGGTTGCCATAATTTTTCTTCCACAGCATTCTCCAGCCAGGCACAACGTTCTTCATCGTTTACATAAGTATATTCAACACCGACTGATGATGCATATATCTTATTTAGCTTGTTTAATATATCCTGCAATGAAGAGCCAGGCAGACCAATGAATTTACCTGATTGGAAACCCGTACTCAGATCAGTGTCTGACAATCCAAAATGCTGGAGATCGAGATTGGCTTTCCTGTCTTTTCTGGGACGGATGGGGTTTGTTTTAGCTACCAGGTGAGCTTTTTTACGATAAGCATGAATCAATTGGTAAACCCCGAATTCTTTTCCCAGGTCAACAGCACCTGCATCCATTTTTGTTTCTGCAGCTTTTGGTGCAGCAGATACGTTTCCATTAACAGAAGAAACAGCAAAATCGAATCCTTCAAAGAACTTTTTAAGGTCAGGATCAACGCTTTGCGGGTTATTAAGATATTCTTTGTAAAGATTTTCAACGAACGACGGATGTGAGCTGGTGATGTATGAGAAATCCTTCATTATTCGGTTGTTACTTAATGGGCTGCAAATATAAGTTAGAAAGTCAATGGGTCATTGGGAAAGTCAATAAGTCGAAATGTATTAAAGATGGTCATTAATAATGGAGAATAAGCTGATCTGGTGAATTATGCAAATGACTTTTGACCATTGACTCAATGACTTGCCGAATAGGGCTAAAACTGTACAAGTGAGTGACACAACAACAGCTGAATTGCAGTTTCTTAGCTGGCTAAACCATAAAAAACTCTTAACAACAGAGAAATTTGGCAGAAAATTTCCAACTTTGATTGCAGACCCTTACCTTTGCCGTCCTTAAAAAAGGAAATAATGGCAAATCATAAAGCTACCAAGAAAGATGTGAGACAAGCTGCAAAACGCAGAGATCGTAACCGTTACACTGGCAAAACTACACGTAATGCTATTCGTGACCTGAAAGCTACAGAAGGTGCAGCTTATGGTGAAGCCTTACCGAACGTTATTTCTATGATCGACAAACTGGCTAAAACAGGTGTTATTCATAAGAATAAAGCCGGCAACCTGAAAAGCAAATTGGTTAAAAGAGCAGCGAAAGCTACTGCTACTGCTTAACCTGATATAAATATTTAATTTTTAAATCCTACCTTTTATGGTAGGATTTTTCATTGTAGGACTCCTCTGGAGTCAGAACATCATCATTTTACTTGCATCTATTAATATATGGCTCCGCTGGAGCCTTCGTTATTTAATAAACTCAACTACGAACCGGTTCAGGTCTTCACCTTCAGATTCATAATGAACTGTACCCAGGTGAAGATGAATGATACGGTTAACGATTGAAAGACCCAAGCCAAAACCTTTTAGTCCCATTGCATTTTGCCCCCTGAAGAAAGGAATGAATAAACGGCTTCTTTCTTCCTGCGGTATTTGCTTGCCGGTATTTTCAAACGTAATGAACACCTGGTCAGTATTTGCAGAAATGGCGATAGCTACTTTCCTGTTATCAGAATAACGGTGTGCGTTTTTAATCAGGTTAAGAAATGCCGATTTGAGCAAAGCCTCATTTCCTTTAACGCAAAGCATGTTCTCATCTTCGGGAATTGAAGCAAAACCGATGGTAATGTTGATGTCTTTGAACATTTTTCTCGAAGACTCCACTGTTTCGAAAAGTAATTCATCAATTCTAACTTCTGGCCAATCACCTGCTGCTGCTATTTTTTCGAATTGAGAAAGCGATAGCAATGAGTTGGTGAGGTCAATAAGACCCTGCTGGTCTTCCTTCAGGCTTTCCAGTACTTTTCTGTACTGTGCCGGTTCCATATCTTCTCTTAATGCAGATTCTGTTTGCAAGAGCATACTTGCCATGGGTGTTCTCAATTCATGAGAGGCGTGATGCACAAAACTTTTTTGAATATTGAAAGCTTTCTCAAGCCTGTTGAGCATTTCATTGAAATTGCTGGCTATCTGCGTCAACTCATCATTGATACTGCCAACAGGAACTCTTTGGGTGAGATTACTTTCGCTGATCTTTCCTATCTCCTCACTCAACTTTGTAAGCGGTCTTGTGATCTGCCTTGCATAAATAAACGATACCACAGCTGTGACACCCACAGCGGCGATAAAAACAAGAAAGAGGATCAGCCTTAAGTTCTCCAGTTTTCTTACACCAACCCTGTCATATGCTGCAGACACAACATACACATCTGCAGAAGGGAAATACTTAATGATCCCTTCTTTTTCACCATACGAAAATCGTTTGGTTTGTTTCTCCTTCGCTGATAATAAATGACTACCCGTTAAAAGAAAATTCGCAGTATCGGGAAATTTATAAAGCAGGTTCATTGAGCCATCCAGAATGAAATCCTCTTCTTCGTATAGCTGCCTTCCAGATTGCAGATTTAGCCTGAGGATAACTGAATCCTCATAACGATCAACAAAACGGAATGCAAAAGTCTGCATGGCCTGTTGCTCCACTCGTTTGTAAAAATCTTCTTTACGAAAATCGTGGTAAAGGAAATAAATAGCAGCCATAGCACCCGAAATGATGACTGCAACCAGTAAGGTAAAAAGTAAAGCGAACCGGAATTTCAGGTTCATGAGATCGGCGTTTCTTTTACATAATAACCGAAGCCTGGTTTGGTATGTATAAGCTTAGAGCCGAAAGGTTTATCTATTTTATTTCTAAGGAAACTGATATAAACTTCAATGGTATTGGTGCCGGTATCAAAGCTAAGATCCCACACCTTGGCAAGAATATCCTGCTTGGAAATGACTTTTCCTTTGTTACGTGATAATAAAACCAGTAAAGCAAATTCTTTGGCGGTAAGATTAATGATCTTGCCTTCACGGGTAACGGTTTTATTCTCCATATCGATCTCAAGATCTCCGACCACAATTCTTTCTGCCACATCGGTTCCTGATTCTGAACGTTTGATGAAGACCTTGATCCTGGCCATCAATTCATCGAAATGGAAAGGCTTGGTGATATAGTCATCTGCACCGAAGTTGAATGCATCCATTTTATCCTGCAACTCACCCAAAGCTGTAAGCATGATGATCGGAACATTCTTATTGATCTCCCTGAATTCTTTGCATAGCGCCAGGCCATTTTTGTAGGGAAGATTCACATCCAACACCACCATAGCATAGTTGTGCTGCTTAAAAAGTTTCTCGGCCACCAGCCCATCATAGGCTACATCTGCCTGGTAACCTTGCCGCTGTAATTCTTCCTGAATCACCTGTCCAAGCTTAGGCTCGTCTTCTGCTAATAATATTCTTAGGTTGTTTTCCATTACTTTAGTACCATTTCAATCACAAATTAATGAAAAAACACATTTGTTTTTTAAGCTTTTTTTTATTTTGTTTTAATGTCTGGGGGCAGAGTTTTCTAACACCCTTTGAGAAAAGCAATGGTAATGAGTCAGTAACGTATTTTGAATGTATAGATTACTATAAGAAACTGGCGGCGAAATTTCCCCAATTACAGGTGAAGACCTTTGGAAATACAGATGCCGGTTATCCATTGCATTTGATCGTATTCAGTACCGATAAAAAGTTTGATCCTGTACAATGGCATAAGCAGGGTAAGGTTGTGATGTTTATCAATAATGGCATCCATCCAGGAGAACCAGATGGCATTGATGCTTCCATGATGTTTGTAAGGGATATTGTTTCAGGAAAAATAAAAGCCCCTTCCAATGTAGTGTTTGGATTAATACCAATCTATAATATCGGTGGAAGCCTGAACAGAAATAGTTTTTCAAGAGTGAACCAGGAAGGGCCAAACAGTTATGGTTTCAGGGGTAATGCACAGAACCTTGACCTGAACCGTGACTTTACTAAGAATGATTCGAAGAATGCAAAAACCTTTGCAGGGATATTTCACTTTCTTGATCCTGATATTTTTATTGATAACCATGTGAGTGATGGAGCAGATTACCAACATACGATGACCTTACTCACCACACAGCACAATAAATTGGGTGGTGAGATCGGAACATTTCTCCATGATGTTTTTGAACCTGCTTTGTATAAAAGCATGGAGCAAAAGAAATGGCCAATGATCCCCTATGTGAATTTTTGGGGAGCCGATCCTGGAAATGGATGGACAGCATTCATGGATCCACCAAGATTTGGAAGTGGATATGCTGCTTTATTCCAGACGATGGCATTTGTACCCGAAACGCATATGCTGAAACCGTTTGCAGAAAGAGTAAAAAGCACCTACGCATTGATGCAAACGATGATGGATGAAGCTGGTGTACATGCAAAAGCAATCAAAGAAAAACGAAGGGTATCAAGACAAGCAATGATGCAACAGAAAGCGTTTGTATTATCGTGGAAGATAGATTCTTCTAAAACAGATAAGATCAGTTTCCTTGGTTATGAGTCAGGACAAAAGACCAGTAAAGTAACAGGGATGGATCGTCTGTATTATGATAGAACAAAGCCTTTCACAAGACAGATAAATTTCTACAATTATTTTACTCCTGATAAGATCGTCACTAAGCCGAAAGCATACATTATTCCACAGGGATGGCATTCTGTTACAGACTTACTGAAATTGAATAATGTAAAAATGCAAAGGCTTACAAAAGATAGCTTAATTGAAGTTGAAGCATACAGGATAGAAGACTACCAGACAAGAACAAGAGCCTATGAAAAGCACTACCAACACTACAACACTAAAGTCAGCAGTAAAAAAGATGCAGTACTTTTTTTAAAAGGTGATTACATTATTTACACAGGACAAAAAGCTGATCGGTTTATTGTAGAGATGTTAGAGCCAACGAATGACGACAGCTATTTTGCCTGGAACTTTTTTGATGCCATACTGCAACAGAAAGAAGGTTATAGTGACTATCGCTGGGAAGATGTGGCTGCAGCTTATTTAGAGCAACATCCTGAAATAAGAGCAGAACTTGAAGAACAAAAAAAGATTGATAAGAAACTTGCTTCTGCTTCTGCACAACTGGAGTTTGTTTATAAAAGGTCGCCGTATTATGAGAAGGAGCATTTGAGGTACCCGGTGTTTAGGGTAAATCAGTAACAATAACGAACAAACCGTACAAGTGAGTGACACAACGAAGCTCAATAGTAGTACTACACCCTGCTAAATAACTTCTTCCTGTATTGTGGTAATTGCTTTGTCTTCTAAAGGATGTGTATGAATGGCCTTTGCAATGAAAATTGCTGCGATAACCACTGCAATACTTAGATAGCCTACCCAGTTATAATGATGAATTTTATTGTCAGCACCCTGCACCACAATAAATCCTGCAATGAGTGAAGCAAGTCCCGTGAACATCTGCTGAAAACTGCTGTTGAAACTCATGAAACTTCCTCGTTGCTCCGGATGAACCACGTTACTGATGATAGCCTGTGCAGGAATGGTTCTTCCGGTACTGAATGCAAACCAAACTCCGGTTACCATCAGCACATAATAATATTTGATGGCCGGCATATTTGTGATGAGAAATATGGTGATGAGCGATAAACCTGCAAATATGTAAAACACTTTGTGCTTGCCATATTTATCAGCCAGCTTTCCAATCATGGGTGCACTGATAAAACTGGCTATTCCGCCTACCATGTACACGAGGTTACGTTGTGTTTCATTAAACCCAACATTCAACTCCATGTATGGATTTAAAAATGGGATGATCAGGAAATGTCCCAGCATTAATGATCCGCTTAACAGCAAAGCAATCATTTGTTGTTTATTGCTCAGGATATTTTTAAGTAATTCAACAGGCTTCACATGTGCTTTATCTGCATCCAGGTGTGCAGTCATCGCCGGAAGGAATTTATTGACCAACGGAATGATAATAATGCCCAACACACCAATGAGGATAAAGGGAGCATGCCAGCTGATCTGTCCTGCCAGTATCAAACCGAAAGGAATACCAACGATCGATGCCAAAGAAAAAGCTGATAGCAATATACCCATTGCCTGTCCACGTCTTTCATAAGAAAAAGTATCGGCCACAATACTCAATACCTGTGCACCGATCAAACCACCAAACAAGCCTGCTAATATCCTTGAAGCCAGCAATAATTCATAAGTTGGTGCAATACCACAACAGATGGTACCGATGATGAAACCAGTATAACCGAATAAGAGAATTTTCTTCCTGTCGAACCGGTCAACAAAAAAAGCAGCGATCAATCCACTTACAAAAGCACTCAGGCTATAAGAAGCTACCACCAGGCTGAATTGTTGGGTGGATATGTTGAAATATGGCATCAGGAAATTACCTAATGGCATCATTATCATGAAGTCGAGTATATGCGTAAAATTGATGGCTGCCATCAGCAGTAACAAAATCCTTTCTTTCCAGTTCATAGATGTTTGCCCAAAATAAAGTGGGCAAAGGTCGTGTTTTGCCTTAGAAATATTTTTAAATATTTAATATCATTTCAGGGCTTAACAAATCAGTAATTTAGAGCAGCTATGAAAAAAGTGAGTATTCTACTGGTTTTGTCTGCTGTGATTATTGCATTTGTCAGCTTTACCTATAACAATAGTGGAGAAAAACCTCAATATATCCCGGCCTCAGAACAAAGAACCGGTGATGCTGAGAAAGGTTATGATTACCTCGTGAACGGTGATTACATTAAAAGTGGTATACCCTATGGCTATTTCACTTTGCTGAATGGTAAAGACAATGATAATGTATTAAATCGCTTAGGTAAAAATGCCAATGTAGGACCTGGTTTTACCGTGGTGAATGCATCAAACGGAGTTGAGATAGTCGCTCCAAACTGTTTGCAATGCCATGGCGATAATTTTGAAGGCCAGTTTATTCTTGGACTTGGAAATACCACGATCGATTTCAGCAATGTATCCAGTGCAAATAATTTCAAGAATAATGCTGCACTGAAAGTGATGCAGACGATCTCTCCCAAACAATACGAAGCAGCCTATTCAATGATCCGGTCTTTCAACACTGTTTATCCTCTGATGGAAACAGAAGTAAGAGGTGTGAATGCTGCAGACCGATTGGCTACCTTACTTGTTGCTCACAGGGATCCGATAACATTACAATGGACCGATACACCAATTCTCCAGATTCCAAAAGAAGTAATTCCTACAGATGTGCCTGCATGGTGGATGCTGAAGAAGAAGAATGCCATGTTCTATAATGGATTTGGCAGGGGTGATTTTGCACAGTTCATGATGCTGAGCAATATTCTTACGACTTCCGATACCACTGAAGCAATATCTGTCTCCAAGCATTTTGGTGATGTGCTCGCTTACATCAAATCAATAGAAGCACCGAAATATCCAAAGCAGGTTGATGCATCACTGGCGAAAGAAGGAGAAACAATCTTCATCAATAATTGCAGCACTTGCCATGGCAGTTATGGTGCAGATGAAAGCTATCCGAATCTGTTAATACCGATGTCGATCATTCAAACAGATTCAATGCTGGTGAAAGCCAATCACCAGAATCCGCAATTCATTGACTGGTTCAATAAAAGCTGGTTTGCAAAGGGAAATAATCCTGCTCAACTGGTTCCTGCAAACGGATATGTGGCACCTCCTTTAGATGGTGTATGGATCACAGCTCCATATTTGCACAATGGTTCTGTACCGACAGTAGAAGCCGTGCTGAACAGCAAGATCCGTCCCACATACTGGGAAAGAAATTTTAACGATCCACAGTACGATTACCAAAAACTGGGATGGGTACATGAAGAAAAAACAAAGCCAACTCCGAAGAAAACATACAATACGAAACTGCCGGGATATGGTAATCATGGACATACATTCGGAGATCATCTGTCTGATAAAGAGCGAAAAGCGGTGATAGAATATTTAAAAACCTTGTAAGCCAGCTGCTGGTTCTTAAAGCATCGTTCCTTGCCCCGATAGCTATCGGGGCTCAGTTCTCAGTTCCATTTTCATAGCATCAATTCTTTTTAGCATTCATTACTGAACCATTATACAACTATGTGGTTATGCTGTTGCTTTGGTTCAACCTTTGCATAAGTGTTAGCGGGAAGTAAAATAAGTGGTTATGGAGTATTTGCAATTGGTGGTGTATTTTTTACTGTTGTTTGGATCAGGTTACTGGCTGTATTCCATTTATCTCCGGAAAACCGGTTCAGTACCTTCAAAGACCAGGAAATATGTTATCATCGTTTTCATTGGATACATTGCTGCATTATTAGCTTTAACGATCATTCCATCAGAAAGATTCAGTCTTAACACCAGCATCACACTCACCAATTATATACCGGTGATCAATAGCTATAAGCGCTATGCAATGGTTACCTATTTCGAGAACCATTTAGGCATAAAAATGTTCTGGCAGAACTTTATTGGAAACATCATCATGTTCATTCCGATGGGTGGCTTTTTACTCCTGCTTTTCAGGAAGCGTTTTAGAACTGTGATAGCAATCGCTTTTATGGCTTCGTCCTGTATTGAGCTCACACAACTCTTTTTTCACCTGTTTGGCTATTACCGGTTTATTGATGTAGATGATGTACTGCTGAATACCTTCGGTGCAGGCATTGGATATATCGCTTCTGCTTTGTACCTGAAATATTCAAGGTTTAAGAACCATTTATCGCTGATCACCCTTAGGTATTGAATTCGCTTTTAGTCTACCAGCTAATCAAATCCGTACTTTTAACAGATGGATAAATTCTTAGAAGCAGCCATCGCCGAAGCAAAAACCGGTCTTGCAGAAGGTGGTATTCCTATCGGTTCGGTGATTGTACATAACGGTAAAATAATTGGCCGTGGACATAACAAACGGATCCAGCAAAACAGTGTGGTACTGCATGGAGAAATGGATGCTTTTGAAAATGCAGGAAGGCAAAAAGCATCAATATATAAAGAATGTATTTTATATACAACACTCTCGCCTTGCCCTATGTGTACAGGAGCAATTTTGCTGTACGGCATTCCAAAAGTGATCATTGGTGAGAATAAAACTTTCCTGGGTGCTGAAGCTTTATTACAACAATATGGTGTTGAAGTGATCGTTGTAAATAACGATGAGTGCATTAGAATGATGGAAGAATTTATTAAGGCAAAGCCGGAATTATGGAATGAGGATATTGGGGTATGAGCAAGTTAAATGAAACTCCGGGTTTTAAAGTCATTGATCAATGGCTAAAACAAAAGCAATTCTCCGCATTTGAATTCCAGGAAGAATCTTGGCAGCATATCATCGATGGCAACAGTGGATTGGTAAATGCACCTACCGGTTTTGGGAAAACATTCTCTGTGTTTCTCGGTGCTGTGATACAGTTCATCAACGATCATCCGAAAGATTATCAGTCCAAAAAAAAGAATGGCTTACGATTGATATGGATCACTCCATTAAGAGCATTGGCTAAAGACATTGGCCGTGCCATGGAAGAGGTGATCCACGAACTTGGCATGCAGTGGCAGGTCGGCATCAGGAATGGTGATACAGACCTTTCTGAAAGAGCAAAGCAAAGACGCAATATGCCAGAGGTGATCATCATCACCCCTGAGAGTTTACATCTGCTGCTCGCTTTAAAAGGTTATCCTGATTTCTTTAATAATCTACGCATCATTGCTGTTGATGAATGGCATGAGTTGCTTGGCAGTAAACGTGGTGTACAGGTAGAACTGGCCATATCACGAATCGTTGCCTGCAACTCCAAACTCCAAATTTCAAACTCCAAATTATCTGTCTGGGGCATCTCAGCTACCATCGGTAATCTTGATGAAGCCAAAGATGTACTGATCGCTTCTTTAAGTTCCAAACAAAAAAAGAAAGCAACGATCGTTAAAGCCAAACTACATAAACCCATCGAGATCATTTCAATCATTCCGGAAGAGATAGAGAAATATCCCTGGGCAGGACATATGGGAATCAGGCTTGCCGAAAGAGTTGTTCCTATTATCGAACAAAGTAATACCACGCTCATCTTCATCAACACAAGAGGCATGAGTGAAACCTGGTACCAGAAACTATTAAACATTGCTCCACAGTTAGCCGGTGTGCTGGCATTGCATCATGGAAGTATAGAACATGAATTAAGGGTTTGGGTAGAAGAAGCATTGCATGCACAAAAATTAAAAGCGGTTGTGTGTACAGCCAGTCTTGATCTTGGTGTTGATTTTCGCCCGGTTGATACCGTTATCCAGGTTGGCTCTCCAAAAGGTGTTGCGAGGTTCTTACAAAGAGCCGGAAGAAGTGGTCACAGGCCTGGTGAAATAAGCAAGATCTATTTTCTTCCAACCCATTCCCTCGAATTGGTTGAGGCTGCAGCAATCAAACAAGCCATTAAAGAAGAAGTGATAGAGAGCAAACAACCGATGTTGTTGTGTTATGATGTATTGATTCAATATCTCTGTACACTGGCTATCGGGGAAGGATTTATTCCTGCTGATATCTACAAAGAAATAAAAACCACTTATTGCTATTCGGAGATCACTGAAGAAGAATGGCAACAGGCTTTGCATCACATTACCAATGGTGGAATCGCTTTGCAACAATATGATGAATACAAAAAGGTTGAGGTAATTGATGGAGTATATAAAATAAAGAATCGCAGAATTGCCATGCGGCATCGTTTACATATCGGCACCATTGTAAGTGATCCTATGTTGAAAGTACGATTGCTGAGTGGTAAATTCCTGGGTATTATTGAAGAGTGGTTTATCAGCCGGTTAGAACCAGGAGATGTTTTCACTTTAGCAGGAAGAAATCTTGAACTGGTGATGATGAAGGATATGGATGTAGTGGTGAAACCATCCAATGCAAAAAAATCTATTGTACCGAGCTGGCAGGGAGGAAGAGTTCCATTGTCGACCAACCTCGGCACAATGTTGAGAAAAACATTTGATCATGCACTTTCTAAAAAAGCAAAGAAAATCGAGTTAACTGTACTGCTTCCTTTATTCGAACTGCAGGAAAAGCTTTCGCATATTCCCAAGGCAAATGAATTGCTGATCGAACACATAGAAACAAAGGATGGTTTTCACTTATTCGTTTATCCATTTGAAGGAAGGTTAGTACATGAGGCACTCGCTGCATTACTGGCTTATCGCATCAGCAGGATCACGCCTATTACTTTTTCGATTGCCATGAATGATTATGGATTTGAATTACTCAGCGATCAGCCGATACCTGTTGATGATACCAACGTGTATGATCTTTTTAGTACCGATGACCTGTTGAATGATATTCAGCGAAGCGTAAACTCTGTTGAAATGGCCAAACGAAAATTCAGGGATGTAGCTGTGATTGGTGGATTGATCTTCCAGGGATATCCAGGTGAACATAAAAAAGCAAGGCATACACAAGCCTCAGCATCATTGATATTCCAGGTGCTGGCTGAATACGAACCCAATAGCATCTTACTAAGACAGGCTTACCAGGAAGTATTTGACCAGCAAATGCAGGAACAGCGTTTGAGAGATTTTTTATCGAGGATGGAAAAGACCAAAGTTGTTATCACTGTTCCCGAAAGATTGACACCTTTTTGTTTCCCGATAAAAGTAGACAGCATGCGGGAAAATCTTTCTTCTGAAAAACTGGAAGACAGGGTGCGAAAGATGCAAAATCAATTGGATAAATCTTAATTTCATTTATAAATTCTTTATCATGGCAAAAGCTGCTGCAAAGACATCGGCTTCCAAAAATGCTGCCTCAACAACAAAGAAACCTGCAAGACGAACAGAAGCAAAACCAATTAAGTACGCTGATAAATCTGCAGGCCAACCGGAGTTGATCCCCATTTTTAATACACTGGTAAAACTGATGGAACCTTTTGCAAAAGGATCAATGAAAAAATCGGGTGGAAAAGAAGGACAGTTTGGATTAACATCAAAAAAAACCGTGGAGATAGCACCGGGTAAAAAAATGGAAGAGGTTTGGTTCAGTGGATTGCTGATACAAAAAGGTTATGTTGGTTTTTATTTTATGCCCGTTTATGATACACCGGAATTAAAAGGTGAATTGCATCCTGAATTATTAAAATGCCTGAAGGGAAAATCCTGTTTTCATATTAAAAAAATGGATGAAACCGTAGCGGCGCATGTGAAAGAAGCTTTGCAGAAAGGTTATAATCTGTACAAAAAGAAAGGCTGGATCAGTTAATTTTATAGAGATGAAGAGATATCTACCCTCCCTTATCTGGACAATTGCGCTAACCGCTTTATTCTTTATGGATTCAGGTGCAACAACTTCACTATGCCTGTTCAAATTTGCAGGCTTTGAATCTTGCTGGGGCTGTGGTATTGGTCATTCTATTCACCATACATTACATTTTCAGCTTACAGAAGCGGTAAAACATCATTGGCTGGGTATTCCTTCTACCGTAGCTTTGGTGTGGCTTATTATTCGCCCGTTTATTTACCAACATACCCCATATGAACCAGCAACAACAAATACTAACAATGTCGGGCCTTCAACCCAATGAATATGCCCTGCTGCAAGACATTCTGAAAGAACTCACGGAACCACAACAACAGCAATTCCTGCTGATGTATACCAGTAAAAGAAAAGATCAGCAGACCATGTTGTTGATCTGCCTTGCAGGTTTACTTGGTTTTGCAGGTATTCACCGAATGATGTCGGGAGATGTTGTACTCGGCATTTTATTTTTCCTTACTGTAGGCTTCTGTTTTATCGGGACGATCATCGATGCAGTGAATATCAACTCCATCACTTTTGAATACAACCGTAAACAGGCGATGGAAACGGCACATATGGTGAAGATGATTGTGCGGTGATGAGAAAAATATTTGCGGGACAATACATCGAACGATACATTTGCACCCTTCGGGGGATTAGCTCAGTTGGCTAGAGCGCTTGCATGGCATGCAAGAGGTCACCAGTTCGACCCTGGTATTCTCCACAAAAGCCTACTTCGGTAGGCTTTTTTAATATCACGATGTGCACCATGAAAACTTGAATTTGTATCATCCTAAAAAAGGTTTTACAAGTGGAAACCATTTATCTACAAGGTTCCTAAAAATTGTTAGGGGAAGTACACCGTTTCCAATATTCCATTATCACAACAATCGTCTTTTCTAACTCGGCAATCTTGGTTTGTTTTACAAAGAACCCCTGAACCGATAAACTATAGGCATCAATGACTGCTCTCTGAGACGAAGCTGTTGTAAAAAACAAATAAGGAATGCATTTAAGCTGCAGATTTGCATCCGTCTTCACCTTACTTCTCAACTCAAATCCATCCAGCTTCGGCATGTTTATGTCTGACAGTATCAGGAATGGAACCACATTCGTTGAATTTAGAAAATCGAGTGCCTGTTGCCCATCGGCAAAAAAGATAGGTTCATTTGGATAACCCAACTTTTTAAACACCTCGGTCAAAAGCATTTCATCATCTTTGTCATCCTCAATAATAATCACGGGTCCATTCTTATTCATGCAGCACAGGTTTATTTATCCGGAATAAAAAGCATGCCATTAATGCTGGTGTAAACCAACCAATTATAGGGATCCAACCATGCAGGATAAAACCATAAGCCATCCTTGTCGGAATGGTATCTCTTAATTAAACCAATATTATACTGTAATTACGATTTAACCGGGGTATAATTGATCACTATAGAAATTCCATATAGTTCCTGATCGAGGAAAACCGGTGTATATACAGACCTTGCAGAAATTGTTGCAGTATTGTAGCTGATGTTTTGTTCGTGTTGAACTTTCTGCCCATTGGAAGCCTTTCCGAAGCATTCGATGAAGTCTGAATCAATTTGTTTTTTTGTATCCCGGGCATAATCAATAATACTTGCCCCGGTGCAGATTTCTTTGTTGTGAAATGTGATACTATTACTGGCGGCTTTTTGATTAAAATCTAAGATCCTGTATTTGAGGTCTACAAGAAACCAGACAGATTCCGAATCTTCAAATTCGTCTTTCAACTGCTGAATTTCATTTGCTATCATTGCTTTCATATATAAGTTTTAAACCTACTTAGGCAGTTTCTCCTTATGGAGTCAAGCCATCCGGTTGCAAAGTAACGATCCTAAGTAATATTGGTATATAAATTAGCTTCCGGCTTCAGTCGCAAAAGCCCGTTATAGGGTTCAAGACACTTAGTCTATTGGAATGCAACTGCCTATGAGTGTAATTCTTTAGGAAGTTATGACAGGGGTTCAACTGGTTAGTTCAACTGAGAACGTTTGCATAGATTTCATCGCTTACTATTCTGACTAATAACATCTTTTACTATGATGAAGGTCAGGTAACCAACGCCTCACAGATTCTACATTCACCACTTCAAAATATCTTTTCAACACCCTGCCAACAGCTGGCTTCAGTGTTTGAAATAAACAACTATATTCAAGTATCAAAATCTGCTTGTCTTATGGGTGCCATGTATCTTATTGCATTGATCGTTGCCGCCGTAGCTTTTTCCGCCGGTGGAATACTGATCGGGAAACTTCTCGTAAAAGGAAGTAAGAATCCACAAAAAGGCCAACCTTATGAGTGTGGCATTCCCACCAAAACATCTCCCTGGAACCAGTTCAATGTGGGTTATTATCTTTTCGCATTACTTTTTTTAATATTTGATGTAGAGCTAATATTCCTTTACCCCTGGGCTACGGTGGTAAAAGAGATCGGCATGGTTGCTCTTGTTGAGGTGCTCATCTTCATCTTCATATTATTTATGGGCTTTTTATATGCACACAAAAAAGGAGCACTGAAATGGATGTAAGAAAACAAATAGTAGAAGACAATAAAGATTTTAAAGGACAGATCATAGAAACACCTGGCGGTGGAATTATCGCCGGCACATTCAATGATATTGTCAACTGGGCACGATCGAATTCTCTCTGGCCTTTGACTTTTGCTACCAGTTGCTGCGGCATAGAAATGATGAGCACCGCTTCTGCGAAATACGATTTCTCAAGATTCGGATTTGAAGTAGCGAGAGCAACTCCACGGCAAGCAGATGTAATAATTATAGCGGGCACGATCGTTAATAAGATGGCTCCTGTATTGAAAAGATTGTATGACCAGATGGCCGATCCGAAATATGTTGTTGCCATGGGTGCATGTGCCATCAGCGGAGGCCCGTTTTTCTATAACACATATTCAGTAGTGAAAGGTGCAGATCACGTAATACCGGTGGATGTTTATATACCTGGATGTCCACCAAGACCGGAAGCTTTACTGCATGCATTGATCGCATTGCAGGAAAAGATAAAACTCGGGTGGACGAGAGAGCAAATCAGAGGCAAGAGCCTTGAGGCTGGAGTTTAGCGTTATGAATTATGAATGAAGAATTATGAGTTATGAATGAAGAGATAAAAGCTTATATCACAGGTTTACTGCCTACAGCGACATTTGATGAAACAGGTGAATGGCTGAATATTATAATTGCACCTAATGAGTGGAAACAACTCGCAGGAAAACTAAAAAACGCTCCGTTCAATTTCGATTACCTTTTTTGCTTAACCTGTGTTGACTGGAAAACACACCTTACAATGGTGTATCATCTAACCTCCTCCGCTAACAGGCAATTGAACATTGTGATAAAAGCGAATCTTGACAGAACCAATCCAGAGATAGAGACTGTTTCAGGCATTTGGAGAACCGCAGAATTTCACGAGAGAGAAGTATTTGAGATGTTTGGCGTGAACTTTTTAAATCATCCTGACCTGAGACTATTGATTCTTGAAGATGATTTCAAAGGCTACCCTTTGAGAAAAGATTTTGAAGACCCTATAAACATGATCAAACTATAACCATCGTTCCATGTTTACCGAAACACAGATATTAAAAGATACCACGATTGAATCTAACCTGAACGGTGAAGGTGAACTGGTGATCAATGTTGGTCCGCAACACCCTGCAACACACGGTGTACTTCACCTGGTAATTACATTGAATGGTGAAACGATCAAGAAGATAGAGCCGCATCTCGGTTACATCCATCGCTCTATAGAAAAAATGTGCGAGAGCCTTACCTACAGGCAATTCATTTATGTTACCAGCAGGATGGATTATCTCTCAGCTCATATCAACAACCACGCATGTGCATTGACGGTAGAAAAAGCCATGCAAATTGAAGTTCCAACAAGAGCACAATACATCCGTGTGATCATGGATGAACTTACAAGAATTGCCTCACATGAATTATGGTGGGGAGCTTTAGCAATGGATGTGGGTGCCTTCACTCCTTTCTTTTATGCATTCAGGGAAAGAGAAACGATCACTGATATCATGGAGCAAACCTGTGGTGCCAGGTTAACGATGAACTATATCGTTCCGGGTGGTGTGATGGCTGATATTCATCCAACATTCCAGCAAAAAGTGAAAGAGTTCACCACCCTCTTCAAGAAAAACATTAACGAGTACGATGAACTCGTAACCGGTAACGTGATCTTCCAGAACAGGTTAAAAGGTGTTGGTTATTTATCACCTGAGGATGCAATATGCTATGGCTGCAGTGGTCCTGTTGCAAGAGCCAGTGGTGTTAGCTGTGATGTAAGAAAGATAGCGCCATACGATATCTACAACCAGGTGCAGTTTGATGAAGTACTGGAGACCGCTGGTGATTCTTTTGCACGTTACATGGTTCGTGTAAAAGAAATGAGGCAATCGATCAGGATCATTGAACAGTTGATCGATAATATTCCTGAAGGTGAGTTCCAGGCAAAAACAAAAGCTGTATTAAAACTTCCCAAAGGAGAATTCTATACAAGAGTAGAAACAGCAAGAGGTGAGTTAGGTGTATATATAGTGAGTGAAGGAGGAACAACACCTTACAGAATTAAATTCCGTTCACCAGGTTTTTCAAATCTCTCTGCTTTGGAACACATGGCAAATGGCAGTAAGATTGGTGACCTGATGGCAACAATGGGAACTCTGGATTTAGTGATACCGGATATTGATAGATAAATACAAGTTTTACAGTTTGGAGTTTACAGTTAACTACTCCCAACTAAAGACTGAAAACTAAAAACTATGTTTAGTCTTGCAGGCATAACAGATTCAATACAGGAATGGCTTGTTGCAACATTTGGAGCAACGGGAGCTTTGATTGCACAATGTATCATCGTTATATTATTAGCAATTGCTTTGTTTGCTGCTCTGGGTTTGGTATTGGTGCTGATGGAAAGAAAAGTAGCGGCAAGAATGCAGATACGTTTAGGACCGAACAGAGTTGGCCCTGCAGGAATGTTTCAAACAACTGCCGATACTCTAAAGCTCATCATGAAAGAAGGATTAACACCAGATGGTGCTGATAAATTCCTTTTTAATCTTGCACCTTTCGTGGTGATGATCGTTGCCATGTTACTCTTAGCACCTATTGCTTATGCACCTGGATTTCAAATATGGGATATCAACATTGGTGTACTATATATAACCGCAATTTCTTCTCTCGGTGTTATAGGAATTCTGATGGCAGGCTGGGCCAGTAACAATAAATATTCTTTGCTTGGTGCTATGAGAAGTGGTGCACAGATCGTGAGCTATGAACTTTCTGCAGGTTTAGCGATACTCACCATCATTGTACTTACAGGTGACCTTCAATTATCAACCATAGTAGAATCGCAAAGAGATGGTTGGTGGTTATTTAAAGGACATATTCCTGCCATCATTGCCTTTGTAATTTTCATCATCGCTGTTACAGCAGAAACGAATCGTGCTCCTTTTGATCTTGCTGAAGCAGAATCAGAATTAACAGCAGGTTTTCATACAGAATATTCAGGAATGAAGTTCGCTTTGTTCTTCTTAGCAGAATACATCAACATATTTATTGTATGTGCAATAGGTGCAACATTATTTCTTGGTGGTTGGATGCCTTTACACATTGGAAGCTGGGAAAGCTTTAATCATATCATGGACTATGTTCCTGGTGTTGTGTGGTTCTTTGGAAAAGTGTTTTTCCTCATCTTCCTGATCATGTGGTTCAGGTGGACATTCCCCAGACTGAGAGTTGATCAATTATTAAATCTTGAATGGAAATATTTGTTGCCGATAAGTTTGATTAATCTCTTGTTGGTGACGGTGATAGCAATATTAGGATGGCATTTTTAAATCTCTGATGGCTGATATATGGATGTCTGATTTATCAAACATCAGATATCAGAGATCAAAAAATCAGAATTACCATGTTTATAAAAGAATACATATCGGATGTTTATAAAGCAGCAAAATCGCTGCTGACGGGTATGAAGACTACCGGTTATTATTTTACTCATCCGAAAGAGATCGTTACAGAACAATATCCTGATAACAGGGATACTTTGAAAATGGCTGAACGTTTTCGTGGTGAAGTGATCATGCCGCATGATGAAAATAACGAGCATGCATGCACAGGTTGCACTGCATGTGAACTGGCTTGTCCGAATGGAACGATCAAGATCATCACCAAGTTTGATATTTCACCTGAAGGAAAGAAGAAAAAGGCATTGGACACATTTGTATACCATCTTGAATTATGTACAATGTGTAATCTATGTGTGCAGGCTTGTCCGACTGATGCGATTAAAATGGGACAAAATTTTGAGCATTCAGTTTTCGACAGAACGAAGTTGTTAAAGACATTGAATAACGAAGGATCCAAAGTGAGAGATGGAGTGGAGTAGTTTATTTGAATTAGTATGTTACACTGAGGATCTCGAAGAGTGATTTAAAAAATAAATTTAGTTTGATGGAAGCATCACAGATCATATTCTACATTATAGCAGCCTTTACACTTGGTGCAGGTTTGCTGGCTGTAACAACAAGAAAGATATTTCGTTCCGCTATCTGGCTGCTATTCTCACTGGTGGGAATTGCTGCCTTATATTTCTGGATGCAGGTTGAATTTATTGCAGCAGTACAGATCATCGTTTATGTTGGAGGTATCGTAGTGCTGATCATCTTCTCTATCTTCCTCACCCATCAAAGTGGAAAGGAAATGCCGAAGACGAATTGGAAACGTACGGTCTTCTCTGCTTTAGCAGCAATATTTGGATTGGGTTTTAGTTACAATCTCATCAACGAGCATGGCTTCACTCCTTCTGCACAGGCTTTCAGCGCTCCGGTAAAAGAAATAGGCAGACAGATGTTAAGTCCTACAGCACATGGATACATTCTTCCCTTTGAAGTAGTGAGTATGTTACTATTAGCTGCAATGATCGGGTGTATTGTGATAGCAATGAAATCACCCGGACAAAACGTAATGGAAGCCCCTGTTGAAGAAACCGAAGTACATACAACAGGAGGAACCGTTACCATTATTCAGAAACCAGAAATCATCAAGGAGGTATAACATGGCTTCAGTACCGCTCGAACATATATTATTTGTAAGTACGGCCCTTTTCTTCATTGGCATGTATGGATTATTTACAAGGCGTAATATGATCACCATGCTGATGAGCATAGAACTCATATTAAACAGCGTGAACATCAACTTCATCGCATTCAATAAATTTCTATGGCCGGGAAAACTGGATGGAATATTCTTTACCATTTTTATCATAACGATTGCAGCGGCCGAAGCTGCTGTAGCAATAGCCATCATCATCAATTTATATCGTTCACATAAATCGATCGATATAGAAGATGCAGCTGAAATGAAGTTTTGAGTTTAAAGTTTTGAGTTATTGAAAGCGAGATTTTGATTTTTGACTTTTGAATTAACTGATCATGGAAAATTATTTATACATAATCCTCATCCCCTTACTACCATTAGTCACTTTTGTTGTTCTTGGTTTATTTGGAAGAAAATATTTCAAAACTTCTTCAGGATTAATCGGCACAACTGCATTACTTGCCTCAACTGTTTTGAGCCTGTATACAGCTTACCAATACTTTTTTGTAAGCGGTAAGGTGAATGGTGTGTACCAGAAGATCACAGCTTTTAATTTTCAATGGCTCGAATTTTCCCCTGGCGTTTCCATTGATATGGGAGCAATCATTGATCCTATCTCTGTGATGATGCTGGTAGTAGTAACATTTGTTTCGCTGATGGTACACATCTTCAGCCTGGGTTATATGAAAGGGGAAGAAAGGTTTGCAACCTATTATGCATTCCTCGGATTGTTTACTTTCTCAATGTTGGGATTGGTATTATCATCAAACATCTTCCAGATATATATATTCTGGGAGCTGGTTGGTGCTTCTTCATTTTTACTGATCGGGTATTATTTCAGCAAACCATCTGCAGTTGCTGCATCTAAAAAAGCTTTTATCGTAACAAGATTTGCAGACCTTGGTTTTCTAATCGGAATATTGATTCTTGGATTTTATGCAGAAACTCTTGATTTTGGATTGTTGATCGAGAGGCTAACTTCACCTGTGTCATCCCAATATATTGCCATCACAACAGGTTCCTTCCTTGGCATATCAGTATTAACCTGGGGATTGACTTTGATCTTCATCGGTGGTGCAGGTAAATCTGCCATGTTTCCTTTACACATCTGGTTACCGGATGCTATGGAGGGTCCCACACCTGTTTCAGCATTGATACATGCTGCAACGATGGTGGTAGCCGGTGTTTTTTTAGTTGCCAGGTTATTCCCGGTTTTCTCCATGGATCCGGTTGCACTTGATATTGTAACATGGATCGGCGTTTCCTCAGCTGTGATCGCAGCGATCATTGCCTGTACACAAACAGATATTAAAAGAGTGCTGGCTTATTCAACGATGAGCCAGATCGGTTATATGATGTTTGCTTTAGGTGTCTCCGGTGGAGAAGAACAACTTGGTTTTACGGGTTCAATGTTCCATTTGTTTACACATGCATTCTTTAAATCATTGTTATTCCTTGGAGCTGGTGCTGTGATTCACATGGTGCATAGTAATGAAATGAAAGATATGGGTGGATTGAGAAAGTTGATGCCGATAACACATCTTGCTTTCCTGGTGGCATGTTTGGCAATTGCAGGTATTCCTCCTTTCTCAGGATTCTTTAGTAAAGAAGAAATATTACTGGCAGCATACAATTCGAACAAGATTGTATATGGTCTTGGTTTATTCACTGCAGCATTAACAGCTTTCTATATGTTCCGCTTGTATTTCTCTATTTTCTGGAACAAGACAGCACAGGAACATCATGCACATCATGGAGAAGGAACAGTTTCAATGAAACTGCCTTTAGTAATACTTACTGCTTGTGCAGTTGGTGCAGGATTTATTCCATTCTCAGAATATGTAACAGCAAGCAGAACTCCTTTTGGTTCTGAATTACATCTCATGTTCTCCATTGCTCCTGTTGCATTAGCGGTAATCGCTATTCTTATTGCGATGAGCATGTACAAAAAACAAAATGAAAGACCGGCAAAAACGGCTGCAGCTTTCGGTGGATTTTATAAAGCTGCAACAAGTAAGTTTTACATAGACGAAGTATACCTGTTTGTAACTAAGAAAGTGGTGTTTAATTTAATTGGCAGACCAGCTGCATGGATCGATAAGCATATTGTTGATGGAACGATGAATCTTTTGGGTTCTGTAACTACAACAACATCTGGATTGATCAAAGGAATACAATCGGGTAAAGTGCAGAGTTATACTTTGTATTTCTTCGGAGGTGTGATTGGACTGGCCGTGATATTTATTTATTTATGGAAATAACAGCTCCGTAGGAGCGATATTTTAGTAGAAAAGATTTTTAAAAAAAAAATTAATTAAGCTCCGTAGGAGCGATATGTTTAGAGATCAATAAAATGCCTAACACCTATTCACAGATATACATTCAAATTGTATTTGCTGTAAAAGGCAGGGAACATTTTATTAAAGAATCTTTCAGAGAAGAGTTGCAGAAGTATATTACTGGCATAGTATCAAATAAAAAACAAAAGCTGTATGCCATATACTGCATGCCTGATCATTGTCACCTATTGGTAAGTATAAAACCCGATATTTCCATATCTGACCTGGTTAGAGATATAAAAGCGAATTCATCTGCATTTATAAAAGAAAAAAGATTTGCACCTGAATTGTTTAGCTGGCAAGAGGGTTTTGGAGCTTTCAGTTATTCAAAATATCAATCGCACCAGGTGGTTGATTATATTATCAATCAGCCTGTTCATCATACGAAAAGAACATTCAAAGAGGAATACGTTGATTTTTTAAACAAATATGAAATCGATTATAATGAACAATATCTATTTGAATTTTATGGATAACATTCCGCTCCTACGGAGCTTTTTAACCATGCAATTCGTAACACAGCTACTAACATATCGTGCTAACGGCACTTTGAAATGATAGAAAAAGGATTTTTTATGATCGATCGAATTAAATTATAAACCATGAACTTATCATTGCTCATCATATTACCACTGGTCACAGCCATTGCTTTGCTGTTCTGCAAGGGATTGAAACAGGTTAGAACTGTTGCACTCTTCGGATCACTGGCACAACTTGCACTAACATTTGTGCTGCTTGCTGTTTACTGGAATGAAAGATCGTCAGGCAATACCGCTGTAATGCTTTTTGAAAGCAGTTATACCTGGTTCAAAGCACTTTCAATCAACTATCATGTTGGTGTAGATGGTATCTCAGTTGCAATGATACTCTTGACTGCATTCGTTGTTGTTGCAGGTATACTGGTATCGTGGACGGTAGATAAACTGAGCAAGGAATTTTTCTTTCTGCTGATATTTTTAAGTGTTGGTGCATACGGTTTCTTTATTTCGCTTGATCTTTTCACTTTGTTCTTTTTCCTTGAAGTAGCGGTAATTCCGAAATTCTTATTGATCGGCATCTGGGGTAGCGGCAAAAAAGAGTACAGTGCCATGAAACTTGCTTTGATGCTGATGGCAGGATCTGCTTTGGTATTCGTTGGATTGGCCGGCTTGTATATGAACACAGGCACATTCGACATCATGGCACTTTCTCAAATGGATATTGCACTTGATGTACAGAAATTTTTCTTCCCCTTTGCATTTATTGGTTTTGGAGTATTTACTGCTTTATTTCCTTTTCATACATGGGTTCCTGATGGTCACTCTTCTGCTCCAACGGCAGCATCAATGTTTCTTGCAGGCATATCCATGAAACTGGGTGGCTATGGATGTTTAAGAGTAGCCACTTTCTTAATGCCAGATGCCGCTCATGCTTATTCCTGGATCATTATACTGCTGGCGACAATAGCAATTATTTATGGCGCTTTCGCTACGATGATGCAGAAAGACCTGAAGTATATCAATGCTTATTCCTCTGTGAGCCACTGCGGATTTGTTTTACTCGGTATAGGCATGTTAACTGAAACAGCCATCAACGGAGCCGTATTACAAATGGTGTCACATGGTTTAATGACAGCTCTTTTCTTCGCTGCCATCGGCATGATTTACAGCAGAACACATACAAGAGATGTTGCTAAACTGGGAGGATTATTGAAAGTAACCCCTTTCATTTCAACCGTATTTGTGATAGCCGGTTTTGCATCTCTTGGCCTACCAGGCTTGAGTGGTTTTGTTGCAGAGATGACCATATTTATGGGTGCATGGCAAAATCCTGATAACATGTATCGCCTTGCAACTATTCTTGCCTGTGCTTCTATTGTGGTGACGGCAGTTTATATTTTAAGAGCAGCAGGTAAAACAGTAATGGGACCTATCAGTGATAGTTATGGAAAACTGACAGATGCAACGTGGAATGAAAAACTGGCAGCAGGTTTATTGATCGCAGGCATATTATTCATCGGTCTTGCACCATTCCTGATCAACGAGCTTATTACACCAGGCACAGCAAACATTATGAAACAGCTAGGCAAAATGATCATCCCTTAAACGAAAGACTATGTGGACAGACTTTTTAATATTAATGAAACATGAGTTCGCTATTATAGCGATCATATTTATCATCATGTTTCTGAAGCTGGGAAAAGAAAAAAGCAACGTTACCCTCATCAATATCGTAAACATATTATTACTATTGAATTTTGTTGGGGGATTATTCTTCAACCGTGAGGGAATACTATTCAATGAAATGTTCAGGAATAATGAACTGTTTGTACTGGAGAAGAACATTCTGAATTTGGGAACACTCATTATCTCCATGCAATCATATACATGGTTAAAGACGCATAAGCATGTAGCTGAGTTTTATATGTTGTTACTTTCAACTTTACTGGGAATGTTCTTTATGATCTCCGGTGGTAACCTGCTGATGTTTTATTTAGGTCTTGAACTGTCTACCATTCCATTGGCTGCTGTTGCAAATTTTGACCTTACCAAGCGTCAATCTTCTGAGGCTGCCATGAAGCTGATCTTATCCTCAGCATTTTCATCAGGGTTATTGCTATTTGGTATTTCCATGCTATATGGCACTACAGGCACGTTAATCTATTCAGAATTACCTGCTGCACTCAATGGAAGCAATCTCCAGGTATTTGCATTTATTCTATTACTGGCAGGATTTGCATTTAAGATATCAGTAGTTCCCTTTCATTTATGGACAGCAGATGTGTATGAAGGTGCACCTGTCGCTGTAACATCGTTCTTGTCAGTAATATCAAAAGGTGCTGTTTTATTTGTATTCGTGTCTGTTTTATATACAGTATTTGCACCTATGGCCGAAGCCTGGTACAATATGCTGTTCATTTTGTCTGTTATTACTATTCTTATCGGCAACCTGTTTGCCTTACGTCAGAATAATTTTAAGCGATTTCTTGCCTTTTCATCCATTGCACAGGTTGGTTTTATCCTGATCGGCATAACCGGAAGTTCTGCATTAGGCTCTACTTCTGTGATCTACTTTGTATTGATATACATATTCAGTAACCTGGCTGCATTTGGTGTGGTTAGCCTGGTGAGTGCGTTAACAGGAAAGGAAAGTATCAGCGATTATAAAGGATTTTATAAAACAAATCCTGTACTTGCATGGATCATCACCATTGCCTTATTTTCTTTAGCTGGTGTACCTCCTACTGCAGGATTTTTTGGTAAGTTCTTCCTGTTGTTTGCAGGTGCTGAAAAAGGAAACTGGATACTCATTACGATTGCTGCATTGAATATGGTGACTTCATTTTATTATTACCTGAGAGTGGTGAAGGCCATCTTCATGGATGCAAATGAGCATCCAATTGAGAAGATATCAATGCCTTTGATGCCAAGACTTGCTTTATATGTTTGTGTGATAGGCATCATTGCCACCGGATTGGTGAGCTGGATATATGATCATATTCATTCACTGAGTTTTGGAATGTAGAAAAACTATAAACTTGAAACGCTAAACTATCAACTATTCATTATGGCTATTAATAAGAACCACGAATTTGAAGAGCTGAATGGTGTAAAATGTGCCATCGTTGAAAAAAACGCTTCGCAGGAAAGAGTTGATTTTCTTAAGCCATTACTTGAGTTCAATAATTATACAGTTGTAGTTGTTGCGAGTCCACCACCAAAAGCTGCACCTGCTCCCAAACCAGTAACACCAGTTGCAGAAGGTGAAATACCTGCACCAGTAGTTGAAATTCCTGCTCCACCACCTACTACATTTACGATTGGCGTTACTGATGTTAGGTTTAACGCCACTAATGCAATCTTCGGAAGAATGCTAAAAACAAATGATGGAAATATTGTAACCTTAGCATACTGGCAGCAGAAAGAAACGGTATCAAACGATGAGATACCTTATTACGACGCCGGTAAAGTTTTAAATTGATTTTCTAAGTATTTTCTTGCAGCCGTTAATGCAGCTACAGGAGATTCATACAATTTTGTTTCGCCTTCATCGTTTTTCATCTTTTCACCACTGTTACCATCGAGAGGCTCTTCTGTGTAATACGTTGCTGTGAAATATTCCGTCGGAATGATATTAGGATTCTCTCTTTCTACCGGATGTGCATCCACTTTTATCCAAACATCTTTACCGTTAATAGATTGCTGCTCTATCATACAACTGTTTACAGATAATGAACAAAGATGAGACCATCGTTATCTAAAAACTGGTAAACAAACCGGGACTGGATCATTATCAGTTCATTTTCTACTTAAACAGTTACAATTTCATTTCATGGAATAATAATTGAAGCATAGTCGCTACGGCAACAGAAGGAAGCAACTGTTTTCCCTATGCAAACACCGATCAGTACAGAATGATTCTGGAATGGAACCAATTTTCCCATTGGAAGGGGAAAGCAATGCTCGTTTCGGCAGGTTCATTTATGAGGAATATCTATGAAAGATGAATCGTATCATAAAATCACAATAAACAATCAATCATGAAAGTAAATTTTCTCCGGTTAACACTCAGCTTATTACTGAGCCTTGTCCTGGTTAGTTTGTATTCCTGCAAGGGGAAAAACAAAGACCCGGAAATTCAATCTGCACTATCATCAAAAGTTCAGACAGATCCAAATCTTGCAGGTGTAACCACCACTGTACATGAAGGTACCGTAACCTTAACCGGCACCTGTGCTGATGAAAATTGCAGAACCAATGCTGAAAAGGCAGTAAAAGAGATTGATGGGGTAAAGAAGGTGATCAATAATATCACGGTTGCACCGGTAGTTATTACAGAAGATGAAACGCTGAAAAACAGTATTGGCAGTGTAACCCAGAAGTACGAAGGAGTACAGGCCGATGTTACTTCAGGAGTAATTACACTAAGAGGAACAATTGAGAACAGGGAAAAACTCCAGGACCTGATGACGGAGCTGAATGCACTTCGTCCAAAAAGAATCGATAACCAGTTAGTGATAAAAAATAAATAATTATGACACAAGAAACAGGTTCACTCCGTGGTAAATACCAACAGCTGATAGATACTGCAACAAACAGTGGTGTTACAGATCTTGATGTAAGACAGCAGGATAATGTTTTATATATCGATGGTAATGCACCTTCAGAAACAGTAAAGCAACAACTCTGGGATACCTATAACCAGATCGATCCTGATTATCGTGCAGGAGATCTGATAATGAATATTAATGTGATTGGTGGTGAAGCTAGTTCGGCATCACAGGAATATACTGTTGAAAAAGGCGATAATCTTTCTGCAATAGGCAAGAAATATGGAGTTAGCTGGCAAGAGATATTTGAGGCTAACAAAGACCAGATAACAAATCCTGACCTGATTCAACCAGGATGGAAATTAAAAATTCCTTCCAAGTCTTAAAAAAAGAGCCGCAATATGCGGCTTTTTTTTGTCCATTCTCTTTTCAAGACAGTGTTTGCAGGTAAAACTATTTGCTTTCCAATACTTTGGCATCAAATTTTAAAGACTTTCAGGAAATATTTGAATTGTCAATGACAGTCCCTGAAAAATTACAACGTTATATCAAGTTCATTCGCTTCATTGTGAAGTACTGGAATAGTGACGTTATGAACCAGGCAGTGAATTCTGCCATTGATGATCTTCCTGCAGAAAAAGACATACAGGAAGCCACAAAGAACTACCAAAAACCGGAAGAACTGGTAGAAGATCTGAAGGCAATGGGGCCTACATGGGTCAAACTCGGGCAGCTTTTATCTACTCGTCCAGATTTATTGCCTGACGAATACCTGCAGGCATTGACTTCTTTACAGGATGATGTGGAAGAAGTTTCTTACAGCGAAATTCAGCAGATAGTAGAAGATGAACTTGGTGTTCGTATTTCCAAAGCCTTTGAATCATTCGATGAAAAACCTTTAGCATCAGCTTCGATCGGCCAGGTTCATAAAGCCTTGCTTCGTTCTGGAATTGAAGTAGCGGTGAAAGTACAAAGGCCAGGTATTCGTAAAAAGTTTATTGATGAACTGGATACTATTAAAGAAGTAGCTGCCTTTGCAATGAAGCACAGTAAGGCTGCAAGAAAGTATTCACTTGATACCATCCTTGAAGAATTAAGACACATCCTGCTGAATGAACTCGACTATATAAAAGAAGGACAAAACCTGGTTATACTGGGTGAGAATCTCAGCGAATATCCGAATCTTATTGTACCGCAGCCCATAGATGATTATTGCACCTCACGGGTCTTGACGATGCAATATATACAGGGACAAAAGATCACGAGCCTGAATCCGGTAATTAAAACAGGAAAGAATTTTGAGCCCGTAATTGATAGCCTGGTGGAGGCTTATCTACAACAGATCATCGTAGATGGTTTCGCTCATGCAGATCCACATCCTGGAAATATTCATCTCACTCCCGATAATAAGATCGTATTAATGGATCTTGGAATGGTTGCAAAATTCAACAATAAGGCACAGGATAACCTGATGAAGCTTTTGATTGCTATTAGTAATATGGATGGAGATGCCATGACAGATACTTTGCTTTCGATGAGTGATTATGAAAAGGAGGTGAATACCGATCATTTCAGAAAGATCATTAACCGTATGGTGATGGATAACCAGGGTTATATGGCCAAGGAAATGCAGATGGGTCGTTTTCTTATACAGGTAAATCGACTGGCAGCTGATGAAGGAATTAAGATTGGTGTTGAACTGAATATACTTGGAAAGATATTAGTTAACCTCGACCAGATCGTGGCAACACTTACACCAACATTCGATCTGCAGGCATCCATTAAGAAGCATGTTGAAAAACTGCTGCATCAAAAGATGATTAATGAACTGAAGCCCGGCAACCTGTTGAACATGCTGGTGGAAACAAAAAATCTTGCGAAGAATTTACCTGAACGTATCAATCTATTCACTGATAAACTGGCAAACAATAAACTGGAGTTCAAAATTGATGCGATAGATGAAAAACGATTTACAGATGGATTTCAGAAAGTAGCCAATCGTATCACGTTAGGATTGATCATTGCAGCAATGATCATTGGTGCAGCAATGCTGATGCAGGTACCCACTTCATTTAAAATATTTGGATACCCTGGTTTGGCTATGATCTTCTTTATGGCAGCAGCATTAGCAGGATTTATGCTGATGTACCTGATCATTTTTAAAGATGAAGATTTCCGAAAAAAAGATTCCCGCAAATAAAACACCTTTTCTGCATGGCTATAAAAAATGAAGGAAGTCCTAGAAAAGACCTCCTTCTTCACCTATTTATGAGAAAACTTATCCGTGATAATTAAATGAACGCTCAATAAATAACTTCTATCACAATCCTTTTAGCGTTCTTAGCCTGTGCCACCTAGTTGCTTTCTGCTCTTCCGCAGTTTGCAAAAATGCTTCTGCCAGTTCAGGATCTTTTGCCTGGATTACTTTGAACCTGTTCTCATGATACATGAATTCTTTCAGCGGTATAGATGGATCCTTACTGTCTATTACAAATCTTTGTCCTTCCGGTTTCATTGGATTGTAATGGAACAAAGGCCAGTAACCACTCTTCACTGCAAAATCCTGTTCTTCTGCACCATGACTGATATCGATACCATGTGCAATACAATGGCTGTAAGCTATAACTATTGAAGGTCCAGGATATGCTTCAGCTTCTATTATGGTTCTTAGTGCATGAGCATCGTTACTGCCCATTGCTATCTGTGCAACATATGCTGTACCATGAGCTATAGCTTGTAAAGCGAGATCTTTTTTACCTGTAGCCTTACCGTTCACTGCAAACTTTGCAGAAGCACCGATCGGAGTTGATTTTGATTTTTGTCCACCAGTATTACTATACACTTCTGTATCTAACACAAGTATGTTTACATTTTCGCCTGTAGACAATACATGATCAAGTCCACCATAACCAATATCGTAGGCCCAGCCATCACCACCAATGATCCACATTGATTTCTCTGAAAGGAAATCTGCAAGGTGTAGAAGGTTTTTTGCAGGAGCAGAACCATCTTGTTCAAGTCGATGTTTCAATTCTTTGATCATCTCGTTCTTTGTTATCATCTCTGCTTCTGTTTGTTCAGGTGCATTGATGATGACGTCTGCAAGATCATCTCCTACTAACGGAGCCATTTGTTTCAGCAAACGAATTGCAGTTTCTTTTTTCTTTTCATTGGCGAGTTTGATACCAAGACCAAATTCAGCATTGTCTTCGAAAAGCGAATTTGCCCAGGCCGGTCCGTTTCCATTTTTGTTAGAAGTCCATGGAGTAGTTGGTAAATTACCACCAAAAATGGAAGAACAACCTGTGGCATTGGCAACGATCATCTTCTCACCAAACAACTGTGTAATCAGCTTGATATATGGTGTTTCTCCACAACCGGAACAGGCACCGGAAAATTCAAACAATGGTTGAAAGAATTGAGAGCCCTTCACTGTATTTTTATTAACTCTTGTCCTATCAACTTCAGGCAATGAAAGGAAGAAATCCCAATTCTTTTTCTCTTCTTCCTGGAAAGGTGTTTTATCAAACATGTTGATGGCTTTGTGATAAGCATCTGTCTTACTTGCCATCGGACAATATTCAACGCACAACTGGCAACCGGTACAATCTTCTGTTGATACCTGGAGTGTATAGGCTTCTTTTGTTTTATCCCATTCTTTACCTATTGGATCTACGTGTTTAAAAGAAGACGGAGCATTGTTCAGTAATTCTTTATCATATACTTTCGGACGAATCGCAGCATGTGGACAGATCAGGAAGCATTTACCGCATTGTGTGCAGAGATCAGCATCCCAAACAGGTACTGCATCTGCAATATTTCTTTTCTCCCATTTGGTTGTGCCCGAAGGATAGGTTCCATCAGCAGGAAATGCACTCACAGGCAGATCGTCACCTTCTCCTGCAATAATTTTGGCAAGCACATTTTTTACAAAATCAGGTGCGTCTGATGAAACCGTATCCTCTAGGGGCTTGTTTCCTATCGTGTATTGTGAATAGTCAATTTCGTATAATCCGCTTACGGCTTTATCAACAGCCTCATAATTTTTTTGCACTACTGCATCACCTTTCTTCCAGTAAGAATGGTAGATGGCATCCTTGATCTTAGCAATGGCTTCATCTTTTGGTAAGATGTTACTGATCGCGAAGAAACATGTCTGCAGGATGGTATTAATTCGATTACCCATACCTGTTTCCTTTGCTTCAGCATAGGCATTGATGGCATAGAATTTCAGGTTCTTGTGAACAATCTCTTCCTGAATCTTCTTTGGAAGATGCTGCCAGATTTCATCTTTTGAATAGGGCGCATTCAATAAAAATGTAGCTCCATACTCAGCATCTTTCAGAATGTCAAATTTGCTGAGGTAATTAAAATGATGACAGGCAACAAAATTGGCAGAGTTAACGAGGTATGTTGAATTGATCGGGTTTTTGCCGAAGCGAAGATGTGATACAGTTAACGATCCTGACTTTTTTGAATCGTACACAAAATATCCCTGGATATAATTATCTGTTTTTTCACCGATGATCTTGATTGAATTTTTGTTAGCACTTACTGTACCATCAGCACCCAGGCCAAAGAAAAGTCCACGGAAGAGGTGTTGGGTATCGAGTGTAAAATCTTTATCGTAGTCAAGACTTAGATTCGTAACATCATCTTTGATGCCTAGCGTAAAATGATTGGTTGGATATCTTTTATTAAGTTGATTGAACACAGCTATTACAATTGCTGGTGTAAATTCTTTTGATGATAAGCCATATCGTCCGCCAATAATCTTAACATCGCTTCTGCCGAATTGGCTGAAGGCATTCACCACGTCCATATACAAAGGCTCACCGAGACCATTTGGCTCTTTACAACGGTCGAGAATTGCTATTCCTGTTACTGATTTAGGTATTGCATCAATGAAATCTTTTATAGAGAAAGGACGATACAATCTTATTTTGATCATGCCTACTCTTTCACCGTCTGCATTCAGGTGATCAACTGTTTCCTGTACGGCTCCTGCACCTGAACCCATGATGATAATCACACGATCAGGAGTTGGATGTCCATAATATTCATAAAGCTGGTATCTTCTTCCGGTAAGCTCATACAGCTTATCCATTTTCTCTTTCACAATACCGGCAACATTATCATAATAACTGTTGGAAGCTTCCCGGTTCTGGAAGTACACATCAGGATTCTGTGCGGTACCACGGATGAATGGGTTGTTTGGAGACAAAGCCTTGTCACGATGAGCATTCACAGCATCCATGTCTATCATCGCTTCTATCACATCGTCTGACAATACTTCTACCTCTGATATTTCATGAGACGTTCTAAAGCCATCAAAAATATTCAGGAAAGGAATTCTTGCATTGAGTGTGGCAGAATGAGAGATCATTGCCATATCCATTACTTCCTGTGAATTATTACCAAACAACATGGCAAAACCGGTAGAGCGAACAGACATTACATCACTGTGATCCCCGAAAATAGATAATGCATGAGTGGCCAAAGCCCTTGCAGCAATATGAATAACGCATGGTGTAAGTTCTCCCGCTATCTTAAACATATTAGGGATCATGAGTAGTAATCCCTGGGAGGCTGTAAATGTAGTTGCTAAAGTTCCACCTTGTAAAGCACCGTGCAAAGTTCCTGCGGCACCTGCTTCGCTTTGCATTTCTATTACTCGTGGAACACCTCCGAAAATATTTTTTATGCCTGCAGCACTCCATTCGTCAGCCCATTCACCCATTGTGGATGAAGGAGTGATGGGATATATAGCACAAACTTCATTTGTTTTATAAGCGATGTAAGCTGCAGCTTCATTGCCATCCATAATATCAAGTGTAGCTTTTTTTGAAGGGATGGTTTCGATTGGTTCTGCTATTAAGATGGGCTCCATATTCGAAAGTTTGGTGTGATTGAGATCACAAACGTAGACTTTGTAGTAAGTGGAAAACATGATTGCTATCAGCGAGAGGCTTAAAAAAACACGATTGAAATCAGGTATTCAGGATTGAGAACGATTGCATTACATAAAACCTTGTTCAAACTATTTGAACCTCTGTGACCCTAATCTTAGTGAGAACGTCCCGACTGTTTTGCTGGCATCAAAAATCACAGGTTGATAATAATCATTCCCTTCACTGCTTAGTGTCATTCTTTTAGCTGGTAATCTAAAATAGCTTTGGATTTGTATAAGGGGAAAATAAGAGAACCGGCAACATGATTTTCATCAGGTTTTGGGATGACTAATGTCAGTCTTTTAGTTACCTGTAAAAATAGATTTGCATTGGTAAGTATGCGTATAAAAATAATTATTCCAGGGTTTCTTAAATAGAAAATGTATGGAAATGTGTATAGAACGAGGAACACCGATAAAAGACATTCAGAAAGGATTCAGTGAAATGTATCCATTTCTGAAGATCGAGGTAATCGATAAAAAGCAGCCTGCAAAGCTGGTTTCGGACAATATTAGTCCGAATGAGCAGCAACATGTGGATATCAGCTCAGGCAGAACGGTGGCACAACTGGAAGAAGATTTTAAAAAGTTATTGAATCTCCCGATACAATTATTCAGGAGAGCTGGAAACCTGTGGATTGAAACCTCGTTAACACATGACTGGACACTTGACCAGCAGAACAAAGAAGGCGAATTGTTCAGTAGCCTTTATTCAAATTTTACCCAAAAGTAAAAATGATTGCTTGCGAATAGAAAAGCAGATCAGGGTTGATCTGCTTTTTATTTTACACTTATATGTTTAAGGAAATTAATACAAAAGATTTCTGAGTTTCTTCTCATCGAGTATAATGATCTTTCCGTGTTTAATATCGATGAGGCCTTCACTTTTGAAATCACTCAACGTTCTGATCAACGATTCTGTTGCTGAACCAATGATATTAGCAAGATTTTCTCTTGATATTTCAAGTGAACCTTTCTCATCCCTGAATTTGGTTAGTACCTGAACCAATCCATTTGCTACTTTCTTTCTTAAAGAACTATAAGCAAGGTTTAATAAGCTTTCCTCTTTTTCCACAACATTATGCGTAAGCAATTTGATAAACTGTCTTGCAACAGTTGCATCGTTATTGATCAGTTCCAGGAAATCTTTTCTTGGTATCAGCATCAATTCAGCATCTTCCAGTATCTCTGCATTATCTCTATAATTCGTTTCTTCAAGAATAGCGGTATAACCAAAGAAGTCACCTGCACTGTAAATATTTGTGATGAGTTCTTTCAGGTCTTCATTGGTACGGCTCACTTTTACTTTACCGCTCATGATAAAGAACACGGCAACTGGTCGTTGTCCTTCAGTGTATAGTGATTGCTTCTTTTTATAAACATTCACCTCTCTTTCATCTGAGGTAAGCTGAATTTTACCAGTCTGCTCTGCACTTAACAAAAAGTCGTTAATGCCTTTTGCATCATGCGTAAAATTCTTTTTTAAAGCATCTGTTTTTTTCAACCTTGCTTCAATAGCATTCAGCAGTTCAATTCCATCGAAGGGCTTGGTAATATAATCATCTGCACCCATTTCCATTCCTTTTCTGAAATCGGATTTTTCTGACTTAGCCGTTAAGAATATAAAGGGGATTGCTGAGGTTTGTGGGTTCTTACTTAGCATGTGCAATACTCCGTAACCATCCAGCACAGGCATCATAATATCACATACAATCAGGTCAGGCAATTCACGAAATGCTACTTCAACTCCATCCTTTCCGTTGGGTGCTGTAAAAACCTGGTAATTGGATAGTTCCAGTATCTCGGCTGTATTTTCTCTCACATCGTCGTTATCCTCAATTAATAATATCTTTCTCATGGTTGTTGTTTGTTTGTGGTATATGAATATAAAAGCTGGTGCCTTTTTCTAATTCGCTGTGCATATCAATGCTGCCAAACATAAGCTCAACGTATTTGGCCACGATATGCAATCCAAGACCTGTTCCCTGTATATTGGCAGCATTCTTTGCCCTGAAAAAACGTTCGAATAAATGCTCCTGGTCTTCTTTTGAAATACCGATCCCTTCATCTTTTACAGAAAGAACCATATCCGTTTCTCCTTTGTTCAACTCAACATATATGGTTGCATTTTCAGGAGAAAACTTAATTGCATTGGATATTAGATTGGTTAGGATATTTCTAAGCAAAGCCGGATCGGCATAGGCATTGCCTTCTCCTTTATGTATAAATCTTATCTGCTGACCTTTTCGTGTTATCTGTTCAAGGCTGTGGATGGTATTTTCTATAACGGCTACACAATCTTCAAAAGGAAGCACTTCCATTTTAGAGCTTACAGAACCTTCTTCCAGTTTACCGAGCGATAAGAAATCTTCAAGTATACTTTTCATATCACCTACTGCACCTTTAATACGGTCGATATGTTTCTCTCTTTTTAAACCATCATCCGGGCCATTATATTTCGAAAGAAGGAATGCAGACGAAAGAATTGTGCTTAAAGGTGTACGAAATTCATGCGAAGCCATTGTTACAAACCTTGTCTTAAGATCACCCAGCTCTTTTTCTTTTTCCAAAGCCTCACTAACTTCTTCTTTTGACTTTTCTAATTCCGCAAGCGTTTCCCGCAACATCTTTGTCCTGTTCTCAACTTTTTGTTCGAGTTCAGCATTAAGATGTTTTATCTGTGAAGTGATATGTTCGAGTTCTGCTTTTTGCTGATAAACAGTGACCTCATTATTCTTACGAATGGTGATATCTATTACAAATGCGATGGCGTAAATTTCATCTTCTAGTTTATAATTACTCAGGCTTACTTCAACCGGGAATTCTGTACCGTCTTTTTTTAATCCAAACAGGTCTCTGCCAGCACCCATTGTTCTTGGATGTGGATCATGATAAAAACGGTTCCTGTCTCCTACATGTTTATGTTTAAACTTGGAGGGAATGAGTATTTCGATCTTCTGCCCTAACACTTCCTCCTTTCTATAGCCAAATTGCTCTTCTGCCTGGCGGTTGAAATCAATGATCTCTGCGTTTTTATTACAGAGGATAATTCCAATTGTAGCATGATTAAATAAGGCCTCGAATTGTTGTATATTCTTCATGAATGGTGTGCCGTTCTGAAAGCGGTAAAAATATAGAAATTCTTTATTATAAGCTGATTTGCAGCAGATAGGTAGTTGAACCTGGAACTGCCATCTTTTACCTTTGAAATTGTAATTGTCCTGCTCAGTAAAGTTATAGCCGTACAAGAGAGTGACACAACAAAGCTAAATAGCCATTCCGGCCCTTGTAACCACAATATTTCCCTTCTTAAAAAGTTATATTAAAAGCAACGAATCCGAACTTTATGGTATCTGATAATTGTTGTCGACCTAAACTGGGCCCGTTTGACTGAATATGAACTGATAAAAGGCTGTATTAAGCAGGATTCTGCCTGCCAGCGTTTGCTTTTTGAGCAATATGCCGGTAAAATGATGACTGTATGTCTGCGTTATGCCCATGATTCTATGGAAGCGGAGGACATGCTACAGGAAGGTTTTATTCGTGTGTTCAACTATATTGGCCAGTTTAAGTTTGAAGGATCTTTTGAAGGATGGATAAGAAGGGTTGTGGTAAATACAGCTTTGAAGCATTTGCAAAAAAAGCGGCTCAGCTTTACCGAGATCAACGACAATAACCAGCAAGCTCCGAGGCTGGAATCATACGCTTATTCCAATTTAGGTGAAGAGGAACTGATGAAACTGATCACTCAATTACCGGCAGGTTACCGAACCATTTTTAACCTGAACATAATTGAAGGTTACAGCCATGAAGAGATTGCTAAAATGTTAGATATTCAGCCAAGCACCAGTCGGAGCCAGCTTGTAAAAGCCCGGAAGATGCTTCAAAACCAAATACTAAACCTGCAGAAAATTGCTGTATAATATGACGGACAATATGTTTGACAAATTTGTCAGGGAGAAACTCAAAGATCACCAGAGTACTGTACCTGCAGGACTATGGGAAAAGATCGAGCTGCGGAAAGACAAAGACCGTAGTGGTGGATTTTTGTCCAGAACAGCTTTGTGGACAGGGTTGTTTTTCCTGGTAACGATTGCAGGTATCGGGTATATGGTTTTGCAGAGTAATGATGATAATACAGTACAACAGGTTAATCAGGCTTCTACGAATGAAAATGGCTCAGCCAATATTAAATCAAACAACAACTCCGTTAATTCAACACAGAATACCACACCAGCTTTAATTGACAGTGATAATAGTGCAACAGGTAGCAACTCAGAGAATATAGATACTGAGGCAAATAAAACAAGTAGCTTAACTCAAACGAAAATCAACCCTACAGGGGTTTCTTCTACAAATGCTGATGTAAAAATTGACAAGGCAATGAGCCATAGAGGTGATAATATTTCTTTTATCACTTCAACGAAAAAGAATAGAAAAAGTCCTTTTGTAACTGCAGGTAAGAATAATAATCAGAATGAACATGATTTACTCATACTACAAGAGAATGATGAAGTTGTGAAGTCTTTTATTCCTTTTACACAGGGGAAAACAGCTTATAAATTAGCGAACCTTGGAATATTTGATGCAAACAAGAATTATAGTTTATCTGAATTGAAGATTGTTGGCATTGATTGTCCGCCAAACGGCAGATCAAAGAGAAACGACTGGTACCTTGAAGTGTACGGCTCACCTGATCTTGCATTAAAATCGGTAAAAGCCAAATCGAATGCAGGTTATGTTTCCAGGAAAGACAGTTCTGAAACACAACAGCTGAGTTATACAGCAGGATTCAGGGTCAGCAGAACCATCGGCAATAATCTCTTAGTAAAAACAGGTCTTCAGTATTCACAGATCAACGAAAGATTTGATCTTAGAACAGAAAATGAAAGAAGGATCACGACTGTTGTTACCATAAGAACGATCGTTGGACAGAATGGTGCAGACAGTACTGTAAGAGACACCACATCGATGGAGCAAATTGGATACAGGGTACAAAGAACATATAACAGGTATCGCAGCCTTGACATACCGATTTTGCTTTCTTATGAATTTGGAAACGATCAATTAAAATTTGCAGTAAATGCTGGAGCCATTATCAACCTACATTCATGGTATAGTGGAAATTCATTCAATGACTCCCTGGCTGTAGTACCAATCGATTCAAAATCTTCAGGTATCTATAAACAAAACATCGGTGTTGGATTGTATGCAGGCTTCAGTATTATTAAACCTGTCTCTAATCGTTTTGACCTGTTCCTGGAACCTTACTTCCGGTACAATTTTTCAAACATGAGCCGTTCTGCAGGTTACACGCAACGATTCAATGCTGCCGGAATATCCTTTGGAATCAGGTACAGCATTAACAAGCAGCGTTCAGGAAACAACTAGTATCTGGGAAATAAGTGAAAGCAAAATGAAAAAGATCATCTGTATATTATCTGTTGTTGTGGTGATGGTGAGTTGTAAAAAAGAGAATTCAAATGAATTCTTTCCTTATCCGGGCAATGAATTAAATGATACCACCTGGCACAACATTGTTCCTTCAAATGCAAAAGTGAGACAACTGGATTCTATTTTCAATGAAGCGCCTTTTTCCGATTCAATTCATATTATGCAAGGTGGCACTTTAGTATTCAATGATTCTCCTGGTTTGATCAGGATTTACTTTCCACCATATTTCTGTATGATACCTGGTACACTCATCCAGGGTAAAGTAAAAGTTGAAGTGAAGTTGCTGAAAACTAAAGGTGATATGGTGAAGGCTGACCGGCCAACAATGAGTTATGGCAGTTTGTTAGTTACAGGTGGTGCACTTCACGTTCGTGCAACTTATAATGGACAGGAATTACCAATGACACAAGGAGCTTCTTTAGATATAGAGATGATTACAAAGATGAGCAATGCCTCACCATCTCAGCACATGAAAATATTTTATGGTAAAGAGAATGCTTATCCTTCAACTGCTGTACAACAATTCACCTGGTTGCCTTCAACTGATAGTCTTAACATTGCCTGGTCTTTTACCGATACACTGACTCAACGAAGTGGGTATCTCTTTCAATCAACAAGATTTGGCTGGGTGAACTGTGATTATTTTTCAGATTCTTCTCAACCAAGAACAAAGGCCGTTGTAACCTTACCACCAAACTTCACCAATGCAAATACGAATGTATATGCAATACTTCATTCACCAGACGATATTGTAGCACAGTTAATGGGAGATGCTGTAGCAAAGAATTTCAGCATCAACAATATCTATACTGGCAAGCTCACCACGTTTGTTTCTATTTCCTACATCGATGGAAATTTATACCTGGGATCGGCACAAACTACGATCACTCAGAACATGAACGTAAATATTGCGCCGCAGCAAAAAACAAAACAACAAATCGAAAGTTTTCTGGATAATCTTTAGTTTAGGTAGATGGATAAGAACTAAGCCGCTGTCTAGCGGCTTTTTTATTGAAAGGGAACTTCGAGATTCTTAGCTAAGTTCATCAGGTCATTCAGCACAGTTTTAACAACAGGAATACCATTTTTCATCCTTTCTGTTTCCATCAATCTTTCAGGATCACCCGGGATCAATACTTTATCAAAGCCTTTAGCCGGAGTCGCATTTCTGAAACGTGAGATCCAGTTATCCATGTGTTGCTTAAAATCGGCTGCAGGACGAAATGCATCAATCCGCATCGCACCAAAGAAATGTCCAAGACCTTTGCCAGGCATATTTTCAGGCATGGCAATATAAGCCGGAAATGGTGGTGCCCATGGACCGTAACTTCCACCACTTAATACAGCAGAGAAAATATCAACGACGCTTCCTAGTGCATAACCTTTATGACTTCCATGATCCCTGTCTCCACCTAAAGGCAACATGGCTCCATCTTTCTTCAAAGCATTTGCATCTGTAGTTTCATTTCCTTCTTTATCCTGTACCCAACCCAATGGTGCTTCCGCATTTTTTCGCTGGAGTATTTCCAATTTTCCATTGGATGCCGTGGTTGTTGCAAAGTCGGCAACAAAAGGAGGTTGTTCATTTGCAGGAATGGCGATTGCAATCGGATTGGTGCCCAACATTTTCTCTATAGAAAAAGTCGGAGCTACTAAAGCACTTGCATTTGTCATTGCAATACCGATCATATCGTTTTCAAGTGCCATCATTGCATGATAACCTGCAATACCAAAATGATTACTGTTTGAAACCGCCACCCATCCTGTGCCTGCAACTTTTGCTTTATCAATTGCAATCTGCATTGCTTTGGGTGCAACCACTAAACCAAGACCGGCATCTCCATCAACCGATGCAGTAGATGGTGTTTCATGAATGATCTTTATTGCAGGAGTTGCGTTGATTCGTTTTGCCTCCCATAGTCTTACATAACCCACCAACCTTGCCACACCATGACTATCGATACCACGAATATCTGCTGACACCAGCACTCTTGCAGCCAATACAGCATCAGCTTCGCTGCAACCTATTTTGACAAACACATTTTTTGAGAAATCAAACAACTGATCATAGGTAAATAATCTATCGCTCATAGATGCAAGATATAAAAAGATGAATACTGCGTTGAGTGCAATAAAAAAAGTCCTGCTGTTGAGGCAGGACTTTTTATGATTATATCGAACTATTAGTTAGATAGCACTTTGAATTCTGTTCTCCTGTTCTTCGCTCTTCCTTCGGGATTATCTTTTCCATTAATAGTATTTGGTTCAACAGGCATTGTTTCACCATAACCTTTGCTCTGCAATCTTGCCCCATCAATTCCTTTGCTCTTCAGGTATTCTACAACACTCTGAGCTCTCTTATCAGACAAATCCATGTTGTATGAATCAGACCCTACATTATCGGTATGTGCACTCACTTCGATTACCATGTTAGGATAGAACTCTAGCAATGAAACAAGGCTATCCAATGAAGGGAATGATTCAGGCTTCAGTGTTGCTTTATTGAAATCAAAGTATACATTCTCCAGAACGATCGGCTTATTCATTTCGATTGGAGGGGGCACCTTATCCAAACAAAGTGTTGGATTGGTCATCGTTTCATCAAACTCATCTGCAGGTGCATTAAAGCTTAATTCTTTTGAATGGTATCCTTCAGCAGTAGCAATTGCTCTTACTGGCTGATAGTCGTCTAACACCAACTGGTATTTGCCATCAGCACCTGTTACTTCGGTAGAAAGGATGGTTCCTTTCGCATCAACAAATTTTACAGTAACATTCCTTAGCGGACGATTGTCTTCACAATCTGTGATAGTACCGTATATCGTTCTCTTAGGCCTGATCTTATTTAAAGCAAACATCTCCAGGCAACATTCAGATGCCCTGTCAGAACTCAGGTATATATTATCAGTGATGTCTCTTTCGCCTGTACTAACAAGATGCATATCATCTTTTACCGAGTTAACAGGATAACCCAGGTTAACAGGTATTTGCCATGAACCCGGAGTTCCTTTTGCCTGGAAGAAATCAAAACCACCCATTCCAATTCTTCCATTGGTAGAGAAGATAAGTGATTGTCCCTGCTGGTAGTAATATGGAGCTTCTTCATCATCAGCAGTATTGATAGTTGTACCTAAATTCACAGAAGTACCTGGCGTTCCATTCTCAAGTGGAGCAACCCAGATATCAAAACCTCCATTACCACCAGGTTTATTAGATGCATAGTATAAATACTTTCCATCAGGAGAAACAGATGGTTGCTGTGAAGTAAAGCCTGCAGTATTAATATCACCTGATACTAAAACAGGATCACTCCATTTGCTGCCATTCTTAGTACTCATGAATACCTGTGCAAGAATTGCTGTGCTCTTTCCACTCCATTTCGTAAGGAACATTGTATTACCATCTGGGGTAATGCTTGAAACACCCTGGTGATAATTTCTTTGCTGATCAATATCAACCAACTGAACACCTGTTCCATTATCATCCACTGAAGTCCAGTATAAACGATTAATATAAGGTGCTTTACTGTCGTTCGTATCTTTTCTTGTAGAGGTAAAAATCAAAGTTGATTTATCAACCAATGCAGGTGCATAATTAGCACCGTGTGGGTTAATCGTTCCACCCAGTTTATTGATGGTATAATACTTCAGATCTCTTTTCTTCATCTGTTTATTGATGAAAGCAAGATTCTGCAATTCTTTCTGTGCCTCGATTTTAGCTTGTTCATCGGTTGTTTCGCTGATGAACTGGTTGAACTCTTTCAGGGCTTCGTCAAACTTAGAATTTGATTTCAGGCTTTTTGCATAATGCAATCTTGCCAATGGGTATTCAGCTCCATAAGTAGTTGCTTCCTGGTAATAAGGTTCAGACTTTACAGGATTGTTCAAAAACCTGTAGCTTTCTGCTACCCTGTAAACTATCTGGTGACGGGTAGCACCAGTAGGTGCCTTAGGCTTTGTGGCAGAAGCACGACTTACTACGTAAGGATTGAACTGTGTTCCTGTTGTATCGGCCTGGCCATTCAAAATTCTTTCATAATAACGGGCAGCAGAATAATAATCTCCTTTGCTAAAAAAATCTTCTGCAGCACGGAGATAATCGTTGGTGGTTTGTGAGTAGGCAGCTACTGCTGTCAAAATCATACAAAAACTCAAAGTCATTCTTATTGTATGATGATATATTCTTTTCATCTGTTTATTTTTAGTTAGCCACCTTTGGTGGTTATATTTTTGTCAGATGTAATGCCTAAAGTTCTGATTTTTCTATCAACTTCATTGAGGCATTACATGCAGATGGAATAAGTCTGTTATTAATTGCTATTATAATCTTGGGCAAATAAATTCTTCCTCTTGTGCTTTAAATGCTTTTTTCCCGATCCATGTTAATGATATTTCGAAGCTGTTGGCTCCGCTTGTCATTCTGCCGAGATCTGAAGTATTTACATCATAACTGGCTCCTAGTACAAAGTTCTTATGGTAGTAACCTACATAAGGAGAGAAAGCATCATTAAAACGATAGTTCGCTCCAAACAAAAAGTCGCTTGAAGGTGCAACTTTTACCTGGGCATAAGCACCAAGCATTGTTTCTCTTGCATTGCCCTGTGCCAGGTAAAGAAAGTTTGGAGTGATGCTCCAGTTCTCGTTCACAAGCAATCTCAAGCCACCATGTAATGTTAAACGCATTGGCACTTTCGCTTCAGCGTCCTTTATAAAATCATCTTCCGGCTGAGTAAGATGACTTACCGCTAAACCTCCATAGAAGTTCGCTTTTTTACCAGGCTTTCCATCAATATATAATAATCCGGCACCCATATCAAACATGGTAGAACTCGTTCTGGTGAAAACTTCTCCGGATGGATTTTGTGTTTGTCCGAAGATCGGGTCCCATTGTGTTCCTGTTGTAAACTTGGAAGGATCAAACCTCCTGTTCATTAAACCTGCCTGCATTCCAAATATCACTCGTTGTGTTCCGTTGGTACCAAAACGAATTCCACTGTAAGATGCAGAAGCATAACCTGTCATATAGTTATAACCGGCATCGCCAGCCTGCAAATTCATGATGCTTGCACCGAAGCTGATATTCTTGTTTGTGTTCATGTCGAACGAAACACCAGGTGTATTGAATTTAGCAACACCAGACCATTGGTTCCTGTACACTGCAGACACACGATACGAGCCATCAAACACTCCTGTCAAAGCAGGATTCAGCCAGGAAGGATACACATAATACTGTGAGAAATGCGGATCCACCTGTGCAATGCTATTTTTCCCTATCACAAGCAGCAGCACCAATAAGGAAACTTTAAAAATACCTTTCATGGTAGTTGGTTTAAGAAATTTTAAATTTTTATCACTTCACTAGTACAACATATCCTGTCACTTTCGCAAAGCCATTCTTCGGTTCAATAATATAATAATATGTTCCAATAGGAAGTTCTTTGCCGTTTAGTTTGCCATCCCAGGCTTTTGAATATCCACCCAATGATCTGAATACCGGTTGTCCATACCTGTTGAACACCTCCACAACAGCATTTGGATAATCTCCCAGGTTGGTGATGCCCCATGTATCGTTAATGCCATCACCATTTGGTGAGAAAGCATTAGGAATAATGATCGGCCTCAATACTTTCACTGATAGTGTATCAGTTGCAATACAATTTCCTTCGCCTGTTGCAGTGAGTACAAATACATGATCTGCCACTGCTGTATGTGTTGGACGAACAATTGTTGGATCACTGACTACTCCACCAGTCGGACTTGTCCATGCAAATGATAATGCACCGGAATTGGTTTGCGCATTAAAGGTAACTGTAGTTCCTTCCGGTACAATGAATGAAGGACCAACATCTACTACAGGTTGCAGGTATACAACAATAGTTTTAGTAGTATCTGCAGTACATCCCTGGCTGTTCGACACTTCGAGTCTTACCTGGTAAGTTCCAGGGTGCAGGTAAGTTTTTGTTGGACTTCCCCCGGTTGCAGTTGTTCCATCACCAAATGTCCAAGTTCTTGAATCGATGGAACTTCCTGGTGCAAAACTGCTATCAAAAAATGCGTTCTGAATTCCCTGGCAAAGTGTATCTGGTGTTACGCCGAACTTTGCAACAGGCTTATTATAGAATGTATTAAAGGATCTTGTTACCTGGTGTGTACATCCTTGTAAAGAGGTTGCCACAAGTGTTATGTCGTATGATGCTGAATCAGGATATACATGTGATCCATCTTCGTCAGTAGAAGAATTGGATGAACCACTTGCAGGATCACCAAAGTTCCATGTATAATTCATGTTTGCACCATTCGGAATTGTTGAAGTATTCTGGAATGTAGCAACGCCATCAGGCATACAAACAAAAGCCGGAAGATCGAATGAAGCTACAGGTAATGGATTTACATGGATATGTGCTGTGTCTGTCACACTTGTACAACCTTCAGCCGATACCGCATACAATTTCGTGATGTATGTTCTGTGTGTTCCATAGGTCTGTGCAGTAGCAGATGTACCTGTTGTTACTTCGGTTACGCCATTATCAAAATCCCAGTAATAATTCTGTACCGATCCTGTTGGAATACTTGATGTGGCAGAGAATGATCCTTGTTCTGTTAAACATATCTCGTTGTCGCCAACAATAATATTCACAGTAGGTTTTGGATGAACAGTAAGATCAACAGAAGCTGTTGCACTGTTACAACCATTTGTTGTACCAACTACGGAATAAGTATGCAGACCTGCAGTTGTTGGAGTAGCCGTTACACTATTACCGGTTGTGCTGCTTAGATTATTGCCGGTCCATGTATATGTGGCAGCACCGTTGGCGGTTAATATTCTGGCTTCATCAATACAAACTGCGTTAATTGGATCGATCGTTACGACTGGTGTGGCATTTACAGTAATACTCACGCTATTTAAGCCAGTAGTTCTGACGCAGCCATTACTGCTCTCAATACTCAGTAGCGAAATTGTATAAACACCGGGAGCACTTCCTGTTGGAATTACATTGATAGTAGCCCCATTATTTACGGATAAGGTTGTTGTTGCTGTTGCACCTGCAGGGTTCGTGATTGAATACTCAATATCAAATGGACCTGTGCCCACCGTTGCATTGTATGTTACCGATGCAGCTTCATATTCACAAATAGCAGCAGGTGCTGTAAAGTTTCCGTTTGCCATTGGCTCAACAGTGATGATTACTACAGACGATGTTGCAGTACACGGACCATTTGTTACCGTTCTCCGGTAATGTGTGGTTGATGTTAAAACAGGTGGCTGGTAATCTTCTGTGTTGGAAGAGGCAATATTGTTCCAGTTTGTTCCGTCATCGGATTGCTGCCATGTAAAAGTAAAGGGACCAGAACCTGTTGGAGCACCGCCATCTATTAAGACCGGAGCAGTGCCTTCACAAATAGTCTGGCTGGCTGTGATATCATAATTACCCAAACCTTCGAATACATATTTGATCACCACGTTAGATGAACTTCCACACTGGCTGCTGCTCACATTTCTTCTGAAGTGAGTGGTATCGGCCAAAGCACCGGGACTGTAGTTAGCACTGGTGGCACCAGGAATATCTGTCCAGGTAGTTCCATCAGGTGATGATTGCCATTGGTAAGTATAGGTTCCGTTACCACCAGTTATGGTTCCTGTTCCTGTGATGGCTGCAGGTGTTCCACCCTGGCAAAGTGTTTCGTCTGCACCTATTGTATTTCCCGATAAACCTGAATTTACCGTTACGGTAATAGTAGCAGGAGAACTTTCACATCCAAAGCTATTGGTCTGCGTTACATAATAAGTAAATGTTCCCGCATTTGCTGTTGAAGGAGTGTATGTAGCAGATGTTGTTCCACCAGTTAATCCAGGATTATTATACCATGTTAATGTATTACTACCGGTTGCAACAGCATCAAAAGGTGTTGCTGTACCAAACTGGCAATAAGAATATGTAGTTGTTGTTACAGTTGGTGCAGTTGGTTTGGGATTAACCACTACATCAATATTCACTGTGTTTGCATTGCATCCGTTGGTTGATCCTGCAACAGCGTAATTGAATGTACCATTACCTGTTGGTGCAGATGTAATGGTACTGCCTGTTGTAGCTGAAAGATTACTTCCTGCGCTACCTGTCCAAACATAATCTGTAGCACCGGTTGCAGTTAATGTTACTGAACCACCTTCACATATTGGTGATACAGGATTAATAGTTACAACCGGAGTTGCCGTAACAGCAATGCTTACAGTGTTTAATCCTGTGGATCTTATACAACCGTTGCTGTTGGTAATACTATTCAGGGCGATAGAATAATTTCCGGCTGCACTACCTGCAGGTATTACATTGAATGTTGAATTATTGGTTACTCCTGTTTGATTAACCACCGTAGATCCTCCTGAAGGATCTGTTACAGTGTACGAAATACTAAAAGGTGCTGTGCCTGCCGTTGCAGCAAATGTTATGTCAGCAGATTGGTATTGACATATTGTTGCAGGAGCTGTTATATTACCGTTTGCATTTTGTGTAACTGTAATAATCTCTACGTTCGATGTTACTGTACAGGTACCGTTTGTAGTTATTCGGCGGAAATGAGTTGTTACTGTAAGAACCGGTGACTGGTAATCTTCAGCTGTTGCACCTGCAATATCTGTCCAACTTGTACCATCAGGTGAGCTTTGCCACTGAAAACTATTACCTGTTCCTGAAGGTGTCTGACCATCCAACAATGTAGGTGTTAGTCCTTCACATATTGAATGACCACCGCTGATATTGTAATTGGTTATCTGCGGAGCAATGGTAACTGTAACTGTATTCGATGTACTCTGGCATAAACTGCTTTCAACATTCCTTCTGAAAATAGTGGTTGCAGCCAAAGTACCCGGATCATAGGATGCATTACTTGTTCCCGGAATATTATTCCATGTTATTCCATCTGTCGATTGTTGCCACTGATATACAAATGTTCCATCACCACCAGCAATCGTTGCTGTACTTGTTAATGGAATAGCAGGAGAACCTTCACATAATGTAGTATCTCTTCCAATGGTATTATTAGTGATGGATGGCGATACATTTACGGTAATACTATCTGGTAAACTAACACAACCTGCACTGCTTGTCTGTGTAACATAAAACTTAAATGTACCTGCAGTTGCAGTAGATGGAGTTGGAGCTGTAGCACTTCCTCCGGTGAGCCCTGGATTATTATACCACGTTAAACTATTACCTGCATCAGCTGTGGCATTTAATTGTGTGGCTGTTCCGTTCTGGCAATAATTAACCGGTGAGGTAACTGCTGGTGCTGCTGGTTTTGGATTCACCAATATAGTTTGAGAAACAGAATCTTTACAACCAGTGGTTGTAGTGTACACATACCATATTGTATGAGTGCCGGCACCGGATGTTGCAGGATCAAAAGTACCCGTGTTGGTGGTTGCACCACTTCCATCATAGTAGTAACCTGATCCAGGCACTGAATTGGTTACTGTTGCATTCGCTACAGACACAGGTGCTGCGTCCTGGCAAATAGCAGGTATCGAACTGTAAGTAAGACTTGCTTTTATATTTGCATTGACTGTAATGGTAGAATCTCCACTACATCCAGTATTTGTAACCACTGTTAGTTTTACCGGGTACTGGCCAGGTGTTGTATATGTATGCGATACAGTTTGTCCTGTAGCTGTATTAGCAGCCCCACTTCCGGGATCACCAAAATCCCATGTCCATGAAGTAATTGTTGCACCACCTTGTGCATTAGAATTCGCTGTGAAATTCGCAACACCAGAAGGATCTAAACATCCCTGAGGGTAAGTGAATCCAACAATGGCTTTACCGCTTACTACTACAGGTTTAAAAGTGGTATCACTGATACACAATGGTGATACGCCTACCACCATTCTTGTATTGTATGTACCCGCTACAGCATAATTCTTCACAATATTGTTCCAGGTTGCCGCTGTACCAGTAGTTCCATCAGCAAGATCCCAATAATATTTATTGATAGGAACCGGCCCCTGGTAAGTAAATGCCTGGCTGAATGTAATGTTCTGCCCCAGGCAAACAGTGTCAGGTGTGGCATTGAAGGTTCCTGTTGGAATATTGTAAACGGTGAAGTTTTGGGTAGCTGGGGTAACTAATAATCCCATGTCAGTAACAGCATTCAATTGGGCTGTGTATGTTCCCGGCGGAAGTACAAACGAAAGATCTTTTGTTGTAGCAGTATAAACCGAAGTAGCTCCCTGGCTTATATTCCAATTCCATTGCGTAACCGGAAAAGTAGAAGTACCTGATACTGCTGTTGCAGGACCTGTTATTGTGATGGTATCTTTTGTACACCTTGTTGGATGAGAGATAGCGAAATTTGCAGTCGGCTGGGCTCTTACATCAATCGTTACATTCAACTGCTCCTGGCTTCCACAGTTTCCGATACCCGGACTTTCTACAGTAATGGGAATATTAATTAGTCCTGCAGCAGTTGCTCTAAACGAATCGGGTAAAGTGTATCGATAATATTTTATGCCATTAACTACAGGAGAATCTACCAGGTAATTGGCTATTGGCGTCATTACAAAATCAACGCTGGCATTCACATCAGGTGCAACGCCATCAGGTAATGAAACAAGTGTATTCGTTGGTGTTTTCTGGCTGAATTTCCAGGTTATTTTAGTTGCGAGGTACCGCAAAAGAATAGATAATTTAAACGGGGTATTTACTCCGGTATAATTATGAACTGCCACAGGAGAGTTAGCAGGTGTATTATTTAACCCGGTAAGATTATTCAGGTTGTTAATATAGGCTCCGGCGCTATAGGCATAACTCTCTACACTACCCAAACCATAGGTAATGGCATTGAAGGCCGAATCGCAGGTAACACGTACCTGGGCTTTAGCAGCTGTCCAGCGTTTTACAACTACCGTATAAGGTTTTCCTAGTAAGCCCGGGTTAGCATTTTGCGGATGTGGGAAAGTGTAATCCCAGGTAGCGGTACCATCAATTCGCAAAGTTGAAAGACCAGCAGTAGGTACAATTAAAGTTAAATAATTGACTGTGATTTGTTCTTTTGTATTACGGTAAAAACCTACCGCCTTAATAGCCTGCTCAATTGGGGCGACAACAACCATCTCGGGATCACCCAAAGTTCCATCACCTAAGCAACCACCACCAGTCATAAATTGCGTTACCATTATGGGTTTATCTGCTTCAATATAATCGGCTGTTCCACTTTCAAACCGATAAAAATTTCCATTTTGCAAACCAGTAAGTGGAACCCCATTTCTTGTTACGACTGTACCAGGTTCCATAATAGCAACCTTATAAGTACTGGTAGAAAATGAGGTAGGATAATTTTGCGGAGCATTTGATCCTGAGAAAGGCGCCGTTAGATATTTTTTACCCCAGGCATGCTGTGGGAATAATTGCTGGTTATCATTATCGCCTCCCCCGCTTCCACAATTAGCGTCATTAGCTGTACGACTGCTGCCGGCAAAGACAGCGATCGGATAACATTCACCAGTCGTGGGATGAGCCAAAGATCTCACTTTTGTACCGGAAAGTTCATAACCATCACTACTGTTACCAAAATTACCATCTGCATCAGAGGTAAGGTTGGCACCAATCACCTGGTATATCTGGCCCTTCATCATGGTGATCTGCTTTGATACACCCTGCTGCAAACCGGTTAGATTCTGAGCCCTCGTTTTTACTGAAGGAGTGATCTCTATAACCGTGTTATCCTTACTAGCCACCACATACATCCAGTTATAACAATTGGGTTGATAGCTTTGTTGGCTATTTAATGATACATAAGAATACCCCCACGCCTCTACCGGTATCAACATTGTTGCACCAGAGGAAGCAGATCCATAAATGTGAGCATATGCAACAATCGGATTATTGCTGGTGATATGAACGCCTTTCTTTCTGAACAAACCTGCTCCTCCATTACCTAAAGGAAAAGGATCCTGGTATAAACGTGCATCTTGTGAACCAGTTTTTGGAATGGCTCCTATAGAACCGGCCGATGCAGTATTAGAACTAGCATTTGTAGTTTCAATATCAATTACTGTATAAGGTGGGATAGTATATGTTCTTCTCCACCATGTACTTGGCACATTTGGTAATGCTGAACTACTATCAATTTCTACCGTTACAATGGCAGGCTGATCATCAGTACTCAGGTACAGTGTCATCTGTTGAGTATTAGTTCCCGTTTCCATAAACTGGTGGTGACCATACCCCACCCAGAACTCTTTTCCTTTATTGGAAATGTTCTGGGCAAGGCCGGCTAATCCACAACAACACATTACAATTACCGCACTTATATATTTCAGTCTGGTCATAGGAACAATACCCTCTCTTATCTTTTATCTTACAATATTCAAAGGCCCTGATTTCTGTACCACCGTTCCGTCTTTCTGCGTGATCTTGGCTACATAAGCATACACGCCTACCGGTTGTATCTTACCCTGGTACTTACCATCCCAAACCATGAACCCACCATTTGCATCCTGTGTGTTCGAAGTGATCTCATGAATCTTCTCTCCCCACTGGTTAAATACCAAGAACTGTATACTTTGTATTGCCCATCCATAAGCTACCAGCACATCGTTCTTACCATCATTATTCGGTGTGAACGTGTTTGGTATGAATATGACATCAGGCTTGGCCCTTTCACAAACCGAAGCAGATGTTGATGTTTGGCAGGCAATTGTTCCAACGGCTCTTACAAGAATACACACCTGCTGCGAAGGCGTTAAGCCTGAAACCAGATGGAATAATCCTGTATTTCCTGAACTTGGAGCGATCCACGTAGCACCATTATCAATTGAAACCTGGTAAGCTGTTGCTCCTGCAATAGCCGTCCATCTGAATGTGATGGAATTAGCGGTGATATCAGCCGGAACCACGGTTACAACCGGTGTTGCCAATGGAGCCAGTATGGTTGCTGTTACCTGGGTACGAGGACTTCCCACACAATTCGATCCTGTGGTTGAAACCTGCTCTACATAGTAGTTAGTAGTTCCAGAGATACCAGGAGTGGTGAATGTGCTGCCTGTACCAATCAATGTTCCTCCTGTTGCAGCATCATACCAGTTATAGGTAATGCCGGCCACCAGTTCAGAGCCGCGCGCTTCCCAGCCGGCGCCCGACAGGCGCACCGCAAAGCGCTCGCCGGCCACGCCGCTGAAAAACGCTTCGCCGGTGGTGGCGCCATACAGCACCGTATTGCCGACGATGGTGTTTTTATGC
>JAKFCX010000026.1:0-1505 GCA_036676415.1 Chitinophagaceae bacterium
ATTTTATGGGATAATTATTCCCTCACAACAGCAGGCGATGTAAGAACTTTTCATCCACTTTCTTCTCTGCAGCTCTTTTCAAAAAAAGGAGATCAGGGTTGGCTTACTGCATCGTACTGTAACAATAAATTAAATAACAGAGATATAATTATTGAAAGACCAGAGGCAGCAATCAACATGGAATATCTTAACGACTCCAGGATGATACTGCCAAAAGAATTCAATGGAGCTACGGGCTCTGTAACCTGGGAAGGTAGTATCGCCAGTTTTTTTTCAGGCACACACCAATTCAGGTTTACACTGGGCGGAAGTTTGAAAGTATGGATAAATGGAAGCCTTGTTTTAGATCGTTGGCGCAAGGCATGGAATCCAGCATCTGCAGTTGTGCCTGTTTCTTTAGTTAAAGGAGAAAGAGTACCTGTTCGTATTGAATGGATTCCTGAGTCTTCGGAATCGTATTTGTCGCTCAAGTGGCTTGAACCTGCTGCCGGCACAGATCAGCATACGTTTAGTTTTAATTCAGAAGCCGGACGTCAGATAGATTACTATTTCATTTACGGTAGTAATATGGACGACGTTATTTCGGGATACAGAACACTCACCGGTAAAGCGCCGATTGTTCCAAAATGGGCATTAGGTTTCTGGCAGAGCCGTGAGCGGTATAAAACACAAAATGAATTACTCACCACAGTTAAAGAATTCCGCAAACGTAAAATTCCAATAGACAATATTGTACTCGACTGGAATTATTGGAACGAGGCAGAGTGGGGCAGCCAGGAGTTTGATAAATCGAGGTTCCCATCTCCAGACAGTATGATTAAAGTATTGCATGAAAAATACAATACAAAGATCATGATATCAGTTTGGCCAAAATTTTATGAAGGCATTACTACATACAAAGATTTTGATAAGAAAGGTTGGTTATACAAAGGAAATATTGAACATCGCCAGCGTGACTGGATAGGACAAGGCTATATATCTACATTCTATGATGCATTTAATGCGCAAGCACGAAAAGGTTTCTGGGATCTTATAAACAAGAAGATTTATAGTAAAGGGATTGATGCCTGGTGGATGGATGCAAGTGAGCCTGATATTCTTTCAAATGTGAGTCCTGAGAAAAGAAAACTGCAGATGACCCCAACAGCTTCAGGTAGTGCTGCAGAATATTTAAATGCATATCCTTTACAAAATGCCAAAGGAATTTATGAAGGGCAACGTTCAAGCGATTCTTCAAAGAGAGTGTTTCTGTTAACACGCTCTGGATTTGCAGGTTCTCAAAGATATGCTGCCGCAATATGGAGTGGAGATATTGGATCTACCTGGAATGATATGAAGAATCAGATATCAGCCGGTGTAAATTTTTCAATGTCTGGTATTCCTTATTGGACCATGGATATCGGTGGTTTTGTTGTACCGGAAAAATTTGAAAAACCAAATGCTGAAAATTTAGAAGAGTGGCGTGAGTTGATGACCCGTTGGTCGCAGTTTGGTGCCTTTGCTCC
>JAKFCX010000027.1:0-2203 GCA_036676415.1 Chitinophagaceae bacterium
AGAAAAGAAAGGTTACTGGCTCATGACTGATGCAAAACGTAATGATCCCAATACCTGGGTATCTAATAAAGATGTACTCAACCTAATTGCCAAACTACCTTCCAGACATACATTATTAATTACCGATGCATGTTTTTCAGGTGGTGTGTTCAAAACACGATCGATCACCAAAGATGCACCTTCAGCTATACAAATGATGGATGCTAAGGTTAGTCGTGTGGCAATTACGAGTGGTAATGATACCGAAGTTCCTGATCAGTCAGTGTTCATGAAATATTTAGTAAAAGCATTAACAGAGAACAAAGACCAGTTTATGCCTGCACAGAAAATGTTCATCACGCATATCATGGAAGCTGTAATGACAGAAGGTAAAACAGAACCACGATACGGTACATTAGAACTTGCAGGGCATGTAGGTGGTGATTTTATATTTACGAAGAAATAATATAGATAGATGAAGAAGTTCTGTTGTCTTTTATTATTCAGTTTAGTCATTTTTGCTGCTACAACGGCACAGAATAGATCAGATTTTGAAAGAGCGGAGTCTATTGTTAAAGATGCTATCGAACAACTTCAAATAGGAAATGCGAATAAAGCAGATTCATTAATCCAAAAATCAATCGTTTTATACCCGACAAAATCTGTTATTGAATATGCAGCAATAATAGGTAGGAACTCTGATGTGATAGGTGCCAATACGATTATGAGGTTGCTAATCGATAAAGTATCAGCTTATTCTGATAAAAAAATGTTTGTTCGGGAAACATTTGCAGCAGGTGTATCAGCTGTGGTTGAACATGATGCGAGGCAAGCCTTAGGTTCCTTCCTGATGTCAAAATTGGATCTAAGTAAAGCGTTGGGAATCCGTACAATGATCGAACCGGACTATGAAGAATTACTTTCATTTCATAAGAGTGCGAAAGATGGTGATTATTATGTAACTGCGTGGAAGATTGAATACGCAATTTTGCAGAAGAGGTACAATGATGCTTTGCAACTTAATAAAAATAGAAAAAAATCATCTGCAAGTGAAAGAAAGGCTGTTGCAGCTTGGATATATAGAGAATTAGGAGACTATCAAAAATCAATAGAAATAAACAGTGAATCGACTAACCTGTTTGCTGTGTATGCATTAATGGGCAAGCCGGTAGAAGCAATGGAGCAATATAATAAGCTTAAATCTGGATTTCAGATCACTTACTCTGTAAATATGAGGGATAGTTTTTATCTAGCACTTATTGATATGTCAAATTTTGATTACTCAGGGGCTCTAAGAAAGTTACTATTCTGTGCAAAGAATAAAGGATTCAACAATGTTGACGCATACTATCAATACGATATGGATTTATGGAAAATATACAAAACAATTGGTGATGCTTATGTTGGTTCAAAACAGTACGATAAAGCAAAAGACAACTATAACATCAGTTTATTAATGAATCCTGATTACGAACCTGCGATCGCTGCATTTACTAAACTTGAATCATCCATCGCAACAACAACATCCACGGATAAAACACCACCTTCTATTGCAGTAACAGAACCTTCAGTAAAAAGAGGTTTACAGGTTACTACATCAGGTAATGATGTAATGGTGAGAGGTATTGCCGAAGATCCATCAGGATTAAAATCTGTTTCTATCAACGGGCAATCAGTATATGCACAAGCCTCGGGAAATTTCTGGGGTAACATCGTTTTGAAAAATGGATTGAACAAGATCACCATCAAAGCAACAGACGGTGCAGGCAATATTGCAGAAGAAACATTCGAGATCACAAAGAATAATACTCCTGCACCTGAAACAGAGATCGTAGCTGTTACAGCAAAGGAAGGAAAGAACTATTGTTTACTAATTGCAGCTCAGAATTATGCTGATGCAACAATTCCTTCACTTGAAAATCCGATCCAGGATGCCGTTCGTTTAAAACTGGTATTGAAGAAGAACTACAATTTTACTGATGAGAATATCATCACACTTTTCAACCCAAATGCAAATGATATTAAGCGTCAGCTGTTGGAACTAACTAATGTTATTCAACCGGAAGATAATCTTCTGATCTTCTATGCAGGTCATGGCATCTGGGTAGAAAAAGAAAAGAAAGGTTACTGGCTCATGACTGATGCAAAACGTAATGATCCCAATACCTGGGTATCTAATAAAGATGTACTCAACCTAATTGCCAAACTACCTTCCAGACATACA
>JAKFCX010000028.1:0-14523 GCA_036676415.1 Chitinophagaceae bacterium
GGTGACTGCATGGCGGATAACAGCCTGCGGGTAGAAACAGCAACCAGCGAGGTGTTTGGCATTGATGAAATTGATGGTGAATGTGAAATGCAGATGGTGTTGCCGGAGAAAGAATGGATGGTGGTGCTGAAAGTGAGTTGTGTTGAAGGGAAGGAGATGGCGAAGAGTGCGAGGGGTTATGGGATGAGGGTGGTTTTGATAAGCGGTGGTGCGAAGCAGGGATTGGAAATTGGGAGTTAGGAAATGAGAATTTGATTTTAGTTAGAAAGGATTATACGAGGCAGGAAGTAAGATAAGGAAAGCAGCTTTGGAAGATTATGTAGTTCCTGAAGAGTGCGGGGCGGTAATTTTTTCACAATTCATGTTCATGCAAAAAAACTTATAACCGCACCAACTCTTTCCTTATCGCCTCCAGTGCAAGGCCGACCCTGCTCTGCACATTGAGTTTTCCAAATAAACTTTCCCGGTAACCATCAATGGTCCTTTCGCTCAGGTGCATCTGTGCTGCAATTTGTTTATAGGTAAGATCACTGCAGGCAAGCTGCAAAAATTGCTTTTCTTTTTCAGTGATCTTTAAAGAATCTGATTGCTCCTGCACTTGTAATAGTCTCCTGAAATTGATGTTGGCCGCATCAGCATTATAATAGCCTTTTGTATACACCTGATGAATCGCTTTCTCCAGTTCGCCAGGTGTACAATCCTTCAGAAGATAAGCACAGCAGCCGGCCTTGATCATCTTAATGATCGTTTTATCATCATCGTTCATTGACAGTGCTACTACTTTAACAGCAGGGTAATGTTCCATTAACCATTTGGCCGTATGTTCTCCATTCATCACCGGCATGTTCACGTCCAGTAAGACAATGTCTGGTGTTTGATTCATCCCGTGCATTTTTTGCTGCAGTTCATTTCCGTTAGAGGCTTCAACCATTACGCTTACACCATCAAAACTGGCCAGCATCAGTGCCAGCGATTTTAAGAAAAGTTGGTGGTCATCTGCAATTCCTATTGTGATCATCCTGTAATAAGTTCAACTGGTAAAATAATATTGATCGAAGTCCCCTCACCGGTATTCTTCCATGCTATATTTCCTTTTAATAGTGCTGTTCGATGTTTCATATTCATCAATCCCACACCCGTTATATGTTCTGGTGTAACAAAGCCTTTACCGTTGTCATGTATGTTTATTAATAAGCTGTTATCGCTGTTACTCATTTGTATCTCTACGCTGCTAGCCTCGGAATGCTTTACTGCATTCTGTATCGCTTCCTGTACGATCCGGAACAGAATGATCTGTTCTTCTGCTGTCAGTCTTAATTTACCTGTATGATCTAAAACCGATACATGCATCACTCCTCCTGCATTGATACGCCCGATCTCCGTCTGAAGGTTCTGTTTAAAATCAAACTGCTCCAGCCATTCTTTATTCAATGTCTTCGATAAACTGCGAAGCTCCTGTATTGCTTTACTCAATGTTTCATCAGCGGTCTTTATAGTATCTGCAGACGAGCTTAGATTTCGTTGCGAAACACCCAGCAGCATTTTGGCAGTACCCAATAGCTGACCCACATTATCATGCAGTTCTTTTCCCAGTGAGGAGAACGTGGCTTCCTGTACTTCGATCTGTGCTTGTAGTAACTGTCTGTTGAATTCTTCTTGCATATTTTTTTGCTCCTCTAATAAACCTGATTTCTTTTTCTTAAAATACAAAAGGTATGATACAACAAAAACGCCTACCAGCGCAAAGACGGCAGATATGAAGAAGATTGCTTCGATGATTGATCTTTCTTTAAACATATAAACGCAATAACCCAACAACCGTAAAGTATTACATTGATGCAAGCCATCACTAAAGTATAAAATGAGATGTTCCCGCTCAGTTTTATTTTTGCCACTTGCACGTCCAGGCTAAACATCGGTGTAGAACACAGATAATAGAAGAAGAGCCCGGTAGATATCCAAAACCGTCCTTCCTTTAATGGGTTTGTTAGACTATCTTCTTTTAGCAAGTTCATGTAAAATCGCAGACTTAGCACAACAACTGCAGCCCCAAACAGTATTCTGAAATATCTGTTATAGTGTTCTTGAACGGGTAGGCTTGAGATACGGAAAGCAGATTCTAACACAAAAACTAGCAACAATGCATACCAGATATATTTGATAAGATTGCCCTTTTTTGACCCCAGTTGATACATAGAGAGGAGGTAGCAAAAGAATGTAGCTTGTACAATGTTAAGCCCGTTATATAAATATGCGTTAGGGGTCTTTAGAACAGTTCTGAAATAAAAACCAAGAAATTCAATAATTACTACAAGTAATAGGTAATATACAAAGACCCCTGGATACAAGGTTTGCTTCCTGGGCAAAAATAAAAGCGCTGCTGCCAATGCTATTAATTCGATAATAGTTGTAGGATTGAAAAGAAAATCTGTTATGGCCATTTTTGTCCTTCGTTAAAGAAAAAGTGAAATTCGTTGTCTATCTTCAATTCAGTATTGAAATCACCCTTCGAACTGAGAACATCTTTTATATCTTTTGAGTCTTTAATATTTACCAATACCGGAGCTACGATGAAATACAAGGTTCCGTCAGGTTTTTTAGCAAAGTAATGTCCAACCCTATATTCGTAATGGTCTGGCGCCGGCTTATCTTTTATGATGTTTTTGAACTTTGTTTCATACGCCATCAAATCCTCTATTTTATACAGTACTCCTTCGGCCCGGTTTTCATTCGAAGTAAACCGAATAATGTCTTCTTTAGCTATTTCCGGGTTGATCCCCTTTACATAGTCTTTGGATTTTGGATTTGATGGTTGTACCTGATCCATGCTTTTTTCGACTGGTTTCTTAAAACAACAGTATAGCGTTACAACTTGAAGGCCTAATATAACGACGATTAGGATTAACATTAGAGTTTGTCGGTTCATAGTATTTCTTTTGGAGGTGATTTAATACTACAATATTCAAAAACTCTGCTTCTCCTGCAAACCTCCTTTTCCCCAATTCACAACCGGGAATTTCCCCGGTATAAATACGAGGTAACTCTCCTGTTTTACGACATGCGTTGACTTTAAGTTTGCCTTTGTTAACAACCAAATCAAATCATTATGAGAACAATTCCTTTCATCATCCTGCTTATGCTCATCATCTTTAGCAATCCCTTACAATCGCAGCAGTACACACGATTGGTAGTATCTACAAAGAGTACTGGGGTTAAAGCAACACCGCTTGCACCTGACTATGGCTCATTGCTACAAACCATCATGGGGGAAATTAATCTCCGTAAGCAAACCAAATGTTTATCTGCTACTAATACCGAGATCAGCAATAAAATCCTGCAGGAACGAAGAAAGCTGGGCACTATCCAGAACCGGCCCATAAACTTCAGCAGTGACGCAGTGGAATATCTGTTGGGTGTCGATTACAAGAATTGCAAAGTTATCGCACTACTTAGAAACGACAGGCCTGCATTATGGAGCAGATCTACCATCATTTTTCGAATCAGGTTACTGCCCATCATTAAACTATCCCATCAATTAGAAATATAGCATCAGTTTATCATCACTAAAACCATTTAAAATGAAAGCTAAAACGTCTTATACTGTAAATCGATCAACACGATTCCTGCTTTTGATCGTTACAATTCTTTTAATTCATACCGGTTTTGCGCAGCCAGCTGTGGGCAGGATACACGACCAGGTACGTGGTGTTTCATTCACCCTCTTTGCAAACGGATGGATGGTACAGGATGGAAATCCATCTAACGCCGGCCAAACGGTCCGCGATCCTTCAGGCCTGATGCATCTGATGATCCCTGCAGTGAATCCACAATTGTTTGCTTATTTTCTAAGTTGGGATAACAGGCTAATAGAGGTGCATAGAATAAATGGAGCCAGGGTGATAGGGTTTTACGACGGCCCGCCACCGCTTGGCCAACCCCAGATACCTGTAGTGCAGATGAATTTCAGGAACGATTGGGGAGTGGAAACACCTTTTGGTTTTAAACCGGTACCGGTAGAAGTGATGGACGAGAACAAGCCCTACGGAAAAATGATGGTTAGCAACGAGGCACAGGCACAACAATGTTTTCAACGTTCAATGACGCCATCAGGAAGTATAGACCGGGAAAAATTTGCTTTATGCATGGTCGAGAATATGGCGGGTACTAAAGAGTTAGAAATCTTTAACTGCATAAAAAGCGGATCTACACCGGAGGAACGAACACTTTGTTTATTCGGGAAATTAGGCGGGGCTAAGGAGAGGCAGATCGCTGCTCAATTATCTCAGTGCTATCAGCAATTTGGTACAGATTACAGTAAATATCCTTTATGCATGGCCGGGAGTGCATTTGATGGCGACCTCGCTAAACTCGTAGGTTGTATGCAGCAACAGGCACAGACAGGATCTGTAAGTATATACGGTACCGCTTTATGCTATGGTCAATCTAAACTCAACCTCAACCCGGAAACACAGATCATCCTCCAGTGTGCAGTAGCCTCTAACGGGAACGGGTATGCGTTTGCCGGTTGTGCCGGTGGTCAGCTCATGGCAAAAGAACTGGATAAGTGCCTGACGAATGGTATTGGTGGCGCTAATGGATGTTTCGGTAATAACAATACAATTATTAAAGGACTAAAAGACATTGGCAATCTTCTCAGGGCCGATTTCGGGCCTAATAACACAGCGGTTCAACTCTGGAACCAGGCTGTAAACACCCTAAGTTTCGGGCCTAATAACGATGCGGTGAAAACAATTCAGAACATCGGTAACGAATTAGGACGTACACCCAATAACATCGGTAAAGCCATCAAAAAAGTAGTGCCTAAGATCAAATTCTCCTGGTAATACATTAATCATATAAACATAAACATTATGAAAACGCATGTTAGGCTCTTAGCAATTGGAGTACTGTTTATTTCGATAAGCGCTTGTTGGGAAAAAGAACCCGTAATTCCCCGCACACCCTGTACAAGTACAGAAACTTCATATACCAATGCCATCAATTTATTTGACGGCCAATGGTGGTCGCCTTATTTCAACCAGGTTGTTGCAAACTTTAAGTTCGAACAGGTTATTACCTCATATTCCGGGCAGGAGTGTACAAGCACCCTTGATAAAGGATCCATCCGGCTCAAGATCCAGAACAACACCAATAAAAAAATAACAATGGATTATCTCATCCAGTATAGCCTGAACGCAGGGGGTTGGAGTTACCAAGGTGTTGCAGTAATTAATCCATACAGCACATACGACGTCGGAGAGATCAGTCAAAAAACAACGAGAGTTAATAACACTGCCGCTTCATTCATGATTTATTCCAATAGTATAACCTACCAATAACTGGATGTATGTTCTTAGCTTTATCAGGTACACGAACTTTGAATCCCCCAAAAATTAATTGCATGAGTAAACTACTTACAATCCTATTATTTATTATGCCGCAGGCACTATTTGCCCAGATTGCGCAAGAAAAGGTAATTGACCTTTCAGTTAAAGTTAACACTACAACAACGGTCCAAGCCGGTAAGGATCTAAAGATTAAACTAACCAATCGCTCACTCACTGCACCATATGAAATTATCATCGAGCGGAAGCAGGAATTACTTCCGATAATGGACTGGCCGAATACCGAACTAGCCGAAACCAAATTCCAAAACGATGATTCCTGTGCGGAATTTCTTGAGAACGTTAACCAACTGCTGATGTCTGTCGACGAAGCTGAAATAAAACATGGAAGATCAAAAATTATTACTGATGTAAAATGCTATCCCCCTAACAAACATAAAATACAACCTTTGCTTGCTGCATTTGATACAGTAATCATCATTGAAGATGTAAAGCAAAACGAAAAAATTACCATCACTGTAAAACGTCCAGACGATCCTTCCAAAACATGGTCACTGATCGCTAAAAGTAACCCTGCCGGTTTTTGGAAAACTACATATGGGTTTGCCCTGGCTTCGCAGGCTTTTGCACAGTCCGAGGAATTTTATTTAAACGGTAATAACGTGATTACCCGTTCAAACGACAAAGGTAAGATTGATTATATGCCCGCTGTATTCTTCACTTATATCCCTTTCAAACATCTGGATCAATGGGCTTCTCCGGGCCTCACTGCAGGCTTGGGTGTAGACTTCAATGTGAACCCTGTTCTATTCCTTGCTTTTAGTTTAACTCATAAGGAAAATCTAGGCATACAGGTTGGCCTATCTGCTTACCAGCTACAATATTTAAAAGGTCGTTACAAAGAAAATGATGTGATTGGAGAAGCAAATTTTGATGAGAACAATCTTCATAGAAAACTTTTTAGAATAAATCCCTTCGTGGCTTTAAGTTTTAATATCACGAATCCAAACAGATCCAACGATTAAATACTATTGCTGGTCTTCATTTTAAAAGTTTTTTTTACAAGTGAGATATTTAAAAATAAGGGCTGCCACGTGCAGCCCTTTCTTTTTTCTCAGCTAATTATAAACTTTTCAGGGCTTCCTAAGCCGTTATTGTTTTGTGTTTCTCATTCATTCTTCAACTTATACAGGCCTTGACTTAAAGCATACTTCAAAATACCCAGTGCATTCTTTTCTTCAATCTTCTCGTCCCTTGTTGGTGTTCTGTCCGCCTACGCAGTTGTTCCGCCCTTGTTGGCCTCCGCCCTTGTTGGTGTTTCGTCCGCCGTCCGCCGTTGTTGCGTCTTGGGATCAACAATGGATTCATTCAATTTTTTCTATCGGTGGTGTCCTCACCAAACTAAATCTATAGTCCTGTGGTTGATGAAGAAGCAACCACTAGGTAAAATGTATTGTTTTATAGTTTTAAGCTACCTAATGGTTTCGACTATCTTATAGAAATCCGAGAGCCTTATTTTATAATATTTACAAAGGACAGAAATAGTACTCACAGTGGGGTTTGCTTTACCTGATTCTATTCTTCCGATATGTACATTGATTTCATTATATACTTCTTCCTGGCTTACACCTTTTTCTTCTCTCAATTGTTTAAGTGAGATAGCAATCTTTCTAATCAATTTGTCGTCTCTAACTTGAGCCATTCGATGCTCAAGGTGGCATTAAAGATAAATTTTATTAATGACGAATATGTCATTATCTTTATATTGTTCATCAATATGTTCTCAGGTCTCAGTAAAATAAAAAGGTCCCGCATATTGCGGGGCTTTGTTTTTTCGTTAAATTAATTGTGCCTTTGCTACATAGCGGTTTACCTTCCCCCATAATTAAACGAGTCCGCCACTAAAAAAAGATCACCTTCCGGTCGCCTTTGCATCGCCTTTTGCTTTACTCTTCCTTTATGCTTTACCGAAGCAGACCCGAACAACACCCGAACAACACCCGAACAACACCCGAAGAAGGGGCGAAGGAAATGTTACCAAACGATCCTGTATATGCCCAAACGTGCCCAAATGTGCCCTGGCCATGGTAAAATACCCTAGCCTTATCTTTGGGTTATTGAAGTTGCGTAATGTCCGTTGTTGGTAAAATCAAAAAATTCATTAATCAGCCTGGCCTTCCCACCACCTTCGCATTATAATCTTTGCAGGCCACCACAATGTCTTTATCAGTAAGTACGGCAGTTAATACAATATCCGTGGTATTAATTTTACCATGCGTAATATTCCTTTTCCTGAGGAAAGCCTTTAACTCTGATGATGTTTCAAATTGTAACTGGGAGGCGTTCATGCGTATAATTCGTGTTTTCTACAAAAACCTGTCAGGTTAAGATGAATAGCAGTAATGCTGCCAATCATCTGCACAAAAGTATAAGACAAAACCTGACAGGTTGGAAGCAAGTGCAACACCTACGTCATTGCGAGGCTTCGCCGAAGCAATCTGTTTATTACGATTTTGCCGGGGGTAGCGTGGTGATTAAAAAGGGAGAGACGATCCAGACGTTTTCTTTGTAATAAAGAATGCTCCTGTGTCGCCGCGATGCTGCTGCTTATTTGCAATTCAAAAAATCACCCTGCGTTTACTGTGCTTACACTCAGGCATAAGCAAATCTCCCGCCTCCTGTAATAATTACAATGATCACCATCCCAATCACCCTCTGCGGATGCTACTTATTCCATCACCGCTAGTTGAATTACGAACACAAGGCAAGTATTTATACTATGCAAGTATTTATACTATGATCATCATATTGTTTACAAAAACATTTGCCAGTTCGAGATTTATTTTCGTTATTGCACCGCGTTAAGCTATCCTACCGAACAACCCCCGTGAATTTGTCTTCTTGTGAGTGCATGAACCCCTACAGAGAAAATGCAAGAAGCTGTGAAGTCCGTTACCAGTTAACCTTTTGATCTTACCACCACCTACTGACAATCGTCTGTAATTTTTTATTTATACAGGCTATGCTGCTGCATGGCTTCAACCAAAACTGCTGTTATGAGAAAACTACTCCTGTTTATTATTTTATTTTTTGGGGCTCAGTCGGTTTTTGCCCAGGAACCTGATAAAGGGCAACTCACCCAGGTTATTCAAAAATGCATAGATCTGCCGGCATTACAGCAGGCGTTTCCTGTAGACAACCTGGGAAATGTTCAACAATTACATGTTTATTATTATCACCCGGTTTTGGTGCCTACAGATATTTTACTTTCAAAAGGTGGCAAAACGCTTCAGTTTAATGAAGTAACGCAGCCCCTTATTGAAATTACCAGGCCATTTTTTTTATTCCATTCTGTTAATGTAGAGCGCAATACTGCATCTGTAACACTTTCTTTTTATTATGATCATGCCAATGGTCAGAAAAAAATCAGTGTGAGTGTCGCATTGCAAAAAACCAATGATACCTGGAGTATCTCTTCATCAACGATTAGTAACTAAGACAAATCACAACATTTATGAAACAGTTTTTATTATTATTTGTATGCTCTTTCTTATTTGCTGGTTTGTCTGCACAAACAACCTGTACAAATGAAAAGGGTTATTTTGATTTTCCATTTACACAGAATGGGATAACCATCACAGCAAGTGGAACAGGTGGATACACCAGTTATGGTGGAGCCTACACTTCATGTGGTGTTTCAACAAAAGGAAATTCAGTATACATCGGTCAGACTGCCAGTACGTTTACCAACACATTTTCTCTGCCGGTGAACGACATGGTTTATAATGTTACCGCAGCGGGCCAGGGAGAAACGGTTACCATAACGGTAAACTCTGGAACAGCTTCTATTTCCTATATCCAGGGCGATTGCCCTTCAGCAATGATCATTTCGGGTAATGTATTTACCATGGGCACTGGCACCAATAATCACGGTGGCAGAATTAAGGTTCATTCTACATCCCCTTTCACAAGTGTAACGTTTCAACACAATGGAGTTGCAAACGGGTTGCTAATGACCATGTGTTTTGATGCGGTTTTCGAATCTGTAAAACCCACAGTTACAACAACAGCGGTTACTGGCATAACAGTGAATAGTGCACAGAGTGGCGGAAACATCACCGCTGATGGTGGTGCAGCGGTAACGGCTCGTGGGGTTTGCTGGAGTACTTCTTCCAATCCAACGATTGCCAATAGTATTACCTCGAACGGACCAGGAACCGGAAGTTATTCCAGTTCTTTAACTGGTCTGTTGCCTGGTACAACATATTATGTAAGATCTTATGCAACCAACGCTAACGGTACGGCATATGGTAACCAGGTAACGTTTACAACGCCTACCGGTGTGCCGGCTACCGGGCTTGATTTCAACGGGAACGCATCTACCAGTGTTACGTTAGGTGCTGCAGCTTCTTCAGTAGCTAATTTTAATTCATCTTCTGTATTTTCAGTTGAAGCCTGGGTAAAAATGACAAGCGTATCCGGCTTTCATGCATTGATCGCTAACAGGGCTTCCGGCTCAGGTGTTCCGGGATATGCCTTATTTATACTGGATGGTAAATTATACCTCGAAGGTTTGGGTGGTGGTATGTCAACAGGAACCGTGCCTGCAGGTGTATGGACGCACGTTGCAATGACCTATCAAAGCGGAACTGCAAAGTTTTATATAAATGGTGTCTTATCGGGAACTGCATCTGTACCGCTTCAGTCTCATTCAGCACCTTCCCTTCGTCTTGGTAATCTCACCAATAACTGGACAGGTTTTTATGGCGCAATGGATGATGTGCGTATCTGGAGCAGGGCTTTGTGCCAGGGCGAGATTCAGAACTTCAGAAGTTGTGAATTGCCTGCAGGTCAAACTGGATTGATGGCTTATTATAAATTGAACCATGGGTTGATCAATGAGAACAATGCTGGTGTTACTACAGCAACTGATGCAAGTGGTAACGGATACAATGGCACGTTAAACAACTTTGCTTTAACCGGCGCAGTTTCTAATTGGGTAGCAGGTACCGTAACCGGAACCTGTGGTGCCAATCTTGATACTGATAACGATGGTGTAAGAGATGCTTGTGATAATTGCCCTACAACACCAAACGCAAACCAACTGGATAGTGATGGAGATGGCAGAGGAGATGTTTGTGATAATTGTCCAACTGTAGCAAACCCTAACCAGGCCGATAGCGATGCTGATGGCAGGGGAGATGTTTGTGATAACTGCCCTTCAACATCAAATGCTTCCCAGCTAGATAGTGATGCGGATGGTAAGGGAGATGTTTGTGACAATTGCCCTACAATAACAAATACCAACCAGGCCGATGCTGACGGAGATGGCAAAGGTGATGTGTGCGATAATTGCCCTGCTGCAGCCAATGTTAGCCAGGTAGATTCTGATGGTGATGGAAAGGGTGATGTTTGTGATGCGGATGATGATAACGATGGCATATTGGATGTTTCCGAGTGCAGTTCCAATTTCTTCTGGTCTAACCCACCAACAGAAAGTGGCTTTACGGCAACAGGTGTGATCAATGGCATTAATTATACGTATACATCATCGCAAACAGTGTTAACGTCAGGCGATGTGTATTCTCACAGCACATTCCCGGCATCATATAACATTCCAAATATCAAGTGTATCAGGAATATCAATGCCAGCAATAACACGCTAACATTCTCCAGCCCGATCACAAATCCTGTTCTGGTATTTGCTTCGATTGGAAATTCAGGTGCTGCTGTGCCAATTGAATTCAGTGTGCCGATAGATATTCTCTGGTCACAGAATGTAGTAAAGAATACTGCTACAAGAATGACGGGAACCGAAGGGTATGCTGTTGTAAGATTGAATGGTGTATTCTCCAGCATTTCTTTCAATTATCTCGCTTCTGAGAACTGGGTTAACTTCCTGTTTGGTGCAGATTTCCAGAATTGCGGAGATACAGATGGAGATGGTACACCGGATTATCTTGACATCGACAGCGATAATGACGGATGTCCTGATGCAATAGAAGGTACACAGAATCCATCGCTAAGCCAGACCACCAATGGCAGGCTTAATGGTGGTGTCGATGCCAACGGCGTTCCAACGATCGTTAACGGTGGACAGGGTATTGGTACCAGTCAGAATGCAAACGCTAATTGTTTCTGCCAGCCTGGTATTGATAAGGTGCCTCCTGTGATCACTTGTCCTTCCAACATCGCAATAAATGCTACGAGTGCTGCAGGTGCAACAGTAACCTACGCAACACCTACTGCAAGCGATAATTGTTCTTATACGGTAACCAGGATAGCTGGCCCTGCTAGCGGAGCCACATTCCCTATCGGAACTACTACGGTAACACATCGAGTAACGGATGCTGCAGGTTTATCAAGTACCTGTTCATTCAATGTTACGGTTACATGCGTTGCACCGTCAATATCGAATTGCCCGCAGACCCAGTACCAACAGATCTATAGTGCTGCCAACAGCTGTTCACAGGTGTTTAGTTATAGTCCTGTAGTCAACGGCACTAACCCTGCTGTTACTTACACCTTTACCGGTGCTACAACCGGTAGTGGAAGTGGTACAGGAAGCGGAAGTGCATTTAATGTTGGTCAGACAACAGTAACTATCAATGCAACGAATGCTTGTGGAAACGCTACATGTAGTTTCGTGGTAACGGTGGTTGATAATGTAGTACCTGTTGCTGCTGCAAAAAACATTACTGTATACCTGGATGCTGCAGGAAATGCGAGCATCATACCACAGGATATTAATGACAACAGTAACGATAATTGCGGACCTGTAACCTTGTCATTCAACTCCGGAACCATCTGTGGTTTTGCTGCAGAAAACCAAAATGTAACTTTAACGGCACCTGCGGGAGAGCTTATTACAGCTATTGATTTTGCCAGCTATGGCACGCCAAATGGCTCATGCAATGGCTATACCATTGGTACCTGCCATGCCTCTAATAGTGTAAGTAAAGTTGCTCCTTATTTAGTAGGCTTGAACTCAGGTACTGTTCCTGCTACGAATGCACTGTTTGGAGACCCTTGTGGTGGTACTGTTAAACGATTGTATATCCAGGCTCGTTATGGTGCTTCCTCTTCAAATACTTACAATTTCAATTGCAGCAACATAGGTAATAACACTGTCAAATTATTAGTTACTGATGTTAATGGAAACGTATCATTCGCAACTGCAACGGTTACGGTACTTGATACTACTAAGCCAGTAGTAACGCCTGCAGCCAACCAGAATGTAAATCTTAATGGTTCATGTATGGTTACCATACCAAACGTTACAGGAACCACTACAGATAATTGTCCTGTTACAGTCATTCAAAGTCCTGGTGCAGGAACAACGGTTAGTGCTTTACACAATGCAACAATCAATGTTACAATAACAGCTTCTGATGCTTCCGGTAATACCGATAGTAAGACTGTAGTATTAACAGCTAAAGATGTTACTGCGCCGGTTTTAAATACGATCGCAAACCAAAATATAAATCTTGGATCGGCTTGCACTATCACGGTTCCTAATGTGATCATATCATCGGCTGATAATTGTGGCAGCGTTACTGCGATACAATCTCCTGCTGCAGGAACAACAATTGCCGCATCACATAATTCAGCGATCAATGTTTCTGTAACAGCTACCGACGCAGCTGGTCTTGTTACAACACGAACAGTTGTGCTTACAGCAAAAGATGTAACTGCACCTGTACTTACAGCTGAGGCTAACCAGGACGTAAACGTAGATGCTAATTGTGCGGTTACTATTCCTGATGTGCGTGGAAATGCTACCGATAATTGCACAGGTGTAACGATATCGCAATCGCCGGCCATAGGAACAATAATAACAGGCTCACATAACTCTATAATCAATGTAACTGTAACAGCTACAGATGCTGCAGGTTTAACTACGGTAAGGACAGTGGTCTTAACACTAAAAGATGTCATACTTCCTGTAATTACTTGTCCTGCACCGATTGTAGTTAATACAGATGCTAATAGTTGTGGTGCAGTAGTTAATTACACCTTGCCAACTGTTACTGATAATTGTAGTAGTGGAAGCATGGGTAATGCACTTCATTTTGACGGATCAAATGATTATGTGAATACAAGTTATAACAACTACAACTTCACAAATTTTACAATAGAGACATGGATTAATGTACCAACTTATAATGGTAATGTACATTACGTAAGTTTATATAAGAACGCATACATTGTTTTAGGTGATTATGGAGGTGGATCTATAAGTACATGGGCTGCAGGACTTAGCCCTATCTCGATTGAATCAAGCTTAATTCCCACTACCAATACCTGGCACCATATAGCATTTACATATGATGGATCAAGACAAAAGATATATATCAATGGGGTATTAGATAAAGATGTAGCTACAACAGGAACAGTACAGTTGAATCCAGCAACCTTCAATAGTGGATTAAATATCGGATCAAGGTACACTAGTACAGGCCAATTTGTAAACGGGAAAATGGATGGTGTGCGTATTTGGAATGTCGCCAGAACCCAGGCAGATATACAAGCGAACATGTATTCTGATCTAACAACAGGAACAGGCCTAATTAGTAGTTACAATTTTAACCAAGGTGTTGCTTGTGGTTCTAATGTTGGTCAAACCTCACTCACTGATGCAACAAGTAACGCAAACCATGGAACACTTAATAATTTCAACCTCACAGGCAGTTTGGCAGACCCATGTTCATCCAACTGGACAGCTAATTCAACATCGTCAAACCAAATAGCCTTAACAGGTAGTCATACCCCAGGTTCATTCTTCCCTGTGGGAACTACAACTGTAACTTACCAGGCTACCGATGCAGCAGGTAATACTTCAACTTGCAGTTTTGATGTAACAGTTACAGATAATCAAAAACCGGTAATTACGCATAATGGCAATAAGAATGTGTTTGCGTTACCAGGATTATGTAATGCTAATCCGATCGTTACGGCAACAGCATCTGATAATTGTGCGGTAGGATCACCAGTAGGTACAAGAAGTGATGCTCAGCCGATGAGTGCACCTTATGCTGTAGGAACAACAACTATCACATGGAATGTAACGGATGCAAATGGTAATGCAGCGATACCTGTTACACAAACAGTAACAGTGGTGGATAATCAGAACCCTGTTATCACTAACGTACCAGCCAGCTTCAGTGCTACAGTAGGT
>JAKFCX010000029.1:0-145990 GCA_036676415.1 Chitinophagaceae bacterium
AACACAAAATATTCCCGTTTTGTATAGATAACACCTGAAGGATGATAAGTCAGGCAGAACGTATTACTCATTCCTCCAATTTCATTCATTTATCTTTACGCAAATCTTGAATAGGGTTATGCATGAATACAAAAGAAGTCACCTTTCCAACAAATACCACCAGCTCGAAATCTATGATTGTCCAACAGAGATCATTGCACTTGCAGCGCAACAAGCCAGCGAATATGTCACCATAGAGAACTTCATGCACTATAACAGAACCAAAGCAGATTTCCGGTTCCAGGTAGTCTCAAAAGAATTTTCTTTGATCCCTTCTCTCAAAAGATTCAATATAGATTTTTCAATTAGCAAGAAAGAGTTTTTACAGCTCATGGATCTATGGGATGAGGAAGGATGTTATGCAGTGTTTCATCACATTGCTCCATTGAAATTCAAAGCAACTGACCTGGAGGAGATGAAACGTTACCCTGCCCTGGAAAACTTTGGATGGACCCTTGAGATCTCCGTAGGTGGTGCTGCTTCCAGTGGATGGTCGTACATCACTTCACCGGATTCGCAAATAATAGATAAAGTTGAGCAACACCTGAATCGTGTGTTGCCTATGTAGAAACTGGGTGGTTGCTAATAGTTGAGAATATACTCGTTGACCACACCACGATTCACATAAATGGAATCATAATAATTATTTGTGATGCCAGCTTTTTTAACGGTCCAGGAAAGCTGAGTGGTTTGTTCGGCAATGGTTTCAGCTGTAAATACACCACATACATCCATTCCGGTCCAGGTTAGGGCCTGGCTTGGTACCACTGACCCACAATTTTCTCTTTGTAATACGCCTTTCGTCCAGCCTCCTCCGTTATAGAACCAATTGAAGTAAAAGAAATCTGCATTGGATACGGGGCTCGTGTTTTTAAACCTGATCTTAAGAAGTGCGGTGGGGCTTAATAAAAAGTCTGTCTTATTGGTACCTCCACTGCTTAAAGCCGCTAAGTCAACAGATTCTTGCGCTGCTACATACCCCTCCCTTTGCTCTTGTTGATTGAGATGAAATTCCAACCGCTCCGCTTCTTTGAATATCCTCATCTTTATTTGATAATAACCGCTTGCATTTGTGGCCGTTCGTCCAACAGTCTCCCGTTTACCATCTGTTATAATACCCCAGCTGGAAGACGACTTGACCCCGTCAATTATTATGGATACACCTGGTATAGGCTGCCTAGATGCACGATCTAATAACACCCCTTCAATTGTTATAACATCCACAGCTTCTTTTGTGCAGGAGAAGAAGGTGAATATTGTTAATAACAATATGATGCTTTGTACTCGCATATCCGGGTTTGATTAGCTATCCTAAATATACAAAATCTTCGTAAGTAGCTGGCTGGTTAGCGATGCTATGTATTGCCTCACCCGGTAACCTGGGTGCTGCTGTCTTTTACAAAACCAACAAACTACAACCCCTTACATCACTGTTATCTACCCTGCCCAACACTTCAAAGCTACCGTCAGCATGCAAAATACCAGCATCATCCGTAGCGATAAAACAACAACTGTATACATTAGCCAGGTCAATGATATTAATCACTCCCCTGCCCTGTTGTCGAATATCTAAAGGATCATCTTCACCCCTCATCAATATCTTCATCCATGAAGGACAATAAAATCTGCCTTCGCCTGCTGAATAAGCCTGGCTCAGCAATTCCGTCATACTATATTCTGAATGGATCGTTTCTAAATTGAATTGCCTCTTCAATATTTCGTGTACTTCCCACCTGGTCATTTCCTTCTTCCTTCCCTTCATCCCTCCTGTTTCAATGATCGTGGTATGATTCAGTTGCATTGGGAATGCTTCCGCAAAATCAAGCAAAGCATAGGTAACACCAAACAGTATCGTTCGCTGGCCAGTCTTTTCCAGCGCTGCAAGTTTTGCAGCTAACTGCTCATGTTCATGCAAATAAAATCCGCTACCAGGATGATGGCTTTGCCTGATCAGTTCATCCACCATGTATACCAATGATGAACCACCTCTTTCCAGGTAAGATGGCAATAATGCTACTATGCAATAATCAGAAGGCTCACCGTAAAACTGTTGAAATGCCTGCAGGAAACTCTTCCGGTAAAGCATAACATCTTTAATATAATGCCTGCTTGAAGTAGTTGCAGTGGTACCGCTGCTTTCAAAAACAACTGCGGCATCAAATACACTTTTCACAACCTTATGCGTTTTGAAAAATGATATAGGCAAAAAAGGTATCGCTTCAATGCTGTTTACATTACCCGGATTTAAACCAATTGCATCGCACCATTGGCGGTAAATTTGATTATTCTGATGTTGGAAACGTAACATTTCCAGGCAGCGAACCTGGAAATCAGCAGCATCTGTAGAGAAAATATTGTTAAGAGAACCTGGATCCACCCTAGTTTACTAGCTTGTTTTGATTAAATTTGAAATATATAACCGAATAATGAAAGCAAAATTAATAAGTATATCCGCAGCAATGTTTTTTATTGTGTTTCTGGCAGGGTGTAAAAAAGACCCGGCAGGACCAAAGATCGGCTTTACGTTAAAGAGCGTTAATGGCACCAGCTTTACACTCAACGAGGCTGTGGTTTTCAAATTCGATTTCACGCCAAAGACCGAAAAGGCAGACACATTATTCGTTGTAAGAAGATTCTATACCTGTGCATTTATTCCAAAACCAGATACCCTGACACTCGAATTCCCTGAATTTCCAAACAATGGCAAAGCCGAATTGGAATATTCTTTTGTACTTGGCCAGGGAGGTTTCTTTAATGATATGTGCTATAATGGTTCGGCAGTAAGAAGAACCGATTCACTCAACTATGTATTCTGGGTAAAAGATAAAGAAGGCAACATCAGCGACACTGTGGTATCGCCAAAGATCATCTTACGAAGGCCTTAATCATTCATTCCCTACTTTTGTTGTTATCGCTTATTCTTAATAAGTTCCTCCTTATTCATTGAATCTATCTTACTATGGCTAAAATAAAGAAGTCTGCAGTTGCCACTAAAAAGAAAGCTGCTGTAAAACCAGTTATCACCAGCACTTCATTCAACTTTCTTAAGAACTATATCAATAACGCTTCACCGGTTGGGTTTGAAAGTGCAGGTCAAAGACTATGGCTTGATTACATAAAACAATATGTGGATACCACTTATGTAGATCCTTATGGAACTGCTGTAGGTGTCATCAATCCTGATCACCCCTTTAAAGTAGTGATAGAGGCTCATGCTGATGAGATCAGCTGGTTTGTAAATTATATAAAAGACGATGGACTGATCTACGTTAAACGCAATGGTGGTGTGGATCAGCAGATCGCTCCTTCTATGAGGGTGATCATTCATGGAAAAAAAGGACCGGTGAAAGCCGTGTTCGGTTGGCCTGCGATTCATACAAGGCATTCAGCTCCTGAAAAAGATCCACAGCCAAAAGTAGAAACGCTGTTTCTTGATTGTGGTGCAAGAAGTAAAAAAGAAATAGAAGCGCTCGGTATTCATGTTGGTGCTGTAATTACTTATGAAGATGGCTTTGATGAACTGGCCAATAATTACTATATCGGTCGTGCATTCGATAATCGCATCGGTGGTTTTATGATTGCTGAGGTGGCAAGATTACTGACAGAGAACAAAAAAACCCTGCCATTTGGTTTATACGTAGTGAATGCAGTGCAGGAAGAGATCGGACTTCGTGGTGCAGAAATGATCGCAAGAAGAATTAAACCAAATGTTGCCATCGTTACCGATGTAACACACGACACACATACACCAATGATCAATAAAATGATCGAAGGTGATGTATTGTGTGGTAAAGGACCTTCTCCTTGCTACGGGCCGGCAGTGCATAATAAACTACTTGACTTTGTAATTAATGTTGCTGAGAAAAAGAACATCCCTTTACAATTGAGAGCAGTTAGTCGTAGCACAGGTACAGATACTGACAGCTTTGCTTATGCCAATGATGGATGTCCTTCGGTGCTTATTTCTATTCCGCTTCGTTATATGCATACTACGGTAGAAATGTTGCATAGGGATGATATAGAAAGTACCATCCGTTTAATGTATGAGACTTTATTGGCGTTAACGCCAAAAACCAATTTGAGTTATTTGTAAGGCAACAACTGAATATAATTGAACTTTCGTTGCGTCAAATCGACGAAAGAGATTCACCGAAGCAAAATCATCAAATAAAATACCTTGGGTACACCTTGTACAGCCTAACTTTAATCAACAGTTAGGCTGTGTGATTTCTTATGTACCTCAAACAACTGCTTCATCATAACAAGTTCTGGTTTGCCGTAGTCGTTCTGTTCATTATCGGCCAGTTGTTCATCAATTTCAAAAGGGGAATGGTCTTCTCTCCTTTCTTTCACTATGGCATGTATTCCGAGGTGATGACACCAAAGGACAACTATCCCATTTTTGAAGTGGTCGTTAATGAAGCGGCTTTGCAGGCAAAAGATTTTACACCACAGCAGTGGGACAAAATTCAGCAGCCACTTATTTATTTCAATAAACACAAGCACTGGAATGAACAGATGTTCTCTGAGGCCGATCGTTTGTTCGGCATGAGTGATTCGTCAAGGTTTATCAATACACTTCCCAAAAGAGGTTTCTATACCTGGTACCAGAATTACCTTTCGATGGTTTTAGAAAGGCCTGTAATAACTTTATTGGTTCAACAAAAAAATTATAGCCCTGCCAGGTAAGTTTAAACATAAGATCGTTTTATACTTCACCATCATCTTTTACTTGTTGGCTGCATATAAATGGATGAATGGCATGTGGCTGTACCAAATGCAACCAAACATTTTCCTCACCCGTTTTGATGGATTTACATGGATATTTCTGAACACAGGCATTCATCAATGGCTGCTCAACAACAAAGAAGGATGGTTTATGTTTGACACTGCTTTTTATGCGATAACATTCATTTATTTCCTCAGCCACAATGTTTTTAAAACAGGTTCGTTGATGATAGCAATACTCATGCTCATCATTAACTGGGTGTATGTGCAATGTTATACACTCTACCCCACCAACTCTATCGAAGCACATCAAGCATGGTTATTATTTCCAATCGCTTTCCTGGGAACAAACGAAAAAACTTTCAGACTGTTGATTGAAGGATTGCGTTATTTCTTTCTTTTCTTTTTTGCTTCAGCTGGATTGTGGAAGATTGTTACAGGATCTGTTTTCAACATAGAGCAGATGAGTGGTATCCTACTGTATCAACATGCCGACCTCTTACTAACTTCACCTGGTTACTGGCAAACAAATCTCATTCAGTGGCTGATCACTCATCCGACGATCGGTTTCATTCTTTACATAGCAGCGTCCCTTTTAGAGTTGGTGTTTATAGCAGGATTTTTTACAAAGAAATATGATCACCTGTTGATCGTTTGTGTGATAGTCTTCCTCCTGTTCGATCAACTCATCATGAGAATACCTTATTATGAAATACTCCCTTTCTTAATAACATTAAGGATCGGTGCTATGCATCAAGACCTTCCTTCTTTCGTTGCTCAGCCACAAACTCGTATCCAAAGCTGAGCTTCTTAGCCAGTGGTGCTTTCTTATCGATCATTCTCCAGAAAGGTGTGATCTTTTTTATAGGTGTGCCGTTTTGAAATTGTTCATATGCCAGTTCAGATGCTATTCTTAAAAAGATGCCGGAGGTTATCGGGCAACTATATTCGGCATTAAATGCTGCAGCAAGATCTTTACGCATTTGATGCAATGTGGCATGTTGTCCTTTTGGTATTTGCCTGATGTATTCATCCACCACCTTTGGAGTTGCAATCAGCATTTTACTTCCTTCAGGAATATCTGCAAACTTTTTGTCGGTGATCTCAACCACAGGTTCCCTGGCCACATTGAATTTTTCCAGCCATGTTTTCTTCGCCATACATGCTTATTTATTATGAAAGTATTTCAGGTGGTGGGCCACCTGCAGGTTTAGATTTATCTTCCGGTAATGGAATGAATTCATGATTATCATTTGGCGGTAAAACAATCCGTCCCTGCTTCCAATCTTCCTTGGCCTGTTCAATTCTTTCTTTCCGGGATGATACAAAGTTCCACCAGATAAAACGATCACCCAAAGGTTCACCACCCAATAACATCAATGTTGATTTTTGCCCGGCAACGATCATTGGATCAACTCCTTTTGTAAACACCAGCATTTGACCTTCATGATACATCACTCCGTTTACTTCGATACTTCCTTTTACAATATAGATTCCTCTTTCTGAATGTTCTTTTGGTAACCCAAACTTTGTTGCAGCATCTAATTCAACATGCAGGTAAAATAAAGGTGAATGTGTTTGTACATCATTTCTTAATCCATAAGCATTACCGGCGATCAATCTCATCCAAACACCTTTTTCATTAAACACAGGTAATTGCTCAGGCGTATAATTATTAAAGGCAGGCATTGCCTCTTCATCTTTTTCCGGTAAAGCCACCCAGGTCTGTATCATTTCAAGACTTGTATTGGCCAGCAAAGAAGGATCTTCAAATCTTTCTGAGTGAGCGATACCACTTCCTGCTGTCATCCAGTTCACCTCTCCTGGCCTGATGATCTGTTCAACACCAAGACTGTCTCTATGAGTTACCTGTCCACCCAACAAATAACTCACAGTTGATAGTCCGATATGTGGATGAGGCAAAACATCCATTTTGGTTGTAACGTTAGAAGGAACACTAACAGGACCGGCATGATCCATAAAAATAAATGGGCCAACCATTCTTCTCATTCGAAATGGCAGTATTCTTTTCACATCTAATCCATGACCGATAGATGCTTTTCTTGCTTCGATAACAATATCCAGCATAAAAAAATAGTAAGATGAATTACTAAGTTACAGATCATTTTTTGAGGGAAAGCACTTTGCCGAGTAACTAACATCAGTACAAGAGTGCCCCGATAGCTATCGGGGCAACGAAAGTAAAATTGCAACACTACAGCTGGGAAATAATTATCCTACTTTTTAAAATCAAATAAGGTAGCCGTGAAAATGGCTCTTTCCTTTTTCTTGAAAACGACATCCCATTCACCATTATAACGAAGCACTTTAGGAACAGTCAGTTCACCAAATTGTTCCATCTCTACTTCCATGGTTACGTTGAAATCGTAGACACCAGCTTTATAACTGAGTGTATAAGTTCTTGCCATGATGTTCATCGTTTTTGCATCGAACCATGTGGTCATCGAATCAATAACGATCTTGTCTTTGTCGGCATCATCTTTTGGTCTTGCAGTAAATACTAAAGCAGGTTTACCTTGGTAATCGTTCTGCTCAATCCTGAAATCATATAGTTGAATGGCACTGGGTTCAAAAATGTTCACCTTATCACCCATAAAAGGAATGCCCTGTATTTTTTTACCGGGATTGAAGAATAACATCTTCAGCTGCTCTTTGTGTTTGTCAACACCTTTCTTTCCTTTCGCAGATATTTCTGTACCCTTTACAATATTGGTTTCACCACAAACTTCGGTTGGAGCAAAAAATAAAGTGGCATACAATTCTGCCGTAAAATAATTGTAGTCGTGCTTCTTATCATAAAAATCACCGGTGGTTCTTTCTTCCAGTATTTCCGTTTTCCTGCAACCATTCTGCCGAACCTGTTTTGTCTTGCTGAATAACGAAGCTTTGATCTTCCGTTTTTTATCCAGCATCTTAATATCATTGAAGGAAGAAAAGTTCAGTATTCGAAGGTTACGGAAAGCTTTATAGAAACTCGTATCGTTTTTTATACGGTGAAGAAATTTGAGATACTCTTTATTATCACCTACTATTACTTCTGGTAAACTATATTCTTTTCCCTCAAATACAACAGTGGTGTCCTGGGCTTTAATAGATGAAACTGAGAATAATAATATTAAGATGATGAGCCACTTCATTTAGTAAACATCATTTTATAATCTACTCTTATTTTGCCTTTGCTGATATCAGAAAGTTTGCCCGAGAGCATTTTTCTTTTAAGTGGTTTCAGGTAATCGATAAAGAGTTTTCCTTCTAAATGATCATACTCATGTTGAATGACTCTTGCGGTAATTCCACTGAATGATTCAGTGTGTGTTTCAAAATTTTCGTCCATGTACTCAAGCACTACAGTTTCCGGCCTCATCACATCTTCACGGATCTTTGGAATACTTAAACAACCTTCATTGTAAGACCACTCCTCACCTTCCAGTTCTACTATATGCGGATTGATGAATACTTTTTTTACTCCCGGATCATCTGAATATTTTCCTTTTTCATCTTCCTCCAGGTTCTCGAATATCTGTTCGGTATCTACCACAAATACACGAATGTCTTTGTTTACCTGTGGTGCTGCAAGCCCGACACCATTACTGTAATACATGGTATCCCACATGTCTGCAATAAATTTGTCCAGCTGAGGATAATCTTTGGTGATGTCACCTGCTACCTTTCTTAAAACAGGTGCTCCGTATGCTACTATTGGAAGGATCATGATTTCGAGGTTACTATTGCGGCAAAACTAACTATTTGGCAGTTAAGTAGATGCTAATAAACGAACATTACCAATTGGTATTCAATTGATCATTGTGAGATGGAATTAAGATATTCCTGCAACATAATGGTAGCAGCAACCTGGTCTACATTTCCTTTTACTTGTCGTTGCTTTTTCTTCATGCCCATTTCTACCATAGCACGGCTGGCAAGTTTGGAAGTATAACGTTCGTCAACTTCCTTAATTGGAATTGAGGGAAATTCTTTCGTTAGTTTTTGAATAGCAGCTTTCACTAATGGTGTAGCATGTGTATCAGAATCATCCCAGTTGGTGGGCATTCCAATGAGTATCAGTTCCACCTGCTCCTGCTGAAAATACTTCCTGAGAAAAGGAATAAGTTCTTTGGTTTCGATAGTGGTTAATGCCGTGGCAATGATCTGGAGTGGATCTGTTACAGCAATACCCGTTCTTTTACCGCCATAATCTATACAAATAATTCTCGCCATTAATTAAAGATAAACAGAGTATCCCACTCTGTAATTCGTGTAATTCGTTCTGATTCGTGTAATCAATTAATAAACAAGTCGGCAATTACAAATACTGCAAATACAACACTTGCAATTCCATTAGCCGTCATAAAAGCCAGGTTTACTCGTCTTAAGTCATCCGGTTTTACAACTGAGTGTTGGTAAATGAGCATGCCAATAAATACAGCGACACCGATCCAATACAGCCAGCCAAAATCTGCATACAAACCTGCTGCTACTACACAGGCTGCACTCAATAAATGCAGGAACTCGGATATTCTTAGTGCTTTCTTTTTACCAACAGCAGCAGGAATAGAATGCAATTTATTGTTCCTGTCGAATTCTTCATCCTGTAAAGAATAAATGATATCAAATCCACTCACCCAAAATAAAACTGTGAAAGAAAAAAGAACAGGTAACAAATCAAATCTTGCGGTCACTGCTAAGTAGGCTCCTATTGGGGCTAATGCAAGACCTAAACCTAACACCAAATGACAAAGTGGAGTAAATCGTTTTGTATAACTGTAAAACAAAATAACAAATAAAGCTATCGGGGATAATATCAGCACTGCAGTATTTAGTAAATAACAGCAGATCACGAAAAGTACACAACAGAGAATCGTGAACATCAAAGCACTGTTAGCTGAGATAATGCCTTTAGGAATTTCACGGATTGCAGTTCTCGGATTTTTTGCATCAAACTGCCTGTCGAGGTATCGGTTGAAGGCCATAGCAGCACTTCGAGCGAAGATCATACAAAGAATTACTAAACCTAATTCAAGAATAAAACCTGGCCAACCCCTCACTTCTGAAAATCTATTAGGGTATTCTGCTAAATATGCAGCTTTAATATTTCCAAGGAAATATCCGATCAATGCAAACGGCATTGCAAAAATGGTATGAGAGAATTTTACAAGACTTAGATAATTCTTAAAGGTTGCCATTAAACATTTATTATTTCACGCAAAGGTTATAAGTAAGCAAAGATGCAAAAGACTTTCCGCTTTGCTCAACTTTGCGTCTTTGCGAGAAACCTGTGCTCGCTTAATTTCCACAACACAATTCCCGCTGCTGTTGCAATATTCAGCGAATGTTTCATTCCCAACTGTGGTATTTCAATCGCACCATCGCAATATTTCAATATCTCTTCCTGTACACCCACCACCTCGTTTCCAAATACCACAGCGATCTTTTCTTCACCGAAATTGCATTGCTCCAAAGATATACTGCCTTCAGCCTGCTCTACTGCATATACTGTATAACCTTCGGCCTTCAATTCATTCACTGCATCAAGTGCTGAAGGATATTGTATCCAATCCACCGAATCAGTTGCACCTAAAGCAGTTTTTGCCATTTGTCTATGTTCAGGTGTTGGTGAATAGCCACAAATACAAATCGCTTTCACCAAAAAAGCATCAGCCGTTCTGAAAACACTACCCACATTGTAAACACTTCTTATGTTATCCAATACCACTACCAACGGATTTTTCTCTGCCTGCTTAAATTCCTCTACCGTCATTCTACCCAATTCTGCCATGCTCAGTTTTCGCATAGCGGCAAAGATAAGAGTGAAGCAGGAAGTACGAAATACGATCATTCACCATTCACCACTCACTATTCACCTCGTTCATCCTTTTTATTTTTTCTCCTCTCCTCAATGCCTTATTTTTCACAAAAATCAGCACATGAGAACATTAAGATTACTTGTATTAGTATTCTGTCCACTCTTTGTTTTAGCCCAGGAAAAAGTGGACCTGGAGATGATGCAAAAGATCAGGTCAGAAGGTTTAAATAATTCCCAGGTAATGGATATCGCCTGGCACTTAACTGATGCAAATGGTCCGAGGCTTACTGCTTCACCGGGCTTTTTAAAAGCCGCCAATTATGCCAAACAAACACTCGAAAAATGGGGCGTAAAGAATGTAAGAATAGAACCCTGGGGTGAATTTGGCAAGGGATGGGAACTGGAGAAAAGTTACGTGGCAATGACTGCTCCTTATTACAAACCCATCATCGCTTTTCCAAAAACATGGACGAAGGGTACCAAACGTTCAAAAAATGCCGAAGTGATACTCATCACAGCTAAAGATTCTATTGGGTTGGATGCGTTCCGTGGAAAGTTGAAGGGAAAGATCCTGGTGGTAGAAAGGATCGAAAAACATGAGCAATCTTTTAAACCAGATGCAACCAGGAGAACACAATCACAATTAGATTCTTTATCAACTGCTGTAATAACAGAACGCCAGCCAAATAATAATACCGACACAGCTGCAGCCAGGAGAAGAAGAGACCAGTTTCTTGCCCAGCAGGCTTTCACCAGTACGTTAAGAGAACTTGCCAGGAAAGAAGGTGCTGTTGCGATTCTCAGTTCCGGTACAAGAAACCATGATGGAACTATTTTCGTACAGGGTGGTGGTAGTTATAAAGCAAGCGATCCTGAGAATATCCTGGATGTAGCCATTGCTTTGGAAGATTTTAATCCAATTGTAAGGATGCTACAGAAAGGTATTCCGGTTAAAGTTGATATGGAAGTAAAAACAAAATTCCAGACAGCAGATACAAAAGGTTATAACGTAATCGCAGAGATTCCAGGTACAGATCTGAAAGATGAGATCGTAATGCTCGGTGCTCACCTCGATAGCTGGCAAGGATCTACAGGTGCTACAGATAATGCTTCAGGAAGTTCGGTGATGATGGAAGTGATGCGAATTCTTAAATCTATTGGTGCCGAACCAAGAAGAACCATCCGTATTGCATTATGGAGTGGTGAAGAACAGGGCTTGCTAGGATCTAGGGCTTACGTTAAGCAGAACTTCGGCGATAGAACTACAATGGAACTGCTTCCTGACCACCAAAAATTCTCTGCCTATTATAACATCGATAACGGTACAGGAAAGATCCGGGGTATTTACCTGCAGAATAATGAAGCATTACGCCCCATTTTCACTGCATGGCTGGCTCCGTTCAAAGATCTTGAGGCAACAACAGTAACCATCAACAATACAGGTTCAACAGATCATATGTCGTTTGACGAAGTTGGCTTGCCGGGCTTCCAGTTCATCCAGGATAATATTGAATACAGTACAAGAACCCATCACAGTAATATGGATTCTTATGATCATTTATTACCGGATGATCTGAAACAGATGTCAGTGATTGTAGCTGCTTTCGTGTACAATACAGCGATGAGAAATGAAAAATTGCCAAGAAAACCGCTACCAAAACCAAGAAATACAGGAGGAAGATAGTTGGCCAACTGAAGTGCAGTTATCAACTTCGTTGTGTCACTCACTTGTACTGAATATCATTACGCAACAATGGAGCTTCGAAAGAGGCTCCATTTTCTATAATTTACGTTGCCGAAAATTATTTTCTTCGATAACCGTAAAATAACCTTCTAATTGATAGTTCGCTTTAATTATACTTATTAAGACTTGTGCTGCAAAACGAGGATCCGCTCCTTTATGACGGAAAAAGATGATTGAAGGAGGATCGACAATTTGATTGCTAAATAATATTTCGCCATAGTCCTTATCAAATGTTAAGATGATGGCTTGCTGTTGCTGGGCAAACCTGATGATACTTAAATCAGAAATACCAGGAGAATTTTCTCTAATGCTCACTATATCAAATCCCTGTTCTCTTAAAAATTGAATTGATAAGAAAGGAAAATTCTCGTCGGCAAGAAATTGCATCAGGCAGATTTTTGCAGAGGGAAAAGTAATTCATGTTGCATGCATTCTTTCAGATAAGCAAACACCGCCTTTATTTGATCTCGATTAATGTGAGGATAATTTTGAAGAATTGTATCTTCAGTCCAGCCATTCTCGAATAAATCAAGAATTAATTCCACGGAAAGTCTGGTACCCTTAATTACAGGCTTACCCATCAATATTTCCTTATCGGATACAATATGATCTTTCCAGTTCATATTCAAATATACAACTATATTTTTCCAACCTGATTATAGAAGAGCATTAAACCCCATTTGGGATCTTCACGAATTTTCCCCAAATAAGATGTTGATTTAAGAAGCCATCATCGTCTGACTATATTTGCCGTCCAAAGATACACATGGCAAAAACCGCCGCCGAAACGCCTTTAATGCAGCAACACAGGACCATCAAGCAGAAGTATCCTGATGCTATCCTTTTGTTTCGTGTCGGTGATTTCTATGAAACCTTCGGAGAAGATGCCATCATTGCTTCACAGGTGCTGGGCATCACACTCACCAAACGAAATAGTGGATCACCATCCAGTGCAGAACTGGCAGGATTTCCACATCATGCCTTAGATACATATCTCCATAAATTGGTGAAGGCAGGCTATCGTGTAGCCATCTGTGATCAGCTGGAAGATCCCAAAACAGTAAAAGGCATTGTCAAGAGAGGTGTAACAGAATTAGTAACACCCGGTATTGCTACGAACGATAAACTCCTTGAACACAATACCAATAATTTTCTTGCAGGTATTCATTTTACAGACGATTGTTTAGGAATTGCTTTGCTGGATATTTCTACGGGCGAATTCTTTTTGGCAGAAGGAAGTGTTGAATACATCGATAAACTGCTGCAAACACTCAAGCCAGCTGAGGTGATCTACCAGCGAAGCTTTCAGAAACGTTTTAAAGAATTATTTGGCGTAAAGTTCTATACCTACACTTTAGAGAGCTGGATCTTTGATGAAGCTTTTGCAACGGAGAACCTGCTCAAACATTTTCAAACACATTCACTCAAAGGTTTTGGTATAGAGAACATGGTATGCGGCATCATCGCTGCTGGATCTGTTTTGCATTACCTGAAGGAAACGGAACATCCTAACCTGCAACACATCACATCGGTTCAACGAATTGAAAAAGATGATTACCTGTGGATGGATAAATTCACCATCAGAAATCTTGAGCTACTTTATTCTGGCAGTGGAGAAGGAAATTCTTTACTGAAAGTATTGGACAATACAGTGAGTCCAATGGGTGCCAGGATGTTGAAACGCTGGATCGTGATGCCATTGAAAGATGTAAAAAAGATCAATGAAAGATTAGATGCTACGGAATACTTTATAAAAGAAGTTGACCTCAGAACAAAACTTGTTCAGCTGATCAAACAATGTGGTGATGTAGAAAGATTAGTGAGTAAGATCCCAATGAAGAAGATCAATCCAAGGGAAGTAATGCAGCTTGCCAAGGGATTACAATACACAGAACAGATAAAACAATTATGTGTCACATCTTCCAACGACTACCTGAAAAGATTGGGAGATGCATTGAATCCCTGCCAGTACATTCATGATAAAATATTAAAAGAGATCAATGAACTTCCTCCTGTTGCAGCTCACAAAGGTGGATTAATCAGGGAAGGTGTAGTGACTGAACTTGACCAGTTAAGAAAAATATCTTCCGGTGGAAAAGAATACCTGGTAACGATCCAACAAAAAGAATCTGAAAGAACCGGCATCAGTAGTTTAAAGATCGGTTTTAATAATGTGTTTGGATATTATTTGGAAGTAACCAATCTCCATAAAAATAAAGTTCCGGCTGAATGGATACGAAAACAAACTCTGGCAAATGCTGAGCGTTATATCACTCCAGAATTAAAAGAATACGAAGAACAGATAACAGGAGCCGAAGATAAAATACTGGCAATAGAACTTGATCTCTACGATAAATTATTATTGGAATTACAAGACTATATTGCTCCTATACAAGTAAATGGAAATATATTGGCAGTGCTGGATTGCCTGTTATGTTTTTCCAACAATGCTTTGCAGTATAATTACAAAAAGCCTGAGCTACATGAAGGGCATGAACTGGATTTAAAAGAAAGTCGGCATCCTGTTATTGAAAGAAATTTACCAGTTGGTGATCCATATATTGCCAATGATATTTATTTAAACCCTGCAGAACAACAGATCATTATTCTTACCGGTCCAAACATGAGTGGTAAAAGTGCCATACTTCGTCAGACTGCACTTATTACATTGATTGCACATATGGGAAGTTTTGTTCCGGCAGATGCTGCAAAAGTTCCGTTGACCGATAAAATATTTACAAGAGTTGGTGCAAGCGATAATCTTAGTGGTGGTGAATCTACTTTTATGGTAGAGATGAATGAAACAGCCAGCATCATCAATAATATTTCAGATCGTAGCCTGATATTATTAGACGAAATTGGAAGAGGAACTTCTACCTACGATGGCATTTCCATTGCCTGGAGTATTGTAGAACACCTGCAATCCTCACCTGCTGCACCAAAAACATTATTTGCTACGCACTATCACGAATTGAATGAGTTGGAAAATAAATTCGACCGCATAAAAAACTATCATGTAACCAATAAAGAAGTGGGCAATAAGATCATCTTCCTTAGAAAACTTGCAGCTGGAGGAAGCACTCACAGCTTTGGTATTCATGTGGCAAAAATGGCAGGAATGCCACCAGGTTTGATTGATAGGGCCAATGAAATATTATTACAGCTGGAAGAGAAACATTCTGGCGAAGAAAGTACAGGCGATAAACCAAAAGCAAGCAATGCAACAGCCCAGGTAAAGAATCTTACTACCGGTAAGATGCAGTTAAACATATTCGACATTCATTCTCAAACATTCGATGAGATAAGAACACTGTTGAACAATATTGATATTAACCGCTTAACTCCTGTCGAAGCATTATTAAAATTGCAGGAGATAAAACAAAAGGTAAAATAAGGCTGAACCGCTACTCTTTTCCACCACTTCCCTTGAATTGATGTATGGTTTCTTTGAACAGTACATTGAACGATGTAAGTGAACCATAGATCATGGTGATGTATTGCTGCAGGTCAACCTTGTCTTCATCTGATAATACTTTGTGTGCATTGATCTTTTGTTCGATCAGTCTTAACCTGTCTCTCACCATTACGATCTTATGAAAAAAAGTCTCGATCGGAAATTCTTTCGCCTGAAGTGAACTGTCGGCAGGTTTCAGTATCATCGTTCCATTGTTCCACTTACCAGCCATCGGAACAAGTTGCACATCATGTAACCGCTGATCAAGAATATTTTCCAAAGCCCTTTCAATATCTGCCAGGGTAATAGATGAAGATCCTTCAGTTGCCGACTCAGTCTTCTCCAAAACTTTCAACTCAAAATCTTTACCGATACTCTTTGTTCCGTTCTGTGTTTTAAACCAGATAACATAAAACTCACTGGCAACATCAACAACAACACCACGACCAAAATGCTGATGTTCTATCCTTGAACCAATCCCTAATAATTCTGTCTGCATTAAACGATAATATTTTATTCGTAAGCTAAATCAGCTATCAGCTATCACTTATACTCATACACCGCATAGCCCCAGGCAGGCAATTGCATTTCATCACCTGCATTGATTTGCTTTGTTGTGTTATCGAAAATATTTTTAGCACCTCCTGTAACTGATGCATTTCCGATCTTAAATGTTTGCGATGCCGCACTCAGATTTGTTACTACCAGCACTTTCCTGCCGCCATTCATTCTCAAAAATGAATATATATTTTCATCATTACCTGTATTCAGTTTGGTGAAGGATGCATTTGCAGCCAGTGCAGGATTACGTTTCCTCAACTCCATTAAAGCTTTATAAAAAGAAGCACGCTGGTATTTTCCAAATGGAATAGGATCTTTATAAAAGAAACTGATGCTATCAGTTACTGGTTCTTCCTGTCCACTATAAATCAAAGGAACAGATTTCGGCAATGTTTGCGTAAGCACGGCAAATGGTGCATGACTTTCTCCGGGCATCGTCTGGTAATCGGCTTTGTTCCAGCTGTTCTCGTCATGATTACTGGTAAAATACATCCGCAATGCATTTTTTGCATAAGGTTGTTCAGCAAGTACAACTGTACTATCCAGTGCTGAAGCTTTTCTTTCGCCTTTTGCAATTCTTTTCATCATATGAAAAGTATTCCATCCATAGCTTGCATCAAAACCAACTTCATGCAACCATGGCTGCTCTGCTTCTGCAAGGAGAAAAATGTTCTTTTCCTTTCTAAGTTCTGGAATCGCTTTCGTATAAAAATCCTTCCCGACTTCAGCAGCAACATCTACCCTGAATCCATCGATATCGGTTTCAGTGATCCAGTATTTCATTGCAGCAATCATACTATCGGTCAGTTGCTGAAAATGAGCTCCCTTAAATTCCAGTTTACGAATGTCAGTCCAGTCAGTTTCTAACGGATGTGTTGGCTCTCCTTTAGCATTCTTCAGATAAAAATCAGGATTAGAATTGATCCATGGATGATCAGCACCTGTATGATTTGGCACCCAGTCAATAATCACTTTAAAATCCATATCATGGGCTTTATGCACCAGGTTTTTCCAATCAGATAAACTACCGAACTCAGGATTCACTGCTTTGTAATCTGCAATGGCATAGTAACTTCCCATGGCACCTTTCCTGTCTTTTACGCTTATTGGATTGATCGGCATAAACCAAAGTGTCTGCACACCCATTTCCTTTAAACGATCAAGGTGATTTGCAAATGCATTGAAGGTTCCTTCCGGTGTAAACTGTCGTACATTTACTTCGTAAATATTCCCTTGTACGATCCATGCAGGATGACCATCTACCTGTAAATTTTCCTCGGTATCAGAAGTGATGTTTGTTTTACAACTGCCGAAAGTAAAGGCTAGTAATAAAAACCAAAGCAGGTTACGTTTCATCATACAGGTATATTTTGGGGCATAAAGATATTCATTATTGATACTTGTATTTTGAACATTCACCGATCATTTTATAAAGAATCATTTTTATAATAACAGATTATATACTTTGCACCGGAATTACATACCTGAATGAAAGCATTGATCATTGGTGGAGGTATTGCAGGATTAGCTGCAGCAATAACTTTACGAAAAGTGGGTTGGGACATTGTTGTAAAAGAAAGGGCTGTTCAGTTTACCGAAGTAGGTTTAGGTTTTATCATTTTACCAAACGGTCTGGAAGCACTTGACCAGGTTGGTGCAGGAGATTTTGTAAGAAATAGTGGTAAGATTATCCGGGAAGCAATCATTAGAACACCTGATGGCAAAGTAATCAAAGATGATAAGCTGGATAATTGCCTTGGAGTAAAACGTTCTGCCTGTATTGATTCGCTTAGAAAATTACTACCAAATGAAATCATCAATACCGGAGCTGAGTTTTCTCACTTTGAATACGGCCAGGATGGAAACGCCATTGCTGCGCTTTTTAAAAATGGTGAAAGAATAGAGGCTGATATTTTTATTGCAGCTGATGGTGCAAATTCTATGATCAGGAAATTACTTTTCCCTTCTCATTTGGTTGGACAAACAAAGATCAAAGAATTGGTGGGCATTGCAGACATGCCTGAGATGGTCACTAAACTGAATGGCAAATTATTAAAGACGCAGAGTAGTGATAATGGTTTGTCTATTGGCTTGTTGCCTTGCAATGACCAACAGATCATCTGGTACATGCAGTTCGACTGCATGAAGAATGATATTGTTGAACTTTCCAATGAAAACAAGAAAAAGTTTGCGATGGAAATGTTGAAAGGATGGCCAGATCCCATTTCTTACATCCTTGAGAATACAGACTATAGTAAAACATTCATGTGGTTTACCAAAGACATGCCTGTGCTTCCTGCGTTTCACAAAAATAATATTGTTCTGATCGGTGATGCCGCACATCTCGTACTTCCATTCACCAGCCAAGGGGTAAACAGTGCTTTGCAGGATGCCATTATATTAGGAAGATTATTAAAGGACGGAAGGAACATCGAATCATTTGATGATGTGTTTACTACTTACCACCAGTGCAGAAAAGAAATTCTGGAAGAGTATCATCTTTTCGGAAAAATGATGGCCAAACGTTTCCTCGATCCGCTGAACTATAAAAACGAGGATGTACCCATACCTTTGGCGAAATAGAGGTCGGAAGTAAGAGGTAAGAGATAAGAAACATGATAACTAAGGTTACTGATATTGATGCGTATAATATGGCATACGAATTTTGTATGCAGGTATTTTTACTTACGAAAAGCTTTCCTAAAGAAGAAAGGTATTCATTAACTGACCAGATCATCAGATCGTCCAGATCAATTTGTGCAAATATTTCTGAGGGATGGGGTAAAAGAAACTATGAAAACGAGTTTAAGCGTCACCTCGTATATAGTCTCGGCTCTGCAGAAGAAACAAAAACATGGCTGCAATTTGCAAAAGATTGTGGCTATATCACAATAGAAAAGCACGAAGAACTAACAAATAATCTTAATAATATTGCAGGTAAGATATTCAAGCTATTCCAAAACTGGAAAAGCTTCTAATCCTACATCTTATTTCTTACCTCTTACTTCATCACATATGCATTTCAACGACACGGACATCAACATGCCAGCCCTTCGTCAAAGAGCTTTCAATCTTCGCTGGGCCACTTTACCTGGAGATGTTATTCCGTTAACAGCAGCAGATCCTGATTTTAAATGTGCACCTGAAATCGTCGAAGCGATTAATGCTTATTCAGCCGAAAGAACTTTTGCATACGGACCAGCAGAAGGCTTACCACAGTTTCGTGAAGTGATTGCTAAAACAGTGCAGGAAAGAAAAAATATTCATACTTCACCTGATCTTGTTTTGCCTGTCGACAGTGCTGCACAGGGTATGTTTGTCATTGCAAAATATTGTCTGCAGCCAGGTGATGAAGCCATTGTTTTTGATCCGGTTGACTTCCTTTTTAAAGCAAGCGTAGAAGCTGCAGGTGCTACAGCAGTTTTATTTCCAATAGATACAGCTACAGGAAAATATGATATCTCACTCCTGAGATCTCTCATCACTCCTAAAACAAAAATGCTTTGCATTTGTAATCCACACAATCCTATCGGTAAGGTTTATAGCAAAGAGGAACTGGAAGAACTTGGACAAATAGCAATTGAATATGATCTCTGGATCATGAATGATGAGATATGGAGCGATATTATTTTTCCGCATGCAACCTTCACCAGCATGGCCTCTCTCTCACCCGAAATTGCTGAAAGAACACTAACGGTTTATGGTTTCAGTAAATCTTTTGGCCTGGCAGGATTAAGAGTCGGTTTTATACTTTCTCCTTCAACGATGGTACATGAAGGCATTATTGAAACTTCTATGGTAAAGACCACTGCTTATGGTGTTTCTACCGTTTCACAAGTGGCTGCACAGGCTGCTTTCGAAAAATGCTGGTATTGGGTAGATGGTTTTCTGCAACACCTCACCATCAATAAAAATTATGCAGTTGACCGTTTAAATAAAATGCCAGGTGTTTCCTGTCACCAGCCACAAGGCTGTTATCTTGTATTTCCTGATATTACGGCCACAAAAAGATCTGCAACCACACTCACCGAGATCCTTTTAAAAGACGGAAAAGTTGCAGTGGTTCCTGGTGCCGAAAAATGGTTTGGCCCTGGTGCTGAAGGTCATATACGTATCTGCATTGCAACATCTCACAATATTTTAAAAGAAGGGCTTGACAGGATTGAGAATACCCTTTCTAAATTATAGTACCTGATCATCAACCAGACTTTGCACATATTCCATTCAGCTCTTCTGTACTTGGCTGAATAAAAATCTGTATCTATATTTACTACCCATTTAATAATCTTCAACTCGCAGCCTATGTTTAAGAAAATTTTTCTCCTCCTTGGAATTATTGCTTTTTTCTATGCAGGAAACACTCAAAGTACTGCTAAGAAAATACCAACGGACCCAAATATTAGGATCGGGAAGCTGGCCAACGGTCTTACATACTACATCCGTAAGAATGTAGAGCCAAAGAACAGGGCCGAATTAAGGCTTGTTGTAAAGGCCGGCTCTATCCTGGAAAACGACAAACAATTGGGTCTTGCTCATTTTGCAGAGCACATGGCTTTTAACGGAACGAAGAATTTTAAAAAGCAGGAACTCGTTAATTTCCTGGAAAAAAGTGGTGTTCAATTCGGAGCAGATCTGAATGCTTACACCAGTTTTGATGAAACCGTTTACCAGTTACAACTTCCTACTGATAGTATGGATGTTTTTAGAAAAGGATTCCAGGTATTGGAAGACTGGGCTCACAACGTAAGTTTTGAGAACGAAGAGATCGATAAAGAAAGAGGCGTTGTAATTGAAGAATGGCGTTTAGGACAGGGAGCCCAGGAAAGAATGAGAGCAAAATACTTTCCTGTTCTTTTAAAAGGTTCTCAATATGCCAACAGGCTTCCGATCGGTACAAAAGAAAACCTTGAAACATTCAAGTACGAAACCATCAAACAGTTTTACAAAGACTGGTACAGGCCCGATTTGCAGGCTGTAGTAGCGGTTGGTGACTTCGACGTTGCAGAGGTAGAAGCAATGATCAAAAAACATTTCGGTAGTATACCAAAAGCGGTTAATCCAAAACCACGAACAAAGTTTGGTGTTCCGGCTCAAAAAGAAACAGCAGTTTCTATTGTAACTGACCCTGAACAGCAATACAATATCATCCAGATATTTTATAAACAGCCCCATATTCCTGAAGCTGTAACCGACCAGGAATACAAGCAGTCTATCGTAAGAAGCCTTTTCAACAGCATGGTGAGCCAGCGATTAGAAGAACTGGTACAATCAGGTGAAGCACCATTTGTTTATGCCAATACAAATTACAGCCAGTTGATTGGTGATAAAGATGCTTTCAGTATGGTAGCCATCACGCAAGACCCCGCTAAAACCAATGAGGCAATTGAGATCTTACTCCAGGAAAATGAAAGAATCAACAGGTTTGGTTTTACCAAGGGTGAACTGGAAAGAGCAAAAGCCAACTCCCTTTCCTTCATTGAAAATGCTTACAACGAAAAAGAGAAAACCCGTTCTGTAAATTATGCCGAAGAGTACGTAAGAAACTTCCTGCATAACGAACCAATACCTGGAATTGCATACGAATTTGATTTATATAAAAAATACCTGCCCGAGATCACATTAAAAGAGGTGAATGCATTGATCAGTCAATGGATAAAACCTACTGACAGGGCTGTAGTGATAATGGCACCTGAGAACGGAAAAGAAAAACTTCCGACAGAGAAAGATGTTTTAGCAATGATGAACATGACATTCAAAGACATCTTTGCTTACGAAGACAAAACTGTTGATGAGCCACTCTTAGGTACTCCTCCTACTGCAGGAAAGATCACCAATATGAAAATGGTGGAAGAACTGGAAACAGTAGAACTCGACCTTTCAAACGGAGCCAAGGTGATTTTAAAACCAACTGATTTCAAAAATGATGAGATCATTATATCTGCTATCAGCAAAGGCGGAACATCTTTAACTTCTGACCAGGATTATCCTTCTGCATCCAATGCCTCAGTAGCGGTGATGTATGGTGGTGTTGGAAATTTTGATGTGATGTCTTTACAAAAAACACTTGCGGGTAAAAATGTTTATGTTGCCCCTTCCATCAGTTTGTATACAGAAGGTTTAAACGGAAGCACCACACCAAAAGATCTTGAAACGGCCATGCAGCTGATCCATCTTTACTTTACCAACCCAAGAAAAGATGAGAATTCATTTAAAGTAGTTCAGCAACAGATGCAGGCTTCTCTTGCCAACAAAGACAAAGATCCAAACTCTGTCTTCATGGATACAGTGAGCTATGTAATGGGTAATTATCATCCACGTCGCAAGCCTTTCACTTTAGAAACATTGAAAGATATCGATTACAATAAGGCTTATGACATATACAAACAACGTTATGCCAATGCAGGTGATTTCATTTTCACATTTGTAGGAAATTTCAATCCGCAGCAAATGGTTCCGTTAATAGAGAAGTATATTGCTTCTTTGCCATCTAACGGACAAACAGAACAATGGCAGGATGTTGGCATTCGTGCGCCAAAAGGAAACATTTCCAGAATAGTTAAGAAAGGAAAGGAAAATAAAGCTTCAGTAAGATTATTCTTTACCGGCAGTACCACTTACTCTGATCTTGAAGATGCACAATTGAGTCAGCTTTGCAGTATTCTTGGAATCAGGCTCAGAGAAGTACTGAGAGAAGACCAGGGTGGAGTTTATGGTGTTGGTGTTAGAGGAAGCATCAGCAGGATTCCGAATGATAATTATTCCATCAGCATTAGCTTTGGTTGTGCTGCAGAGAATGTTGACAAACTGGTTGACCTGGTGATGGCTGAGATCAATGCACTAAAAGCAAATGGTGCTGCACAGGTGAACATTGACAAGGTTGCTGCTGAAGATACCAGAGGTTTGGAAACACAGTTAAAACAAAACCGCTACTGGCAATACAATCTTGAGCAGAAATACCTGTACAAAGAGGACCCTAAAACAATTCTCGAGGACATGGCCAACCTGAAAAAGATGACTGTAGAAAGATCAAAAGAAATGGCGAACAAATATTTTAGCATGGAGAATTTTGCTAAGATGATCCTGTTACCAGAATAACTAACCCATCATTGATACAACGAAGGACAGCAATTGCTGTCCTTTTGTTTTAATATGATACAGAAGTCCGATTATCTATTTAGCTTTTCTTGCGTCGCACCCTTATACAACAGAATATGACTCTTCAGAAGATCATACCAATTCCTTCAACTTCTCCACCACAGAATCAATCTCTTCCTTCGTATTGTGCTTTGAAAAAGAAAATCGAATCGCCATGCTATGATTTTCCGGATTCACTGCACGAATTACATGGCTGCCCACATCTGTTCCACTGCTGCAGGCACTGCCACCAGAAGCACAGATATTATTGATGTCGAGATTAAATAACAACATCTCGCTTTTATCATTTTTTGGGAAAGAAACATTCAAAACGGTATATAAGCATCTTCCAACACAATCACCATTGAATTTAACGCCTGGTATGTTCTTTTGCAACTGTTCTTTCATATAAGTCTTGATGCCCTGGATATAAGCACTGTCTTTTTCGTAATTCTCCGTTGCTAACTCCAATGCTTTTGCAAAGCCTACAATGCCATACAGGTTTTCCGTTCCTGCTCTCATATTTCTTTCCTGTCCACCACCATGTACCAAGGGATCGATCTTGATAGATGAATTTACATACAGCATTCCCACTCCTTTTGGCCCATGAAATTTATGACCGGCAGCAGTGATGAAATGAACACGTATCTTTTTAAGATCGATAGGGAAATGGCCAACAGTTTGAACCGTATCGCAATGGAAAACTGCATCGTACTTTTTACAGCGTTCTCCAACTGATTCGATATCGAGAATATTACCAATCTCGTTGTTGGCATGCATCAATGTAACCAGCGTTTTTTCTTTACTCGAAGAAAGCAATTGATCCAGGTGATTCAAATCAACATGACCATCAGCCAGCAGGTTTACATAACTCAATGAAACTTCACCTTTTTTATGCAGGTATTCTACAGTATGCAGTGTTGCATGATGCTCGATCTGTGAAGAGATAATGTGCTTACATCCCAGATCACGAACCGAAGCATAGATTGCAGTATTGCTGCTTTCCGTTCCACCGGAAGTAAAGAATATTTCTGAAGGATGAGCATTGAGGATCTTAGCCACTGTTTTACGTGCATTTTCAATCGCCATTCTTGTTTCCCTTCCATAACTGTAAATGGAAGATGGATTCCCAAAATGTGTGGTGAAGTATGGCATCATAGCCTCCAGCACTTTTGGTTCTAAAGGGGTGGTAGCTGCATTATCTAAGTAGATCCGGCTCATGGGTGTGTATGTGTATTGCTTAGTTGCGGCAAAAATAACTGAATCGCAGGAATCGGCAGAACTTCTGCTGAAAGGCTATCAGAAAGTACAAGGGTGCGACGCAACTAAAGCTAAATAGCAGCAAATCAGCTGGCTACATTATTCTTCTACCACCATTTTCTTAATAAAACGGGAAGTTTTACTCAGCACCTGGAGAATATAAGTTCCATTTAATGCTTCCTTTGGAAGATTTAAGACCTCTGTGGTAGTGCCTCCATCGTAATTGAGGGTCTTTATCAGATATTTTTTTCCGCTTTGTGCGAAGATGTAGATGTTGTATTTGCCTTTCTCCAGATTTTGTAATTCAAGGCTGAAGCTTTCTCCTTTTACAGGATTTGGATTGATGCGAACGTCTGGTTTTAAACTCTTTGCAACCAGGACTGTAGAACCTACCATCTTGTTATTGAGGTTATCGGACTGGGAAAAGCCGGCAGCAGCAACCAGGAGACATATAGAGAATATTAAACTTCTTTTCATAATCAAACGCTTGTCATTTACACTAGCCACTCACTTACTGTCAGCAACTAAATATACTAAACAATAGCATTAAAACGAAAAGCGTACCGAAAGTTAATTGAAAGCCGTTTTCTACAACATGGCCTCCCTGATATCCTGCATCAGCCTCCTGGCAATATTATCTGCAGTTGTTTCAAAATTACTTTCAGCATAAATACGGATGATCGGTTCTGTATTGCTGGTTCTAAGATGTACCCAATCAGTATCGAATTCGATCTTCAGGCCATCTTCTGTATTGATGGGATTGTTTTTATACTTGGTTTGAATGCCCTTAAATATCTTTTTTAGATCGAAGCCATTCTCCAGTTCTATTTTATTCTTGCTCATAAAATAGTCGGGATAACTATTTCTCAACTGTTTGGCAGTTTTCTTCTCTTTTGCCATGAACGTGAGAAATAATGCAATACCGATCAATGCATCTCGCCCATAATGAAGATCAGGAACAATGATACCACCATTACCTTCACCACCGATCACTGCATTCACCTCTTTCATTTTCTTTACCACGTTCACCTCTCCTACCGCTGAAGGAGTATATTCTCCACCATGCTTTACTGTAACATCTTTTAATGCCCTGGTTGAAGACATATTGCTTACGGTATTTCCTTTCCTGGTTCTGAGCATATAATCTGCTACGGCTACCAATGTATATTCTTCGCCAAAAAGAGAACCGTCTTCACAAACAAAACACAAACGATCAACATCAGGATCTACTGCTATTCCAAGATGAGCACCTTGTTTTTCCACTTCATTACAAAGTTGATTCAGGTGCTGCGGTAATGGTTCAGGATTGTGAGCAAACTTTCCGTTTACTTCTCCATTCAGTACAATGATATCTTTCAAACCCAAAGCCTTCAGCAATGCAGGAACTGCAATAGCACCGGTACTGTTGATTGCATCGATAACGATCTTAAATTTTGCTTTCTTAATGGCTGCAACATCAACGAGTGGATAATTTACCACTGCTTCGATATGCTGATCAAGTGCAGTTGTATTCGTTGTGTATGAACCTAGTTTATCTACTGTTGCAAAATTGTAATCATCAGCAGCGGCAATAGCTAAAATCTCCTCCCCATCTTTTCCACTAATGAATTCGCCTTCACCATTCAGTAATTTCAGGGCATTCCACTCTTTGGGATTATGGCTGGCAGTAAGAATGATACCACCGTCAGCATTTTCAAACTTAACGGCCATTTCAACGGTAGGTGTGGTACTTAAGCCTAGATCCACCACATCAAATCCAAGCGAATTCAATGTACTGATAACAATACGCTGTACCATTTCACCACTGATCCTTCCATCACGACCGATCACTATTTTTTTACCGGGAGAATTTTTCGCCAGCCATGTACCATATGCAGCTGTAAAACGAACGATATCTAAGGGAGTAAGTGCTTCACCGGATTTTCCACCGATCGTACCTCGAATTCCTGAAATGCTTTTGATTAGGGCCATCCTTGTCTTTTTTAGAGCGCTGCAAACTTAAAAACTTAATTCCAGAATTATGGCCGCTTATTAGTTGTATTCTGGTCGAAATTCTATGCCGATGCTATCTTTGCCATTGCAACAATTGTTTATGGGTGACAAATCGTGGTTCAAAGACTGGTTCAATTCTCCTTACTATCACTTGTTATACCAGCACAGGGATGATTCTGAAGCGCTTGAGTTTATCAGCAAGGTGATTCATTTTCTTAAACCGGTTCCAGGTAGCATCATGCTGGACGTTGCCTGTGGAAAAGGAAGGCACAGCAAGGCTTTGGCCGATATGGGCTTTGATGTTACAGGCATTGATCTCTCATCTGAATCAATTGCCGAGGCAAAGCAGTTTGAAGCCGATAATCTTCATTTCTACGAGCACGACATGAGATTACCTTTCCGGGTAAACTATTTTGATTATGCATTTAACCTGTTTACCAGCTTCGGTTATTTCAGAACCGAAAGAGAACATAACAATGCGATCAGGACAATAGCAAGCAGTATAAAAAATGGTGGATCACTAGTAATTGATTACCTGAATGTGCATTACGCTGAAGACAACCTGAAAAAGTCCGAAGCGATCAGCATTGATGATGCAGTTTTTCACATCAGCAGATGGCACGATGAAAAACATATTTTCAAGCAGATACAAGTTGAAACAGCGGGGCAGCCCTTGCATCATTTAAACACCGAAAAAGTAGCCAAATTTTCATTGGGAGATTTTACTGACATGCTTTCTTACCAGCATATGCAGGTACAGGATGTTTTTGGTGATTATGAATTAGGAAGATATGATGTGAGAAAATCACCAAGGATGATCATTATTGCAAAGAAGGTGCTTCCTGCTCAATAAAGAATTTTTTGCTGAAGCGTGCGACGCAACAAAGCTTCATACTTGCATTGAAGCCCGGAAACTATAATAATTGCCTTGCTTTTATCTCCAGGTATTTATTCAGCGTATTAACCGTAAGATTTTTAGGTGGAGTCAATATCGTCATAATGCCGTGTTGCTGTAACTCGGCAACGATCAGTTGTTTTTCAGAAGCAAATCTCTCAGCAACTGATTTTGTATACACCTGTTTGAGGTTATTGGCAGATTCATTCAGCAAAGCATCAAGCTCTGTATTCTCGAAGAAGACTGTCACCAGTAAATGATCTGCTGCGATCTTCCTCAGGTAAGGAAGTTGCCTTTTCATTGCACTGAGCGATTCGAAATTAGTGAAGAGAACAATGAGGCTTCTTTGGGTTACTTTTCTTTTGATAAGGATATAGAGCTTTTCAAAATCACCCTCCAGGTATCTTGTCTTTTGGTTATGCAACAACTCTAACACAGCCTGCATCTGTGAAAGTTTTTTTTGTGCAGGTAAAAATGAACTGATCTTTTCTGCGAAACTGATGATGCCGGCTTTATCCTGTTTCATCAAGGCAACATTGCTGAGCACAAGCGATGCATTAATAGAATAATCCAGTAAACTCAATCCCTCAAAAGGCATTTTCATTACCCTGCTTTTGTCAATAACACAATACACCTGCTGACTTTTTTCGTCGGTGTAATTGTTCACCATCAATTGACCTTTCCTGGCCGTAGCCTTCCAGTTCACCGTTCTGTAATCGTCACCAATTACATATTCCTTGATCTGTTCAAACTCCATTGTGTGGCCAAGGCTTCTTACTTTCTTCACACCAATTTCGCTAAGCCTGTTGCTGATAGCCATTAACTGGTACTTACGCATTTGAATGTAAGAAGGGTATACAGGAACGTTTGCAGGTTGACCAAGGTTATATCTCCTCTTAAACAAGCGAAGAATGGATGAAGCGTAAACTCTGGTATAACCAAACTCATATTCACCTCGTTTTACAGGCCGGAGATGATATGTAAGAATCTTTGTGCCGTTTTCTTTCAACGACAATTCAAAATGCACATCTCTTTTCTGAAATTGGTGAGGAATCTCGTCTATGATATCAAGATGAACTGGAAAAGGATATCGATTCTCAAAATGAAGTTGAACAGGATTATCATCACCGTTACTCAATCTTTCAGCATGAGATCGTGTAGCAAATATTCCATTGAATTGATAAAGGAGAAAATAATCTGCCAGTGCCAATACCAGAAAAAAAAGCAAGGCAGCGTAAGGGATAATGCCCAGCCATGGCAGAAAAAACCTTGTTACAAAAAGTACAATGCATACAACTAAAGCCAAATGCCATCGGCTGCTAACGAATAATGAGCTGATATATTTATCCCAAAGTTTCTTCACACTTTTATCTTGGAACTTCAATTTTTTTGATGATGCCTGATATTACTTCTGCAGGAGTGCTGCCTTCCATTTCTTTTTCAGGTGTTAAGATGATCCGGTGAGTGAGAACAGGGTGCAATACTTCAGCCACATCATCAGGTGTAACAAAACCTCTTCCCCTCATGGCAGCAATGGCTTTGGATGATTTTAACACGGCAACCGAAGCTCTTGGGCTACCACCTAAGAACAAAGATTTATTATTTCGTGTTTCATAAACGAGTTCAGCAATGTAACGCATCACCTTCTCTTCTACATGCACTTCAGCAACAGTTTTGCGATATTCACTGATTTGTGCTGCAGAAAGTACAGGCTGCACTACATCAGCAAAATGTGCAGTAATTCCCTGGTGAGTATATTCCAGGATTTTTACTTCTTCCTCCGGTGAAGGATATTTTACTTCTATCTTGAAGAGAAATCTGTCGAGTTGAGCTTCAGGCAAACGATACGTTCCCTCATGTTCAACAGGATTTTGCGTAGCCAGCACCATGAAAGGTTCACTGAATTTATGAGTAGTACCATCGTAGGTGATCTGCCGTTCTTCCATCACCTCAAACAAAGCTGCCTGTGTTTTTGCCGGTGAACGATTGATCTCATCTATCAAAACCAGGTTACTGAAAACCGGTCCTTTTTTAAAACTAAAACTTCCCGACTGAGGATTAAAGATTGAGGTTCCGATCACATCACTCGGCATAAGATCAGGTGTGAACTGGATTCTGGAAAAAGGAACTGCAATAGATCTGGCCAATAATTTTGCAGTAAGTGTTTTTGCAACACCTGGTACTCCCTCTATCAACACATGACCTTCAGCAAGCAAAGCAGCCAGCATCAGGTCAATCATTCTATCCTGGCCCACCACTACTTTTGCTATCTCGGTTTTTATTCTAGCTACTGCTTCGTTCAATTGAGTAACATCAACTCGTTGTTCCATATATCAGGTTTTGGATAATGTATAAAATCGGTCTATCCGATGATTTAAGTTCAATAACATCCGATCAGTTATCTTATAATTAGAATGAATGTCGCTGATCAGATCCAACACTTCCCGAATATCATTTTCATCTACACCGGATTTTTTAGATAATAAATTTACAAACTCATCATTCAGCTCATTGGTCTGAAGATAATACCGTCTTCTCACATAGCTGAACCAATATTGTATTTTATTGTGCGCAATACTCCTGTTATCTTTCTGGCTCAGGTAAACTGCTGAAACTGTATTTACAAATTCGAGTGTAGCATTTTTCAAAGGTTCGATGACAGGTATGATCCTTTGTCTTCGCTTCATCTCAAACAATACATAAATGATCAATGCAGCAATAGTGAGCCATAAAGCCCATTTCAACCATTCGTTACTCAGGAAAAAACGTAAAGGAGTGGTTGCACCTGTACGACCAAGTTTATAATACTCATCCCAGTAAACCGTATTTACGCTTGCAGGAATATATGAGAGTGCTTTGGCTACATATTCATGATTATCTCGGGTGAGCATTGAATAATTACTGAATGCCAAAGGTGCAGAGTGAACATAAAAAGCACCGGCACCAATACTCACTTTAATGAAATTAGGATCTGATTTATGGGTAGCACCGAGAATCGTTGTTGAATCATCTTTTCTCAATTCAGAAAAATATTCATCTACTGTAAATCGCTTATAGCCGTAATTGGTATTTGATCTCAATGCAGGATTTACAAAGTTGAGTGAAGTAGAATCTCCTGCCAATAAGGTGATGTATTGTTTCTTTTTAAGACCAAGCGTATCCATTACTTTTTTACTGGTGTTCATCACCGACAGGAATACATGGTTTCCCTGTTCAGCAAAAAGGAGCAGTTCCTTTATATCCGCTTCTCCAACTCCGAACCTTGGTGAAAGAGCTATATACGCTGCATTCTTTACATCTTTATTATGCAAAAGGTTATAAGCAGGTTCTCTTAATGATACAATGGAGGAAGTAGGAAAGACATCCTGTAACCTGTTGAAAAGAATGTACGCACCATAAGGGTTTTTGTCATCCTTACTCAATGTAATTTTCCAGTTCAAGGGTTGTGGACGATTCAACTCTGCTACCACATAAATAATGAGCAGCAAAGAAAAAACGATGATAAACGTCCGGTAACTCCTCACGCCTTAATGTTTAGTTTGAAATCATTAAATGCTGTATCAATCTCCTGGTAGTGTTCTTTGCTCACTTCTTCTCCTCCGTACCATGCAAATTCAAATTCCTGTGTAAGATTATTGAAAGAAGTAAATGAAGGATGATCTTTCAACTCGAAAACATAAGCAGTATTTGTTTTACCAGGCTTCCAGTCGATGAGTTCTTTATCGCTCAACAACTTCAAAGAATGCAGGTAAACAAGTCTTACAGCCAGCCGGTAATTTTCATTTGCTATCGCTTCTCTGATCGCATCTTCAAATGAAATGGTGTGTATGTCTTCATCACCAATCTCATAAGTCAATCCTTTCGCTCCTTTGCCTCCAAACAACTTTGTTTTGTCACCCATCAACTTATAGATGAAAAATATAACGGCTGCTATGCCTAAGATGATCAGAACTGTTTTAAAAGTTGTTTTACCTGCAGGTGTTGAAAGAATCTGGTTAACCATATCCCAGAACCACATCCAGAACCTGTCCCAAAGTGAAAGTACAGGTTCACCAATTTTATCATATTGAAACTGCTTCTCATTCTTGTAGGCATTAACAGATACCTCATTGAAGTTTCGTACGTTCACAGCAGAAGAATCAAATGAATACCTGTTTTGAGCTGCGTTACTCAAAGTGAAGGAAAAGAAAAATATGAGCAATAACAATCTCATTAGTATTGTTCTTCAATTTTAGCATTTGGATCTGTTGATCCAAGTGTATCAAGTCTTCTCATCATTCCTACACCATCCAGTTTTTCAGAAAGATTATAATAGTGTAATCCCACAGCTACTGCAAAAACTACATAAAACATATAACTGAAAACATTTGTAACCGAATTTACAATTGCCATTGTGGAGTCCATTTCTTTAGTACTCAGGTATGTACTGATACCAATAAAAATCCCAAGAACAACTCCAATTATACCTGCTGCAAAAGAATAAATAAGATACGCTACGAAGTAAATTCCCAAAGAGATCCAGAAATTCTCTTTTACCAAAGCAAAGCACCTGCTAAAGGCTTCTCCAATAGATGCGTCTTCATTTACCATAATGAAAACCACCGGGGTGAAAACAACAGCTAAATATATTCCTGGCAAAACACAAAGTACCAGTCCAACTGCTATAAGAACGGAGATGAGCAGTGAAAGGATCAATGCCCGTAAGAAATATTTTTTAAACTCGTTCCATACCTGTTCTAAAGTTGGAGAAGTTTCCAATTGATCGTAGACTTTCATATAAGACGCTACCGTTACATTCATTGCTACCATTCCTAAAACAAAAAGCAATATTATCAGGAAGTATGTCGGCGTAAAAATGGAACCAAATATCCTTCCCATACCAGTATCGTCTGAAGGGTTCTTTTCAATTTTATCAAATACACCAAAAATTTCCATCTGGTAAATACCACTGACAATTGCAGCCCCTAACATGAAAATACCCGATATCAGAAAGAAACTTTTGAGCAGTGGTTTTAGTTCCTGCCTGATGAATTGGAAAGTATCGCCAAGATTTTCCCCGAAGTCTCTTACTTTACGGAGGTAAATTTTTTGTTGAGCCATAGATCGAAGCTATTGGTGGTAAATATGGAGGTTTGTTGTTTGCTCTTGTTTATTCTTTTATGAAGCCTTATGGGATAAATGATAAAATACCAGATGATAAAAGCCAGAGAAGTTCCCAGTATCGTCAGGCTTAACCACACCGGCATATCAGTATATCTTGTAACAAAGCCTTCCAGAAACGCTGCTGCAAGAAATACAGGGACTAGTCCAATCACTATTTTCAACCCATCCTTTCCACCACGTAAAAAAGAAACGCTTCTGCTGTATGTTCCGGGAAAGAGTATACTTGTTCCCAATATCATTCCTGCAGCACCTGCAATTACGATGGCCCATATTTCCAGTGTTCCATGTATGAAGACCACGAGTATGCTTTTAAACCCAAGTCCTTTTGAAAAGAAGAAATATTCAAATGAGCCTAGCATCAATCCATTACTAAGTAGCAACCAGATGGTACCTACACAAAATGTAGCACCCAAAACATAAGCAACAAATGACACCCTGATATTGTTGAAAGCAATTTGAATAAACATATCCATCTGGCCTGAATGTTTGTATACACCAAAAGCATCTCCCTTTTCTATGTTTGCGTTGGTCATGTTTACATACCCATCACCCAATATTAACCGAAGGAAGTTCTCATCATACTTAGCAGATAAAGCTCCCATAGCACAGAATAACATAAAAAAAGAAAAAGCATACAGGAATTGCCTGTGATACTTTTTAAAAAGAAAAGGAAGTTCATATTGCCAGAACCACCATATCCTGCTTTTATCTTCTACCTTGTTCTTATATATTTTCTGGTGAAACAGTGCAGCAAGTCCGTTCAGATATTTGGTAGTATTACTGTCGGGATAAAATGTTTTTGAATAAGCCAGGTCATCTGTGAGTTCGATAAACCGATCGGCAAGCACATCAGCAGCAGCCTGTGCCTTTACTTCGGCTTCGTAGCTTTTCCATTTATCTGCATTCTGTTTAAGAAACTGGGCTTCCCTCATGGATGATTGAATTCGTTTGCAGTAAAAATAAAGGCAAAAAATCGTTTACTGTTACAGAAAATCAGTTTTATTTACACTGATTTTATTATGAGTACAATTGCTATCACCACCACCCAGAATATTGAACTGGAATACGATCTTGCCAGTTTGGGAGAACGAATTGTAGGATACATATTAGACATGATCCTTATTATTATCTATGTTCTGTTGCTGATATTTATTGTGATTGGCTCTACCAGTATTGGAACGTTTGCTGAGACAAATGGATGGCTGATCTTTGTTTTCATATTACCAATTTTCTTCTATGACCTTGCCTGTGAAATGTTTTTCAACGGCCAGAGCCTTGGCAAAAAGATCATGGGCATAAGAGTGATCAGTCTTAATGGAGAACAGGCAAGCTTTGGTCAATACCTTATTCGCTGGCTTTTCAGGATGGTGGATTTTACTTTTACCAACGGGCTTTTAGCGTTGATCATGGTTGCAGCAACCGAAAGAAGACAAAGATTAGGTGACAAAGTAGCCGGAACTACATTGGTAAAGACGAAGCCAAGAACACATATCAATCAAACTTTATTTGTACCAACGGAAGAAGTGGAATATGATGCAACTTATCCTGAAGTGGTGAACCTGGCTGATAAGGATATGCAATTGGTAAAAGAAGTGCTCATTAATGTTCGCAGAAGCGGAAACACCATGCTGGCATTACAAACGATGAATAAGATTGAGCAGGTACTCAATATTAAAAGCAGGCAGGAACCTGTTGACTTTCTGTTTACTGTTCTGGCAGATTATAATAAGCTTGCTTCAAAACTTTAAGAATGAGGCGCCAGTAGATGAAATGGATGTATTGATAAATTCCTTAGTATCCAGAAAGCCACAACCACAATCCCAACGATCCTGATGAACCAAACAGAATAAAACAGTTTTTGTTGCACTTTTTTGGTTCCGAAAGTATTTACGATTGATGCATAGGCAGAATAAAACATCATCGGAAGGGCAGCAACCAGCAACACATTATTTCGCATTGCAGACAATATATCCAGATGAAGTAATGCAGATACGGCTCTTTGAGAACCACAGCCAGGACAGAAGAGTCCTGTCAATGTATGGAATGGGCATTTTGGAAAGATCCTTGTAGCCCTTGCATCAATAAAAAAGTACAGCAGCGATATTGCTATCACTGCCGTACAAATTAAAAAAAATCTTATTTTTTTATCTGTAATCATTCATGTCCATTCCGTCGTTCGCCCAGAAAGCTGTCATACCGAAAGCAAAAATGGCAATGATATATAATACCAGAATACCTAATCCTACAAAAAATCCAATTTTTGTCCATTTAGCGGCATTTCTGGACGCTTCCAATGCACCATTGTGATCTCCGGTAGCAAATTTAGAACTTACCTGTGAAGCATTAACGATACCTACTATACCAAGAGGAAGGCAGCAGAAAATTGTTACAAGAATTGACTCCACCAACCAGTTCTTTGGTGGCGTTAGCATTTGTTGTTGATAGTTTTGTTCCATAAAGCAGTTTAGTTTTTGAAATTTGTGAGAGCAAAATAATTGTTCCTGTTGAAATAAAAAAGCTCTACCGAGTAGAGCTTTTCAACATTCTATCAAGCAGATGTTAATATGCCCTTGCAAATAATACTCTTTGCCTAGACTCATTTCCAGTCAACACACATTTCCCTTCTTCAGATGAATTGTTCAGCGGGATACACCGTATTGTTGCTTTTGTAAGCTCCTTGATTTTCTCTTCTGTTTCAGATGTGCCATCCCAATGTGCCGAAATAAAACCACCTTTCTCATCCAGCAGTTTTACAAACTCATCCCAGTTATTGGCTTCCCTGGTATTTTCCTGCTTGTAGGCATTAGCTCTGTTATAAATGTTCTGTTGAATTTCATTCAGCAAAGCAATTACCTTATCCGGCAAACCGTCCAGGCTCAGGCTCATCTTTTCTTTGGTATCTCTTCTTGCTACTTCAGCTACATTATTCTCCAGGTCTCTTGCACCCAAAGCAATTCTTACCGGTACACCTTTCAATTCATACTCTGCAAATTTCCATCCTGGTCTTGCTGCATCACTGTCATCATACTTCACGGAAACACCTGCAGCTTTTAATTGTTTGATGATCTCATTCACCTTTACATCTATCGCGGCCTTTTGTTCTTCGCCTTTAAATATAGGAACGATCACCACCTGCAGCGGAGCAATTTTTGGCGGTAAGATTAATCCATCATCATCGCTATGTGCCATTACCAAAGCACCAATCAATCTTGTACTAACGCCCCAGCTTGTTGCCCAAACGTAATCAAGCTTATTATTCTTATCAGAGAATTTTACATCAAATGCTTTTGCAAAATTTTGCCCTAAGAAGTGTGAAGTGCCGGCCTGCAAAGCTTTACCATCCTGCATTAATGCTTCTATACAATAAGTGTCTTCGGCACCAGCAAATCTTTCGTTAGGAGATTTCACTCCCTTCACCACAGGCAATGCCATCCAGTTCTCTGCAAAATCTGCATAAACTTCCAGCATCTTTTCTGTTTCAACAATGGCTTCTTCTTTTGTTGCGTGTGCAGTATGACCTTCCTGCCATAAAAATTCTGCAGTACGTAAGAACAATCTTGTTCTCATCTCCCATCTTACTACGTTAGCCCATTGATTAATTAATAAAGGAAGATCACGGTACGATTGTATCCATCCTTTATAAGTGTTCCAGATAATGGCTTCACTTGTCGGACGAACAACCAGTTCTTCCTCCAGTTTCGCTTCAGGATCCACCATCAGCTTTCCTTTATTATTTGGGTCAGCTTTTAAACGATAATGCGTTACTACGGCACATTCTTTTGCAAAACCCTCTGCATTCTTTTCTTCTGCTTCAAATAAACTCTTCGGAACAAACAACGGAAAATATGCATTCACATGTCCTGTATCCTTGAACATCTTATCCAAAGCATCCCTCATATTCTCCCATAAAGCATAGCCATAAGGTTTGATGACCATACAACCACGAACAGCACTGTAATCTGCCAGTCCTGCTTTTAAAATAAGATCATTGTACCACTGCGAATAATCTTTTTCCCTCGATGTAATTTCTTTACTCATTTTTATTTTTATATATAACCAACTTATAATCTTTGCTCATCGTCTGTTGTGTCACTCACTTCATGGTTCTGAATGCTGTTCACCAGGAAGTTCAGCTATCAGCCATCACCTGATCTTGCGAAAGGTAACTTATCTGATTAAACGGTTGAATAACGCATTAGCTCGGTGAATTTAATAAGGCTATGATAATTCACTAAACCTTAGTTTTCCGTTAACACTATCGGCCGCTTTAAAACGTTGTACGGCAAAGAGTTTGCTGATATTTGTTATTGCTCCGGAGGCAACACAAATGTAGTAACTTCACATTAATAACCTTACAAACCAAACCGTCATGAAAGACAAAATTCTACTCACCTTACTTGTAAGTACCATATTAGTTAGCTGCTCATCAGTATACAAGTCAGGCCAAACCCCAGACGATGTTTATTATTCACCTACCAGGGAAATAGCAAAGGTTGAAGAAAAAGAAGAAGAAAAGGTTGAAGAAAAAAGCACTGCTTCAGAAGATCAATATATAAGAATGAAAGTTCGTGATCGTTATCGCTGGAGCAAAATAGACGACTACGAGTACTGGAATGATACAAGGTATAACACCAGTTGTTATTGCACCTGCAATCCTCCTAGCTATGGTTACAACTACTATCCTACTTATTACAACCCTGTTCGCTACAACAGTTGGTATAATCCTTATGCACCGGTTTTGGTTTACGGCAATACAAAAAACATAAAAGGAACAACTTCTGCATCGAATGTTAAAGCCTATAATACACGTACGTACAACAACACCAACAGCACTACCAACGTAAAAACCGGCACTACCAATAACCAGGGTTCACTACTTAAAAGAGTTTTCACCAGTTCCGGTACTAGTGTTGATAGAAGCGAAAGAACTTTTTCAGGTTCCGGAAGCACTACAACAAGTAGTTCTGCAGGAGGAAAGAGTGGTGGCATGAATACTACAGGAAGTGGCAGCAGTAGCGGAAAATCAAGAGGAAACTAATTTCAATTTTCAACCAAAGTCTATAAACCATAGTCAGCAGGTAATGTCTTGTTCAAAACAATAAGATATTACCTGGATGATAAACCTTTACCCCAATAATTAGCTTTATGAAACGATATTTACTTCTCACATTAAGTATCCTAACCTATACCATCTCATTTTCACAAACACCTGACGATGCTTTAAGAGCCAGCTGGTTTATTCCTAATGGCTCTGCCAGGTTCGTTGCTACCGGAGGTGTAATGGGTTCATTGGGTGGCGATATTACTGCAGCCAATGTAAACCCGGCAGGCCTTGGTCTTTTTAAGACAAATGAATTTGTATTTACCCCCAATTTCAACCTTAACCGAAACAATTTTGGATACCGCGGAACAGATTCGTTCGTAAAAAGAAATGCATTTGCTTACGGAACTACCGGATGGGTTTTTGGAATCCCGCATGGTAAAGGAAGCAAATGGACAAGCTCCGCTTTATCAATTTCAGTGAATCAACTGGCCAGTTATAATAATAAGATCAGCTATAAAGGTTTTAATAATCGCAGTTCATTTTCTGAGCAGTATTTAGAAGAACTTACAAGAGATGGAGCCAATATGCAGGCAGCAGAATGGAATTATATTAACGGAGCATCATTAGGTTATTGGACCTATCTTATCGATACCAGTAAAAATGCTGCAGGAGAAATAGTAGGATACCAAACTCGTGTTCCAATTGGTACAGGTGTTAACCAGGAAAAAGATGAAACAACACGAGGTGGTTATCATGAAATAGCTATCGGTATCGCAAGTAATATGGATGATCGTTTATATGTTGGTGGAAGTCTGACGATACCACTTGTGTTTTATTCCAGAGACCTTACCTATAAAGAAACTGATCCATCAGGAATAACAACAAATGATTTCAACTATTTCGAATACAAACAAAAATTCAATTCATTCGGAATTGGCCTTGGTGCAAAACTCGGTTTCATCTATAAACCAAAAGAGTATTGGAGATTTGGTGTTGCATTACATACGCCACAGATCATCAATTATAAAGACAAGCTGAGGGCATGGATGGTTACTGACACAGAAGGATACCAGGGAGTAAAAGCAGAGAGCAGTGACGGACTGAATGAAAACAAACCTGCAGAAGGTGCCTACAATCTTTTAACACCCTGGAGAGCCATTGCAAGTGCCAGCTATGTGTTCAGGGAAGTATCTGATACAAGGAAGCAAAGAGCATTCATCAGTGCTGATATTGAATATGTGAATTATCGTGGAGCAAGATATTTTGTTCACGATGATGAAGATGAAGCTGCAAAAGATTATTACGATGTAGTTAACGCTACAGTAAAGGATTATTATAAAGGGAACTTTAACTTCCGTGTAGGTGGAGAATTAAAACTGCACACATGGATGCTTCGTTTGGGTGGTGCGTATTATGGAAGTCCTTATGCGGAAAAGCAATTGAAAGCTGATCGTGTACAGGCTACAGGTGGATTGGGTTATCGCAACAAAGGATATTTTATTGATCTCAGTTATGCTCACACATTTGTGAAGGATGTAAACTTTCCATATATGTTGAACGATAAGGCTAATACTTTTGCAACACAAACAGGAAGCAGGGGGAATGTTGCATTGACGATAGGTTTCAAATTTTAAAAGCAAATGTGATTTAATAACCGCAAATCAACGCTAATAGAAAGAGGTTGTCCAACATTGACAACCTCTTTTTTTTGCAACTGTCTTTAACAGAAGCTTAGTGCGAAGCAATTAATCCAAGTATATAAAATCTATTCTCATAGAAAGCAGGCGAATTGAAAACATCGTCTCATCAATATCTATGAAAAAACAAATTCTACTCTTAGCTGCTATTGCTTTTACTACTGTTTCATTTGCTCAAAAGAAAACCTCTTTCGAAATCAAGGCTGGAATCTCTCATTCCGGTTTACGAGGTGATGCAATGAATAATCTGCAGGAACTGATCGATTTTGCAGATGGATATATCTCAACAACCAATCGTACCGGTTTTTTTGCTGGTGGCAATATTACTGTTCCCCTCACCAATAGCATTTCCATTCAACCTGGCTTGTACTATTCTCAAAAAGGTTATGCATTGAAGGGCGAAATGAACGTAAAAGGTTTGGAATTCTTAGGAGTTAATGCAAAAGCACAATTAAACACGCAGTACATAGATCTTCCTGTGGTGATAAAAGGAAGTGTTGGTGGGTTGCAGTTGTTTGCTGGTCCACAGCTTTCCTATCTTGCTAAAGCCGAATTAAGAACTACAGCAGGAGCTTTAGGCTTTAACCTCTACAATGATAAATTTGATGCAACAGATGAATTTAATAAATGGGATGCAGGAGTTATTGGAGGGATAGGCTACCAGTTAAATAATGGTTTGAATATATCTGCATCTTACGAACATGGTTTATCCAGGGTTGATGCTGATAAAAGATTTGAATCATACAATCGTTCATTTAAAATAGGCGTAGGTTTTAGTTTCTGATAATGGGTGTGATTTTGAAAGCAAAACGTCCTGCAATTGCAGGACGTTTTAATTATGAAGGTTGGATAATTACTTAAAATCTTCGGCTTTTAATCCGGAGTTAATTTTAACTTCCTTAAACTCTATTTCCTGTATAAACCCTGCTCCCGCATCAACAGATAATTTTCTTGGGATCTTTACATCCTTCTTCTCATCATAATCTTTGAAGAATGTTTGAATTGTTCTTGATCCTGCTGGTGTTTCTCTTACGATGGTCGACTTCACTTTATATCCTGATTTGACATCATAGTAATAAGTCATTTTACGACCTAAAGGAGATTTAACTTCCACAACGTAAGCATCATTACCCTCAACAGTTTCGACACCTGTAAGGGTAAAATTATACTTATTGTTTCTCATGTAATATTCCATAAAGAAAGCAGCTTTCTCATTCATTTCTTCCTTGGCTTGCTCGTCTACTGGCTGAGCTGCACCTTGAACTGCTTTAGAATAATCGCCATTCACCAGCAGATCTTTTTGAAATACCATACCCTGTATTTCTACTGAACTCATATATGCCGATGGTATTATTGATCTTTGAAAATAGTTCAATTCATTTCCCTGGATATTTACCACACCTTCAAGTGTTATATCTTTTACCGCTGATATTTTTTGAGAACCTCCTACAGCATCAATAGCTCTCTGTATTACCGCTTCAACAGTTACAGAAGGATCTGCTTTTCTCTCTGTTGGTTTTGCAATTTCATTACCGTAGATGTCAAAATATTTTACTTCACCATATTTTTCTAATCCCGGTGCTATTGCTTTAGCGTTCCCAACAATTACAATATGAAGATTACCAGGCTGAACATAAGTTGTAGCCATTCTCTGAACATCAGTGGGAGTAACCTTAGCAAGATTGGTAAGATAGCTCCTGTAATAATCTTTAGGCAAGTTGTAACGTGCAATATTCAACGCAAACCCAGCAATGGTAGATGGTTGTTCCAAAGACCTTGCAAAACTTCCTGAAAGATAGTTTTTCATTCTTGACACTTCTTCTGCAGGAATTTTCTCCGTTCTTAAGCGGTTGAACTCATGTAAAAACTGTCCGATGGCACTATCTGTTTTTTCACTTCTCACAGATGCATTTGCATTGAACTCACCCACCCATTTATCAGTGCTGGTACTTGAATATGCACCATAAGTAAATCCATATTTCTCACGAAGACTTGCATACAATCTTCCGGAAGAACTTCCCAAAACATTATTCATTACAGAGGCTGGAATTGCATTTGCACTTCCAGGTTTCAATTCAATTGGGGCAACAAGACTGATAACACTTTGTACTGAAGCAGGACGATCAACAATTGCTATATACGTTTTAGCAGGTGCTTTTGGCTTGGCGATGGTAGCCTTTGGAACATTCCCTCTTTTCCATCCATTAAAATGTTTTTCAGCCAATGCTTTTGCTTCTGCAGCAGTTATATCACCAACAAAAACCAAGTAACCAATGTTTGGTTTCCAGTAAGTATTATAATAATTTTTCACATCACTGATAGTTACATTCTTAACAGTTGTTTCCGTCTGAATCTCGCCATAAGGATGATTGGCACCATATACAAGTTTGTTTACCACATTTGCAGAAATGGCACTGGGATTATCCTTTGCAGATTGCAAACCGGTTAGTGTCTGCTTTCTTAATTTTTCTAATTCATCAGCAGAAAAAGCAGGACGTAATGCTACATCTGCCATGATCTCTACCAGCTTAGGGAAATTACTTTTCAAAGAAGAAACAGAAACAGACGTTGCTGAACCTGATAAACTACCTCCAAGAAAATCTACTGCTTCATCTAATTCAGCTTTCGATTTCGTTTGAGTTCCTCTTGTAAGCAATCCACCCGCTAATGAAACAAACCCTGCTTTCTCTCCTTCAAGAATAGGGTCACGATCAATTGTTAGCGTTGCAGATACACGAGGAAGCTTTGAATTCTGTACAACAAATACCTTTAATCCATTGGCTAAAGTAAATGTGGCCGGATCTGGTATTTTAATTTGAGGAGCCGGTGCTGGCTTTGGTGCTTTGCTCCTGTCGATCTTGCCTTGTGCAAAACTCAAAACAGGAATCAGCAATAACAAAACGATATATATTCTTTTCATGACTATTAATGTTTAATGCAATAATTATTTGCTGCCTTTTGGAACATAATACAATACCACCCTGTTGTCTTTATTAAGGTATTTTTTGGCTACATTCATCAAATCTTCTCTTGTTACCTTTTTATACTTTGCCAATTCTGTATTGATAAGATCTGCATCTCCAAAATACACCTGGTAGTTGGCTAAACTCTCTGCAATACCGGCCATGGTTGAATTACTGCTCACAAATTCTGATTCGATCTGGTTCTGTACTTTCTGAAATTCATTCGCTGATACTGGAGTTATTTTCAAATCATTGATGATTGAATCCATTGCAGCTTCCAGTGCTTCAGGAGTATAACCCATATTTGGTAAAGCATAATTGATGAACAATCCGGCATCTTCATTAAAGAAAGGAATAGCGAAAGCTGCCACAGCCATTTCCTTATCATCAACCAATATTTTATTCATCCTGGAAGATTCTCCACCAGATAATAAAGTTGATAGCACGTTGAATGCATAATACTCATCACTGCCTTGTTTTGGAGCCCTGTAAGCCTGTATAACTGCCGGAAGCTGGATATTATCTTCAATTACATCACGAACTTCTCCACCCAGATCAGGTTCAGTTACATCCGGCCTGTTGATTGGCTTTGTACCTTTTGGAATTTCACCAAAATATGCCTGGATCAATTGCTTTGTTTTTGCAATATCAATATCACCGGCTATTGATAACACACAGTTCTCAGGAACATAGTAGGTTTTATAAAAATCGATGAACTCACTTAACTGGGCAGCATTCAAGTGTTCCATACTTCCAATTGGAGCCCAACGATAAGGATGTACTTTATATGCTCTTTTCAAAACTTCCATCAGGATAGTTCCATAAGGTTGATTATCTATACGCTGACGTTTCTCTTCCTTTACAACTTCACGTTGAGTATTTACACCGATCTCTTCGATCTTAGCGTGCATCATTCTTTCACTTTCCAACCAGAGACCTAATTCCAGCTGGTTTGAAGGAAGCAGCTCGTAATAAAATGTTCTGTCCTGCGAAGTATTTGCGTTTAAAGCACCACCAGCATTGGTAACATACTTATCAAACTCGCCTCTTTTAATATTCTTCGAACCTTCGAATAAGAGATGTTCAAAGAAATGAGCAAATCCTGTTCTGCCGGTATCCTCGTTTTTTGAACCAACGTGGTACAATGTAGTTACCGCTACGACCGGTGCCGTTTTATCCTGGTGCAAGATCACAGTTAAACCATTTGGTAAACTGTACTTCTCAAACTGGATCTTTCTCGTCTGTGCCATTAAAGCAGTGCTTAGAAGCATAACTGCAGGCAACAGGAAAAACCATTTTTTCATGTTTCGTCGTTTAATTGAAATTTGAATCCGCAAGGTGGGAATAATACTTTTTATTATGTTGCCGCAAATTGGCGATTTTCTGCCGTTTGTCAAAAGAATACAAACCTCAGTATGTTAATACTTCGTCAATCACATCTTTTACAATGGTTTTGGAAGAAACCCATTTGATAGAACCATCTTTTTTAAACCAGGTCAACTGTCGTTTTGCATAATGGCGGGAGTTTTTCTTTACATCTTCTATGGCCGTTTCTAAAGAGATTAAGCCATCAAGAAATTGAAATATCTCTTTATATCCTACAGTTTGTAATGCATTAAGACGTTTCTCTGGCAAAAGGCTTTTTACTTCCTCTAACAAGCCCTGCAGCATCATATGATCGACTCTTGTATTGATCCTGTAATAAAGTTCCTCTCTTGGTAATTCCAGACCAATTTTAATAATTCTGAATGAACGATCTTGTTTATCGCCATTTCTAAAATGCATGATTGATTTACCAGTAGCTTCTTTCACTTCCAAAGCTCTCATCAATCTTTGCGGATTGTGCTGCTCAGCATTTTTCCAGAATTCAGGATCTTTTTCTAATACCTCATTTTGCAACCATGCCATTCCTTTCTCTTCAAACTTAGAAGTAATGTCTTTTCTAATATTCGCATCCACTTCAGGAATATCATCTAATCCTTCACAAAATGCTTTTACATACAATCCAGTGCCACCAACCATAACTGCAATATTGTTCGATTTGAAAATTTCTGCAGCAGCTTTCAATGCATATTGTTCGAAGACAGCAGCGTTTACTTCTTCATGAATGGAATGTGAGCTGATGAAATGATGCTTTACTTCGTGCAATTCCAGTTCCGAAGGTTTGGCAACACCGATATTCAGTTCTTTAAAACACTGACGTGAATCCGCTGAGATGATTTCTGTATTCAAGCGTTTTGCTACCTCTATTGCAAATGCAGTTTTACCTACTGCAGTAGGGCCAACAATCACTAATACTAATTTTTCATCTTGCATATTTACCAGGCTCATCGGAGCCACATATTAATAGAAAATTATTGAATGATCAGTAATCGGCTCCATCGGAGCCATACCTCAATAGAAATTGTGAAGAAATGTTCGCTGGCTCCGTAGGAGCCGTACTATTTATTCAATCCAATCAAACAGATATTTTTCGTTGTATTCAATATTGTATCGCTTAAGAAATGTTACATACTCTTCTTTAAATGATTTTTGCTTATGATGCTCTGGTTGATGCAATACATAATTCACCACTGTATCAATCTGGCTTTCTGAATAACTAAAAGCACCAAAGCCCTCCTGGCAGGAAAATTTTCCCGATACAGTTGATGATCGTTGATGAATTTGGTTGATTCGGATTTGACGATCCTGACAAGATCAGAAATTGCCATATCCGGTTTCATGCTAAGGAAAATATGCAAATGATCTGGCATACAATAAATTGCAAGCAGTTTGTGCTTTTTATTTTGAATTATGCCGGTAATGTACTTTTCTACCCTATCATGGATATTTGCTGAAACAATATTTTCTCTGCCTTTTACTGCAAATACAAGCTGAACATATAATTGGGTGTAAGTGTTTGGCATAAAAAAGAATGTATGGCTCCTACGGAGCCTTAACTCAAACAACTACTTTTCCTATTAAGGTAATACTCCTACGGAGTAAAATTTCTATCTAAATATTTTGTTCCTATATATAGCTTGGTCTAAAACTCTTCAGTACGTTCTTCCCCACCACTCTCCTCACTTCCAAATTCATCGGCTTCTTCATCTGCTCCTTCAGTTCCTTCTTCTCCTTCTTCACTGAAACCTTCCATGTTATTCAGATCGTATTTCTCTTCAATCTCATTGAATTTATTACCAAGTAAACTTTTTGTTCCGTATTGCTGTGGACCAATTCCTTCTGTTCTGCTCGTGGCAGGATAAATAAGTCGTGGGTTCTCTTCTTTGCTTACATTGATCAGCTCAAGTAAAAAAGTCCAGTTCTTATCAAAATCATACACAAAAATAAACCGCTGGTTGGTATCTCTTATTTCGCTGCCAATCGTAGTCTGTTCCATCAGCAATGGCTCTGCACGATATTCTTTATCATACTTTTCTAAACTGATTTCCCTGCCACGTTGCCATGTATCATTACTACGGTAAAAAGTTGCTTTGTGTTTATTATCGAACTCGTATGACTTCAATATTGCATAATGCAGATCCAGGAAAGACTGGGTATGTTTAATGACTACATCACGGTAAACACTGTCATCTTCTTCGTAATAAGCTCTGAACTTTAGTATGGCCATTCAAATGTTGGTTTCAGGTTTTGTGTTTTGCCGGCTTCAGCTTTTCAATTGAACTTCGTTGCTCCGATAGTTATCGGAGCTCACTTGTCCGTTACACACATGACTGATCATTTATGTACACCAGTACAAGAGTGCGACGCAAGAAAAGTTGAATAAAACTCAATTGCCGACATCATAAATTTCCACAGGCATCGAAAATACAACCTTAAACAATTGGTTGCAAGTTGTATTCAGTTGCTTTTTGTATCATCAAATTATAAGCCGCTTCGTAGGTATTAGGAATATCTCCATCAAGAATAGCTTCTCGTATCGCATCTTTTATTAACCCAACCTGCTTTCCGGGTGAAAGTCCAAAGGTTTGCATGATGATCTCACCAGTGATAGGTGGCTGCCAGTTACGGATCTTATCACTTTCTTCAACCGCTTCGAGACGTTGCTCCACCAGTTCGAAATTCTGCAGGTAACGCTTAACCTTGAACTTGTTTTTACTGGTGATGTCAGCCTTGCAAAGCTTCATCAGGTCGTCAATCTCCTCACCAGCATCGAACAATAATCTCCTGATGGCACTATCCGTAATATTTTCTTTTGTTAAGCTGATCGGCCTTAAATGCAATGCCACTAACTTCTGTACATACCGCATCTTTTCGTTCAGTGGCAGCTTAAGTTTGGTAAATATCCTTGGAACCATTCTTGCCCCTACCACCTCATGACCATGAAATGTCCATCCGTCTTCCTCGAACTTTTTGGTGGCTGGTTTTCCAATATCATGCAATAAAGCAGCCCAACGAAGCCAGAGATCATCAGTTACTTCACAGATATTATCGAGCACCTGTAGTGTATGATAGAAATTATCTTTGTGACCCTTTCCATCAATGAATTCTGCACCATACAGATCAACCATCTGTGGAAAAATGATATGCAGCAACTTTGTCCTGAACAACAAATCCCAGCCAATAGAAGGTTTTGGGCTGAGCATGATCTTATTCAGCTCTTCAGTTATTCTCTCCTGCGAAACTATCTTTATTCGCTCTGCATCTGTTTCAATCGCAGCTAATGTTTCAGGAGCTATATCAAAATTGAGTTGAGTGGAAAAACGAATGGCCCTCATCATTCTCAACGGATCATCACTAAAGGTTTGAAAAGGATCGAGTGGTGTTTTGATGATCTTGTTCTCAATATCTGAAAGACCATTAAATGGATCAATCAATGATCCATAGTCTTTTTCATTAAGGCTTATGGCTAAAGCGTTAATGGTAAAGTCACGACGATTCTGGTCATCTTCGAGTGTTCCTGGTAATACTTCAGGTTTGCGACTGTGTTTCTGGTAGCTTTCTTTTCTTGCACCAACAAACTCCACGTCAAAATCGGGCAGTTTGATGTGTGCGGTACCAAAATTTTTGAAATATGAAACGGTTGGGTTAGAGAAACGTTCGGAGACTTTATGGGCCAGCTCAATTCCATCACCCAGGCAAACAATATCTGCATCGGTAGTTGAACGACCAATGATTTTATCTCGTACAAAGCCGCCAATGAGGTAACAGGGTAAATCTAATTCCCAAGCAGCATGTGCTATCTTCTTAAAAATGAACAACTCCCTATCTGTACAATTGATCTGCATTGCAGCAAAGATAGGGCTCGGAAAAAAAGTCTATTCAAACTCGAGTTCATTCCGATTTCTGTCCCAATCCAGCAGCTTGGAAGTAAAATTCTTGAACCGCTTACCAGAAAAAAGACTTTCTCTTTCTGGCCTTGCAGCTTCTGCCGGTTCTCTTTCAGAAGAGATTGCGTGTTTGTCGATGCCCAAATGCATAATGGCCCTGATAAAAGAGCCCATTTTTTCAGAAGGAACATCCAGTATAACCCTGGCCATATAAAATGATTTAGATGAGTACAGGCACAATTACTTTTCCAGAACGGATCTATGCCAATTAAAGTTTTACTGCTTAAGCTTTTGCATTATGCAATCAGCTGAATTTCAGTCTACTGAAGTTCTCCACACGTTTCCACATCAGGGTCGTATAATTGTGAATTTCTCCTTTCCACCCCATTTTACAATGCTGGAAGGCTCGGCTGGTGTAGTGTCATTGCGACGATGTTCCACAACAAAATCTACATTTTCAAGTATTTCCGGAGAGATATTGGCAAAAAAAGCAGGTGCAGGCTGGCCGCTAACATTTGCCGAAGTGCTGAGTATCGGCTTTCGAAAACGCTTTATAAGCTGGCGGCAAAACTCATCTTTCACGATTCTGATTGCAACGCTTCCATCTTCTGCAATTGCATTATCGGCCAGGCCAATTGCATGTTCGTAAATTACAGTGGTAGGCTTTGTTGTTTGATTGAGATAATTGAAAACTTCCAGGTCAGGTGTAGCTGTATATTTTAGAATATCGGTCTCATCAGTAACAAGAACGACAAAGCTTTTATTTTGCGGACGATGTTTGACCTGAATCACTTTTTCAACTGCTGCTGCATTTGTTGCATCACACCCGATACCCCAGATCGTGTCAGTAGGATAAAGAATCGTTCCTCCATTTTTTAAAACAGAAAGGCATTGTTCAATATCGTTAGAAAAATCGTTCATGGTTATATCTCAAACATACAAATTAGCATCATACATGCAGCAGTTTCTTGTAGACATTCATGACCGAGGTTGCAGTTTTTTTTGCAGTAAAATCTTCGGCAATCATTCTACCCTTTTCTATCATTGACTGTCGAAGTTGATTATTTCGTTCCAGTGTAAGGAGTGCTTTAGCTATATTGGCAGGGTCAGATGGATCAACATACAAAGCAGCATCTTTACCGATTTCCGGCAGGCTTGAAGTATTGGAGGTGATAACAGGTAGTCCTGAAGCAAAAGCTTCGATCAAAGGAATACCAAATCCCTCCAAAAAACTTGGATAGACTAAACCGAAAGCCATTTGATAAAATGCAGGAATATCTTTTGCCTGCTGAAATGATATCGATTTCTTAGCAGCATCGGTATATGAAATAAATTTTACGCTACCAGTAAGATCATTCGCATTTACGTAATCCCGTACTGTTTCAAGGTATTCTCTTCCCTCGCCAATTACTATCAAAGGAATTTTTGACTGATCTTTGTTCAGGTTCAGGGCTTCACAGATATGCAACAGGTTTTTCCGTTCAATCACAGATCCTACATACAACCAGAATTGCTGAGGTAAATCAAACTGTTGTCTTAATTCAGCTTTTCGTTTCTCTGTAACTTTTTCAAAGAAGAGATCATTGCAAGTTTGATAACATACATTGATCTTTTCATTTGCAATGCCATAATATTTGATGAGCTGAGTAGTTGTGTATTGACTGATTGAAATTATTTCATCAGCAGTGTCACAAGCTTTTGGTGTGATGGACCGATAATACTCCACATCTGCTGGAGAATAAAGGTCAGGATGTGTTTCAAAGAAAAGATCATGTACGGTCACCACTTTCTTTACATTATCAATCGTTGGCAAGCCATGATCCAATCCATGAAAAATGTCTAATTGCTCCCCGGTAATAGATGAAAGAAGTGTTTGATTTGACAACCATTGATAATATGGAACTTCATGTCCCAATTCAACTACCTTCAAATTTCGAAATGAAGGTTGATATAATTCCGTACGCTTGTCGGTGAACAAAACTAATTCTGCATCAGGATAGAATGTTGCAATGCTGTTGATGAGGTTACGACTATAGTGAGCTACACCTGTTTTATAATGAAAGGCGAAATATGCATCAAAACCGATCTTCATGCTCCTGCCATTTTTAAAACAGCGCCGATAACAGTTTCATTTTCGAGGTCAGTTAAACAGGGAGGAGCAATGCCAAACTTGCATTCATTTCTTCTGCAGGGCTCACATGAAAGTTTACCCAGACGTATTGTTTGCGATGCTGCTTTATAGTAAGGTCCTGTTTCATTTTCATTTCCTGCACCAAATAAAACAACCACTGGTAATCCTGTAGCATTTGCAAGATGAGCAGGACCGGAATCGCTGCTGAGCATTGTTTTTGACCTGCTGAATAATTCCACCAACTGAACCAATGAAGTTTTGCCTGCAACATTATTCACACGATCCGGCATTTGTAATCCGGCAACTACTTCATTGGTGAAAGCAACATCTTTTGGACCGCCAATGAGTGTAATTGTTTCACTGGTCTTATTCAACAGTTGATCTATCAACTCAATTGCTTTTTGTTTTGGAATTCTTCTTGATAATGCTTCTGAATGAATATTTACAATAATCCCATTTCTTTCAGGAGAAATATTTTTCAATTGTAATACAGGAGAATGATCTGTTTTTTTATCAATAAACTTTTCAAGCAATTGGAGATACTGGACTACTCGATGAAATTGGTTATCTCTTTGGTAACTGTTGGTGAGCAGGAAATTTCTTCCTTCATTTTTGTAACCGATCCTTTGTTTTGCACCGGAAGCCCAACCCATGAAAGCTGAAGAAAATGAATCCGGTAAACAAAAGAAAAGATCGAAGTTGTCTACAGAACGTATTTTTCTTCCGAAGCAATACAAACCCGTAATACCTTTGTATTCGTCTTTACTGAAGATAAATTGGTGTTTCGTTGAAGGAAAATATTCCAGTAGTCCATCCAATCCTTTTTTTGCGATCACACTTATCGCTGCATCGGGATATTGTTGCTGTACGGCACGAACAAAATAGATGCTCATGACCATATCGCCAAGCCAGTTTGGTAATCGGATGAGGATGTTCATTAATGGCAAAGTAAAAGCATTGTACAGAACGTACAAGTGAGTGACACAACGAAGTTCAATTGAAACCTTTTGGCTGGCTTACAATAAAATAGTGATAACATAAAGAGGTTTGCCAACAATCAATACGTTGGCAAACCTTCTAAAATTAATTACTCAACTGAGCATCCAATGTAATATCGGTATTCAGTAATTGGCTGATCGGGCAATTTACTTTTGCATCTTCCGCACACTCATTAAATTTCTGCTGGTCAATACCAGGTACATTGGCTTTTACTTCAAGTTTAGAGCCGGTGATCTTGCCACTATCCAATGTGATACCGCAAGTAACATCAAGACTTGTTGGTGTAAATCCTGCTGCACCTAAAACAAAGCTGAGCTTCATTGCAAAACATCCTGCATGAGCTGCAGCGATCAATTCTTCAGGATTTGTTCCTACACCATCCTCAAAACGTGTTTTATAAGAATACTGTGCATTGCTTAAAGCTGTACTTTGAGTGGAAACTGTACCGGTTCCTTCTTTTCCTGAACCATTCCATACTGCAGTTGCTGAACGTGTTGGCATAAATTGATTTTTATTTGTATTTAAAAGATATTGTTATGATCACCTGGGATGATTTTGCAAAAATAGACATACGCTGCGGAACAATCGTTGAAGTTAAAGATTTTCCTAATGCAAGAAAGCCTGCTTACCAGTTGAGTATTGATTTCGGCTCGGAAGGCATTAAACAATCATCGGCCCAGATCACCAAACATTATACAACGGAAATGCTAATGGGAAAACAGGTGCTGGCCGTTGTGAATTTTCCAAAGAAACAGATAGCAAATTTTTTTAGTGAATGTCTTGTATTGGGTGTGTACGATGAAAATAACGATGTAATTTTATTGCAACCTGAAAGATCGGTGAAGAATGGACAAAGAGTGGGATAAACCAAGTCATTGAGTCAGCAAGTCGTTTAAGTGAATGACTATTGACCAGTGACCAAATAACTAACCATGTTATATTATACATACTACGAAAGTCCTGTTGGCTTATTGAAGATCGGTGCTACGGAACAGTACATTGCTGAATTGAGTTTTGTTGATAAGAAAGACCAGATCACTTATGGCGAACCTGGTGTGAGTGATGTGATACATCAATGTACAGAACAGCTGATCGAATTCTTCAATGGTGAAAGAAGAAAATTCTCTGTTCCTGTTTTCCAGCATGGAACAGAATTCCAGACAAGGGTATGGAATGAATTACTGGGAATTCCTTTTGGAAAGACCATCAATTATCTGGATCTCTCGAAAAAAATAGGTGATCCTAAAGCGATAAGAGCAGCAGCATCTACCAATGGAAAAAACAAGATCGCTATAATTGTTCCATGCCACAGGGTGATTGGAAGTGACAGAAGTCTTGTTGGATATGCAGGTGGTTTATGGCGAAAAAAATGGCTACTTGATCATGAATTTAAAATAGCACATGGGGTTCAGACGCTTTTTTAATGATGAACATATTATAATAATTACTCCCCTACTCATCTCTCGCATAACAAAAATTTATATATAGTGTCGATCAGTATTGTGATTTCAGTGTAATATTTATCGCATTGTGATTTACGACAACGTGGTTTCAGATATGTTAGTGATATTTGAAGGGCAGACAACATACCCACATGACTGAAACACAATTTCTTGAAAGGCTCGGTGGCCGTATCAGAGAATTAAGAACCAATAAAGGTCTCTCATTAAGTGAACTGGCACATATGTGTGAATTTGAGAAAGCCAGTTTATCGAGAATAGAACTCGGCAAAACAAACACTACTGTGCTTACACTTCGCAAAATTTGTAAAGCTTTAAATATTGATGTGAGTGATCTTTTCGAGTTAAACAAAATTTCTCGTTAGCCTGTTCCACTGTTCACTTTTCCTATATTCCTTTCGGTTTGCCTGCATGTAGTATATTTGCCGTCTTAAAAGCACTACTACATGAGCGAATTGCTTAAGAAACTGGAAGAGACATCAGCTTATATAAAATCTCAATACGATCAACCGATTGCTGCAGGAATTATCCTGGGCAGTGGGTTGGGTAATCTTACAAACGAACTGAAAATACAGAAAGAGATTTCGTATGCTGATATTCCGCATTTTCCGGTAAGCACTGTAGTTGGCCATAGTGGTAAGATGATCTTTGCTGAATTAGGCGGGAAAAATGTAATGGTGATGTCGGGTAGATTTCACTATTATGAAGGTTATGCACCACAAGTGATCACTTACCCTGTTCGTGTAATGAAGCAATTAGGTATTAAAGCTTTATTCTTATCGAATGCTGCCGGTGGTGTTAATCCAGATTTCAAAGTGGGTGATTTGATGATCATTAACGATCATATCAGCTTTTTTACTCCAAATCCATTGGTGGGTAAAAATGAAGAAGCACTCGGTACACGTTTTCCGGATATGACCGAGCCATACAGCAAAGATTTTATTGCAAAAGCAAAATCAATTGCAAAAGAAGCCGGCTTTAATGTTCATGAAGGAACATATGTAGCTGTAACAGGTCCAACTTTCGAAACCAAAGCAGAATATCGGTTGATCAAGACCATCGGTGCCGATGCTGTTGGAATGAGTACAGTTCAGGAAGTGATTGTTGCAAGGCATGGTGATATGAAAGTATTTGCCATGAGTGTTATCACTGATCTTGGGATTAGAGAGGAAGAGAATGTGATCACCCACGAAGAAGTATTGGCTGCAGCAAAAGAAGCAGAACCAAAGCTTACCACTATTTTTGTGAAGCTTATTGAAAGTTTATAATCGTTAACTTTTTAGTTTCCTTCACAGCTTAAGCTTTATTTTGCAGCAACTTGTATCCAGACTGATGGTATTCAACTTGAAACATCTATACTTTTTGCTGATTGTTTCTTTTACATTGATTGCAGGTCAATCAATGTCACAGGTGAGGCCACGACCTACTGAGAATACCGATATTCAGCCCCAGGTTGGAACAGATGGAAGAGGAAGACCGATCAACCCAAATCGTGGCAAAACAGATTCACTGCAACGCAGAGATCCTGCAGAAGATTCAATCACCATTTATTATCGTTATTTCGATTCGACCAGGATTAGATATCTTGACTCCAACATCAATGATTTCAGCAGAAGATTTCCATTACCCTATTATTCTACTCATTTGGGAAACCTGGGGAATGCAGCCAGGTCTTATCTTTTTACTCCACCAATGAAGCCCGGTTTTGATATAGGATTTCATGCATATGATGTGTACAAATTCAAAATTGAAGACACAAAGATCTACCAAACTACCCGGCCATTTACTGAACTGGGTTATATGTTAGGCAGTAAGGCAGAGCAGATGATCCACATTCTGCATACCCAAAACAAAGGCAGCAACCTGAACTTCGGATTTGAATACCGATTCATCAATGCTCCCGGAGTTTTCAGAAATCAAAATGCAAGTCATAACAACTTCCGCTTTCATTCGTATTATAACTCAAACAACAGGAGATATACCTTATACCTGATCTATCAATCGAATCGTTTTCGATCATCAGAAAACGGAGGTCTTGTAGATGAAGGCCAGCTCAAGAATCTTGCTTTCAATGATCCCTTTGAGCTGGATGTAAGATTAGGTAACAGCAACACCTCAACAAGAAGTCCGTTCAACACTGCCATCAATTCGGGAAATGATTATAAAGAAAACACATTTCTTATCCGTCAGCAATATGACCTTGGACAAAAAGATTCTTTGGTAACTGATTCTACTACTTACAAACTATTTTATCCAAGGTTCCGGCTGCAACATACATTTCGCTATATCAAATACCGGTATATGTTCCAGGACATAGCTGTGGATTCAGCGAGCTACAAGAATTATTTGTTTTATCAAATGGCTTCATCAAGTATAAAGAGGCTTGAGCTGATAGACACCTGGAGAGAGTTTAATAATGAATTCAGCATTCTTTCCTTCCCGCAGAAAAATAATGTGAGCCAATTCCTGAAACTTGGTATTGCAGTGCAAAATTTAAGAGGATATTATTCTGATACGCAGAACCTGCATAACGTATATGCTTTAGCTGAATATCGTAACAGAACAAAAAACCAGGTTTGGGATATACTTGCAAGCGGACAATTTTATCTGAATGGCTACAATGCAGGTGACTATCTTGCCCATGTTAACCTGAAAAGAGTGTTGAGTAAGAATCTCGGCTCTCTTGAACTCGGTTTTCAGAATGTAAACAGAACACCCTCAATGATATTTTTTAGCAGAACCAGTTTTCCAGTAAGAACTGCTACCACTTTTGATAAAGAAAATCATACAAAACTGTCTGCCACTTATGAGAATAATAAACTGGGATTGCGTTTAACCGGTGATTATTCACTGATAAGTAACTATAGTTATTTTGATAGTTTCTATCATGCGAAACAGGAGTCAACGCTGTTCAATATTCTTCATGTTGCTGCCGAGAAAACTTTCAGGTTGGGTAAAAACTTTAAGTTGCATACCGAAGTTCATCTGCAACAGGCTGCTGGAGCTCCGCCGATCAATTTTCCATTATTATTTACTCGTAACAGGATCGGGTATGAAGGAAACCTCGGATTTAAAAACTTGAATCTTGCTACAGGGGTAGAACTTAAATACCATACTCCATATAAAGCAGATAATTACTCACCTCTTGTTGGACAATTTGTTTACCAGGATACAGCTACACTTTCCAACCTACCGGAAGTAAATCTTTATCTCAATTTCAGGATCAAATCATTCAAAGCTTTTGTGAGGCTGGAAAATATTAATGCCGTTGGAAGCAATTACAATTATACAGCAAGTCATTATCCTAACATGCCCTTATGGTTACGAGTTGGAATCTGGTGGGGGTTTGTTAACTGAGACTTACCACATAGACACATAGAAAAACAAAAGCTGAAGTTCAGACTTCAGCTTTTTATCTTTATGGATTTACTTCTTGTGACCATTGACCATTGACCATTGACCATTGACCATTGACCATTGACCATTGACCATTGACCATTGACCATTGACCATTGACCATTGACCCTAAGCCGCTCTTCCCATTTCTCTCAGGTAATTAATATGAGAACGAATTGCTTTTCTTACAGAAGGGTATTCGATATATTCTACCCCATATTCCTTGCAGGTTTGCTTTACGATCTTGTTGATTCGCGGATAATGTATGTGTGATATTTTAGGAAACAGGTGATGCTCTACCTGGAAATTCAATCCTCCAACACACCATGAAACCACAGGATTATTTGTAGCAAAGTTTGCAGTTGTCTTTACCTGGTGAATAGCCCATTCATCAGCCAGTCTTCCTGTATCCTCATTTGGCATTGGAAAATGGGTGTGCTCAACTGTATGGGCTAACTGAAATACAATACTTAGAATAAACCCGGCAACAGTTGTAAAAATAAGAAACCCAACCAGCCATGCAGTAAATCCATGCATATAAATCGGTAACCCAACAAACAATGTAAGATGAAGCAGTTTATATCCCCAGAAAGCAATATGGTCTTTAGTATCCATATTCTTTAATGGAATATCACCAATTTTTCTTCTAAAATATTTACGGTAGTCCGAAACGAATATCCAGTAGATATACAAGATGCAGTAAAGGAACCACACATAAACATGTTGAAACTTATGAATCTTCAAATACTTCTGGGTTCTTGCCATTCTTAATAAGATGCCAGCGTCAATATCATCATCCACACCATCAACATTCGTATAAGCATGGTGAATGATATTATGTTTCATATTCCACATAAAACTGCTACCGCCTAAAACGTTCAAGGTGATCGCTGCTAATTTATTCACTGCAGGTGAAGTGCTAAAGCTGCCATGAGCCCCATCATGCATGATGTTAAAGCCTATAAATGCAGTTGCAAATCCTAGTACTACACATTCAATAATTGCAACCAAGGTAACAGGATCAAAAAATACAAGGTGAGTAAACATGGCAATATAACTCACCGTGAGGATTATAGCCTTTGTGTACAATTTAGAATTGCCTGTTGGCCTTTCTCCGGTAGTACTGAAATATTCTGAAATCCTTTTCTTTAAATCTGCGTGGAAGCCCTGAGAAACCTGGGCGAACTTTGGTAAGGCCATAAACTAACAATAACTAATAAGATGAATAAACCTGATTAACAATAAATCTGCCAGCGAAAATAGGCTTTATTCTCAATTAGATTTGACAATTAACAATCATGTAGTGTGTTGAATAAAAGCATCAAAGCCGCTTATTCCAATCATTTTTTCAGAAATGAAGCCTTCAGCATACCTAACACCGATACGTTTTCCCAGTATCATTTCTCTTGATGTGATGCTTTTTAAAAACTCCGGGGATGAAATATAGGTGTTTGGTTCATCCAATTCCGGATTATAGAATTGTGTTGCATAACACTGAATAGCCTCCATTTTTTTATCATGAAAATCGGAGATGTCGAAGATAAAATCAGGTTCTAAATAACGATCCTGTATATACTGAAAAACATACTTTGGCCGCCAGGCTTGCTGCTGCTTTCCATCTAAACTTGTTTCTATTTTTCGAAGACCAGATAAGAAGGCTGCATCTGATACAAGTTTTGCACTTCTGCCATGATCCGGATGACGATCTTCGGGAGCATTGCAGAGCAAAATATCCGGAGCATATTTCCTGATAGCAGTAATGATCTTTAAAACATTCTCCTGGTTATGTTCGAAAAATCCATCGGCCATATCAAGATTTTCTCTTGCTTGTACGCCTAAGACTTTAGCAGCATCAGCACTCTCTTTATTTCTCGTTTCAACCGTCCCTCTGGTACCAAGTTCACCTCTTGTGAGATCAATAACGCCCACTTTTTTCCCTTGCTGAATGGAAGCTAGAATAGTTCCGGCACATCCCAGTTCTACATCATCCGGGTGAACACCAAAAGCCAGTATATCAAATTTCATATGACGAATTAGGAAAGCAAATCTAAGTGATTGCCGTTACAACATTAAACATTGATGGGATTACATTCTGTGGCCATACATTCGTTCCACATCTCTTACGATCATTTCGTAAGGTTTCTCATTACCACCAGGATCGTAGGCTTGTTTGAGATTGCTGCCGAAGATCACAGCAACGGTTTGCCACATGGTAGCTGTGAAGCCACCTTTATATTCATGGATGATCTCGTAACAATTATTACCGGTTTCTCGGTTGATGAGTTTCATCAGCACCTTACCCTGGTAAACAGAAAGGTTCTTTACTTTATCAGAAAACTCTCTCTTCAGATCTTTCTCTCTCGATTTAATAATGGCCTTTCTTTTCTTTTTATCAGACACATTCACAAGCTGTGAATTAATATCATTCATAATTTTCCCGGCAGCTTTTGCGTAAGGATAAGTTACATAAATGGCATTTCTGAGCCTTGTCCATTCAGCCCACTGCTTCCTCATTTTCTCACTCATCTTTGCATAAACTGCAACAGGTTCCAAATAACCTTGTGGAATGGTATCTCCGTTTTCATCAATGTAAGCAGACACCCGGATCGTATCATTCGGACCTCTTTGTGCTTCAGCCGAAACATTCAAAGCAAAGAACACCACCAGTAAACAGATGATATTTTTCGTTACAAGGTTCATTTGTAATAAGTGTATTGTTTAGTCGGGTATAGAATATAGCTCAACGTTCCTTGCGTCGCACTCTTGTACAACATCAGTTAACTGAGCCGATACTAAGATAGACACAAGTTGTATAATTAATGCTGCCAGTAAGTTTAAAGTAACCTTAGAGATCGTTATTTTTTTACTAAAGGCCCTCTCTTGAGTTGTTGAGCCCTGTAAAATACGCTGAGAATGAACCCGAAGAACATTACAATAATACCCAGCCAAAGTACATTGATCATCGGAAACTCATAGACTTTTAAGGTAACCAGGTCTAATAACTCCTTGCTTTCCTTTACCCCAAGTTCAAGTGTTCCTTTTTCCTGGTCCAATACTTTGTTGAACTGCAAAACCAGGCTTTGGGCATTAACAGTGTCAGCAATCGTTCTTGCAGCCCCATTTTTTACTTCAATTGCAGGAAACGATCTGTAAAAAGCACCTTCATGAGACATTACGGTGATATCCATTACCAATAAAGTATCTCCAGCTGTAATCTTATGTTTTGTTCCTTCCGGGTTGAATGTAACACTGTTTAATATCAGCCTTCCGTTACTGTAAAAGATGGTATCTCCGGCCTTTATTTCTCTTGGTTGAAAACTGGTGGTATCGTCTACTTTTCCTTCCTGGAAAGATGTGAGATAAGCAAATACATCTTTGTGTAAATAATGCCTTGCATCCGGATTAGCAGAAAACCCTTCTCCTTTATTGTTCTTGATAGTATTGGGATATAGCGTAAACGGCTTACCACCATCTTTTGGCGCAAAATCAATCTGGTAGTAACGTTTACGATCTTCAGAGTTCAGGTAGTCATTTACATAGGTAACCATATAATCACCCATATCGGTAGCCTGCCCTTTGAACAAGGTGATATTTTCCATTGGATCTTCCCCACCCTTTTCCTTCTTAAAAACTGCAATGCCCGTTGTATTATTACTCAGCACTTCTTTCTTGGCACTGCTGATGAGCACACCTAATAATACCATCCCAAACCCAATATGAGCAATGGATGCTCCGGCACTTTTGATCTTTCCTTTTAAACCGATCCACAAATAAGCTGCATTGGCTACAATGGCATATACAGCTGCAAAAATGGCCAGGTGAATAGCAAATAAAAATCCCGCTCCGTGATCATCATAACGTACCTCACCAAAAACACTGATACAAACACTAAGGATAACGGAGATGATTGTTGGAACTAAAATTCTTTTACCAAAATATTCTTTCGAAGTCTCTTTATATTTCAAATATTGAGTCACGGCAGTCAGCATACCGATCACAAATGCAACAAATATCTGTATCTGGTTGTATTGAAGTTCTATATCTTCCGGAGGTGCATATTTACGATCGATCAACTTATTTAATACCGGTAACGAAGTCTGGAAAATGATAATGATAGCACTTAGAAATATCACCAATGAACCAATATACATCCAGAATTCACGGCTATAACTGCTTTCTTCTTTCCTGATTGTTGGAACATGATTGTTAAGTAGCCATATCAATAAACCAAAACTGCCGAGTATAGATATTAATGTAGCCTGCGGAAAGAAGTAACTCACCACATTGGCTGCAACAAAAGCAACAAACAGGTACAGTCTTGTTTTAGTTTCTTTGGCTGCAACAAGTGTAGGTAACCAAACAAATATGTTCAGGAAGAGATACAGCTGAGTGTTCATCCCAAGGTCTGTAAAAGCATGAACTGAAGTATCTCCCAAAACGCCACTCCTTGTAAGGAACGTAGAGTAAACGATCAGGATGAAAGAAATGAAGTAAAAAAAGTAAGTTGTTCGTAAAGAGTAGCCGCTGTTTTTGTAAATAACATTCGTGTGCAAGCCTGCGATCAATGTAAGCCAGGGAACGAGTGATGCATTTTCAACCGGATCCCAGGCCCAGTAACCGCCAAAAGATAAACTTTCATAAGCCCAGGCTGCTCCCATCATAATCCCAAGTCCAAGCACGGCAGCAGAAAAACTGGCCCATGGAATAGAATGTTTGATCCAGTCTTGATTCTTGTTCAACAATCCTGCAAAAGCATAAGCAAAAGGAATGATGGTAGATGCAAAACCTAAGAATAATATTGGAGGGTGAATTACCATCCAGTAGTTCTGTAACAAGGCATTCAATCCTTGTCCACCTTGTGCGTATACTTTTTCTAAATAATCTGGCTGACTAAATATCGGTCCTTCAATTTCATTTCTTAATAATACAAATGGGCTACTTCCAACTTTATGGCCAAAGAAGTACAATCCGATTACCATTGTAGCAAGGCAAAATTGTACAAAGCTCACCACCATCATTACACCTGGCTCCCATAGTTTGCCTTTTTTAATGACAATCCATCCTAATACACAATGCCAGAAGCTCCATAACATGAAACTTCCTTCTTGTCCTTCCCAGAAGCAGGCAAGTAAATATTCGAACTGCAGGCTCCTGTCACTATGCTGCCATGCATATTTGTATTCAAACAAATGGTTGGAAATGATATAATACAATGTAAAAAACATTGCTATTACAGAGATCGTTTCTAACAGGAAAGATATCCTGGCAATTTTCAGCCATTTAGCTCTTTCACTAAGAACCTGCTCACGGTTTGCCTTAAAAAAAGCAATGGTTGCCACCAACGAAGCAACCAAAGAAAGTATAGCAAAGAAATGTCCGATCTGTCCCGGAAATAAATGTTCACCAATGTAGTCCATCAATCAGCAGTATATATATTATCTCGAAGTTGTTTCTAAGTTCTTTTTGGCTTGCTCTATATCGTCTTTGTATTTAGAAGGGCATTTCAGCAATATGTCCTTACACTCAAAATGATCACCGTTTACCTCACCTTTCAAAACCAATCTTTCGCTTTTCTCCATGTCCGTAGGTTTCGTGTTACGATACACCACTTTAATAGATTGACCCAAGGTATCAATAGCGGTAAATGTTAGGTAGTTCGGATTTTTTACAGGATCATATTCCATCGGTTGAGTCAGATCAAGCTTAGCCACAAGGTTCACAAATTTCCCTTCTTTTTCCCTGGCTGAAGCTACTGTTTCGTATGTGGTTACGTTACCCATGAAACTGATCAGCGTAGCAATAGATGCAGCAATTAAAACAAGTAAAATGATGTGAGTTTTCTTCATGAGCAATGCTTAACTGCGGCAAAAGTAGTTCAAAAAACATCTGTAATACTATGAGCCCAATCACAGTGATTGTTAAAAGAAAACATTTGCTCTTAACAAATTTTTCCTGCCTATGATCAGCGATGAATCATACACACATTTTTTGCGTTTTAAACGGAAACCCTAATATTGCACTTATCTAGATATGCTGACCTGTGTTCTGAACGATGCAGTGAGTGACACAACAGAAGTTTCATAAATGTGCTGCAGTTAGAACAAAAAAATAAACCAGAATGGCTAAGAATTTATTGATAGTAGAGTCCCCGGCAAAGGCAAAAACAATTGAAAAAATACTCGGAAGCGATTTCGAGGTGAAGAGTTGTTATGGACATATCCGTGACCTGGAAAAGAATGCCATGGGTATAGATGTAGAGAAAGGATACCAACCAAGATACATTGTTCCAGCAGACAAAGAACGGGTAGTCAATGAGTTAAAAAGGCTTGCTAAAAAAAGTGAAGTCTGGCTGGCAACGGATGAGGACCGTGAAGGTGAAGCTATCAGCTGGCATCTTTGTGAGGTACTTGGACTTGACCCTAAAACCACCAAAAGAATCGTCTTTCACGAGATCACAAAACCTGCCATAAAAAAAGCAGTTGAATCTCCCAGGTTATTGGATATGAACCTGGTAAACGCTCAACAGGCAAGAAGGGTTTTAGATAGAATTGTGGGTTTTGAGCTGAGCCCGGTGCTGTGGAGAAAGATCAGCATGGGTAGTTCTTTAAGTGCCGGAAGAGTTCAAAGCGTTGCGGTGAGGCTGATCGCAGAAAGAGAGCGAGAGATCAACCAGTTCAAGCCGACAAGTAGTTTTAAGATTGAAGCAATATTTACAGCAGATGATGCCAATAAAAGAAGTATCAGCTTCAAAGCCGAAGGAGCAAAACAAAATACCGCGGAAGATGCTGAAGCATTTTTAGAGAGTTGCAAGGGTGCGAAATATGCTGTGAAAGATATACAGGTAAAACCTACAAAACGTTCGCCATCAGCTCCATTCACTACTTCAACATTACAACAGGAAGCCAGTAGAAAACTGGGCTATAGCGTAAGCCGTACAATGATCATTGCCCAGAAACTCTACGAAAGTGGTTATATCACTTACATGAGAACGGATAGTGTGAATTTGAGTGATACAGCAGTGAATGATATTGAAGGTCAGGTAACTAAGCAGTTTAATTCAAAATATTTCCAACCAAGAAAATTCAAAAATAAAAGCCAGGGAGCCCAGGAAGCACACGAAGCCATCAGGCCAACTTATATGAGCAATCTTACAGTGGATGATGCAGACTCGAAAAGGCTTTATGAATTGATCTGGAAACGAACGATGGCCTCTCAAATGGCTGATGCAGAATTAGAGAAAACCATTGCAAAAATATCTGTATCAACGAATAAGCAAGAATTGACTGCTCAGGGAGAAGTATTAAAGTTTGATGGGTTCCTGAAGGTATATATGGAAGATAAGGATGATGATGAGATCGGTGAGGACGATTCTGATAATGCAGTATTACCGCCTTTGAGGTCAGGCCAGGTGCTTGATTTTAAGGAAATGAAGGCTACCGAAAGATATACCAGACCGGCTCCGAGGTATACAGAAGCTGCATTAGTAAAGAAACTGGAAGAATTAGGAATTGGCCGACCATCTACTTATGCTCCAACAATATCTACTATCCAGAAAAGAGGTTATGTAGAAAAGAAAGAGAAAGAGGGTGTGAAAAGGGACTTTCGTGTTATTAGGCTAAAGGCTGATAATATCACCAAACAAACCGAACAGGAAAATACGGGTGCAGAAAAATCCAAGCTCTTCCCTACCGATCTTGGTTTGGTGGTGACGGATTTCCTGAACCAGTATTTTGATGATATAATGGATTACAGTTTCACTGCCAGGATTGAAAGTGAGTTTGATGAAATAGCCCAGGGCAAACAGCAGTGGAATAAGATGGTGGATCATTTTTACCTTCCTTTCAAAAAAGACGTAGAAAAAACGATCGAGACAGCAGAAAGAGCCAGTGGTGAAAGAGATTTAGGTACCGACGCTGAAACCGGTAAAAAAGTAACGGCCAGAATGGGAAGATTTGGACCAATGGTTCAGATTGGAGATTCCAATAATGAAGAAGAAAAACCTCGCTTTGCCAAGTTAAAACCGAATCAAAGTATTGAGACCATTACTTATGATGAGGCGATGGAACTCTTCCAGTTGCCAAAATCATTGGGTGAACATGAAGGACTGGAAGTGTCGATCGGTGTTGGAAGATTTGGACCTTATGTAAAATATGGTGAGCAATTCGTTTCTATTCCAAGAGGTGAAGATGCAATGGCTGTTGATATGGAAAGAGCAATCCAGCTGATCAGTGAAAAACAACTTGCAGATGCACCAATTGCTCATTACAAAGAGCAGCCTGTAACAAAAGGAAAAGGAAGATTCGGACCGTTTATTAAATGGGGAGACCTGTTTATCAATGTTCCCAGAGCATACAACTTCGATAACTTATCTCAGAAAGACATCGAAGAACTTGTCGATAAAAAATTAGAGAAAGAATCAAACAGGTATATACAACAATGGCCTGCAGAGAAAATCTCAATTGAAAATGGCCGATGGGGTCCGTATATCAAATTTGGCAAGAAGATGCTTAAGCTCGGCAAAAAAGCTGATGGCAGCAGGCTTGCAGCAGAAGATCTGAAGGACACCACATTGGAAGATGTAAAAAAAATGATCGAACAACAAATTCCAGGAGCATTTTCTAAAACGGCGAAGAAGTCACCAGCAAAAAAATCTGCTGCCAAGAAAACAGCTACTAAAACTGCAGCAAAAAAATCCGCACCAAAGAAAAAATAGTCTTTTAGAATTAATTTAAAGCCTGTTGTTAATTCAACAGGCTTTTCTATTTATGCGAGAAGTATGGTCTGAGTAATTCACATGGGTTGAATAACTTGTTCTATGAGTTTGGCAAAAAATTAGCGTAGTTTGAATATAGATGAAAGTGCATTTCCTGTCTACAGATTATGTCTCCATCTTAAAACTTGACCTATGCAGGAAACCAAAGAACTGAACGCTCTGTTCACACTGATAGACGATCCTGATGAGGAGGTTTATACCACTGTCTCAAGTAAAATCATTGGCTATGGCAAAGGCATCATCCCCAATCTTGAAAATCTCTGGGAAACGACACTTAGTCCTGACGTACAAGAGAGAGTGGAAATGCTTATTCACAGGTTACATTATACAGACCTCACCACCGATATAACAGAATGGCGAGATGGTGCTTATCATGATCTATTGTTCGGTGCACTATTAGTCAGCAAATTTCAATATCCTGATCTTCAAACGACTCCTGTATTACAGGAGATAGAAAAGATCCGCAGAAATATATGGCTCGAACTGAACAGTTTCCTCACTCCTCTTGAACAGGCAAATGTTCTTTCCAGCATTATTTATAACTATTACAACTTAAAAGGAAACGAGGTTAATTACCAGAACCCCGATGAATTCTTTGTACATAAGGTCATTGAAAGTAAAAAAGGTAATACTATCTCAAACGGAATCGTTTACCAGGTAATGTGTGAGTTGCTGGATATTCCTATCAAAGTAATCAACATCCCAAAGCAATTTATCCTGGCATTCTTTCATAGCGATTATGATCCATCCAAACACCAGAACCCTCAACAGAAAATTCATTTTTACATTGATGTTGTGAACGGTGGCATCTTCACTAACAAAGAAGTGGATAGTTATTTTAAAAGGATAGCCGTACATCCCGCAGCATCTTTTTTTAAGCCATTATCGCATAAACGAATCATACAAATATTGATTGAAGAACTGTCTAAGTGTTTTGAAACTGATCGTGATTCTTATAAGAAAGATGAATTACTGCACTTAGCTGCCTTGCTGGATGAATGATCGTTTTTTACCCTGATATTGTACGCTAAGTTTTTGAACAGCCCTGGCTTTCTTGGTCATCTCTGGAAAAATGCATAAATTTTCTGTTGCATTTTCACCAAAACCAAGCACGGCTGTTATATGAAGTACACCCCTACGCAGAATTTTATCAATGGAAAATTTATTGCCGCCTCCGGAAAAAGAAGTTTAGATGTTATCTCTCCTGTTGATGGGACATTACTCTCAACAGTTCCAATGTCTACTGCAGATGATTTGAATGCTGCAGTCAAAGCTGCAAAAGCTGCATTTACATCATGGAGCAAAACACCAATCAAGGAGAGAGTACAGGTTTTCTTCCGTTATAAAACTTTACTCGAGAAAAATTTACAGGAGTTAGCAGCATTATGCTCTGAAGAAAATGGAAAAACGATTGGTGAATCCATTGCTGAAGTAGAAAAATGTATTGAACTCACTGAGTTTGCAACTTCGCTACCACAATTAATTACCGGTGAGGTTTTAGAAGTGAGCAAAGGTGTTGAATGCAGAACCGAACATGTTCCACTAGGAGTTGTTGCATCAATTGTTCCCTTCAATTTCCCGGCAATGGTTCCTAACTGGACTTTACCCAATGCAATTGCACTTGGCAATTGCATGATCATGAAGCCTTCTGAAAAAGTGCCGCTTTGCTGTGGCAAAATTGCTGAACTCTTAAAAGAAGCCGGTTTGCCTGATGGTGTTTTCAATATTGTTCATGGTGATGTGGAAATTGTAGAAGCCATTTGTGATCATCCACATATTGAAGCTGTTTCATTTGTCGGATCAACCAAAGTTGCAAAGATCGTTTACCAGAGAGCTACACATAATTATAAAAGAGCACTGGCTTTGGGTGGAGCAAAAAATCACCTGATGGTATTGCCTGATGCTATTCCTGGAATGACTGCACAGAATGTTGCAGCAAGCATGAGTGGTTGTGCCGGCCAACGTTGTATGGCTGCATCTGCCATGATTGGTGTGGGTGACGTTGACAATATCATTGATAAAATTTGTGACGAAGCAAGAAAAATTATTCCTGGTGAAAATCTTGGTGCGGTCATCAATAAAGAATCACAGGAAAGAATTGAAAGATATATTACCGAAGCAGAAACACAGGGAGCAAAAATCCTTGTTGATGGAAGAAATACTAAAGTTGCAGGTAAAGAGAAAGGAACTTATGTTGGTCCAACAGTAATTGATTGGGTGAAACCTGATATGGCTGTTGCTACTGAAGAAATATTCGGTCCTGTTATCAGTATTATGCGAACAAAAACTGTTGATGAGGCTTTGGCAATTGAGAATGCAAATCCTTATGGCAATGCAGCAAGTGTGTTCACACAAAACGGTGGAGCAGCCAGGTATATTATGGAAAGAGCGAGTGCAGGAATGATTGGTGTGAATGTCGGTGTGCCTGTTCCAAGAGAACCTTTCAGCTTTGGCGGATGGAACGAAAGTAAGTTTGGTGTTGGGGATATTACCGGTAAAAGTTCAATTGAGTTCTGGACAAAACTTAAGAAGAGTACAACAAAATGGAACCCGGAAGCTGGAGTGAATTGGATGAGTTGATGAATGTAGAGTTATGAATTATGAATTATGAGTTATGAATTATTTAGCCAGCGGAAGTAATTCATGGCATCGTCTGTTGTGTCACTCTCTTGTACGTTCGGAACAATTAGAAGCTATGTGATCACAATTCGTAATGAGATACTTTGGACTAATAATTTTCAATAAAGAAAGAACCTGTTCGAGGTCAAAATTAGTGAACCTCAAACAAAGAACATGAATATAATAAGATCCATACAAAATAGAATTTACGAAATACGTGGTGAAAGGGTCATGCTTGATTTTGACCTTGCAGCGCTTTATGAAGTTGAAACAAAAGCTCTTAATCAGGCTGTTAAGAGAAACATTAAGCGTTTCCCGAAAGACTTCATGTTTAGGCTTACTTCGGCAGAATGGCTGGAGATGCGGTCACAAATTGTTACCACATACGAAAGTTCCAATAGCATGCGGTCACAAAATGTGACCGCATTACAAAGCAAAAGAAACACTTCGGTTACGCCTTACGCCTTCACTGAACAAGGTGTAGCAATGCTCAGCGGCATCCTCAACTCAGACAAAGCTATCAACATGAATATTGCTATCATGAGAGCTTTTGTTGAGATAAGGAAAATATTCTTACAACAAACAGATCTGAAAGAACAACTCAGAGAAATAAAAGAAAGATTAGGTGAACACGATGTTCAACTGAACCAAATCTATGATGCGATGGAAAATCTGTTAGATGAAAAAGCTGCTGAAAGAAAATGGAATGAAAGAGAAAGAATTGGATTTAAAACAGCAAACTGATGCCCAATATTCAGAACGATGAAGTGATTGCGACGCAACAAACGATGCTATAAAAAATTAAAGCTGGTATCATAAATTTAAAAGTAATGATAGAAACATTATCCCAAGCAAAAGAGATCATTCAGAATAATCTTGACTACACCTTGTTCAGCTGGAGCAAGCAGGCTGGTTTAAATCCTATTGCTGTACAACATGCAAAAGGTGTGTACCTGTATGACTACGAAGGCAAGCGATATATTGATTTTTCCAGTGGACTAATGAATGTAAACATTGGTCATGGCAACCAACGTATAACAGATGCTGTGGTAAAACAAATGCAGGAAGTGTCTTATGTTACACCCAGCTGTGTTACAAAGGTTCGTGGTGAACTGGGAAAGAAACTGGCAGAAATTTGTCCGGGTGATCTGAACAAAGCTTTCTTCACACTATGTGGAGCAACTTCAATTGAAAATGCGATTAAGCTGGCCAGGCTATACACTGGTCGTCATAAAATATTGACCCGTTATCAATCTTATCATGGCTCATCATACGGAGCAATGAGTGCAAGTGGTGATCCAAGAAGACTACCAATGGATGGACAGCAGGCTCCCAACTTTGTTCATTTTGATCTTCCTTACGCCTATAGGTACGAGTATGGTGAAGAGAATTTATTGAAGGATGCCATTGCCTCGCTGGAAAGAATTATTGCTTATGAAAGTCCGAATAATATTGCAGCAATATTATTAGAAGGAGAATCAGGATCTTCCGGTTGTTTAAAATATCCTGCTGGTTATTTAAAAGCAGTAAGAGAAATATGTAACAAACATGGAATATTGCTGATTGCAGATGAGGTGATGAGTGGATTTGGCCGAACAGGCAAATGGTTTGGCTTTGAAAATCATGACATCATTCCGGATATGATCTGCATGGCAAAAGGACTTACCTGTGGTTACTTGCCTTTTGGTTGTTTAATGGTGAGTGATAAGATAGCATCAAAGTTTGATGACCAGGTATTATCATTAGGTCTCACCTACTCTGCTCACCCTGTAAGTTGTGCTGCAGCCCTGGAAACTTTACAGGTATATGAAGATGAAGGATTGATAGAGAATACAAGACTGATGAGTAAATATGTTGATGAGAAAGTTGAACTGTTGAAGAAAAAACATCCGTCAATCGGTGACTGGAGAAATACCGGCTTACTCGGTTGTATCGAATTAGTAAAGGACAGGAAAACAAAAGAGCCAATGGCTCCATTCAATGCTGGTGCTGCAGATATGGTAGTGATGAACAAAGTAGCTGCAAAGATCCGTGAACTTGGAATGTACACATTTGTAAGATGGAGTTATATTTTTATTGCTCCGCCATTATGTGTAACTAAAGAACAAATAGATGAGGGGTTGGCGATTATTAGTGAAGCCATAGCTATTGCAGATGAAGCCATTCATAACTCATAATTCTTCATTCATAATTTGTTATGCAAGATTCATCGATTAAAAATTCCTCACTATACAGCGAAGACCTTGCTCCTGTTCCACCATTCAAACGAACATGGGGCACATGGAATTATGCTGCACTTTGGGTGAGCATGAGCCTGTGCATTCCAACATACATGTTGGCAAGTTCTCTTATAGGTGGTGGAATGAATTGGTGGCAATCGATTATAACGATATTCCTTGGTAACACCATTGTTTTAATACCAATGATATTAAACGGACATGCAGGTGCTAAATATGGCATTCCATTTCCCGTTTTTGCAAGAGCAAGTTTTGGTACAACAGGTGCAAATATTCCGGCTTTATTAAGAGCCATTGTTGCATGTGGATGGTTTGGTATTCAAACATGGATCGGGGGATTTGCTATCTATCAAATGATGAGACTTTGGATACCATCATTAGAAACACTACCACAAATATTTCCTGCATCACTTGGATTACAAACTGGTCCGGCTATTTGCTTTTTTCTTTTCTGGTTATTGAATATGTGGGTAGTGTATTTAGGAGTGGAAAGTATCAGGAAACTTTTAGTATTTAAAGCACTCTTTCTTCCAATAGCTGCATTGGCTTTATTATTCTGGGCCATTAATGCAGGAGGTGGATTAGGACCAATATTAAATGAGCCTGCAAAGTTTGCAACCAGTGCTGAGTTCTGGAATTTCTTTTTTCCGGCATTAACAGGTATGGTTGGTTTCTGGGCAACGTTGTCATTGAACATTCCTGATTTTACACGTTATGCCAAAAGCCAGAAAGCACAGATCAATGGACAAGCAATTGGCTTACCTCCTTCTATGACTTTGTTTTCTTTTATTGGTGTGGTTGTTACTTCTGCAACGGTAATTATTTATGGAGAAACTATTTGGGATCCTGTTGTTCTTACAGGAAAATTCAGCAGCAAAATATTAGTGAGCATTGCGATGATCGCTGTTGCAATTTCAACATTGGCAACAAATATTGCTGCAAATATTGTTAGCCCGGCAAACGATTTTGCCAATATTGCTCCAAAGAAAATAAGTTTTAAAACAGGTGGATTAATAACCGGCATTTTAGGTATTCTTATCCTGCCGTGGAAATTAATTGCTGATCCTACGGGTTATATTTTTACCTGGCTCGTAGGTTACTCCAGTCTACTTGGACCAGTTGGTGGAATTCTGATCGTGGATTATTACTTCGTTCGTCAAAAAAGGTTACTCGTAAACGAACTCTATAAGCACAACGGTCGTTACAGTTACACAAGTGGATTTAATCAGAAAGCAATCATTGCCTTGCTGTTAGGAATTATACCAAACGTACCGGGATTTCTATTGACCATAAAAGTTATCAGCACTGAAGCTTTTCCTTCATGGGTTTCTCATCTATACAACTATGCATGGTTTGTTGGATTTTTTGTGAGTGGAATAACTTATTTGCTGATGATGAAGAAAGTTGAATTAACTGAAGAAGATAGAATGGCTGAATCTACCACCGAATTGAAATTTCAGAACACTAACATTTAGTATGACTACCTTAATTAAAAACGGAAGAATTATTACAGCAACTGATGATTATGTAGCTGATGTTTTCATCGAAGGTGAAAGCATCAAAGCTATTGGGAAAGACCTATCAATAGCAGCGGACAAAATAATTGATGCTTCAGGTAAACTTGTCTTTCCTGGTGGGATCGATCCACATGTACACCTTGATATGCCTTTCATGGGTACTTATTCAAGCGATAATTATGAAACAGGTACCAGGGCGGCTTTATTTGGTGGAACAACAACAGTAATAGATTTCGTTTTACAAAAACAAGGAAACTCTTTACAGTCTGCACTTGACGAATGGAACAGCAGGGCCAATGGAAATGCTGTGGGTGATTATAGCTTCCACATTGCCGTAACAGATTTTAATGACGAAACAAAGAAAGAGATCAGGCACATGATAGAAAATGAGGGAATCACATCCTTCAAAACTTTCATGGCTTACAAAGGTGCTTTGATGATTGATGACAGGCAGATGATTGGCCTGATGGAAGAAGTAAAGCAACGTGGTGGATTAATTAATGTGCATGCAACCAATGGTGATATGATCGATTACCTCGTTGCCAAACACAGATCAGAAGGAAAACTATCTCCACTCTACCATTATCTTTCTCAACCGGAGGTAACTGAAGCCGAAGCTTCCGAACGGTTTGTTGATATGATCAATTACACTGGTTGTCCAGGTTATATTGTTCACTTAACCTGTGAAGGAGCTTTAAATGCTGTACGGAATGCAACAAGAAGAGATCAGAAAGTTTTTGTAGAAACATGCATTCAATATTTAATTCTAGATGCTTCTCTTTATGAAAAAAATTTTGAAGGTGCTAAATGGGTGATGAGTCCACCATTAAGAGAAAAGAAAGATCAAAAAACACTTTGGGCAGGAATCAACCAGGGATTGGTTCAGGTTGTGGCAACAGATCATTGTCCGTTTATGTGGGAACAAAAGAAAATGGGTGAAAAAGATTTTTCGAAAATTCCGAATGGCCATCCTGCAATTGAAAACCGGATGGAATTATTATTCAGTGAAGGTGTTGCAACAGGAAAGATCACGCTGAACAAATATGTTGAAGTGGCTTGCACAAATCCGGCAAAAATATTCGGCATGTTTCCAAAGAAAGGAACGATCGCTGTAGGTTCTGATGCAGACCTTGTCATCTTCGATCCAAATGAGAAACATGAATTATCTGCTTCCAAACATCATATGAATGTTGATTATTCAGGATATGAAGGGTGGAAAGTAACAGGGAAAGTAAAAACAGTTTTATTAAGAGGAGAAGTTGCAATTGATGATAACAAATGCCATATAGAAAAAGGTTATGGTCAATTTATAAAACGTAAAAAAGTCACTCAAATCATTTAAATTGTATGTCTGCTTGCTGCTCATTGTTCGGAACGTACAAGTGAGTGACACAACAGACGATGCCATAAAAAACAAATGCCCACAAAATAAAAACTAACGATACATGCCTAGAATTATTAAATCAGGATTAATACAAATGAGCCTCCCAAAAACAGAAGGTGAAGGAACGATAAAAGAAATTGTTGATGCCATGGTGCAAAAACATATTCCTTTTATTGAAGAAGCTGGTAAAAAAGGTGTGCAGATACTTTGCCTGCAGGAAATATTTAATACTCCTTATTTCTGTCCTGGCCAGGATAGAAAGTGGTATGAAAGTGCAGAAACAGTTCCTGGACCAACCACTGATTTGATGGCTGAATATGCAAAGAAGTATAACATGGTCATCATCGTTCCGATCTATGAAAAAGAACAGGCCGGTGTGTTGTATAATACTGCAGCAGTGATCGATGCTGATGGAACATATTTAGGAAAGTATCGCAAGAACCATATTCCCCACACCAGTGGTTTCTGGGAGAAATTTTTCTTTAAACCTGGCAACTTAGGTTATCCTGTTTTTCAAACAAAGTATGCAAAGGTTGGAGTGTATATCTGTTACGATCGTCACTTTCCTGATGGTGCAAGATGTTTGGGATTGAATGGTGCTGAGATCGTTTACAATCCTTCTGCAACGGTTGCAGGATTGAGTCAGTACTTGTGGCAACTTGAACAACCTGCACATGCTGCTGCCAACGGATATTTTATGGGTTGCATCAATCGTGTTGGTGAAGAAAAGCCATGGAACCTTGGTAAGTTTTATGGAACATCTTATTTCGTTGATCCACGTGGTCAAATTTTCGCTAAGGCAAGTGAGGACAATGATGAATTACTCATCGCTGAATTTGATCTGGATATGATAGATGAAGTAAGAGGTACATGGCAATTTTTCAGAGACAGAAGACCGGAGACTTATGGTAAACTTGTTGAACTATAATTTTTATTTGACCAACTGCATTGCTACTGTATAGCTTCGGTTGTGTCACTCACTTGTACGTTCTGAACAATACTGAGCAAATAGAACACAGATAACACGGATGAAACGGATTTCCACAGATCGATCCGTGAAAATCTATCCGATCAGTGTCATCTGTGTTCCATAAATAAATAATATGGCAATCAAATCTAACCGGTTAACTGCTGAACAATACCAACAAAACTTCAGCGATATCCACCCTCCTTTCGATAATAAGGAAGCTGCTCTTGTTGAAGCGAACCGTTGTCTGTTTTGTTATGATGCACCGTGTATGAAGAGTTGTCCAACCAGCATCGATATTCCAAAATTTATCAAACAGATCACGACAGACAATATAAAAGGTTCTGCTCATACCATATTCGTCTCAAATATTTTTGGCGGCGGTTGCTCTAAAGTTTGCCCGGTAGAAAAATTATGTGAAGGAAGTTGTGTGTATAACCTGATGCATGAACCTCCTATTCCCATTGCCAAATTGCAACGTTATTCAACAGAGCCTGCCATTAAAGATCAATGGAAATTATTTACAAGAAAACCTTCAAATGGATTAAAAGTAGCTGTGATTGGTGCAGGACCAGCAGGATTAAGTTGTGCCCATGTACTTTCGAGAGAAGGTATCGATGTTACCGTTTTTGAGAAAGAGGAAAAAGGTGGTGGATTAATGACCTATGGTATTGCTGCGTATAAAGTAACTCCTGAGTTCTGTAAAGATGAAGTTGATTATATTACTTCCCTGGGTGGAATTGAAATAAATTACAACAAGGCTTTAGGTACAAACATTACACTTCAGCAATTACAATCAGAATACGATGCAGTTTATTTAGCAATGGGTGTTGGATTAGCTAATAAACTCAACATACCTGGGGAAGATTTACAGGGAGTTGAAGATGCAATTTCATTCATCTATGATTTAAGAAGTAAATCTTTTGAACAAATTCCTATTGGTGATAAAGTAGCTGTGATTGGTATGGGAATGACAGCAATTGATGCTGCCACGCAAGCCAAACGTCTCGGGGCAAAAGAAGTAACAATGGTGTACAGGAGAACTGAGGCACAAAAGAATTGTACTCAACATGAACTTGATATTGCATTGTTAGACGGATGCAAAATGCAATGGCTTGCTGCGCCAAAAGAAATCATCGGTGAAAATGGGAAAGTAAAAGCCCTTGTTTGTGAGATAATGAAACTTGGAGCTAATGATGCTTCAGGAAAACCTGCACCAGAACCAACTGGAGAAATAATAACACTTGACGTTGATATGGTGATAAAAGCTACGGGACAAAATCCTTTTGCTTCTTTGGTTGATGCAATGCAGCTAAATAACAATAGAGGAAAGATCGAAGTAAATGAAAGATCCATTACAAATATTCCTGGTGTTTTTGCAGGTGGAGATTGTGTAAATGGCGGAAGAGAAGTGGTTGATGCGGTACAGGCTGGTAAAGATGGGGCACAAGCAATACTTCAATATTTAGCTTCTGGTGTTAATGGGCACAAGCTTAACGATGTTACTCACATAACAGCAGGAAAACCTATTGCAGTAGAGCAAAAGATCTCTGAGAAATAATAACATTCAACATTCAAAATAATCCTCATGGCCGATATATCCTGTAATTTTCTCGGAATAAAATCTCCTAATCCTTTCTGGTTGGCAAGTGCTCCCCCAACTGATAAAAAATACAATGTGCTCCGTGCATTTGAAGCAGGCTGGGGTGGTGTGGTTTGGAAAACATTGGGAAGCCAGGTAAAGAATGTTTCATCCCGGTATTCTTCGGTGAATTTCAATAACACGAGAATGATGGGTTTTAATAATATAGAACTCATCAGCGACAGGCCGCTGGATATTAACCTGAAGGAAATTGCCGAGTGTGTAAAATTATTTCCAGACAGGGCAATGATCGTTTCACTGATGGCCGATAACGATAAAAAAAGCTGGCATGAACTCATTGCAAAAGTAGAAGATACCGGTGCTCATGGATTTGAACTCAACTTTGGTTGTCCTCATGGTATGACTGAAAGAGGAATGGGTGCTTCTGTTGGTCAAGATCCTGAAATTGCAAAAATGGTTGTTGAATGGGTGATGGAAAAGGCAACAATACCGGTTATCACTAAACTCACTCCGAATGTACACTCTGTTGTTCCAACAGGTAAAGCTGTTGTAGAAGCAGGAACGAATGCATTGTCACTTATCAATACCATTCAATCTGTAACAGGAATTGATCTTGATACATTCGTTCCCAATCCATATGTAGCTGGCAAGAGTGTGTTTGGTGGCTATTGTGGTCCTGCTGTAAAACCAATTGCACTAAAGTTTTTAACTACTATCAGCCAGAATGAGGTGACAAAAAAAGTTCCGGTGAGTGGCATCGGCGGCATCAGCACATGGAAAGATGCAGTGGAGTTTATGTTACTTGGCTGTACATCGGTCCAGGTTTGTACTGCAGCAATGAAACATGGATTCAGGATCGTTGAAGATATGTGTGAAGGCATGAACAACTGGATGGATGAAAAAGGATTTACTACTATCTATGATTTCATTGGTAAATCTGTTCCAACTATGACAAAGTGGGAGGAACTGGATATCAATTATCATCATATCGCAAAGATCAACCAGGACAAATGCATTCATTGTGGTTTGTGCTATATTGCTTGTGAAGACACTTCACACCAATCTATCAGACTTGATTACGGAAAACCATACAACACTTACACCATCAAAGAAGAAGAATGTGTAGGATGTAATTTATGTATGCTGGTTTGTCCTGTAGAAAATTGCATCACTATGGAAGAACACCGTGTTGCTCCAGAGTATTTAAATTGGGTTGAATTTCAGAAAAAAGGAATGGCACTGAATGATCATTGATAATTTTTCGATTAAACATAAGATGATTAGAGAATCCTTTTTGATTAATCTTTAAGAGAACTGTTGCTACTCATAGAAAAAGGAAAAGCTTTGCTGTTTACACCTCTTTGTTTATTTGGAACGGCACTCATCTTTATATCCATTTTACCACCTTTCATGATACTGGAATGATTCACCCAGTTATTGGTCCAGTTTTTACCATTCAATAAAACGGATTGTACATATTTATTTGTTGCTGAATTATTGGAAGCACTGATCACAAATTGTTTTCCATTTTCGAGCTGCAATGTCACTTTCTTAAACAGTGGTGTTCCTAATACATATTGATCTGTTGCGGGGCATACAGGATAAAAACCCAATGCACTAAAAACATACCAGGCAGAAGTTTGTCCATTGTCTTCATCACCACAATAACCATCTGGTGTAGGTTTATACAACTTGTTCATCACTTCTCTTAACCAGAATTGTGCTTTCCACGGTTGTGAAGTATAATTGTACAGGTAGATCATGTGTTGTATAGGTTGATTACCATGAGCATATTGTCCCATATTCGTTATCTGCATCTCTCTTATCTCGTGTATCACACCACCGTAATAACTTTCATCATATATAGGTGGCATCGTAAACACTGAATCGAGCATAGAGATGAACATCTTATCGCCACCCATTAATTCCTTCAAACCAGCAATATCATGAAACACACTCCAGGTATAATGCCAGCTGTTTCCTTCTGTAAAAGCATCGCCCCACTTAAAAGGATTAAATGGTGATTGAAAACTGCCATCAGCATTTTTGCCACGCATCAACCTCGTTTCTTTGTCGAACAGGTTTCGATAGTTCTGTGCTCTTGATGCGTACAAATTTATTTCTGATGCAGGTCTCTTCAGCTTTTTTGCCAACTGGTAAACACAAAAATCATCATAAGCATATTCCAAGGTTCTTGCAGCACTTTCATTGATCTTGACATCGTAAGGCACATAACCTAACTTGACATAATACGGTGCACCTCTTCTAGCTACTGCATCTATCGGTCCTTCGTTGTTTGCTCCTTTTATTAATGCAGCATACAAGCTATCAATATTATAACCACGTAATCCTTTCCCATATGCATCAGCCACTACAGATGCTGAGTTGTTTCCGATCATGATATCTGCATAACCGGGACTTGACCATTCTGGCAACCATCCACCTTCCTTGTATGCATTAGCAAGACCTTCCTGCATTTCTTTGTTGATAGAAGGATACATGAGATTGAGAAAAGGATACAGTGCACGAAATGTATCCCAGAAACCTGTTCCGCCAAACATATAACCTTTGTATACCTTCCCATCATAAGGACTGTAATGTATTGGTGATCCTGTTAGGTCTATTTCATACAATCGTTGAGGGAATTGCACCATGCGATATAAACATGAATAAAATGTCCGGAACTGTTCCTCTGTACCACCTTCTACTTTTACTTTACTCAATACATCGTTCCATGCAGCTTTTGATTTAGCCATGGTTGCTTCAAAACTGTCTTGTTGAAGTTCACTAACAAGATTTTGTTCTGCCTGCTCAAAACTGATAAAAGAAGATGCAACCTTTATATTTACTTTCTCTCCTTTTGCTGTGCTGAATCCAACAACAGCACCGGTATGATCAGCAGATAATTCAATCGAATCCTTTACCAAAGTACTGTCGTGCCATGTACAGGCCAGGCTAAATGGACGATCAAACTGTATAATGAAATAATTTTTAAAGTTGATGAGCTTGCCACGTCTGTATCGTGTACTGTATCCAATGATCCTGTTCTGTTCAGGCAATATTTTTATATAAGACCCTTTATCAAATGCATCTACAACAATGAACGAACTATCGGATGCTGGATATGTAAACCGAAACTGTGCTGCCCTTTGAGTTGTGGTAAACTCTGTTGTTACATCAGCATCGGCCAGGTACACATTGTAATAATAAGGCTTTGCTATTTCTGCTTTATGCGAGAACCAGCTTGCACGATCATCTTGCCTGAACTTTAATTTTCCTGTTACTGGCATTATTGCAAACTGACCATAATCATTCATCCATGGTGAAGGCTGGTGTGTTTGTTTGAAGCCATTTATTTTATCAGCACTGTATTGATATTGCCAGCCATTACCCATTTTATTGGTCTGGGGTGTCCAGAAATTCATTCCCCATGGGGTTCCGATCACAGGATAGGTATTACCATTTGATAAACTCACTTTTGAATCTGTACCCATCAAAGGATTTACATATTCTACCGGATCAAAATGAGTTTGTGAAGAACAAACCAGGGATGAGAAGGCAGTTATTGCAATTAATAAAATACGCATGCACCAAAGCTAATAAAAGAGCTGTTGCAGTGATAACAAAAAAACAGCTCCCAATGGGAGCTGTTTTAAACAAAACGCTATACAATTTTAATTATACCCTGGATTTTGTTGCAATGAAGGATTAGCCAAAATTTCGGGTTCTGGAATGGGTAATACAAACCTGAAATGATTTGCCGGCAAAGTTGTAGCACCTGCATTTGGTGCGTCTGAAGCCAGTCGAACAACAGCCAGTCCTCTTCTCTTCAGATCCCAGAAACGGTGACCTTCAAAAGCCAACTCTTTAAATCTTTCATCCATGATCGCATTAATGGCATCGGCGGCAGATGCAAAAACTACAGGAACATATCCTGTTATCCTTGCTGCTCTCAAGGCATTCACATCACTTGCTGCACCAACTAAGTCGTTTGTTTCAGCTTTTGCTTCTGCACGGATAAGATACATTTCTCCTGTTCTAAATACTTTTGCATCAGCAACATTTTCTCCAGCAGAACCATAAGTTGTTCCTGCATATTTGTTCACCAGCCTTGAAGGTCTTGATGCAGCTGCAAGAAGCGGTTCATCTTTAATAAAAGTGGTGAACCTAACATCACTGGCAGTAAAACTATTGTACAACTTATCAGATGGGGTCCAGATAACAGTACCAATATTAGTTGCACTTGCAGAAGCTGCACGGTACATAGATCCAATCCTTGTTTGCACACCGGAATTAGAATAAACATTACCCTGTAAATAAGGATTGTTTGAACTGGAACGCTTTAATGTAAGCGCCACTTCATTTGTATTTGCATCGGTAAAAATTGCCGGAAATGTTGCCGCAGAAGCCAAAGGAAGTGCATTGATATATTCAGTACTGTAAGTGATTGCATTAGCCCAGTCTTTCATATACAAAGCAACTCTTGCCTGCAAACCACTGACAGCTGTTCTGTTCACTCTTGCCTTATCGGTAAGATTATTTGGAACAAGATTTTTTGCTTCAGTAAGATCTGCATTGAGCTTTTGAAAATATTCACTCATTTTAATTCTTACCTGGTTCTGTAAAGAGGGAGTTTGCATATATGGAAGTGCTAATCCATCTGGTGTATAATTACCGGCATAATACCTGAACATATCAAAATGAGAAAATGCCCTGATAAATAATGCTTCGCCTTTTACTTTGGAACGTAGCGCCTCATCTCCTGCAGCAATAGCCTGTGCTGCTGGCAAAGCTTCCAGCACCCTGTTCACCCTGTCGATCACACGATAGTAATACACCATGGCTGTGTAATTATCACGGATTGGTACATCTGAAGGACTGTATTGCCATTCATGCACAGTAGCCGAGTTATAGAATTCTGAATTCTTCACTTCATCTGACAAAACTGAATTCAATAAATAACTCATTTCGGGAGCAAGTCCTGCATAGGCACTCATTAATGCCGATTCATTATTCGCAACTGTTTTCAATGAGACCTGCCCGGCAATCAAATCTGTCTCTTGTATATCGATCACTTTTTTACAGCCTGCTGTAGTAAGAACAAAAGCTGCAGCGATCAGTATTTTATATGGTTTCATTATATGAGGATTAATTGGTTAGAAATTGATATCAAGGCCTACAACATAAGTTCTTGGGTTTGGATATTCACTCAAGCTGATGTTGTTACTGTCTTCAGGATCCAATCCACTCCATGGACTCCAGATTGCAAGATTCTGGGCCTGGCCATAGATACGTATTGACCTGATGATGTTTTTACCAGCAATCATACCCACAGGAATTCTGTATGCAACATTCAGATTCCTGAAGCGAAGAAATTTCGCATCCTGTATGTCAGAAGAAGTGAAGCCTCTATCGTATTGTGGTGCCTGGAACCAAACATTATCACCTGGTTTCTGCCATTGTTCCGTTAGCAATCTTCTATTAGCATTTACTGCCTGGTGAAATCCAATTGTTCCCTGTGTGGTCCAGTTCTCATGATTATTGCTTCGTTTCACATCAAACTGGTAAGAGAATAATGCACTAACTGTTAGATTCTTCCAACGAACATCAGCTGTGAAGCCTCCAACATGTGTTGGCAGGTATGTTCCATAATCAGCAAAACGTCCTGCAGCACCAATATCATTGGTTACACCTCCGGCCTGTGTAGTATATCGTGGTCTTCCTGTAGTTGGATCTGCACCGAGATAATTGAAAGTATAATGACTACCAAAAGGAAGCCCTTCTCTTATAATATAAGTACCCAAAGGATATTCACTTACTGAACCAAGATCTTCAATATTGTTTTTGTTCATGGCATGATTCCATCCCAGTGTTACATCAACATTTGTACGCTTCACTACATCTACGCTGGCTGTTAATTCAACCCCTTTATTGGTCATCACACCAGCATTGATATCAAGATTTAAGAATCCTGTAGTAGCTGCTAATGGTTGTCTTACGAAAAGATCAGTTGTCCTGTTACTATAAAGATCTACTGTAAATCTTGCCCTGTTATTCCATACACCAAAGTCAACACCCAGGTTTAGCTTTTTAATTGTTTCAATTCTCAGGTCAGGATTTCCCGGTGTGGCTGGATATTGTCCTGGTACACCTGATCCTGCATAGTTTGGTGTTGGATTGAAAGGTGTTCCTGTAGTGGAATAAGAAGCAAGCTGTGAGCCTGTATAGTTTGTTACAGAAACCCAGTTACCAGAACTTGCTTGTGTAATGATGCCATAGGTAGTAGTTGGGATACTTCCGATGTTAGGCACTTGTCCATAAGATAATCTTACACGAAGATCGGATAAGATATTCTGGTTGTCCATGAACTTTTCCTGCATTGCATTCCAGCTAAAGCCTGCAGCCCATGTGGTGATCTCACGGTTATCTTCATTTAATATTCTTGAAGTACCATCACGCCTAATACTTGCATTTAATGTATACTTGTTATTGTAAGTATACCTTGCCGTTCCAAAAAATGAACGGATTCCAAAACCTGATTTAGCACTGGTGGACGTTTGAGGATATGTTGCTTGCCCAGGATTTACCGGTAAAGGACCTGCACCCTGGCCAGTTTCTGATATCCTTGTGTCAAGACCAAACTGGGTAAAGCCTAAAGCCTTCTGGTAACCTCTGACTACTTCAAAATATGCACCTGCTTCTACATCATGTATTCCATTGAAACGTTTTGCAAAAACTGCACTGGTAGTGTTGATGAGATTCGTGGTGAGCTTATTTGCTTCCATATTAATTCCCTTGTTAAACACCTGTGTGCTTCCATAGAAAGATCCTGGCTCAACAAAACGTTGCCATATATCATTGGCTATATCCACACCCACCGTATTCTTTAAAGTAACTGTTGGATGAATGCGATATGATAATGAAAGTCCTGAGTTAACCTTTATTTGTCTTTGACTGAAAACGGTATTCTCAATTCCTTCCAACAGGTTGGCCACCTGCTTTAAGTTCAATGGGGTGCTTGCACCAAAATTCAAAGAACCATCTGCTTTATATGGATTCTCGTAAGGCTTTGCCCTGAACGTCATCTGGAAAGGATTTCTCGGGCTGTTATTCAACCACTCTCCTTCTGAATAAAGTGTTTTTGAAAAACCGGCAGTCGTATTCCATTGAATACTTAACTTGTTTGTTGAATGATCGATATTGAATCTCGTAGTATATCTCTTCAACTCTGAACCTTTATCAATTCCTTCCTGGTCAAAATATGAAGCAGATAAGAATAATTTAGTTTTATCAGAGCCGGCAGTCATATTTAATTCATGTAATTGAGATATTCCCTGGCGATACAAGATATCTCCCCAATCGCTGTTAATTCCTTTGATGCTATCGGTTATTGCTTTACGTTGTGCAAGCGATAGCGTACTTGCAGCATTATTTGGAGAATAAACCCAACCTGGTGTATTTGGTATCTGCAATCTTTCTTCATAAGAAAGAATTTCACTTGTATTCATCATATTCATCCTTGCAAAATCGGGAGGTGAAGTGAGACCAAGCTGTGTACGGTACGTAAAGTTTGTTGCACCTGACTTTCCTCTTTTGGTAGTGATGACGATCACTCCTGTCCCTGCTCTTGCACCATATAATGCTGCAGCACCAGCATCTTTCAAAACCGTGATCGATTCAAAATCATTTGGATTGATCGTTTGCATATCCAATGCTGGGATAGGAACCCCATCCAATACATACAATGGTTGTGCTCCTGATCCTTGTATTGACTGGATACCTCGTATTACTACATTAGCACTGGTACCTGGCTGACCGGAACCTGAGTTTACCTGCATACCAGGTGCACGACCTTGTAATGCCTGGTCAAATGCACCAACAGGAACAGTTTCTACCGCCTTACCACTTATCACCGATGCAGCACCTACAAATTGTCCTCTCTTCTCCCTGCTATAACCTGTAATAACCACTTCATCCAAATCTGCATTAGCGGTAACGAGTGCAACAGATACAGATGTACGACTTCCTATTGTAACATCCTGTTGCCTGAAACCAACATAGCTAAAACGTAGTGTTTTAGTTTGGGCCGTGACGGTGATAGTGTAATCCCCGTTTTCGTTAGTGATAGTATTTGTATTGGTGCCGACAGCGTTAACAGTAACACCGGCTAATCCAATCCCTTTTTCATCAGTTACTTTTCCGTTGATGACACGGGATTGTGCAAACATTTGTCCTGCGGCAAGAACAAATGCCATAAACAGCATCAGTTTTTTGGTCATGTGTTTAGATTTATGATTTAATTAACCAAAGACAAAAACAAGCGTTATATGTGTCACTGATTGGCTAACATTTTTTGTGAAGCATGAAAATATCATCATGAAATAATGATATCAGATCATGAACTTTTATCAAGAGAATTTCAAGCGAAAAAAAAGAAGAGGGGAATTATTGATGAGTGGTGAATTATGATGATGATTGTTGCAGCAGTACAGTTTGTATTAAAGACTCTTACATTATCAATTTTTCTTGCAGTAATATCGTTTCGAAAATGAAATGCATCATTATAAATTTTTCTCATGTGCACTTAGTGTACATACGCCCCTTGTTTTTACAGGGGGCTCCTTTTTTCATTTGTCACTCCAATGTAAAAGGTATGCTGATGTAAAGTATTACAAATAGATTTTTCACCGTTCATCAGAAAAAATGGTGAAGTGCATTTTATTGTTGTCTATTCATTATAGACAATCCATATGGAAATGATAACTACTACTGTAATGACCAAAAGAAAAACAAGGCTGATCGTAAAAAAAAGGGATGAGTATGTAGCGCTGGCAGTAGAGGATATTGCTTTCATTTACCGGAATGACCTGCTGGTGGTGGTAGTAGATAAAGAGCAAACAAAGTATTTGTGTGATAAAACACTTTCGCAACTGGAGAATGAACTGGATGCATCTATTTTCTTTCGTGCCAACAGGCAGTATATTGTTAATATCAATTTCATTAAAGGATACAAAACTTTTGAAAAAGTAAAACTGGCGGTGCTTTTAAAAATTCCACATACAGATCACCAGGTAATCATTAGCCAGAAAACGGCACCGCTGTTTAGGAAGTGGTTATCAGCTGAATGATCTACCGGTTTAAAATAAAGTGTCTACTGCATACAAATTTCCTTCTGCATCTTGCAGGGCATATAAACTCAGTTCGTATTTGATGATGGGATCATCTTTATGATACAAAGCAGCGATAAAGTATTGTGTAAGCATGTATTCATCACCCTCAGGCATAGCACCATACAAAACGGATTGCTGTACAGGTTTATTTTTAAATTTTGAAAGGAAAGCAACATAGCTTTTATAAGTATCCTCTCTGCTAAATCCCAGCTTCACCATAATAAACCTGCGGCCTCCTTTATCTAGTGGAGTTCTAATCAATGAGAGTGTTTCAAATTTATTCAACTGTTCATGATCAGCTGTATCGTTAAGCCTTCTTGTAAAAATACTGTCGGTTTTGGTAGTGGACCGCTGATGTAGCTTAAATCCGGCCAAAGCTGCAAATGCTTTATCTGACAATGTATCCCGTATCCATGTTTCCAGGTGATCATACAAATAATCGATCTCGTAATGATACAATCCATTATTCATCGCAGCAATAAACTTTCCTTTGCCCTCCAGCATTTCCAATACTGCATCCCTGTTCTTCGCTAAAGAAGCTTTCATTTTTGATTGAGTGGTATACCTGAGTATAGAATCATAAGTTGATATTGCAGTTTCATATTGTTTTTTCCGGAAGTAATAATTGTAGAGATTAATATATCTGTGCATTATATACTGAGGCAAGTTTACATGTTCGAGCACATTGAAAAGTTTGGTAGAATCTACCGCGGATTGTTGTTCAAATAAAGTATAAGCAGAAAGGATATTGTTATGTTGCTGTTGTTCATGCAACAGCTTCTGTGTAACATTTCTCCAGAACGGTACCTCTTTCTGCAACAAAGAATCTCCTGAATTCAATAGTGCATCAAACAAAGACATTGCCGTGTTAAATTCGTTGTATTCAACCTGATATAATCCCTGAAAGAATGATTTGAATGAAGGTGGCAGGTCATTGATTCTTTCGAAGAAAGTTATTGAATCGTGTGCAGCAAGATCATCGAGCACCCTGAAAAAACGGAAAGGCTCTGTCTTTTGATCACCGTATTTATCAGCATAGAACCTTATTCGTTCAGCAGCTTCAATGGATAATACAGGTTGGCTGTTGACAGTTTTGCTTTTGGATTTCTTAAGTGTGAATAAACTACCTGTTTGCCAGGAAGCAAATGAGGGCACAATGTGAATACCATCCTTACGAATGAAAGTATCAGTAAAAATCTCCTGTGCAGATGTTGCCAGTGAAATATTCAGGAAAAGAGCACAAAGCAGGAAAGCTGATCTCATAGGAATTGTAAAGGTGAAAGATAAGAATCCTTCCACAAAACTTCCGGGATGTACTAAAATATGGATCTGCGATGCTTTTTTACAAATCCACAGGTAGCAATATATGAAATGCTGCACCCTCGTCTTCCCCGGAAAATGCATACACTTCACCTTTATGATTATGAACCACCCGTTTTACTAAAGACAGACCTATACCTGTGCCTTCATATTCTGTTTTTTTATGCAGTCGCTGAAAGATGCTGAAAATTTTCTCTGCATATTGTTGATGGAAACCGATTCCATTATCACGAATAATAATTTCACAATAAGTAGTACTATGATCAAGCTGTGGAAATTTTTGAACTAACGCTGAGCCTTCAAAGTTGTTGCTCGTAATAGTAACTACCGGAGGAACTTCTGGTTTAGAAAATTTAAGCGCATTATTAATCAGGTTGTAAAACAGCTGCTGCATTTGTACCGGTGCTGCATTGATAACGGGAAGTTGATCTTTAATGATTGTTGCATTTTTTTGTTGAATAAGTAATTCCAGGTCTACCAAAACATGTTTCACTACATCATCCAGATCTACCATGATGAATTTTTCCCGGCGTTGCATGCTGGTATAGTTCAGCAATGCTTTTAAAGAATTGCTCATTCGCTCAGCAGTAGTATTTATCTTATCCAGATATCTCCTTGAGCTATCATCTAACAGATGATAAGCGTTATCCTTCAGCAATTCTGAAAATGTACGGATCTTGCGTAATGGTTCCTGCAGGTCATGGCTGGAAACATGTGCAAACTGTTCCAGTTCAGCATTTGCTGCCTCTAATGTAATGGTTCGTTCTTTCACTTTACGTTCCAGCTCTTCTGTAAGTAACACCTGGTCATGAATATCAGTACAGGTACCCACCCACATTACGATCTCACCTGCTACATTACGTACATGCGTTGCTCTGGTTAAATGCCAGCGATATTCACCGCTATTGTGTTTATAGCGAACGGCGTGCTGTAATGGAACTCCCCTGTCTAACGATAGCTTCCATAACTCTGTTAGTTTAACAACATCGTCAGGATGTACAACAATACTCCAGCCCCAGCCTAATGCTTCAGTCTTGTTTTGACCTGTATAATGATACCATCCACGGTTATAATAAAATACCACACCATCTGCATTTGATGTAAATGCCATCTGGGGTAATGCCTCCAGGATAGAATGGATTCTTTGCGTTTCCTGCCTTTGATCTGTTACGTCATTCAGCAACAATAAAATATATTCATCACCTTCTTCGGTAAATACTTTTGATGAACTCACCTCAAGTATTCTACGCTGCAGTTGCAGGTCAATGGTTGCCTCAGCAGTATTATTAGTTTGCAGGAATTTCCGAAGTGTTTCAGCGGTGCTATCAGCCATTAGTTGAAACAAGTTTGATTCTTCGAGTTGTTCGGCCTGAAATATTTTCCTGGCTGCCTTGTTATAATTTGCTACTTTTCCATGGGCTGAAATAAGTATCGCAGCAATGGGTGCATATTCCAGAAAGCTACCCATTTGGCTGGGTCGAACTTTTTCAGGAGCCACCTGGATACTCTGCTGCAAGTTCATTTTCGCAAAACTTCTTTTCTGCCTTGTTCTGTTGATAGCGGCATCACATATTTCAATAATATTTATTGCTGCATTTACCGCAACAACTATTGCATTTTTTCCAATGAAAGGAGCGAACTGTAAAGATTGTTTTACCTGCTGCAATTTAGCAGGCGTGGAAAAAATGATGATGGAAATATGTTTATCGGCAGCGTAAATTCTCTGCACTTCTTTAACAGGAGAATTATTGGCTGAGCCAAGTAGGAACACCTCAGCTGAAGTCAAAACATTAATATCCTGCCCTATTTGCTTCTCGGGCACTTCAACTGTGTTGTAATGTTTTCTTATTTCAGCCAGAAAAGATGTTTCATCATCCATTACTGAATAAGCTACGAGGTGCTTCACTTCTGCTGATTTAATCTGATAAAAGTGGTTGATCTAATAAAGCCCTTCCAATCCAGGTATAAAGGATGTCTGTAGTAGGCGACATCACATGTGCTGCCCTGGCATCACGCATCAGCATTCCAAGCACACCGTGTTGCTGGTAGCCGATACCTCCGGCCAAAGTCATTGCTTCATTAACGGTTGTAACAGCACATGAAGCCACTTCAGCTTTTGCTGCCATAATAGATATTACAGATGCTGGATCATTACTATCGCCGGCTCGTGCTGCGGAATAGATCAGTTGTCTTGTTTGTTCAACACGGGCCCATAAAGAGCCAAGGCGATGTTGTAATAGCGAAACATTGGCTAGTGATATTCCATTATGAGAATAAGTGCGTGAAGCCAGGGCGTTCTTTGCTTCCTGTAAAGCTCGTTCTGCAATACCAAGGTAGGTTCCACTCATCGCCATAAGGAAATAAGGGGCCACCACATTAAACACATACCATAACTGGTCACCTTTCTTTCCTAACACATGGTCTGTTGATATACGAACATTGTTTAGTTCTGCAGCTTTAGAAGAATTGCCACGCATACCAAGTCCATTCCACTCTTTTCCCCATTTCAATCCTTCACTGCCTTGGTTCACCAATATGCACGAGAATTGGTCAGGACTTGCTTCTTCACTGGCAGCAACAGTCGATACAACATAGGAATCGGCATGTCCACCATTGGTTACAAAAGTTTTTGCTCCATTAACCAGGAGTTCATCAGTTGAGATAGGCGATAAAGATGTTTGAGGAATATAGAAATGAGCTCCTGTCCCAGGTTCGCTCAATGCCAGCGTAGTGATGTGTTTACCCTGAGCAATCGGTACCAGGTAGTTTTCTTTCTGCCAATCCGTAGCTTTTGCGGCAATTACAGCTGTGCCTACGCAATGCATGCCATAACATAATCCGGCTGATGAATAAGCTTTCCCCAATTCTTCACATACTCTCGCCAGGGCATACAATCCATGACCATAACCACCACATTCTTTTGGCACTACCAAAGCCATCAATCCTTCCTGTTGCAATGATGCCATTGTTTTCTTTACCCATTGTGCCTTTTCGTCTGCTACTGGTGCTTCTCTTGCAACTACACCATGTGCTATTTCCTGTGCTTTTTGAAGAATCTGATGTAAGTCCAAGCGTTAAAATGATTTAGTGGTATTTGAATCATGAAATTTTCCATCCAGATAATACATTTCCTTTCAATGTTGACAATTGTCCGGCCTGGAGTAGCTGTAATAATGTAACCATCATTTTTTTTATTTCCGGGAGACTGTGTGGCTTTACCAGGTAGGCATTTGCACCAGCGTTAAAAGCTGTGCTAACCAGGTTGATTGCTGCAGCGCCAGTATACATTACCACTGCGAGATGCTGACAACCCGGTCTTTTCCTGATAGCCTCGATATAATCATGACCGGATTGCTCCTGCAGAAAAGAATCGAGAAAGAGCAGGTCTGGTACCTGATTATCCAGACATTGATACATCTCATCTGCGTTAAAGGCAACCGATACGTTTATCTCCGGATCAAGTTGCCGCAGTGCCGTGCTGAAGAACTCACTGTCTTCATGATCATCATCTACAAATACAATATTCCTGACAGTCATGCTGTTCATTTAATCAAAATGATAAAGTCAGTTGGGAGTATGTAGATTAAGCGAAGACCATGCAATATAAGGCAATACAGGGTTTATTGGCAATAGCCAAGAATTTTACCAACGGATTTAACAACGTCAGTCATGTTACTGGGTTTGGTAAGGTAAAGGGTAGCACCGTTTTTAAGTGCTTTTTTCTTGTCTTGTTCCATGTCGGAGGTAGTAAAGATAACTTTCGGAACTCCACTAAACTTTGGTAAGCGATTCAGCTCATCAAGCGTTTGCCAGCCGTCCATTACTGGCATATTCAGGTCGATCACAAACAAACAGGGTACCTGGTTATCTTTCAGCTCATGTACATAGTCAAGCAGTTCTTTGCCATTATTGGCAACATGCAATTCTTGTGTGGGATTGATCTTTTTAATGGCATCACGGATAAACTCCTGGTCATCTTCGTCGTCTTCTGCCAGTACGACCATTCGGTTGGAATAAGCGGAGTTTTTCATAGAGAGTTGCAAATTACGATAATTATACAAAGGAAGACCTATAGGGATTGCTAAACCTTAGGGTCTAAAGCCGATTCAATTTCTCATATGACATTCTAACCAGATAGAGTTTTGATACACCTGCTTTAACCTATGAGGTATGTTAATTTTTATTAACGGTAGTAACCTATTTTCCCAAGCAACGTTACTTAGCTCAACATTTATCCGCACAACCAAAAAACCTTACATGAGAGCCATTTGCTCACTGCTTATATTATTCTTCAGTCTCGGTGCTTATGCTCAAACTCCAGCAACACCTAAAACTTTACAGGCAAAAAGAACGGACGCTGTTATTAAAATTGATGGTTTACTTAACGATTCTGCGTGGAAAACTGCACCTGCTGCACTTGGATATACAGAGTTTCGTCCAACTCCTTTCAGGGTGGAAGATCATGAACTACGTACTGAAGTTTATATGCTGTATAATGATGAGGGTATCTTCCTTGGCGGATATTGTCATGAAAGAACAAAAGACAGTATTGCGGCAGAGGTAAATGGTCGTGATGGATTTGGCAATAATGATTTCGTTGGTTTTATATTCGACACCTATAAAGACAAGCTCAATGGCTTCGAATATTTTGTGACGCCTCGTGGAGAGCAGATGGATGCCAAGATGAGTAATAATGGAGAAGACTTTTCGTGGAACGCAGTTTGGAAAAGTGCTGCCCAAATACATAACGATGGATGGAGTTTCGAGATCTTTCTTCCATTCTCTGCCATCCGTTTTAGTAAAGCAAACATCCAGGATTGGGGCTTGAATATTACTCGCCGCAGGCAGAAAACAAGCCAACAGGTTGCATGGAACCCAATCGACCCTAACGTTAATGGCTTTCTTACACAGGAAGGTTTCTGGACAGGTTTGGAAAACATCAAACCGCCATTAAGATTACAATTCTCTCCGTATCTCTCTTATTATGTGAATCATTATCCTGCAAACGTACCGGGATTGAGTAACTGGACATCTTCAGTAAATGGTGGAATGGATCTGAAATACGGCATCAACCAGGCCATGACGCTGGACATGACGTTGATACCTGACTTTGGCCAGGTGCAAAGTGATAATCGTGTATTGAACCTTTCTCCTTTTGAAGTACGATACAATGAGAACAGGCCGTTCTTTACTGAAGGATTGGAACTGTTTAATAAAGGAAGTTTTTTCTATTCACGTCGTGTAGGTGGATCGCCGTTACATTTCGGAAGGCCGTATCACCAGCTTGCAGCCAATGAACATGTTGTAAAAAATCCTTCAGAAACCAAACTCATCAATGCAACCAAAATATCGGGTCGTTTAAAAGGTGGATTGGGTATTGGAATCTTTAACGCTGTTTCTAATTCGCAGCATGCGATTATTGCTGACGATAAGGGTAACGAAAGAAAAGTAGAAACCAGTCCACTTACCAATTATAATATCATAGTGCTTGATCAAACACTGAAGTATAACTCCAGCGTCAGCTTTGTAAATACCAGCGTCCTACGTAGTGGTAATGATTATGATGCTACTGTTACTGCCGGGCTTTTTGATTTTTATGATAAAAAGAACACCTGGAACATTGGTGGAAAGGCAGCAGTGAGTAACCTGACAAGTGTTTTGCCTGGTGGTAAATCGCTTACGGGTTACAGCCATACTGCATATTTTGGAAAAGCCAGTGGCAGGTTCAGGTTTAATTATTACCAGGAACTGGCAGATGAAAAATTCAACAGTAATGACCTTGGATACTTCACCAATAATAATTATTTCAATCATTCACTGTGGGCAGGATACAATTGGTTAAAACCAACAAGCTGGTACAATAGAATTAATATTAACCTGAACGTTTTTTATTCGCAGATGTTCAAGCCACTGACCTACCAGAATGCCAACATCAATATGAATGTAAACGGCCAACTAAAGAACTTGTGGTATCCCGGATTTGGTATTGGCTACGAACCTCGCACAAAAAACTTTTATGAACCACGTATTCCGGGAAGAGTTTTCAATGGCTGGGGAGACTGGTTTACTAATTTCTGGCTGGAGAGCAATAGCGCAAAGAAATATAGTGGTTATGCAGAGTTTCTATATGTTGACAGAACTATGTTTAAATCGAAACGATATACACTCTTCTTACAACATAATTACCGTTTTAACCAGAAGCTGTCACTTTCACATACCTTGAGATTCGAGCCTCAAACAAACAACGTAGGTTTTGCTACGATCGACCAAACCAATGGTGATATTATTTTTTCTAAGAGAGATTTGGCAACAATTGAGAACTCACTATTCCTGAAGTATAGTTTTAACCCCATGATGGTTTTTACTACCCGTATTCGCCATTACTGGAGCAGGGTGAACATGAAAGAACTGTATACTTTATTGCCAAATGGAGACCTCCAGGCTAATTCTACATTTAAAAATGCACAGGCGCCAAATTATAATGACTTTATTGTAGAATCTCAGTTCAACTGGCAATTCGCACCAGGTAGTTTTATTAACCTGATGTATAAAAACAATACCAGCATGTTTGAATCACTACCATTTGGCACTACCAGTGGTGATAGTTATTTTAAGAACTTTGGCAGAACATTGGAAGCTCCCCAGAATAATAATCTATCAATCCGTATTATCTACTTCCTTGATTATTTAGAGATGAAGAAGAAATTGCGTAAGCCTCGCTAATTGTTTTATAACTTTTCAAAATTCCAAACTTTAGAAAATCAGAATTCCAGGCCGACGTGTAAAGCTTTCATCATCTAAGCAATCAATGCTGCTACGGGCACTATTCTTGCAGCCAATGCTTAAAATCGTTTATTGTCTTATTTAGTTATTATTACCATTGTTGGTCTTGCTGCATTGTTAATGGCATGGATGCCTTCTATTTCACGTATTACCAGGGTATCTTATTCTGTTTTTTATGTATTGTTTGGGGCTGCACTTTACCTTGCTTTCGGTGATGTATTACCCAAACCAGACCCCATTGCCAATAACTCAATTACCCTTCATCTTACAGAACTGGTGGTGATCGTTTCTTTGATGGGTACCGGTTTAAAGATTGACCAGCGGTTTTCATTAAGTAACTGGCGGGTACCATTTAGACTGGTGAGTATTACTATGATTGTAAGCATTGGTATTGTTACAGTATTGGGTGTGTATTTTATTGGACTCGATCTGCCAACAGCCATATTATTGGGTGCTGTTCTTGCACCAACCGATCCTGTTCTCGCTTCAGATGTACAGGTAGGTCCGCCGATGGAAGATAAGCAGGACGATGTGAAATTTTCACTTACCGCAGAAGCCGGGATGAATGATGGAACAGCCTTCCCTTTTACGTGGCTTGCCCTTATATTAGCTTTGGGCGGAACTGACTTTTCTAACCTGAATGAATGGTTCTGGAGAGATTTTATTTATCGCACCATAGCAGGTATTGCACTTGGATTTATTATGGGCAGAGTCCTGGCTTATTTTGTATTTACATTACCAGACAGTAATAAAGCAATACAGGTAAAAGATGGTTTCGTAGCCATCTCAGCTACCCTGCTGGTTTATGGATTTACAGAGATGCTGCATGGCTACGGTTTTATTGCTGTTTTTGTTGCTGCCATCACTTTACGTAATTACGAGATGCAACATAAGTATGTAAAACAACTCCACGATTTTACTGACCAGATAGAACGATTGCTTGTATGTATTGTATTGATATTATTTGGCGGAAGCCTCGTAAATGGAATTCTTGATGCACTCACGTGGCCCATGGCTATCGTGTCTTTATTGTTCCTGCTTGCAGTAAGGCCTGCTGCAGCATGGATATCTTTATCAAGAGTGGGCTTACATCATCGTGAGAAAAAAGCCATCAGCTTTTTTGGTATCCGTGGTATGGGAAGTTTTTTTTACCTCGCTTTTGCCCTTAGCCAGTTCAATTTTAATAAAGCACCTGAACTGTGGGCTATGTGTTCTTTCGTGGTGCTGCTTTCTGTAGTGATGCATGGATTTACTGCCACCACCATCATGACCCGCATTTCAGAAGAGTTTGGGGATAAAGACCTCAAAGACTAACTATGTTTATTTGATCGTTAATCAAATACCAGTTCAATACAATTACAATCTTTCCTGAATATTCTCTTCTTTCCTTCGGCAACAAAACATTCACTGAAAGGAAACCAATCGTACCAGTCGGTCCGGCCATTAGCTGTCTTAAAATCTTGCACCACTCCTGCAGCCAATCGATCGATCACTGATTGATGTACTTTAATACGATGCTTATTCCATGATGGATTCATGGCATGCCAGTATTTGTTAATACCTCTTATGGTATCACCAGGTGAGGTTTTTCGCATAAGCGTATTGCGTCGCATGTCATTTGCTTTACCATAAGTATTGATCACAGGAGTCGTATCCCTGAAAATATTGTAAGGCCTTAAACGAGACAGCATCCATTTAAGTGATATGCCTCTCAACTCACCGTGTTTCTTATGACCGCCACCCACATCTTTATGACTTCCATTGAACCAAACTTCTTCAACAATAGTATTGATATCCTGTTCCTCATGCAACAACACATCTTTATGCGTGGTTAGTATTGGTGTATAATTAAAAGCACGGTTATCGTCCAATGACACTGCATGATAAAGTTTCTTTACATTGTAAAGTTGGTTCAGATGTTGCGGAACTGGTGTAGTTGTCTCTTTCATGTCACCTATATCCAAAGCCTCCACTGTATCCCACAGCCCCATTACTTCAATCATTGTTTTACCTGTAGTATCGAAGGTTACTGCTTGAGAAGGATTCTTGGTATTCCACCGGTTAATAAACTGAGCCAGTTTATATTTTCGTGCAGATGCATTGATCGTATCAACATACTGGTCATACAGATCAAGTATTAATTGTTGCTTACCCTTTTCATCGTTGATCTTTCCAAGATCTATAACTCCTATTGTGTATATAAAGCTGGAGAGTATCCTGCATTGATTTGCACCACGACTGAAACCAAACAGGCAAATAGAATCCCCCGGCTGATAGTATTCGGCAAGAAACCGATAAGCCCTCATGATCCTTTGGTTGGTTGAGGTAGCATTTAGTGCATCTCTTAACCGATTTCCTGCACCTACACCCTCTACATACAAACTGCGGATGTTTTTATCTGCCAGTAAATAAGTGTTCTGAACATGTGTTCGTTTGCCTGGATTCTTATATTGTCTGTCTCTTGTACCATCGAAGAATATTGCCAGCATATGTGGACGTACGCCTTCCGGTTGTTCAGTGTAATTAGCCGGTAATGTTTTTATACCACGGCATGAATATAAAAATGTGCAGGCAAAGACAACACTCAATATCCTGAGTATGACCCATTGGAATGGTTGATTACCGAAAAGCATGAATAACGGTTTCAAGCGTAGGAAAATTACTGTATTTGATTAATGATTTGATGTAAAGTAGTCAGTTACCCGGAGCAAAACTAAACTTATGAATAATGATCTCAATATCTTCCCCATCAATCGGTGGCTGGCCCTTGAACAACCAAAGATTCAGATACAGCGGCATAGCTTCACTGCTAATGATGCTTTTCCGGCTACAACGTGATGTATGGAAAGCGTAAGCAGCATCAGTGCGAAATCCATGTAAAGATTGAAAAATTACATCAGAATCTGTGCGAATCATTCTTTGCGTAGTGTATGTTCCCTCAAGGCTCACGGTATTTTTTGAAGACCAATACTTAGCACTCATACCTTTTTTTGGCCAAACGGTATAGGTGAGGTTGGTGCCTTTTTTATTACCCCATTTTGAATACTCAATGTCAATTTCATCATGCATATCTACACCTGAATATTGAAATATTCCGAATACTGCATTCCTGTCAAGTCTATCAATAGCGCCTTCAACAAAGAACTCGTAAGTACCGGTTCCGAATGATTGTTGAGAAACAACTTCAGCACAGGACCATAGGCCTGTCAACTCATTTTTTGTGAGCCTGAGATGTAATCGTCCTTCGCTATCCACAAAAACATTTGTATTGCTCCAGAAATTTGGTCCTGGTGCTGCAGGTCTTGTAGCATTGGTAACTTTCCAGGTATATCCGCTGAACTCAATTAGTGTTGGAGCATGATCAGCTTTGGAAGATACTGGCATACTACGTTGTGGTTTTTCAGTACAAGCGTACAGCAGGATCGCAATACAACTAAATAGATTTGTTATACTCGAACTTCTCATTGACTATACAAACTTCGGGGTTTTAGGCAATACCATGTTTTTCCAGGCTAATGGATAGAATGATTACAAGTAACCATTCTTAAAAATGTATACTGCAGGGTAAACTGAAAATTATCTTGCCTGTGAAACTCTTAATGAGCGTCCTTGTATTTCTTTTCCATCAAGTTTCTTTATCGCTTCAAAAGCTGCAGCAGCCGATGGCATCTCAACAAAACCAAATCGTATTTTACCGGTCTGTTCATCTTTGACGATCCTGGCGGTTGTGACTTCTCCGAACCCGGAAAACATTTCTATAAGGGTTTCTTCTGTTGTATGAAAACTGATATTAGACAAATAAATGTTCATTGTTCATTTAAGATAACGTGATAAGATTTAGTGAAACAAAGCCGGGAGAAGAAGGAATGATCGTTATAAACGATTATCAACTTAGAGGTTGATCACTTTTGGTAAAGATATGGTAATAGGTGTGCCCATATCGTTAATCTTTAACCCAAAGGCTCTGCTACATACTTGTTGATCCTGATAATTCCACAGCTATCAAAGAATTTTATTACAGGATAACAGGGATCGAACTCTCCTTTTTTTGCTGCAAAATTGCTGCTGGCAGGGTGTGTGTGATGATTGTTATGATATCCCTCACCAAGCATCAGGAGGTCCACTTTAAATAAATTCGTAGAAGTGTTATCGGTCTCAAAGTTCTTATGTCCATACTTATGTGCAAACCAATTAACGATGGTACCATGTATCGGGCCCATTAAAATATGAATCGGCACTAACAATAGCCACCAGGCACTGGGTGCAAAAGCAAGGTAAAGCCAGACATATATCCCAATCCATAAGATACGTGAGATAAAGTTATTACCCCAGGTGTCGAACCAATTCCATTCCGGTAAATTCTTTGTAAAGCGTTCTTCAACAGGATATCGGTTGTTGAGTATGGCTGAATAACCATTTCTTGTTCGCCACATCATGCTGAACATATTATCATCGAAAGTGGGTGAATGTGGATCCTTTTCTGTATCAGTATAAGCATGGTGCATACGGTGTAAAATACCATAGACTCTTGGACTCATATACGACGAACCCTGTGTTATGTATGAAAATACAAAGAAGAACTTTTCCCATCCCTTACTCATGGTAAAAGTTCTATGAGCTGCATATCTATGCTGAAAAAATGTTTGAGAAAACAAAGAAAGATACCAATGGCCTACAAAAAACAGGATAACAAATAACATTGTGACAAAACTTGAGTTGAATAATGATTCACTATTCAACCAGCTCGTCAGGGAAGAAGAAAGCAAACGATTCACTTACAAGATAAACTAAAAAAGGTAAAGAAGGTCTTTTGTTTTTATTATGACCAGCCAATTCACCATGTATCCAGTTATCAATCAGGTGTATGTGGAATAATTAAGCTATTACAGGCAATTTTAATGAGGCCGCTGCACAATTCAGTTTCCAAACGCTACGTTAGAGATGTATCCTTTTTTGAAAAACCACCAGTTATGCTAGTACTGATAGTTGTATTGCTATTGTCTTCTATTCTCTTTTTACTTAATAATTATGCGATGAAAAGAACAGGTATCCACCAGGCCCTGTTTTATTTTAGATGTGATGGCGTTTCCTGGATCGCTGAAACGGCGTGGCTAAATAATACTACTGGAGAAGTTCAAAAGATCACCACTACCAGTAACTGGCAGGATGGTGTTGTATCGGTATTGGAAAATGGTGAAACAATTTACCATACCAAGCAACCTTTCAGTGACAGGCCGAACCTGGAAAGATTTCATCGTATAGCGAGGATGAGATTTTTTTTGGAGTTAAAGTGGAAAGCGATTGCAGAAAGCAAAAACGTGCCGGTGGTGGCACCCTGATGCATTTCAGTACTAAACCTGATTAGAATATTATTTTATTGCTACGTGAACAATATTGCCTGGCTTCTTCACACCTTCATTTGAGATAAACAATTCACCATTCGCACTAAATGTTAGTCCTTCTGGTTGCTCAAACTGGTTTCCTAAATGATAAGTTTGTTTTACATTACCTGTCTCATCAATCCTAATTAACCTTGCAGCAGGACCATCCAGCAAATACAATTCATTTGTAAGTGGATGCCTGGCTATGGCTGAAGGTTTAATTGATTTATTCTTTTTGCCTGTACCCTTCGGCATAACATTTAATTTGTAAACCGGATCACTGTTAAAACTTTTTGTAGACAAGTCAAATGCATATACACCTTTGTAATCTTTATTGCCGGGTTCGTCATTCTTGATGGCCAACAATAAACGATTGTGCTGCTGATCATAAAACAATCCTTCTACGTTATGCTCTGCAGTTAATGCTGTCTTATATTGTTTTACTGTTGCATTACTACGCCAGTTTTTTATCTCGTACAAAACACCATCACTCTGTACCACGTATGCATCGTTTGCAGAAACGGCCAGCCCTTCGTAATCACCGGCACCGCTAAATGCAATTTCCTGCTCAATACTACCCTTCTTTACATTATAAATAAAAATGACACCTTCCTCATCCTGCACACATGCGAAACGTTCTGCATCAAGATAGTGCACTCCTGATATTTCCTTTAAACGCCCGGGTAAATTCCATTGATCATTCACCTGTATTTCAGGAGAAGCAACACCTTTGCTTTGGTCTTTCTTATTTTTCTTTTCCTTTTTATTGTCCTGCTTAGTTGATGCTGCACCCAGCAATCCTGTTTTCAAATTATCGCGGTATATATAACCTGCACTGGCAATTGCAATAATTATTATTATCAATAGGTATTTCATAGTGTTTAGTTTAATGTTCATTAATCCCAATAACTCACTCCTGCTGCAGGATTACCATCCTGTTTGTATACTACTTTGATATCTTTGCTACCCTTCTTTTCCAGTTCAAACTGGTAATAAGCAATATTATCTTTCTCCAGTTTCTCAATATCTTCCATAGTATAACCTGCGTAAGTTGTGTTTATTGCCCGTATAATCGTTGCCGGTATTGCTGTTGTATCTACATCACTTTTCTGCATCAGGAGATTACCTGCGTTATTTACGAGCACTGTTACTTCTGATTGTCCCTGTAAAAACTCAGCTTCGTAGCCATTATTTTTTTTCTCCCAATCAATGTTGGAAGCATTGTATTTGCCTTTTACTGCATTAACCACTACAGATGGAAGTTTGTTCTCAGCGATGCCGTGACCACAACCTGAGAATACTAAACCAAAAGCGGCAAGGCATAAACCTGTTATTGTTGCTTTCATATTCATTTATTTAGAATACAAAGCTCATAAGCAAATCAGGAAAGAATTGGGAATGATCATTTAAACCGAACAATAAAAACGTGTTCTCGATCAAAGTGATAGGATATGGTGAATTCGTAGAGATTTGTTATAGCTTTCACAATAGATAAACCAAGGCCGGTTGACTGCCGTGAGTTGGATTGCCGGCCAAATCTCGAGAACATGATTGTATTATCGAGGGCTACTGTTCCGCTATTCTTTACCATGAATGCATCTCCTGTGAGTTCTATATGAATTCGCCCGCCTTTTTTTGTATGGGTGATGGCATTCCTGATAATATTTGTTATAAGTATCCTTGCCAGGTCTTTATTCATATTAACAATGCAGTCAGATAAATATTTTTCAATGTTTAATTGATGATAAATCACCTGGTCTTCCAGGTCACTAATTACAGCTGAGACAACAGCCTCGAGGTTGATGCTTTTGACATCATGATATTGGTGATTCTCGATCTTTGATAACAGTAAAAGCGAACGATTTAATCTAGTTAATCTTTGCAAGTGATCCATGGCTGAAGACAACAAACTGAGTTGTTCTGCAGAAAAATGATTGCCCTCTGCAAGGTGTTCTAGTTTATTGATGGCAATTGCAAGAGGAGTCTGTAGTTCGTGTGCAGCATTCTCGGTAAAATGTTTCTGGCTTGTATAAACATCCAGGTTGTTCTGAACCATTCGTTGTACGGTATCATTCAACAGCCGAAATTCCTCAACTTTACTGGGATGTGTTGCCACAGGTTGCGGTTTATCTAACCGGAAACGTTTTAGTTGATCAAGCAAGCGATAAAACGGCTTCCATACTTTACGCAATAAAACATTATTTAATAAAATAACAGGAGCTACAATGCCAAGATACAGCCATATCAATGCATATAGTAATGCATTAACCAGGTCATCTTCTTCTACCATTGAGGTGGCTACTTCCAAAGAGTAGTAAACACCATTCGAGGTAAATACAGTTTTTAATAATCGAACAGGTTCGAACTCATTTTCATTTTCCATGTACATGAGTGTATCTGTATAGCTGTCGGAATATGATACCGCATTTTGCTGCGTGATGGGATGAATGCGATAACCTCCTTCTCCAAAATCGGGCTTATTCAATAAGGAAGTGTCTTTTGAAGCATTTCGAATGATGAGTTGTTTTTGGTTATCAAGTCCGTCATCAATGCTGTCATATATCTCATCAAGCATTGTATAGTAGTAGACCACGGCCCATAATGAGATGATGAGTAGCAGTATCACTGCAAAATAAGAAGTGGTATAGTTAAGCAGTTTCATGAATCTGATAATTTATACCCGATGCCATACACTGCTTTTATTTCGACTCCTGTATCATAATCTTTAAGCTTCCTTCTAAGGTTCTTTATCTGTGAATAGATAAAATCAAAACTGTTGGCTTCATCAATGCTATCGCCCCAAACATGTTCTGCCAGTGCGGTTTTATTCACCAGCCTGTTCTTATTCATGCCCATGTAGAGAATAATATCAAATTCCTTTCGATTGAATGCCACCTCTTTACCGGCAACGTGAATTGTACGATGTTCGGTATTGATGATGATATTGCCAATAGTGATCATATCATTCCCACCCAGCGATTTCCTGCGAAGCAGTGATTTAATCCGGGCATGTAGTTCTGCAAAATGAAATGGCTTTGGCAAATAATCATCCGCACCAAGGTTTAGTCCATCTACCTTGTCCTCGAGAGAATCTTTGGCAGAAACGATCAAAACAGCTTCTTTACGTCGCTCTTTTTTTAATTCCTTTAATAGCTCAAGACCAGAACCTCCGGGCAAGCCTATGTCTAACAGGATGCAATCGTACTCATAAACTCCCAATTTTTCCCGGGCACTATGATAGTCGGTGGCTGTTTCAACCACATATTTTTCCCTGACAAGAGATTGATGTATATTTTCTCTCATACCGGTTTCATCTTCTATTATCAACAACTTCATTCTTATTTTATTACAAATACGGTGCAGAAGATGCGCCGATAAAATAAGGGAATGGAGAATCCTCCGGGATCTATTACATGAGGCTTTGAAGGTTCAGATTTAGGAAGCAAAACCGGTGTATTATTTATTTTTTGGAATATAAGAACGCAACCCATTATTTTGCACCCGGAGAGCTGGCAGAGTGGTCGATTGCGGCAGTCTTGAAAACTGTTGACTGTAACAGGTCCGGGGGTTCGAATCCCTCGCTCTCCGCTGGTTGATAGCATTTTTAAACGCAAAACGCAGCAGTAGCAAGCGTTTTAGCCGGAGAGTTTCCAAATGCAGGCAGATGAATTCAAACTCACCACGAACTCACCCGGTAAAATGGGGTGTTTCTGGTGAGTTTTTTCTTTTTAGGCCATTCTCACGCTCGTATTCAAGCCATTACCCTTGATCAGGAACAAAATGAAAGTGGAGCGGCAGTTTTAAAATGCATCTACAAACAGCAACACCTTCTACTTTAGCTGCAATTGCAACATCCGCTAGGAAGAAAGGTTTTAAATCCTTCTTACTCACTTAGGTTTCATCACCGCTTCATAAAAATAAAATCGCCACCTTCATCTCCTGCTTCTTTTATCTCGCCGAACTGCGGTACCTGACCGTTTGCACTATTATTGATCACTGCTGTTCTGAAGCTTGAAAACAACTGTTCAGCCGACATGTATTTTTCTGGGTTTTGCTTCAATCGTTTTACAAGGTATTCAATAAATACACTTTTGTCCGGTACCTCCTTCAATGCACCACTCGTCATTGCTTTACGGCTAGGTAATTCAAACAATTGTTTTATAGCAGTAGGTGCGTCCGCATTCAATGATCTTGTTTTGAGAATGCTGCCAGCAAAGCAGGCATCTGTGATCAACAAAGTATGTTTGCCAGGCATTAGGCTGATGTATTCTTTTAAATCAGCATTACTTAACCATGAAGCCCTATTCTTCACATAGGCATCTGAAGGATACCAGTAACCCTGCTTCCTTACTTCATCCCAGTTACCATGACCTGCATAAAAGATCAAAAGATTGTCTGCAGGCTTAATGCGTACTGCCAGTGCTTCAAAAGCATCAAACACTGACCCGTCCTGAAAAAAGTTGACTGTTTTAGTTAATTAATCCTGTTGGACGGAAAGTAATTCTTTTTATTTAGAGATATCCAATCTACGTAGTATCAAACCAACAGGCTTATTGCGAACGATGATGAATTAGAATATTGGAAATGAATACAATCTTTTAGTCATTCCATTTAAGCAATTTCTTATTGCAGTCGGTTCAAATTACTATCAGGAGGATTTGTTTTGTCCTCATCAGCCTGTTAATCGCCTCATGCTTGCCTTTGGTTATTTGGATTTGCGTAACATAAAGGTTTCCTTCTGTTCGCAGTTTTGTGCATACTTTGCCGCAACGGCATAAATAGATTCGTACTTTGCAGGCATACCTTCAACATAAAAGGCAGCGAATTGCTTCGCTGCCTTTTATTAATCTATCATAAATATTACTTAGCCACATCAAACCGGTCAAGGTTCATCACCTTATCCCAGGCAGCTACAAAATCTTTTACAAACTTTTCTTTTGCATCGTTGCAGGCATACACTTCTGCAATGGCTCTTAATTCGGAATTGGAGCCGAATACCAGATCAACTCTTGTAGCTGTCCATGTTGGCTTACCTGTTTTCCTGTCATACCCCTGGAACAGTTCCCTGTCTTCCTGTGCAGCTTTCCATGCCGTATTCATATCAAGCAGGTTCACGAAAAAATCATTGGTCAGTTGGCCAGGGGTTGTGGTGAACACACCATGCTGCGAACCATCAAAATTGGTGTTCATTGCACGCATACCTCCTACCAACACCGTTAGTTCGGGAGCAGTGAGTGTAAGTAACTGTGCTTTATCTATCAGCAGGGCCTCTGTTGAAACCTCACTCTTCACTCTTCTATAGTTGCGGAAGCCATCCGCACGAGGCTCTAAATAATTGATCGATTCAACATCTGTCTGTTCCTGCGAAGCATCCATGCGGCCAGGGGTAAACGGAACAGCAATATCATGTCCCGCATCACGGGCTGCCTGCTCTACGGCAGCACATCCACCGAGTACAATTAAATCTGCCAGCGATACTTTCTTGCCAACATTTGCACTATCGTTATATTCTTTTTGAATGGTGGTTAATACATCCAGCACCTTACTCAACTGTGCAGGATTATTCACCCTCCAGTCTTTCATCGGTGCCAAACGAATTCTTGCACCATTGGCACCACCACGATAATCGGAACCACGGAAGGTGGAAGCAGAAGCCCAGGCTGTGGACACCAGTTCGGAAATACTCAGACCTGAAGCCAGGAGTTTTTCTTTCAGGCCTGTTATATCATTCGTGTCGATCAATTCATGATCAACAGCAGGAATGGGATCCTGCCATACCAGGTCTTCCTGCGGAACATCTTTACCAAGGTAACGGCTCTTAGGCCCCATATCACGATGCGTTAGTTTGAACCATGCTCTTGCAAACGCATCAGCAAACTCATCCGGGTTCTCGAGGAAGCGACGTGATATCTTTTCATATGCCGGGTCCATACGCAACGAAAGATCCGTTGTTAGCATGGTTGGTTTTAATTTCTTCGACTTATCAAATGCATGCGGGATAATTTCATCTGCATCTTTGGCTACCCATTGATGTGCACCACCGGGGCTCTTTGTTAGTTCCCATTCAAAGTTGAAGAGGTTCTCAAAAAAATTATTGCTCCATTGTGTGGGTGTCTTAGTCCAGGTAACTTCTATACCGCTGGTAATCGTATCAGGACCTTTTCCTGTTCCGAATTTATTGTGCCATCCGAACCCCTGCATGTCTACATCAGCGGCTTCGGGTTCTTTGCCTACATTGTCAGACGATGCAGCGCCATGTGTTTTACCAAAGCTGTGACCACCTGCTATTAACGCTACAGTCTCTTCGTCATTCATGGCCATACGACCGAAGGTTACCCGAATATCTTTTGCAGCTGCAACAGGATCAGGCGTACCATCAGGACCTTCTGGATTTACATAGATCAATCCCATATGTGCAGCACCTAAAGGAGCTTCCAGTTTTTCTGCATTATGCTGTACACCTGTAGCATCTTCATCAGATACTAATACACCATGTGCTGCAACGCCCGGCTTACCTTTCTGGTAGCGTTCATCATTACCCAGCCAGGTTTTTTCTGCACCCCAGTACACATCTTCTTCCGGCTCCCAGGTATCCGGACGTCCACCTGCAAAACCAAATGTTTTAAAGCCCATTGATTCCAGTGCAACATTACCCGCAAGGATCAACAGGTCGGACCATGAAAGTTTACGTCCATATTTCTGTTTGATGGGCCATACCAGTCGCCTTGCTTTATCAAGGCTCACATTATCCGGCCAGCTGTTCAATGGGGCAAATCGTTGCTGCCCTTTGCCGCCACCACCACGACCATCGTATACACGATAGGTGCCTGCGGCATGCCAGGACATACGAACAAAGAACGGCCCGTAATGACCAAAATCTGCTGGCCACCATTCCTGCGAATCAGTCATCAATGCATGCAGGTCTTTCTTCACTGCATCCAGGTCAAGCGTTTTAAATTCTTCTGCATAATTAAAGTCGGGTTCCATCGGGTTGGACTTCGAAGAATGCTGGCGGAGTGTATTCAGTTTAAGTTGGTTGGGCCACCAGTCACGGTTTTTGGTACCACCACCACCTACGTTCTCTTTTGCAGCCGCATTCATGAATGGGCATTTGCTGATGTCGTTCGATTCCATATGAGAGGTATTATTATTATCTGGATTAAATATGAAAGGCAAATCTAAACTAAGCGGGGGAGAAATAAGATGAGATTTCACGCAAAGGATATTGGTGTTGTTGATTGTTGCAGTTTATGCAGGAAGGGTGGAGTTTATTTATTCGAGAGGGTTAAACGCAAAGGAGCAAAGGGATTCTTTGCAGGCAAAGCATTTGGGAGAAGGCTAACCGCTATGACGCTAAGGCGCAAGGTTTGTGATGCTTAAAAAACGAGAGAAGTTAACCGCAGAGAATATTGTAGTGGTGTTGTTTGTTGAGTCTTACGCAGGGAGAATGAGGTTTTCTTATGTGGGAAGGTTGAACGCTGAGAGCGCAGCGGGATTCTTTGCAGGCAAAGAATTTGGGACCACGGCCAGCATAGTAAATGAACTTTAGCTGATGTTTTAATTCTTCGTTCAATAGTAACACCACTGCTTGTCATCCCGACCTTAGGAGGGATCTTATGTTTAGTTGTTTACTTAACGGGGTGTAACAACTTTTCCAAAGTTCGAAACTTTGGAAAAGTTTGGCAGCGGCCTGCAAAGGAGGAACCCCCGCCTTTCTTGATGTTGTCACCAACAAATCGTTATGGAACGGATGTTTTAATTATTTAATTATTCTTACTCTGAGGGGATGCCTGGGATCACTACCGTTTTTGTCATTCACGCTGTGAATCCGTTGTTGGTCACAAGACGCAACAACGGCGAACGGCGAATGAAACACCAACAAGGGTAGAGTGTAACAACTTTTCCAAAGCTCGAAACTTTGGAAAAGTTTGGCAGCTGCCTGCAAAGGAGGAACCTTAGAAGGCATCCCGTTAATATTACCATACCACCCAATCATAATTGTTTGTTTCGTTACGGCTTGTTGGTTTTTGTAATCCATTGGTAAGCCGCAAAACATTCTCTTCTACTATCTTTTTTAACTGCGATACAGTTAATGTTTTGTTCTTATTGAAGGCATCAATAATACTGTACGTAAATACGCCACCCTGCAGTTCGCCTCTCTCCTGCGCATACTGCATACCACCAGCTGCCGAAATGATCGTTGCACCGGTGCCGCGGCTAACATTGGCAAACAGGCTTTGCATCAGCTCAAAACTATTGGCCATGCCCAGTTTACTTTTCTTTATCGTGATGCTGCTGCGATTGGTTGAATCGCCGTTTGTACCGAGGCTGTCGAGGACCCTCGTTGAAGCTTCAATCCGTTCTATTTCTTCTTTGTCTACTTCACCACTATGGCAAGCATCTATCAGCATCAGCTTCTTTCTTGGTTTTATACCATCCAGCAAACTTTCCAGTTCGTCATAAGAAAGGCCGTTATCCTGCGGGTAATTAAAATTGATATTGTAGGTGCTGAGAAAATAATCCAGGTCTTTACTCAGCAGGCCATGACCAGAATACGAAACGATCACTTTATCATCTACATCCAGCTGCAGTAACTTTCGTTTTAATGCAAGAATGTTTTCTTTTGTAACTGAGGCGTCGAGTAAGGTATCGATGATAATATTCCGGTACTTCCCTTTCAGCTTTGCAGCCAGTTGCTGAATGTCGTTCACACTCCACCGCAGGTCATGCCCGGGTTGTTTAAAGTGGTTGATGCCGATACCGATAAAATGTAGTTTCCCTGTGTTAGCTTTTAAGGGTTTATATCGCACCACCAGGGGCTGGCGATAGCTTTCGATACCCTGCGTATTAACCACCGAAGTTTCTATACTGTTGATGCCTTGCGACAGGCTAATGGTGATAACCGTATCAAATTCGTGGGTATGAGCTGTACTGACGTTTATCCCGTTTACACCAAACACCGGTACTTCATTCACCCAGATATTGAAACGGCTGAGTTGTTCTACACTATCTTTTGATTGTATGGAAAGTGTGAGGGTATTTGTTTTTTGTTCTATTGCAATAGAGCTGCTGTTATGTATATTGGTTACCGGCACCGAGGCATTGGCTAGGTTTGCCTGTACAGGCATCCGCAACCTTTTCAGTCTTTTCTCATAAGCTTTGCGATAACTATTTATAAGAACCGTGTCGGCAGGATTGATCTTCTCTAACACTTTATCGGGCCTGTTGTATTTAGCATCCAGTTGTTCAAAGGTGATTATCTTTAATTCATTGGTTACATAATGCAGGTCTTTTGCCGCATTCCTTGTACTGAAATAATAACCTGAAGGTTCAGTTACCAGACTTTCCTCTTTGTGCATTGGCACAATACGATATGCTGGATCAAGCGAAGGATAATGCCATGCCTGGATGGTTCCATCTTCAGAGGGTGTTACCAGTAAACTGTCATTTACCAGCTGGGGAAATATGCCTGACTGATGTGCCTTAACGGTTTTCAACAGTTTACCCGAAGCAACACTCCACAGCTGCAGCATTCCATCAGAGTCACCTGTTATCAAGATTTTTCCATCGCTACTTAGTTGAAAATGCCCGGTGCCGGTATTGTTGGTAAAAGCAAATTGTTGTACCAGCTCACCTGTAGATGCCCGGATGATTTCAACAGACGCAGACGTCTTCACAACGATCATATCGTACCGTCCAAACCACTGGGACGTAAAGAGCCATTCTTTGGATTTATATATCCATGTTTTCTGGCGGCTATTCCTGTCGAGTAAAAACACAGTGCTGTCCCCGGGATTGGTGCAGAGCAGTGGCCCACCCTGCGAAGTAAATGTTGCGTTCAGCCATTTATATTCCGGCTTATTTTGAAAAGCCTGGACTATAGTGCCACGTTTCCAGTCCCAGATCGTTAACACGGTATCGGTAACAGGAATTTCGCCCGAGCCATCCAGCGTACCCTGCGAGGTTACAACGTAGGCACCATCTTCCGAAACCGCTGTTTTAGATATCCAATATTTATGTGAAAGTGTTTGAACGGGTTTGCCTTCCGGGAAGGTCCATATTTTACATACGGTATCTACAGAAGCGATCAGCATTTTTGAATCGGGGCTGAATGAAATATCCGTGATATCTCTTCCTGTTTGCGTATTCAGTACAAGCGTGGTTCTGCCATTACTAAGATCATATACCCTTATTTCGCCTGCCTGGTTGCCTACCGCTATATGTGGTGTTTTTGTTGAGCGGCCAGCTGTTCCGATACCAACCGTTTTACCTGAAAAGGTCTGCACCTGTTCGGGCAGTACACCAATATCCCACAACCTTATTGTATTATCGGCAAACACCATCATCACCTGTTCCAGGTTGGGGCTGCGTTCGATAAACGGTTCTACGTTTCTTAATATCAGCGCCGCTGTATCGCTGTCAAATGCATACACGTGTTTACCGTTGGCTGTATTAAATAAGTCGGCCCATGTGTATTCATCATAGGTAATGTATTGTTTGTCGTTGTTCACAAATGCAACATTCAACACCTTGCGTTCGAAAGATGCATCCTCCAGTATCTTACTGTTGATGGTGCTATACATCCTTAATCCATTATCATTGAAGGTTAACAACAGCTTTTCGCCATTGTCTGATAATCTTCCTGAAATAACGCTGCCGAAGTCATTCTTCCTGATGCGGAAGGATCGCAGCTTTTTCAACGATGCCATGCTGTATAGCGAACAATTGCCGTCATCATACAATACACTTAAAAATCGTGGTGAACGTAAAATATAGAATTGTTGCTGCGATACCAGCTGGCGATTATTTCCTGTACGGAAATTATACGCATAAAGGTTTTTTGCTGATGCTGATGTTTCAATCAGCAGCAGGCTGTCACTGCCTGTAGCGGCAACTGAGGCAACAGAATCTTTACAAGTGAACCCTGCCATAAGTTGCGCCCTGTTATCCCAGACCTTTAATTTGTTTTCGCCATATGTAACAAAGTTTTTTGTTCCGGGGATGTTGATCCAGCTAAAGTTTTTCGGGAATGAATCAGCAGGTATGGTGGTGATGACCCTGCCCGAATACCTGTTCATGATAGAATGGTCAGCTCCCTCCAATGTTACTACCATCGTTGAATCATCATCGAGAAATAGTATATTACCGGTAAGGTTATATAACAGTTTACCGGTACGTACATCCCAGATCTTTGTGTTCTTATCGTTGTACGATTTTGAAGCGATGAGTTTGCCATCGGGGCTAAAGGCTGCACCGGTGATACCCTGGGGGTGGCCTACAGGGATCATGAGCCTGGGTTCCTGTGCGAAAGACCGGGTAAGAAATAGCGTACCAATAATGAATAACCAATGTTTCATAAGATAAAGGCTGAAATATAGATATTATTGTGGGTATTGTTATGCGTAAGGTTACTTATCACCAGTATAGCTAAAAGCACTACAACTATCTTTTTCATTTTTGCGAATTGAGGGCCGTCTTCCGGGTTGCTATCAGCGGGTAGGGTTAATAAACCAATAACAGGTAATGCAATCAAATACAAAATACCAGTTTAAAGGTATTTGGCCTGTTGTTTTTTTAGCACCTGCTCATTGTGAAAACCAGGGATGTCGAAAAGGGTATTACTCCCCTGATGTAGTAATAAAATGTTTTGCTTTTGTGGTAGTTACTGCAGGTAAAGGGAATCGCATCGGGTGCTTTCGAAATATTCTGCAAACATTGTTTTGATGAGCTTGGTTTTGAAAAACTGTTCCTTCGTACACTGTTGTTTTGTAATCTTTACGAAGAATTCCTTCTCGTATAAAACCTGTTTTTTCTGCCCGCTTTCTTGCTGTGGGCCGAAAAGAACAGGTGATTTTGAGCAGGTGTTTTTCTTTTCCTGGTTACTACAATTAAAAAAGCCTGGCCCGTTATGAAGACGGAACCAGGCTTTCGTTTTTTTAGTATTACTACTGTTTGACGAATCTCATCGCCGGTATATCATACCCTGTACTGCCCACCACCTTCAGCATATAGCTGCCTTGTGCGAGTGCAGCAACGTTCAGCGATATTGTTGTACTGCCGACCTGCAGTTGTTCGTTACGGTGAATTAGTATCCTGCCACTGATATCTGTTATCACCAGGGTTACTTTACCCGCAGCAGGTGCTTCCAGCATCACGTTTATTTCAGTGCGTGCAGGATTCGGGTACAGGTTACTAATAAACACGCTGTTTACCTTATCACCTTTCAGTAGTACGATACCGGAATAATTTATTTTTCCGTCGTTATCGGTTTGCTTCAGGCGATAGTAATTGTTACCTGCCAGCGGACGTGCATCGGTGTAGGTATAATCCAGCTGCACATTGCTGTTACCCCTGTCAGCCTTACTGCCTATCATAGCAATGCTGCTGAACCTTGACCCGTCGGCACTGCGTTCAAGTGCAAAACCTGCGTTATTCGTTTCTGTTGCTGTTTGCCAGTCTAATATATTTACTGACCCTTCTTTTTTACCGGTAAAGCTTAATAAAGTTACCGGCATTACACAACCCGGGTCATTATCTATTGTTGCAGTAACAGCTACACGTGGGCTTTCACAATCATTTGACAGCTGTAGGTTATAAAGGAAATAGTAACCATTGGTAGCTGCATTCGAACCTGTAGTAATGCTAAAGCCGGGAACGCTGTAAGGAAATACAGCACCGCCACCTGTGCTAGCGTTATAATTGCGGTAATATTCACCCGTAACAAGCCTTAATCTGTAAGTGCCTGGCTGGAACGTATAATTTACAGGAACCGTTTGAGCGATGGTACCGTTACTCACTACATTAGATGTAAAGTTAACCGTATGCAATACCGTAGTAGTAGTGCCCTGCGAAATAGTAATGCTCGAATTTTGCCCGACACTGCCAGGGAATACATCTATCGACACAAGGTTTACAGCCTGAGTAACATTTACCTCGATATAATAAGTAGTGATTGCTGTTGTTGTACCTGGTGAAAGGAGTGAATTAGGATTAACAGGCCCCACATGTATATTATTACTGCCATTTGTTGCAGCAGCATAATAAGTAGTGGTGGTGCTTATAACAGGTGTCGTAAAATTATTGCCTGTTCCTACCGGCAATCCGCCCGAAGCACTCTCGTACCATTTAATACCGGACCCTGTTCCAGCCGCGCTTAAGTTAACAGTACCCGTACCACAATTTGAACCATTAACTGTGGAAGTGATCTGCGGATTATTGTAAACCGTTGTATCTTCTTCCGATGCATTGGTATTGGTACCGCAACCTGCCACCAACCTGTAGTATTTGGTTTGACTGGCAGCCGGCACAGTAAATGGTGTGATGTTATTACTGCCAGTGATATCTGTAAAACCTGAACCGGAAGTATTGCTTTGCTGCCATACAAAAGAACTATGACCCCTAAGCCCTCCTATCGTGTCTAACACAGCCTGGCCCGTGGTAACGCAAAAGCTTCCCGGCGTAACGTAGATCGTTCCTGCAGAAAGATCGATCTTTTCTCTATCAGTTGTTATGGTGTTATTGCCTGTATTTACATCCCCTGCCACGGTAGCTGTTACCTGGAACTGGTGCACACCAGACGCACTCATATTATGCGTGCCACCCGGTATTGTCATTGGTACGGTAAGCAGCGCATTCGATGCCAGGGTTCCTGTATTAACTACAGTACTGTAACTACCGGTAGAAGCACCACTGATAATGATAGTTACTGTTACCGGATTTGTTGTAAAATCAATTGTATTGATGCTGTTATTCTTAATTGATGCACTTAGATTTTCGGTGTTATAGCATCCTATTGTAACAGCAGGAGATACCAGTTGGTCAACTTTGATATCGATCCCTGTTGGAGGAGGCATTTCATCGGCACCCACATCAGGAGTGCTATTATTTCTGGTGTCACCATCTATATCGTTTGTAATACTTGTTGGCGCTCCGTCATCATCCAATGGACTTCCCGGCTGCAAATGCAGATCCGTATTGGAGATAAAGAGCGGGTCTACAGCCTGTGAACTAGCATCGGGATTACCCGGCGCAGCCTGCCAGCTGGCCAGCGTTGTATACTGTATACTGTTAAAAAACGCTGTTGCATTCAAACTACCCGTAGTGCTGGTGATATACAGGTCATTATTGTTAGAACTAAAAGTTGAGGTAGCTGTAGCAAAATATATTACATGGTTTTCACCGATACCCGGCCTCGTTACCACAAAAATATTGTTCTTTACCTCTATGCCTGTTGCAGCGGTGGTCTGGTAAAATGCCCTTGTATCGTAAGTAGCAGATGATGTGGCCGGGCCATCCAGCAATACCGAGTTATGGTACACTTTGGTAGTGTCTGAACCGGCACTGTAGATACCATATTGCGTAGCTGTGCTGTTGATGGCATACACAAAGTTGTTGGCAATTATATTCGGGTTGGATGCCGTACCATCTGAAGCATTCTGGTAAATACCATATGCAGCTGTAGTACTACTGCTTACTGCATCACTGGTATTATGAACGCGGTTCCTGGTAATTTTTGCACCAATACTTCCTGTATTTGCGTAGATACCATAAAATGCGCCTACCGAACTCCTGCTGGCACGACTGATATCATTGCTGTCGATTACTGTATTGACGGCACCGTTTATATGTATACCATAAGTATAAAAATCTTTTACCTCGTTTTTGCTGATCGTATTATTTGTTACGGAGTTGGTTACTCCATTGGCTACCACTGTAATGCCTGCATAGCCACCCGTAACGGTATTACCGGTAATAGTATTATAATCACAGCCGCTGTTGCCCGTTGCCACCGGCGTGGTTACTGTGGAAGTATTAACAACGATACCGCTGAATGCACTGCTGGCAGCAGTAGCAGGTGATGTGGTTGCTATAATCGTACATCTTTTTATGGTATTGCTATCTGCATCGTCGGCTAATTGAATAGCATATCCATATTCAGTGGTAGCAGTTCCCGTTACTTCCACGGTAAAACTATCCAGTGTTACATGATCTGCTCCAAGCAGTTTAATCAACCCTGATCCTGCAGTGGTCATAGAACCATGCACACGGGCTGCAACACCCGGTGCCGCTTTTATAGTAAGCGTGTTGGCAACAGTAGCTGCAGGGTTATCTAAAATGGTAACCGGGAATGATTCGTTTGAAGAATAATCTGCGTCTGTAAGTGTAAAGGTCACCGGGCTGTTGATACAACTACTGGCATTGTATACCCTCACGGCCTGGGTAAGTGTTTTAAATGTACCTGTTGCACCCACCGTATAATTTCCACTCAGGGCGCCACCGATGTACAGGCTATTTAATACAGGAGGGGCTACAGACACGGTATTTACATTGGTAGCCGTTACTCCAACCGGGTTGGAGCCTATGTTGGCCGTAGATTTTGTATCCTGCGCTATTATATAATAATGCAGTGAATCGCCTGTTACCGTACCACCCATATCGGCCGTTACAATATTAAAGTTCCATAACCCGTTCTGACCGGTACCGGAAGCCAGCGTACCCGGCTGCGAATACCATGTAGCGTTGTTTTTCCGGTAATAAATTCTTGGTACCAGGGCACCAGTAACAGGTACACCTGTCTGGTCAACAATTTCTACCCCGTTCAATGCAACTACTGCTTCATTGCAATTGTACAATAATGGCGTGTAGGTGATGGCCGGGGGTGTGAGATCGGCAGGTATGCCAGCGAACTCATCTGCACCGATATCGGGTTTGGTGGCATGCCTGGTATTACCATCGTAATCGGTGGTTACACCGGCGAGTGGTGTACCCCCACTTTCTACCTGTGTAGCGATGGTGGTGCTGATGTGCAGGTCGTAAGGAACGGTGGCAATATTCACAAAAGGTGGCAGTTCAGAAATCGACGCTATTTCCTTACCCGTAAATGCCGCTTTATATGTTGCAATATCTGCATAAGCATTCGTACCATTATAGAACACTACCTGGTTGGTACCACTGCCTGTATAATAAAGATTATTATCAGCCGAATTAAAGTTGCCCGTTCCTGTAGTAGACCTCCTGTATGCAGCGGCATACCCTGTTCCTTTGGCAATAGATTCGTTCACCAGTATATTATTGAACAGGTTAAGGGCTGAAGTGGTAGCTGCCACTGTAGTGCTGCCGGTATGATACAATGCCGCAGTACCAAAGTTTGTTCCCCCATTTGCAGCATTTAAGTAAACGGTATTATGCCAGACATTCTGGGTAGAATTTGCTGTTGTAGATGTAATGTTGATGCCTCTTACCACTTCGCTGGTAGCAGTAGAAGCAGGTGCATTAAGATCACTGATAAAATTATTATAGACATTATTGGTAATACCGCCAGATCCTATCGTAATTCCCGATACAGTTCCGCTGGTACCATTTGACAGTGTAAGACCTGCGATCTCGTTATTGTAAATGGCATTGCTATTACCGGTTAACACCTGAATACCTGTCATGGCAGCCGAGGTAGCCACAATGCTGTTATTACGGATCTTATTACCGTATACCTGGTTATCGGAAGCACTCGCTGCCGTATGATAAATACCGTTCATGGCACCTGTAGTGCCCGATGTTCTGGTATTGTTCTCTATGATATTGTTGTATACTTTACTGCTGTTTACTACTGCCCCATCCTGGTAGATCATATTGAATGCACCTGTAGTGGTAGGGCTATGCGTATTGTTATGGATGTGATTACCGTATATCTCCAGGTTGTAAGCAGAAGCTCCCTGGTCTATAGCATACATCGCCCCGGTTGTTGCGGTAGTATAGGTACACCCTGTGATGATGTTGTCGTATATTTTTACGCTGTTGCTCGTACCGGTTCCGCCGGAAGCATTTGATATGGCATAGATGTCAGCTGTTGTTCCACCTCCTGTAAGGGTTACCGTGTTTGCGTAAATATCAATATTGGCATTGGTAGCCGTTCCAGTATTGATGCCATATAACGTTGTTGTATGACCGGTGGCATTCGCTATCGTATTCTTCGCAATCTTTACATTGCCGGCAGAGAGCACATAAATGCCATAGGCTGCAGTAGCACCGCCGCCGAAGCTGTTTATCACGTTACCGCTGTCTACGCCTATTTCAATACCATTATCATAATAAGCTGCCGTAGCCTGGCCGCGAACCTGGATACCACCGTAAGCATCATTTATAGTATTGCCCGATATTTTGATATTCTCACTTATGCCACCTGCATCATTAACTACAGCCAGTTCGGATCCCCAGTAGTTGGATACAAATACGCCGAAAGAATGAATGGTTTTGGAAAGGGTGATCACAGCATTCTTAATGGTTACATGTTTACTGGCATTTGAGTTGGATTGCTTTTTCAGGTAATAGCCGTATTCGTAAGAGCCGGGGCTGGTATTGAAACTGCTCGTATTGATATCTATGGCATCGAAGGTGATATAGTCACCGCCATTAATAACAATCAACCCATCACCATGAGCACCCAAGGTAGTGCTTGATGCAATGGTTCCTGCATTTACCGGGGTGATAACAGGGTTACTGCCCGTACCTGCTTTTTTAAAGATGATGGGCGCGGCAGCAGAACCTGTAGCACTTAAAGTTGGTGGGTTTTCATTGAACACCTGGTCTGCAGACACATTGAATGTAACCGGCCCGGATACACCACAAGCCAGGGCATTGAAGGCGTCGGTAAAGCTGGCAAAGTTGGTTCCGCCGGTAGGCAATGTATTATTGATCGTATAGTTATTGGCTGCCAATGAGGGCCTTACTGTTACTTCAACAGCAGTGGATGTTACCGTGGTTGAACCACAGGTTACCGTTGCCCTGTACCAGGTAGTGGCGGTAGGGTTAACATTTATATTAGGCGAGGAAGAGGCCGTACTGAAAGGTGTAAACGGACCGGAGGAAGCAGGGCTACTCTCCCATACAAATGAAAGGCCTGTACCTGCTGAATTATTCTGCAGTCCTAAATTAACTAGAGTACCGGGGCATACATTATTGGCATTTCTTACAGCATCTCCTGCAACCGGTGGTGTGCAGGGTGTATTGGGTATGAATGTGATGGCTCCAAGAAAACCACGTGGGGTGAGCGTTGGTGCGGCAGTTGGGCTGGTGCCCGCATAAGAAGGGCTGGCAGGGTTATCCTGTGTTAGTATCTCTACACCGTCTGATGAAAAAGAATTAGGCCCGTTGGATGCGCCTACATAAAAAGGCGACCTGTCCCCCGATCCTACCAATGCCACCCTGTAGATGGTATTGGCAGGTATAGTAAAACTGAGCCCCGAAAATATTTTTGTTATCGCATTAACTGTACTGTTGCCGGGCATGGTAACAGCTGTACCTACCTGTGTCCAGCCATTGGCAGCCGATATAGCACCTGGTGCTCCGGTAAGTGGCGTTGCTTTATACCAAAGTGCATAAGTACCCCTGGAGGCGCCTTCATGCATGCTTGCAAAATCGGTGATCGTGATACTATATCCATTTGTGTTGTTGATACCAAACACTATCACACCGCCGCCGGCGGCAGCATACAGGTAACTGCTACCACTCGTGGTGAGGGTGGTTTGCGCATTTGCACCAATACCAAAAATCATGATGAATGCAAACACGGAAAAAAAGGCCTTTTTCATTTCTGTTGTTGTTTATAAAATAGAATATGGTAATAATAAAGGGGTCGGGGGAGCTGGCATAACAAAAAAGCTCATCGCGAAAGCGGCATCGTAATATTCATCCACTCCTGTGGCGAGTGATGGTAGAAGTTATTGATGCTTACAAAACCGGGCGAATGTGGATTACTGCCAGGAGCACTACAGGTTAAGAAAGAATGCTGTGCGCTTGCATATGCATGCTGAGCGGGATAAAACAGATGTACTGCTGCGTACAATTTTCTCATAAAAGTTGTTGTTCCTGGTCGTTTGGGGCCTGAAATTAACGGATAATTCCAGTACCCGTAAAAAATTTCAATATTGATCGGTGAATAGATTCCCGGATACCCTGAATACCCTAAAGAACCTTTTTATTGTAAAATCGCTGCCTCGCTTAAATTATACGGTCTTGTACTGAAAAAGCTTTACAGGTTAGAATAAATCCCTGACCAGCTTTACATCTTCGGGGGTTAATGCTAAAGAAGGGATGTTGTTTAGGGATGACATCCTTTCAAAGGATGTCATCCCTTTTATTTAGCGGGCTGCCGGAGAACCCAAGGGCGCAGGTTACGATGTTATAACCTTAACGCCATCCGCAGTTTGCCCCAGAGTTCATTATCAAAACCAGAAGCCGCCAGCTGCACACCACCGGCATCTTCGCCCATGCGGATGATGACAAGGTTTTGAGACGGCACTACATATATCTTCTGATCGTTTTTGCCCAGCGCTGCATAAGTATCGGCCGGGGCATTGGGAATAAGCGAACCGCTGAAGCTGAACTGAGCCTGTGGCATCATATAACTGTTCTTGCCATTGAGCCAGGTTAAATACCCGTAGCTGGGATTCAGATCCTGCGAAGTATTTACCAGTGCATTAAAGTAACCTGCATCCTGCAGCACCGGTGTTCCGTTCCATACACCTTTGTTCAATAACAACTGCCCGAAGCGGGCCATACTTCGTGGTGTGCTGAAATAAATATTATTGTATCCCTGCCTGATCCAAAGACCATTCATACCAATGCGGTCCCTGATCTTTTGCTGGAAGTAATTGTTATAAGATGTATTGGCAGCATTTTCTACCACGTTCTCGAGTAGCGTGTATGGTGCGTTGTGATACGCCCATCGTGTAGCAGCATCTGCTTTGTACTGCAGGCAGGCTGGTAAGGTACAATCGGCATTAGCTGCGCCATCCTCAAGACCTGTAGTCATGGTGAGTTGATGGCGTATAGTGATGAGGTTTTCCTTGGCAGCGGGTAATGATGTCCATCCTGCCCCAAGGTATTGCGCGGTTTTATGGGTGATGTTTAGCTTCCCTTCCTGCTGTGCAATACCTACCAGGAAAGCGGTGAGTGTTTTACCTGCAGATGCCCAGTACCAGTTACTGTCTGCAGTAAATGTTCCGAAATATTTTTCAGCGGCTATGCGGCCGTTCTTTAAAATGATGAAGCCTTTGGTGCCTTTTTGTTGCAGGTAGGTGAGAGGTTATTGAGTGCTGTTTCGTTCCACCCAAGTGATGAAGGCGACACTGTTTCCCAGTTAGCGGATGCGGGAGGAAAGTAAAGCGAATTATCCTGCGAGGAGGTGCTTTGCTGCTTTTTACAGGCAGTAGTAAGGATGATTGAAATGAAACATAATAAGAGGTATCTCATAAGACGTTTGTGACGATGAAGATAGTTCAGGGTTTATTGGGTGGCAGGAGTAAAGATCTTGAAAAACAAAGCCCCGCAATATGCGGGGACTTTTATATTACTGAGACCTGAGAACATGTTATGGTGGCAAGGCTATCAACGATCGTCTGCCCTGCCGTATTTGCCGAACCTGTGCGAACGCAGTGTTTCGTGGGTCTGCTTGTGTACGCTTTCAGCAATAACTTTTTGTCTTGATACAAAAAGTTACAAAAAGATCAAGTCCGACAGCATCGCTCCGCGGCTTCGGACTGGCCAACGCCTCCCCCTGTGTGGCGGGTTGTGGTTGCCGAGATTCCTGTTATTGTAAGACCTCTGCTTGCTGTGCGAGGTTTGCAGATACCGAAGCTTTCAGTTACACGCTGCACCTTACCCTTTGAAAAGAATTGCCTGCGGATTCTTTTCAATACCGCCTGCGGCGGCACCGGATAAGCTGAGGCGTTTATGTGCTTTTTGGTAGTGGTTAGCAAGATTAGATAGTGTAATTTTTATTGTTGATACCTATTATTGAAAGAAGTTATTATGATATCGTGGTTTTAAAAAAAACAAAGCCCCGCAATATGCGGGGACTTTTATATTACTGGGACCTGAGAACATGTTATGGTGGCAAGGCTATTAACGATCGTCTGCCCTGCCGTATTTGCCGAACCTGTGTGAACGCAGTGTTTCATCGGTCTGCCAGCGTTTGTGTTCGGGCAGGCCGGGGCTGATCTCTTGCCGCAGCTTCTGGCGAAGGCCCCGCAGGTTGAGCAATAAGATGGGTAAGGGATCGAAGAGAAAAGAACAACGCTGGCAACGATCAACGAAGTAGAGATAAGTTTCGGTACGCAGCTCCTCCCAGTTCCTGATGTTGCGTTGGGTAGCTCGGCGATCAACATCTTTCCATACCTCCTGCATATAGTATTCATCCTGTGTTTCGTAATAACGTTTCAGGCAGGGATCTTCACAGCGGCGGATGGCTTCTGCCCTGTCGATACGTTTCTTCCGTAGCCCGTCCTTATTGTATTTTGATGCACCACTCCAGCACATGAATGTCTCACCATCTACCCAGGCCAGGTTATCGGCGTGGCAGTTTAATTTATCACGGTCTTTAAAAATGACGTGTTTGTATTTGCGGGGGTTGGGTACAAAATGTTCTGCTACGAGTGTGGCAAGCCCTGCCCGCATGTATTCTTTTTTTTCTGTTGGATAACGCAGCTTTACACGCAGGCAGCCACGGTTGCCTTTCATATGTGCAAGTATGCGGTCTTGCCTGTACACCACACCATCCCTGGTGATGAAGTAACCGGGAAAATCATTTACCGGTACACCACCAAGGTCTATCACCGGTTTTTGTTTTCTGCGTTTGATGGGGCCTAGTAATTCTTCGTAACTGTACAACCGCTCTCCTTTTGCAACAAATCTTCTATTGGCTTTCCAACACCTGTAAGCGGTATCACTCACCCATTCTAAATTGTTTGCATGGCAGTTGGTGAGATCGCAGTCTTTGTGAATGTAATGCGTGTAGTTATGTGGATTAGCAACATGGGTAAGTGCCACCAGCTTTGCAATGGCCAGTTTTGATTTTTTACCATTGATGCTGATGCGTACCAACGGTGAACGACGGGGCAGTTTTACAGGTGTTAAACGAATACCATTGCGAAAGATATTGCCATAGATTGTAGCCCTGTATTGTTCGTAACCGGGAACAGGTTGTGCCTCTGGCTCTAGGGCAATGATCTTAGCTGCACTGATCGGTTGCAATGCAGCTAAGGCAGTTATGATATTACAGATTGAGGTTTGCAATGATATTTCTTCTATAATTTATCCTTCTATTGACTTCTTACCATAAAGATAATTGGATACATATATGTATCCAAGTCTTTTTTTGAGTATGCGACCTTTAAATAGTGAATAATCCTGCTGCAATTAAGGCTTTCGGAATACATTTAAGGGTACTTAGGGAAAAGGCTGGCATGAGCCAGCAAGCCCTTGCGGACACAGCAGGTGTCGCAAAAATTACAATTCAACGGTTAGAAAATGCCAAGTCGAGTGCAAGTCTTGACTTACTTGTCTCATTAGCAGAGGCGCTTGATATTTCATTAAAGAAGTTAGTGGACTTTTAAATGCATAAAGCTAACAAGACACTCTTGTGAAGAACCTTGATTATTTGACTAGGTGAAAGTAATTGCGTAAAGAAATTAGCTTCTTACAGATTTATTAAAGCTGTACTAATAAATTGTAGCATTGCATTTATTTTGTATATGTTACATTATCAACGTATGTGCAAAATATAATTCTTTTAACTGTCCTGTAACTGTTACTTTAGGGCGAAAAGCACAGGTGTTCTTAGAAGAAGTAAAAGCTAAACCATTTCTGCGATGGGCTGGTGGAAAAAACTGGCTCTTACCATACTTGGACAAATTGAATCCCGTTAATTTTAATGATTATCATGAGCCCTTTTTAGGAGGCGGTTCCGTCTTTTTTCATCTTCGTAATGGAAAAGGAAAATATTATTTATCTGACTTAAATGAAGACCTTATAAGTACATATCAAGCAATTCAAAAAAATGCTGAAGCAGTTATAGAAGAGTTGCTACAATTACAAAACACTAAGGAATTTTATTACAACATTCGAGATAAAAAGTTTAGAAATCCCTTCAAAAAAGCGGCAAGATTTATATACTTAAATAAAACCTCGTTTAACGGCTTATACAGAGTTAATCAAAATGGCAAGTATAATGTGCCGTATGGATTTAGAAAGAAATTTGAGGTTGATCATTCTAATATCAGAGCAGTTAAGGATGCACTAGTTGGAGTTCAGTTGAAATCTCAAGATTTTATTACGTCACTCGAAAAAGTGAAGCCGAAAGATTTAGTTTTTGTGGACCCCCCATATACAGTGGCTCATGAAAATAATGGATTCATTTTATACAATCAAAAGCTATTTACCCTACAAGATCAAAAGAAGCTAGCTGCAGCATTATTTGACATATCAAAAAGAGGTGGCTTTTATATCTTGACTAATGCTAAACACGATGCACTTAAAGAAATTTATTGCAATTTAAGTGCCCCAATAGAGGTAAAAAGACAAAGTTTAATTGGTGGAAGAAATGCAAGCAGGGGGTTGATTACAGAATATCTCTTTACAAACATACAACCCTAATGAAAGATTTAAGAGAAACTTTTGATGAATGTCTAGTTTCAGACGACCAACTAAAAAAAGCTTTGACAATAAGGGAACGAGATTTCATTTTAGAATCTATTCCTTATGAATTAGTCGAACGATATAAATCCGAAGGATGGAAAATCGATAGAGAGTTTAAAACTCGTTGCCGAATGTGGAGATATAAGCCCACAGATGTAGCTTTTGAGGACGAAGTCTGGTCTCTATTCGGGGGGTTAAGCTTCAAGAAATTGAACAGAGATCGTCGACTATGTCTCTCCTATTCTGAAGATGGAAAATCTACGCAGCAAATTGATGTTTTGGCTGTAGATGATGAAAGTATAATTATCGTGGAATGTAAAAGCACAGACACTCTAGAAAAGAAACGTTCTTTCAAAACTGACATTGAGGCATTAGGGGGGAAAAAGCAAGGTATAACAAACTGGATTAGGAAAATTTTTCCTGGAGAGAAGTACAAAATCAAATTCATATTAGCTACTAAAAATTATATTTTATCCAAAGAAGATTTAGATCGATTAGAAAATTTTAAAATCCTTCATATAGATGAAACCACTCTTAGCTATTACCGTAGCTTGTATGACCATCTCGGGGTCGCAGCCAAATACCAATTCTTAGGAGCTATATTCGAAGGAGAGGATATTCCTGAGCTGGATAATATAGTTCCTGCTATAAAAGGGAAAATGGGAAATCATGTTTACTATTCATTCTCAATCGAACCTGAGAAACTTCTCAAAATAGGTTTTGTGCTTCATAGAAATAAAGCAAACAAAAAGATGATGCCAACCTACCAACGTATGATAAAAAAAAGTAGGTTAAAAGGAATCGAAAACTTCATAAACTCTGGAGGGTATTTTGGAAATTCGGTAATAATTAATATACAAACTACGAAGTCTTTGAGATTTGAAAGAGCAAACACACAGTCAGAATCTTCAATTGCTAAAATTGGTTTACTTTATCTTCCTAAAAAATATAAATCTGCATATATAATCGATGGACAACACAGAATTTATGGCTATGCCAACACAAAGTATAGGTTGACGAACACTATACCTGTGGTAGCGTTTGAAAATCTGGACAGAATTGAGCAAACTGAGATTTTTATGCAGATTAATGAAAATCAAAAGGCTATTCCAAAAAATTTAAAAAATACTCTCAACGCCGATCTTTTATGGGGATCATCCAATCTTAATGAAGCTGTGCGAGCCTCTAGATTACAGCTTGCAATTGATTTAGGAGAAGATAAGTCTTCAACCCTATATGGAAGAATAGTGATTGGTGAAGATTTAAAAAGCAAGAGAACCTGTATTAAACTTGATACTATAAGCACTGCGCTGAATAAAACAAGTTTTTACGGAAAAGTATCTAAAGATTCAATCAAAGAATTAGGGAGTTTTTATAACGGCAATATCGACAAAACTCATGAAAGGATATTTGACCTGTTAGTGGGCTGCTTTGATTTTGTAAAAGACAATCTTACTTCAGATTGGGAATTAGGGGAAGAGGATAATGGTTATGTAAGTATAAATGCGACGATTTACGTTTTAATCCTAATCATAAATGATGTCATAAATCATCTCGTTGAAAAATGCGAAGTAGATATACAAAAAAGTAAAATGGAAGAAATTCTGGTAAATTCATATGAATATCTTGATCCAATTATTAAACATTTCAAAGAAATAAATATAGAAACCAAACTGAGCTATCGAAAAAGTTATGGTTTATCTGGAAGAGCAGATTATTGGCACAAATTACAACAGGTGATTAATGATGCAAAACCAGAATTCAATCCCACATCACTACAGAAATATTTAGAAGAAAAAGCCCATTTTTTAAATGATTTGGCAATTAAATATATCCGTGGAATAGAGACTTTTTTGAAAGCGGATGTAAGAAGTAAGTTAGAAGAAAAGTTCGATAAAAAATGGTGGAAGCAAGGTGTGCCGATGAAAGTCTACTCAACTGCAGAATCAATTGCAAGCCAAAAGAACAGGGAAATTGATGAAGAAGAAAAAGAAGTTGAACCATGGGATTGTTTACATATCATTGACTTTAGAGACATCATAATGTTTAACAAAAGCTGGATGTTAAAGGAATACACTCGAGTCGGTGAAGAACAACTAAGCTCTGATGCTAAATCAGATTGGCTCATCAAGTTTAACAAAATTAGAAATGAAAACGTTCACAGCTGGAAGGGTTCTGAAGAAGAAATTAAATTTTTGGAGGAAATCTATTCTTGGTTGACCACTTCTGAAGGGGAAGAAGATATTTAATGATTAAGTTGTTTATAGAAAGTTAGAAAGGCATTTGAAATAAGTTTATGACGTGATATAACACGAATCGTAGACTGTGTTGATTTCTCAATGAGGCGATAGTTATTTTCATCAATTACTAATTCCAGATCTAGAGTGTTTTCAATTAGGTTTTTCAACAAACTTGAACACGAATCAGCCGAGCGAACCACTAATATTCCATTTAATACCCCTGTACTAAGGATGACTTGTAGTGCGAGTGGATGAATTTCCCTAAAAATTTTCGCCCGCCTTTCAAATCGTAGAGTTCTCGCTATAAGAGTTTTAATAAGAGTTGTTTTTACGTCAACTTCCACACTGTCATCTTTACTTCCTTTTTTAATTATATTATCTAACCAATTTTTTGTTTTCGCTTTTATGGCTTCGTCACCCTCATTTCTAAATCGCTCGTCAATTTCTCCATACAGATCAAAATCGGCCCAATGATCTACTACAATTTTAATGATAGAAGATGTCGACAACTTATTAAAAAGTGCATGAAGCAATATCCCATGAATTGCTTCTATATCGTCTGCCTCTTCATCGATATCGTCAATTGCGTTTTTATCATGAAGCTTTATTAATTCTATCAAGTCGTTTTGATGCATTAATCCGAACTTTTCTGAGTCAATTCCAGCTTCTGCATTATAAAGTCGTGGAACGTAAACTATTACAGGTTTACCTTGGCCAAGGCTAACAGATGCTTCTGAATCTTTTCCGAAAGTATCTTCCTTTTGTGCCATGTAAATACAGACGTTTGCACGCTTTAACATGAGTGCTTCAACAAGTCCTTTAGCTACTCTATCCTCGATCCATGATTGTGTAGGATTGAAATATCTTAATTTATATTGCCTTACTTCAGGTTTCTCAAACAGAGAAGATATAAATCTATTCACGGATAAGAAATCCGCATTTGTTCGCATCGAGGTTGCGACATATACGTCCATAAAATCCGCTGTAAGGTAATTGGCCAAATTTTCATATGCAATGCCTTGAAATTTTTTTATCTCTCGTATTTCCCCCTCCTGTTTGGGTGCCAACCGCTTTATTTCCCTCTCTAACACATCAATTTCAGGCTTAAACAATGGCGAAAGAATACCATGTTCAATTCGTGACTCATATTTTCTCAAAAGAGAATCTATCTTACGGATCTTTTTAGCAGAATAATCTTTTGGATTAAACTTTCCCTCTTTGCGTTTTGCGATTATTTCCTCAAGAAACGAAACAAGCTCGTTTCTTTCTTGTTGCTCCTTTTCTACCTTGGCTGCAGCTATGTACCCCAAAATTTCAAGCTTCTCTTCTGGAATCAATTTAATTCGATCCCAAGTTGTACGCTGGGAATAATGATCGGTATTTATATGTTGCAGCGGGGCAATTAGATCGGCCAAATGGCCTGAGTTTAAGCGTTCGTATGCCTCTTGAATTGAAGAAAAAAGTCTCAAAGCAGTAATTAAATACTCGTATATGGAATTTTTAAAGTCATCGGTTGAATTGAAAGATTCTTTACCTAGATATTCTGAGAAGAATTCTTTGGTAACTGGTAAGATTCCGTAGAAAACTAAAATGCTATTAAACTTATCAAAAGACTGTTCAGGAGTAAAAACCTCTTCAAATAATCTATTAATCTCGTTTTCTACATTCTCGATAACTGTAGCATCTAAGTTCAGTGCTGAGATCGGAGTTCCAACAAGTTCTTTCAGCAAAATTTCAAAATTAGCCCTCAAAATGGCTTGATCGGAAAGAAACGGTAACCAATAATCTTTGGGCATATCTAAAAACTCACAAATTCTCCTAAGCTGCTCCTTAGTAGGAAAACGCAATCCTTGTTCTAAATGAGCAATGTTAGACCTTGTAACACCCGATAAATGCTTCTCTAATTGTAATTGCGTATACCCTTTGTGGTCTCTATGAATTCGTATTTGCTCTGCCAGCGTTTCAAAATGGGGTATCATTATCTACTTTAAACACAAATTACTAAAATTCCTTCACTTTGATAGTTAAGCCTTTAGAAATAATTCTATCTTCAATACATCTTCGTAAACTCAATTACCTATCATGTATTTCAAAAATTACATTGGTACTCTTAATGACGATATGATTCATAAAGCATGTAGCAACGGAGTGCTTATCTCGAAAAACTACTTGCATGATAACGTTGGACAAGCATGCTATGAACTCTCAGCAAGTAATATCTATTATGATCTATCTAATAGCTTTAAAAGAATAGATATCTCAAAAGACGGCTATGAGTACATACTTATTAAGCCTAAACAATCTGTGGTAATAATTACTAAGGAAGAACTCAATATTCCTGCTAATGTTATTGGAAGAATTCTAACAAAGGGGAAATTATTTTCAGTCGGGTTACTTCCAGTAAATACTTACGCAGACCCAGGGTTTCAAGGAAATTTAGGAATTATACTTCACAATAGTTCTACAAACTATATTAAGCTGAAAGAAGAAGAACTTATAGCCAAGATAGAATTTTCTGTTCTTCAAGAGAAAGTTAAACAAGCCTATAATGGTCAGCATGGATATAAATCGAAGATATGGCCGATCCCTGTTGAATATACTTTAACGGAAACGGAAATACAACACGACAATCGAGTTGGAAGCGTACAGGAGGAAATTGAACAGATATATGGTTCGCGGTATTCAACCATTATTAAAATGCTCCTGTCAGTGGAAAGAAAGCTTATTCTAGCATCCATCATATATTTTGGTTTCTCAATATTATTGTTAGCAGTTTTACTAAAACTTGGAAAAAGTGATTGGTTTTCGCCATTTTGGGCCATCCTTCTAGGGCTTTTTTCCAATATTCTCAGTGCATGGTTTATAGTAAGACTAGGTAAATCAAAGTATTTTAATGATTAATAAAAGTTTAGATATTAAATCTAGGTTCTTTTTTGCACCAATTAATACTGGGCTTGCACTAAATGGAAACCCTACAGATGAGCTAATTAATTTTCATGCACTACGCTCAAATAAATATACCGGAATTAACTACGTAGGCAATATTTCTATTAATGCTGATAGCATAACAAATCCTGGTACGTTGGCGATAACAGAAAGCATGGCAAATTATGAAAAGCTAGTTCAAAAAATTGAAGAAAAACAATCCTTGCCGGGAGCACAATTAGCCTGTCTCTATTCGAGATATCGACCTTTACGAAATTGGAAAAATCCCAATCCTGATGAATATATTGAAGCAATACAGAAAGAAATGATTGCTATGACCTTGAAAGAAATTAAGGGAATTATCAAAGATTTTGTAATAGCATTCAAGAAACTTGTCTCAGTTGGCTTTAAGGTGATTCAACTGCATGCTGCTCACGGTTATTTGCTAAATAACTTTTTGAGCGCCACATTTAATTCACGGAAAGATGAATTCGGAACAGATCGTTGTCTTATAGTAAAAGAAATTATAAATGGCGTTGGGTCTGTACTTAAGGATATTATTCTAGACATTAGAATTTCAGCTTTTGAATTTGAAATCCAACCTAGTTTAGAAAAAAATTCAATTTCCTTTTTAGATAAAATATACAGTTTACAAGAAATAGATATGATAAGTCTTTCCAATGGCATTTATAATATTAATAAAAGATTAATCTATCCTGACAAAAGGATAGAAGAAGCATTTATGGTAAATATTATGAACAACCATATAAAAAGCCGAAGTAATAAAATATGGAATGTGTGTGGAAACATACGAGAAGTATTAAAGCTGCAGGATATGAATAACAACCTTACTTTTGCAATCGGGCGGCCCATAATTGCTGATTCCGACTTCTTAGTGAAATGTTTTGAGAATCGAAGGGATGATGTTGTCGAATGCCTATATAAAAATCAATGCCACTATTATAGCTTAGAAAAGCCCTTCATTCAATGTGGGGTTAACAAGCATTTATTCTAAAAATGATGAAAAGAAATTTGTTCATAGCCTTTGAAGGAATAGATGGAAGCGGGAAAAGTACTCAATTACGGCTATTAGTTGAACGTTTACGGAAATCTGGTCATAAAGTTTATTCAACTTTTGAACCCACGGATAGTCCTATAGGATCTGTTATCAGGAACATTTTCAAGCACAGAATTGAAGCTGACCACCGTACAATAGCAAGTTTATTTGTAGCAGATAGGCTAGATCATTTACTAAATAAAACAGATGGTATCCTAAAGAAATTGGAAGACGGTTATACTGTCTTAACCGATCGATACTATTTTTCTTCTTATGCTTATCATGGGGTATTCATGCCTATAGATTGGATTATAAAAGCAAACTCCTTGAGTGCTGATTTGCTAAGGCCTGATTTAAATATTTATATAGACATTGATCCCCATGTAACTATGCAACGTCTTCATGAGAATAGAAGCTCAATTGAACTATATGAAACTTTTGAAAATTTAACCCTAGTTCGTGAAAAGTATTTAGAAGCAATTGAAAAGCTAAAATCTATTGAAAAGGTGTTTATTGTCGATGGCAGCCTTAATCAGGACGAAATAGCTTCACAGATTTGGCAAAAAGTGTCAAAAATAACTTGTTCAACTGAGACCGCGATCTAAAGAGAGTATATGGAAAAGGTAGATTTTATTCGCCTCAAGTTTGTACAGGAATTACATAATGAAGGAGATTATTGGAGACTACTAAGAAGAAAAACTTTGGTGGACCTAATTAAACTCGCTTTTTCAAAGTATGAACTTAGCCGGCAAGATGGTGATCTTGTAGAGATCATCAATCTTGGTTTAAAAATTAAGATATTAGAGCACTTGCAGGAAATATCTTTAAGCAAAGACATTGAAGAAACACTTACTCAGTTTAATCAACAAAAGGACGAAATCATGCACTTTTATGATCAAGCCCTTTTAAAAATATCGCATAAAGATATTAATCATTCAACGAGTCAGAAATATGATCTTAATAACGAGGTCCAATATCTAAAAGTTTTAAATCTCTTAGAATTTTCTAATTACTCCGTTGATGTATTTGATGAACTTCTTCAAACTGCTTATAACCTCCTGCCTGAGAAAATTAGTTGTCAACAATAGTCGAGCTTATTAATTCCTGATGAACAAACCCTTAAGGGCCTGAGAATAATGGCATCCTGAAGCCTTAGGTCTTATCTGCACGGACAAGCTTCAGGTGGCCGATACTCACTATAATGGCACTACTTTACTCATCCTTTCCAACACCTTGATAATATCTTCCAATGCTGCATTCACCAGTTGCAACTGGTCGGCAATGGTTTTCATTACAGATAATTGTTTGGCAATAGCAGATGCCTCGCCAGGCACCTGTTGTTCCAGTTCCTGTTTACGGCTGGCCAGCAGGTCACGCAGTTTTTTGCTTACGGGGAAGGGATCTGTTTTGTCAATGGTTAAACCGGGTTGCTGCATGGTTTGCTGCAGCGTATCCATTCGCCTGCAGGTATATTGCAACATGGGTTTTAATTCGGCAGCATCATACCTGCCTTCATACTGCTCGGCATGGTAAGCCAGTGAAGCGATATATGAAATGAGCATGTGGGTGGCTGTTACCAGCTGGTGGTATTCCTGCACATGTTCCTGCTTGTTCTTCGGTTCGGTGAGCATTCGCTGCAGTGCATCCGATACATTGGCCAGTGCAATGAATGCTTCTTTGCGGCTGAGTTTGTACTGCAGCCAGGCTTCGTTGTTTTTAACGGAGAAGAACTGTGCAACAGAACGGAAGTAATCACCGGTCTTATCCATTGCTTCGCTAAACAACTGCTGTATATTTTTATGTTCCCAATGCGGCAAAATAAAATAGCTGGCAGGTAAGGCAATGAGTGCACCGATGATGGTATCCACCACCCTGTCCTGCAACACCTCACCAACACCAACGGGGTAGAGAAAATGAAAACTCAACACCACGTAGAGCGTGATGGCAGCAGTGCTCACTGCATTGTTCACTCTTAAAAAAGTATAGGCCACCAGCATCGCTGCGATCATCACCGCTACCAGTGCACCACTGAGGGCAACAAAATACAATACGGCAAATGCAATCCCCGCACCGATGAAAGTACCGGTGATCCTTTCCATATTTCTTTTGCGGGAGATGCTGAACGAGGGTTTGAGTATGGTGGCAATGGTGAGTAATATCCAGTAACTATGGCCCAGGTCAAACAACAGCGAAATAACAAAACCTGCCGTCATGGCGATCGTGAACCGCAGTGCATGGCGGAAATAGGATGAGTTGAGTGAAAGATTAGAAAAGAGTAACCCGGTATTGAAATTTTGAGAGGTGGTGAAAGGAGATATCTCTTCTTTTCTCACTGTCCTGCTAACTTTCTCAGAAGGCATTGTATAACGCTGTAACCGTTTGATGCGTTCACCCACATCTTCTATACTGTTGAGCACCTGCCTCAGGCGGATAAAAGCAGACACGGTAGATGCATTGAGCTGTTGCTGCCGCAGTTGCAGGAAAGCCTGCCTGGTTTGCTGCATGCGATAATCTATGGCAGCGGCATTGCTGTATGCTTTTTCGTTCTGCACGGCCAGCCCGGTATGCAGTAAGGCATTGGCCAGTACCTGCAGGTGGTGATGGAAGGTTTTGAGGATGCCGCTGTCGTCAAAATCGCTGTGCAGTTTATTGTAATCCTGCTGTGCGGTCATGATCCTTTCCAGCAGGTCGCCGCTTTCCAGGAAGATCATCATCAGCCTCCGGCCTTTATTGGTAGGAGATTTTACGAAGAGCCGTGTTTTGAACAGCAGTTCCCTGAGGCCGGCCTGTTGCTGCTGGATCTTTACCTGCCAGGGGAAAAGTTGTTGCAGTATGGAAGGGATGTCGGCACCTGCTTTATAAAATGCAGTGCGTTGCTGCAGGTATTCGCTGATGTCGATCAGGTATTCGCCCAGCATTTGTGCAGCAGGCCTGTAGGGACGAATGGTATTGGTGATGATACTGAAGAGTGCATACCAGGCTCCGCCAGCGGCAAAGTATAATGCTGTATAGATGAAATGTTGATCCGTTACGCCCAGTGCTCCATAACTGATGATGAATGAGAGTAAGGCAATGAGGCCGATGCCATCTGCCCTTGGCCCGTAAATGCCGGACAGCGCAAACAGGAAACTGAACACTATAATTTCTGCGAGTAACAGCCATTCATACGATGCACTGGCACCTGCAATACATACCATGGTACAATTAAGGAAGATGCCTGCGATCATCCCGTTGATGCGGTGGTGCAGCGGACCCGGCTGATCGGTGAGTGCAATGAACAATGCACCTAAGGGTATCGCCATCATGGTGGCCAGTAAGCCATAATAGCCCAGTACCACAGCAGGTAGCAGCACACAAACAGTGATGCGTATGCCCGTGGAGACATGCTGTCCGCTGATGAATTGTTTGAGGCTGAGGCTGTATGATTTCATTTGCAGGGCAAAGGTGCGAAATTGCTGCCGCAAAGGGCTGATACTAACTTTTTCTCTTGATAGAAAAAGTTACAAAAAGATCAAGAACGCAGCATATACAGCAGCTGCGTTCAGCGCCTTGATGTGGCTGTGTAATGCTGTTGATGTAGCTGGGGAATTTTACTGAACTGTTTCCCTGTTAGAGTGGTCGCAGGTGTATCAGCGTGAGACTGCTTGCTTTTTTCACTGAAGCATTTTAAAAAGAGTATAACTCGTAATAAGTGAAAAAAGAGGCAGGTGAGATTACTGTGTTGGTGAGACCGATATGTACTGCAATGAAGGGCTGCGAACAATCTGACAGGTTTATTGCAACTTAAAACATCAGGAAATTTATTGACATCGCTGACATGCTGACCTGTCCCGCAACTGCGGGAGGCTCTCGAAGCATAGTCTACGGAGAAATGACATTCCTACTTCTAAACACCCTTCGAGTGCCTCCCGCTTTTTCGCAGGACAGGTCAGGGTGACAGCATCTGGTATCGCCATGCGTAGTAGCCCGGCAGTAAAAGATGAAGGCTTGCCAAGATGATAAATAAAACGGTTCATTGGAAAGTAAACATAGATTGGATAATATGTTCCTGTATATTGGTACCTATAACCACAATTTCTATGGGATTACTGAACTGGATATTTGGAAAAAAAGAAAAACCGGTTGCTTCTACCATTGCATCCAACGACCTGCTGGAAAAAGTGGAGGTGATACCCGGCGTTATCTTACCGAGAGCTATGGCAAACCATTGGGATGAAATTGCCACATGGAAAAAGCGTTATATAAAGATCGAAGCAACGCCTGCTGAGCCTTTGAATCTGCAGCAAAGCAGTTTCGGCTACTACCCCTGCCTGCCAAAAGATTTTCCATACCCCGTAGATGCAGATAATAATTACATGTACCCACTGGCCCAGATCAATTGCAATGAGTTACCGGCACTTGACAACTATCCTACCACTGGGTACTTACAATTTTATATCGCCATCAATGATGTATATGGTATCAACTTCGATAATCTGCAAGACCAAACCACATTCAGGGTTTTGTATTTTACAAACGACGAGGTAGAAGATTTTAAAACCGATTATTCTTTCCTTGACGCCGTGCTTACCAATGAATACAGACCTGTGCACAAACCTCATCGTTTGCAGTTCTCATTAAAGAATGAATACTTTGGAATGGGGGATGCAAGGTTTGAAGAAACGCAAATGAAAAAGCTGGATGAAATGATCGGAACATACCCTTCCATTGCACGGGCACTGGAAGACTATGTATGGAATAATTTTGAATCGAACGGTCATAAAATTGGTGGTTATGCTTTCTTTACACAGACCGATCCGAGACACGATGTAAATGAGGACTACATCCTGTTATTGCAAATAGATTCAGATGCGGCAATAATATGGGGCGATGTGGGTGTAGCTGGTTTTTTTATCCACCCCGCCGATCTTGCAAAAAAAGATTTTTCTAAGGTGATGTATAGCTGGGATTGCACTTAGTACTCCTGTTTGAATTGGATCCTCCGACTGGCACCCCATGTTTATTCATATGCAAGTGTATATATTGACAAGCAAACCATCGGCTTAGAACATTTTTTCTATGGCCAGGGCCTTAGGCTGACAGCATACCGGCAATTTTCCTTTGAATAAGTTTAAAAAAACAACCTGCGTTCCTTACACCAAAGCTATCTACAATATTCTGTGGAACTAAACAGGATTGCTTGGAGTTATTAAGCATCGAAGCCGGTCGATGTAAATCATTTTAACTGTTTTTATCCTTGAATACCAGCTGGAAAAAATGATGCACCACATTTTTTTTACGAATGGCTATTGATGATGCAACCTCTGGCTAAGATGTTGTTAAAACGATTGCTTACTCAAATGTTTTCCTATGAAGAATATCTACTTTCTCTTTTTCGGGATCTTGATTTCATTTTTCTCAACGGCCCAGGTAACATCAGTGAGTTCGGGTGCGTGGAATTCGGGCAGTACCTGGAGTACGGGCACCGTTCCCACCAGCAGTTCGCAGGTGATGATCAATAGCGGTCACACTATTACCGTAAATGCAGCTGCAGTGGCGGGCAGGATAACGGTGAATGCAGGTGGTACGCTTAGTGCTTCCTCCGGCACTCTAGCTGTTACTGACTCGGTAGTGAATGCAGGTAGTTTCAGCGCATCGGGTACTTCCATTACTATTAACGGAACCGGCACAACCGGTTTTACGAACACAGGCACACTGGCTGTATCGGGCGGAATGCTTACTGTAGGCCCTGCAGGTGGCGGGAACCGTGTAGTGCGTAATATTAGTAACGGAACGATCAATGTTTCCAGCGGAACACTGAACATCAACGGCGAATTTTACCACAGCGCACCATGTAATTTTTACCAGACGGGTGGCTTCATCATAGTTGACGGCAATGCAGGCGGTAACCTAGCCAACAGTGTACCTGCAGGCAACTCGCTGGTTCACCTCACCTTTGCGACCTATACTGACGGCGGTGTGATATCACTCACAGGCGGACAGCTCAAAATCGTTGATCCACACCCTGCAGGCAGTCTTGCCCTGCATTATGCCAGTTACGGACAGGGACAACGGGAGCTTGGCAAGGACCATAGTTTTATTTTTGGCGACATCTCATCTACCGACCCGGGTACTGCAGTAGGCTTCCAGGTAGACCTGGCAAACACGGAGAACCTGGCCATAGGCAGTATGGTGGTAGAGGGATCACCGGCGAACAATCGCTTTGTTACCATGAAGGACGATCCGATCGTGATCGCTGGAAGCCTTATCCTGAATTACGGCAGTGAGTTCAGGCCGGGGCATGATGTGTACCTCGCAGGTAATCTCAATATCAATATGGGAAGCACCTTAACAGTACCCGGCCTCTGGTTTACAAAAAAGAACCTGGTATCGGGTGACATTTTTACCGTAACGACTGCCCAATCGGTTAATATCGATGGTATCATCAGGAACTCTGCTACTGCACCTACAGCGAGTGTGAACACGTTAATGAACAACAACACTACCGGCCTGAGCATTTCAGGGGAGCATATTCATGTAGCCAGCCAGCTGACGCTACAGTATAATACTTTGCTGGACATGAACGGCCTCATGCTTACACTGGGAACCAGTCCCGCTTCACCGGGCAGCATGTTCGCCAACGGGTCTTTTTCACCGAACATGCCCCGGGTAAGGAATGCAAGGATCAAAAGATTTATCGGCACCACACCTGCGGTATATGATTTTCCACTGGGATCAACGGGCTTTACCCCTGCCCGCAAACTGGTATCGCTCGATTTTGTGCAGGCACCTGCCACTGGCGGATCTATCACGGTAGAATGGGTTAACACCAATGGCGGCGACAATGGCCTCCCGCTCCAGGAAGGATCTATAACGGTAGATACCACACTGCTTGGCTATTGGAAGATAACCCCGGGTGACGGACTGGCCGGTGGCATGTACCATGGTACTTTCCAGCCCATGCTCATCACGGATGTGCCGAATTATACAAAAACGGTATTGCTGAAAAGGAACAACAGCACATCGCCATGGACCTTGCATGGCACGCATAACACAACCAGCAGCTACAATAATAATCACCTGACATTATACCGTACGAACATGACCCAGTACGGGGAATTTGGTATCGGTTATTCAAACAGTGCAGATAATTCAGCCACCACGGTGGCCCCGGGTAACTGGCACAACCCTGCTATATGGTCTACGGGTTTTGTGCCCAATAGTAATACTGCCGTGATCATCGCCGGGGGTCATGAAGTAAATGTAAATGTCAGCGGGAATTACCAGGCAAAATCCGTCACTATCAATTCCGGCGGTGTACTTCGTGTACAAACCACTGCATTGTTTGTAACAGATTCCGTGATGAACAACGGTGTGTTATTTATGCAAGGTGGCGAGTTGAATATTACAGGTGTACGTGGAGCAGGATTGACCAATAATGCACTGATCGAAATGACGGGCGGGTATCTCCGTGTAGGAGGCAACGGCGGGTACAAAGACCGCAGTTTTACCAACAGGGGCACCTTTACGATCAGCAACGGTATCGCAGAGGTAAACGGCAACTTCAGCAATACGATCAATGCTCAGTTTGTTCAATCCGGGGGTGATATCATTGTATCCACCTCGGCTGCACTGGCGGCGAACAGCCTGCCGGCGGGAACAAAAACCGTGGAGTTCCTAAATCCTTCAAATAAGATCACTTTCTCCGGCGGAACATTCACCATCACCGATCCGCATCCGCAGAATGAACATACACTGTTCTTCAACGATCCCGGGGCTACGATAGTCACTTCACCTTCCCACACATTTCGTTTTGGTGATGCGATGGGCAGTGCTCCCAGTGGGGGTCATGTGAATGGCTATTACATTACCATGGGCGGAACGCATAGTGGTCTGCACCTGGGTAACCTGGTAGTAGATGGCCCTGATGCTTTCAACAGGCATGTTTCATGGGATATCCCGGTGACCATACAAGGTAATTTAACCGTGAATGGTGGTGAACTGAAGCCATTGACAAGCACTACGCTCAAGGGTCATTTTACAGTGAACACTGGCGGTATCGCCACCTTTGAAGAAGCGCTGATCCTCAGCGGCACCAGTGTACAAAATATTGTCAAGCCGGGCGTGGTAAGGAGTGGCCCTACAGCACATGGTCATTTCTCTACCCTAATCATCAGTAACTCCGGTGGTGGCATTCATGCTTTTGCTGATATCGGTGTACACCAGTTCATCTCGTTCACCAATGGCGGGTTCATCAATATGAATGGTAACACGCTTATCCTTGGTTCTCCTGCCGGCACGAGTGGTTCTATCGGGAATGTGCAGGGCTACGTGATCGGCAAGTTTAAACACTATGTAATTCCATCGCCTGGTGGTTACACTTTTCCGCTGGGATTATCTACAGGCAGGAAATATGCATCGATTGATTTTTATACCGCGGCGCCAACCACTTTCGGTTCGGTTACCGCAGAATGGGTACCTGCCTATGGCGGCACGAATGGCTTACCACTAACGGAAGGATCGCTGGTGGTTGATAGCACATCGAGAGCAGGTTACTGGCGCATCTCATCAGGTGACGGGTTAACAGGTGGTGTATATAAGGCTTCCCTGTTTGCACAAGGCATAGATGGCATCAGTGATGTGAGTAAAGTGGTGATGCTGAAACGCAGTGATGCAGCTGCACCATGGACACTCAGCGGTACACATGTGACCACCACCGGCAACCCTACTACCGGTATGATGTTATCAAGGGAAAACCTGAGCGGGTTCTCCGATTTTGGAATCGGTATCAGTTCCGGCAACACCAGCAACACGGTCACTTCTGTGACATCCGGAAGTTGGAATGCAGGATCAACATGGAATACAGGTACAGTTCCCTCAGGCAGTTCACAGGTTGTCATTGATAACGGTCACAGTGTTACAGTAAATGACGCAAGTGTTGCCGCCACGCTGACCATAAATGCAGGTGGAACACTCAATGCGGTATCAAATGTTTTAACCGTAACTGATTCTATGGTGAATGCCGGCACGATAAATATAACCGGTGCCAGCATTTCAATCGAGGGTGCTGCAACAACCGGCCTCACCAATACCGGTAATATTCAGCTTTCTTCGGGAACCCTCACCATAGGTGGAAATGGTGCACATAACCGCAGCTTTATCAATCAACACATTTTCGGAATAAGTGGAGGCGTATTGAATGTAAATGGTAACTTTTCGAATACCGCCACTGCACAGTTCACTCAAACAGGTGGTAACATCAATATCGACGGTAATGCAGCAGGTAATGCGGCCAACAGTGTAGCTACCGGAACGCATATAGTTGAATTCCTCAACCCAAGTAATAAGATCATGTTGACTGGAGGAACATTCACGATTGCTGATCCACATGTATCATCATCCTTCACTACTTATACCTTGTATTTTTATAATACTGCTATGGCAGCTGTAAGTGCATCCGTTAATCACACGTTTCGTTTTGGTAATGGTGTTTCAACTGATGCCGGAGGTAATGCGAAAGGATTTCATATTTACCTCTATTCTACCAATATTGCTTTTCATCCCGGTAACATTGTGATCGAAGGGCCAGCTGGTACGAACAGGCATGTATCACCGGAATATACTATGACGATCAAAGGTGACCTGACTGTTAACAACGGTGGTGAATACCGCCAGCTCTCTGCAACCATATTCGAAGGTGATCTTACAGTGAACACAGGAGGTATTGCAACCATGCGGGATATAACAGAGTTCAAATCAACTACGTCAAGCCAGCAGATCATTGCTGCCGGAACGATCCGTAATGATATATCTGCACCTGATGGCAATTTCTCTACACTGATCATAAGCAATACCGGTGGATCGGTGAATTTTAATAGCGATATACAGGTGAGCGACTTCCTGACATTCATGAACGGCGGTAATATTCATATGAACGGGCATACGCTTACATTGGGTGTAAGCGCTACACAGAGAGGATCTCTCGGAAACGTACAGGGGTATGTAAACGGTAAGTTCCGGAATTACGTGACTGCTGCAAATGGTAGTTATACTTTCCCGATAGGTATCGCCTCAGGAAGGAAGTACGCTAACATCAGCTTCAATCCTGCACCATCAACAGGAGGTAGTTTAACCGCGGAATGGATACCTGTGTATGGTGGCACAAGCGGTTTACCGGTAACTGAAGGTTCAATGGTTGTAGACAGTACATCAAGATCCGGTTATTGGAGAATTGTGGCAGGCGACGGTTTAACGGGAGGCACATACCAGGCAACTTTATCTGCCGTGGCAGTAGATGGCATCTCCGATGCATCAAAAGTAGTGATGCTGAAAAGAGATAACGCGGCTGCTCCATGGACACTGAACGGCACTCATGTTACTACTACCGGCAGCAGCAGTTCTGCATTACTGGTAAGAGAGGGCATGAGCGGATTCTCTGAATTTGGTATCGGCATCGCCTCAGGCAATACGCCGCTACCGGTAACACTTGTATCCTTTACAGGCACACTCATTAACAAGACCATGGTGAAACTCGACTGGTCTGTTGCACAACAACAAGGCATCGACCGATATGAAATAGAAAGAAGTACTAACGGAAGAGACTTTAGTGTTATAGGAACGGTTAGTGCAAATAGCCTCAGCAACTTCCATTACAGTTTCACAGATGAAAGACCTGCAAGAGGCAGGAACTATTACCGGCTTAAAATAGGTGAAGCAGGCAGAACGAGTTACAGCAAGGTGTTAGACCTTTCTACCGGAAGCAAAGAAAGTATTTATGTATATCCCATACCAGCAAGGAATATGATCACTGCAGAACGCAACAGTAGCGAAATAACGGAAGGCATTATCACCGATATGCAGGGGAAAGTGATGATGCAGGTAAGGTTAACACAGGAAAAACAGCAGGTAGATATTGGTTTATTACCGCCGGGAATGTATATCCTGAGAGCAGGAGAACATTCGGTGACTATCATAAAGCAATAAGGCAATTCACAATTGAGCAGATCCCGGGTTTTCCCGGGATCTTTTTATTTCAGCCGGTTTTGTCCCAACAAAATTGTGATCGATGTGATGGCGCAGCCTTATCACATTTACTGAAAAGCAACAGGAAATAAAAGAATGGTATCATGCGTATAATATTAACGATAGTAATGAATATCGCCGATATGGCATACAGTATGACTGACTGAATAATCGTTAAATTACCTGCTACTCATTCCGTCTTTATGCAATCGCGGATTTTTCTGCATCTTACACCTAATGTTAGTCCTATGAAATATTACATCCTGTTAGCCAGCCTGGTATTATGCTTACCTGTTTTATCATTTTCACAGGTAGCGGAGCCTTATGCCCGTGAGTGGAAGAAAGCGGATTCTTTGTTTGAAAGGGGGCTACCCCAGTCTGCAAAGAAGATCGCAGAAGCTGTTTATGAACAGGCACTGAAAAAACAGGAGGTGGTACAGGTGCTGAAAGCACAGCTCTACCTTTTGAAGACTGACCTGCAAACCGGTGAAGAAGGACAGGTCGATGCGATTAAGCGTGCAGAGACAGAGATCAGTAAAACAGGTTTTCCGAACAACGCTGTATGGCAGAGCATTGCTGCCCAGTTATACTGGAACTACTACCAGCAGCACCGGTGGAAGATCATGAACCGCACATCGGTGGGTGCAGAGACTACCATCGAAGACATGGCCATGTGGGATGCCCGCAGGTTTTACAGCAGGGTATCGGAATTATACAGGGCATCACTCTCCCGCCCTGCCGAACTGAAAGCTACCAATATTGAAACCTATGATCCTATACTTGAGAAAGGTGTGAACACCCGGCCGTCGAGACCGACACTTTACGACCTGCTTGCCTTTCGTGCACTTCGCTTTTTTGAAAATGATGAGAAGGATGTGACCAGCCCTTCTTTTCGTTTTACCATAGAAGATCCAGCTGCATTTGCCGATGCGGAAACATTCATGCGGCATGATTTCAGATCGCAGGACACCGTTTCACTGCAATGGCAGGCGATTAAAATATACCAGCAACTTTTGCAACTGCATAGCAATGATGCTATGCCAGCTGCGTTTATCGATGCAGACCTGCACCGCCTTGCATTTGTGCACCGTGCTTCAGTGCTGACTGATAAAAATGAGCGATACATCCAGGCACTAGAGGCAATAGCGAAAAAGTATAGTACGCATGAATTGGCTGCACTTGCAGCGTTTCGTGCCGCACAGGCAATGATGCGTATTGAATATACTACTACAGACATTACTACACGTAGAAACAGGCAACAGCCTCGTACCGGCAACCTGCCGGAGATAAAAGCAAGGTTAGAGAAGATCGTTGCAGCCTTTCCAAAAAGTGAAGGCGGCATACTGGCAGCAGAACTGCTGCAGTCGATCAACATGAAAGAAATTTCAGTACAAACAGAGCAGGTAGTGTTACCGGGTGAAGTTTCAAAAGCACTGATCAGCTACCGCAACTTACCAAAGGCCTGGTTCAGGATAGTACCGGTGGATATAGCAGATTATCGCATGGCTTTCAGAACAGGTGGTAAAGCATGGCAAAACACATTGTTGCAAACAAGAGCGATAAAGGCCTGGAGTGAGAACCTGCCGGGTATTGCTGATCTTGAATCTCATACTGCAGAAGTTAAGATCGATGCGCTGCCCATGGGTATGTATGCGCTTATTGTTAGTGCAGACGAAAAGTTTAGTGCTAAGAATAATATCATCAACTATGCAGTGTTTCAAAGTTCAAGGCTCAGCATCATTACGCAGTATAACGGTAGCGGTTTTGTGCTTGATCGTAAAGAGGGCAATCCTGTTCCAGGTGCAACAATAGAGATGTACCGCGAACAATATCGCAGCAATCGTTATGAACTGGAAGTAGCGGAGGAACTCGTTTCAGGAAAGGATGGATCCTTCTCACTTAAAAAGAAAAGTCGCGAGTACAGTGCTTTTGCGGTTGAAAAAGGAGACGACAGGCTCTACCTCTCTGAGTATATGGGTTTTTATACTCCTGATAAACCTCCTGCCACCCGCGTACAGACATTCTTTTTTACTGACAGGTCTATCTATCGTCCCGGTCAAACGGTGTACTTCAAAGGCATCATGGTGAGAAGCGAAAAAGATGGCAGGGAGAACAATGTTATTGCTAATGAAGAAACTGAAGTAACGTTTTACGATGCCAATGGCCAGAAAGTAACGAGCCAGAAATTAAAGACCAACGAGTTTGGATCAGTAAGCGGAAGTTTTATTGCACCGGAAGGATTGCTCACAGGAAATATGCGCATAGGTGATAAGCATGGCTCGGTATATTTTTCAGTGGAAGAATACAAGCGTCCCAAGTTTGCCGTGGTATTTGATACACTCAAAAGTTCTTATGCATTAAATGAGATAGTTACCATCAAAGGTGTTGCAACAGCTTATGCAGGCAATACAATTGATGGTGCGAATGTGTCGTACCGTGTAGTACGTAATGTACGATGGCCGAGCTGGTGGAGTTACTATTACTGGGGCGGGCCAGCATCGCCATCAATGGAGATCACCAATGGCACCACCCAGACGGATAAGGATGGTTCATTCACCATATCGTTTAACACGATCCCTGATAAGAGCGTGAACCCGCAATCGCTTCCTGTATTCAGTTATACGGTATATGCAGATGTTACGGATGTGAACGGTGAAACAAGATCAGGTTCAGAAACGGTGAATGCAGGTTATACATCCATCACTTTATCGGCCATGCTGCCTGAGACTGCTACACCAGCGGTGCTTGATACCATAAAGATCGTTAGCATGAATCTCAACAATGCATTTGTACTTGCGACGGTACAGTTACGCATCAGCAGGTTGAAGGGACCTTCACAGTTTTTACGTAAAAGATTATGGGCAATGCCGGATCAATACATCATGGATTCACTGACCTATAAAAGATATTTTCCACTGGATGAATTTGGCGATGAAGCTGACCCGCTCACCTGGGAAAAAGCTGCAGATGTTTTTAATGCAACCATCACTACTGCTGCAGACGGATCGGTAGCGATTCCTGTTACTACATGGCAGGAGAACGGGTGGTATGCAGTGGAACTGGAGACAACAGATAAAAACGGGAAGAAGATCACTGAACGAAAACTGGTGCAGGTATGGGATAAAAACAACCGTGGTAAAACACAACAGCACCTGGTAGTGGTTCCACAGGCACAAACTATTGAGCCCGGTGAAACCGCTTCAGTGCATATGGCCAGTGGTTATGATCATGTACACATCATACAGCAGGAGCAGCGCATGCAGGATGGAACCAGTACCACATCGTTTAAATATAATGGAACACCACGCAGCTGGACGAGGACGATCACCGAAGCAGACAGGGGTGGTATCGGTTTGGGTTGGGTGATGGTGAAAGATAATCGTGTGTACTCGCAGCAATCATACGTGAGTGTACCGTATACCAACAAAGAATTAACCATCAGCTGGGCCATGCACCGTGATAAATTAACACCGGGTGCTAAAGAAACATGGACGATGACCGTGCGTGGTGACAAGAAAGATAAAGTTGCTGCAGAAATGGTTGCCGGTTTATACGATGCTTCGCTGGACGCATTCAGGGCGCACCAATGGAACATTCCAGGCCTGTACCCGCAACTGCAACCACAGCTGCAATGGAACACACCGGGCTTCAGGGTGAGTGGAAATATGAACCTGGTGTACCCTGATCACCGTGCGTATAACCGTTATGAGAAACGGTATGACGAGATATCTGTTTTCGGTTATCAGCATTACCGCATGTCGCGCCGATATGAAGATATGAACATGGAATCAGTAGTGGTTACGGCGATGGGTGTTGATCGTGCGTTAAGTGGGAGAGCTGCGGGAGTTAACGCTGCACCGCAGGCAATGATGGAAGAGGCCCAGTACAACCTGGCGGATGGAGATATCAAGACTGCCGATGTAACGGAAACAGCAACAACACCTGCAACCGCTGCACCACAGAATATCACTGCAAGAAGAGATTTCCGCGAGACCGCTTTCTTTTACCCTCAATTGAAAACAGACACAGCAGGAAATGTACAGTTCAGTTTCACCATGCCAGAGGCACTCACTGAATGGAAGCTGTTGACATTAGCCCATACCAAAGACATGCGCATCGGTATATTGGATGGAAAGATCAAAACACAGAAAGACCTGATGGTGATGCCGGGGCTGCCACGGTTTTTAAGACAGGGTGATAAGATCGAGATCAGCACAAAGCTGAGTAACCTCACTACAGAAACATTGAGTGGAACAACAACACTGCAATTATTGAATGCTGAAACATTGCAACCCCTGGATGCTTTGTTTGGGTTGAGAGAAACTACCAAAGCATTTACGGCTTCTGCCATGCAAAGTACCAATGCCAGCTGGGAAGTGAACGTACCGACGAACCTGCTTACTCCTGTTGTTATACGCATCACTTCCACTTCAGGTAATTTTACCGATGGTGAAGAAAATGTAATTCCTGTGCTCACGAACCGCATGATGGTAACAGAAACGTTACCGTTATGGATCAATGGTAATGGCAGTAAAAAGTTCTCGTTCGATAAACTGAAGCAGGCCGATACCAGCAACACATTACAACATCATAATCTCTCGCTAGAATATACCGGTAACCCGGCATGGTATGCAGTGCAGGCACTACCCTACCTGATGGAATATCCCTACGAATGTGCCGAGCAAACTTTCAATCGTTATTATGCCACTGCACTGGCTGCACATATTGTGCAACAGAGCCCGAAGATCGAAGCCATATTCAGGAGCTGGGAAAAACTGGATACCACTGCATTGATGTCGAACCTGGAAAAGAACCAGGAGTTGAAATCGGCCTTGTTACAGGAAACACCATGGGTGCTGGATGCTAAGAATGAAACCGAACAAAAGAAACGCATCGCCATGTTGTTTGAAACACATAAACTTTCACGCAGCCTTGCGGCCAACATGAAAAAACTGGAAGACATGTTATTGCCCGAAGGTGGATTCCCGTGGTTCAAAGGCATGTACCCTGACAGGTATATTACGCAATACATTGTAACAGGTATGGCAAGGTTACAACACCTGGGTGTGGCAGATAAAACAGGCAGGATGGAGAAAATAATGCAGCGTGCAATGGTGTACCTGGATAAACAGATCGCAGCAGATTACGATGATTTAATAAAAGACAAAGTAAAATTGAATGAGCAACATATTGGATACATACAGGTGCAATACCTGTACTTACGCAGTTTTATAAAAAGCGATGTAGCAAAAGCAACTGCAACAGCATACCGTTATTATCAACAGCAGGCAGTAAAGTACTGGCCAAAGATGAACCCTTATATGAAAGGCATGATCGCTGTAGCATTGTTCCGTGATAAGGACCAGCAAACACCAAAAGACATACTGGCATCATTAAGAGAAACAGCGATCGTAAAAGAAGAGATGGGCATGTACTGGATACCACGTGGCCAAAGCTACTGGTGGTACGAGGCACCGATAGAAACACAATCATTACTGATAGAAGCGTTCAGCGAGATAGATAAAACAAGTACAGATATAGACCTGATGCGTGTATGGTTGCTGAAGCAAAAGCAAACACACAACTGGCAGAGCACGAAGGCTACTGCAGATGCATGCTATGCATTGCTGATCAGTGGTACCGACTGGCTGGTGAATGAACCATCCGTAACCATTGAGCTGGGAGATAAAAAGATAAACAGTGATGCGTTGACCACACAAAAAGGAACAGGGTATTTTAAAGTGAACTATGGAGCTAACGAAGTAAAAGCAAACATGGGTGAGATAACATTGGATGTGCGGAAGAATGATAAAAGCACATCATGGGGTGCGGTGTACTGGCAGTATTTTGAGCAGATGGATAAGATCAGTTTTGCGGCCACACCACTGGCAGTAAGAAAACAAATGTTCATAGTAAAGAATACGGCTACCGGTCCACAGTTGCAGGCCATCACCGCAGGCAATGCATTGCAGGTAGGTGATAAAGTGAAAGCAAGAATAGAGATCATCGTGGACAGGGATATGGAGTATGTGCACATGAAGGATATGCGTGCTGCTGGCTTCGAACCGGTGAATGTGATCAGCTCATTTAAGTTCCAGGGAGGTCTTGGGTATTACGAGGCTACGAAAGATGCCTCAACGAATTTCTTTTTCAACTACCTGAGAAAAGGCAAGTATGTTTTTGAGTATGATATGTTCGTAACGAACAAAGGAGATTTTTCAAACGGCATAACTACGATCCAGTGTATGTATGCACCGGAGTTCAGTAGTCATACTGAGGGGATAAGGGTGAAGGTGGAATGATGGGAATCCGTGATTGCGGGGAGCATGAAGGGCCATCATTATACTATGATCTTTCTCCAGGCAATCACGTTTTCCAAAATAGTACTGGACTACTGCGACGAAGCAATCTCCTTAAAAAAATGATGAAGTAAATACCTCACGGTTTCAATTAGGGAGATTACCTCAGTACATCAATACTTATTTGGATTCGGTGAATCGCCTGGCGATTTGCTTCGTGCCTCGCAATGACGTACAATTTTCTTCGTGCCCAGCATCACTGCAAAAAAGCGGGTGCAGCATCGTTGGAGTTACGGGGCCATGCGGCCTGAGCATCCCTTGCCCTGGTCGTGTCTCTATGACCCCTCAGCTAAAGTGCAGCTACTCCCACACCAATCTTATACAACAGATATCCTAAGTGCATACCAAGTCCATTAAACAATGCAGTTGCTATGCAGTTTCCGTGTTTTTTGTATATTAGTAATAACAACCAAACCTTTACCCATGGCAAGAATAAACAGGATCTTCGCCAGCGGCACCATTGCCAACGTGATCTTTTATGAACTGAACGGCACACCCTGTGCCCGCAGCAAACCGGCCCATGTGCGCCAGACCGATGCCACCAGGATAGCAGGCAAACAATTTGGCGCCGCCAAAACCTTATCAAGGCTGTTGCGGCAGGCCTTCAGCGGGCATTTACCGCTTCATGCAGGCAAACCGGTAATGTATCTTGTTGACAGCGCTGTGAGACCGTGGATACAAACAATACAAACCCCGCAACAAGGGCTTAGGGTACTGCCTGGTTTTTCCTGCACACCAGCTGCCGATATCAAAAGCCTGTTTCGTAAAGAGATCAACACACAACTGCATGATAATACCATCATCATTACCGTACCTGCCATAGACAATGCAACTGTTGCCCGGCACCCGCCTGATGCAACAAAGGGGATATTATCTTTTGCGGTAGCCACCATCAACCTGCAGCAGTCGCAGATACTGCACTGCGATCAGCAACGTGTTGAGATTCCGTTTCCATTATTGCCCCTGCCTTCACAGGTTTTCAGCTTTGACGTGGTTACTGCCCCCGGCAATATCATTGCGGTAGCTGCGGGCATAAGGTATGTGCAGGAAAAGGATGGGAAAACAGTGGTGGTAGATAAAGAGGAATGGCAGGCGATGAATGTGTTGCAGGGGTGGTATTGTGAATGATGCAAAGCATTTTCCTTTAAGAGATTTTTGGCCGCTACGGTTGTGGGCTGCAGACAACACTTTAGTCTTTGCAATTACTATTGTTCTTTTCCCTTGATGGAAAAGAACCAAAAGATCAAGGACAACAGCACTGCTCCGCAGCTTTGTCCGGCCGGCGCCTCCCCCTGTGTGACAGGTTGGAGTTCCGGAGGCTGTTGATGTTGCAGGAAGGTTGCTCCGGGTGCGAAGGGTAGTTAAGTATGCTGTACGTTACACGCTGCAGTTGATCTTTTAAAAAGAATAACCTGCGGATCCTTTTTAATC
>JAKFCX010000030.1:0-17381 GCA_036676415.1 Chitinophagaceae bacterium
CTATTTTTACCGAGGTACACTACATCACTGTTTATTGAGGGTTCAAATGTTTCGGGATACTTCTCTGCATAATATTTACTCAACACATCATGCCTGGCACTGGTTAAACCATTACTCCCCAAACCTGAATTATAATCAGTTTCGTAAGAAGCCTGTCCGGAGCTGGAGAATCCAACAATCACATTTCCGGGTTTGATCTTGTTGTTGGTGATCAATTTATCTTTTGCCCATCTTGCTGTCATCGTTCCGTTCACGGCTATCGTTCTCACAACATCACCAACATCAGCAGTTTCGCCACCGAGGTAGTGAATATTTACTCCGAACTGTTTCAGGCTGTCAAAGAATTCCTGTGTACCATTGATCACAGCTTCTATCACTTCACCCGGAATCAATAATTTATTCCGGTCGATCGTAGAAGAAAAAAGCAGGTTATCATAAACACCCACACAAAGCAGGTCATCAAGATTCATGGCAACTGCATCTTGTGCAATTCCTTTCCATACACTTACATCACCGGTTTCTTTCCAATACAAATAAGCGAGAATACTTTTCGTTCCAGCCCCATCAGCATGTGAAATGTTTACATAGGCATCATCACCACCTAAATAATCGGGATACATTTTACAAAAAGCATGTTCATACAAACCCATATCAAGTTTTGCAATGGCTTTGTGCACTTCTTCTTTCTGGGCAGAAACACCTCTTTTCGAATATAAAGACATTATTATACCGGCTTTTGTTCGTTGTGGCATCGTTCCTTGCGTCGCAATCACTTCATCGGCATAACATCATGGCAACAGGTGAAGTATCGCTAAGAGAAAAAAGAGTAGAAACAAGACCAAGAGAGCTCTTTTCCTCTTTACTTCTCATTTTCTCTTAGCAGCGAAAGCAAGAATATCGAATGCAGCAAAAGTACGTGCTCACTATTCACTATTCACTATTCACTATTCACTATTTTTGCCCACCATGCAGGTACATCGAAATCTGGAGCAGCTTCCATCATTCAAAAATGCCATTATCACCATTGGAACCTTTGATGGAGTGCATCTTGGCCATCAAAAGATCATTCGCCAGCTAAAAGAAGAGGCGAGGCAGCATGATGGTGAAACGGTTATCATTACTTTTCACCCTCATCCACGGAAAATTGTGTCTTCGGTACCGGGAGATATCAGGCTGCTGACCACACTTGACGAAAGAATTGGTTTGCTGGAAGATTCAGGAATCGATCACCTGGTAGTTGTTCCATTCGACAATAAATTCTCTAATCTTACGGCCACTGAATTCATTAATGACTTTCTGTTCAAGAATTTTAATCCACATACCCTGATCATTGGTTATGACCACCGTTTTGGAAAAGGAAGAAAAGGAGATTATCACCTGCTTGAGGAATATGGAACAAAACTTGGCTTCAGGGTAAAAGAGATCAATGAAGAGTTATTAAATGAGGCTATTATCAGCTCTACAAAGATCAGGACCGCTTTGCTGGAACATGATATGGAGACAGCCAACAAATTCCTCGGTTATCATTATTTCTTCGAAGGAACAGTAGTTGAAGGAAACAAACTTGGCAGAACCATCGGCTATCCCACAGCCAACCTGCATATTGAAAGTGAGGAGAAACTCATTCCTGCTGATGGAGTGTATGCATGTAAAGTGTCAATGGTGAATGGTGAGTGGTCAATGGAGAAATATGGCATGATGTACATCGGCAACAGGCCTGTTATTGGTGGAAAACATAGAACGATTGAAGTAAATATTTTTGATTTTGATGAAGATATTTACGGCAGCATCTTAAAAGTGTATATGTATGATTTTATAAGAGGTGATGTTCCGTTAAATGGGATGGAAGAACTGAAAGCACAGCTGGCAAAAGATAAGGAAAACATACGTTCATTGCTTCAATAGAAACACAACGCAAATTAGTTATGAATAAATATCAGTGTAAATCATAAGCATCATAAAAATCAGGGTTTTATTTTCTCAACTCATCATTTTCACCACCAACTCTTTCATCAGGTCTGCATCTTCTGTTCCACCGTCATGCACACCAATGCTTCGGAGATTGTATTGATGCAATAAAAGCAAAGTCTGCTCCACTCCTTTTTCTCCATAATTTTTAGCAGCTGCAAGGTAATCTTTTACAAAGAATGGATTAACGCCTACAGCAGCAGCAATGGCTTTCTCATCATTTGATCCTGCACCAAACACCATATACACTTTACTAAAAAATCCATATAACGAAGGAAGGATCAATTGTATCGGTGCAGCTTTTGGATTAGATTCAAAATAACGGATAATACGAATAGCCTTTGGCAGGTTCTTTTTTCCCAAAGCATCCTGCAGTTCAAATACATTGAACTCTTTGCTTACACCAATGTATTTCTCAATATCATCTTCAGAAATGGCTTTCCTGTCACCAAGGTTCACCGCCAGTTTTTCAATCTCGTTCTGGATACGGCTCAGGTCATTACCAATATGATCGACCAGTAATGCCAAAGCCCTTTGATTGATGGTAAGACCATGCTGCACCACCATATCATTTGCCCATTGAGGAAGCTGGTTATCGTATAATTTTTTTGTAGTGAGTATCTCCCCTTTCAGCTTCAGGACCTTTGCAAACTTGGTACGGGCATCTACTTTTTTGTCTTTATAACTCACCACGAAAACGGTAGAGCTGAGTGGATTGTCCACGTATCCTTCCAGTTTCTCGATATCTTTCATTTGCTGTGCTTCTTTTAACAGCACCACTTGTCTTTCTGCAAACATTGGATATCGCCTGCAGGCATTGATCACTGCAGCCCAATCTGCATCTCGTCCATAAAAAATGGTGAGATTAAAACTGGCTTCGCTTTCACTGAGTATTTTGTGCTCAGCGTATTCCACCACTTTATCAATATGGTATGGCTCCTCTCCCTCAAGCCAGTAAACCGGCTTGAAATTTCCTTTCTTCCAGTCACCAATGATCTTTTCAGCACTCATACGGCAAATATAGATGACGGTCGAAGATGAATATATTGGTTGTCAACCATTGTTGAAAAGTTGCAGGTGAAGCAGATCCCAACAGCTTTGGCATAATCCTTTCTTTCAGGAAATTATAAGTAACTGACATGGAGATCGTTCTTTCGGTAATAAGCTGCCTGCTGATAGCATCTGTGATCATCTCGATGATCCATAAAAGCTATTGGGTATTCCGGGTATTAGAATATCCAAGGCTTCAAAAGATGGTTATTATCATTCCCGTAACTGTGTTATGGTGGTATTATGGTGCTTTTGACAATTTCATGTCCACATTTTGTTTTATCGGTCTTTGCCTCAGTATTGTCTACCTGGTATATAAGATCTCTCCTTATACTTTTCTGAATAAAAAAGAGATGAAAAGAGTAGAAAACGGCACAGGTGAAAACATCAGCATTTTTGCAGCAAATGTGTACCAGGAAAACAGGAATTATGACAAAATGTTGTCGCAGATAAAAGAAACAGATCCGGATATTATTTTTCTGTTGGAAACAGATAAAGGCTGGGCAGATGCCATGCAGGAATTAAAAACCAGTCATCCGAATTACTTACACGAGCCACTTGATAATACCTACGGACTTTTGTTTTTCACCAGGTTAAAACTTCGGAAAGGCAGTGTTATTTATCGTGTGAAGAAAGATATCCCTTCCATCGAAGCCGTAGTTGAACTTTCGTCCGGTCAATTGATACAACTGTACGGCCTGCATCCAGAACCTCCGGTTCCGGGAGAAAATCTTTATGCAACAGCAAAAGATAAAGAGCTGATGAAAGTTGCTTTAAAGGTTCGTGAAAACAAGTTACCATGTATTGTATTCGGAGACCTGAATGATGTTGCATGGAGCCATACCACTGCTTTATTCAGGAAAACAAGTGAACTGCTTGATCCGAGAAGAGGACGTGGTTTCTACAGTACATTTTCTGCCAAAAGCTGGTTTCTCCGTTTTCCATTAGATTATATCTTCTGTTCTGAAAATTTTGGACTGGTGAAAATGAAACGCATGCCAGCAAACGGATCAGATCATTTTGCGGTATTTACCCAGTTGGCTTACCAGCAACAGCTGGCCAATGTACAGGATGCACCACAGGCTGACAGTGCAGAGCTACAGGAAGCTCACGAAACAGCTAATCAAAAAGCAGTAGCATAAAAGCTATAGGCGGCAATCAGATCTGTTCCATCGCCGATTTCTTTTTAAATAATCGCCTGAGGTATTTGCCGTGATCGATTCTTATTAATCGCCTGGTGGTTAAATAATGTATCACCTTATGCTCTACCCAATGATGCAAAGGCAGCAATAATGCAGCTAATACAATCATGAATGCCAGATCCTTCCACGGTTCACCTTCGGTTAAGAAATAGATGTTTTTCTTGAGTACAAGAAAGATAAATTCAAACAGCATCAGGAAAGTGAAGAAACCAACAATCCTTATGGTTGTAGCTGACACTTTAAACATTCCCAGCATCACCAGGAAAATAAATAATGAAGCAATACCAATGGTAATAGCCAGGTATTGATACTGGTGCCTGCGTTTCTTGTTTTCTTCTTCTTCTTTTAAAAGCCTCGTCCTACGATCATCTTCATCTGCTATCTGTAGCTGCAGTATATCTTCCTCTTTTCCTAATTGCTGAAGGGTATCTTTCAGATGCTGCGATAAACCTGCAAAATGAAGTGCAGATTTGTAATCACCCTTCAACTGGTAAGCTGAATCTAACTGGTGATATACTACCTGCTGCCATTCAAGATCATTCATCTGCTTTGCCGTAGTGCCAGCTTCGTTTAACACAGCTACAGCCCCATCATAGTTCTTTGCTTTAAAATGGTATTTGGCATAATGTGTAAAGAAATTGATCTTGGTAACATTGCTTGATTGCTGTGCGAAAAACGGGTAAGCCTTATTGTAGTAATACCCGGCAGAATCAAGTTTGTTCATATCTGTGTAGATATAGGCATAAGCATGATCGATCACTCCACTAAATCCTGTACGAACGATATAATCTTCAAGCTCGGGTGTATTCTTGAAGAAAGTTAATGCCTCTGCCGGCCTGTTCGATAAAAGATACATGTTGAAGATGTTGAGATATGATGTAAGCTTCAACGGATCGTAACGTAAAGTATCAGCCAATGCAATAGCATCATCAAAAGACTTCCTGGCAAGATCATATTGTTTTTTCTGAATGAAGATGGCACCGATGTAATTCAGGTCGTTCACTCTCATGTATCTTCCATCTGCACCATAAGCATCGGTGAGCATTTCACTGGCTTTAACGGCATAGTCTATTGCCTTATCAAAATTCTCGATAGCATAATAAAACTCTGACAGTTCAAGAAAAGCATCACGCTGCAGTTTTTTATCTTTCAGCAATTCTGCAATTCGCTGTGCGTTAAAAAAGTTCTTTAATGCCAGCAGCTTTTCTTTCTTCAGCATATAATCGTTACCGAAGCTCAGGTAACATCGTGCCTCAAGGCTGTCCAATGAACGGTCAGAAATGATCGAGAAAGCCTGGGCTGTATAATTCATTGATTTATCTGCATCCGGAATACTTCTATGTACCGTTGCCAACCCTAGTAAACTAGCTACCATTTCCTTTTCGAGTTTGCTTTCCCGGGACAAGTGGTAAGCTTTCTGGTAATGACCAATGGCTTTGGGAATATTTTCTTTGATGCCAACCATGTAACTCAGCCTGTCTGCATTATACAGGTAAGCCCTTATCATCGAAACCCTATCTCTTGATAGTTCACCAAGTTCAATGGCCTTTCTTCCAAAGCTGTCAGTTTTAGCAGGATCCATTGACATGTACAATAATGATAGCCTGCCTGCAAGATTTACTTTCTTTCTATTATCCTTTTCGGAGTTGTATAATCTAAGTAAGCTATCTGCTGCAGCCATTTTTGGCTGAGCTTTTAACGCATAACAAATAACCAGTGCAGTTACACTTAGCAGTATCCCTTTGTACATAAGCAGGTAGTTCAGCAATAAATATAATTATTTGAGCAGATAAGAACGTGCAGGCTCAAGAGAAGAATTTTTAAAAACTGAGCTGATTGAAAATGAAGTGTATACTCATTAAAAAAAATGCTTACCCTCATTGGATAAGCATTTATCAATTCGTTTTAAATATATCTACAGATTCTTCATCTCTCCCATTAGTTTTTGCAATGCAGCTTTGGCATCACCAAACAACATGGATGTTTTGGGCTGGAAGAATAGTTCATTTTCAATTCCGGCATAACCTGGCTTCATACTTCTTTTATTTACGATCACCATTTTTGCCTGCTCTACTTCAAGAATAGGCATTCCATAGATGGGTGAAGCAGGATCAGTTTTAGCAGCAGGATTTACCACGTCGTTTGCACCGAGAATTAATACAACATCTGTTGTTTTAAATTCATCGTTGGCATGTTCCATTTCCATCAGCTTATCATAACTCACATCGGCTTCAGCTAATAATACGTTCATGTGCCCTGGCATTCTTCCCGCTACAGGATGAATGGCATATTTTACTTCCACCCCTTTATCTTCTAAAAACTTTTCTAATTCATGGCAAATATGCTGGGCCTGTGCTACAGCCAAACCATAACCCGGAACGATCATTACTTTATTTGCATAACTCAATACCACAGCTGCATCGCTTAAGCTGATCTCTTTATAACTACCACCTGATGCTGATGTACCACCAGCTACAGCATTGCCTCCACCAAAGGCACCCAATAACACATTCGTTAAACTCCGGTTCATGGCTTTGCACATTAGAATGGTGAGCAAGGTACCTGCAGCACCAACTAAAATACCACCTGTTAACATTACCTGGTTGTCGTACAAAAATCCACCGAAAGCCGCAGCCATCCCGGTAAATGAGTTGAGTAGAGAAATTACAACAGGCATATCGGCACCACCAATCGGCATAACGAACATCACACCATACAATAAAGCCACGGCAATGATGCCATAGAACATATACACCTGTGACTGCTCGTAAAAACCATCAACCGGTGTGATGTAAGAGAAATATGCAACGTATAATACAATAGCAATGAGCAAACCGATATTGATAAAGGTTTGTCCTTTGAAGGTGTAATCTTTTATTGTTCCGTTTAATTTCCCCCATGCTATCATGCTACCGGCAAATGAAACAGCACCGATAACCATTGCCACAATGATGATGAGTATATGCAGCATCTCTAATTCACCTCCCGGATGTTCGAGAATGTGCTGGAACTCCATTACAGAGATAAGTAAAGCACAAAGACCACCCATACCATTGAAAAGACTAACCATTTCCGGCATGGCGGTCATCTTTACTTTTTTTGCCATCACCGTACCGACGATGGTACCAAGAACGATAGCACCGAATATCCAACCGTAGTTACCAAGCTTTCGTCCGTCTTCTTCATATAAAAAAATAGTTCCGAAAATGGCAATGGTCATACCGAATGCAGCAATCAGATTTCCTTTTCGTGCAGTATCAGGATGAGACAACATTTTTAGCCCGAGAATGAATGTTACTGATCCTATGAGATAACAAATGGTGAGCAAACTAAATTCCATGCGAATAATTTATAGGGGAGTTATTTCTTTTTCTTCTTAAACATTACGAGCATCCTGTCTGTTACAACAAAACCACCAACCACATTGAGTGTTCCTACCAATACTGCAAGAAAACCAATGATGAGTGCTATATAATTATCCGGTGCTACTCTTCCCATAACAATGATGGCACCGATGATGACCACACCGTGAATGGCATTTGCACCGCTCATTAAAGGTGTGTGCAATACACTTGGCACACGGCCGATCACTTCCACTCCAAGGAAAACAGAGAGGATAACGATGTACACCATTTCGATGTGTGAGGTTACCCAGCTGATAAATTGTTCCATAGTTCGTTTGTTCAGTATAGTTATTCAGTACAAGTGAGTGACACAACGATGTTGAGTTAAGCAATACAGCTTAAGCCATCAATGCCTTCACTCTTTCATTTATAATATTCCTATCATGTGAAATGCAACTTCCCAGTACAATATCATCTTCAAAATTCAGTACCAGTGTTCCTTCTTTATCGATGATGAGTTGCAGGAAGTTCAGCACATTCTTTCCGTATAATTTACTGGCATCAGAAGGCATACCACCGGCAAGATTACTGTTACCGATGATGTTTACCCCATTACGAACGATTGTTTCATTGTCTTTCGTAAAGGGTGTATTGCCACCAGTTGCAGAAGCAAGATCAATGATAACCGAACCAGGTTTCATTGCATCCATCATGGCTTCTGTAATTAATATCGGTGCTTTTTTACCAGGGATCTGTGCCGTAGTAATGACAATATCTGCTTTTGCTATTGCTTCGTGTATCTTTTGCTGTTGTTTTTGTTTGTATTCTTCTGATTGTTCCACTGCATAACCACCTGCACTGCTTGCATCGGCAGCACCTTCCACTTCAACGAACTTTGCACCGAGGCTCATTACCTCTTCTTTCACTGCAGGACGAGTATCAAAAACTTCCACCACAGCGCCTAATCTTTTTGCAGTAGCAATGGCCTGCAAACCTGCAACGCCAGCACCCAGTATCAAAACTTTTGCGGGAGCAATACTACCTGCAGCTGTCATGAACATGGGGAAATATCTTGAATATGTGTTTGCGGCCAATAAAACAGCACGATAGCCTGCAATATTTGCCTGGCTACTGAGTACATCCATACTTTGTGCTCTGGTGGTACGAGGGATCATGTCGAGGCTGAATGAAGTGATACCTTTTTCACTCCATTGTTTCATTTGATTAAACTTAAACAAGGGCTGAAACACTCCGATTACAACCGATGATGGCTTGAGGTGTTGCAGATCATCATCTGTTAATGGATGAATAGAAAGTACAATATCGCTGTTCAATACCTGATGACGGGATGCAACAGTAGCTTTCTTATCCTTATAAGCACTATCGGCAGCAAAGGCATTATTACCTGCCCCTTCTTCGATAACTACCTGTACGTTTTTTTTGATTAAAGCCTCAGCCTGTTCTGGTAACAATGAAACCCGGTTTTCTCCGTTTGGTTCTTTGAGTATTCCTACGATCATGCAGTAATTATTATCTTTTTATATTGGCTGCGGCGAAAATAAGTGTTTTGAATGGTGTTAAAACCTGATGACGGTCAGAAACTATACACTCTTTACTAGTACCTGATGCTGAAATGTTGCTTATGCAGCACTTCTTTGCGCAACACCACAATGCCGATGGCAAAAAGGTCGATGGTGAGCCTCACCTTTTCGTGTTGTTTCACCCGGTTCCAGGCTTGCTCCATTTCCTGGCTCCAGTAAATATCATCGAGAATGATAATAGTGTTGTTATTTGCTTTAGCCAATATCTGGTTGAAATAATTGATCGTGGGCTCATACCGGTGGTTGCCATCAATAAAAGCAAGATCAATGGTTGGCAATGAGGATAAAGTTGCTGGCAAGGTATCATCAAAATTACCAATCACCTGTTGGATGTTGGATACACTAAGGGATTCAAAATTTTGCTGCGCAATAGATGCAATGGCTTTGGCACCTTCCATTGTTATCACCGTAGCGTTACTCCCGGCTTTGGCTAAATAAGAGGTTGTGATCCCTAAAGATGTTCCTACTTCGAGAATTGTTTTAGGCTGATAATACTTTACCATCCTGTGCAATAACTGGCTGTATTTTTTTGGTTTGAGCGAAGTGGAAGCAATTTGCTTTACTACTCTCTGCTTTGTACCGATGATCCTTGATCCTGCGCCAAAATCTTCTACTGTGATGGATGTGTTATCCTGCAATAATTGTTTACGGACGGATTCGATAGCATTATAGGTATAATCATCTTTCGCTCCATTCAGCACTTTTGTTACGAATTCGAATACGAAAGGAGAATGAATGCCATGTCCCTTACCATTTGAGGCAGTAAGGAAGTAATTGAGATATTTATAAGCCAGCTGAAAAGGAGAATACATTAATTCGTGTAATTCGATTTAATTAGTGTTTATTAGCGTCTTTCCCAGCGTTGAAAGCTGTAATCGTACGGGTGTTTCTCATCTTTAAAATGATCTTCCTGCCAGGCTAGTTTCCATTCTTTACCCAACTCAGGAAAAAATACATCCCCTTCTAATGTGGTATGCACCCTTGTGATATACACTTTATCAGCTTTGGGTAATACTTCGTTGAATATTTGCCCGCCACCAATGATAAATGCTTCTTTATAGTCACCATCTTTTGCAATAAACAAAGCATCTTTTACCGAATTGACTGTTACTGCATTTTCAAATGAAGCATCTTTCTGGGTAGTGATCACAATATTGATCCTTCCATTCAATGCTTTCCCCATCGACTCAAATGTTCTCCTGCCCATTACCACCGGCATGGCCCAGGTGAGGTTCTTAAAAAACTTCAGGTCTTTGGGTAAATGCCAGGGAAGCTGGTTGTTTACACCGATTACGTTGTTGGTGGATGCTGCTACTATTAGAGTAATGGTCATTGAGTCAATTGGTCATTTGTCAGTGACAAAGATAGCATTAATGAAGGCTGCAGTAGCGCTAAGAGATAAAGAGAATGGAATGAGAAAAAGAGGTTCTCCTATGCTCTTTACGGCTCCTTCTCTCTTAGCAGCGAAGCAATCCTACACTGCCACAGGTGCTTTTATATGAGGATGAAACTCATAATTTACCAGCTCGAAATCTTCAAACTTAAAATCGAAGATATTTTTTACAGCAGGATTGATGTTCATCTGTGGTAATGCGTAAGGTATTCTGCTCAACTGTAGTTTTGCCTGCTCAATGTGATTGCTGTATAAATGTACATCACCAAACGTATGTACAAAATCACCCGGTTCAAGATCACAAACCTGTGCCACCATCATCGTGAGTAATGCGTATGATGCAATATTAAAAGGCACACCTAAGAATACATCTGCACTTCGCTGGTACAGTTGGCAACTCAGTTTTCCATCGGCTACATAGAACTGGAACAAAGCATGACAAGGCATCAAAGCCATCTCAGGAAGTTCTGCAACATTCCATGCACTCACAATCAAACGACGAGAATCAGGATTCTTTTTTATCTGGTCAATCACTTCTGTTATCTGGTCTACCGTTTTACCACCAGCTCCGCCCCAGCTTCTCCATTGTTTTCCATAGACCGGACCTAACTCACCATTTTCGTCGGCCCACTCGTTCCAGATGCTAACTCCATTTTCTTTCAGGTAAGCAACATTTGTCTCGCCTTTCAGGAACCAGAGCAGCTCATGTACAATACTTTTCAGGTGCAGCTTTTTGGTTGTGACCATTGGAAAACCTTCACTCAGATTAAACCGCATCTGGTATCCAAAACAACTGGTTGTACCGGTACCGGTTCTGTCGGTTTTGGTGACGCCATTATCCATTATATGCTGAAGTAACTGGTGGTATTGTTGCATGAGTGCAAGTTAGGTAATCGTGAGGCAGCAGGCACGAGGCAAAAGGCATGAGGTAGAAAGTTGTGAAGAAGGTGTGGAATTTTTGCGATGCCGCTTAATCTTCATATTGAATTAGAAAAATGTTCAGTGTAATTCAACCTGCTTAATCACTTTTCCGTACTCTTTAGCAGCTATTTATGTAACTTGAGCATATGGCAGACAATAATTTGAGCGAAAGCTTTGGAACATTATCAGAAACGGTGAATGGTTTAATAAAAGCCGGGTATACCCTTGATTTCAACATTCAGCAGGATTGCCTGGTATGCAATAAAACAAACATTGTTATGTCGCCTGATGATTTCCAGATCGATAAAACCTATCGCTTTGAAGGAGCAACCAATCCTGACGATGAATCCATTGTCTATGCAATTTCGTCGGAAAAATTCGGCGTAAAAGGAATCCTGGTAAATGGATATGGCATTTCAGCGGATGAAGCAACATCAAAACTGGTAGAAAAGCTGGAGACACACAATAGAAAGTAAGCTATGGAAATAAAATCAAACGATGCTACACCACTACGACCTGAAGGTAACAGGATGATCAATGGACCATTAGTAGAAATGAACCTGCCTGAACTTATTGCCCAAATAAAGGAGGAGGCAACGTGGAAAGACAGCGATCGGAATTCTATCACGATATTTAAATCAGACACATTACGAATCGTGCTAATCGGGCTTCATGAGAAAGCGGAATTAAAAGAGCATAAAGCAAATGGTGTTATCAGTGTACAGGTTTTGGAAGGAAAGCTAAGCTTTAATACAGCAGAGCAAAGCTGCATCATTGAAAAAGGACAAATGATCGCATTGCACGAAAATATTCCGCATAGTGTACTGGCTATTACAGAAACCTTTTTCCTGCTTACGGTTGCAATGAATAAGTAATGACCAGGCACTAACCGTTTTGTTTTTCTGTGTTCGCAGCACAAAAAATATCTAATATTGTTTGGCGGAATTATTTATTAAACACAACCATTTCTTTGGAAGGATTTTTCACTACCGTACTCGAGTTAACCGGCACATTTGCTTTTGCCATCAGTGGTATACGCATAGCTTCGAGAAAACAGATCGACTGGTTTGGTGCTTATCTTATCGGCTGGTAACTGCAATTGGTGGTGGCACAGTAAGAGACCTGTTACTGGATGTAACCCCTTTCTGGATGCTGGACGGCAAATATTTTATTGCGAGTGGTGCGGCCCTGCTTACCACATTGCTGTTTAAGGATAAAGTATTGAAACTGGGGAATGCTTTGTTCCTGTTTGATGCCATCGGCCTTGGCTTGTTTACCATTGCAGGCATTAGTAAGAGCATGGAAGCAGGCCTTCCATTCTGGGTTTGTATTGTAATGGGTACGATTACAGGGTCGATCGGAGGTGTTACAAGAGATGTATTATTAAATGAAGTACCGTTATTACTAAGAAAAGATATTTATGCTCTTGCCTGTGTAGCAGGTGGACTGGTGTATCTGGCCTGTATAAAACTTAACCTTGCCACCGGGGTAACAGAAATAATTGCTGCACTTGTGGTTATCGCGGTAAGAATTGTTGCCGTAAGATTCCATATTCACTTGCCCGTACTACATTCGATAAAACCCCGGAAAGACGACAATGCCAGCGACACATAATGCACCAATGTACAAAATGAGAATTATAATAATTACCGGCTTAATGCTATTATCAAATTCGGTGTGGGCACAAACGGCTGATGCTTTGCAACAACACCGGCTTCAGTACAAGACTGACCTGTACAATGCAATTAAAGCAGATACATCGAAAGTAGATTTCTTTGCTTTCAAAAAACAATTCATCATTACTGCAAAGGTTGAGATACTGAAAGACCAGCCGGTATTTAAGATGATAACATCTTCCGGGATGAAGAAGGATGCACAGAAGTTTGTAAAAGTCGTTTTCAGTTTAAAAGGAAAAACACATACGCTTTTTGGTTACCAGTTGATGAAGCTGAAAGATTCAGCAGCATTTGCCGATCATTTTTTTATACCATTTAAAGATGTTACCACTGGCAAGAGCACATATAGTGCAGGAAGGTACCTGGATTTTACAGCAATTGATATCATCAATGATAAACTGGTCATTGATTTTAATAAAGCTTATAATCCTTACTGTGCGTTTACGGATGGTTATAATTGCCCGATTCCACCCAGGGAAAACACGATAGGTGTTGCGATAGACGCAGGTGAAAAAAAATACGAGGGTGAGGTGCTGGAGAAAAAGAACAGCACAATTGTATACAACACAGAAATGCTCATAATTGAAAAGTTATCTGATCATGTTTACATGCATACCTCTTTTCTTCTGACGGAGGACTTTGGGAAAGTTTCATGCAACGGGATGATCATTACAAATGCGAATGAAGCGGTGGTGTTTGATACACCGGCAGACGATAGCAGTGCAGCGGAGTTGATAGCATATGTTACAAAAGAATTACAAGCCTCGGTCAAAGCAATCATACCAACTCATTTTCACGAGGATTGTGTGGGTGGCCTGGAAAAATTTAATGAATACCATGTTCCCTCATACGCAAGTACCTTAACTAAAGATCTGTTGAAAGGGAAAGGAAGGGAATTTTCAAAACCGATCAATGGTTTTGCAGATAGTCTTATACTTGATGTAGGAGGGAAAAAAGTGCATGCGGCTTTTTTTGGCGAGGGACATACGAAAGATAATATTATCGGATATTTCGAAGCAGATGAAGTGATGTTTGGTGGATGCCTGGTAAAAGAGATGGGAGCCGGAAAAGGATACCTGGGTGATGCCAATATAGCTGAATGGTCTAACACCGTTCATCGTATTAAGCAAAAATATCCACGAGTAAAAATCGTAATACCGGGGCATGGCAAAGCCGGGGGCCAGGAATTGTTACTTTACACGATAAAATTGTTTGAAAAAAATTGATAAGTCTGCGGTAAATGCCAACCAAAATCAATACTCCCTTCCCCTTCCTCAAATGTTATATTACCACTCGCAAACCTTTTAATACACTAAGCAAAACAAAAACAACAATAAAGGGTATTACGCCTCAACATTACAATTATTAAATTAGAGTAACCTTATATATGGTTAGCATCGCTAACCCCTTAACTAACCAAACCTATGTTATGAACACCCTGCCTTAAACAACAACAACATGGTTTACCTTAAACCATACACTGTTAAAGAACTGGCGAATATGTATGGCGTGGAAAGACGTACACTTAATAAATGGCTTGAACCTTTTAACAACGAGATCGGCGAACGATCAGGAAGGTTTTATACCGTATTACAGGTAAGAACCATTTTTTCCAGGCTTGGTTTACCCGGTGTACTCTATGAAGACTAAACCCAAACTGAAATCATCTTACAATCTCAAATTCTTTTGGATGCACCATTTGTGGCAGGCCTAATTTTTCAAAAACCAGCGTTACCTGTTTGGTAGTATAGAACCTCCCTCGTTTCTCGCCAAGCTCATTCTGCAACTTACCTAACCAGCGATGCATCACTTGTATTGATACGCCATAAATAATAGCCAACTCTCCTATTGAATATGGCTTCATTACCGTTTCATCAATTTGTTGTAAGGGTTTCATAACAATCATTTTAAAACAATAAACCCCCACATAATTGCGGGGGTGTTTGGTTGTTTACCTTCCTTTTTTATGTGGTGGCACTTCATCTTTCCAAAGCGTCTCATCCGCTTCGTCTGTTACTACCTGGCTCACGGCTGCAGCCACCGTGCCTGCCACCGCCATATAACCTGCAGCGGAGATCAGGATAGCTGGCAGGGCAACAGGGGCTGCCAGTAATGTACCCCCTATTGTACCTGCTGCAATACCAATATTTCGGATCTTCCTGAAAAACCTTGGTGTAGGTGCTTTCAATCTTTTTAGAATACCCATAAAAATTGTTTTAGAAATTAATCACCGGCAAAAGCAATCCGGCAGTTCTTTACCCGGGACCGGAGTTGCCAGCTGGTGGTACTGCTACTTTCGGGATGTGATTGTTAGCAGTACAGTTGTTTTGTTTACTACCGGCATCACTAGCTGGTGCAGCTTCTCCAATGCCACCCTGCTCTGGCTGCCTTTCCCTTCACGGTTAAGTATCATAACCGGTGCAATGCAGCCCCTCAGTTCTCTCATGGCATCATTTGCGGGGTGTATCAGAACAAGGCCACGGTTCTTTACACCTGTTACCTCTAAATGCCACCGGTACTTAGGGCTCCATCTTTTCATCAATACATAAGTGCCTTCGGGTATGCACGAACGGTTGCGTTGGTTGTTGTTCCAGGGGAGTTCTATGGTATAACATACTCTTACTCCTTTTAAATACAGCTCACCGTTCACTCCCGCAGCACCATATGTTCGGTACAACATCAGGTGCATACAGTTCCTTTAAGCTTGAAAAAATATTACCGTGTTTAGCTCACGGTAAGCTGGCCGGTGTAAACACTGGTGGCAACGGTACGCTCATCATCTGCCAGGCAACTGATCCAGGTATGCACCACCTTTCCACTGAATGCAGTAGCATCAATGTTGGCGGTAAGGTCACTGCGCATTTTTGACCCTACTACATAGATGGAATCTTTCAACTCCGGGCAATACACTACCAGTATCATCTTGTCAACCGCAGCTGCAATACCGGTACCTGCATTGTTCAGCCAGGTAAACTTTATGATGCTGGCAGGTTCTGCTGTTGCAACGGGTGTACCCACGTTAGGCAGTACTCCACTGGTGAGCAAAGCGAAATCGTAGTTGATGCTGAACGAAGGATAGTTTCCATCAAGGGCATTTTTGTAGTTGTACGCAAATGCAGCGTTATACTCTGTCATGTTTTTAGCCGCAGCTTTAAAACCGATCTGTATTAATCCCATTAAAGGGCGGATAAAATCAACAACCGTTTTAAACTTCTCTCTTTGCTCCAGTTGTTTGGGCGTAGGGTCGGTGCTGCTGATCACCGGTAAGCTTTTCATGTAGTCGATGCCCTTCCAGCTACCGCCTACCACTGTGCCAACCGTACCACGGAACCCACCCAGTATGCCTTTTACAATAATTCCCATTGTATTGTTTTTAGTTTTCTAAAATGGTAACACGTACCGGCTTAACTAGTATTTACCGTTGTGTTACATTAACAATACAAGATTAAAACAGGTGCCGGGCGGCAATGTCGTTTCAGGTAGTTTTATGTCGCTTTAGGTAATTTTATGCTGCGAAAAGCTGGAATAGGTTAACTTTCTATTCAATTTTATATCTTTAATTTCTCTTAACTTTTTAAGGGTTTAGGGTTAAGCAGCCTGTTTTAACGGGCTGCTTCATTTTTTCACCAGAAAAAATCCCGGGCAACCGCCAGGGATCATAGTTGGGATCAAAGATTCAAAACCAAATAAGGTTTTATATCACAAATATTTTTATTCTATCACATTAGAGAAACGCTTTCTATAAATTTCATTTACCAGGCTTTTTATCACCCCTATAAATATCACCCGTTGCTCTTTCTATCTTAAAACCATCCTGCAAGTAGTAGAACTTCGAATCTCTGCCAAAATACAACACCACAAATACTATCACAACATAAGCAATAAACGAAATTGCAACATGGCGAATATTTTCTTTCATAGACATACATTTAAAACAAATTTTAAATCTTTCATGCCTCTACGCTTCCAGTAACAGCAAAATTGAACGTCCATTTCATCGGGCAGTTTTAATTCCGCTTTCAACGTCTCCTCTATCTTCTCTATCATCAAATAAAACGCCGCACCGCTTTTCGGCTTCTCACCTTCTTCTATTTTCCAGCTGGCCGGTTTCGACCGTTTCTTTTGTGCATATATCAGCGGGAAATCTGTACGTAATACCTTGCCTTTTCTGGTGTTGCCACCAGCAATAATTTTATGCAGTAGATTACTTAATCTCCATCACCCCC
>JAKFCX010000031.1:0-34715 GCA_036676415.1 Chitinophagaceae bacterium
AGTTTATGCATCAATACCCAGGCCCTGTTCACAAAGTTGCCGAATACAGCAACCAACTCATTGTTCATTGCATCCTGGAATCCTTTCCAGGTAAATTCACTGTCCTTAGTTTCTGGAGCAATCTGGGTGAGGTAATATCTTAACGCATCGGCAAATTGGGCTCCACCGTTTTCTTTCTTTATCCAGTCGTTGATGTAGTCATCCATTTCGATGCTCCAACCTCTGCTGGTGCTCATTTTATCTCCCTCAAGATTCATGAATTCATTGGAAGGAACATTTGCAGGAACAATATTGCCATGCAGCTTCAGCATTATCGGGAATATGATGGCATGAAATACAATGTTATCCTTACCAATAAAATGAACAAGACTTGTATCCTTATCATACCAATAAGGCTTCCAGTCAGTATTATTATTAATGGCCCATTGTTTCGTGGCACTTACGTAACCAATAGGAGCATCAAACCATACATACAAAACTTTTCCTTCCGCATCTGCAACAGGAACTTTGATTCCCCAATCCAGATCTCTGGTTACAGCTCTGGGTTGTAATCCTCCATCTATCCAGCTTTTACACTGGCCAACCACATTTCCTCTCCAGTCATCTTTATGTTCTTTCAAGATCCATTCTCTCAGCCAGTCTTCGTGCCTGTTTAATGGAAGATACCAGTGCTTTGTTGATTTTTTAATTGGCTTATTTCCGCTTAAGGTAGAAACAGGATTGATCAATTCATCAGGACTTAAACTCTTACCACATTTTTCACACTGGTCACCAAAAGCACTATCATAACCACAATTCGGACAAGTACCTTTAATAAACCTGTCGGCTAAAAAATTCTTTGCCTCTTCATCGTAATATTGTTCTGTTTCCTTCTCTTCCAGTTCACCTGCATTATTCAATGCTGTAAAAAATTCCTGTGCAGTTTCGTGGTGTATTTTTTCAGAGGTCCGGTGATAAATATCAAACTCAATCGAAAGATCTTTAAAGTTTTGTTCAATGATCGGGTGATACTTATCTATTATTGCCTGTGCCGTAGTTCCTTCTTTCATTGCCTGGATAGGAATAGCCGTTCCATGCTCGTCACTTCCACACACAAACACCACATCTCTTTTTTGTGCTTTCAGGTATCGTACATAAATATCTGCAGGTAAATATGCACCTGCCAAATGACCAATATGTTTTAATCCATTGGCATAAGGAAGTGCTGCGGTAATTAAATATCGTTTAGGAGCATTCATTTTTTTTGACCTTGGCTTTTGTTCTTAACTCATCGTCCCTTGTGTCACTCACTTGTACTGTATAACATTGTTCATCAAGTGACGGCTGCAAATGTAAGTAATCGGCTCTGAAGGTCTGCCTGCTGCCAAAAGAGATACAGATAAGTGCTTACCTCGGTATTTTTATTTAATTTTTGGTCTCGTTGAATCCTCCTATTATCGGATTTGCTCGAAACAAAGATGCTATAAGTACTACTGCTCTTATTATTTTATCTTATACCTGAATCCACCATAAAAAGTTCTTCCGTTTACCGGTCCCCAGATCATAGAAGCATCAAAATGCTGGCTAAAAGGCATCTCAGGACTAACAATAGCCATCTCCTGGAAATAATTTGTAAGGTTCTCTCCTCCAAAATACAATTCAAAATCACGACTCTTTCCGAAAGCTTTACTCACCTGTGCATTTATGGTAATATAGTCAGGTGAATTGGCAGGCATCTGGTGTGTAACAGGGTTAGCAGATGTTGAAGGGATTCGTTTTGTACCTATATAGTTAAACGTGTAATCAAACTTCCAACTGCTTAATTCGTAGGCAAGATTGGCAAAAGCTCTATGTTTTGCGTTGAAAGGCTTTTGCAAAAGCTTATCATTATATGTCGTTTGTACATCAAACCAGCGATAAGCAACTCTTACATCAAATTTATTGGCAGGTGTGAATGATAATTCTGTTTGAAAGCTATTAGAAAAAGATTTCCCGTTGAGATTTGAGAAAACCAATTTACGTGGGTCTTCAAGATCTGCCACTACCTGCTGTGAAAAATCATTTCTAAAAAAATCAACACTTAGCATCGCTTCCCTGGTAAAAAGCTTCAACTTTTGGTCTATACTTATGCCTTTGTTCCATGCTATTTCAGGATTTAGACCATAGGCTCCACCATTTTGTGACAGCATGATCTCAACATTTCTCCCACTCACAAATGCACTCATATTCTCTGCAAAAATATTTGCCGTACGTTGACCACGACCGGCACTCATTCGTACTGTTGTGCCAGGTACGGGCTCATATCTTACATTAATACGAGGAGTAACAAAGAACCCGAATAAATTATTATGATCTGCACGTAAGCCGGCAACTACATTGAATTTTTCATTCATTGTATAGGTGTATTCTATAAATGCACCCGGAACAATTTCATTTCGGCGGAAGTTGATTTGCTTGAAAGTTTCATCATATTTATCAGCACTGAAACTTAAACCCGCACGGTATTTATGATCTGTAGTTCCAATAATATCCTGGTAAATAAGATTGGAGTAAAAATTTTTTTGATTGGCGTTATAGTTTGTTAAGCCAAAATAACTCTGCTGGTCATGATCAAAAGCAGATAACTGCAAACCGATACTCTTGTATTTTTTGCCGGGGAAAACGTATCCTATTTTGGCAAAGCCTTCATAGCGATTGGTTTTGATTCCTAAGCCGTATGATTGTGTGGTGCCTTTATAATCTTCTGAGTAATTTAGTTCTCCACCTGTTTTGTCATCCAGTAAAACTTTTGCACCAAACTGGAGCATCACGCCTTTTTGATTATCAAATTTCCACCTGTTGATTGCACTTATAAGATTTCCTGTAGGTTGATCACGAAAGCCATCATTATTAAAATCAGTTTTATTATACAGGAAAGCGTCATGAAGTAATAAACCTGTTGACCATTTCTCGCCGATTTTTTGTGAAAGCGTAAGATTAAGATCAGTTTTGCCCATGCTATTGATATAGCCATTAGCAAAAAGCTTTTCAGTGTTCTCGGGCTTTTTCAATTCTACATTGATTTGTCCTGCTATACTTTCAAAACCATTCACCACCGACCCTGTTCCTTTTGTTAATTGAATACTTTCTACCCACGGACCAGCAATGCTATTTAGGCCTTGTGGTGTTGCAATACCACGAGGGCCTGGAAGATTTTCAACGGTGAGCTGGGTATAGTTTCCTGATAAACCTAGTAGTTGAATTTGCTTTGAACCCGTTACGGCATCATTGTAAGAAACATCTACAGAAGGATTTGTTTCAAAACTCTCGCTGAGATTGCAACAAGCAGCTTTCAGTAATTCTCTTGATGTTATCGTAGATACCCTGATCGCTGTTCTCGTGTTTACAATGGTGCTTTTTTGTCTTGATGTAACAACTATTTCTTTCAGGCTTCCAGCTTCCGCCATTACGATTTGCAGATCATTGTTGTTGGTAACATGTAAAGTATCTGTACGAAAACCAGTATAACTTACTACCAGTTTTCGGTATTTGTCAAAGGAGATGGAGAAAATTCCATGTGAATTGGTTGTTGCACCAATATTGCTCCCAAGCCAATGCACTGATGCACCGGCTAAGGGAGAAAAATTACCTTTCTTGTCTTCAGAAACGATCATTCCGTTTACAGCATTTTCATCTTCAGAAAGGCCATCGTCTTCATGTAATTCATCCGTTTTGATGTCACGATAATGGCAACAATCAGGAAGTGCTTTGTATACTTTGTCGTCTGCTTTTTTTAATTCTGTATCATGACCAACTTCGGCCATTTTGTTATGAATATCTTCCAGTTTTAATGCAGCGGCATCAAAACTTACCGAGAGGGTTTGTGTTTTTAGATCGTATTTGGCTTTGGTAATTCCTGTTATTTTGAGAGCCTTCTCAATCCTCATTTTACACATGCCACAGGCTGCTGCCACTTTGAAACTTGCAGATGTTTCTGTTTGAGCATTTGAAAAAATGAAACCAGTGATTGCTAGTCCCAGTAGCAGGATGTGTTTATTGAAACGCATAAATTGTATTTAAATATTTTGAAAAAGGGTTGACAGATCAATCGATCAACCAAAATCAAATTCTAAATACACAGTTAAGAATAAAGATAGAGCTGGATAGAAGAGGAGGTGAGTGAACAATTCGCTCAGCAATAAAAGTATTATTGCCTGGTAAAGGCTGCAGGTTACTAAAGAAAGTCAGCGGTTCAATGGCAATTTTGGCACCCGGCGTTAGTGTATAAAACTCCTGGTCCTGGTCTTTATCTTTTGCAGAAACAGATTTGGTTTCGCAGCAGGGTTTGGAACCCATTTTTTCCTGCATGCCGCAATCCTTTTCTTCAACAGATCCCCAGGTGATGTTCAAAAGCTTACCGCAGCAATAATGCAGCTGAACAGTAGCTCCGGTTGAGGAGAAACCGTACACCATGATCATTAGTACGAGAAGCAGCTTTTTCATCTATGGCGAAAATAGGCATTGATTTCTAAATCACAAATGAGATGAGCTCCAAACTGTGTTAAGGTTTATAAAATGCAGGCTAGCCGATCTTAATTTGCATCACTGTAGCAATTGAGATGGCTCTTTGTTTTGCCAGTTCAGCTTTTTCGCCGGAAAAAAGTGCATCAACCGTTGAAGTAAAGAGCTTTATCCAGACTTCAAAATGTTGTGCAGTTAACGGAAATACCTGGTTAATGTGCTGATGTGTTTTTAATGGGTTTCCGTTATATCCTCCCGAATAAAATATCGCATTCTCCCAAAACTGATACATAACAGGCAAGTGTGTTTCCCATTTTATGTTGCTGAAGACAGGTCCAATCACATCATCTTCTTTTACCTTCTCGTAAAAACTATTTACAAGTGTTTCTATGTCTTTCCTGGATTTGATATCTTTTTTCATAAAAACCAGTTAGAGGTCTTTAGAATTAAATTTTTTGATCGATAACATTAATGGTGCTGCCATCCATGTTGTAAGAACCAAGAACGCAACAATGGTTCCAAGTGTAGTGCCGAAGAAGTCTTTGAAAATGGCTCCTGTATATCCCATTAATGCAGAAATGTCCATTTGCAATAGAATAAGTATTCGGCCTAAATCAATCGGATTAAGTGCACTTACGGCTACCAGGCTTTTCTCAACAGGATAATCAGATAATTGAAAAAGGAAGAATAGAACTAGTCCATCAAAAAGAATCGAAAAATACAGCCATAGTAGAATGGCTTTCCCGATACCTTTTGCTTTATCTCTCGTGGTTACGGAAGCCAGCAAAGCAATGGATACAAATATCACAGATAGTAATAAGCCGATCACCAACATAATTAGTCCTGTTGAGGTAGCAGCATACAATAGAATTGGAATGCCTGCACCTACAAGAAATGCAATAGCCAGTGAAAGTGATAAACCACTGAAAAGGCTTAACAGGATCGTCTTTCGTTTTAGTGGTTGGCTAACGAGTAATTCAAGAAACTCGGAACTGTTGTAAACATATATTGTTGAAAATACAATGCTCACCAGGGGAACAATGATGAGGATTACATTCAACAGGCTCAAGAGACCTTTTGCAGCGTTATCTTCCAGGTTCAGTACACTCAAAGACATCGCTAAAAGAAAAATGGTATAAGCCAGCACGATCTTACTTCTAAGTATATCTATCACAACATATTTAATGATTTTCTTCATCTGTTCGCTTTTGACATGATCGAAGCAATGGCTTTATTCAGTTTTTCTTCACCAGTTTCCTGTTGAAGTATTGCAATACTTTTATGAAATTTCAGCACTCCATCCTGCATATAAATTACCTGTGTAACAAGGTCATCCAGTTCACTTAAGACATGAGAGGTAACAAGAATTAATTTGCCTTGTGTTTTCTCTTTGATGATCTTTTGTTTAAGTAACTCTGATGATAAAGGATCCAGCCCTGCTGTAGGCTCATCCAGGATCAAAACTTCAGGGTTGAATAAAAATGCCAGTGCAGCACTCACTTTTTGTCTTGTGCCGCCAGAGAGCGTTCTCATTCTCTTATTGAACATTGATGTCAGATTGAAGGTTTCAATCAGTTCTTCGTCTAATAAATCCGTTTTTGTGTGACGGATGTCCTTCATCATATCTAATACCTGCCCAATGGTCATATTATCTGGATAACGACCGATCTGTGGCATATATCCAATGTTCTTTCTGTAATGCCAGTCGTGCAATATATTTCTTGCATTGAAGGTGATAAAGCCACTATCAGGGATCACCATTCCTAAGATCGATTTGATCAAAGTAGTTTTGCCGCTACCGTTTGGACCGATCAATGCAATGCATTCACCTTTGTTGCAGGTTACTGAAACATTGTCCAGGGCTTTTAATTTTCCGAACTTCTTTGAAACATTACTTGCGATAATCATAACCTGCAGGTTTCATTAAGGGATATTGGTCTTTCAGATTTTCAGGAGTAATACTGGGTAATACTTTTTCAGTTTTATCTAAAAGTGTTGTGATAAAACTTCTGAATAATATCATTGCCGGAGGATTTTGTTCAACGATCATTGAGTACATGCTCACCGGACGATATGGAACATCACCGATCCTGTCTTTATTGAGATCATAGCCCTCATATTTGTCCCAATAATTACCGTCGAACTTATTCAGCACTAAAGTTCCGTTGGTAGATACATCGAAAGTATTAGCGATAAAATTACACTGTTCTACTACAAGGTCCATGCAATTTGCCTGCATCTTCATTCCCCATCCATTATTTCTAAAAATGTTTTTGATTAGCTTAATTCTACTGGCACCTTCCATATAAATTCCGCTGGTGTTTCTTTCGAAATAGTTGCCATCAATATAACTGTCACGAATTTCTTTGAGCAGCAAACCATAAGCAGCATCTCCCCAGTTATCGGAGAAATAGTTGTTGATCATGGTTACATTGTACGAATACATTACAGCAACACCTGCTCCATTTTTTTTGAAAATATTTCCTATGTAAGTATCATTATTGCTGAACATGAAATGCAGTCCGTAACGCAAATTTCCTTGTGCATTATTTCTCCAGATGATTGAATTGGTTACGAATTCAAAATAAATTCCATCTCTGTGGCCGGTTATGGTATTGCCAATGACTTTCATGCTATCACTTTTCCAGCAATGAATTCCGTTGCCGCTGGATTGTTCCACTTTGCCGTACGAGGTGATCTTGTTTTTTTCAATCAGTGAGTTTGAGGAGCCTAGTGCGTAAATGCCAAAATTTGTATCGTCAAGAATATTGTTACGAATAACAACTCCTCTCGCATTCACTAACTTTATTCCAGCGAGGTCTTCTGTGCTGGTGCTGCCTGTGTTTACAATCTTAAATCCTTCAAACGAAACATTGTTGGCTTTGATGGTGACTGCTTCATATTTTTTCTGCCCATCGATTACAGGATAATTGATCCCTTTTAAATGAACGGTTTTGGCAATAATGATAGTTCTTTCTTTATATGTGCCGGGATGAATAATGATGCTATCTCCGTCAGCGGCAGATTCAATAGCTTTTGTGATAGAAGTAAAAGCATGTTGCTTTCCAACATTGATTGTTTTTGCAAACAAATGAAAGCAGGAAAGCAACATGCATAATATGAAAAAGATGATCCTCATTTTACAAGTTCTTTCCAGCTTAGTGAAGAACCTTTGTATTGTTTGCTAATGCTTGTAAGACCATCCTGTGAACTAAATGCAGAAACATTACCACCCATTGGGCTTCTTAATTCTTCACTCTTGAAAAGATAAGCCGTGGTGGCATCGATGAGTTGACCATTGCCTGCAAAATCAACAAGGTAAGATTTGCCGATCTGTGACTGTTCAACTGTGTTTGATTTGATAAATGCAACGATGCAATGTGTATCATCGAACTTGTACACTTTACCTTTCTTAGTTACGACCTCGGCACCATAGTGAATATCACTAATGGTCATTTTACAAAAATGGCAGTTGTCCGTTCCAAATTTTATTGGCTCTGCATCTGTGCTACACGAATTCAGGGTAAGCATCAGGAAAACAGATGCTGCTGCTGTGGTCTTATAACTGCGTTTATTTTTTTTGTCTTTTCTCCACTCAACAATTGCAAATCCAAGAGCCAGGAAGCCGGCACCAATAAAAATCCATCCACCTGTAGCAGGCATTGAATAGGCACTAAAATTCAATAATTGTTTGTAGCCAATCAATGGTGGCTGATAAGCCATACCCGGAACTTTAATGGCTGCATTGGGATCAAGATCATGGCCATAGTCGTAATTCCATTTGTAAAAATCTACCATTGAAACAATGCCAAAAGCAAGATAGATTGCAACCAATATGTAAAGCAGTTTCTTTTTTCCAATGAGTGCAACTATTAAAAATAATGCGGCAAAAGTGCCGATGATATATGGAAGAATTTTAAACTCAATGAAATTCTCATTGTGCAAAGTCTTCATACCGATGTAATGGTTCAAGCCATTAATAATATCAACATTTCCACTTAACCCATCAGGATTAATGATCAACACGAGCCCTTCAGGATATTGCGGTGCAATAAGGTCTATTGTCCAAAGTGGAACAAATAAAACTGCGATAAGCCCAAGGCCACAAACTATAAGCACTAACCTTGTAATATTTCCTATCTTGTTTTTCATGCTGTTGGTGTTTTTTGTTCATTATGGCACAGGAACCTGAAGTGTGCGACGCAACGAAGCCGATCTTATTGATATAGCCTGGACAATAATTATTTTTTAGCAGGAGGAAGTAATACTCCATCTATCACATGTACAATTCCGTTTGATGCAGGAACTGTAGCAACGATAGTAGCGGTGCCATTCAAAGTTATTTTCCCGTCCTTAACGCTTACTGTTATGTTATCGCCGTTTACCATTCCTAAAGTTTGTCCGTCAGTAAAGTATTCAGTTCTTAGAGAAGAAGTGGTAACGTGATATTGAAGGATGTTTTGCAGATCAGGTTTTTTCTCATCTGTCATTAAAGCATCCAGTGTTTCTTTTGGTACTTTATCGAATGCTGCATTTGTAGGAGCAAATACAGTAAAAGGTCCTGCATTAGAAAGTGAAGTAACCAGTTCGGCTTGTTTAAGTGCTGCAACAAGTGTAGTGTGATCTTTTGAACCTACTGCAACTTTTACTACGTCAGGTTGTGATTCATCATCTGCTACAGCTTCTTGTCCACCTGCAGTTGTAACTTCTTCAGTGGAAGCTGTTGTTTCTTCCTGGCTACCGCAAGATAAAAGCACAAAACAAAGAACTGCTGTAAGTAGGTTAAGTAACTTTTTCATATGTCAAGTTTTGGGGGTTAAGAAAAAGCATCCCGCCAATGGCGGGACACTTTATTGTACTAATGAAAATTATCGTTTTGTAGTTGCACTATCAGCTTTAGGCATATTTGTTCCTGTACTAAAAGTTAAAGGAACATTACTGCCTGCAGGAGATACTCTCAGGTAACCTGACATCTCCTGGTGTAATGCAGAACAGAAATCTGTACAGTAGAATGGAAATATTCCAACCCTGTCTGGTTTAAACATCAATGTTTGTGTTTCGCCAGGCATTACAAGTATTTCTGCATTATTAGCTCCTTTAATCGCAAAACCATGTGGCACATCCCAATCCTGTTCAAGATTAGTAACGTGGAAATACACTTCATCTCCCATTCTTACACCTTCAATGTTATCAGGGGTAAGATGTGAACGAATGGCTGTCATATAAACATGTACTTTATTTCCCTGCCTTACCACTTTTGTTTCCTTCTCACCTTTTGCAACGTATGGATGATTGTTCTCTTCGATCTTATAGAACTTCTTGCTGTTCTTCATGATAAGGGAAGCAGGAATTGCTTCTGCATAGTGTGGCTCACCTGTAGTAGGGAAGTCAAGTATGAGTTTCATTTTATCGCCACTGATATCATACAGCTGTGCACTTTGTGTAAGTTCAGGACCTGTAGGCAGGTAACGATCTTTAGTGATCTTGTTATAAGCAATCACATATTTTCCGTGTGGTTTTGCTGTTGGGCCACCAGGAACTGATAAGTGACCGATTGAATAATACGTAGGTACCCTGTCAAGCACTTTCAGATCTTTCACACTCCATTTCACAATTTCGGAAGACACAAAGAAAGAAGTGTAGGCATTTCCTTTATCATCAAATTCTGTATGCAAAGGACCTAAACCTGGTTTTGCAACCTCACCATGTAATACCGCTTCATATTTCAATACAGGGATACCATCGTAACTACCATCGTACGTTTTGTTTGCAATAGCATTCAGAATTTTTGTAAAAGAGAATACAGGTATTGTAGCAGCCAATTTACCACTACCCACAATGTATTCACCACTTGGATCTGTATCACAACCATGTGGAGATTTAGGACAAGGCATCATGTACACCATATCAGGACAATCTTTCGGATCTAACACCAGCACTTCATTCATAATTGTTGAAGTAGCGGTATGAGTTCCTTCGTCTAACACATTGTGGGCATACTTAACAGCCACTTTCTTTCCTTTGCCTGCTCTTGCATATTCCTGTGCTTTCTTCCAGTTGATAGCCATGATAAAATCTTTGTCCTTGGCACTTGCATTTACTTCAAGCAAAGTGTTGGCCTGCTCACTGTTATAGCAACTGAAGAAGAACCAGTCTTTTGATTTTCCTTTGCCTGCACGTGCAAGGTCAAAATTTACTCCAGGTAATTTGATCTGGAAATCGATGCTCATCTTTCCTGATTTAGGATCGATAGCGATCATGCTGATCGTTCCTTTAAAATTCTGCTTGTAAGTATTGATAGGCACATCACCATTTGCATCGTCAGTTGGTACGCTGAAACGTGTACCTGCTACTACATACTCAGAATTTTCAGTAATGAAAGGAGAGGAGTGATTACCTGCACTGTTTGGTATTTCAATGATCTCTTCTGTTCTGAAAGTTGATAAACTAATACGGGCAATTCTTGGTGTGTTGTTACCATTACCAAAAGCCCAACGACCATCATGCTCACCATTTGTTTGTGATAAAGCAATGTGGTGAAGGTCATCCCAAGGAACATAGCCATGAGAAGTGTTTAACATTGGCTTCGTTTCTTCACTGTATCCGTATCCGCTTTCTGCAAATTGTGAGAAAACAGGGATAATGCGAAACAATCTTCCCGAAGGAATTCCATAAACAGCCATTTGTCCGTTGAATCCACCGGAAACAATGTTGTAAAATTCATCGTATTTCCCCGGAGCAACATAAGCTCTCGAGGCTGCATCGCCGCTAACGGCTGAACCTGCATTTTTTGGTTTGCATGAATACATGCTCATCAGCACACCAAATGATGTGATGAGAATGGCAAGTGATCTTTTTTTCATAATTGGTTTATTAAAAGGGGGTATTTTTTGTTCTCAGCAGTATAACAAGTATGCGGCTTTAGTTGCGTCGCACACTTGTACTTTTGTATTTTCCATCAGCAAGTCATTGGTTATCCATTCCTTTATCTGATGACCATTGACTTAATGACTTTATTATTTTACTCCATCATTCTTACGCATAAATTCAAATACACTTCTGGCTTCATCATCAGTTAGATTTTGATTTGGCATTCTAACCAGGCATATTTCCAGCTGAGCCTGTGCTTCAGGATCTTTTGCCAGCATTTCTTCAGTGTTTGTAACGAAATTCATTACCCATTCTGGTGTTCTCCTTGTGCTTACGCCAGCCCAACCTGGTCCAACCAGTCTCTCCTCAGTAAGTTTGTGGCAACTAGCACATTTTACATCATAAACTTTCTGTCCTCTATCTGCCATAGCATTATCCAGCTGCGGATTGATTTCTACGTTAGTAAACTTACCTGCTCCTCTTTTTGCATCATAAGCCGGGTCAGACGTTGAAGGTGTTTCAGTAGAAGCAGTTTCGCTGCTTTCATTTGCTGGCTTGTCGTTGTTGCCACAGGCATAGGCCAATGTTCCAAAAATTGCGATAATGAGTAGTTTTTTCATGATAACGTTTTCGTTTAGTTGCACAAAGTTCATTCCCAACCATTTGGCAGTTTGTGCGTGAAGTCATAAAAGACCTGGCTATTTTATGATTTTCGTCATGTTTTTAACTGCCTTTGGTCAGGGTTTGCCGATCTTCACAAGGATAATTTTGAGTAAAACCAGGTTATTATGCTAGATATTGATCTACTCCTTACGTATGGGGCAACCTATAAAAAAGTAGAAAAAGGCGAAACCATCTTTTCAGAAGGCAGCAGGGCTTTGTTTTACTACCAGTTGGTGAGTGGAAAACTTAAGTGGATTAATGTAGATGATGAGGGGAAAGAGTTTATCCAGCATATTGTTGAAGCCGGAGAATGTTTTGGTGAGTTGCCTTTATTTGATGATGAACCTTATGCTGCCACAGCTGTAGCCGAGGAAGATTCTCTCGTATTAAGACTACATCATTCTACTTTTCAACAGGTGCTAAAAGATCATCCTGAGATTATAGTATCCTTTACCAAATTGCTGGCACAGCGGCTTAGATTTAAGTTTATGTTGGTGCGGGAACTTTCAAGTTACTCACCAGGCCACCGGATTATCACACTGATCAATTATATGAAGCAGAATAAAATGAATATGTGCCCGAAATGTAACAAGCTGCTTCTTACAAGGCAACAACTGGCTAACATGACAGGACTGAGAGTTGAAACAGTGATAAGAACGATAAAAGACCTGGAAGAGAAAAAATTCCTGACCATACAGAAAGGAAAAGTTTACTGTTGATGTGATTGAAATCACAGTAAGTTTTTGGCTATAGCACGTCTTTTGCGGAAATTTGAAGGAATGATGAAAACATTACACTCGTGGATCAGGATTTCCTTCATCAATCTCTTGATCGTTTCTGCACTTGGAATACTGATGCGTTATAAAATTGCGTACTCGTTTCCTTTTCTTCAACAGAAATTTATTCTTCACTCACATTCGCATTTCGCCTTTTCAGGTTGGATCACTCAAATACTCATGGTGTTAATGGTGGCTTATTTGTGTAAGCAAAAGGCAAGCGCTTTCAAAGATTTTCGGCCGTTATTGTTGGCTAATTTATTTACTGCATATGGAATGTTGTTATCATTCCCTGTACAAGGTTATGGAGTTGTATCAATAACCTTTTCCACTTTAAATATCCTTACCGGTTACTGGTTTGCCATCAAATACTGGAGAACATTGAATGGCCTGCCAAAAGAACATGCTCATAGCTGGTTCAAAGCATCACTTGTATTCAATGCTATCTCTTCTTTAGGTGCATTTAGTCTTGCTTATATGATGGCTACTAAAAATCTTCATCCTCATTGGTACCTGGCTGCTGTATATTTCTTCCTGCATTTTCAATACAACGGTTGGTTCTTTTTTTCCTGTATGGGATTTTTGGTTGATAAACTTAAATCGGCATGTTTGGATATAACCTTCATGCGGAAAGTGTTTTTGCTTTTTGCACTTGCATGTATTCCTGCTTATTTTTTATCAGCATTGTGGCTTCCGATTCCAATACCGGTTTACATCCTTGTGGTTCTTTCTGCCATAGCACAGGTAATTGGTGGTTATATTCTGTTCATGAGAATCAATAAAAATAAACACCTGTTGAAAGTACATAATGCAACAGGCAACTGGCTCATGTGGCTTGCTGGTGTTTGTTTGGCAATTAAACTGCTGCTGCAATTAGGATCAACAGTACCATCGTTGAGTGATCTTGCATTTGGTTTCAGGCCAATTGTAATTGGTTATCTCCATCTTGTTTTGCTTGGAGTAATCACTTTGTTTATTCTCGGTTATATCATCTCACAACGATATATACAACTCAACCGATCTGTATTATGGGGAACATACATTTTTACAGCAGGGATATTCTTAAATGAAATTTTCCTGATGATCCAGGGTATATCAGCTTTAAGTTATGAAGGTGTACCATACATTGATGTGCTGTTACTTGCCGCAGGAATTGTAATGTTTGCCGGGCTGCTGGTATTAAATATCTTCTCAAGACCGGCTATCAAGAAGAAAATCGAATCGTAGTCTTTTCTTTTTTCGTTTTTATGTGAAGTATATTTTCTGCATTCGATAATGATGCTGTTGAAACAAGGTTACTTTTGACGAGTAATACACGAATATGCTTGCAGAACAACAAGTGATTGATGCCTTGAAGACAATCTATGATCCGGAAATTTCAGTGAACATCTATGACCTGGGATTGATCTATGATGTAAAGCTTACTGGTGACAAAGTTTCCGTGCTTATGACCTTAACTACTGCTACTTGTCCTGCTGCTGCCTTTATGCCGGAAGAAGTTAAAACAGTTTTACTTGAGTTGGATGGTGTATCTGATGCAAATGTTGAAGTTACTTACGAGCCAAAATGGACAAGAGACCGAATGAGTGAAACTGCAAGGGAGGAGTTAGGATTTTAGTGATCGGCGTTTTCTTTTTGACAGTTCCTGCCTCACAATAAATGCTATGGTAACAAAGAATAGCAAAATAGCAATGCCGTTGATCATGCCGGCCCATTTCCTCAGTTCAATTTGCTCAGTGATATCAGCTATGATTCTTGCTATCAGTGATAGTTGTAAAACAGAAAACCACGTATATAAAACTGGTCGGTATATTTTGATAGGAAGTTTGGCGACAGCTGGAAGAATGATTGGTGCATGTGAGAATATCATCGAAAAAACAAAACCGATAAAAAAGCTGTGCAATACAGCATCATATCCAAAGGAAAGGTTTTTTTCTATTACGAGTAAAACTGAAGTGATAATAAGCCATACGTAACCTGTTATCAGTAATGATCCTGAATACCGATGTTGACCTTTTGTCTTGATTGATTTGAAAGCCATATCATATTTCATTAGCCAAAGAGCAGTAGCCGATAAAGCAAATGCAAATGCTATGTTTCCCTGCAAATGAAAAGGGATAAATGCTGTAAGGAGTACTACAGACAATATGACCATTAGTAATACTCTTTTTGAAGAAGGGAGTGGTAAAAAGCGACTCAACTCCAGTCTTTCAGCTACAATGGTAAACAGGAGAAATTGCATCCACCAGATTGTTGCAGCAGCATATAATTCTGTTCTGAATAAAAGGATGTTTCCGGTTAGTAAGCAAAAGGCTCCTGCGAAAAACACATAGTAATATAACTCCTTGTACTTGTAAATAAACAAGGCACACATTAACATGAAACCAAAACTGCAGGCGATATTAATGAGATGTGCAGTCTGAAGCCATCCTGCAGCAACGGCAAAAAGACTTGTAGCATTGATAAAAGGGAGTAGTAATATCCATTTATTCTTAAAAGTCACCGCTCTTTCAAGGAAGATCAGCGAAGCAAGAAACCCGTTGATCATTAAACTGCCATGTTGTGCCGCAACAGCCGTAACGGGTAAGTTGATACCGATCCTTATCCATCCACTCCAAATAGCTATAATGAGTGTGAGTAGAATAAACGGTAAAACTAAGATGGCTTTGTTCATGATTTCAAAAATAAATGTCCCGATTTACCGGGACATTATTTGGTGTTCATAGGGTATTAGTTCCTCAAATCTTTTTCCATTGCCAGGGCTTTAGGGAATAGCAGATTATTCTCCAGGTGAATGTGTTGGTGTAAATCTTCATCCAGTTCTTTTAACTTCTTAAACAAGAACTGGTAGCTATTACATGCATCGGCAGGTGCAGTATAATTGAAAGTGAGTTGTTGCATCTGGTCAAGTATTTCACCTGCTGCTTCATGATCACTTTCCATCATCTGTATCGGCTCAGTTACAGAAGGCTGCTGTTGCAGCATTTCCATGTTGCCGGTTTTCTTTGCATAAGCCAGGGCTTTAATGAAAGGAAATACAACACGTTCTTCTTTCATGAAGTGAGTATTCAATTCCTGGATCAACTGCCTGTACATATTCCTTAATTGGTGAAGATCATTGTGTGGTCCACCATGGTGATCTGCTACTTTTTCCATTAAACCGGTAATCGTAGGTTCTTCAGTGTAATAATATTTGTGATGTTGGTTATAAATATAATCTGCCAGGAAATCAACATCCCAATTGGTGTAATCAAATGCAGGTGCAGGTGATTGAGTAGTTGAATTTAATTCCGCTTCAACAGCTGCAACATCAAGGCCTTTTTCATCACAAACGGCTTTCAGGCTTTTCTTTCCACCACAACAAAAGTCAATACCATATTTCTTGAATACCTCTGCTTTCCTGATATCTTTTGCAGCGATCTCGCCAATGGTTTCACCTTTTTCAAGGTCTAATTTTTTTATCATTACTCTCCACCATTGTGGACCTTTCTCTAAATAGGTCCAGGTGAAAATGTTACCTCTTTCACCGATCAATTGATAATACAAAGGTTTAGGGTCATGGTCATTATATATTTTGAAAGCTTCGCCAGGTTTCAACGCATCGAAATGCTGGAAGATGGTTGGATGCTTTAATTTTGGTTCTATCAACGTGACATTCAGTTCAAAAATGTTTTCAGATTCCAGTGTGTTTGCAGAAGGAGGTATTAATGTTTCAGTACTCATATTGTTTTCTTTTGAACAAAACTATAAGAGCTTTTTTCCTTGTTTTATGATTCAACGCAGGAACTGAAATTGCGGTTGTTAATTTCCGGTATTCATAAATGCATCAGCAAAATGGTAAGAGTAGGGTTGCTTTCAGATACACACGGATATATAGATGATGCGATATGCAATCATCTGGCTGCATGTGATGAAATATGGCATGCAGGTGATTTCGGTTCGATCGCTATTGCAGAAGAACTATCAGCAAAAACAGGGTTAAATGTAAAAGGTGTTTATGGCAATATTGATGGATATGATGTGAGGAGCATTTTTCCTGAGACGCTCGTTTTTTCATGTGAACAGGTAGCAGTTTACATGAAACACATAGGTGGATATCCGCCGAAGTATGTTCCGGGGTTAAAGCAGGAACTGGTTAATCATAATGCAAGATTGTTTATCAGTGGTCATTCTCATATTCTAAAGATCATGTTTGACGACAAGATCAATTGCCTTCATATGAATCCGGGTGCAGCAGGAAAACAAGGATGGCATAAGATGAGAACAATGGTAAGATTTACCATCGATGGAAAAGACATTAAAGATTGTGAAGTGATAGAACTTGGGAAAAGAGGAGTGTAGTTCTTTTCTTACATGGATACAAAATCTACTTTAACGAGGACGGTAAACTGATCTTAAAGCTGGAACCTTTATTGATAACAGAATGTACATCAAGATCTCCTTTATGAATCTTGATGATCTTAAAAGCGAGTGATAGTCCAAGACCAAAGCCCTCTGTATTTCTTGTGTCTTCAGACCGATAAAATGGTTCGAATATTCTCTTTAACTCATTCTCGGCTATGCCAACTCCTTTGTCTTCAACGATAACTTCTATCTTGCCGACATGTGTACATAAAATAACTGAAGATTGTTTGTCTTCGGAATATTTACATGCATTGGCAACAATGTTTTTAATTGCTGTAAACAGTAATTCTTCGTTACCAAATACATGAAGTGCATTTTCTTCGTCCGGCAGGTCCTTAAAGATGAGTGTAACAGTGTAAGAAGGATTTATCTTTTGAATTTCAGAAGGTAAACGCAAGAGTATTTCGTCAATTCTTACAAGGCTCAACTCCAGCCCTCCTGCATCTCCTGATGTCTTGGCTAACTCAAGCAATGTTTTCGTAAGCTGGCTCATGTGCTGTACATCCTGGTAAATCGAATGCATTACCTTTTTGTATTCTTCAGGGTGGCGATCTTTCTGCAAATACACCTGTAACTGGCTTGATATGGAAGTTAAGGGTGTTGAAAGCTCATGTGAGGCATTTGAAATAAATCGTCTTTGTGTTTCAAAACCGGCCTGCAAGCGATTAAGCAGGTTATTTAAAGTACTGGTAAGATGGTACCATTCATCTCTTATATTTCCGGTGGGAATTCTGTTGGTCAGGTTTTGGGCTGATATCTCATTTAGCTGGTTAGTGATCTCTGTAATGGGTGATAATAGTTGTCGCGAAAAAAAATATCCGCTGAAAACAGCAATCAGCATACCTCCAATACTTGATATGATAAGTACGAAAGTAAGGTCCTGTAAATTTTTCTTTCCAAGTTCGTCGTAGGCCGCAGAAATTATTACGATGTTTTTTTGCTGCTCTGTAAAATGGTAAGCAACTATATCACGATTGTTACTGGAAAAATGAGTGGTGCCGTTCTCTCTTGCTGACTGTAAAGTTTCAGAAAGTATATGAACAGTATCGGTATAGCTGTCACTGAAAGAATATATTCGTTTATCAGACAGGTCATACGCCTGCACAGTTTTGTGTTTAAGCGCACTGGCTGTAAGTGCATCTATCTTTTTTATTACTTCCCTGTCAAAAGTTTCCGATTGGCTCAGCAGTCGTGCAGTAGTAATGGCCCTGTTTATAAGCCGGGTTTTAATATTTGATGTTCTGTTGGAATAAGAAATGTAATAAACTGTTCCACAAACGAGCGCCAGTAAGAAAACTGCTATTGCAGTAAATAACAGCGTTATGCGAAGTCTTACCGGCATATTAATCTCTTAGAATATAACCCATTCCAACCTGTGTTTGTATTAGCTTTTGATCGAATGGCTTGTCAACTTTGTTTCTAAGGTAATTAATGTAAACGTCTATTACGTTGGTATTGGTGTCAAAATCAATTTCCCACACTTTTAAAGCAATATCAGCCCTGGAAACTACTTTATTCTTATTTCGTAATAAATACTCCAATAACTGGAATTCTTTCGTGGTAAGTGTGATCGCTGTATTCTCTCTCTTTACTTCTTTACTATCTAAGTTCATCTCAAGGTCTGCTGCTTTTAAAAAGTTGCCCACCGGTACATTTTGATTCAATGTTCTTTTTAAGAGTGCACGGGTTTTTAAGAGGATTTCCTTGAACTCGAAAGGCTTTACAATATAATCATCCGCACCTGCATCATATCCTTCAATCTTATCGTTCAATGCACTTAATGCGGTTAACATTATGATGGGTACCTGGTTATCCTTTATTCGGATGGCCCTGCAAAGATCGTAGCCATTCATACCGGGTAAATTAATATCAAGTATAACCAGGTCAAACGGCTCAGAGTGAAAAAGTTTATAACCAATATTGCCGTCATAGGCAAGAGAAACCGAATAACCGTTTTCTGTAAGGCCTAACTTAAGACTATCCGCAATTTTCGGCTCATCTTCTACCAGCAATATTTTTCTTTCGCTTGACAAGACAGTGTTTTGCCGGCAAATTACGTTGATGAACTAACAAACCCTCTTAACTGATATGAAGTTAAACGCATTCTAATGGAGTTCTAATAAGTTGGCTCTTGTTACATGTAGGGAAAATTTTACGACGTGATCCACTTAATATTACATCACTTCTTATACCCCTATTCGACTTTAATTGACGTGAACAGGAATTGATGAGGAGACCATGTTTAGTGATTGGTTATTCAGAAAACCATGGCCGCTGATGTCTATACTATCACATCACAGAAAATCATTTTAAAGATTATTGTCTTTGAATATTAACAATTTGCTGATAACAAGCTATTTGGACTTGCCTATATTTGAACTCTAATATATAACGTATTAGATTGTGATTCAGGGATGCAGTCATGTCTGAGCGTGTAATTTGAAACCCTGGATCCATTCACCTACTTCATTCACCATCTGCCCTTAGTGGCAAAGTAGCTTATTCGGACAATTGTTTCGAAATGCTGCCTTATGTGAAACCATTTTTCTATTTTTATCAAATCTGTCAATTATTTTAACACCCGTAATACAATCACTTTATGAGAACAATGAACTTGCTTGCAGTTCTGCTGATCGTGGCTTTTTCAGTACCGGCTGTAGCACAGAAAAAAAACTCCACGGCAAAGAAGTATTCATCTTGCCTGACTAAAATGCCCCAGGCTAGTTTTGCTTTCGACACCACAAAATTGAAAGGAAGAGGTCTTGCTGACAATTATTTCCTGTGGGATAATGGCAAGGAAATCTATGTAAAGTTTATGAGTGGAAGTCCTGCGCTTCAGAAGCAAATCATGACTGCAGCAAAGGAGTGGGAAAAATATGCTAATATAAAATTTAAGCAGGTTACTTCAGGTCCAGCACAGATCAGAATCCTGTTGACCGATGAAGATGGTTACTATTCTATGGTAGGCAGCCAGGCATCTATGATTCCGGAAGACGAGCAAACAATGAATTATGATACAACCGGTGGAAATTTCAAATATCCTCATTCTATGAGAGGAACGGTTATTCATGAATTCGGACATGCAATTGGGTTGTTGCATGAACATTCAAGCCCGGTTTCTGGAATTCAGTGGGATAAAGAAAAGATATATGCGGAATATGCAGAAATGGGATGGGATAGAGATATGGTAGATGCCCAGGTATTTGAGGCTTACCACGTATCTTATACAAACGGTACTATGTATGACAATAAATCTATCATGCACTACCCGATTGATCCTAACCATACTAAAAACAAATACAAAGTAGACTGGAACTTTAGCATATCTGAAGGAGACAAACAATTAGTTTCTCTTCTGTATCCTAAAGGAACCGAGAGGGTAAATGAAGTTGCAAGATTTACTGTTTCGGATTATACTAAAATGGAGGTGGTAAACGGTACTGACAAACTATCAATGTACCCTTCATTTGTTTTGAATACTGCCGGCAAATCAGGTACAGTGTATTTCATTGTTTTCCTGTATGATGAAGAAGGAAACCCAATCATTGATAATGATGACAAATACAATGTCAATGGTGTTGTAGGTACATATGATGGTGGATTATTTCAGCCAGGTAAAAGATTAGGTGCAAACAAGAGTGGAAGAGATTTCGAACTTTCCATTCCACATAACCAGATTCCTTTACCTAATGGAAGTAAAGTGCAGGCTGTGTTCAGAACTTACCTTTTTAACGATCTTGAAGAGTTGAAGCTTCTGTATTCATCTAAGCCGGTTACTTTCAACCTGAAGAAGAGCACTAAGTAATTTTATAATCAACTTATATCTCTGAAGTTTCCTGCTTCCGGGCAGGAAACTTTTTTATTTGTTATTAATAACACATGGTAATAAAAATCACCAGAAAGGGTGAGAAGAATATTTCTATTGCCTGTTAATTTTGTGTATCAAACTCCAATCATGGATCATAAAGATTTTACGCTACAACCTGGTTACAAATTCCTGAAAATCTTCACTGTACTGCTACTGCTTTACGTAATAATTTTTCATACGAGTTCGTAATTCAATAAATCATACCCTGAAACAGGTATTTTCTCAAAACACTTAATACAATATGCTAAATGCATTAGCTTGAAGTATCAAATTCGTTTTGATCCGTACCTGCAATTACTGAATTGAAGCCCTGTAACGGGGCTTTAGTTTTTATATTTTTCAGGTTGTTCTCCTGATCCTCCTCAGTAATACAAAACACTAAGCTGAAGGTTGTTATATTTACTAAAATTTATTTATGGAACAGAACTATAAAAATCATACCCGGCTCGTGCCTGTGTATCATTATCTGGTCGGTGGCTTGCTGCTATTAACCACCATAGGTGCTGTTCGTAATCTTATTCAATCTTTCGATGATGAACATCGTTTATATAATGCTTCACTCATTCTTGTAATGACCATCATTCTCATGCTGGTGTGGTTTTATGCAAGAGCTTTTGCATTAAAAGCACAGGACAGGGTGATTTTACTTGAAGAAAAACTTCGGTACGAACGGCTTACGGGAAAGCCACTGAATAACCAGCTTCGTCCCTCACAGATCATTGCATTGCGGTTTGCAGGTGATGCTGAGTTTCCTGCTTTGTGTGAAAGAGCAGCGAACGAAAATTTGAACGCCAAACAAATAAAGCAATCTATCCATCAATGGAAAGCTGATCATCACAGGGTGTAATTCTTTGCGTATTTTTTATTGATATTGTGATGATATGAAACATGAGCAAGTGATCTTCCATAAACCTGCTGTACTGCTACAGGTGTTTCGTATGATCAATGAATACGACAAAACCGAAAAATCATTTACGGATAGAAAGGATAAACTGGTATGGAAAGCGATTCAATCTGCAAATGGTTATGTGGCTGATGGTGAGTTGTATTTGCCTGCATCAACACAACAGGATACAAAGTTCAGGAATTGTGATCTCATCACTATAGAAGACGAAGCAGACATTACTCCCCAGCAAGAATGGAAGATCATTGGCAAGCATTATGAAAAAGGCTATAATCATTGTTTTAACCTTCACCACATTAGCACGTATGAGTTCTTTGGATTTAAGGATGATCCGGTTGAGTTGTCTTTAAGATATAACGCCAGCCTTATAGGAGATCCTTCGAGAGACAGTTTTGTTTTAACCACCTTAGAGAAAGATCATCCTGTTGAAATAAAGATCAATGGTAAGATGGATACCTCGAGAGGAAGGTATTTTAAAGAACAGTATTACATCTTTCATTTGTTGGGTGTTTTCGATACATGTTTTCTTTTGAAGGAAGCAGATAAAGCAGTAACCAAAACGGTTCCCGGAAACAGGAAAATGATAGACTTGTTGAAACCGTTGTGGTGATTATTTTTTGCAATAGATATCAGATTCTTCAACGGGGTATTTTTTATCGAGGTCTATGTTGTTTGCACTTTTGTTATTGCCCCAGTTGAATATTTTTTCAAAATAAGGAAGCACCTTACTTTGCCTGATCTTATTCAGGAAGTAGATCTCATGTTCTTTTTCTTTCATTCCCATTTCATACAATGTCACATCCCAATCATGAATACCCAATGAGTTGAAGTATTGTTTCATCCGGAAGTATTCACAAACATTTCCACTCTCTAATTTACCTGCAAAGAAAAAAGGCATGAACCAGCCAATCACATAACAACTTCCTGAAATTACTTTGCCTACAACTGCAAATCTCATTTCATAATATTTTGAAACAGGTATGTTGTAATGATTCATTATGTGGAGCACTTCTCTCCTGTGGCTCCATTCATCTTCTTCGATCTGTAGAATAGCGATCTTTTCTTCCTTTCTCCAAACCGATGCTGCATGACCCTGGTAGGCATAGGCTGCAGCTTTTTCTGCTGAGTAAGCTTTTTGTAAAAGATCGACTAAGCCCGGGTGATTTAGTTTGGGTTGAGTTAAAGTTGAATTTGTTTTGAGGGAGTTTGTTTGTTCTGCTATCATGAAAGATATAATGAGCGTAATTTAATAGTAATTTTAAATGTGGTGAAGTTGTAAACTTCGCTGAGTTGGAGTTCATTCAGGGCATCGTACTATGACTTTGTATCGAATAATCTTTTTTACTGTACTAGGTTGTCCCGTATTCGCGTCAACGTAATTAATTAGTACAACAGCTTTGTAATTGCCGGGTTGGTTGCTCACCCTGAATTGATGTTGGTAATGACCCATCGGTGTCCTTTCTGCTTTCTTGCCGTTTACTGTGATTTCAGGGATTGAATGAGATGAGAAGCTACCAATTCCGGCGTTTATTTCTGCTTTCTCGCCTGGGTAGTAAACACTATTGTGTCCAAAGGTCATTGGAAAATGATAATCGTGTATGAAGGAATTGTTTGGTACACGCCTAAGGCAATATTTTACAAGCATGTATTCTGTGGCTTTCAAATCTGCTTCGATTTGGCTTAGCCTAGCTATAGCAGCTGCTTTTGATAGTTTTCGAAATGCCAGATTGCCTATGTTTTTAGCGAAAGGAAGATTTTTTTCAAAAATATCTTTGATTGAGCGATCTGATAATAAGATTGAATCCTCACATAACTTGAGCTTAGCTTGTAAGTTATTCGTTTCTTCTTCCCTCAAGAGTTCCTCTTTTGATGCATTTTTGTTTGTGCTAGATTTTATGTCTGTTATCGCAGAAGTTGCAGCTTTTATATGTTTTCTTATAGCTTCGGCTTTTGTCAACCAAAGCTTTGCTTTTTCTTCAGTAGGTGGATCTGTTGTTTTGATGTCTAATGATCTGAGGGTTTCTAAAACACTGACTTCAAGTTCCCTGATTGTTATCTGAAATGAAGAATCTATTTGCTTATAATTCTCTATTTCTTCTTTTGAGTCATTGCTGCAGGAAAAGAGCAGTAGAATGATAAAAGCACTTAAAACATTACATGATAATTTAAGCAGCATGGCATGTATTTGTTACAAGTTCTGAAGTGTTTTTGAGTTGAGCAAATTAGATGAGGTTTACTGAGGCTGTGTTAACACCTCAGTAATATTCTATTAGTGCGACGCAACGGAAGTTTTATAGTAGTCCTGAAGTTGGTTACAAAACCTCACCCTTTAAGAGCCTCTGGATGAAAACCTACTTCCCATAGACCCTCAACATCTCTTTCAAATCGTCCAGTGTATTTATCTCCTCGGCTTTTTTATCTTTTCTCCACCTGTTCATTCTTGGAAAGCGAAGTGCTACACCACTTTTATGTCTTTTGCTTTCCGCAATACCTTCAAAAGCAATTTCAAAAACGAGTTCTGGTTTAACGGTTCTCACAGGGCCAAACTTTTCTAAAGAGTTTCGTTTCACAAATGCATCTACCTGTGCAAATTCTTTATCGGTTAATCCACTGTAGGCTTTGGTAAAAGTCACCAGCTTATCACCATCACGAACAGCGAAAGTATAATCAGTATATAAATTACTTCTTCTTCCACTTCCTTTGGCTGCATATACCATTACGGCATCGATCACCAAAGGATCAATTTTCCATTTCCACCAGTCACCAATTTTTCTGCCTGATTGATAGGTAGAAGACTTTCGCTTCAACATCAATCCTTCACTGCCCATTTCTCTTGCATGGCTTCTTGTTTCAGCAAGATTCTCCCAGGTGTCGAAAGTGATAACCGGAGAAAGTTTTATTGCATTAAATAGTGAAGGATGAATGTTGAATGCAATGCTTTCAACAATAATTTCAAGTTGTAATCTTCTTTCTCCGAGTGGCTTGTTTCTCCAGTCCTCACCATTGAATTCGAGCAGGTCATAAGCAAAGAAAGCAACCGGTGCTTCGAGTAATTGTTTTTTGGTAACGTTTTTCCTGCCTATTCTTGTTTGCAGTGCAGCAAAAGGCAAAGGCATTTCGCCATTGTATGGAAGTATTTCTCCATCTATAACACATCCTTCAGGCAAAAGATCTTTCAATAAAAAGTATTCGGGAAATTTATCTGTGATCAGTTCTTCACCACGGCTCCAGACAAACAATTCATTGTTGCGTTTGATGATCTGTCCACGAATGCCATCCCATTTCCATTCTGCCTGCCATTCACCTGGTGAACCAAGTGTTGCAGGTTCATCCTGTAACGCATAAGCAAGGTAAAAAGGATAAGGCTTTGAGTGATCAGTTGAAGTTGCATGTTCTGTTAACAGTTCGTCGAATGAAATGGTTGTAGGATCCCAGTTACCTGAAATACGGTGAGCAATGATTGAAGAAGACAAACCTGTTGCTTTTGCCAGTGCATTCACCATTAAACCCTGTGAGACCCCGATACGAAAGTTGCCGGTGATAAGTTTGGTGAAGACGAAGCGTTCGAGTTGATTCATTTCGCTCCATGACTGAAGAATGAATTTTTTCCTTATCGATTCATCTTCTTTAGTAATAGAGATAAGGGTTTCGAGATAGTAGTGAAGTGAGGGATCGACGGTTGACTGTCGACTGTCGACTGAAGGGCCGATAATTTCAGGTAACACCAAAGAAATCGTTTCAGCAAGATCACCAACACTGTGATAACATTCAGCAAACAGCCAGGTAGGAAGATCAGTAAGTTCACCACACCATTGCCAGAGTTGTGTGGAGTTGACTGCTCTTTTAGGACGACGACCTGTGAAGAGTGCAATCACCCAAACTTTGTCTTTATCGTGGGCAGTAGAAAAATAACTGGCAATTGCCTCCAATCGTTCATTGGTCTTTGTAGAAGTGCCAAGTATGTTAACGAGTTGGGCGAAATGCTTCACGGGCTAATGTGATGATGTGATAGTGTGATAATTTGATAATGACAATATAATACTTTCAAATTTCATGCTTAAATTATGGAAACAAAAAAAGACGATGCATTATTTGCATCGTCTTGAATATGGAGATTGCTTCGTTACTCGCAATGACGTGAATATGCTTCGCAATAACGTAATTATCTTCCACCAGGAGGACAATGTTCTTTTAAAAAGTTAGTGAACAATACTGAAAGATGCTGTGATGTGCCTGCACCTTCACGAATCGAATGTGTACGATTTGGATAGGCCATCATAGAGAACTGTTTTCCCAGCTTCACCAGCTCATTGATTAGTAATTCGGTGTTTTGATAATGTACATTATCATCACCTGTTCCATGAACAACTAATAAATTTCCTCTTAAACCTTTTGCATGGGTGATAGCTGATGCTTCAATATAAGCCTGCTTGTTTTCCTGTGGTAAGCCCATATAACGTTCTTCGTAAATATTATCGTAGCTCAATCTCCATGCAACAGGAGCTATAGCTATTCCTGTTTTATATATTTCAGGATAACGAAATAAAAGGCTCAGTGTAGTTGATCCACCACCACTCCAGCCCCAAACAGCCACACGTGATGTATCTACAAAATTCCATTGTAATATTTTCTTTGCAGCTGCAGCCTGGTCATATACATTGATAATACCAATTTTTTGATAAATTGATTTTCTCCATGCTGCACCTTTTGGTCCTGGTGTACCACGATTGTCTACACTAACGTAGATATAGCCATCTTTAGCCATATCACCGGCATAAATACTTCTTTGAGAACCGTAAGCATCCCTTACGGTTTGAGAAGCTGGCTCTGCGTAAACAAGAAATACGACAGGATATTTCTTAGTTGAATCAAAATTGGCTGGTTTTATCATCCATGCATCCATTGTTACACCTTCGTCGGTTGTTACCTGGAACATCTCGATATTATTTCTTGTGGGTCGATTAGATGATTGTCCTTTAACGATGACCGTATGATTTGGTAACGAAACCCACTCCATAGAAGGTGGAATGGCAGCACTTGAAAAACGATGCTGTGCAAATGCTGCATTGGGTGTGATGTCATAACTGTGTGTTCCTTTTTGTGTTTCGGGCGACAACGATTCCAGTTCGCCTGTTCCATCTAATTTGGTACGATAGAGATATTGTTGCGTTGCATTTTCAGGTGATGCCATAAAGTACACATAACCATTTTGTTCATCAATTGCTTTTAAAGTAATGATGTCGTAATCACCTTTGGTAACCAAAGTTTCTTTCTTGCCATCACGGCTGATGCGATAGATATGTCTCCAGCCATCCTTTTCACTCACCCATAAAAACTCTTTTCCATTGTTGAGCCAGAACCAACCTGTAGGATCATCATACCATCTTCCCTTTATATCTATCCAGGCTTTGTCTGATTCTTCGTAAAATTTATTAGCTGTGCCTGTAGTTGAATTCACATAGAAGAGTTTGCTGTTGTTCTGTTTGCGATTTAATTGCTGAACAACAAGCTCATTTTTACTGCTCCATTCCATTGCCGTCAAATAATGCTGTTTCGGATCACCTGGAATTTTCATCCAACTGGTTTTACCTGTTGTTGCATTTATAACGCCAATTCTTACGGCAGAAGGATCTTCACCAACTTTAGGATATTCGATCGGAACAACATACGAGTAGATGGAGTCAGTATAGTTTACGAGATAGAAATTTTTGATCTTTCTTGCATCTACCTGCCAGTAGGAAATATTTTTACTGTCGGAACTCCAGCGAAATCCATCTCTCAGATCAAATTCTTCTTCATAAGCCCAGTCGAATGTTCCGTTAATGATTCGATCTGTTCCATCTTTTGTAAGTTGTTTTACACCACCTGCCTTAATATCTTCCACATAAATATTGTGTTTACTAACGTATGCTACTTTGTTGGCATCTGGCGAAAATTTGGCAAACATTAGTGAAGATTCCGGAAGTTTTGCACCAAGTTTTTTCAATTGATAATTACTAAGGTTAAGCACCCAGTAATCTCCTTTAGTTTCATATCGCCATACCCTTTTGGAGTTGGTGTAGATCAATATTTTTTTCCCATCCTCAGAAAAAGTAAAATCTTTTACGTCAAGCGGTTTGGTTGCTCCTTTTGGAGTAAGCTGTGCTGCATCAGCTATTACAATCTTACCCATTGTAGGCAAAATATATTTCACTATTCCACCTTCTTCAGATTCATAGTAGCCTTTACCATCTTTGGTCCATTTGAATTGTGCGGTAGAAAACAAACTGCCGGCAAGCAGTAAACAAAGCAGGAGAAATCTCATGTAGCGAAAAATTTAAGGCATGAAATTAAGCAATGGCGGCAAGAGTATGGCCTGTATTAACAAGATTGTGATAAAAGGAAAAAGTCCTGCATAACAGGACTTCTCAGATAAAATTGGGAGATATTAATCAGATCATTTCACCCTGCAACATCGATGTTTTGATGCTGCTTTTCTGTTCATTGTATTTTTTCACTGCTTCGATAAAGCTTACAAACAAGGGTGCAGGCTTTTCTGCAGTGCTTTTTAATTCAGGGTGATACTGAACGCCAATAAAGAAAGGATGGTTTGGAATTTCCATGATCTCAACCAGGCCCGTTTCAGGATTTCTTCCGCTGAAGACCACTCCATTAGCTTCAAACTGCTCCATGTATTGGTTATTGAATTCATAACGGTGACGGTGACGTTCAGATATTTCAGTACTGCCATAAATTTTATGAGCAAGGGTTCCTTCTTTAATTACACAAGGATAAGAGCCGAGCCTCATGGTTCCACCCATCATCTTTATTTTCTTCTGCTCTTCCATCATATTGATGACGGCATCTTCAGTGCTCTGATCCATTTCAGTAGAATGAGCATGAGACATTCCCAATACCGTTCTTGCATATTCAATAACTGCCATCTGCATTCCTAAACAAATTCCAAAGAAAGGAAGACCGTTTTCTCTTGCATAACGAACAGCATGAATTTTACCTTCAATACCTCTCATACCAAATCCTGGAGCAACGAGCAAGCCGTCGAGCCCTTCCAGTTTTTCTGATACGTTTTCCGGCGTAAGGTATTCGCTGTGTACGTTCACCACCTGTACTTTCACTTCATTCATTGCTCCTGCATGAATAAAGCTTTCGAGGATAGATTTATATGCATCCTGCAATTCAACGTATTTACCAATCAGCCCAATCGTTACTTTACTTTTAGGATATTTCAGTTTATCTAAAAACGTTTTCCAGTTTTCCAGTTCCGGTTCACTGTAGTTGGTGATGTTTAATTTTTTCAGGCAAATAAGGTCAAGCTTTTCCCTTAACATCAGCAATGGCACTTCGTAAATGGTGGAAGCATCCATTGCTTCTATCACGGCTTCAATTTTAACGTTGCAGAACAATGCAATTTTACGCTTGATGTCATTACCCAACGGCTCTTCTGTTCTGCAAACGATCACGTCTGGATGGACACCTGTTTCACTCAGCATTTTAACGCTGTGCTGTGTAGGTTTTGTTTTTAATTCTTTTGCGGCTTTCAAATAGGGGATCAATGTAAGGTGAACAACCATTACATCTTCATCCTCCAATTCCCATTGCAGCTGACGAACAGCTTCGATGAAGGGTAAGCTTTCAATATCACCGACAGTTCCACCAATCTCGGTAAGCACTACATCATATTTTCCGTCTTTTCCAAGGAGTAACATCCTTCTTTTGATCTCATCAGTAATATGCGGAACAACCTGTACGGTTTTACCCAAAAAATCACCGGCTCGTTCACGATTGATGACCGTTTGATAAATCCTGCCGGTAGTAACATTATTGGCCTGTGAAGTATGAATGTTCAGGAACCTTTCATAATGACCCAGGTCGAGATCTGTTTCTGCACCATCCTCCGTTACAAAACATTCACCATGTTCGTATGGATTTAAAGTACCGGGATCCACGTTAATGTATGGATCAAATTTCTGTATCGTCACCCTTAATCCTCTTGCCTGCAGTAGTTTTGCAAGACTGGCTGCAATAATGCCTTTACCCAGACTGCTGGTTACTCCACCTGTTACAAAAATGTACTTAGCCATATAAACAGTTTTCAGTTTCTTGTTTACAGTTCTATAATTTATTTGCCCGTCTTATGAATTACTATTCAACTTTCGTTGCGTCGCACCCTTGTACTTTTTGTTCGCTGCCCCATCACAAACTGCAAAGCATGAGTGGAGACTCAGTACTTAATTTCAGCGAAACAATGTTTTTTGACCAGGAAGAAATATGGTTGAGAAATTCTCGAGGTCGTACAAACCTAAAGAGAATATTCCTGCGAAAAAAATTTCATCTGTAAACAAGTTTCTTAAAAATTAAAATGTTAACTTAAGGTGCACATTTAATCGAAAAATTAGCCTAACCATGAAGAAGCTCCTCTTTCTGAGCCTTGCTGCCTTTGTAACTGCCGGATTATTAAGTTATACATTGAAGCAACCTCAGCAAATCCTGACACCGGAATGTTATATCAGTTGTTTTGAGAGTGACATGTTTGCCCGGTTTCAAAAAGAAGCCGGTACAGTGGATTTTGCCAATATGCATGACAATCCTTTGCCTTTTGCATATGAAGACCAGAAAGGTTCTATTATTAATTTTAAAACACCAGATGGAGAAACAGGACAGGGTTATTTTATACCTGCAAAAAAGAAAAGCAATAAGTATCTGCTGGTAATACAGGAATGGTGGGGATTGAATGACTACGTGAAAAAAGAATCAGACTGGTATTGGGATGAACTGGATAAAGAAGCCAATGTGCTGGCTCTTGATATGTATGATGGTAAAGTGGCTACAACCAGAGACAGTGCCCAGAAACTAGTGCAGGGTGTTAAGAACGAAAGATTAATTAATATCATCAAAGGGGCAATTCAACATGCTGGCAATGATGCTGAGATATCAACATTAGGCTGGTGTTTTGGTGGTGCCTGGAGTTTGCAGGCTTCTATTATTGCAGGAAAGCAAGGCAGGGCAGGAGTGATGTTCTATGGCAGACCGGAAACAAACATTGAGAGGTTGAAAATGTTGAATGCAGATATTATAGGGTTCTTTGGAAATAAGGATAAAAGTCCTTCTCCCGAAATGGTAGATGCTTTTGAAAAGAATATGAAAGATGCAGGCAAGAATCTAACTGTTCATCGCTATGATGCAGGCCATGGATTTGCCAACCCAAGTAATCCTAATTTCGATGAAGCAGCGACAAAGGATGCGAAAAAGAAAGCAGTGGAGTTTTTGGAGAAAAGAATTGATGATTAAAATAATTAAAGCCTCGAAAGAGGCTTTTTTAGTAAACTTTCAAGCTCTTCAGATAGTTTCTTACATAGTCACTAACACCTTCTTCAAGAGAATAGAATTCGTTCTCATAACCTGAAGCCTTCAGCTTTTGCATATTCGCTTCAGTAAAATACTGGTACTTATCCCTAATATCCTCAGGCATATCAATGAACTGAATGTTAGGCTTAAGCTCAAGTCCAGCAAATGTTGCTTTTACCAGGTCTTCAAAAGTCCTGGCCTGGCCGGTGCCGAGGTTGTAAATGCCATTATTCTCAATTAACCATTCACCATTCACCATTGACCTCATCATCCAATAAATCACTTTCACCACATCCTTTACATAAATAAAATCTCTTAGCTGTTTTCCATCTTCAAAATCCGGCCGGTGGCTTTTAAAAAGTTTGACCACCCAATCTTTCTTTATTTGATTGAATGAATGCCAGATCACACTGGCCATTCTTCCTTTATGGTATTCGTTTGGCCCGTAAACATTAAAGAATTTCAAACCTGTCCAGTGAGGTGGTTGGTTGTTTTGTTTTATCGCCCATTTATCAAATTCGTTCTTACTTACACCATAAGGATTTAACGGGTGCAGTTTTTCAATCACTTCATGCGAATCATCATAACCCAATTCACCTGCACCGTAAGTAGCTGCTGATGAGGCATAGATCAATGGAACATTATTCAAGGTGCAATAATTCCAAACGTCTTTTGAATACTGTACGTTCAGTTCTTCATGAATGGAATAATCGAATTCTGTAGTATCAGTTCTTGCTCCTAGATGAATAAAGCATTCAACTTGAATTTCATGTTCCTTCAGCCAGTCGAATAAATTATATCGCTCAACAATATGAGCAAATCCTTTTTGCTCCCAGTTTTTTCTTTTAGCTTCTACTTCAAAAGCATCCACCAAGACAAGGTTACGATAGCCTTGTTCATTCAGGTATGCAGCCATGCAGCTGCCAATAAATCCTGCAGCACCGGTAATGATAATATATGAAGCGTTTTCTGCCATTCTTTAGTTCAGCATACTTTCTATTGCAGTATCGTATTTCTGTTTCCAATCTGAAATGTTGCCCCAGCTTTCGCCATTTACTTTGATCTCACTATTTGTTACTGTACCGAGTTCTGTAACAATGATTCCATCGGCTTTAATTCTTGCAGCCTGTTCTCTGCTGCAGGTAATTACCACACGACTTTGTGCTTCGCCAAACCATAAAGCATCTGCACGTAACGAGGATTCTATTTTTACTTCAAAACCAAGGTTCCTGTTAAAACCTTTTTCGAGTAAGGTTATAGCAAGTCCACCTTCGCTGATGTCGTGTGCTGATTTGATCATTTTTTTCGATATCAATGAAGCAACGAACTGCTGTACTTTAAATTCTTCATCCAGGTCAAACATTGGAGCAGGAGAGAACTCTACACCTTTTATCTTATGTAAATATTCTGATGAGCCAAGGCAATTCTTTTGTTCACCGATCAATAGGATAACATCACCGGCTTCTTTAAAGTCCATTGTCATCCTGTTCTCCATATTTTCGATCACACCAACCATTCCAATCGTTGGTGTTGGATAAACTGGCCCTTCAGGATTTTGGTTATAGAAACTTACGTTTCCACCGGTTACAGGTGTATTGAATTTACGACAAGCATCTCCCATTCCGGTAACAGCTTTTACAAACTGATAATACACTTCAGGATCGTAAGGATTACCAAAGTTGAGACAGTTGGTAACACCTAGAGGTTCACCACCACTGCATACAATATTTCTTGCAGCTTCGGCCACAGCGATCATTCCACCTTTATATGGATCAGCATAAACATACTTACTGTTACAATCAACTGTTATTGCTAAAGCTTTTCCTGTTCCTTTTGCTAAAATGACTGCAGCATCACTTGGATTGTTTGTGGATGCATTAGCTGCACCAACCATACTGTCATATTGCGTATACACCCAACGTTTGCTTGCAATGTTTGGGATTTGTATCAACTGCTCTGCAATAGATTTCAAATCCGTTACATCCTCAACTGTATTGATATCAAACGATTTTATATTCTCAAAATATTTCGGTTCGTTATAAGGTCTTTCATAAACCGGAGCTCCACCACCCAATACTAACTCGTATGCAGGAATTTCAGCTTCCAACTCTCCATGCATATAAAATTTCAATAAGCCATCACCTGTCACCTCACCAATATTGCTTGCACTCAGGTCCCATTTCTCAAATATTTTCAACACCGCTTGTTCTTTTCCTTTCTCTACCACGATCAGCATTCTTTCCTGGCTTTCACTTAACAACAATTCCCAGGCTTTCATATTCTGCTGGCGGGTAGGGACTTTCTCAAGGTCAATTCTCATTCCCACACCACCTTTTGCACTCATTTCAGCAGTAGAACAAATAATTCCTGCAGCACCCATATCCTGCATACCAACTACAGCACCGGTTTCAATGACTTCAAGGCAAGCTTCTAATAATTTCTTCTCCTGGAATGGATCACCTACCTGGACTGCAGGTAATTCTTCTGCACTTTCTGCAGTGATATCTGCCGAAGCAAATGAAGCTCCACCAATTCCATCTTTACCTGTAGCACTGCCAACAAAGAATACAGGATTGCCAATTCCTTCAGCAGTAGCAGAAATGGTCTTGCCTACTTTTACAATACCAACGCTCATTGCATTAACCAGTGGATTGGTGTGATAACAATCTTCAAAATACACTTCACCACCAACGGTAGGAACGCCAAAGCAGTTTCCATAATGACCAATGCCATGCACTACACCAGCCAGTAGTCTTTGTGTTTTTTTATCTTTCAGGTTTCCGAAACGTAAACTATTCAGGGATGCAATTGGTCTTGCACCCATGGTAAAAATATCTCGCTGGATACCACCTACACCTGTAGCTGCTCCCTGGAAAGGTTCAATGGCAGAAGGATGGTTATGACTTTCAATTTTAAATACCACACCAAAGCCATTGCCCATGTCCATCAGGCCGGCATTTTCTTCACCGGCAGCCACGAGCATTTTGCCACCACTTCTTGGTAAAGTTTTCAGCCACCTGATGGAGTTTTTGTAGCTGCAATGTTCACTCCACATGCCACTGAAGGCACAGAGTTCGGTGAAGTTGGGAGTTCTTCCCAGTTTTTGCTTAATGAGTTCGAATTCTTCTTCTGTAAGCCGAAGCTGCTGAGCGGTTTTTGCGGTTATTTCCATAACGCTGCGAAGTTAAGGAACGTGGTGGAGTAGGAAAGTGAAGTTTTATGCACTTAGCTGTGGGAAATCTAATCACCGTCTGTTGTGTCACTCACTTGTACGGTTGGAAGTCTGTCTTGTCCTAAAATGGGTTTACACAATTTAAGTGTAAAATGAACGAATCAACAATTTTCGTCCGTAAGAATTACTACAGCTTGGAGTTAAAACAAAAAATCTGTAAAGAACATATTGAGG
>JAKFCX010000032.1:0-4243 GCA_036676415.1 Chitinophagaceae bacterium
TATTTAGTATCAGCGTGTACCAGAAGTATCAGGAAGATGTGGATACTATTTTAATTGCGCAAGGCAAACAAGAATTAATCGTTCACTAATGGTTTATAGATGATGTAGGTATCAACAAATGATATACTTGTCTAAAAAAAGGTGGTATATCAAATGATTGAGATGATTCAATTTCTTTTCGACCATTCTTATGAAGATGATTATTATCAACTCTCGAATATAACAGTGAAGCTTAAAGATCCTGTGGAAAAAGAACGCATTAAACAGTTAGTAAATGAACATAAACTTATCGGGATGCAAGAGTATCCAAATAGACATTTAAAAGAACGATTAGCGAAATTACTCAAAGTTGATGTTAAGTTAATTGATTTTGATACTGAAGAAATAGATATGATGTAATGCAAAGAGTCCTTAACAGGGCTCTTTTTATTTTGAACAAGGTAGGTGTGAAAAATGAATTTTTTAACACCAGAGAATTTAGAGAAGATAGGCATAGCAGGGTTAGCTGTATCAGCAATTATCGTCTTATATAAAGTATTTGTCCTCTTCATGGAACAATGGAGAAACAGTACCGATGCGGTAAACAAAAATACATCGGCCTTCGATGCTCTATCCCAAGTCTTTAAAGAGTCATCAGAGCGTGAGCGAATGTTTCAAAAAGAAATAATGGACACGTTACGTAACGGTGTAGATGTAGCAAAAGACACCAATGAACGTGTACGAGAATTACAAAGACGTATTAATTAAGGGGGATAAATATGTTTGAGGTGGCTTTAATTATAGCAGTTGTCACAGCTTTTACAGAGCTAATTAAACGATTGGAATTGATCCCGATTAAGTACTTACCAACCCTATCGCTTGTGTTAGGAATAGCGGGAGGAATTTTATATTTACCAGGTAGTTTAAAGGAACAATTTATGTACGGATTGATGATAGGTTTAGCTGCAGCAGGTTTATTTGACCAATCCAAAATTATTACCAAGAAATAAAGGAGTTATTTTATATGGACTGGTCCTATTATAAAACGCTCTTAAAACAGAAGATTGAGGACGCTGAACACAATTATAAATATGCAGATAAACAATTGAAAGAAGTTAAGGCTGTCTTAGAGAGTGTTCACAGAGAAAAGGAATCGTTTTTTAAAATGTTTGAAGGAGAGGGTAAGTAATGACTCTTAAAATTTTCTTGGACCCAGGACACGATATTAATACTCCAGGTAAAGGTGTAGCAGGGATGAAAGAGTTCGAGTTTAATCGGGCGGTAGCTCAAAAAATAGCTAATCTTCTAGCTGGGTATGAAGGTGTAGCTATGGTGTTTAGTCATGACTTAAACGATGGAATTGATGACCCTCTACCGAACCGTGTGAAGAAAGCGAACGATTGGGGAGCAGATGTTTTTGTTTCGATTCATGCGAATGCTGCTAGTTCCACGGAAGCGACGGGAATTGAAACTTGGATTGATCCTGAAGCTCCACAAGAAACGCTTAACTTAGCATCCGTTGTTCATGGAGAACTAATTCGAGATACAGGAATGCGTAATCGTGGAATTAAGCGTTCAAACTTCTATGTGTTAGATAAGACGAAAATGAATGCTTTCTTAGCTGAATGTGGATTTATGACAAACAGTAACGACTTAGCTAATCTAATGAGTGAAGAGTACCGTTTGAAGTGTGCTACAGCAATTTTGAACGGATTAGCGAAAGTATACGGGTTAAAAAAGAAACCTGTTCCAGCCCCAACGATCCAGACGAAACCACTTCCTGTATTTACGGTAACAGTTCGTGATTTTAACTCAATGGAAGCGGTCAATGAATTTATGGCTCATTCTAAAGAAAAGTACCCTACAATGGGATACCATGTACAGCAATTAAGATAATGCCCTCTTTTTGAGGGCTTTTTTATATATGGAGGTGTGTTATGAATATCATTCAAGGTGATAACAAGATAACGATTCCGTTTAATACAAATATGAGTTTAGAAAATGCAACGGTCAAAGTATCCGTAAAACGCGGGGAAGATTTGCTCACTAAAACAGCAACTATCCTTGATGTACCAACAGGTAAATGTGAGTTTTCACTATCAAGCTTGGATTTAACCGTAGTAGGAGTATATGAGTACCAATGGACAGCTGAGTTTACTGACGGACGTATTAAGTCAGGTAGAAAACTTGATACCTATGTATCTGAAAAACTAACGGGAACTACACCAGAAACAGTCATTGTGGATGGGGGTACATTTTAGATGAATATTATTATTGGTGAAATACGAGTGAAACGGGGTAACAAAGCGAACTTACCTGTATTAAAGCCCGGGGAACCTGCCTTTTGTGAAGATACTCAAGAGTATGTTGTGGGTTCTCCAAACGGAAATATATTTTTCCCTGCAGGCGGTTCATCTGGTGGTGGTGGATCTGTACCTTCCAATGTGATTTTATTCGAGGATTGGGTAGATGGAGAAACAGTTACAATCGATACAAGTACCACACCTCCGGCAGATACTACGGCTCCAATTTTAACTATCACAGCTGGAGGAACTTTCACTGGAACAAAGACGGTTACACTTTCAGTAAATGAAACAGCCGATATTTTTTACACACTTGATGGATCAACACCAACTACTTCAAGCGCAAAATACACAGGACCTTTATCCATTAGTGCTACAACTACTCTTAAGGCATTTGCAAGGGATACAGCAGGGAACGTATCAACAGTCCAAACGGTCACTTACACTCTTGATACGACTACACCAGCCGATACAATAGCACCAAATAATGTCACAAACTTACAAGCAACTCCTACAGCAAATAGCGTAGCGTTATCGTGGACGGCTTCTTCAAGCTCTGATGTAGCATCTTATGACATTTACAACGGTTCTACACTGATTGCTAACGTAACAGGTACATCTTACAACGTGACAGGTTTAACGGCATCTACAGCCTATACATTCAGCGTTCGTGCAAAAGATGGAGCTAACAATGTAGCAAGCGGAACTAGTGTTAATACAACTACTTTAACTCCTGCTGATACGACAGAACCAACATTAACGATTACTCCTGCAACTACATTTAGTACTACACAAAATGTAACAATGACAACGGATGATCCAGGAGCGAAGATTTATTATACCTTAGACGATTCCGATCCGAAAACTTCTGCAACTAAGATTGAATACACAGCATCTTTAACCTTAACTGAAACAGACACGGTTAAGGCTTATGCAGTAGATACGGCTGGGAATGCAACTGTGGTGCAGACGGTGACATATACGAAGGAAACAGCCTTATCTAACCCTGCTTTATCTATGAATGGTTCAAGTAATTATATTCAATTACCCTCATTAACATTTGACGAAATCCAAATGGAGGTATTCCCACAACAACAATCAGGCGTTTCAGGATTCTTCTTAGACGGTCGGACAAATTCAACAATATACATGTCAAATAACACCAGTGGAAACTGGGATAATTTCGGAGTTACTTCATACCAAGATGGGGCTTTAATAACCAACCTTTCAGCGGTGAATACATGGTCAAAACGAGTAACGTTAAAGGCGACGTTGAATGCTTCTGTTACAGATGATTTGACATTCTTTGCTCACAACAATAAAACGCAAGGGTTTTTAAAAGGTATTGTTTATAAAATTAAAGTCTTGTTAGCGGGGAATGTAGTTGCGCTTTATGATTTTACACAGCAATTTTCAGGAAGTGTAATCACGGACGGTTCAGGAAATGGAAATAACGCAACTCTAAATGGTGGTACTTGGATAAGTGACCCTTCACCTAAAACAACGACAACATCAACGCCTTACTATATCTCTTTAGATGGTACAGACGATAAACTTAGTGTCCCAGTTCCGGTAAATACGAAATATGTTGAATTAAAACTTAGCAGACAAAACAACGACATCGAAGGATATGTATTTGATATGCGCGCCGGTAATACGGTTTATTCTGCGAGCGCATCAGGAGCTTTTGCTGGTTATAACGGTTTTACGGTGGACGGTGTAAGCAAAACGATCGCAGCAGCAAACGCATCAACAGATTTACCTAACAACACCGTTGTGACATTAAAGTATACCTTAACCTCTGTTGCTAAATCTGGGAATATGACAATTGGTTCTAGATATACTTCAGCAACAGCCCCAGATTGGCATACATTAAATGTTTATGATATAAAATTCTATGATGCGTCCAACAATCTCATAGAAGATTTTGATTTTAATGTTGGTGCAGGAACAACTTTATA
>JAKFCX010000033.1:0-1579 GCA_036676415.1 Chitinophagaceae bacterium
TGTCCATTAATAAAAACCTGAATATTAGACGAATTAGCTATTGCACCAACATGTTCTACAGGAGACAAAAATACCATGGAGCTTAAGAGTAGCGCAGATATTTTTTTCATACAATTTACCAACTCCAACCATTGTAAGAGGTATAAGAAAAGGGACTCCTTTTGGAGACCCCTTTCTATATTAATTATTTATATTATTTAATTGTTACAGTACGAGTAGCTTCATCCCACTGTACGTCTGCTCCAAGAGCTTGAGCTACGAAACGTAGAGGAAGAACTGTACGTCCATTCTTAACAGCAGCAGCAGTATCCATTTGAACAGATACACCATTTACAAGTAGAGTCTTGCTTCCGATTTGAACTTGAGCAATTCTGTCACCCTTAATTAGAGTTACAGTCTTAGTGTTAGCATTGTAGATGATGTTTTGATCAGTTACACCAACAGCTTCAGCTACAAAACGGATTGGAAGCATAGTACGTCCATCTTGGATGAATGGAGCAACGTCAGCAGTCTTTTCAACACCATTTACAGTGTACTTGTCAGCATCGATAACGAATTTAACTTCGTTAGAAACTGTACCGTCAGCTGGTGTTATTACAGTTGCAATAGATGTCTTTGTTACATAATTCTTATCAAACTCACCTACGTCAACAGATCCAGCTAGGTTATAAGTAGCTGCAGTATATGTCTTATCACCAAAAGTATTATCTCCAGCGTTAACATTCCAAGTTACTTGGTCGTTACCTTGTGCATCTTCATGAGCGTTACGAACTAGAGCACTTCCACCAATCTTAGCAGTGATATCGCCTTCTGCGATTGCACGGTTCAAATCTAGTTTTACTCCAGAAATCTTAATCTTACTTGGTTTAGTAGATTCGCTATCAACGTCGAATGTTAAGATATTGTCATCAACTTTAATGCTATCTTCATCGATCTCAATGTTACCTTCGGTTACTTCTACCTCCGGCTTACCACTGAATTCCGCATCGCTTAATTCGATTCTTACTTGACGGTTATCAAGCAAAGCACCTTTAGTAGCTTCTGTGATTACGATGTCTTTAATTGCTTGATTTTTAATACCAGTTTTAACTTCAGACTTCTGAACTTCAACAGTTACAGGAGCTACAACTTTACCAAGTACTACTTCACCTTCAACTCCAGCACGTCCGGAGAACTTAGCTGTTACATCACCAGTAAAGTCAGCTGCAGCTGTTACAAAGAACTTAACTTTAAAGGATTTCTTATTTCCATCAACGTTAACTCCAGATGGAATATCAAATTCGATTTTGTTGTCATCCCCAGCGATATCGCCAATAAGAGCAGTTTGAAGAGCGCCACCTACAAAACCTTTTTCTTCAGTTACATCAGCACCTACAACCTTAACTCCAGTTGGGAATTCAATTTTCAGAGAACGTCCTTCTAACCAAGAACCTGTGATACCTTCTTTAACTTCTACTTCTACTAACTTAAGATCGTCAGCATCATCGTTTGCACGACCAGCAAGAATAGTAGGAACATCACTCTTAGCAACTACTTTAGAAGAATAATCGGAGTACTCAGCAACTTTGATATCTTGACC
>JAKFCX010000034.1:0-2018 GCA_036676415.1 Chitinophagaceae bacterium
TTGTTGTTTAAATAATATTGCTCGTCAGTTTGTTTGGAAAATGAAGTCAACATCGTGTTGCGTTTAGTCATGGTTTGTTGATTAGTGATCCAATACGTTTTATAGCCTGCTTGCTTCATCATATTCATGATGGAAGGTTGCGTCATATATAAATCCGGATTACTTTGATCTGCAAACGTTAGTACTTCTTGTAACACCTCAATGGTGTAAGGGCGTGGCGATACAACATCGGTAAAAGTAAGTAGTTCATTTTTAAGATTATCAAGATTGGGAGTGGTCTTTCTACCGTAACCATACAAACTCATGCGCTGGCGATTGGTAGATTCGCCAATCACTAGCACTAAGGTTGAAGGTAATCCTGCATAGTCATCTTTCAAGTTTTTCAAGGGCGGAATCTGAGCGTTTTGCACTAATAATTGCTGCATATTATTCAGCTGCTTCTTATAGTTAGCGAAACCGATAATCGTCTGCCAAGGCACAGTGGGTTCCATGCTAGCGGCTAGCCGTTCTGTTGTTTCATCAAAAGAGCGCTGTTTAATCAACATATGCCTGACGAAAGGTGCAACAAATATCAAACTGATAATCAGCGTACTGATGACTATTTTGCTACGATTAGTCAGGTAAACAGGTTTGATGTTTTTCCATAAATAGAATGTTAGTGCAGTATATAAAACCAGGCTGGCAAGCAAGCCCCAGCTAAAATAATTGGAAATATATTCAGACGATTCAGCAGTATTCGATTCAAAAACGATGAACAATACACTTTGAGAAAATTCTTGGTGGTAGATGTATAAATAGCCGAGACCCATTAATGAGAATGGCAATAAGATTAGACCGATCACTGCTGAGATTTTACGAGTATGTTGTGGGAAAAACATGACTGGAATTAACCAGAGTGCACTCATGTAAATTGCAGCACGGGTACCGACAAATCCTGCAGTACCTGTAGTTAAGATAATAAGTTGTAATACTCCAGAGAAAACCCAAAAAAACAGATACAGCCAAGCTAATCCCGCCCAATCATTTTTGAGGACATTTGTTTTAACAACCATTGTTTTATCTCTATTGTTGATGGTAAGTAAGCGATGTTGCAATAACTACGCCAATTCTTTGTTCACTTCTTGTTGCTTGTAAATGATTGATGTATATGGATTTATCTGGAATATATTAGTGATAATGAAGTGTGGGAATAAAAGTTTTAATGCAAAATATGTAAGCAAATAAAATTCCTATACATAATTTGCACAACTGGAGTGTCGTTAATAAAGCTCGTTAGCATAAATATAATCAATGACGCTATCAGGCATTAAATAGCGTGCAGATTTTTTCTGTTCGAAAGTATGGCGAATTGCTGTAGCAGAAATGTCGAGCGCGGTGATATGTTGCATGATGACAAAGCCGGCCGCAGTACTATGTAGATCATCACCATTTTCGGTGTAATGATTGTGTAAAAAGGTTTCGAGTACCTTAGGCAAATTTTCTTTTGTAGCAACGCTAGACGAAAGTGGTCTTTGTACCAAAGTAATATGGCAACGTTGAATTATTTCTTCCCAGCGATGCCAAGTATCGAATTTGGTAAATGCATCACTGCCCATCAACAATACCAAACTTACCTCATCACCTAATTCATCTCGTAAACTATCTAGAGTGTCTATGGTGTAAGACGCGCCTGTTCTATGCAATTCGCGATCATCAAATTTGAAAATAGAATTATTAGCAATGGCTAAACGTACCATTGCGGCGCGATGCTCAGCAGAAACAGAGGGAGCAGGTCGATGTGGCGGGTTGGCGGCTGGAATGAAGCGAACTTCGCTGAAGTCTAGTGAGTCTGCGAGTTCCTGCGCCAAGCGCAAATGACCAAAGTGGATAGGATTAAAAGTGCCGCCAAGAATACCTATTACAGGTATTCTATTGTTAGAGTCCCCAATTACTTTCAATTTCAAATACCTTTAGATAATGTAATGAGCGAAGCTAAGACAAGGCAAAAAGTAGCGAGAAACCGGAGTGTATGTGTTATA
>JAKFCX010000035.1:0-3399 GCA_036676415.1 Chitinophagaceae bacterium
GTGAGTCTCTCTATTCTTTCCAATATAAGCATTGGTTATGCATTAGAAAGCTCGAAAACAGTCAATTTTAGTGAAGGTTCTAGTTACTATCTCATTCATTATAATGGTGAAGAACAAGAAGTAATAATCAATGAAGAGGTTACGTTGATACTAACTGGATGGACTGATGAAACCGAATCATCTGTTAACGGAACGATCTACCATTCTACTAATCAAGCAATAGATACCGTTTTAACGGTTAGTGAGGGGTTAGATGAACTCAATATTACAGATGCAGAAAGTATTTTTTATCGGTTCACTGTCTCAGATACATTTAGTGCAGAAAAAGTAACTCCTCTTGAGTTAAGCGATCAATGGAATGTTATTGAGAAAAATGATAATGGAACATCCATTGAAGAGAAAACGACAGTTGATGAATATGGTACTTTGATTCAAAATCATGGACTAGTTTATTTTTTAACCGATGAAAAAAATCAAAAAACTGAGATAACAGAAGAGGAATATAACTCTCTAAATGCTGTAGAATCCGAGCAGCCAGTATTGTTTAGTGCCGCTACCGGACCATCTGTTGTTTATTCTACACATGTAGAAAGCTACGGTTGGTTAAGCTCAGTTTCTAATGGTAGTGTATCAGGAACATCTGGTGAGTCAAAACGATTAGAAGCCATTAAGATTTCATTGCAAAATGCTCCGTATTCCGGAGGTATCACCTACAGGACTCATGTACAGGACTATGGGTGGTTAAGTAATGTAGCGAATGGTGCTGTTTCTGGAACATCAGGACAATCAAAACGCTTGGAAGCTATTCAAATTAGCTTAACTGGTGATATGGAAAAGTATTACGATATTTATTATCGTGTTCACACCGAATCCTATGGTTGGTTGGACTGGGCAAAAAATGGACAATCTTCTGGTACTCAAGCACTTGCGAAACGTTTAGAAGCAATTCAAATAGTACTTGTAAAAAAGGGTGGAGCTGCACCTGGTTCTACAAATAAACCTTTTGTCATTGATCCAACCGTTTCTTATTCCACTCATGTACAGGATTATGGGTGGTTAACACCTGTTACTAGCGGGGCAACCTCTGGAACATCAGGACAATCGAAACGATTGGAAGCCATTAAGATGTCTTTACAAAATACCCCTTATTCAGGGGATATTGTATACAGAACCCATGTGCAAGACTATGGCTGGCTAAATAATGTGACCAATGGTGCTCTCTCTGGAACATCAGGAGAAAGTAAAAGGATGGAAGCTATCCAAATAAACTTAACCGGTGAAATGGCACAACGATATGATATATATTATCGCGTTCACACGGAAAGTTATGGCTGGTTAGATTGGGCAAAAAATGGACAACCAGCAGGTACTCAAGCACTTTCTAAGCGATTAGAAGCCATTCAAATTGTTTTAGTCGAAAAAGGTGGAGCTGCTCCAGGTGCTACCAACAGACCACTGGTGATCAATCCATCTGTAACTTATTCCACACACGTCCAAGATTCAGGATGGTTAAGCCCAGTTTCTGATGGGGCAATGTCTGGAACATCAGGACAATCGAAACGTTTGGAAGCGATCAAGATTTCCTTGCAAAATTCACCGTATTCCGGAAGTATCACCTACAGGACTCATGTCCAGGACTATGGTTGGTTAAACTATATGTCAAATGGTACGATATCTGGTACATCTGGAGAAGGTAAAAGAATAGAAGCCATTCAAATCAACCTAACAGGTGAAATCGCTCAATACTACGATATTTATTATCGTGTACACGCAGAATCCTATGGTTGGTTAGATTGGGCCAAAAATGGAGAATCAGCAGGTACTGAATTAGTATCAAAACGCCTGGAAGCAATAGAAATTGTTTTAGTTGAAAAAGGAAAAGCTGCACCTGGTTCTACCGTTAAACCGTTCGTAAAACCAAGTGTGATAACAACCTATAACAACTATTCTGTTACACTAAACGATGCTTTAAACATGCAAATGAAAGCTTCTCCTCAAACAGATAAATATAGAAATTATCCTGCATATGTTAGCAGTCAATATCTACAAATGTTTGATGGTGGGTCAATTACTGGTAGTAGTGTAAATTTAAGAACATCTCCAGTTTTAAGTACCAATAGTAATATTGCTACCAATGTTGGAAGCGGAACAGCATTTCTAGTATTGGATAAAAATATTACAGGTGATACCTTCTCAGGAAGTACAAAATGGTACAAAATAGATTACAATGGTCAAGTATTGTATGTTCATAGTAGTCTTGCAAGTATTAATTCTAGAGTGGGAAAAGTAACTGCGACGAGTCTAAAAATTCGAGCAGAAAAGAATGACTCAAGTCACATTTATGGCTCTGTAGGTACAGGTGCTTTGCTAACTGTTTTAGAGGAAGATAATACCAGTGGCTGGTACAGAGTAAGTATTGGAAACTGGCGTAACGCAATGGCTTCTGATGTATTGGAGTATCTAGATCCTTCTAGATATATCAATGATGAAAAGCAAAGATTCCAATTCATGAACCTTAGTAAGTCTAGTGACGTGTCAGTAGGAACACTAAATACGTTCCTTACTGGAAAAGGAATTCTAGCGAATCAAGGGCAAGCGTTTATCGATGCTGGGAAGAAATATGGAATTAATGAAGTTTATTTAATGGCTCATACTTTACTAGAAACAGGAAACGGTACTTCTACTCTTGCGAAAGGAGTAGTGTATAACGGAAAAACTGTTTATAACATGTATGGTGTAGGTGCTTATGATTCTTGTCCGCTTGAATGTGGAGTGCAAAGGGCTTATGATGAGGGCTGGTTTACTCCGTATGACGCAATTGTAGGTGGAGCAGCCTTTATAAGCGATAAATATTTAGGTGGAAATAATCCATATAAAGTTGTTCAAAATACGATATATGAGATGCGTTGGAATCCAGAAGTAATGTCTACTAGACTAGCGGCTGGAAATCAATATGCAACAGATATTGGCTGGGCTTCTAAACAAGTTAATACAATGTATGAAGTTTATAAGATCCAACCATACACGATTTTTCTTGAAATTCCATCATATAAATAATTCTAATAAAGCAATTTAAAAGTAGTACGACCTTTTTATGGTTGTACTACTTTTTTTGTGCCTATGGTAACCGAAAAGGTAGTTAGGTTCCCGCTGAGGCAGGAAACCAAGGCTAGCGGCAACCAAACTACCAGTTCCTTGAAAAAATCAAACTATATTTGTGGTAACGAAAAGGGTTTCTAAGTGCCCCTGAAGCGGAATATATATATTTGATAGTAATCTGATTACTTTTGCATCCGGTGAGGTCAATATTTTCCACCCTACTCGTCAATGTAAGCAGTTTCATAAAATCTATGAATCTCTAAAATAGGGAGTAAGATAATGTAAAAGGAGTGGTTTGAC
>JAKFCX010000036.1:0-4894 GCA_036676415.1 Chitinophagaceae bacterium
GATCAAACCAAATGGCAATATTTCCGCGACTCATGAGTGCTCGGTTATATGCGGGCCAATTGGTTGTGCGGTAGATTTTGTGTGTAGGCTTCTTCATTTGAAAATTATATCGCTGAAAAAGCCGTTACAGATAGGTTTGTGCAACAAAGCCCTTAGTTGAAAAAAACTTTTAGATTTCATGCTCACACACCACCTAAAACAAAAAAATATCTGATTGATTTTACAGGCTTTTAATTTAAGGTTTTATTCTACCCACTCGCAATATCAACGTTTAGTATCACGACTCACTAACTCATTAACTAAATATGGAGCAGTACGACTATCTTGATTTTCTGTTATTTGTTTTGGTGTTCCTGCCACAACAATATTCCCACCAGCATTTCCAGCACCTGGTCCCACATCAATCACCCAATCTGCTTGTGCAACGGCACGCATATCATGCTCAATCATAACCACGGTATTACCCGCATCGACTAATCGCTGCAATTGAACTAACAATCGATCTACATCTGATGGATGCAAACCTGTAGTTGGCTCATCAAGTATATACAGTGTATTTCCACGCTGATTGCGTTGCAGCTCGGTCGCCAATTTAATACGTTGCGCTTCTCCACCAGATAGTTCAGTCGCTGGTTGCCCTAAACGTAAATAACCAAGGCCAATTTCCTTTAATAATTGTAGTGAACGAGCAATCGAGACCTCTCCATCAAAAAAATCACGTGCTTCATTGACGGTCATTCCTAATACTTCAGCAATATTACGTCCATTCCAGCGAATTTTCAGAGTGTCATCATTATATCGAGCACCATGACATGTCGGACAAGGGGCATATACACTTGGCATAAACAATAATTCTACACTGACAAAGCCTTCACCTTCACAAGTTTCACATCGCCCTTTAGCCACATTAAACGAAAAACGTCCAGCATCATAATGAGCTTGGCGAGCTTCAGGAGTCCCAGCAAATAACTTTCTAACATGATCAAATAAACCCGTATAAGTTGCCAGATTAGAACGTGGAGTACGGCCAATTGGTTTTTGATCAACCTGTACCAGACGCTGTATAGCCTCCACATCACCAGCCAGAGAACCCTGTGTAACCTCGGTAACCAACATTCCTTCATTTAAAGGATTATTTTCATTATTGTTTTCAGTTTCAGATTCATTGCCTAAATATGAAAGTACTAACTCGGGTAAAGCTTGAGAAACGAGACTAGATTTACCTGAACCTGAAATACCTGTAACTGCTGTAAGTACACCAAGAGGTATACGAGCATCAATATTATGCAGGTTATGTCGGTAAATATTGTTAAGTTCAAGCCAACCAGAGGGTGTACGTCCATAACTTTGAGTAACTGGGATTTTATTAAATAAATAACTTGCAGTACGTGAAGCTGAAATCTCACTTAAACCCTGAGGTACTCCACTATATAAAATATTACCACCTTGCTCTCCTGCATCTGGTCCAACATCCACTAACCATTGAGCACGACGCATGAGCTCTAAATCATGCTCTACAACAAATACGGAGTTTCCAGCGTCTCTTAATTTATCGAGAGAATCATATAATGACTGACTATCTGAAGGATGTAATCCAGCAGACGGTTCATCCAGTACATAAACTACACCAAATAGCATAGAACTTAATTGTGTTGCTAAACGCAAACGTTGTAACTCTCCCGCTGAAAGAGTCGGTGTGGCTCTATCTAATGTTAGATAACCAAGACCTAACTGGCGTAATTGATTTAAACGCCCCACCACACCATTTGCTAAACGCTGCGCAGCAATTTTCTTTTCATCTGAAAGTGCTGACGTACGTCTTACATCTGGAGATACAGAATGCACTGCTCTACCTGTTGTTGCTCGTTCGGATCTATCAAGTTGGGTTACTTTATTATTAGTCTTTTCTCCAGCATCATGAGCGTCGAAATTGCCAAGAACAATGGGCTCAAGCAGGCAAGTTAACTTATCCAAAGAAAGTTGCATAAACTCACCAATATCTACTCCAGCAAAGGTAATAGATAAGGCTTCTGGTTTAAGGCGTTTACCATGACAGGAAGGGCATATTTTTCCTTCCATAAAACGTGAAACACGTTTTTTCATCAACGTACTTTGGGTATTAGCAAAAGTATGAAGGACATAGCGACGAGCACCAGTGAAAGTGCCCATATAGCTGGGTTCTAGTTTACGTTTAAGTGCAGATTGAGTCTCAGCGGGGCTTAAACCAGCATAGACAGGAACTGTTGGGGTTTCTTCAGTAAATAAAATCCAGTCTCTATCCGATTGCGGTAAATCTTTCCATGGTCGATCGACATCATACCCTAGGGTTACTAGGATATCGCGTAAGTTTTGCCCGTGCCAAGCAGGTGGCCATGATGCGATAGCTCTCTCACGAATACTGAGTGTTGGGTCAGGAACCATTGTCGATTCTGTAACTTCATAAATGTGACCTAAACCATGACAGGTAGGACAAGCACCTTGAGGAGTGTTCGGTGAAAAGTCCTCGGCATATAACATTGGCTGATCGGCAGGATATGCACCAGCACGCGAATAAATCATTCGCACGAGACTTGATAAAGTTGTTACACTTCCAACAGAAGAACGGGTATTACTTGCACCACGTTGTTGTTGCAATGCTACTGCTGGTGGTAGACCATCAATAGCATCAACATCTGGTACTCCGGCCTGATCTATTAAGCGTCTTGCATAAGGTGCAACAGATTCGAAATATCTTCTTTGTGCTTCAGCAAAAATAGTTCCAAAAGCAAGTGATGATTTTCCTGAACCCGATACACCTGAGAAAACAACAAGTGCATTTCTTGGGATAGAAACATCTACATCCTTAAGGTTATGCTCACGTGCACCTCGAACTTCAATACAATTATTAGATAAAGTAATGTTATTGTGTTCACCAAAAGAATGTATTTTCATGTTTCTACGAGCCTGTAAATTATTTTGTGTAAGTCTCATTTTTTATAAATGATCTTTTAATCGATCATCGAACTGAATCGTAAACCAATTCATTGCTAAACGCCAATTTTGAATTGGCATGGTCCATTTTTTAGCAGCATTTGAAGTTGCTAAATAAATGACCTTTTTCACTGAATCATCAGAAGAGAAGATCTTTCTCTTTTTAGTTGAATGGCGGATCACGCTATTCAATGATTCAATTGCATTTGTTGTATAAATCGCATGACGTATTTCAGCAGGATAGCTAAAGATCGTTCGGATATTTTCCCAATTTGCCCGCCAGGATTCTCCAATTTTTGAATACTGGTGATTCCATTGATCGCAGAAGATATCTAGGGGCTTTAAAGCATTTTCCTCTGTACTTGCCTGATAGATCGCCTTCAATCCTGCTGTTACAGCTTTGTAGTCCTTCCAGCTCACAAATCTCAGGCTATTGCGTACAACATGTACGATACACAGCTGGATATCAGTATGAGGGTAGACAGAGGCTATCGCATCAGGAAAGCCTTTTAGTCCTGAGAAGCGCTGCTTCGCAAGGCAGGCTACAAGAATATCTTGCACTCCTCGATTTTTAAGCTCTGTCATGACTGACAGCCAGAATTTGGAACCTTCTGTTTGAGCAAGCCACATGCCAAGAAGTTCTTTTTGGCCATCCAGGTTAATGCCTAATGCTAAATAAACTGATTTATTGATTACTGTTGAATGCTGACGAACCTTAACAACAATGCAATCTAAATAGACAACAGGATAAAGACTATCGAGTGTTCTATTTTGCCATTCTGTCACTTGTTCAATGACAGCATCCGTCACCTTACTAATAAGGGAGGCAGATACATCGGCATCGTACATTTCTTTAAAAAAGCAACAATTTCTCTATTTGTCATTCCTTTCGCATATAGCGAAAGAATTTGATCATCCATGCTAGTAATGCGTGTTTGATGCTTCTTAATAATCTGTGGTTCAAAAGAGCCATCACGATCACGAGGGATATCTAAAGCAAGCTGCCCATCTTGTGTTAGAACTGTTTTGGAGCTAAAACCATTACGTGCATTAGATCCTTTCTTAGGTTGATGCTTTTCATAGCCTAAATGTTCAGAAAGCTCAGTATTCAGAGCGGTTTCGATCATGAACTTTTTAAATATGGCTGTCATTTGGTTTAAATCTTCAGGAGTTTTTAAACCTTTAGCTAATTCAGCTGCCATACTTTTGATTGTAGCTTCATCCATGTGAAGTACCTCTTTTTATTATCCTCAGTAGGATAAATGAAAATTAAGTACTTACACAAAATTTAGAACAGTCCCACAACTCATTTTGTTGAACTATATCTGTACAACAACTCTACCTCGAATTTTTCCATCTAAAATTTCATTTGAAATATTTAAAGCATCTGTTAACTGAATTTCAGTCGTTACTGTTTCTAATTTTGTTTGATCTAATTCTGTAGCCAAACGTTCCCATGCTTCTTTTCTTAATTCGATTGGTGCCATCACGCTATCAATTCCATATAAGGTAATCCCTCTTAGAATAAATGGAGCAACTGTTGCTGGAAAATCCATTCCGCCTGCCAAACCACACGCAGCAACTGCACCACGATATTTTGTACTAGCACATGCATTGGCTAAAGTATGGCTTCCAACAGTATCAATTACGCCAGCCCAAACTTCTTTGTTTAATGGCTTTCCTGGGGAAGATAATTCAATACGATCAATAATTTCACTCGCCCCTAGATAGGTTAAATATTCTGACTCTTGAGGTCGACCAGTCGAAGCTGTAATCTCATAACCAAGATGATTCAAAATAAGGCACTGTTGCAAATAGGCTGACATGATAAGCTAAATATCTTATTTATTTCGAGATACAGCAGATGAATCCCTTCCACGGTCGGCACTTTCAAGGTGAAATCATTCTTTGGGCTGTTCGTTGG
>JAKFCX010000037.1:0-57777 GCA_036676415.1 Chitinophagaceae bacterium
GGCGCATTGATAGCCACGCCTGGACAGCTGTTCCTCCAGTACGTCGGCGGCATTGGTCTTGGCGATCAGTCTGGTTTCGAAATCCAGCCCGGGCGACATGTCCCAGTAAGCGTGGCTGGGCCGTGCATAGCAGTAGATACATCCATGCTCACAACCCTGGTAAGGATTCATACTGTAAAACATACCAACATCAGGACTATCTACTTTATTCACGATACCTTTTGCATGATCTTCGAAATATTGCGTTTCGGTACTGGGTTCTGTCCAGTCGTCAATACCTTCAATATGTTCTCTTACTCTCTGATTTTTTAAAAATTTATTCGGAGTATTAAATTGTGCTCCCCTTCCTTTTATATAATCGTTCGATGTTTTCTGTTGTTCGTTGTTGTGCTCCATAGATGTTCGTTTTATTTCACTTCATACAATTCATTCCATCTTGCAGTATAGCGTGGACTTCTGAATTCCTGTCGCATTTTCCAGTGTTTGTTGATGCCTGCAGCTGCATATTTTATTACATCATCTCTCATGCTAAAGTTTACGTTATCTAACATGGCCATTAATCCACGATCGTTAGCTTTTTCTGGTTCAAACAGGTTTGACTGGATGGAAGTATCAGGCACCAATCCACTTAATGTAACACCGGCTTTTTTATAACGCTGACCTTTTTCGTATAATCGTTCAGCCATTTGCATTGCAGGTTTGATCAGTTCATGTGTGAGTGAAGTAGGAGAAGCTAAGGTGGTGTAGGTTGATTTAGGATATCCATGCTTGAAATACGGATCATCGGTTTTCTGCTGTGGTACAACAAACACACTGATGATACTTGCAGCACTATGTTGCCTTCTTAATTTTTCTGCAGCCCTTGTTGTATAAGTTGCGATTGCTTCTTTGATATCTTCCAGATCTGTAACAGCATTTCCAAACATTCGGGTGGTGGCTATCATTTTTTTATTCACCAAAGGCTGCTCCATTTTAATTGCCGGCTTACCATTCAGTTCTTCTATCATCCTTACACCTACTACTCCACCCAAATGTGTTTTTGCCCATTGTACACTCATGTGTTTTAACTCCCAGGCTGTATGAATGTTCCATTCGTTTTGCAATTTTTTTGCATACTGACCACCGATGCCCCAGATATTTTTTACCAGTGTTTGTTGCAAAGCATGAGCAGTACTTTCTTCAGAATCTAATACCATCACTTTATCCGGAAGCTGTTTTTTCTTACACAGCTTATTGGCTACTTTGGCTAACACTTTTGTTTTGCCTACTCCAACTGATACTGAGATGCCTGTCCATTTTTCTACTGTATTGCGAATCATCAAAGAGAAATTGTACAATTCTTCAACCGGCACAGCAGAAAGATCCAGGAAAGCTTCATCAACAGAATATACTTCTATATTTTCTTCTCCTACTAAGGCTTCCATGGTTTGCATCACTCTTCGGCTCATATCGCCATAAAGATTATAGTTAGAAGAGAACGTTTCAATACTAAACTCATCTATCGTTTCTTTCGCCTGGAAATAGGGAATGGCCATGTCTATACCAGCCGCTTTTGCTTCGTTGCTGAGGGATATAATACATCCGTCATTATTGCTCAGCACAATAACAGGTTTGTTTTCCAGGTCAGGACGAAACACTCTTTCACAGGAGCAATAAAAAGAGTTACAGTCAACAATTGCTTTCATAAGATGATTTTTATTTCGATCAGCTTTCCACACTACACAGCGTCATTCAAGTTCAGTAATGAGCCGAACGTACAAGTGAGTGACACAACAGAAGTTTCATAGCAGCACTGTCCCCTGCTAATAAAATTTCTTCTTTCCTTTTTGTGCCGGACGATGATGATCGAGTAATCCTTTTTCAAAAATGTGGATGACACAGGTTACGATGCCAAAGGGATTAAAGTTGGTGAACTCTCCTACATCCATGCTACTGTAGCGACTGTTTTCTGCAATGAGCGTAAAGCCTTTAATGTGTTGCTGAAAACGACGAACAACCAACTCGTCATTCACTGCTGCCACAACAATTTTTCCGTTACTGGCTTTGAGGCTTTTGTCAACGATCAATACATCTCCGTTCTGAATTCCAGCACCGATCATTGCATCGCCATTCATACGAAAGAAGAATGTTGCCGGTTTGTTGTAGATGAGTTGTTCGTTCAGGTCAATGCCACGTTCAGAAAAATCGTCTGCTGCTGCACCAAAGCCGGAAGCATTGGCTGTGTGAACATCATGCTGCGTAAAATTCTTAGTACCTCCGTAAGAGGCATTGTAAAAGTTTTCCCATTCCATATAACTATTATTTTGAAAGACTAAATTATTTAGTATTTTTATGCTAAACAAAATAGTTTTCATGGAAGCGATGATAAATTATGCACAACAGTCTTATTTCAAAGGAAACATCGTCAGCGAATATTTACTAGTGGTTAATCCTGAAGCAGATGTATGGCAGCAGGTGATGAATGAAAAAATGAATTTTTTTTCTGAGTATGGTGATAAGTCCATCATTAAAAAGCCTCCGCATATTACAATTGCAAGCTTTTCGGCTAAAGAAGAGATGGAGGCTACGTTGTTAAAATGGATGCATCGTGTGATCAGTAATCAACAATGTTTTAAAGTAGCATTGAATAATTATGGTGGATTCCCCAATGTAAATACTATTTACCTGAGGGTGCAGGATCAGCAACCTTTTCAACAAATAGCAAAAGAACTGAAAGTAATCGACCAGTATATAAATAGTAACGGGTTACCAAAAGCACAGCTTATATCCTATCCTCATATGACCATAGCAAAAGAGCTGAAGACAGAAACATATGAAAAGGCAGTAATGGAATATTCGAAGAAAGAATTTCATGCTGAGTTTGAAGTAAAAGAACTGTTGTTGCTGAAACGGACCAACGAGTTTGATTCGTGCAAACAGGTTAGTGTATTCAGGTTAATGCCATAAAGACAACCATGGAACATCCGTTTAAGAAAAAAGAAAAAGAACAATTTGTTTCTGAAGAAGAAGCAAAAGAACTCTTTCGCAGCCTGAAGGTGCATGAGTATTTACTGGTATTAAGTCCACATGAAGATCTATGGAATAAGATCATGATAATAAAAGAAGAGTTTGCAAACACCTATAACTGCAGGTTTGCCGCTTCCTTAAAACCACATATAACCATCAGTAAATTCGTGCAGCACCAAATGGTAGAACGAAGAATCGACAACAGGCTTAAGATGATAGCAATGGGCTTACCCTCTTTCAAAATTGATCTTGACAACTTTGGGAGTTTCCCAACTCACACCCTATACATTAATGTAAAAACCCAGGAACCGATAAAAGCCATTGCCAAAAAGGTAAAGGAAGCTCAAAAACTGATGACTTTGGACAAGAATAACAAGCCCTATTTCATAACTGAACCGCATTTAACCATTGCCCGAAAATTGCTTCCCTGGCAATATGAAAAGGCCTGGCTTGAATATTCAAACCGTCACTTTTCAGGAAGCTTTATGGCTGATCACCTTTTACTGCTGGGAAGATTGGTAGGTGATAAAGCTTACAAAATCATAAATCGTTACGAGCTAATGAATCTTGCAGTAGAAACTAAACAAGGAGATTTATTTGGGTAAGGGCCAAATGCAATCTTTCTTTGCAGTAATAATCAAGTAAAGTGTACCACATCGTTTACGGTTTTTTTTACCTGCTTTCGTTACTACCCTGGAGCGTATTATACTTCATCAGCGATTGTATTTATGTGCTGGTGTATTATATTTTTGGTTACCGGAGAGAGATAGTTCTCAGCAATATTGGTGTTGCTTTTCCGGATAAGAGTGACGAAGAAAAAGTAAAAATTGCAAAAGGCTTTTATCACAATTTTATCGATACGTTCATAGAGATGATCAAGCTGATCTCGGTGAGCGAAAAGCAACTTAAAAAGAGGGTCAATTCAAATATGGATATGGTGAATGCACTATATCCTACAGGACAATCTATAGTATTTGTAGCGGGCCACTTCTTTAATTGGGAGTTTGCAAACTTAACTGCTGCAAGTAGTATTAAATATCCATTTGTGGGAGTTTATATGACGCTTTCAAATAAAATTTTTGATAAGATCATCTATAAGCTTCGGAGCAAGTTTGGAACAATATTAATTGCGAGAAAAGATTTCAGAAAAGAATATCCTGCTTACAGCAATCAGCAACATGCCATCGGTTTGGTAGCAGACCAGAACCCCGGCAATCCTATTAACGGCTATTGGTATCCTTTTTTTGGCAAAATGGCTCCGTTTGCGAAAGGCCCTGAGAAAACTTCGAAGAGTTTGAATGCTGCCATTGTTACTGTAAACTTTTACAAGACCAAAAGAGGATATTATAATATCGACTGCAATTTGCTTACCACTACACCCAATGAATTTCCGAATGGTGAAATTACAAGACAGTTGATACGGTTTGTTGAAGACAGCATCCGGCAAAATCCTTCCAATTATCTGTGGAGTCATCGAAGATGGAAACACCAGTTCGATGCAGATAAGTATGGTCATTTAGTGATATGATTTGTAGTTGAGCTTCAGTGCAACTATTTAGCTTTTGTTGCGTCGCACTCTTGTACTGCAACAAAAAAGGTGAGCTATTTAGGCTCACCTTCCAAAATAATTTTTCAACTGTTAATTCAACGCTGCAACGTTTTTCTCGATCTTGAACTTGTCAAGCTTTTTAATTTCGTTCCATCCACCCAATACATTTCTCAGGTTGTGAATGCCCTGTCTTTTTATCATCGATGCAGCAATCACACTTCTGTAACCACCTGCACAATGTATATATACATTATGTGTGTCTTCAATGTTCGCCATCATTGCAGGATCAGTTAAAGTATTCAGCGGAACATTCACTGCATCTTTTACATGGCCGTCTGCAAATTCGGTTTCTTTCCGTACATCCATTACCACAAGGTTCTCATCAAATGGAATATCCATCAGTAATTCATCTGCCTCAACATCAATGATCAGGTCAACCGGTTCACCTGCATTTTGCCATGCTTCAAAACCGCCTTCCAAATAACCTTCCATTTTATCGAAACCAACTCTTGCCAAACGAATGATTGTTTCTTTTTCTTTACCGGGATCAGTAACCAGCACCATTTTTTTATCGAATGGAAGTAAGCTTCCTGCCCATTCAGCAAATCGTCCTTCGAGGCCTATAGAGATTGAACCTGGTACAAATCCTTTTGTAAACTCAGTTGCTTTCCTTGTATCAAGAATGAACAGCTCAGGATCTTTTGTAATGATCTTGAAAGCAGGAATATCCAAGGCTGTCATTCCTTTTTCAAGTACTGAATCAAGGCTCTCATATCCTTCTTTATTGATCTTAGCATTTATAGGAAAATAATTTGGCGGTGCACTCAATCCTTCCGTCACTGCTTTTACAAAACTCTCTTTGTTATCTTGTTGCAATGCATAATTTGTTTGCTTTTGTTCACCAATTGTACTGAAGGTGTTTGGACCTAAACTCTTACCACAACTACTTCCTGGACCATGTGCAGGATAAACGATCACCTCATCATTCAAAGGCATGATGTTCTTTTGTAAACTTTCATACATCATCCCGGCAAGATCTTCCATTGTAAGATCAGCACCTTTTTGTGCAAGATCCGGACGACCAACATCGCCAACAAACAAAGTATCACCGGTAAATATTGCATGATCTTTCCCATTCTCATCTTTGAGTAAATAGCATGAACTTTCCAAAGTATGACCAGGAGTATGCAATACTTCAATTGTCAACTTCCCTAATTTGAATAGCTCTTTGTGCTTAGCAACATGCACTTTAAATCCAGCTTTGGTATCTGGCCCATATACGATTGTTGCACCGGTAGCTTTTGCAAGATCAATATGACCACTTACAAAATCAGCATGAAAATGCGTTTCAAATATGTACTTGATCTTTGCATTTCTTTCCTGTGCCATTTGCAAGTACGATTCAATATCTCTTAGTGGATCCACAATTGCCACTTCACCTTCGCTTTCTATGTAGTATGCCGCTTCACTTAAGCAGCTGGTATATAATTGCTGAATGAACATTCGATAATTTTTCACAAATATAGCCAGACAATTAAATAATAAAATGCCAGTGCTGTTGGTTGATGAGTAAAGAAAAAAGCCCTGAAGTGAGTGACACAACAGGGCTACATAGATATTCCAAGGCCTTGGAAAATTATTTTACCAGGTCAGTAACAAATGCATTTACATCAGAGATGCGAGAATAATTCACACCATAATAAATGAATTTTCCTTCTCTTTCAGTGCTAACAATACCAGCTCTACGCAAAATAGCAAGATGCTGAGAAGCAACTGATTGCTCCAGACGAAGCTTCACATATATGTCTGTAACGGTCATTTTCTTATTCTCGTCCAGCAATTTGATCATTTGCTGGCGAAGCTTGTGATTCATTGCTCTTAAGATCATTGCTGCTTTCTTCATATGGATATAATCCATCTTCAAATTATCCTGCTCAATAGTATTTGAGCTATGCACCACCATCGTAGGTTGAGCCTGGGTTGTTGTTGTCGTCATTGCGTAAATCATTGGGGTATGTATTTTATAATTCAAAAATATTACGAAAGTTTCCCATTTAGTTCACGCTATACATATATTAAGATGTTTTTTAATCAGATTTAAGTTTCTGTGCTGGAGTAAAGAACTCTTTAAGGTAAAACGGTTCGCTGTAAGCCTTATCTGCAAAGGATTTTAACAGATACAAGTTTTCCGCAATCGTTGCCATATGACCAGCATCATGTTGTGCTTGCAGAAAATATGCGTTATTGTTCGCAACAATTTTTTTGAATTTTTCTGCACCACTTCCTGAAAAGACAATGTTATAGTTGATTAACATATCCGAGAAAGAATCAGCATCAATGATCTTAGCTGCAGGTGACTGAATTTCTCTCAATTTATCATCATACACTGCAGCAAACACTTCCATTCTTCTAGCATCGATCATGGGACAAAAAACAGTTGGCAGTTGACGGTTGACAGTTGACAGTTGATTCCTATTTTGAATGGCAGCAGTTGCAATTACTTCCAAAGTATTGATAAGCAGCAGTGGTTTGTTTAATGCATAACACAATCCTTTTGCAGTAGAGAGTCCAACTCTTAATCCTGTATAACTACCTGGCCCGTTTGAAACTGCAACGGCATCGATGTCCTGCAGCGTATAGCTTGCAGCTTGAATCATTTTTTTTATAGCCGGTTGAATAAATGCTCCGTGATCTTTTTGATTTGGATTTGATTCAACAGCCATCACCACCCCATCTCTTGAGAGGCAGGCACTTGCATATTCAGTAGCGGTATCAATATTTAAAATAAGGGCCATTAAGTAATTGATTTAAGTTCCTGCTCTAAGGCTGGGGCAGGCTGGTAACGTTCGTCAGTTTCACTCAACTTCTGTAGCAGCCTGTATATATTATGTAAGCCGATCTTCTCACTCCATTCAAACGGACCAAAAGGATAATTAGTACCGAGTTTCATTGCTATATCTATTTCTTCTTTAGTGCTGACCTCATCACCCAAGGCAAAATAAGCTTCATTGATGATCATGCTGACCGTTCTTGGTGCAATCATTCCGGGCACATCAGGAACGTTATGATACTTCCAGGCTAACTTATCGAGCACCTGTTTTCCATCGTCATCTGCCAACACAACTTCCAGAGATTCCTTTTTTAGAAATCCATTCCAGCCATTTATTCGGGAAACATTTGATGGAAGTTCGTTTAATGTTTTTAGCACAGAGCTAACGAATACGGGTTTATCGTTAATATGACCAAAAGCCTCACCGTATTCTTCATAGCACAGATCGAAATAAGCATCGGCTTCCGGCACGTCAGTTTCAGCCCAGATAATCTCCACTCCTTCTGAAGTTTGTTTGGACAGCCATTCTTCTTTCTGATGTGGATGTGCTTTTACTGCAATAATCATATAATCGCTTGAACCGCAAAAATAGGTTGGAGAGTTGATGGAAATTCATTCAATTTGCTAACGAAAATTTTGACTATGAAACAGATCATCAAAACTGACAAAGCTCCGGCTCCTATCGGTCCTTATAACCAGGCTGTACGTACAGGTGAAAATCTATTTATCAGTGGGCAAATAGCCATTGACCCTGCAACAAACGAATTGATACAAGGTTCAGTTAAGGATGAAGCACACCGTGTAATGCAAAACCTAAAAGCAATCCTGGATGAAGCAAAACTTACGTTCGAACATGTTGTAAAAACAACGATATTCTTAACTGATATGAGCCTGTTTACTGAAGTAAATGAGATTTACGGATCCTATTTCAATGGAGATTACCCTGCCAGAGAAACAGTTGCTGTAAAAGGTTTACCAAAAGGAGTGAATGTTGAGATCAGCATGGTGGCCGTGATTAATTTATAAGGCATGCAGGCAATTTTTCTTCTCATTTTTTCTGCCTATTTTTTTAGTTCCTGTGCTGAAAAAAGATTTGTTTATGCAACTCCAGCTGTACACAATCCGATGTTCAAACAAAAAGGCGAATCATATGTAAGTGCTTACTACGAATCAAACGGAAATGAGAGAATGGAATATGGTGCCCCTTTAGCTACATCTTACAGTACCAGTAAAAGCAACGGGCTTTCTGTACAAGGAGGCTTTGCATTACATAATAAGTTTGGAGTAACAGGTGGCATTAATCATATTGTTCAAAAAGATAAAGCTGGCAGGTTTTTGAATAACCCTTCAGATACTTCAGTTATAGATCACAAATACTCAAATTATTTCCTGGCTGGAGTTTTCTTCACACATAATACGAATGGTTTTGTAGGTTTTAATTTGCTGGCAGGTATAAATGCAGGAAAGGTGGAAATAACCGATATGGGCATCAACACTGTTATTTATTCTAATTATTTTGAGACAAATAACATTACTGCTTTCATACAACCCTGCCTGAACTTTCATTCAACAAATAATTTCAGGTGGGGTTTTCATATGAGAATTAATTATCTGACTCATAACAAAATAAAAACCAATTATACTACGGATCAGCTAAAAAAATATCGACTGTCTAATCTGTCGCCAATGCTCATTAATGAAGTAGGGACAAAGATCAGTTTCAGCTTTAAAGCTGTACCAGCATTACTTTTTGATGCTCAACTAGCCTTTATCTATACAAACTCAGGTTACGTGTATGCGAGAGGGGCCAATCTTTCTACCGGAATAACTTACAGGTGGAATCATAAAACAAAAAAATAATCAACTTATTATTTGTGGATGATAATGGGTCGTAAATGAAATGTATTCATTCGGTTCAATCATCTTTAAACCTACCCCATTATTAAAACAATCCGGGATACCACTGAGATTCTCCAATGCAATACTTCCCCTGTGTTCCGGTGTATATATCTGCAGGTAAGGATAAGAATCTTCCGGTAAAATGGTTAGTTTCAATTTTTCACTGCTCAGGATTATTTTTGGTTGTGAAGATTGATCAAGCAGAAAACAATTATCAAGAATAACATCTTTCATGTATGCTTTACTGGAGAAACGGTGATCCTTTATCATTTTACCAGTAGGTATGAGTGATGCATCAAATTCGACCATCGTATCGCTGTCAAACTGCAGGTAACAATCATCGATCGTAGTATCCAATGCAAAATATGGATGCCATCCATCGGCATAAGGAATAGCAAACTCATTTGTATGCGAAACAGTAGTTCGGCATGAAAGTATGTTCCCTTCTGCTAATTTCCACTCCACTTCAATATCATACTCAAATGGATAGCCATTGTCTGATCCGTCGTAATGATGATGTAAAACAACTGCAGCACTTTCCTGGTCGGTAATGGTTTCTTTTATGCTAAAAACTGCATCATACAATAATGCATGCAAAGCATTTTGCTGCAGGTAATATTTTTCTATTGTATATTCTCTTTCCTGGAAATGATATTTGCCGTCTTTTAGCCGGCAAACAAAAGGACTGAGCTTGGCACTTTTGAAAAACGGTGTCATTTTCTGTTTGGCTTCTGCAGGTGAAGAAAAACCATCAACAATATTTATTACAGAATTTTCAAAAGGAAATCTAAAGGCATTTAACAAGCCCCCGAAGCTGTAGATATCGGCTTCATATTTCGTTTCCGTATTCCTGAGTGTAATGATGGAATAGTTCAAAGCTTCTTCTACATTGATCTCATATGCCATACTCATATTTTAAAGGCTGAAAGTTAGGAGTTTTCATTGCTCCATAACGTGATGTAGTACAAGAGAGTGACACAACGAACGATGCCATGAAAAATTAGAGCTGGCTAAATAAACTAACACCTGTTCACTTTGGCTGTTAAACGCTAATTTTGAGCCTTTCAAAGACATACCTATGGGTTACAGTCCAAATAATAAAGTGAGAATTGTTACTGCTGCCTCGTTGTTTGATGGTCATGATGCAGCCATCAACATCATGCGAAGGATTTTGCAGAGCAAAGGGGCCGAGATCATTCATCTTGGTCATAATAGATCTGTCAAAGAAATTGTTGAATGTGCTATTGAAGAAGATGCACAGGGAATTGCCATCACCTCTTACCAGGGAGGTCATGTGGAGTTTTTTAAATACATGAAAGACTTGCTGGAGGAAAACGGATGTGGGCATATAAAAATTTTTGGTGGTGGTGGCGGAACGATTTTGCCGGAAGAAATAAGGGAGTTGCATCAATACGGAATTACGAGAATCTATTCTCCTGACGATGGAAGGCATATGGGTTTAGAGGGAATGATCGAAGATGTGATTCAGCAATGTGATTATAACTTAAATGGAAATGGTGACTATAAATCACCAATGGGCTTGGGTGAAGTGAAGGATGTAAGAAAAATTGCCAGGCTTATCACCAATGTAGAAAATGGGAATCCATCATCGATCGACAACAAAAAAACTACAATAAAATCTCCTGTACTGGGCATTACAGGAACTGGTGGTGCAGGAAAAAGTTCGGTAACAGATGAGATCGTAAGAAGATATTTAAATGCATTTGAGACTAAAACGATTGCTGTTATTTCCGTTGATCCTTCAAAAAAGAAAACCGGTGGAGCTTTATTAGGTGACAGGATAAGGATGAATTCTATTTCTCATCCAAGAGCTTATATGAGAAGTCTTGCAACACGAGATGACAATACAGCTTTGAGCAGTGCTGTGCAGGATGCCATTGACATTTGCAGGAGTGCCGGATTTGATTTTATTATTTTGGAAAGTGCAGGTGTTGGTCAGAGTGATGCTTCTATCCTGGATTTTTGTGATGTGAGTTTATATGTGATGACACCTGAATATGGTGCAGCATCACAGCTGGAGAAAATCAATATGCTGGATTATGCTGATGTGGTTTGCATCAACAAATTTGACAAAGCAGGTGCACTGGATGCTTTGCATGATGTGAGAAAACAATACAAACGCAATCACCAGTTATTTTCTGCAAAAGATGAGGAACTGCCAATTGTAGGAACCATTGCAGCTCAATTTAACGATACCGGCATCAATGAATTATTTGAGAAACTGATGGTATCAGTTGAAAAGAAAACCAATGTGAAGCTTGGTAATATTGAAGTGCATGCTCATACAAATGATACCACAACTAAGAGCCAGATCATTCCGCCGAAAAGAGTTCGTTACCTGAGCGAGATTTCGGAGAATAACAGGAGCTATGATAGCTGGGTTAATGAACAATGTGCTATTGCATCTAAATTATACCAGGTTACAGGTGTGGTAGGAGAAAAAGAGACAAGCAACATCCCTGAACTGCTAAACCTCAAGAAAAAGTTCGAAGAACAACTGCATCCCGAATGTAAAAAGCTAATTGAAAATTGGCCAGCCGTTCAAAAAAAGTATACCGCTGAATTCTTTGAATATACGGTAAGAGATAAGGTGATAAAACAACCTTCAACAACTAAAAGTTTAAGTGGAACAAACATTCCAAAAGTTGTTTTACCAAAGTATAAAGATTGGGGTGATATTCTTAAATGGCAGTTACAGGAAAATGTGCCTGGCGAATTTCCCTATACTGCAGGTGTATTTGAATTGAAGCGACAAGGTGAAGACCCTACTAGAATGTTTGCCGGTGAAGGTGGACCTGAAAGAACCAATAAGCGTTTTCATTATGTTTCATTGGGCCAGCCAGCTCATCGTTTGTCTACTGCATTCGACAGTGTTACTTTATATGGTGAAGATCCTGATCATCGTCCTGATATTTATGGCAAAGTTGGAAACAGTGGAGTGAGTATCGCTACAGTCGATGATGCAAAAAAACTGTACAGCGGATTTGATCTCTGCAGTCCCAAAACATCTGTGAGCATGACAATCAACGGTCCTGCACCAATTCTTCTTGCATTTTTTATGAATGCAGCCATTGACCAGGAATGTGAAAAGTATATTGAACAAAACGGTTTATGGGATGAAGTGAAGAAAGTGAGCGAGATGAAATACAAACATTCGTCTCAACCAATTTATTATAACCCTGCTGCACCTGAAAGATTACCAGAAGGAAATAACGGACTTGGTTTGAAACTATTGGGATTAAGTGGTGATGAAGTGCTTCCAAAAGAAGTGTATGAACAAATCAAAGCCTCTGCTTTATCCCAGGTAAGAGGAACAGTCCAGGCTGATATTCTGAAAGAAGACCAGGCTCAAAACACATGTATCTTCTCTACTGAATTTGCTTTGAAGATGATGGGTGATGTACAGCAATATTTTATTGACAGAAAAGTTAGAAACTTTTACAGCGTTTCAATAAGTGGTTATCATATTGCCGAGGCTGGCGCCAATCCAATTACACAACTTGCATTTACATTATCAAATGGATTTACTTATGTTGAGTATTACCTCAGCCGTGGAATGCATATCGATGATTTTGCACCAAACCTTTCTTTCTTCTTCAGCAATGGAATGGACCCTGAGTATAGTGTAATTGGAAGAGTAGCAAGAAGGATCTGGGCAAAGGCAATGAAGAACAAGTACAAGGGCAACGATCGTTCACAAAAGTTGAAATATCATATCCAAACTTCCGGTCGTTCGTTACACGCACAGGAAATTGATTTTAACGACATCAGAACAACATTGCAGGCTTTGTATGCTATTTATGATAATTGTAATTCGCTTCATACAAATGCATACGATGAAGCCATCACTACTCCAACCGAAGAGAGTGTAAGAAGAGCAATGGCCATTCAGCTGATCATTAACCGTGAATTGGGTACGGCGAAAAATGAAAATCCAAACCAAGGTTCTTTCTTAATTGAAGAATTGACTGACCTTGTTGAGGAAGCTGTACTTTCTGAATTTGATAAAATAACAGAACGTGGTGGCGTGTTGGGTGCAATGGAAAGAATGTATCAAAGAAACAAGATACAGGAAGAAAGTCTTGTATATGAACACCAGAAGCACAGTGGTGAATTACCATTGATCGGTGTAAATACTTTTTTAAATAAAAAAGGCAGTCCAACTATTTTACCAACGGAAGTGATTCGTTCTACCACGGAAGAAAAAGAACAACAGATACAGAACCTGCATGCTTTCTGGAAAAGAAATGAAAGCACTAACAAAGAGGCTTTAAAAAGATTGAAAGATGTTGCAGTAAATAATGGAAATCTTTTTGAAGAATTGATGGAGACAGTAAAACATTGTTCACTGGGCCAAATTACTCATGCATTATATGAAGTAGGAGGGCAATATAGAAGAAATATGTAAATAAAAACCAGCTGAAGTAATTCCACTTGTACAAGTGTGCGACGCAAGTAAAGCATCATCAAATTACTTCAGCTGGTTACATAAAAAATTACGCAGAAAGATCTTTCCGCATCATCTGTTGTAAACGTTGTGCGATTTCCAATTCAAGCGTATCAGGCATTGTAGCAGCGTCATCTCCGAATGCTGCAAAATGACCCACTGTTTTATCCCATGCAAATAAAATATCCGGGCCTCCATTATAACTTACATGATAACGAACCTCTTCATTAAACATGAATGGTGTTACATTGAGTATATATGGTATTCTATCAACCTGGATTTCTAATCTCCGCTCTACAGAAAAATTTTTTCTGTTATGATTGGATTTTTTCTCTGGTAGTCCATCTGTTATAAAAGGCTGATTACTTTGGTTTGAAGCACCCTGACCGGCACTTCCCTGTTTGTTGTTCGATCCTCTTCCTGCCATAGTCATTTGTTTCTCTTGGAGGCACAGGAACCATGCCACGGAACATCAAAGAAATTTTAACGAGCGGCTGGTAAATATCAATCCTGTTCAGAATCAGAGGCCTGCCTGATCATTTGTTTGATGGCTTCGTCTAACTGTTCTGCAGATGTAGTTAAATGTTCTGCTACATCATTCACTAATTGCGGATTATCATTCAATAATTGAGTAAGACCTAAAATATTTGCCAAAGGTGCCCTGATAAGATGTGAACTTGCAAAAGCAATTTCCTTTAGTCGTGCATTTTGCTTTTGAATCATTTGTTCCTGCTGCTTTCGCTCGCTAATATCAAGAAAGATCGCTACATGTTTTTCTATCTTTCCATTTATCTGTAGCGGAGATATCGTTGTTTGTACCCAGAACTTTGTTCCATCCTTTCGGTAATTTAAAATTTCGCCGGCATAACTCAAGCCTGCTTTTACCGAGTTCTTCATTTTTGCTTCCGTATCTTTATCGCTTTCAGGACCATGCAACAATTCGGTTGGAAACCTGCCTTTTGCATCAGCCAGTGTATATCCTGTCATGCTCGTAAAAGCATCATTCACCCACTCAATTTTTCGATCAGTTCCTGTAATGATAATGCCGTTAATCGTGTTACGGGCTACAATAGAAAGTTTTGAAATTTCCCTTTCCTTCTCGGTCAGTTCTGTAATATCATCAGCAAGAACAATAATAACATCTCTTCCCTTGTACCTGTACCTGTTGGTTCTGGTTTGTACATAAAACTCTTCACCGCATTTTTTCTTATGTATCCAAACACCGGTATCCTGTAATCCTTCCTGCACCTGTAGCAGAAATTCATTCAAACGTTTCACTTCTTCTTCCGGCCTTATCTGGTAAGTGGTCATATTGTATAGCTCTTTTTCTGAATAGCCATACTTAACAATCATCGCTTCATTAACGAGCAAAAACTTTTTTGTTTCTGCATCTACAATCCACATGGGAATCGGTGAAGCATCAAATAATGCATGATATTCTTCTGAAGAAGCCGATAGCCTGGTGCGATAAGAACGAACTACAAAATATATGACGATTGCCAAAACTGATACCAGGCCAAGTTCAAAAAACATTTCGGCTTTCCAGTCACCTTTTTCAATGATCCGGGGCATACCATATTCGTAACTGAAGTAAATCCAGGTAGCTTCTCCGAGGAAAAATACAGATGCAAATAATATTTCAGGTTTAGGTAATCTCATGACCTAAAGATCAATGATGGCTAAAATAGACATATATGACCTGCAAAAAAGATGATGCGGATCAATTGCCGAGAGACTGCTATATATTGACGATTATGTATATTGTTCCTGGCAGGTATCGCAATAAAATGTTCGCCGGTTTGTTTTTCCAAGATTCTCTTTGATGATAGGATTACCGTCTCTTGAACAGGTTCTCTTAGTATGAGCAAGCCAATGTTTTTTCAGCACGTATTGTTTTTTCCATTCAAGGAAGTCGAAACTGTAAATACGAGCCTGCTTTATTAACTCGTTTAATTTTTTTAATGGAAGCTTACCGATTTTACTTTTTGGATGAACCTGGATACGAAACAACACTTCATTCTTGATGATGTTGCCTACCCCGGCAAAGATGTTCTGATCGAGCAAGGCATCAACAACTAAAGTATCCGGTATTGACTTCAATTTCTTTTTTGCTTTAGCTGCATCCCAGTTGTCATTCATCACATCAGCGGTCCAGTCATACAATTCATCCAGATCTTCTTCAACCAATTGAACAGAACAGGCATAGAAATTCAGTTCCCCCTTATTACAAATCAAACTTAAACGTGTTGCTGTCTCTTTTCGCTCATTTATCCTGTAACTACCAAACAGCATAAAATGAATCTTGACAGATAACTTTTTTCCGAAGCAGATGAAGAAATTCTTGCCAAAGCTTTTAAAATCTGTGATCTTCTTTCCCTCAAGTTTACTGAAATCAACTTTTGTATTTCCAGACACTTCAATAACCTTACGGCCTTTAAAATCAGCCACTGCTTCTTTAAGTATCACGATTGATGGACCTTCCGGCATCTTTGCTTTTCAGGTATTACTTCAAAGAACAAGCCGTTCTGATTACAAAAAACTGTTTACTTTTCGTGTATGAAATATTTCGCTTTCCGTTGCAGCATTCTTATTGTCGGTTTATCACTTGCTCTGTCATGTTCCAAAGCACCTTATGCCGAGACGAATAAATCTTACAAAAAACAAGTGAAGAATTATGCTAAGCAATTAAGCGATAACCCAACAAAAATTGATTCGGGGCTACAGTTAGCCAATAATTGGGTAGGTACTACCAATTTTAATATGCGAAAGCCCAATTACGTGATCATTCATCATACGGCACAAAACAGCTGCGAACAAACCTTGAAAACTTTTACCCTTACAAGAACCCAGGTTAGTGCTCATTATGTAATCTGTAAAGATGGAACCGTTTATCATATGCTGAATGATTACCTGAGAGCCTGGCATGGTGGTGCTGCAAGATGGGGAAACACAACAGATATTAACTCTACCTCTATCGGAATAGAACTCGACAACAATGGATTTGAATCTTTTCCGGAAGCACAGATGAACAGCTTGTCTCAATTACTGGCTTTGCTAAAAAAACGGCATAATATTCCTGCAGCAAATTTTATTGGGCATGGTGACATTGCACCGACTAGAAAAAATGATCCGAACTGGAGATTCCCATGGAGGCAAATGGCAGATAAAGGTTTTGGTCATTGGTATGCAGACACGACTAACATTTCTCTCCCCGCAGGTTTTGATCACTTACAGGCATTAAGAATTGTGGGTTTTGATATGAAAGATACTTCAGCAGCTATCATTGGTTTTAAAAGACATTGGTTGCAGGACACGACAAAAGGATTAGAGGAAAATCATAAAAAGGTTTTATATCAATTGATGAAGAAATATTACTAAGCGTAGCTTCGTAGTACATTTGCAGCATGTACCAGCTATTAAGGAAATTATTCTTCAATTTCCCTCCCGAAAAAGTTCATCATTTTTCGATGGACATGTTAAAGGATATCAACAGGTTTAGACTCACATCATCTATACTGAAAAAGAATTTTCAGTTCAGCAATACAGCATTACAAAAAGAACTTTTTGGATTACAATTTCCAAACCCGGTAGGTCTTGGTGCAGGCTTTGACAAAAATGCAATCTACCTTGATGAATTGGCTGCGCTGGGCTTTGGATTTGTTGAAATTGGAACAGTAACACCTCTACCTCAACCTGGAAACGAACAACCAAGATTGTTCAGGTTACCAAAAGATAAGGCACTCATCAACAGGATGGGATTTAATAATAATGGTGTTAAAGCAGTTAGAGGCAGGTTGGAATCATGGAGAAACAAATCCAAAAACACCCAACTAATTATCGGTGGAAACCTTGGAAAGAATAAGGTAACCGAAAATGAAAAGGCATGGAAGGATTACGAAATAGGTTTTAATGAGTTGTTTGATACTGTTGATTATTTTGTAGTGAATGTCAGTTCACCAAACACACCGGGCTTAAGAGAATTGCAGGATAAAGATTCGTTGCTGAAAATATTGGGTAACCTCCAGGATATAAATGCTTCAAAACAAAAAAGAAAACCTTTGCTTCTGAAAATTGCTCCGGATCTTACACAAGAGCAACTTGATGACATCATTGATCTTTCCTTAGAAGTAAAATTGGATGGAATCGTTGCAACTAATACAACCATAAGTCGTGATAATTTGATTACTGATCAAAACATCATTCAAAAAATTGGCAATGGTGGCCTAAGTGGTATGCCTGTTCAAAAAAGATCTACAGAAGTGGTGAACTATATTTCCAACCAAACGAGCGGCAGTCTTCCTATTATTGCAAGTGGAGGAATTTTTACCGGGAAAGATGCAGTAGAAAAATTTGAAGCTGGGGCTTCATTAATACAGGTATGGACGGGCTTTATTTATGAAGGCCCATCTATCGCAAAAAATATATGCAATCACCTGGTTAATATTCAGCACAATTATTGACGCAGCACACAACTAAGCCAACAATATGGGAGATCTATCTTACTTATTTACTGCCGAAAGTCTAATCAGCCTTGTTACCCTTACTATATTGGAGATCGTCCTGGGTATCGACAATGTGATCTTCGTTTCAATTATCATGGGCAGGATCAAAAAAGAACAGCGGTTAAAAGCAAGAAGATTGTGGATGGTCACAGGTATCAGTGTTAGAATTGCTTTATTACTTTGTCTTGGCTGGCTTGTTACGCAGAAAGGCAATGCTGTCTTCACTTTATTTGGAAAAGGTTTTGATCTTGCCAGTATTGTTATGCTTACAGGAGGACTCTTCCTTTTATACAAGACCGTAAAAGAAATACATCATAAACTGGAAGGTGACGAAGAAGCACTGGAAGCAAATGTTACCAGTACAATATCCACTTTCAGCCATGCCATCATACAGATCATATTGATCGATATGATTTTTTCTTTTGACAGTATGATCACTGCAGTAGGCATTGCCAAACATGTTCCGATAATGATCATAGCTGTAATTATAGCGATGATCATTATGTTTCTCTTCAGCGAAAGGATATCCAACTTCATACACAAACATCCCACCTTAAAAATGCTTGCCTTGTCTTTCCTGGTGCTTGTGGCTGTTGTTTTATTAGTAGAAGGATGGAACTCTGATAAAGCACATGAGCTTCACCTGAAAAACTATGTATATTTTGCTATGGCATTCTCGTTTGGAGTGGAAATGCTAAATATGTCTTACAGGAAAAAACGCAAGAGCAAGGTTGTTGAGTTGCATGAACCCGTGTTGAAAGAAGAAACAATTGATTAGACTTTTTAACAGCATACAATCACTATACAGTTGGAAAGGATTTTAACTGGCTAAATAAAAAAGTGCCTCACATGATGAGGCACCTTTTTTATTTAAATCAAATCAATTAAAAATCAAATCCCATTGCAAAATACCAGTAAGGTTTCCCTTTAAAGATGCCATTCATTTCCCATGAAGCGTCTGCTTTTAAGAAATATCCTAACAACGTACTTCTTGCACCAAAACCGTAACCACCTACAAAAGGACCGATGCCACCAGCTTTATAACGTAGTGTGATAGGGCCATTCTGATAAACTCGTGTTGGCCTTTGGATCTTATCGAACTTTCCGTTCCATGCTGTTCCAAGGTCTACAAACTGTATGATCTGGAAATTACGCAGGAAAGCATTATTGATAGGCCTGTTCATGAAAGTACTGAAAACAGGTAAACGGAATTCGCTATTGATGACAACTGCATTATTGCCATTGGCTACATTCTGCGGAAAGCCTCTCATATTTACAGCCAATGATTGGAATGCATAAGCCTGATCAGCAGCTGGTGGAAGTCCATCATTGAACTTAGGATTTAGCCATCCATCAACACCTCCGAGATAGTAAATGATCTTCTGGTTACCCCAGGAAAAATCACCAGCACCTCTTACCGCCCAAATGAAATTGCGATAGATTGGTACGTAATATCTTGCATCAAACCCTGCATTGAAAGTGTATTGTGCTTTATTTTTTGAATTCTTATTTGTTTGTGCATTGGCATCAAAATAAACCTTCCATCTCAATCCGTTCCAAATGTTCTGTGCAGGATTCAGAGAATTATCGTGTACATATTCCAATCTTGCCACAGCATATTTTAACGTTGAATCTCTTCTCTGTAACCCTTCCACATCTGGAGCACCATTCGAACCGATTTTACCAGGATACACGATTCCCTTATCTGTTCTCAATGCAGCCGTTAACCGAACACTTTTTACTTCGTTGAAAGGATAAGCCACATTGAACTGGTACAGACTTGTTATGAGTCTTGTGTTGTATAGATTGTAATCAACAGTAGGTGTAGTGAATATCGGTCCTTTAAACCTGCTGTTGGTACTGCGGAAATATGTTACACCCCAATCAATTCTCTTACGGAAATTCTGGAACGATAAAACGTAATCACGGTCTTTAAGGTTACTGCCAAAACGAATACCACCGATCAGCTTAATATCTTCCAATACATCACTGATGCCTACCCGGAAATTCCAGTTCAGGTTATTACCGTTATTCAATCGTATCGGGCCTGAGCCACCACCATAAGGCTGGTAGCGGTTAATAAGAATATTATTGGTGACACCACTCAATAAATAATCAGCATTGAACTTTAAACGGTAATTGAATAACCTTGCTTTTGATAAAACATTCGGAGCAAGATCAGGTTCTACCGGAATACCTGTCGTATCTGCATCATCGAATTCTGTTTTGAAAACTTTTCTGTCGGCAGTGTCTGTCTTAGTATAATTAGTGGCCGTTCCTGCCGATGCCCTGGCTTCAGCCATTCGTTGCCGCATATATTCTGTAGGCCTGGCATTTACATTTCGCTTACGTAATGCAATAGAATCAATCCTTAGCTTATACACGAATTTAAGATCACCCTCTTTTCTTACTTCACTAACCTGTCCCCTGTCTCCGGCTATTCTCGTTTCTAATAAACTGCTTTGATAGTTGGTAATAGGAAATGAATAAGTAGAATCCTTGTACGTTCTAAAGTAGCTTACACTATCCGGTTCCGATTTCTGCCATGCTGAAAGGGTTGAATCGATTTCCTGGTCTGATGGATTTCTCAATATCTCATCTCCCACATAAAACAAAGTATCGAGTCCATCACTTTGTGTGGTGAAAAATCCGGCCCATCTGTTATTGATACCATTCTCATTTGAAACAAACGTGAAATGGGTTGTATTGTATTGCATTGGGTAACGGGCATCTCCAAACTTCATTTTTGTAAGTTGAGTTACCTGCCTGAAATCGCTTTTATTGAAGATGTCTACCAGGAAAATATTGAAATTGTTTCTGCTGGGTATTACAGTATCTCCATCAGGAGCATTTCCTGTAGGACGGTTAGACGAAAAAATGATCGCTGACCTGTTAGGGAATGATACGAATGTAGGATCAAGATCATCATACACATCATCTGTTACCTGTTCTGCTTTTTGTGTTTGCGTATTGTAGATGAAGATATCTGTCTTTCCATTCTTTACTGCACTTAACAGTAACTGATTCTGATTTAACATGAAACCGGCATCCAGTATCTGCTCAAATCCCTGGATCTCCTGCCTGTCTCTTTTTATCCTGGCAATGAGATCATATACAAACATGTATTTCTTTCCATCCTGCCAATAAACAACCAAAAGCCTCGATCCTTTTCCATCCCATGCAAGAATCGGATAATTCGGATTGATATCACCCTGGTAAACTCTTACGCCATATTTTAATAATGTTTTTTCTTCTCCCTGTTGATTGAGGATAACACTATAAATTCCCTTTTTATATTTTACTGCTGCGTAAGAATTGTTTCTTGGATTAGGGTTTACCTGGAAATTATAAAAGTCCTGCTTCTCTACATCCTCCACTACCGAGATTGTTCCTTTTGGTGCATTTCTTCTCTGGCGGATATCTTTGAAATAACGATCTTCCATCACCGTCATAAATTCTTCGAGCAAAGGCTTAAATTTTTTCTTAGTGATTCGCTGAGAAGCTGTGTTCAGGCTTTTATAAATTCGGGTAAGATATAGGAAGTAAGAAACATTGTCCTTCTTATACCTTTCACCTATATAATACCAAAAAGCATGACCGGCCAATGCAGGTTCTTTAAAAGCAAAATGATAGAAATTTTTATACTCACCACTCATTAATACATCTTTCAACCGGTCGTCTTTTTCAGCACTCCAGTTTTCAGCCATATAGCTAACATATCCATCTACAAGCCATTGGGGAAGATCTAACAAAGCCTGGTTGCTCGCAAACTCACCAATATCATCACCGAAAAGCTGGTTATCAACCAGTGTCTTTACAATGCCTTCTCTTATTGATTTGCGAAGATCATTGTGGTTGCCATTAAAATATACGACGATCTTATTGTTCACCAGTTTGGTTACACCACCAGAGCTTTGCCAGTCAATACCAAGACCGATGTTGCTGCTTTTGTAGTCGTTGTAATCGTTGTAGATAATGATGTTTGCCTTACGCTGAAGCGAGTACTCTACAGCTTCTTCTATCTGCTGAAGCTCCTGCTCAGCTACCTGTGCCACATATTTTGCAATATCATTGCCGCCGATATTGAAGTAGGTATTGAAATTCTGTGTCTCATAAAAACGCCAGGTGAATTTTTTATGTTGCACCCTGTTCTTACCAAACTCAACAGCATTTACCTGTGCGAAAGATGCAACTGTAATAAAAGATGCAAAAAGAAAGAACGAAAAGCGAAGTTTCATTTGTTCGTCAGTTGATTTTATGCCTTAAAAGCTAACCCCTCTTTTATGGCGAATATTTTTATCCCGAAGCAGTAATAAGCAAACAATTATCAAATAAGATACGAAATTTGACGAGTTTGCTTCTTAACTGATGTTCAAGCTTCTAAAATTAGGTAATTAGCTGTAATTGAGATTGTAAAAATAAAGTTATGATAAGCGTTAAAAGCTTTACGTTCAGCCCTGTCCAGGAAAACACATATGTGCTGTATAACGAACAAAAACAGGCATTCATTATAGATCCGGGATGTTATTTTACGGCAGAAGAGGAAACACTACTGCAGTTTATCACTGAAAATGGGTTGAAACCCGTGAAGCTTTTGAATACACATTGTCATCTTGATCATGTGTTTGGAAACAAGTGGGTGAATAAGCAATTCAACCTGGAACTTCATTTACACACATTTGAGGAAAAGGTCCTGGCTTTTGCACCTACCAGTGGACAGATGTGGGGATTAACATTTGATAATTACGCAGGCCCACTGCATTTCATAAATGATGGTGATATTATTGAATTGGGAAATGATAAGCTGGAAGTAATACTGGCTCCCGGCCATTCTCCAGGAAGTGTATGCTTTTACTGTAAAGAACAAAACCTGCTGATCGGTGGTGATGTGCTTTTCTATGAAAGCATTGGAAGAACAGACTTGCCTGGTGGAGATCATGAAACTTTATTAAAAAGCATTAGGGAAAGATTGTTTGTTTTACCCGACGAAACCGTTGTTTACTCAGGACATGGGCCGTCCACGACGATTGGGCATGAGAAAAGGCACAATCCATTTTTAGTAGCTTAGCCAAAAAGTATCGCTAAATGAAACATGCGTTTATCCTAATCTTAATTTTCGCCTCGTTATCAGTAAAAGCACAAACAGAAAAGGGAACATTGTTACTTGGGGGAAGTGGTTCTTTTCAAGTGGTAACAGAAGGAGGAGTTATCCTAAACCTGAACCCGGCATTTGGAGTGTTTGTTAAGGATAATCTGGCCATTGGAGGATCGTTATCATTCATTACCGATTTTGAAGGTACAACCGGTTTAGGAGCAGGTGCATTTATAAAACCCTATTTTGGCAAAAAAGAAAAAGGGCGATTCTTTCTGAATGTGGGTGCATCTTATTTGCACTTTACGGATGATCCTGATGCATTTATCGCTTTCAACGCAGGAGCCGGATATGCTTTTTTTCTTAATAAATCTATAGCACTTGAACTAGGCCTCCATTATGTTGAGCAGATAGAATCGCACGGTATTATTTCATTAGGAACCGGATTCAATATTCATTGGAAAAGAAACAAAAAGAAATTAGCTGCTGACTAACGAAAATTAAATCTTATTCGCTGTCTTATTTTCTTCCATTTTGTTATAAGCGATAATAAAGATGGCTCCGAGATTTTTGTATGGCGGAACATAATCTTCAAAACGCTCTTTACGGGTTGGGTCTTTGAAACTTGTCTCCAGGTTTTTCCAGATCAAAGCCCAGTTAAGGTCTTTTCCCTGCCTGAGGCTTTCTGCGATCATGGTGATCATTGGACCATTGATCAATCCTGAACCGATCTGTTTGGAAGAAATAATATGTGCCTCGGGAGATATCTTCAACACCTCGTTCAGATTGTGATAACCACCACAACTTCCCAGCAACACTACACGAGCTGAAGGTGCCAGTTGTTCAATAGTATACTTTACATAGTAACTATGACCACGATGTATTACAACGGTAGGTTGAATATCGTTTTGATATAAGTACTCATTCAGGCTTGCCTGTGCTTTTGCATCGAGATTCTCATCTTCGTTCAAAGGCTTATTGGCATAAATGGTAACCTTGCTTCCTTTTAAAGAGATCACTTCCACCCATTCAGGTTTATCAATGATCTTCCAGTTAGCATTACGAAACTGGCTTAAGAAAGAACGGTAAACATTCTGGCCATCTTTATCGCCATAAAAATACTGCTCAATAATAATTCGTCCTGATGTATCCTTCAATATTGCATTAGGAACAAAATGTACCGGTTGAATTCCAAGTAAACCCGTTATGTCTATCTTATTGGCTGTATCAAGTGATAGGAAGATCGTATTTAGCAGGCTGTAAATATTCTTTGCCCTGTCGGTTTTTGCATCCTGGAGATTTGTCTGAACCTCATTCAATATAAACTTCTGCAGACTTACATTTGAAATGCTTGCATAAGAATCGGCCACATCCACAGCATCTTCGAGGCTGTTGGTTCTGTCGAGCCCTGAAACAAATCTTTTCATTAATACCGTAGAGCTTGATGAATCCATCTTGCTCATAAAATCGTCAAGGGTATTGTACCCTGCAGCCATTTTGATCCATTTTTTAAAATGATCAAAATTTACGAGGTGCAATAAGGTATCAGCCTTGTTACCGGTATTTAGTTTTTGAAAAATCCTGTTATAAACACCTAAATAACTACTGGTATAAATCTGGTCGGCACCCATTATTGCCACGTAATAAAGTTGCTCAGGCGTTAATGATTCAATTTTCTTAAAACGGATGTTGTCTGGAGAATCATGCAAGCCATTGATCTCGTTTACATATATCTCCACTGCCTTTTGCTGGAGTTTCTTGGTAAGTGTCTGGTGTTCTAAAGGAATGTCATTATCTGCCAAACGTGCTGCATACTTGATTTGTGTTTTTACCAACAGGTCATAATATTGTTCATCATTTTCCAGTGCCGGGGCTATAGAATCAAACGTCAGGTTACCTTTATATAACTCATCAAGAAAAGGAAAATACAGTCTTCCTGTTCTCATGGTGGCCATCCTGCTAATGATCTTTACCAGCGTATCTTCGTTATTCAATATTTTCCTGCTGAATGCATTTCCGGCACTGGCATAATTATAAATCTCTTCCTGGTTTCGATATGCTACGGCTTTGATCACACTGTCAGCAAATGGAACACCATGATTTCTTGAAAGTATCTGCATCACTTTTGCCGGGTATTTCTGCATTTCTTTTAAAACAAGATGCTCCCTCGATAATGGTAGTCCTGAATTCTTCTCGAATGGAAATAGCTTGATAAGAATGTTGCCAACCTCTAATTCATTCCTTGCAATTACGGGAGCAATGGAATTTCCAAATCTCTCCAGTACAACGGCTTCTCTATACGCTTTAACTAGGTCAATGAATTGTTTGGCAGCAATGTTCTTTAAACGATAATCAGCTTCAAAACTGTTCAGCAATTCACTAATACCTCTCAGGTATTTGATCTTACTGTTATTATCGAGGCTGCTGTTTATTTCGATGTTCACCTGCATTTCATCGATAACACGAGTTACCTCTGAAGAAAGTTGTTTGTTTAGCTGTTCATTATCTGTTGGAGCGAATAAATCGTCGGTTACACCATCTGCTTTCAGCACATTTAATTGCGCTTTATCAATATTTGAATGGAATATCTGCCGCATTAAAGGAATTTCGGGCATCTTACGAGTGTCCTGCGGTTGTGCGAAAGCAGGTATAGCAAAAAGGAATAACAGCGTTATCAGGGTTAGTCTACTCATCATCCATTCAGATTTCATTCGCATTAAGCAAAAATACGACCAAAGCTTGTTGATGATCGGTCTTTGCATACATTAGTGCAAGTTCTAACTTGTACTGTTAACAATAACATAATCAAATGCAGGGTTCAACTGGATATATGCAGGTTAAATTTGCAAAAACAAATTGTTAATGGATAAGGTAAGGAAAGTGTTGATTGCAGATGATGAAAAGGATATTCTTGAGATTCTTCAGTATAACTTAAGTGCTGAAGGATACGAAGTTATCACTGCGAAAGATGGAGCTGAGGCCATTGACAAAGCAAAACAGGCAAGGCCGGACCTCATCATACTCGATATTATGATGCCGAAGAAAACAGGCGTAGAAGTTTGTGAGTATTTGAGAACACAGCCCGGTTTCCAGGATACGCTCATCATTTTTTTAACAGCGCTGAATGATGAAGGTTCACACATAAAAGGATTTGATACAGGGGCTGATGATTATGTTACAAAGCCCATCAGCCCGAAAGTGCTTATCAGCAGGGTGAATGCCCTATTCAGAAGAAGTAAGAAAGAAGGCAAAACCCTCAGGCTCGGAGATCTTATTATTGACCCGGAGCAGTTCCTGGTTATTATTGAAGGCAAAGAAGTTATCCTTGCAAAGAAAGAGTTTGAACTGTTGTATTTGCTTGCCAGCAAACCCGGAAAAGTTTTCCTGCGAAATGAAATATTAAGCCAGGTATGGGGTGCTGAAGTAATAGTTGGCGATAGAACCATTGATGTCCACATCAGGAAGATCAGGCAAAAGCTTGGTATAGATTGTATTACCACGGTGAAGGGTGTAGGTTATAAGTTTGAGTTGTAAAAGATGCTGACCTAACTTGCATTACTGTTATCGAAGTGGTATCAACATGTTCAAAGCAAAAAATCTTTCCCCTCGTCAGCTCTCTTTATTCACTGCGATAATATTGTCGTTGCCCATTGGCCTGGGATTTCTTTTTGTAACACCTGAATGGGAAATTGCCATCGTTGCTTCAGTAATAACTTTCATCGGCAGCTATTATCTCATTCGTTTTGTATTGGAGTGGTTTATCTACCGGAAAATAAAACTCATCTATAAATTCATTTACCAGACCAAAGCCAGTAAAAGAGAAGAAACGTATTACAAATACATCTTACCTAAAAAAGGTATTGACGAAGTAAGGGAGGATGTAGAACAATGGGCCGAACAAAGAAGTGCAGAGATTGAAATGCTACGGAACAACGAAGCTTACAGAAAAGAGTTTTTGCAAAATCTTGCTCATGAATTCAAGACACCCATATTTGCCATACAGGGGTATGTTGATACGTTATTAGGAGGTGCATTAGAAAATCCGGGAGTAAACAGGAGATTTTTAGAAAATGCCGCCCGAAATGTTGACAGGATGGTGAACCTGATGGAAGACCTTGATGAAATTTCACGACTGGAAAGTGGTGAACAGCCTTTATATAAAACAGCCTTTGTAATACAAGACCTGATCAGGGAAGTGTATGAAACCCTGTCAATAAAAATTGTTGCATCAAATATTCATCCCACAATTAAAAAGGGATGTGAGCAGGCCATTTCAGTTTTTGGAGATAAAGAAAAAATAAGGCAGGTGATCATCAATCTTGTTGATAATGCCATTAAGTATGGCAGAACAAATGGAACTATTACAGCCGGTATTTATAAAACGGATGAAAAACATGTGCTTGTAGAGATCAGTGATGATGGAATTGGTATTGCTACAGAGCATTTATCGAGGATCTTCGAACGCTTTTACAGAACAGACAGAGGCAGAAGTCGTGATGTAGGTGGAACAGGACTTGGACTTGCCATCTGCAAACATATTATAGAAGCTCACGGGCAAAGCATGCATGTAAGAAGCAAGCCTGATGTAGGAACTACTGTTGGCTTCACATTGGAAATAAAATAATCTTATGCAGATACAACAACAGGATAATGGCAAGAAAGGAAGCTTTTTTGTAAAAGATGGGGAAGAGTTACTGGCCGAAATGACTTACACATGGCCATCGGAGCATCTATTCATTATCGATCATACAGAAGTGAGTGATAAACTGGCCGGAAAAGGAGTTGGAAAACAACTGGTGGAGGCTGCTGTGGAATTTGCAAGGACCAATCAACATAAGATACTTCCGTTATGTCCCTTTGCGAAGAAAGTATTAGAAAAGGATACTAAATATGCTGATGTTTTGCGAGCTGGATGAGTGGAAAAGTGTTTCGTTGTGCTTTTGAGCCAATATTATCTAATTATTAATTATTTGTTACCAACAGTGTTTCGATTCCATAATCCTACTTTTGCCAGCAAATACATGTAATATGGGTATTAATAACATAGGACGATTTTTTATGCCGAAGAACAAGATCTTTTACGACTTGTTTGAAGACGTTGCCGACAGGGTTTACCAGATGGGTGAATTGCTTGTAACAATGGTAAATGAATCTGACTACGACAAAAGAGCTTCCATTATTTCGCAGCTCGAGAATCTTGAGCATAAGAATGACGAAAGCACCCATAATATTTTTACCGAGCTGGGAAGGAATTTTATTACCCCTTTCGACAGAGAAGACATTCACGCATTGGCTTCGGCACTTGATGATATAGCTGATTACATTTTCGCCTCATCCAAGAAGATCAATTTTTATAAGGTGAACCCAAATGATATGGGCATCAAAAAATTGGCTGATCTTATACAGTATGGTGCAGCAGAGATCAAGGTAGCGGTACATGGGTTGAGGGATATGAAAGACCTCAGAAAAATGACCGAAGCAATGGTTAAAATCAACAGTATAGAAAACCAGGCTGATGATGTTTTTGACATGAGTATTGAGCGTTTGTTTGCTGAAGAGCCCGACGCAAAAGAAGTGATCAAGAAAAGAGAGATCTACCAGGCTATGGAGATTGCAACCGATAAATGTGAAGACGCTGCCAACGTTATCGAGTCTATCGTTATTAAATACGCATAATCATTTGCTGGGTTTTCAGCATTTCATTTTACATAATATTATATGGTCACATTCCTGATCGTAATCATTGCACTAACGCTGATATTTGACTATATCAACGGTTTCCATGATGCTGCAAACTCGATTGCAACAATTGTATCGACCAAGGTACTTACCCCATTCCAGGCCGTGCTTTGGGCTGCATTCTTCAACTTTGTTGCTCTTTATATTTTTACCGATTTTAATGTTGCCACCACAATTTCTAAAACCGTACACGAAGAATTCATTACACTTCCGGTGATATTTGCAGGCCTCATCGCAGCAATTTGCTGGAATCTGCTTACCTGGTGGATGGGAATACCTTCATCATCTTCTCATACGCTCATGGGTGGTTTTGCAGGTGCTGCTATTGCACATGGTGGTTTTGGAGCAGTGGCCAGTGGCCCTATTTTAAAAACAGCTTCTTTTATTTTCCTGGCCCCGATTGTAGGATTGATACTTGCTTTCCTGCTTTCTGTATGGTTTCTGCACTCATTTAAAAAGGGATATTTTCCTAAGATGCTTTCGATCATTGTATTGATTGGAGTGGGTGTTTTTCTTTATTTCAACATCCAGACAGATCCTGCAAAACTTGTTTCAGCAGAAGGAAAAGGACCAAGGTTTGAATCCCACATATTGAACGTGATCTTTTTCTCCCGAAATTTTAAATGGCTATTGCTTTGCTCAATCATTGCTTCTTTAGCAGTATTCACGTTCTGGCTGAATACACTGAATGTAAATAAATCAAATGTATGGTTCAAAAGACTGCAATTAGTGTCTTCCGCTGCATTTAGTATTGGCCATGGTGGTAATGATGCGCAAAAAGCAATGGGTATTATTGCTGCAGCAATGATTGCAACCAACTATATTCCAAGTGTGGAAGAGATGCCGTATTGGGTTCCTTTTGCATGTCACCTAGCTATGGGATTAGGAACATTGAGTGGTGGATGGAAGATCGTTAAAACGATGGGTACCCGAATTACTAAAGTAACACCTTTTGAAGGTGTTGCAGCTGAAACTGCCGGAGCGATTACGCTTTTTGTCACAGAAGCATTGAAAGTTCCTGTAAGTACCACACACACCATAACAGGTGCTATAATGGGTGTAGGTGCTACCAAACGTTTATCTGCTGTTCGTTGGGGTGTAACAGTAAGTTTGCTTTGGGCATGGATATTAACCATTCCTGTTTCCGGACTATTAGCAGCAATCATCTATTATATCGTAAAGCTCTTCGTATAACACACACAATATTTGGTAATTTGCGACCTCAATTAAGGTTATGGCGAAGATCCTTGTTACGGGTGGTTGTGGTTATATCGGTTCTCATACAATAGTTGACCTAATAGAAAACGGTTTTGATGTTATTTCTGTTGATGACAACAGCCGATCTACAGATTATTTATTGGCAGGCATTCAAAAGATCACCGGTAAAAAAGTGAAGAATTACCATGTTGATCTGAAGAATTTCGACGATACGCAAGCCATTTTCCAGGAGAATACAGATATAGAAGGTGTGATACATTTTGCTGCTTACAAAGCAGTCGGCGAATCTGTTGAAGAGCCGTTAATGTATTACGAGAATAATATGTTCTCACTCATCAATCTATTGAAATGCGTTAAGGAGTTTGATGTGCCTTATTTTGTATTTTCTTCTTCCTGCACGGTGTATGGCAATCCTGATGAAGTTCCTGTAACAGAACAAACACCTGAGAAAAAAGCGGAATCTCCTTACGGTGCCACCAAACAAATGGGAGAACGTATCGTGTTAGATTTTGCTGCAAAAAGTAAAACAGCCTTTGTGCTCCTTCGATATTTCAATCCCGTAGGTGCTCATCCATCTATTCAAATCGGCGAACTGCCATTGGGAAAACCAGCTAACCTTGTTCCTGCCATAACTCAAACAGCTATTGGCAAACTACCACAGATGCAGGTGTTTGGCAGTGATTATCCAACAAGAGATGGCAGCTGTGTAAGAGATTATATTCATGTATCTGATATTGCCAATGCTCACACCCTTTCGATACAATTCATGAGTGATAAAAAGAATAAATCCAACTGCGAAATCTTCAACCTGGGATCCGGGAATGGAACAACTGTTTTAGAAGCCATTAAAACATTTGAAGAAGTGAGTGGTACCAAACTGAACTATGCCATCGGACCACGACGAGCCGGTGACGTAGTAGCCGTTTATGCCAATAAGGATCATGCAGTAAATACTTTGGGATGGAACATCAAACATGATCTGAGGGAGATGATGGATACTGCCTGGAAATGGGAATTGAAAATCAAAGAAGATGAAGACCTGATCAAAAAGCAGATCTAAATTAAGACGGTTTTATTTCATGAAGGAACTTTCTGCGTTTTCTCTCCGATAGCGTGCTCAACCAGCTGCATCTGTCCACTCTAAACAGCCATCCACACAATTAAACCAGGCATAATTATCTGCGGTTAAAAAAAATCTCCTCCATATTACTTTACTTTGCAGCCTCAACACACAGGCATGCTGAAAGACATTCAAATACAAAACGAACAGGAAACAAGAGGTGGCTTTGGTGATGGTATTTATGAAGTAGCCAAACAAAATCCCAATGTAGTTGCATTAACTGCAGACTTAGCCGGCTCTCTCAAGCTCAACAAGTTCATGAAAGATTTTCCGGAACGTTTTGTTCAGTGTGGCATTGCAGAAGCTAACATGATCGGCATTGCAGCAGGCATGACCATCGGTGGTAAAATTCCTTACACAACAACTTTCGCCAACTTCAGTACAGGAAGAGTATACGACCAGATCCGTCAATCAGTTGCTTACAGTAATAAAAACGTAAAGATCTGTGCATCTCATGCCGGACTAACATTAGGAGAAGATGGTGCAACCCACCAGATCCTCGAAGATATTGGTTTGATGAAGATGCTGCCAGGTATGACTGTTATTGTTCCGTGTGATTACAATCAAACAAAGGCCGCAACCATTGCTATCGCTGCTTATGAAGGACCAGTATATTTAAGATTCGGCCGTCCGAAATGGCCCAATTTTACTGCTGCAGATGGAAGTGATTTCATCATTGGCAAAGCACAGAAGTTCAGCGATGGAACGGATGTTTCCATTTTTGCAACAGGCCACATGGTTTGGAAAGCCATTGAAGCAGGAAGAATTTTAGAAGAGCAAGGATTGAGTGTTGAAGTGATCAACATCCATACAATAAAACCTTTGGACGAAGAAGCTGTGATTAAGTCTATCTCCAAAACAAAATGTGCTGTTACGGTAGAAGAACATAACATTATTGGTGGATTGGGTGACAGCATTGCTCAAGTAGCATCTAAGCACTTCCCTATTCCAATTGAATACATCGGCACACAGGATACTTTTGGTGAAAGCGGTAAGCCAATAGAATTATTAAAGAAGTATGGTTTGGATACTCCTTTCATTGTTGATGCAGCAAAAAAAGTAATTAGTAGAAAGAGTAAATAATGTATTGCGGGCTGCAGCAACACTACTCATCGTTTGTTGTGTCACTCACTTGTACGTTCAGAACCTGAATCAACATAAAATAAAAAAAGTCCTCTTTGAACGAGGACTTTTTAGTTATTAGCGATCATTCGCTTGCATTCGTGTAATTCGTGATCTTTAATTCGTGTTCTACATCTTAGGGTTGTTAGAATCCAATCCTTCCATGTGTTTATCTTTTTTCATCGCCACTTTGTACAAGACAAAAGCCATGAAAGCAAACAACAATGTTCCGAGAATATAATAACCACCTTCACCTATTGCACTTGTGATACCATGTTCAGCATTTACTTTTCCTAAGCCTGCAGCAGTGGTATCGAAGCCTGACAACACAGCGATAATAACTCCTGCAACAGCACCACCTGCAACAAGACCTGTGGCAAATAAACTTCCCTTACCCAACTCTTCTTCCTGTGCAATCGATTCATCTTTCTTCAATTTTCTCCAGGTTACAATTCCTCTTATCATACCACCAATAAATATTGGAAGCGTGGTTGACAAAGGAAGGTAAGCACCTACTGCAAAGCTGAGTGATTTTATACCGCACAGCTCCATTACAATTGCAAGAAATACTCCTACTAATACAAACTGCCAGTCAAGATTAAATGATAGAATTCCTTTAGCCAATGTTGCCATCAGTGTTCCCTGTGGTGCAGGATAAGTTGCAGAACCAATGGCATGTTTCATGGTTGGGTCTTCTGCTAACATGGCTGCCGTTGGTGTATCAAGAAATTTCACCGTTAATCCAATAACGATCGATGAAACAATGACACCAATAAATAAAGCAATCTGCTGGTATTTTGGAGTAGCTCCTACTATATATCCACTCTTCAGATCCTGTGATGTGGCACCAGCATTTGCTGCTGCAATACAGATCAATCCACCAACAACCAAAGCCATCGGTTCATAAGCTTTGCCGCTCCATCCTACTGCAATAAAGATCAGACAGGTTCCCATTAAAGTTGCAATGGTCATTCCACTGATCGGATTGTTAGAAGAACCGATCAAACCAACGATCCTTGAAGAAACCGTAACGAAGAAAGCACCAAAGATCACCACGAGTACACCGATCAGTAGTTTCTGCGGAATACTGTCACCCGGAATCTGAGGCAGGAAAGCCATCAATATGATCAATGCTAAACTTCCAATACCAACAATCTTCATCGAAAGATCTCTTTCCGTTCTTGGAACAGCAGTATCAGCATCAGCACCCTCTTTCTTTAATGAACCGAGACTTCCTTTGAAAGACGAAATGATCGTGGGTATTGTTTTGATCAATGTGATAAAACCTCCTGCTGCTACAGCACCAGCACCAATTTGCCTGATGTAAGCATAATAGATCGCTGCAGAATAATCGCTGAAGGTTTTGGTCAACGGATCCCATCCACCTTTACCTCCTGCCAAAGCAACGTCAGTCATGTAGCCCAACTTCAATTGTTGCAAGGCAATCACTTCTGCAGGAACAAGAGAAGCCAGTAAAGGAATGGCAACTAACCAGGCAAATACTCCACCAGCAACCAGTACACCGGCTATTTTAGGACCGATGATATAACCAACACCCAAATATTCCGGCGTTATTTCACCACTCACCCTTGCAGAAGGGAAGAATTTATTTGCCTGCTTCGTCATGAAGTAAGGCGCTTCTGCAATTACATGAAACACTTTCTGTAATAAGGCGTAAGCAAAAGCAAATCCCAAACCCCAGAAAGCGGTCTTCGCAAAATCGCCACCTTTTTCACCCGCTATCAATACATCACCACAGGCTGTTCCTTCAGGATAAGGGAGGATGTTATGTTCTTTTACAATCAATGATTTTCTGAGAGGTATCATCATCAATGTTCCGAGAATACCACCGAAGATTGCCAGTGTAAGAATGGTCATGTAGTTGAAAAAGTTGGCACTATCGGGATCGCTTAAAAACAGAAACCCCGGCAATGTAAACACCACTCCTGCAGCCACACTTTCACCGGCTGAACCTGTTGTCTGGATAATATTATTCTCCAGGATGGTGGTGTTTAAAAATCTTCTGCCAAGTGTAATAGCAATTACTGCAATTGGAATAGATGCAGAAACAGTTAACCCTGCTTTCAAAGCAAGATAAACGGTAGCAGCACCAAAGATGATCCCGAAAATGCTGCCCATTACAATAGACTTGACGGTAAATTCTTTTACCCGTGCATTATCAGGAATAAATGGTTGAAACTTTTTTTGCACTGCCATTTGGTTGAGTTTGGTTGGGATAAATATAAATACAAATAGGTATCGATAGTATATAATAGTACAAGGCATGATTGGAATAATATCTTCCTTTAGTACGGATAAAAAAAGGCTGTATCAAAACATGATACAGCCTCAGTAGATTTATTCGCCATTCCCCACTTAGCTTGTTACAAGCTCAGCGAGCAACTCCCTCATTCCGGGTCACGAGTCACGATTCACTCACCATTCACGACACTCCCTTTTCCTTCATGATCCTGTTCAGCCATTTCAGCATGGCAAAACACATGATCGCTGCAGCCAATAGCAGGAAGAAGTTCAACAGGAAATAATTTGTCTTATCGTCATAAGTATCCCACATTGTTGCAAGTACACCGGATAATTTATTACCGATGGAAGTAGATAAGAACCAACCACCCATCATTAAAGAAGTAATTCTTACCGGGCTGAGTTTGGACACGAGTGATAATCCCATTGGACTCAATAGTAATTCCCCGATCGTTATCACACCATAACTACTGATGAGCCATAGCACACTCGCTTTTTCGCCTCCATTATTATTTGCATAAACAGCAGCCACCATCACCAAAGCTGATAGACCGGATATCAATAATCCGAAAGCGATCTTAGTTGCTGTTGAAGGTTCTTTATTTCTTCTCCGGAGGAATGCAAAGAATGCAACAATCAGAGGAGTTAGTATAATAACCCAACCAGGATTGATGGACTGGCTAAGATTGGTTGCCCATAAGCTTACTTCATTCCCATCTGCCGGACGATCTTCCGCAGGCACATTTCTAAAGTAAGTTGGATAGTTGTATTCTTTTACAACCTGGCCATCTGCTGTTTTTTGTAAACGGAATTGCTCGTCATATAATGCCACGGAATCTTTAGCATATTTTACCGGTTGAGATAAATTGAAAGTACCGAACACATCCTTGGCAACTCCATTCATTTCCCTGTCAGTATAACGATCTGCCCATGTATTCAATGCAGAGCCATTTTGTTTAAATACCGCCCAGAACAAAACAACCACAGCAAATATTGCGAGTAATGCAGCAATTGGCCTTTTCTCATCTTTTGGTGCTTTAAAATAAAGTGAAGCATAGAATATGATTACCGGGATACAGGCAAATATGAATGCATCTGTAGAATCCGATCCTACCATAGCACCAGGTATTAACCATCCAATAATGCCTGCAACAATAGAAGGAACCAGTATGAGCATCACGATTTTGCTCATCGACATATCATTCGGACCAACACCCTTTCTTATATCAAAAGCCTTGTAATGTTTTGTACCGATGAGAAATATCAATACTCCGATAAACATACCTACACCGGCAGCCATAAAAGCATAACCCCATCCGAATAAAACGTAAAGAGCGGCTCCAAAAAAGTTACAGATAAAAGCACCAATGTTGATGCCCATGTAAAATATATTGTAACCGTCGTCTTTCTGGTGCTGGTACTGAGGTGTAGTATAAACATTACCCAACAGCGTAGAAATATTTGGTTTGAAGAAACCATTACCAATGATCACCAGCGTCATAGAAATATACAACATGGTTAAGCTATGAACGGCCATTAAGCAATAACCAATACCCATCATCAGTCCACCAATTATGATGGATCTTCTATAACCTAAATACCTGTCTGCTAACAATCCTCCGAGAAAAGGCGTCAAGAATACGAGGCCGATAAATGTTCCATACAGATCAGCTGACTCGGCTTCCGTCATTGCAAATCCTTCCTTCACATCTTTCAGGTAGAGTGTAAAGATTCCTATCATCAGGTAATAACCGAACCTTTCCCACATTTCTGAAAAGAAAAGATAAGGAAGTGCTTTAGGATGTTTTTTGAACATAGAACAATCATTAGAGGTAATAAAAAAGGAGTTGAAGGTTCAACTCCTTGCATTCAATAAAAATATATTAAGCTTCACCAGTTCTTTCTTTCACAATAGCATTGAGTGATTTAATTCTCGAGAGAATTAATATACCACCCACAAATGCTGCAATCACAAGTATCAGGAAGAACATTTTCTTATCAGTGAAATCATCCCAGAAAGTTGTCATAACACCTGCCACTTTTCCTCCGATAGAAGTTGATAAGAACCAGCCTCCCATCAACAATGATGTTAAACGTGGTGGTGATAATTTCGAAACCATCGACAATCCTATCGGGCTGAGGAATATCTCGCTGATCGTAAAAATAAAATAGGTGAGCCATAGCCAGATCGCTGCTGCTTTGTGTGTATACACCGAAGGCACAGACATAATGGCAAACACCATTACCAGTGAGGATAGTCCCGATATAAATAACGCCATACAGAATTTCCAGGCAGTAGTTGGTTCTTTTCGCCGTTTTCGCAATGCATCAAAAAGCGGAACAAATAATAAGGTTAGTCCAACAATAAATAAAGGATTGAGTGACTGGAACAATTCCGTATTCACCAGCTTGGTGGTACCTGTCGGTCGATCTTCTATTGGCACATTATTAAAATAAGGATCAGGACCCATTGACTGGATATCCTTTCCTGTTTCATCTTTGATACTTACCAGGTAAGGGTCAACTTTAGTAACCATCCTGTCTGTATCGCTCACCGTTTGCAGAAAACCTAACGATCCTGCTATTTTTTCAGTGGTTGGAGAAACAGTTCTGTCAGTATGTTTTTCCGCCCAAAGCGTTAATCCTGTTGAGTTCTGGTTGTAGATCGTCCAGAAAGCAACAGCAATGGCAAAAATGAAAAGCAAAGCACCGATCGCTCTTTTATCAGATCCTGTTGCTTTTACCCATAATGAAACATAAAAGCCAATGATCGGTAAACAAGCGAATATGAAAGCATCATTTGCCTGGCTACCCATAACAGGAGAACTAAACACCTGCATTGGAACGATCCAACCAATAACACCTGCAATAATAGCTGGAACAAAAACATAAAGAACAATCTTAGAAAGCGGCATATCCTCTTTCTGAACAGGCTTCTTTATATCGGCATGTTTCACTTCTTTCAGGTTCATTGCCAGAATGATCATTCCAATGATCAAACCCACACCGGCTGCGGCAAAAGCATAGCCCCAACCATACTCATTACGGAGATAAGCTGCAACGAAATTGCAGACGAAAGCACCGATATTAATACCCATGTAAAAGATATTGTAAGCATTATCTTTTAATGGTTTAAGGTCTTCACGATTATAAATATTACCAAGCAGCGTAGAAATATTTGGCTTAAAGAAACCATTACCAACGATGATCAGGCCAAGAGAGACATACATAGCCGTGTCTCCAGGGATGGCCAATCCCAAATATCCTGCAGCCATTAAACTTCCACCCAGGAAAATAGATTTTGTGTACCCCAGGTACCTGTCTGCTATCAATCCTCCAATGAAAGGAGTTAAGTAGACCAATGCAATAAAGCTACCCACTACGTCAGCACCCATATCCTGGGAAAATCCTTTACCCCCGGTAGTGTTATCAATTAAATACAAAAAGAGAATACCCACCATCAGGTAATAAGCAAACCGTTCCCACATTTCAGTGAAGAAGAGTGCATACAAGGCTTTGGGGTGTCTGGCCTTTGCAATCGTTTTTTCCATTGATCGAAGTTTTGGTTAATCAGTTGGTTTAAATGCCTAAAGTAAAGCAAAATAGTTTTCCAACACTTGCTATTCATCAAGTTTAGTAATTGTGCCGATATTCGCCACACATTTGCAAGTATGAACATTCTTTTATTAGGCAGTGGTGGAAGAGAACATGCACTGGCCTGGAAACTCAGGCAAAGCGATCATTGCAACAAGCTTTTTATTGCACCGGGAAATGCAGGAACATCAGATCTGGGTACCAATCTTTCGATTGATGTGAATGATTTTGCAGCGATAGAAGATGCAGTTGAAAAGCTCCAGGTCAACATGCTGATCGTTGGACCAGAAGAGCCGCTGGTAAATGGTATCTATGACCATTTCAGAAACAATACAGAACTTATCGTAGTTGGTCCTTCTGCAAATGGTGCACAGTTAGAAGGCAGCAAGGCTTTCTCCAAACAGTTTATGCAAAGACATAATATTCCAACTGCAGGATATTCTGAGTTTACCAGGGAGAACTTTGATGAAGGCAAGCAATACATCAGCAGGCATTCTTTACCTATTGTTCTGAAAGCTGATGGACTGGCTGCAGGAAAAGGTGTGGTGATCGCTGAAACACATGAAGAGGCTTTGAAGACTTTTGAAGAAATGATCGTTCATGAACAATTTGGAAAAGCTTCAAGTAAAGTAGTGATAGAAGAATTTTTGCAGGGAATCGAGGTGAGTGTATTTGTCTTGACCGATGGAAAAGACTACAAGATCATTGGCCATGCAAAAGACTACAAACGTATTGGTGAAGGAGATACCGGCCCAAACACTGGTGGAATGGGTTGTGTAACACCGGTTCCTTTTATCAATGAGGTGTTCATGAAACGGGTAGAAGATAAAATTATCAAACCAACCATAAAAGGCTTACACAAAGAAAATATAGAATACAAAGGCTTCGTGTTTTTTGGATTGATGAATGTGAATGGTGAACCGATGGTGATTGAATACAATTGCCGAATGGGTGATCCTGAAACAGAAGTGGTGATGCCAAGGCTGAAGAACGACCTGGTTGAACTTTTTGTTGCTATGCATGAAGGAAAATTGAATGAAATAGAAATAGAGTATGATGATCGCTGCATTGCAACCGTAATGGCTGTGAGTGGTGGTTACCCTGGTGAGTATAAAAAGAATTTGCCAATTCGACAATTGGAGAACATAGCAATAGAAGACAGCATTATTTTTCATGCAGGTACTAAAAAAGAAGGAGCTGACGTTCTTACGAACGGCGGAAGGGTATTAGCTGTTACTTCCTATGGTGTTTCACTGCAGGATGCAGTTTCAAAAAGCAGGAAGGTGTTAGAACAGGTTTCATTTGAAGGAATGTATTACCGGAAAGATATTGGCTATGAGTTTAGCATCTGATACTTTTCCAACGATACAAACTGAACGATGCCTGCTGAGGAAGATAGTTGCATCTGACCAGCAAAAGATATATGAAGGACTATCTAATCCAGAGGTGATAAAGTACTACGGTGTTTCATACCAAAGCTATGAAGCCACCAGTGCCCAAATGGATTTTTATAATGATCTTGTAAGCAATGAAACAGGTATCTGGTGGGCTATTTGCCTAAAGCAGACGACAGAATTTATCGGAGCTTGTGGTTACAATAACTGTTTAAAAGAACACCGGAGAGCAGAAATTGGTTTCTGGCTTTTACCACAGTTTCAGCAGAAAGGTTTTATGAGTGAAGGAGTGCAAGCGATAGTGGATTACGGCTTTAACAAAATGAACTTTCACCGGATAGAGGCTATCGTTGAAGGCGGAAATGAAAACAGCAGCAAACTGCTAAAGAAATTGGGTTTTGATTTAGAAGGAACACACAGGGAATGCGAGATTAAGAATGGAAGATTTATCAACCTTGATTATTACGCATTGCTGAGCAGGAAAGTTGATACGGATTCAGGAAGTACAAGTGAGTGACACAACGAACGACCAGTAAAAACACTACAGCTGGTTGCTAAAAAACATTCACTTAAGATTTGCTGAACTAGTGAAAAATCAACGATTTGAAGTTTTGTGGATTCAACTTAATTCACTCACTTTGCAGGCATTGAAAACACTTAAGAATATTTGATAATAAATGGGACTATTTAACTGGTTTACACAAGATATTGCAATAGACCTGGGTACCGCTAACACCCTCATCATACATAATGAAGAGATCGTCGTAAACGAACCTTCTATCGTGGCATTAGACCGCAACAACCCAAAGCATGTGATTGCTGTGGGTAAAAGGGCATTGATGATGCACGAAAAAACGCATGAAAGCATCAGGACCGTTCGTCCACTGAAAGACGGTGTTATTGCCGATTTTAACGCTGCAGAACTGATGATCAGGGAAATGATCAAAATGATCTACCCTAAAAAGCCGCTTTTCCCGCCAAGCTGGAGGATGATGATCTGTATCCCTTCTTCTATCACGGAAGTTGAGAAAAGAGCTGTTCGTGACAGTGCTGAACAAGCAGGAGCAAAAGAAGTTTACCTGTTGCATGAGCCTATGGCAGCAGCTTTGGGTATTGGTATAGATGTAGAAGAACCGGTTGGTAATATGATTATCGATATTGGTGGTGGAACTACCGGTATTACAGTGATAGCATTGGCAGGAATCGTTTGTGATCAATCAATCAGAATTGCCGGTGATGAATTCACAGCTGATATAATGGAAGCACTTCGTCGCTACCACAGCTTATTGATCGGTGAAAGAACAGCAGAGCAGATCAAAATACAGATCGGTGCTGCTATGAAAGACCTCGATGTTGCCCCAGATGATATTCCGGTAAATGGTCGTGACCTTGTTACCGGTATTCCAAAACAGATCATGGTGAGTTACCAGGAAATAGCTGAGGCTTTGGATAAAAGTATCTTCAAAATTGAAGAAGCGATATTAAAAGCTTTGGAAACAACACCTCCTGAACTTGCTTCTGACATTTACAGGAGAGGATTGTACCTCACAGGTGGTGGTGCATTGTTGAGAGGCTTAGACAAACGTCTCAGCCAGAAGATCAAATTACCTGTGCATATTGCTGATGACCCACTGAAGAGTGTGGTACGAGGTACCGGAATAGCCCTGAAAAATTATAGTAAGTTTCCTTTTATAATGAGATGATGAATCTCAACCAACGAAATTCCAAATTCCAATATTGATGATCCTGTTGGAATTTGGGATTTTTTTATTGGAATTTGACATTGTTAGTTGAATTTTGAACCCTGAGTGAAAAATATCTTTCTATTCATACGGCGTTATCTCAACTTCCTCATCTTTCTGGTATTGCAGATCGTGTGCCTTGCTATTCTTGTAAAATACAACAGAACACATGAAGCTGTTTTCTCCAATCTCTCCATGGAAACAACGGGTTGGATGGACAAACAATACAGCGGCGTAGAAAATTACTTTCACCTGAAAGCAGAGAACAGGAAACTGGTTGACGAGAACAACACGTTAAGAAACATGCTGGTTACTAATTTCAGCGGACCAGATACCACCAAAACATTTTTTATAGACAGCCTGATGAAAGACACTACAGGAAGGATCAGGAAGTTCACCTGGTTACCTGCTAAAGTGATCAATAATTCCATCAGCTCTCAAACAAATTATATCACACTTGAAAGAGGATCTGACCAGGGTGTAAAAAAAGGAATGTCAGTTGTGGCACCAGGTAATAGCATTGTGGGTGTTGTTGTAGGAGTAAGTAAAAATTACAGCATCGTGATGAGTCTTTTACATCGTAACAGCAAGGTGAGTAGCATGTTGAAGAAAGATAATAACGCAGGAAGCCTTGAATGGAATGGGAAAGATCCACAGGTGCTTACGTTGAAGAATATTCCAAAAAGTGCAAAAGTGGTAAAAGGTGATACGGTTCTTACCAGTACCTATTCATCCAACTATCCATTTGGATTGATGGTTGGTACCGTTTCTGGAATTGAAGCAGACCCATCCAGCAACTTCTTTACGCTTAAACTAAAACCGGCAACCAATTTCTCGGCTATTCAATATGTTTATCTTGTAGATAATCTGCTGTATGCCGAACAAAAACAACTGGAAGAAGAAATAAGCACATCCAATCAATGACAGACCTGGTTAAAAATATCATGCGGTTTATTTTATTCCTGCTGTTGCAGGCTTATGTGCTGAATAATATTCCGCCTTTACACCAGTTCATTGTGCCTTACCTGTACTTTTTATTTATTCTGTGGCTGCCATTCAGTATTAATCGTTTTGCTTTATTGATGGTGGCTTTCATTTTCGGTTTGTGTATGGACTTTTTCACCAGCACACCCGGTTTACATGCAGCACCATGTTTACTCATAGCCTATATAAGACCTTTCCTGCTTGCATTACTACTTCCACAGGAGACTACTGAGCTTAGCTATGTAGAACCAAGTTTAAAAAGCATGGGTTGGGCTCCATATTTCGTATATGTGCTGATACTGACCTTTATGCATCACTCCTACCTGGTTTTACTTGAATGGCTGCAGTTTGGAGATATACTATACTTCCTTGGAAAAGTTACCGCCACAACAGCTATCAGCATGATGCTGATTTTCTTAACCGAGATGCTTTTCTTCCGTAAGGCAAGGTACAGAACCAATATTGCTTAGGATTTTATTGAGCCTGCTGAAGTTCTCTTTTCATCGTTCCTTGCGTCGCACTCTTGTACAACATATCTTTATTAATCTGTTACTTCCCATTCACCATTCCCGGTCTTTAATAAATTTTTATTTGCCCTTTGATGCAAGCTATCCTTTCAAGCATCAATTTTGTACTGTACAATCTACTTTTCACGCAAACTATTTATGAGGGTCTATAATCAGAGCCGAAGCAGGATTATCCAGTTGATATTTGTGGCTGTTTTCTTACTCATCGTTGGCCAGCTGATGAATCTCCAGCTGTTCAATGACAAGTACATGGAACTGGCAATGAACAATGCTGTGTATAAGAAGATCGTATATCCAAGTCGTGGTATCATCTTCGACAGGAAAGGAAAAGCCATTCTTGACAACGTAGCAATGTTTGATCTTACTGTCACTCCTTTCCAGGTAAGAAATGTAGATACAACCAGCCTCTGCAATATTCTCGCAATAGATACAGCAGAGTTTCGCAAAAGAATGATCACTGCTATACTAAAGAATGGAAGGTACCGTCCATCTGTATTTGAAGGTTTGGTAACACCATCTGTACAAGCCAGGTTGGAAGAAAATATGTATCGCTTTCCAGGTTTCGATCTTTCTGAAAGACCCATTCGTGCATATCCATTCAGAGCTGCGGCACATATTCTTGGTTATGTTGGTGAAGTGGATTCAGCCATCATCAAACAATCGAATTATTTCTATCAGATGGGTGACTATGCAGGTCGTGCAGGGCTGGAAAAAACCTATGAGCCAATATTAATGGGACAAAGAGGTATCAAGTATCTCATCAAAGACAATAAGAACAGGATTCAGGGTTCTTACGAAGAAGGTTTATTTGATACCGCAGCCATCGCCGGTAGAAATTTATACAGTAGTATCGATATTGAATTGCAGCAACTGGCAGAAAAATTACTGAACGGAAAGTTTGGAAGTGCTGTTGCCATCAATCCAAAAACAGGGGGCATTTTAGCAATGGCTTCAGCTCCTGGTTATGATCCAAACTTATTGACCGGTTCTGAAAGGAGAAAGAATTTCAGCCGAATGTTTCTTGATACTGCCAAACCACTTTTGAACAGGGCAATTAAAGGTCAGTATCCACCTGGTTCAACATTCAAACCTGTAGGTGCTTTGGTGGCTTTGGATGAAGGTCTCATCACACCAAGCACAGGTTATCCTTGTGGTGGTGCTTATTATGCCTGTGGCAGACCTGTTCGTTGTACACATGCCGGTGGTGGTCATGCTGCAAATCTTCGATTATCCATTGCTAATTCATGTAATGCTTATTATGTTCATGTTTTCAGGATGGCAGTAGATAACAAAACTTATCCCAATGCACAGGCTGGTTATATCAAATGGAAAGAATACATGAATGCATTTGGTTTAGGTGTACGTTTAAAAGTAGATCTGCCAAGTGAAGACAGGGGAAATATTCCTGATACCGGAAGGTACAACAGGGACTTTGGTGGTTTTGCCAGGTGGAATAGTTGTAATATCCTCACACTTGGAATTGGACAGGATAGAATGCTTGCTACTCCATTACAACTAGCCAATTCAATGTGCATCATCGCTAACAAAGGATACTATTACACACCCCATTTTGTGGACAGTGTGCAGGGCGAAACAATAGAAGACACTGCTTTCCTTGCCAAGTATCGTAAAAAACATACACCGTTACATATTCCTGATACGATGTATAATTCTGTTATCCAGGGTATGCATGATGTAACAATTTATGGTACCGCAACACGAGCAAAATTTCCGGGCGTGAATATGTGTGCGAAAACCGGTACAGCAGAGAATTACACTGTGATCAATGGAAAACCCGTTAAACAAAAGAACCACTCGTTGTTTGTTGCTTTTGCTCCAATGGAAAATCCCCAGATTGCAGTTGCGGTTGTGGTAGAAAATTCCGGCTATGGCGGTACATGGGCAGGACCAATTGCATCGTTGATGATAGAAAAATACCTGAACGATACCATCTCTGCAGAAAGACAACCTGAGTTAGAAAGAATAGCGGCGGCAGACCTGATACCTGATGCCATTAAAAGATGGTACAGGAAAAGAGACTCCGTTAGAAATGCAAGGGAAAAGCAGGTGGATGAAAATGAAACCCAGGTACTACCAAAAGTAGAAAAGAAAACAACCTACGATCCTGAAGCAGAACCAAACGGTAAAGTTCCTGAAGATACAGTAACGAGAAATCAACAAGCAATGCTCAAGCCTGACGAGGTGAGGCTAAAAAGAGACTAAGAAAATGCGTCAAAGAAATTCAAATAGTATTTCAAAAGGATTTGACTGGAGCCTGATCTGGATCTATATCATTCTTGTGATGATTGGAGTTCTCATGATCTTTGCCAATGAATACAAAGAAGGGCAGAATTTTTTTGAACCAATCTTAAAGCAGAGCACTGATTATGGCAAGCAGGTACTATGGATTGGAGTTTGTACCGTAATTGCCACTTTTATTCTGCTCACAGACAGTAAGTTTTTCACCGCAACATCAAATCTGCTTTACGTCTTTGGAATATTACTTTGTATTGCAGCAATAGCCATCGGAACGGAAGTGAAGGGCTCTAAATCATGGATCGTTTTAGGTGCATTTCGTTTGCAGCCTTCAGAGTTAACCAAAGTATTTACCGCTTTGGCTTTAGCTAAATTCATCAGCCGGCAGGAAACCGATTTCTCAAGGACAAGAAACCAGATCATTGCAACGATCATAGCCATTGCTCCTGCAGTAATTACACTCATGCAGAATGAAACAGGTTTGGCATTGGTTTATTTTGCATTCTTCCTGGTGATGTACAGGGAAGGACTTCCACCCTTTATATTAATTGCAGGAGCATCTGTGGGTGTAATTCTTATTCTTTCATTGATCTATTCGCCACAAACCTTATTCATCGTTTTTACGCTCCTGGCATTATTAATACTTTTCCTTTTAAGGCGGCAATTCAGACGAATCAGGTTTTTATTACCCCTGGTGATAATTGGTTGGGGTTTTGCGATTGCCGTTTCTGTTTTTGCTGTACCATACGTAATGGATAATGTGATGAAGCCTTACCAGGTGGATCGTATTTACAGCATGGTGGGTAAACCTTACATCCCCAAAGACCCTGTAAAACGTGCCGAACTCGAAAAAGAAAGAGCAAAGAAAAAAGGTAGTCCACAAAATGCTTCTGAATACAATGTTATCCAGTCAAAAATTGCCATTGGTTCCGGTGGCTTTACAGGAAAAGGTTTTTTAAAAGGAACACAGACGAGGTATGATTTCGTTCCTGAACAACGAACAGATTTCATCTTCTGCACCATTGGTGAAGGCTTTGGTTTTTTAGGCAGTTTCCTATTCCTGAGTATCTACGCTTTTCTATTGCTCAGGATAGTTGTAATAGCAGAGCGACAGAGAAGCACATTTAGCAGGGTTTACGCTTATGGCGTTGCCAGTGTGATATTTATACACCTGTTGATCAATGTAGGAATGACCATCGGACTTGCACCGGTGATTGGTATTCCATTACCACTAATCAGTTATGGAGGATCTTCACTTCTCACGTTCACCATGCTGATATTTATTTTGATTCGTTTAGATGCCGACAGGCAAATGGTATTAAGGTAGATTCACAGATATTTGCCGGATGAAGATCATCCCACTATCAGAAGGATCGTTTACGATTGATAAAACAAAAGTGTTTGTTCCTTTTAACTCCGATACCGATGATCTGCAACAGCGAGCCACCGGAAGTTTGTTGGTAGAAGTCCAGCCTTTTGTAATCATTACCTCAAAAGATATTTTACTTATTGATACAGGTCTGGGATTCTCTGTAAATGGTGAGATGCAGTTGCATGCTAATCTTAAAGCAAATAATATTCAGCCTGGGCAGGTCACCAAAGTTTTGATGAGTCACCTGCATAAAGACCATGCAGGTGGAGTAAGCCATAAAGACAGCAATGGTAACTTCTCGCTGGCATTTCCTAATGCAAAATATTATGTACAGCAGAAAGAAATGGAGTTTGCAACTTCAACAAGTTCTCCTTCTTTCATAACAGAAGAGTTCAGTATGCTGAATGATTCACAGAATATTGTCTGGTTAGATGGCAATGGCAGGATCGATGATTATATCAGTTATGAATTATCATCAGGCCATAGTCCTTTTCACCAGGTTTTCTGGATAGAAGAGAATGGTGAAACAATTTTCTTTGGAGGTGATGAAGCCCCACAATTAGGACAAATGAAAAGAAAGTTTGTAGCCAAGTACGATCATAATGGAAAAAGAGCCCAGGAACTACGTGAAAAGTGGTGGGAAGAAGGAAGAGAAAAAGGTTGGAAATTTTTATTCTATCATGATATTAAGACGCCAATGTTTAGCGATAAATAAAAGGCCTGCCCTGAAAAGAGCCGGCCGTTGCTAACCTATGAAAAACACCTATTTAAGTATCGTTGATTAATCTTCTGGTGGTTCCTGGAACCTTGCACCTTTCTTATTTTTCTGCCTGTTCAACATCTCTCGCCTCAACATCTCTCTGAAGTTTCGATCTATAACGAAGACTTTATTCACTCTGGTATCATCGACCAGTATTTTCTTAAAATCAGCCTTGTATTTCTTCCGAATATTCAACGCTCTTTCTTCAAAAGCCAGCTCATCTCTTTTATTCTCTTCACGGGCTTTCTTGAGTTCTTTAAAATACTCGTTATAAACCGGCCAGAACTTTTCTGCTTCACTGGAAGTGAGGCTTAACTCTTTTGTGATGTAAGCAACTTTGATCGCTTCAATCTTTTCTCCTCTCTGGGGTTGAGCTGAACAAATGTAGCCTACTCCAATAAATAGCGCTAGGAAAAGTATATATTTTTTCATGATCCTGTTGTTGTTATACCTGTTTCTTGGTATTCGTTTAAGTAATCTTTAATCTCGTCATCAGAAGCTGTCTCAAGATATTCGTCTACATTGATCTCGTCTGATGTTGGAGTTGTTGTAACATTATAACCAACCCCGGGAACTTCATTTAAATATGCAGCGATCTCCTGTTCATTGGTTTCAGCCAGTTCTGCTGTAACATTCATGTTTAACGCTGAATCGTAAGAGATTACCATATCATCTCCTTCAGTATTTTGGCTGGTGTACATATAAGCACCAAACATCAGTATACCGGCAACACTGGCTGCTACTGCATATTGCAATGTTCTTCCTATTTTACCAAAGCTGAAGACTCTTGCAGAAGGTTTATCCAGTTTTAGTGGAATCGTTAACTCAAGACTTTCAAAATATCCTTCGGGTACTTGATAAACCGGTGCTTTGCTGATTGAGTTCAGCAGAGGTGCCAGCTCTTCTAATTCTTCTGTGACTGATTGTTCTTTCTGCTGATTGATCTTATTAAGAATACTTCCAGCTAAACCATCAAAATAACCCGCTGGCACACTGAAAGGAGCATCTTTCACTCCAAATGAAATATCCTCAACCTGTATCCTTGCTAATACTTCCTGGGCAAGATTGTTAAAATAAGATGGGGGTACGGAAAATACATTGGACCGGCTGATATTAGCTATTGCCGGACTGATTTCCATTAATTCATTTATTATCGTTTCTCTGTTTTCCATTGAACGGTCATAAGACATACAGTTATAGACTTGGTTTAATGGTTTTTGATAAAGTCTTCAATTTTTTTAACAGCATGATGGTAACTGGCCTTTAAAGCACCTTCGCTGGTGTCTAAAACACGGCTCATTTCTTCGTAAGGCATCTCATCGTAATACCGAAGTGTGAATACAGCTCTTTGTTTTTCAGGAAGTTGCTGAATGGCCAATTGAAGTTTCCACTCTAATTTCTGGGCATCGAAACCTTCATCCGCTTTGATTTTATTGCTCAACCCGGCTTCTACCTCATCGAAACTAACTGAGGCTTTTCGTTTCTGTTGATCGAGAAAAGTGAGGCTTTCGTTAGTGCCGATCCTGTATAACCAGGTGTAGAGCTGGCTATCTTCTCTAAAGTTTTCCAGTCCTTTCCAGACTTTGATAAATACGTTCTGGAGTACATCATTGGCATCATCATGATCGACCACTAGTCGTCGAACATGCCAATATAGCTTCTCCTGGTATTTTTTTATAATAGCAGTGAAGGCTTTTTCCTTTGTTTCCGGCTGTTTAAACTGCTGTAATAATTCCTTATCGTCTAATTGCATGCAAAGCTTTGTATCAGTAAAAATAAGTATTAACTATTAGCTGATAAGCAATTATATCGCCAGCTTTGGTTAGAAAGATGATATAAAGACATCAATGCCCGGTACCTGTAAGTTCGTCATCAGCATCTTTCATGAATGACAAAATGATCATGAATACACCAAAGGCAGCAAAGACGATCCCACACCACTGATTTATTGATTGAGAAGTTTCTCCACTGCTTGTTAAGCTATAAACCAAGAGTAGCAATCCTACTATTGTAAAGAACACGCCAATTACAAATCGCAGGTCAAGTATTTTATTCATAAAATGAGTTTAGTAGAAGATGATGTTTAAGATAACAGTGATGATCAACACAACGATTCCGAGCCACAATGGATTTTTATACCATCGTTTTGCAGGATCATGTTGTTTTGGCGTTAAGCTATAAACCAACCCAATCAATTCTTCCTTGTGTTTTGGTTTTGTAACTAAACTAACTACAACGGTAACTACAAAACAAACGACAAATGCGATCCATGCAATATTGAATGCCTGTCCTGTACCGGAATAAAATGTATGCAGGTTGGCGATCCATCCACCTTTACCTTCTGCTACGGTTAATCCATGTGTGATTGCAGCTGCAGCAGTACCTGAAACTAAACCCCAAAATGCACCATGACCAGTGGTTCTTTTCCAGAACATTCCTAAAAAGAAAGTGGCAAACAAAGGTGCATTCACAAAACTAAATACAAGCTGTAACAAGTCCATAATACTATTAAAGCCTCTTGCCACATAAGCAGTGGCTATTGAAATGAGAATACCAACAACAGTTGTTGCTTTACCAACATTCAGGTAATGTTTTTCTGATGCATTCCGTTTGATATGTGACTGGTAGATATCAAATGTCCACACAGTATTGAATGCCGTAACATTTCCTGCCATGCCACTCATAAAAGAAGCGATCAAAGCTGTGATACCAACTCCGAGTATTCCACTTGGATATAATTGTTCAAGTAGTTTCGGCAACACCATATTATAATTTGGTTCGCCATTCTGCGTTAACGGAAGATCAAAAGCAGCAGACTGGGTTTGCAATGCAAGAATGATGATACCAGGAAGAATAACGATCATCGGCATTAAAATCTTTGGAACAGCAGCGATGATCGGTGTTCTTTGTGCCTCATTCAAATTGCGTGATATCATTGCTCTTTGCACCACCAGGAAATCTGTACACCAATATCCAAAAGCAAGTACAAATCCCAATCCGAAGATCATTCCGAAAGCATCAACACCCATTGGATTGTTGGCAGCATTATCCATTCCTTTCCAGAGATGCAGTTTTGCATCATCAACGTTCGCAACAATTCCTTCCCACCCTCCGGCCTGTTGTAAGCCTAAGTAAACAAGCGGAGCTATACCAAGCACAATCAAAAAGAATTGCAGCACTTCATTGTAAACAGCACTTGTTAATCCACCGAGATAAGTATAGATCAACACAATTCCTGCTGCAGCCCAGATTGAGACGTTGAAATCCCAGCCCAATATCACCTGCATCAGCATTGCCAAAGCATACAATGAGACCCCAGATGAAAAAACAGTCATTGCTGCAAATGTTATTGCGTTGAATGTTCTTGTTTTTTCATCAAACCGAAGTTTTAAATATTCAGGAACGCTTCTCGCTTTACTTCCATAATAAAATGGCATCATATAAATACCAAGAAACACCATGGCAAAAGCAGCACCTAACCAATAGAAATGTGCCGTGTACAATCCATACTTTGCACCATTGGCAGCCATTCCCAATACTTCCTGTGCACCAAGGTTGGCAGAGATGAAAGCCAGAGAAGTGATCCATAAAGGAATACTCCTGTTGCTCATTAAAAAATCATTGCTGGTTTTTATTCTTCGCTTCAGCAGAAAACCAATACCTACAACAAATAAAAAATAAATGCCGATGATGAGGTAGTCAATCAATTCAAGGTTCATACAATAGTTTGGTTGTTTATAATACCAGCTTTAGTTTTTTATAGCAGCTTCGTTGCGTCGCAATCACTTCATCTTTTAATTACAATGGCATCTTTTCAGACCATTTGTGGAATGTGTGTCGAAGCTACGCAGCTAAAAACATTTTTGTTCCCTTCAACTACTAACATGTCGCAGCGATGCTGCTAAGAACTCAGCGAACATCTGCTTAATCTGTGTCATCTGCGTTCCCACTATTTCTTCAAAAACTTTCTACTCAACTCATCATACACCAACATAAATTCATTCGACTTCCCGGAATTATCAAACACTCTTTCCCAGGTATTTAAAGGTTCCCAGATGAAAGTTCCTCTTCCTCTGTCATTTGCTAAGCCAAATGTTATTTCATGTACTTCATTTTTTACCTGTGAGTACTCCACTAAAATAATATCCTTATCGAATCGTTTAACAAGGTCAGTCATATTGTTTCTGAGATCATCCAATGTACCATGCCATTTTGGATAATATGATTGTCCAATTACATTGAACTGCACACCTCTTGCCATCATATCCCTGATGAACCAGACAGACTCATCATTTTGTCCACCCAAAGCCACATGCAACATCATGATGATATTCGGATCAACACTTAAAGTTGCATTGGTTCCTGTGATAAGTAACTGTGCAAGACTATCTCTGTTGTTTACATGACCATCAGGCCAGATAATACCATGATTGATCTCGTTACCGATCTGTACCATATCTGGAGTGGTGCCTTGTGCTTTCAACTCACTGATCACTCTTTTAGTGTACTGGTACATGGAATCTTTCAGCACTTCAAAACTCAATCCTTTCCATGCAGCAGGTTTATATTGCTTACCAGGATCAGCCCAGTAATCGCTGTAGTGAAAATCAAGTAACAACTTCATGCCTGCAGCTTTAACTCTTTTCGCCATCTTCTTTGTATTCTCAAGGTCACAAAAACCTTTCTTTGGAGAATAGCCACTATCAGCTGCAGGATCATTGAATATTCTTAAACGGATATAATTAAATCCATGATCTTTCAATATGGCAATGGCATCTTTTTCCACTCCTTTATCAGAGAACTTCATTCCTCTTGCTTCCAGTTCTGGTAAAAAAGAAATATCTGCACCGATCATTTTTTCAATGACCTGCTTCTTTACAGCTGTTGCCTTAATATTTTGTGCAGGAGCTGAAGGATGAACAGCGAATATATCTGTTGCTCCTGTCCATAAACCTTCACTTCTCGCTTCAAAATGAATATTGCTTGGTGCTTTTCCTGCAAGAATGATCACCTGTGCTTTACCATTAAAGAGATATCGATGAGCAGCAGTATCATTGTACTTATCTCTTTCATGAGAACTTGGATCTCCGTTACCCACACCAATGATCTTTGCATCACCGTTCAAACCAAAACGAATCAGGTTATTTGCATCAGGCACTTCTCTTCCCTGACGATCAACTACACTTATGTTTAGTACGGTTGCATCTTTACCATCTGCAAGCATTGTTGTTTTGTAAGGTGTAACAACTACTTCAAAAGGCTCTCCTGTTGTTTCGATTTTCTTGGTGAGTCTTTTACCTTTTTTATAGGCAATAGCCTCCAATTTTCCAGGTTGATAATTTACAGTCCATTTTAAATGGCTGTTGCGAGGCATATCTTTTTTACCAAGACTTTTTCCATTCAGGAATAACTCAACATTGTCTGCATTTGTATTTACCCAAACATCTATTGGCTGACCTTCTTTTCCTTTCCAGTTCCAGTGAGGAGAAATGTGCAACACATCTTCATCAGTCCACCAGCTTTTGTAGTAGTAATAAATGTTCTTTGGAAAACCACACACATCCATTACACCAAAATGTGAAGAGATATTTGGCCATTGATAAGGTGTTGGCTCACCACGATAATCAAAACCAGTCCAGATATATCCACCTAACCAATGAGCACTGTCTGCAGCTCTTCTCCACCACTCTTCTGCAGTGCTTGCCCACCATGGAGCTGTAATATCCTGGTCAGGAACATAAGCTCTTATAGTATCCTTTTCATAAATACCCCTTGTTGTAACGGTGCTGCCCATTTCTGTTCCGATGATCGGATGATCAGGATGAGATTTATGATAATCACCCACAGCATACTGGCGATAATTAAATCCACGAACAGGTATCACTTCATTAACCCCATGAAATATATTTGGAAGATCAGCTGCATAAGTTGATGTTCTTGTAGGATCGAGTTCAAGTTGTTTGGCCAGCATTGTTTGAGCAATCCGTTTACCAACTGTTGTGGTTTGAATCCATCCCTCTTCGTTACCGATGCTCCACATGAATACAGAAGGATGATTGCGATCTCTTTTGATGAGCCTTTCAAACTGATCCATGTATTCAGGACTACTGTTGAGCAATCTTGTTTCATCCATCACAAGCATACCAAGACTGTCACATGCATCCAAGAGTTCAGGAGTTGGTGGATTGTGACTTGCACGATAAGAATTACTGCCCATTTCTTTCAGCAACCGAATACGATAATACTGAAGATAATCTGGCAATGCAGCACCAACACCAGCATGATCCTGGTGATTATTTGTTCCTTTTAGTTTAATGTACTTTCCATTGAGAAAAACACCATTTGCCTTTATTTCTACGGTTCGTATTCCGAAACGATGCTTAAGGCTATCAATTACTTTCCCGTTATACTTTATCAGCGAAACGATCCTGTACAAATATGGATTCTCCAACGACCATAGCTCAGGATTTGTTACACTTAACTTGTGTTTGATGGTTGATCTTCCATTTACCGAAAGGATTATTTTCTGTTCAGGAGATTGAACCAGTTTTTTTCCATTCCTGTCAGTGATATAAGAAGACACTGTATAAGCAGAAGCGTTGAGTCCTTCATTCTGAACAGTTGTTTCAATATGAACCGAAGCATTATTTCCTTTTACTGTTGAATGAACAAACACACCTCCGTCTACAATATGGGCATTATTGTACTGGTTCAACCAAACATGACGATAAATACCAGCACCTTCGTAAAACCAGCCTTCATATTGGGTTGCATCAACTCTTACTACAATAACATTGTTCTTATTGTAATTGATGTAATCGGTGATGTCGTATCCGACACCAATATAACCACTTTGATTTTTTCCGAGGTAAAATCCGTTTATCCAAAAATCTGCATTTCTGAAGACACCATCGAATTGAATTTGAAATCGATGACCTGAATCTTTTCCTGCAACAGTAAAATGTTTACGATACCAACCTATGCTTGTTTCAGGAAATAAACCACCAACAGGTTTGTAGCCATGTGACTGTACATCAAAATTATTTACGTTGACGAACGGCAATTCAACTGCCCAGTCATGTGGAAGATCTAATGATCTCCATGCACTGTCGTTGAAATTTATTGCAAGTGCTGTGTTATCTGTCTTCCCTGATTTTGCAAACAAAGAGGGAATACCGTAATTGAAATCCTTTGCAGGATCGGCAGCATGACCAAAATGAAATTTCCAACCCTCATCAAAGTTGATATGCTGACGGATATTCGTTTGTGCATTAGCGGCTACAACGATGATAAAAAAGCTGAATAGTATTACTAAACGTACAAGAGAGTGACACAACGAATGTTTCATAGTATTACTGAAGCTGGTAAAATAAAATTTATTTAAATGCATCTAAGGCAATAGTTGGCTTACCGGAATTATCAAAAGCACCTAAAGTATAGCCCTGCCAATTACCATAAGCCTGAGGCTCCCAGTATAACACACCAAGTCCCTTGTTATTGTTCACAGCTTTTGTTTTGATAATAAGCGTAGAAAGAAAATCTTTTGCTGCAACCGGTTGATCCCAGCTCATTCCAACTTCAACAATCATCACTTCTTTATTATAACGACTTACCATATCGTTCATATTATCGAAGCAAGAAGCTGTTAATGTGATGTAGTTAGAAGGAGAAGGATACAGGGACATGCCAATTACGTCAAACTTTCCACCATTATTCTTCAGGCCATCAAACAACCAGCGAAATAAACTGTTATCCCATCCATTTGAAACATGGACGATCACTTTAGTGTTTGGAAAAACTGATTTTGAAGCATCATAACCTGCATTAACGAGTTGAGCAAAGTTGTTCATATTGGTAGAAGCTTTCCCTTCTGGCCATAGCATTCCATCATTTACTTCATTGCCAACCTGTACCCATTCTGGTGTTACGCCTGCCGTTTTTAAAGCATTTAATACCTCTGTTGTATGATTTGCTAAAGCAACTTTTAAAGCATTGATATCACCAGTCCAGGCTGCTGGTTTAAATTGTTTCCCGGGATCAGCCCATGAATCGCTGTAATGAAAATCGATCATTACTCTCATGCCTGCATTTTTTGCTCTCACCGCTTTGGCAACAACATCTGATTTTCCGTTCCATCCATTTACAGGATCAACCCACACCCTTAAACGGATGGTGTTCATTCCGATATTTTTTAAAATGAGAATAAGATCCTGTTCTGTACCTGTAGTGTTATAAAATTTTTTTCCCGCAGCTTCCATTTCGGTAAGCCAGCCAATATCTGCACCTTTTGCAAATGTGGAAGATGAAGGTGGAATTGGATCAGGGATTGGACCTGATTTTTTACAAAACGATACATTAAAAAACAAAAGACCGAAGAGAAGATACTGTTGCAATTGCTTCATAACAACGATTGAGGTTTGTTATAAAAAAGAGGCTACCTGCAAAACAGATAGCCTCTGGTATTCACTGATCGTTACCATATGATATTAGTTGATAGTAACGGTCTGTGTTCTTTCATTTAATGTAATCGTGTAAGTTCCTGCAACTGTTGGTGTTTTAAAGTTTGGACCACCATCGAATTGAATTTTCATAGGTGTGCCAACGGTTTGACTTTGTCCGCTGTTGTCTTCATAATCAAAAGCACCCCAATCGTTACCGGCAAGGAATTTGATTTCTTCGTTTGCATCTAATGCAAGTGTAAGTTGCCATACACCATTGCCCATCCATGTCATTTGTGGAGAAGCTCCCGGATTCCAGTCAGCAACACCGGTAATACCATTACCTACAACTCTCATTTCTGTTGCAGGCATCATTTGATATTTTACATTATCAACATCACGTCCATCCCAGATCACTCTATGTCTTCCAGCAGTTGCATTCGGCATATTAGGACCATTCACTTCAAGTGAGCTTCCTGAAGGTCCGTTTGAACCATAGCTTCTTGTTTCATCAACTGAGTTACTTCCGTTATTCCATTGGTCATTGTCGATCATCTTCCATCCATCAGCTGTAAAATCTGCTGTTCCAACAAATAAATTCCTTGATGAGTAACCCATAGCGTAATTAGGGAAAACATTTGATGGAGTCCAGCCTGCACCAACAGCTCCACCTACAAAGCCCATTCTTCCTTCTCTAATATCATACTGCATGGTATTTACATTGATTGTGATCCTGTAAACACCAGCTGTTGTAACAGAGAAATCCGCACCATTTTGTGCTAATGTACCTGTAGCTGCACCTTTACCATAGTTGGTTGTCCAGCTTCGGCCTTCTGTAACTTTAAAGAATGAATTTGCAGGAAGATAAATGTAGATATAGTACATGTTGTTGAAAAGGCCTGTACGCTGGTCACGAACCAGCTCAGGTGCTGTACCTGGATCCCAATCGTTTCCATTACCAGTTGCTGCCTGGTAGCCTCCAGGTAAATAGAATCTTACTATTGCAATATAAGATTGAATGGTTACTGATACAACATTAGAATATGTAACAGCACCTTGTGCAGTAGTTGCTTTTATTCTATACTCCACTTTACCTAAGTTTCCACCGATCACTCCTGAGTTAAGTGCAGTAGCATTCATCTCACCTTGTGTCATCACTTTACTGTATACAGAAGTGCCGATAGGCATTTCTTTTGGAGCAGCAAAGTTCTTGGTGGCAGAATCGTATTGCAATGTGTAGGTTACATTTCCACTATAGCCATTAAAAGCACCAGTCCATGAGAAGGTGTTAGAAGGCTGAGAAGCTGTTGCCAATGTACCTGTAACACTAGTATTTTGTGTTGCTAAAACTGAAGGATCACTGTAAGGTGTTGCTGATACCTTTATTACATTGGAAGTATATCGCTCATTATTATTTCCATAAGAAGAGATTAATCTTATATGAAGATCCTTTGCAACACCTAATGCTAATCCATAGTTGAGCAGGATATTATTCAACTCTTTTCCTGTAAGAGAACCACCGCTTGTACCAATAAACTCTTTAACCGTTTTAGTGGCGAAAGTTGGGGTAGTATCTATTTGAACAATGTATTTCCATGAAGCGGAATCAGAAGAGTACTTCGGACTGCTCCAGGAAAAGGTGATCACATTATTATTTGAATCTGCAGGAGCCGGAGCCACTGTTGTTTTATTTGCGGTGAAAGTAACAGCCGTCCCATCAGGATAGTACGGCAGATCCTTTACTTTGGTACAGGCAAAGAATACAATGCCCGAAACAAGTGCTAAGGATATTTGAAATATTTTTTTCATGATGGTATAATTAGAGGTGTTATTGTTTTACAACTGTGTATTTACCGGTTTTAAAGTTCAGTGTTACTTTGTATGTACCGGGATCTGTCGGTGT
>JAKFCX010000038.1:0-2224 GCA_036676415.1 Chitinophagaceae bacterium
AAAAAAACCTTCTCGTCGAGATGCTTTTCCTCTAAGGGACTACTGCAAGAACATAAGAAAAATACGATGGATAAAAAAACTAGAAGTTTTGTCATTAGTGATGTCAATAGATTACGCCTAACGTTTAAAGCATTGGCGATGTGCCGTCAGTCTGTGTTACTGTTGCTCGGCTACGCCGTGGCTTTCAAAACGGCCTTCTTACAAAAGTTCATTGTTGTTAACATCGATCAGAAATTATTCTGAAGTCGGCATATCGCCAATGCACTGTTAGCTGCTGTGGTATTGATCAAAAGAGTTTTTGTCGCTTGGTCATCATGTTGTGCTGTCGATCAGCGCTAACACTTACCACAAAAAGTCTCTGAATGAAAATAAGACACTCAACCCTTAATGCTCCTTGCCAAATAACCATTGCAGCTAACGTTCAGGTATTGCCGAAGGCGGGATATTTTATAACGTCCAGCCTGGCAACTAAAGTTAATAGAATTACTACACATCAATCACCCAAAAATGACCGAGCGAAGCCGGTCACCCTGAAGCTAAAGTTGATCAGCGAAATAAATGTTCATGTTTATTACTTCAGCCCAGCTTTTGGCAATACTACTGTTGTGTGCAGTTATTAGTCAATTGGTTTATTCTTATTTCTTAATCGCTTTAAATTTCGGCTACTGAAGTACAGAGCTACAATTCCGAATACAAAAACAAGAAAAAAGGGTTGCTGTTTTGTCGTCGGAGGCAGAAAAGAAGTATCGAACTCAAATAGTTTTGAAAGCCCTGATGTGATAATCATTATAAGTCCTAACGCAACAACCACTATACTTATGATGAATATTGTTTGCTGTAGGCCTTTGTTGTCTGTATCGGTTTCCACTAATGATTTATTTTAAATGATTTGTTTTATACCAGTCGTAATATTCATCGAGCCTGATAAAGTATAGGTCTAAAGCTTTCACTTCGTCGTCTGCGGTTTCTGATAAGAAGTAGTCATGCCAGTAACTCATTTGTGGAGGCTTATATGTGTCAACATACCAGGTGAGAAAGCCATTGCCTCCAAAGTAAAAGTCAGGAGTTTGCTTTGAAATTCTGTCGCTAAACTCATATCCAAGAATCAGATTAGGCAGTTTTGAAATGTGATTTGTACCTAAGTACATACCTGGTCGTGGTCTAATGACATTTAGAAGTAATTCTGTCAGGTTATTGTAGCCAGATTGTGTCATGGGTATTTTTGTGTTTGTCGACGACTTGAGGTTGTTTCTAATTGCACACAACGTTCAGGTATTGCCGAAGGCGGGATATTTTCTAACATCCAGCCTGGCAACTAAAGTTAAATAGAAATTCTAAAGCTCCAAACACAGAAAAATGGCCCATCGAAACCTGTCAAGCTGGAACTGAAGATGATAAGCGAAACTAATTGTTGATGTTTTATAATGTCAGCCCCGGTTTTGGCAATACCATGTTGTACGCCGCCGTAGGTGCTTTTTATAGGGTAAGGGTCAATGTAGTTGTCGCTGTATCGGAAATTCCATTTGTCGATGTGGCAATTAATCGCACTTGATATACTCCGCTTTGGGAATAAGTATGTACGATTGAAGTTGCATTACTAGCTGCTGAGGTATTGTCACCGAAATTCCAAGTGAAGTTAACGGCGTTGGTAGAACTGTTTAAAAAGATCACATTGTACGGGGCACTAGCAGTGACAGTATACTTAAAGCTTAGGGGTGTCGGTTGTTGTGGTGAGAAAGTACCGATTTCACTAAGGCTTATCGTCTTTGTCAGAGTGTCATTAGTATTCGATTTCGCTACTGATACATTGTAGGATTGATGGTCGTCTGTAACGTAATAATGAGTCACCGCACTCGCAGTATCATATAGAGTCGCGCCATTACCAAAATGCCAGAAGTATTTTGAAGTTGTTGATGGTGAAATGACTGCGAAGTCGACCTTGTATAAAGCTTTTCCGGATGCAGAATACGAAAAGTTAGCGACTGGAACTTGCTGCTGTTTAGCCGTGTCTTTTGTACAACTTGCAAATAGCAAGGCGATTGTTACAATCCGAAATATCGTTGATATGTTCCGCATAGTCGGGTGTTTCTAAAGTGGCGTACAACGTTCAGGTATTGCCGAAGGCGGGATATTTTATAACGTCCAGCCTGGCAACTAAAGTTAAATAGAATTATTACAGCTCAATCACCCAAAAATGACCGAGCGAAGCCGGTCACCTTGAAGC
>JAKFCX010000039.1:0-76627 GCA_036676415.1 Chitinophagaceae bacterium
TATTCTTTGCCTGCAAAGAATCCCTTTGCGCCCCTTTGCGTTCAGTGTTCCCGGATAAGTAAATCCTGCCCTCCCTGCCACAACCTCAACATTCAACGGCTTACAATTTCTTTGCGTTTAAACTTTGGAAACCTTATTACATACACTTCAGAGATCCCTCCGAAGGTCGGGATGACAAGCAGTAGTGTTGGTGTTGTACTGCAGAATGAGAACATGTGTTGATATTATTTGTTCAGTTGAACATACCTCTGTATAAATGAAAGACCACCGCTAAACTTTTCCAAAGTGTCAAACTTTGGAAAAGTTGTTACACCGGGTAAAGCCGTTGTTCCTGTATTCTTTGCCTGCAAAGAATCCCTTTGTGTCTCTTTGTGTTAGTGGTCTCGAATAAAATAAACTCCACCCTCCCTGCTACAACCTCAGCATTCAACAACTAACAATTTCTTCGTGTTTAAAGAAACATCATCATCCTTTGCCTGCAAATAATCCCTTTGCGTTCCTTTGCGTTTTGCATCTCCGCATAGGCAAAGCTGCCCTCCCTGCATTAATCACGACAAGGGGCCATCATCACAACTTTGCGTGAAAGAGATCGCAAATGGTCCGGGAGTCCTTCCTGTTAAAACAAACTGCTCACCGCTTTCCATGCAAGCCATATTCCCCCTGCCAGGATCAATAATAAAATGATAACGATGGGTATAATCACCTTCCATGCGCCACCACGGTGACGGCCATCTACAAAATGCTCCTGCATCAATCGCATGTTCTTGCTGTTGGCCTTGAAGGCAAAGTCAAATATGTCGCCGATAAAAGGAATGGACCCTATAATCGCATCGATCAGTACATTCAGTACCATACGGGCCATTACATATCCGCTGGCCCCGTTCTTCGCCATCAGCGTGATGAGGTAGCAGGAAACAGCAAAGGTAGATATATCACCTACGCCTGGTATCAGGCCAAGAATACCATCGAGTCCAAAACGAAAGTTGGTGCCGGGTATGCTAAACTGTTTATCCATCAGCTTCGAGAGCCGGGCCACCTGCTGCATCGTAGCATTTTGCGTAACGGGTTTATTCATGGCGGTAAGATTGCAAATTGGCTGCCGGATTTAGATATTGCCCTCTCTTTTTCACCACGGCACCTTGCCTTTACGATACAGCATGAATTACCTGAATCCTGATGGTTCAAAACAGCATCAACCGCAATAGAGCAATGATAGAATGCAATAAACTTTTATTCTTTTATCATCCGTACATTAGCACCAATTCAACACCATGCAAATTCCAACCCTCAACAACACATTCATCCAACATAGCTTCATGCTACTTACGCACTGTGGCAAAGCCCTTGCATTCATATTACTGTTATCCTGCCTTTCATGTCATACTGCTCGTAAAGCGGGCGGACGTGATGCTGCTGTCACCATCATACCCCGAAGCGGATGGGATGCAGCAGCGCCCAAACCATATAAACAACATACACCGGTAAGAATAACCGTACACCACGAAGGAACAAAGTTGTTACCAACCACCGACGCAGCAAAGAAGATACACAACATACAAAAATGGGGGATGGGGCCAGACCGTAACTGGGCAGACATACCTTATCATTTTCTTATTGCACCCAACGGTACCATATACGAGGGAAGAAATGTAAATACGGTAGGAGAGACCAATACAGAGTATGATCCTGCGGGGCATTTACTCATCTGTTGCCTTGGTAACCTGGAAGAACAGGAAGTGTCGCAGGAGCAACGCTCATCGCTCATTGCATTGATCGCACATGTAAGTAAAAAGTACAAGATACCTGTTGAAACACTTGCCACGCATAAAGATCATTCCAGTCAAACCACCTGTCCCGGTAAAAACCTTTACCGTTATTTTCAGGATGGAAGCATTAAGGCGGAAGTAGAAAAGTTATTGCGATGATGAAGTGCTGACAGAAGTTATAACGCTCATAATACTGCCGCGGATCATTGTTTGGGTCCAGATAATCGCTACGTTCGTCGGTCACACCTGAAGTGAATTCAACCTTGCTGCAATAATCCCAATAATAAAGGGCCGTCTTTACTAACGGCCCTTTAGAAAAATAGCAGATTAAAATTATTTCCATACTACCCACTTACCCGCTGCAGCCCAGTTCGAATTACCAATGGCACCCCTGTAGTTTACCACTGTAAAACCTGACATGTCTGCGTCTGAAAAACTGGCACCTGTTAATGCAGGCGAATTTGCCAATGGTGTAAGATCAGGCCCATTGCTATTATACATTGCTGCAAGACCAAGCTCGGCAGATGATGTGATCAGCTGGTTTTGATTTACACTGTTCAGTGAAAAATCTTTTAACTCAGGGTCTGCCAGTACTCCATAGAATCCTGCAGGATCCCAGCCACGGTCGTAGCTGAAAGCTTTCACTGTACTGTCACTCTGTACGATATTATGCCTGAATATGGTGCCGGTGTTTTGCATCAGTGGTATCCTTGTTTTCGGGCAAACCATTAATCCTCCTTTCGGGTACTCTGCTATCAAAGAGTTTTCCATCACCAGCCTCGTGCCTTTTCGGAGATACACGCCCTGGTTCAGGTTGGTAGCTGTGCTTTCCATTCCCTGCGGTCCTATGATGGTCATATTCGAGATAACAGGTCTTGTAAGTGGTGTGTTGGTGGTAGGCACTGCATCGTTATAACTTTCCACTGCATTTGCTCTTAGTGCATGCGTAGAAGATAATTCGCTGCGATACGAGATCAGGAACTGCATCCTGCCTGTATAACCGTAATCAAAATCATAATCATCATCACCATTATTATAAGCAACCAGGTGCGTAACATTTACTGTTCCGCCTACAAACTGGAATCCATCATCACGTGAATGGCTTACCATTACATGGTCTATAGTAGTACCTGAACCCACACTTCTTAAACTGAGTCCACTTACTTTATCGATGCCCCATTCTTCTTCTGCAGCAGGGTTGATGCCACCGGCATATTCCAGTCTTAAATAACTGATAGAACCCGAGTTGTCATTACTAATGGTACCACCATATTTGGTGTCGTCAGACATTGGTAAACCTTCTGCATTACCCGAACCGATATTTGTAGGTGCGTTACCCAGAATAACGATCGCACCCCAGTCGCCCGGAGCTTTTGTGGTAGCAGCAGAAGTAAAAACAACAGGCTTATCTGCAGTGCCATTTACAAATAATTTTGAACCCCTGGTGATCACCAGTGAACTTTTACTGTTGATATCGTCTGTCTTGGTTACAAAGACAGTAACCCCTGCAGGTATCGTTAGCGATGCATTGTTTTTTACATACACCTGGCCAGTGAGGCTATAGTCTTTACCGGCATCCAGCGTTAAGTCTGAAGTAATAATGGCCGGTAGTGCTTCTGTAATACGGGGTGCAGGAGGTGTAACTACAACCACCTCATCTTTTTTACTGCAGGCTGAGAAAAGCATCACAGCTGCAATCGATAAGTATAGATTTTTCATACAGATATTTTTTGTGTAAAGAAGAAACACAGCAAAAGCATCTCAGTAAGTCCGCTGCCCTGCTGTTAACAATCCTTTAAATCACTAGCTGTGCCAGATTTAATAACTGAAACAAGTCGCAGCGACAGTATTAATTCAATGCCTTGTTTTTCAGATACATTTTCTGAATAGAATTTTCTTAGTCTAATGGAATGTTTCCGATAGGGTATTCTTGTTTAAACACCAGTGATCATCGCTGCATAAAAATGTAGAACCGAAAGGTTGTTTCTGTTGAATTGGGAGATGGGAGCAGTCATTCCTGTTTACTTGCTTAATGGATATACCGCAGTTGCTGTACAGGGAGATTGCAAGCAGTTTTCAACCGAATGTCTTAACAACATTATTGTGTATTAAACAGAGGATGATTACTTTTCCATCACTCCCATAAACCAGTGTTTAATTATTCTTTACACAACACGCGGGCAAAAAAAAAGCCGTCTCTAAAAAGAGTCGGCCGTTGCTAACCTATGAAAAACACCTATTTAAGTCTCGTTAATTAGTTTTGGCTGCGGATCATTTTACTGATCTTCTGTAACACAAACTTACATCCCTTAACATCTCTTATTTATAACAAAATCGCCTGAAAGTATATTGATATCGGCAATTCGCTACATAGAAGATGGCTAAGAAGTTGATATACTGGTTCTTCTATATGCATGTTGTAACAACAAAAAGCCCGTAGCAAGTACTACGGGCCTTTATCTAAATGAACATCAATATTATTATTCTCCTGCAATGCTTACAGGATACCTGTAGGTTTCATCAGGGAAACCAGGATAAATACCTTCAAAGAAAGCTGTGCCCTTCACTGTTTTTAGTGCTGCAGCCAGGTCTTCAACCGTTTTTACCGGCTTGCCATTAACAGAGGTTATAATAAAACCTTCCTGTATTCTTGAATTGGCAAGTGCTCCACCGGATCCCTTTGTCTTCACCGATACACCACCATCAATATTGTTTTTCTTGGCAAGTGCCGCATCAACAGTAGCCAGTTGACCACCCAGTTTTTCAATGGCAGATTCTGATTTCACAATATCAAAATTGCCTGCCCTGTTCTTGAGCGTGATATTGGCTGTTGTTTCTTTGCCATCCCTTAAATAGGTGATGCTGATCTTATCGCCCGGTTTGTACCTGGCCACCTGCTCAACCATTTCAGGTCCACTGGTAACAACAACACCATTTACTTTGGTAAGTATATCACCTTTCTTCAAACCTGCCAGTTTAGCTGAACCGTCTTCAGAAACTTCCATCACAAACACACCGTTCTCTACATCTTTAATACCCTGGCTTTGCTTCTGTTCGTCAGTTAATCCTTCTCTCGGGTAAGAGATGCCGATATAGGCTCTCTGCACAGTTCCGTATTTAACGATATCACCAACTACTTTTCTAACAATGTTCACTGGTATGGCATAAGAGTAACCTGCATAGGTGCCGGTAGGAGAAGCTATGGCTGAGTTAATACCGATCAGTTCTCCATCGGTATCTATCAATGCACCACCACTGTTACCCTGGTTAACAGCAGCATCAGTTTGAATAAATGATTCAACAGGACGATCACTTTGTCTTTCGTTGATACCAATCGATCTTGACTTAGCACTCACAATTCCTGCTGTAACCGTTACATCAAGGTTTAACGGGTAACCGATTGCCAGTACCCACTGGCCCAGTTTCACTTCATCGCTGTTACCCCAAACAACATACGGGAGATTTTTTGCATCGATCTTTATTACGGCAAGGTCACTGCTTGGATCGGTACCAATAACAGTAGCCTTATAGGTCTTACGATTTTTAAGTGTAACATTTATTTCGTCTGCACCAGCTACTACGTGGTTGTTGGTGATGATATATCCGTCTGCTGTATAGATCACACCACTGCCACTGGCTTTTTGTTCAGGAGTAGAATATACCCTGGGTCCACCAAAAAAATCATCGAACATATCATCTCCGAAAAGATCACTGAACGGGTTCCTTTGTCTTTGTGCAGTACCTCCTTGTTTGGCTTTGGTGATCGTTTTAATATGCACCACCGCTGGAGTAGCTGAAGTGGCAGCAGGTGTAAAATCAACCACTGGTGTGGGTGAATTCTTGTCATCAAAGAAATTAGCGTAGTTCACAGGAAGTTTTCCCTCCTGTTGTAAACCTTCGTACCTGCTCTCCTGGATCTTGCTAAAACCCCAGACACTTGCAATGGCTGTAGAGGCACTGATGGCCACTACGGCTAAAACATTCTTTACATTCATGTAGGGTAAAATTTAAGTTCAATTATTGTGTCAAAATATATGCCCTTGCTTGTTTCGAGGTTCCGGTCTTCCCAAAAAGTCAGGAACCTGTCGTAATTGCATCGATCCAAATTTAATCACTGTAAAAATTACTGCAATGTTAAAAGAGGTTAAATGAATTATTTAGCGAGCTCCGGCACTTTTATGATGCACCGGTTGTTTCACACCTTTGAACGTTCAGAACGCTTATCATCTTACAAACAATTTGTTATAAGCTCAGCAGGAAAGCCATGGTATCAACACCATCAGCATAATCGTATAGCGATGGTTGTTGTGCCTGCCCGAAAGCAATAAAACCATGACCAACGATGGCCTGAACATCTTTACTTTCTTTTAGCTGACTCGTCACTACATCTTTATCGTCGTAAAACTCGTAATGCACCTGGCTTACCGGGGTAAATGGTGAAGGATTTTCGGTGAGTATCGTAGCACCATCTGTCATATAAAATTTATTACTCATCATCAGCAATGCAAGATGGTAGTCGTAGTTGTGCTTGTACTTATGATGATCAGGGAAATGGTTGTACTTTTTTAAAGCATTGATCAGCGGCACAAAATCATACTCCTTAGGTACATACAGTTTGGTCACATTCCTGCAGCCCAAACCAAAATACACTGATATATCGTCTGCCAGCAGGTCTAATGCTTCCTCGCTTTCACTGCCATCAAGAATGGCTACAGATGTTCTGTTGTAACGAATGATGTGCGGGTATTTACCAAAATAATATTCAAAATACCTGCTGGTATTGTTGCTTCCTGTGGCAATATAGGCATCACAACCTTTTAACTGTTCAGAAAAAGTTATCACACTACTCACTGATGCATTCCATTCAACCAGTTTATTCACCAGGTGTTTTATCAGTATCTCATCTTTTGAGGAAGTTTTGATAGTGATCTTATGTCCGGAAATGAACACACACAAAAGGTCATGAAATCCTACCAAAGGAATATTTCCTGCCATCACCACCCCCACATTCTTTTGTTCGTTGGGTATATCTTTTATCGAGTAGCTATTTGCCCAGTTAGTGAGTGCATCTTTCCTTAGAAACAACCAGGCGATATTCTTAGAGGAAAGTTCAATGAACTCAGGAATGAACCAGGCATTTTCCCTGAATGCTTTTTCTTTTACAGCCTGATATTCGTCAGTATTTTCTGTTAGATAATCTCCCAGCTTTGTCAGCAGCTGAATTCGTTCTTGTAATATCATCCTTTCGTTTGTTTGTCAAAGGTCGGCTGTAACGGCTGTGAAACATCTGCTTAGGCAAAATTTACGTGGACATTTCAGCTGCTAACCTTATTTTTGAAATGCAAATATATCCTCAACCAAAAAACCATTTTTTATATGGCGATCAAAATAACTGACGAATGTATCAATTGCGGAGCATGTGAACCTGAATGTCCTAATAATGCTATCTACGAAGGTGGAGTAGAATGGGCCATGGCCGATGGAACAACAGTTAAGGGTTCTTATACCTTAATGGATGGAACAGTGGTGGATGCCAATGAAAAAATGGCACCGATTGCTACGGATGTTTATTATATCACTCCCAATAAATGCACAGAATGCCAGGGTTTTCATGAAGAACCACAATGTGCAGCTGTTTGCCCGGTAGATTGTTGTGTACCTGATGAGATGTACCAGGAAACAGTAGACCAGTTACTGGCTAAGAAGGAAATGATGCATATATAAGTGTGCAGAACTTTTGTTTGCGAAAAGCTTGCAAGGGTAAAAAACAGGTTATAACTTTATGACACTTGTTGCGAAAGCAGCATCTGATAAGTGGGTGATATTTCCCGCGAAAGATTTAAAAGGTGAAGAGGCTCCGTAGGTTTCTTCACCTTTTTTGTGTGTAGAGGTGAGCGAGTTTTAACCGCAGGAGAATATTGTGAGATTGATTGTTGAGCCTTTAGCAGGGAGGTGAAACTAAAATTATGCGTGAGGTTGGAACGCAAAGCGAACAGAGGGATTTTTTGCAGGCAAAAATGAAATGCCGTTTCAACATAGTCAGCGTGTAGCAACTTTTCCAAAGTTCCAAACTTTGGAAAAGTTTGACAGCCGTACGCCAGTACTTTGGCTGCTTTACTTTTTTCTTTTAAATTTAAAAGATGAAAGCACTATTATTTGTCGCTTGTATCATTATTGGCAGCGCTTTGTTAGCCCAGGAAAGAAAGGTATTGCTACAGTTAGATAATATAGCGGTAAGAAATGGAGCAGTCTATGAAAAGGCAGCATGCAATAAAATATGCCATTCAGGTTCTGATGAATCAATTACTATTGAAGCCAAAGACGAAATGGTGCTCTCCATTGGCGATGGAATAGTTGTAAGTGTGGTGAACCTTAGTGGTGAAATAGCGGTGCTGGTAAAGACAATGGAAGGTTTTATTGTTGCATATGCCAACTGTAGTGAAGTTTCCGTAGCTAAAGGTGACGTACTCTGCAAGGGCTCATCCATTGGAAAAATAATAAAAGAAAATGGGGCATACAACCTCGAACTGGTGATGGCTAATGAACATGGCAAAATGTTCACCGATAAAATGATTATAGCATACCTGATCAATCCAACAGATAAAGCTGCCATAACCAGGCTACAGGAAATAAAGCCTGATTTTGTGTATCGGCATTACCCCGTTTGTGATAGACGGCCTGTTGCTCACTAACTTTCGCAAAGCACAAGAGTGCGACGCAACTTCAGCGAAATAGTATTCCTGCAGCTGACTTCACAAAAATCATTTTCTTTGCCATATAAGTTGCTTACATGAAAAAAAGAATAGCCCTGGTTACAGGTGGATATAGTGGTGAAGCCGAGATCAGTTACAAAAGTGCCATCACCGTAGGAAATAATCTTGACCGTGAAAAATTTGATGTTTATAAAATCGATATCAATCCCTCTGGTTGGATCTATGAAGCAGAAGACGGGCAACGTTCTGCAGTAAACAAAGACGACTTCTCTATACAGGCCAATGGTCACAACATAAATTTCGATGCAGTGCTGATGTGTATTCACGGCACACCAGGTGAAGATGGAAAATTGCAGGGATATTTTGATATGCTCAACCTGCCTTACACCAGTTGTGATGCTGCTACCTCTGCACTCACCTTCAATAAACGATACACCGTTGCCGTAGCAGCTTTTGCCGGTATAAAAGTGGCCAAATCATTACATCTTTTTAAGCATACACCTGTAGCAGCATCTTCGGTGCTCACCCAATTGCAATTGCCGGTATTTGTAAAACCAAATAATGGCGGCAGCAGCATTGGCATGAGTAAAGTAAATGAAGCCGACCAGTTGGATGAAGCCATTGCAAAAGCTTTTAAAGAGGATGACCAGGTATTGATAGAGGAATTTATCAAAGGAAGAGAATTCACCATCGGTGTCTTTAAAACAAAAGGTGAGATCATTACGCTGCCAATCACAGAAGTGATCACCAAAAAGGAATTCTTCGATTACGAAGCAAAATACCAGGGACTGAGTGATGAGATCACACCTGCACAGGTGGATGAAGCTGTTGCGGTAAAAGTGAGATTAGCAGCAAAAAAAGCCTACGAATTACTTAACTGCAGGGGAATTGTACGTATAGATTTTATTTATAGTGAAGAAGCCGGTGAACCTTATATGTTAGAAGTGAATACCGTTCCTGGCCAGAGTGATGCCAGTATTATTCCACAGCAGGTAAAAGCAATGGGCTGGACTTTAAAAGATTTTTACACAGCTGTTGTAGAAGAATGCTGGCAATAGATGCGTAACATTGTAAACCGAAAATTAAACGAGTGTTCAAATTCATAACCACAAGGCCTCTCTGGATCAATATTCTTGCAGTAGTATTATTACTATTGCTTTTTGTTCTTTTCTTTTTTGCCATCATGGGTTGGCTAACCAAGCACAATGAGTACGAAAAAGTACCGGGTGTTATGGGTCAGCATGTAGACCAGGCTATCCAGGTGCTGGAAGCCAAAGGATTTGAAGTAGAGATCCAGGATTCTGTTTACGTAGATACGGCAGTAAGGCTTTCCGTTATCAGGCAATCACCAGAACCAGATGCAACTGTCAAAGCCAACAGAACCATCTATCTTACCATCAACAGGGCCGTACCACCTTTGACTACCGTTCCGAATATGGTGGGTTTCTCTTTCAGAAGTGCAGAGATGATGTTGCAAAGCCTTGGATTAAAACTGGGTGATACATTATACAAACCAGACATAGCCAAAAATTCGGTATTAGAACAATTGTACAATGGAAATCCTATCGCAGCAAACACGAAAGTTCCAATGGGTAGTACCATTAGTTTTGTGTTGGGTAGTGGATTAGGTACCGCTGAAATGAATGTACCAGGTAACATCATTGGGATGACATTGGGAGAAGCAAAATCTTACCTGATGTCGATGAACATAAATATCGGGGCCATTGTTCCTTCTGATATGCAGAATAATGATGAAGCCTTTGTATACAAAACTAATCCACCCCAGTATTCAGAGCCAACACCTGGTCAACGTGTTCAGAATAAGATAAGGCCTGGTCAATTGCTTGACCTGTACGTTACAGTATCGAAACCGGCACCATCAGAACCGGCAGAACCTGTTACAAGAGATACATCAACTGTTAATCCTCCTTTATAAAAATAGAAATACTGCATGAGAACAATATATGTAGAAGAAGTGAAGAAGCGAATGGATGAAGGGAACGAACTGAACCTGCTCGATGTACGAGAAGATAACGAACGCCAGGAGTTTAATATTGGCGGAACACATTACCGCCTTCGTCGTTTGCAGGATATGGATATTGAAGAAATTGAACACCTGAAGAATGAAGAGGTGATCTGTTACTGTAAAAGCGGCCAACGAAGTGCAATGGCCTGCCTAATACTGGAACATCTTGGATTTACCAATACAGCTAACATGGCTGGCGGTGTAACGGAATGGAAAGAAAAGTTTCCCCAATAATTGTATGAAAAAACTGATTGCAATATTAATTGTTGGTGCTGCCATCACTGGTTGTACAACCATGAAGAAAGGAAAGATTGGTGATGAGAAAGTGCCCGATATTGCAGGAACGTGGTATGAGGATGATAAGAAAGATGCCCCTTGTTATATTGTACAAAACGACAGAGACCTTGTTTTCCTCTCTGGCAAAGAAACTTCAAATGGGTATTTCAAAAATTCAATAGAAGTTTTCGCGAAAGACTGGAATCGCAATGCTATGTTATCTGCCAATCACCAGACATTGAGATGGGCAGACAGAACCTGGACAAAATCTGTTTTCCCTTATCCAAACATTTCAGGTGTGTGGTATGAAGAAGGTGATGTCGCAAAGCAGATCAACATTATACAAACAGAAACCAGGCTGGTAATGGATAATGGTTCACAGAAACTGAACGGTTATTTTTATACTACCAATGCTATCTACTCTTTAGAAAATAATAATTACGGCACGTATGATCCTGCAAAAGCTATTATTAAATGGGGAAGCAAAACATGGATGCGTAAAGTAAAAAGCTGATTTATTTTATCTTTAGGATCTATCATGAAGAATGATCATGTAATATCTTCCATCCTGAACTTCTTCTTACAAATACTAACGTATATATTCCTTTACGATCATCGAGATTATTGCCGGATAGTATAAACTTGCCGGTGAGTAATGCATAATCTGCACCCAATGAACGGACCTCAATATCTTCAAAACGGAGCTGCTGAATGGGTTTGCCGTCTTTAAAAAATCCGCTTTCATAATTTGCTCTCATTTTACCAAGACCCACCGGGCCTGTTGAAAACATAAAGGTCGAAGCTGTATCGTACAACGACATAAAGGCATCAAGGTTTGCATTATTCCAGTCGTTGGCAGATTTATGCATCAACTTTATTATTTCCTGTTTAGATCCGCCAATAGTTTTTTGCATTGGGTTGCAACCAAATACCAGGATGGCAAGTGTGAGCAAAAGAAAAAATCTTTTCATGAATATCATTTGTTTAGCAAGATAAGAATCCCAGAACTTACGCTAAAACCGTTTAAGTATTTTCTTCGGCTGGCTCACCCCTTATTACCTTCAAAAAAGCGAATAAAAAAAGACAGCCAACTGGCTGTCTTTTAAAATCTTTATGTTCACAACACTAATTCATCAACTTATTTGCAACAAGATTTGCTGTAACACCAATAAGTCTTTCAAGCAATGATACGTTCTGCTCAAGATCAACTACCAGTACACGTTTACGTTCAATATCCGCAGCAGGGGCATTATTGTTTTGCAAGGTAACTAACTGTGTACGTGTTCCTGTAAGTCTTTCCATTGCATAATCAAGAATGCTGCGGCTATAAGAAACCTGCTCGTAGCTGTCCTGTAGAGTGGTGATATAATCTGTTCTTCTCTTAATGAAGATATCACTGAAAGTGCCATTGTTCACATTGGTACATTCACCCATTACATCACCATGATTCATGTGTGCTTTTAAAGCGTTCTCAGAAACACGGATGGTAACAGCAGGTTCATTGTCCCTGTTTGCTTTATGGCAAATAGTAACTTTATCCTGGTTCTTTACAAACTTGTCACGATCACGGAAGGTTTCATTATCCCATTTGAAACCGTCTTTCATTTTGTATTTACCATTATTGCCATTGTCTTTGTCATCGTTTCCTCTATCCTTGTCTTTATCCTTACCATTATCCTTGCCGTTATTGCCATTGTCTTTCTTATCGTTCTTGTCCTGGCCTTTACCGTTACCCTTGTCGCCGTCTTTATTGCCTTTATCCTTGTCCTTTCCCTGGTTCTTATCCTGTTTATCGGCCTGCTCTTTATTTCCCTTTCCTTTATTTTCCTTACCGTTCTGGAAGCTGGAAAAAGCTACCGCACCGAATATTATTATTGCGATAGTGAGTATCGAAAATTGCTGTTTCATACTAATTGGTTTTTGTGTCTGTTGAGGTTTCAAATTCTTTGTTGAGTTTTTCAAGGGATTCTTCCACCTTCCTGGTTTGTTCTTTTAAAAGCTCGGTACTGTCTTCCACAGCCTGAGCAGTAGAATCCATAGCACTGATGGCTGCTTCTTCCTCGGGATTTGATTTTGCATTGCTGCAGGAAGCAATGATTAAAGTTGCTGAAGCACATAGCACCAGCAACGGCCTTAACAATGTACGCATATGGTATATTTTGTTTCTAAACCCTGTGCAAGAACTCAGCCAAAGCGGCTGTTCTGGCCAGATAGTGCATAAAACCTGGTTTTCAAACCCATTTCATCGTTGTTGCAACTTAACTTTGCAGCTCAATTTTGTTGCATATGAAAAGTATTTTCCGTACTGGTTTATTATTGATCGCTTTTACCCTGTTAAGATTAACTGTTTTTGCAGATGAAGGTATGTGGCTTCCCCAACTGCTTCAAACGCTGAATGAGGCTGATATGAAGAAACAGGGCATGAAGATCAAGGCTTCCGATATCTATAGCATTAACAAAGGAAGCTTGAAAGATGCCATCGTAAGTTTTGGCGGTTTTTGTACAGCGGAAGTAATATCAGGCAAAGGATTGTTGTTAACCAATCACCATTGTGGATTTGATAATATCCAGAATCATTCTTCGCTTCAGAATAATTATATACGGGATGGTTTCTGGGCAAGAAACCACGCAGAAGAGTTGCCAAATGCCGGACTTACAGCAACATTTATCATCAGGATAGATGATGTTACCACCCAGGTGTTGAAAAATGTGAGTGATAAGCTGGGTGATAAAGAAAGACAATCACTCGTTGATAAGAATATAGCTGAGTTAAGAAAGACGGTGAAAAAAGAAGCATACCAGGATATGATCATTCGTCCTTTCTTCGAAGGAAATAAATATTACCTGTTTGTAACTGAAGTGTATAAAGATGTTCGATTGGTAGGTGCACCACCTTCATCTATCGGCAATTTCGGTAAGGATACCGATAACTGGATGTGGCCAAGACATACTGGTGATTTTTCTTTGTTCAGGATATATGCAGATAAAAACAACCGGCCAGCTGCTTACTCAAAAGACAATGTTCCATATAAACCCAAACGCTCATTGAATATTTCATTGAATGGCGTAAGTGAGAATGATTTCACCATGGTATTCGGCTTCCCGGGAAGAACTTATCAGTATTTACATTCTGCAGCAATTGAGCAGATCGTGAATGTGAATGATCCAGCTAAGATCGGTATCAGGAAAACAGCACTGGGTATATTGGATGATGCCATGCGTAATGATGAGCAGATCAAAATTCAGTATGCAGCAAAGTATGCAAGCATCAGCAATGCCTATAAGAAATGGCAGGGTGAAATACTTGGGTTAACTTCTAAGGATGCGGTAAATAAAAAGAAGGCTTATGAAGCGGAATTTCAAAAGAGGGTGAATGCAAATACTGCATGGAAAGCGAAGTATGGTAACCTTTTAGCAGAACTTGAATCTGCATACGCAAAACTTCGGCCACTTGGTTATTCCAGGGATTATTATAACGAGATAATTCCAAGGGTTGAATTTTTTACAGTTGCCACCAGGCTCAACCGTGTGCAAAGTGCTTATGACAGGAATGGTGCTGCAGGTTATGATACATCGGCTCAGAAAGCAATTGATGCATTGCGGGATATTTACCATGAATACAATGTATCAGTTGATCAGCGTTTGTTTGTTTCGTTAATGCAGATGTTTGTGAATGATCAGAAAACAGCCACGGCTGTACCTGCCTTATCTAGACTATTGCAGGATCACAATAATGATTATGCTGCTGCGGCAGCACATCTTTATAATACTTCTGTATTGGATGACTCTGCACACGTGTTTGCGATATTGAGAATGGGGCCATCGCAATATAGTGAAGCAATAAAAAATGATATTGGGATGCAATTGTTCCAGTCATTGCAATCAACGCAAACCACTTCTGTAAACCAGCAACTCACCGAAGTACAAAACCAGTTGAATGCTTTGCAAAGACAATATATGGCTGCACAAATGGAAGTATTTAAAGAAAAGAAATTTTATCCCGATGCTAACAGTACACTCAGGGTTACTTATGGAAAAGCAAAAGGATATGAGCCAAAAGATGCAGTAAAATATGGGATGTACACTTACCTGGATGGTGTAATAGAAAAATATGTTCCTGGTGATTATGAGTTTGATCTTCCTGCAAAGCTGATAGATCTGTACAATAAAAAAGATTTTGGGCGCTATGGTGTAAATGGTAAACAACCGGTTTGTTTTATTGCAACCAATCACACCACAGGAGGAAACTCCGGTAGCCCGGCTTTAGATGCTTATGGCAATCTTGTTGGATTAAACTTCGACAGGGTATGGGAAGGAACGATGAGCGATATTTATTATGATAAAGACATCTGCCGGAACATCATGGTTGATATTCGTTATGTTGCTTTTATCATAGACAAGTTTGCCGGAGCACAGAACATTATTGATGAAATGAAGTTTGTGCATCCGAAGAAGAAATAAGGTGTAAGAATTAAGAAAAGAGAAGAAAGGCATTCTTTTTAAGTGATGCCTTTCTTTATTCTATAGTTTAATGTTAAGTCCCACCATATAGTTTCTCCCTGCTACGGGGAAATAATAATTCTCCGTGGTGTATTCATTGTTATAGAAATAACTAAAGGTGTAACCATTCGGCTCGTATAGTGCATTGAAAACATTATTTGCCTGGAAGATAATGTTTACGTTGTTGAACAATTTATTAGGAACGGTGATGCTCAGTTTTGCATCCTGTACAAAGAAAGGGTCAAGGCTTTTTCTTTTCTCCTGCGTATTATCTAAATATTGCCTGCTCACATATTTACTGTTGAATGAAAGCGTAATGTGTTTAGCAGGAATTATATCAATACTCAAACCTCCGATCAAAGCTGGAGAAAATGCTATGTCTTTATTGGAATGTTGCACTTCAATCTGGCCACCATTATCATAATCATCAATAAACTCTGTAAAATTTTTAATCTTATTCTGGCTGAGTGTAAGATTGCTGCCGATGTTCAGCCAGTGGGTAAAACGTTTTGCCAGTTGTAATTCAATTCCTCTCCTGAAGCTGTTAGGTACATTCGTTCTTGTATAAGCACCAACATCATTTATCTTACCTGTCAACACCAATTGATCTTTATAGATCATGTAATAAAGATTAGCAGCGAATAAAAAGCCTGTTGTTCTTTTCTCAATACCTGCTTCTATATCGTGCAGCTGCTCACGTTGTGGCTGAGTGGTGATGCCGGCTTCAAAATCATCCCTGTTCGGTTCTTTTTGTCCGAGTGCATAACTGGTAAAAGCTGTCCATCCTTTTTTTGAATAACTGATACCAGCTTTCGGATTCAAGAAATTGAAATTCCTGTTAACCGTAACATGTGGGTTATCCCGGAAACCATTAGCCTTATAATTTACTTTCCTGTATTGTAAATCAGCAAATATTTCAAGGCCTGTTGCAACCTGTTGCTGCCATTTTGTATAAACATTAATATCCTTTTTTATTGCAGGAAGATCATACCATGAATGATCTTTTGGGAAACCGGTCTCTGCCCATATCACGCTTCCAAAATGTTGACCGTCGTAAGTATTCCATCCTCCACCTAATGTAAATTCAGTACCCGGTTTTTTATAATGCAATGAAGCGATTTGCCCGTAATAAGAATTGTCGAGCCACAATTGCCTGATGAGATCAGTTTCTGTTACGGTTGTTCCGCCGATAACGGGGTCAGTGATGTTGTAATCACCAAAACTTTCATCATCCCTGTATTGTTCATAATAACCGGTACCATTCACAAGAAAAGCTGCTGTGTTGAATGACCAGCTATTATTTAATTTGTGATTGAAGAATAATTGGTAATGATCCTGTTGGTAATTATCAGTTTGATTATCGTAGGGTGTACCCGGCTTTTCTGTTCCTGCAGGATTGAAGGTCCTGTTAGTAGAAAGCGTAGCTGAATCAATTCCATACCATGACTGGTAAGTTTTTTCTGTGCCTGAAAAGATATTTAATCGTAAGGTTGATTTCTTAGAAATGTATGCCCCGGAAACGTAAAATGATTTTAGATCACTGGAGGCCCTGTCGATATAACCATCAGTAGAAATGCGACTCAACCTTGCATCAATAGTAAAATGATCGTTGATCAAACCTGTACCTGCTTTCAATGTATTTTTCCAGGTGTTGAAAGAACCATAACTATTGTTCAGTTCAACATAAGCATTTTTGTTGAACTCGTTTGTGCTGAGATTTAATGTGGCACCAAAAGCACCACCACCATTTGATGAAGTGCCAACACCTCTTTGAATTTGAATGGAAGAAGTGGAAGAACTGATGTCAGGTAAATTCACAAAGAAAATTCCCTGGCTCTCTGCATCGTTGTAAGGAATACCATTAATGGTCATGTTGATGCGTGATGCATCTGTGCCCCTTATTCGAATACCCGTGTAGCCGATTCCATTACCTGCATCGGAGTTGATCACAACTGATGGAGTTTGGTTCAGGAGGTAAGGAATATCCTGCCCTAAATTATTATTTGCAATTTCATTTTTACCAATCGTTTGTTTTGCAAAAGGTGATCGCTCACTTGCTCTTGTTGCTCTTATTTCAAGTGGTTCAAGAAAGAGTGCAGATTCTTCCAGTTGTACGTTAATGCCTGTTGTTTTTTCCTGTACCTGCAGCGTAATCGTTTTTGTTATATAGCCAACATGTGTGAAGGTCAGGTTGTATGTACCTGTTTTCCTGATGTTCCTGAATTCAAACGATCCATCAGGTGATGTGATGGTGCTCATTTTGTCTGACTCATTTAACTGGAGCACTACACTGACTTCAGATACCGGCCTGCTGCCGAAACCAGTTACTTTACCGCTGATAACCTGGGCATTTACGGAAATGCCTAATAACATGATGATTGTTCCCAAAAAAAGTCGCATTGCTTTTGTTTTGATCGGTTAAGATTTTTGAGAACAGGAGAAATTGCAAAAAGGAGGAGGAGCGTGTTTACCTTTCCCTTACGCAGGTATTACCCTGTTCAGGTTCTACGGGTATTATCTCAGCCTTCTTTAAGAAAGCACCCCGAGGAATGCGCAAAGCTAAAAAAGTTTTTGCAAAGCTGTAACCTTTTACGATGTTATTCGTTCAACAACACAAAATCAACTGAAATGAAACAAATATTATTGGCTTTTGCTGTGTTCTTCGGCTTGTCAGCTACTTCCCAGACTATCCATGACGCTAATGCCGAGGTAAGAAAAGTTTCTGGATTTAAAGGCGTGAGTGTAACAAGTGCCATAGACCTGCACATTTCCCAGGGATCAACAGAAGCTGTAGCTGTGAGTGCAAAAGACACAAAAGTGAGAGATAGAATTAAAACAGAGGTAAAAGACGGCGTATTACATATTTCTTTTGATGGAAGAGACTGGAAGAACTGGAGTATGGGTGATCAGAAGATGAAAGCTTATGTTACGGTGAAAGACATAAATCGCCTGGAAGGTTCAGGTGCCAGCGATATTAAAGTATCCGGCACACTTAAAAGCGATAACCTGAAACTGGAGTTTTCCGGTGCAAGTGATTTTGAAGGTGCTGTGGAAGCAAAGAGCATCCAGATCAATGGTAGCGGGGCTTCTGATATTAAGATCAGTGGTAGTGCTACTAATGCAAAGATCGATATGAGTGGAGCCTCTGATTTTAAAGGTTATGATTTTAGAATTGATTATTGTAAAGCCGAGATCTCTGGAGCTGGCGATATGCAGATCACGGTTAATAAAGAACTGGAAGCTGAAGCAAGTGGTGCCAGTTCAATCAAATACAGGGGAGACGCAACCGTTAAAAAAAGCGATAGCAGCGGAGCTTCCAGCATAAAAAAGAAAGCTTAACAAAAAATATTTTGGCTCGTAAGCATCGTAAACCTACTTTTGCCACCCGAACAAATCATGAGATCAGTTTCGTAAGTACGGAATCAGGCTTATTACCTTAATGATCTTACTGAAAATTGGATATCGCGAAGTAGAGCAGCGGTAGCTCGTCGGGCTCATAACCCGAAGGTCGCTGGTTCGATCCCAGCCTTCGCAACTAGAAAACAAAATCCCGCAAAAGGCGGGATTTTCTGTATGTACACGGTTTATGTTTTATATTCATCTGGACACAACAAGATTTATGTTGGGTTTAGCAGTGATCTGGAAGCAAGATTGCTTTCTCATAATGTATTGGGAAAAAAGGGATGGACAATTAAATTTCGCCCTTGGAAGTTGATACATCAGGAGCAATATGCTCTTAAAAAGGAAGCACTTAAAAGAGAAAAAGAATTAAAAACGGCCAGGGGAAGAGAATGGATAAGAATAAGTCTTTTAGAGCAGCGGTAGCTCTTCAGGACTCATATCCGCCGGCTGGCGGACGCTGGTTCGATCCCAGCCTTCGCAACTAGAAACAAAAAATCCCGCTTTTTGCGGGATTTTTTGTTTGATTACTTTTGAACACGCTACAGTGCTGCTTTCACCTTCGTTGTGTCACTCACTTGTACGCTTTATCAATTATTCGGCTGGCTAACATCTGCCATCCGTCAACTGTTAACTAATGAAAGCAGGCTTTGTAAACATATTCGGAAAACCAAATGCAGGTAAATCCACATTACTCAATGCATTGATGGGAGAGAAGATGGCTATTGTTTCACCAAAAGTGCAAACAACAAGACACCGTATTAAAGCTTTCCTTAATAAGGAGGGAGAGTACCAGATCATTTTTTCTGATACTCCCGGCATAATAGAAGCGAAATATAAGTTACACGAAAAAATGATGAGTAATGTTCGTGGTGCATTGGAAGATGCCGACGTTGCATTACTTATTGCTGATGCCAATGATAATTTAGAGGAAGTGGATCATATGTTCAGCCAGCTAAGACTGAAAGTGCCAACGATACTTGTGCTGAACAAAATAGATGAGGCAGCCAATGGTAAGATCGCAGAAGCAGAAAGTTTTTTTGCTGATAAGTCTTATGCAAAGAAACTGGTGAAGATATCGGCACTGCAGCATCATCATATAGATAAACTTTTGAAAGCGATCATCGAAGAGCTGCCAGAAGGCCTTCCATTTTACAATGAAGACGACCTGAGTGACCTGCCTACAAAATTCTTTGTATCGGAGATCATTCGAGAGAAAGTTTATCACTTGTTCCAGGATGAGATTCCTTACCATACTGCAGTAATGGTGAATGAGTTTAAAGAGAAAGAAACACTTGTAAAAATACAGGCAGATATCATTGTACAAAGAGATACGCAGAAGTCAATTATTATAGGCGAGAAAGGAAAAATGATCCGGCAGATCGGTATTATGGCAAGAGAGGACATTGAAAAGTTCCTTGAAAGAAAAGTGTTTTTGGAACTGTTTGTAAAAGTAAGACCGAAATGGAGAGATAATGATCTACAGTTGAAGGAATATGGATATCATTAGAAATAAGAAATACGAAAAAAGTAAGGGTAAGTAAGAATTTTGACTTGCTGAGTAACAATCAGAACGTACAAGTGAGTGACACAACGGAAGCATCATAGTAATTTTGCAGCCGGCTAAATAAAAAATTATCATGGGATTTACAGTAGCTATAGTAGGCAGACCAAATGTTGGTAAGAGTACATTCTTTAATCGTATGCTGGAAGAGCGTAAAGCGATCGTGGAAGATATTCCTGGTGTGACGAGAGACAGGCAATACGGTGTGGCTGACTGGAACGGAAAAAATTTCAATGTGATCGACACTGGTGGGTTTGTTCCTGATACAATTGATGTGTTTGAGACAGAGATCCGCAAGCAGGTGAAGATCGCTATTGAAGAAGCAAATGCGATCATCTTTATGACTGATGTGATGATCGGCATCGCTGATCTTGATGAAGCAATGGCAGATCTTTTAAGACGATCAACAAAACCGGTTTTTCTCGTAGTGAATAAAGTGGATAATCACGAAAGAATGCTTGAAGCGTCTGAGTTTTATGCGTTAGGTTTTGAGCATGTTTTTTTTATCAGCAGTCTAAGTGGTAGCGGAACAGGAGAACTGCTTGATGCAATAACTGATTTGATTCCGGATCAGCCGGAAGAAGACGAAAATGCTGATGCCATTCCAAAGTTTGCGATCATTGGTCAGCCAAACGTTGGTAAATCTTCTTTGCTGAATGCATTGATAGGACAGGAGCGAACGATTGTAAGTGATATTGCAGGAACAACAAGAGATACGATTCACACCCATTATAACATGTTTCAAAAAGAGTTTGTGCTGATAGACACAGCAGGACTCAGGAAGAAGAACAAGGAAAAAGATGATGTAGAATTTTATTCGGTTATCCGTGCTGTAAAAGCAATGGATGAAGCTGATGTGTGTATGTTGGTGCTGGATGCTGAAAAAGGAATCACTGCTCAGGATGTAAATATATTTGGCTTGGCTGCAAGAAAAGGAAAAGGAATCGTTGTATTGGTAAACAAGTGGGATACTGTGGAAAAGGAAACGAATACTGCGAGAGATTATGAAAAACGTTTGAAAGAAAAGATCGCTCCATTTACAGATGTACCGGTGTTGTTTATTTCGGCAAAAGAAAAGACAAGGATCTTTAAAGCAATAGAAATAGCATTGGAAGTATATGAGAATAAGAAGAGAAGAATCTCCACTTCACAATTGAATGATGTGATGTTGAAGGCTGTTGAAGCGTATCATGCTCCTGTGGTGAGAGGTCATAGCATTAAGATCAAATTTGTTACACAGTTGCCAACTCATGTTCCATCGTTCGCATTCTTTACCAATTTTCCGGATGATGTAAAAATGCCGTACAAGAATTACCTGGAAAATCAGCTGCGAAAGCATTTTGATTTTAAAGGAGTACCAGTTCGTATATTCTTCAGGAAGAAGTAGGGCTATTATTTCGAGATTATTTGCTTCACCGAATCAAGTTTTGCTTTGTATTCACGAAGTTCAACCTGCGTTTGTTTGATGAAGCTATTGTCTTCTAATTTACCCATCACCTTGTTCATCTCTTCGTTGGTGTCGTATACCAGCTTCCGGAACTTGTTCTGGTAATCCTTGGCCCTGGCTTCGTAAATACCTTTAGCCATCCATTCTTTTACTGATGAGGAGGTGTTTAACAGTGTGAGGAGATTTTCTTTCGTGATTGTGGAAGCCGTCAAACCCAATATTTCCAGCAATGAGGCAATTGCATGCTGATATTTCAATGCTGAGTATTCAATGCCTTGCTGAGAATAATAATTATGCAATTCATCCCATGAATTGATGTTGCCGTTTTTAACATCATTCTTCATCGATGTAACAGAAACAGCAGGTATTAGCTGTCCACCAATATTCTGCCACTGATCTCTTTGTGCTGCAGTGGAAAAGAGCTCTTTTACCTCAGTAAAAGATGAGGTTTTATTCTGATTGATATTTTCTGTTAACTGCGTAATGCCATAATGCACAATCAGATCTTCAAACAACTGATAAGCCTGGGCAACTTTTACCAACAGTACCTTTCTTTTTGAACATTCAAACCCTTCTGCACAGATCTCTAATTTATTGGTGATGTCTTTCTGGCTTTTCAGCAACTGCCTGCCTATTTTTCTTAACTCATCTTCATTGTATTGTTTATTCGGCTCTTCTTTTTTTACATATGCTTTAGCTGTTTGCAGCTCAAACATCCTGAGGCTCTCAAACATTTCATTCACCGTATCAGGAGCCAGGTAATCATATTCTATGTGCTGAATTCTTTCTTCACGTTTATCCCTGTCAACATACTTCCATGCATTTCTTGCCAGGGCATACATATTATACATGAACCAGTAACCCGGCATGATCATCAGTTGATCATGTGTAACATCGTTACTCACTAAAGAAAACGGAATCGGTATATCCAGTTCTGCAGGATAATCTCCTTTCGCAAGAATGGTGAAGCTTGCAAATTTAGAATTGTGTTTCAGGCTTACACACAAGCCTGGCCAGAATCCTCTTCCTGCAACAATTTCTCCATCGGCACTTCTTGAATTATGATTAGAACCGATAGTGGCTCCTGCAGCAATATTACTTTGCCCCATTACCAATGCTGCACAAAGAAACGAGTTGTTATGATGTTGCTCATGTGCAGGAAAGATCAAAGAATTCAGCACCTCACAACACGAGATTGTTGAACTGTTTCCTAAATATGAGTTGATGAGTCTCGCTCCATATTTCAATGAAGAATGTGAAGCCATAATAAAACGAACAGCTTTTACTCCATAAAAGGCCCTGCACCCATCATTCATAATGCCGTTCACCATTTCACAGCCCTCGCCGATCTGTGTTTTGCCTTCCTTACCTGAATTAATAGTAAGGTTCTTTAATTTATTCGCTCCTTTGATGTAGGCATCACTTCCAACCCATACATCTTTAATGATCGCTGTATTCTTGATCACTGTTCTGTCACCTATTTTACCATAATAACCTCTTTTGGTGTTATACATCGATTCAGTAAATTCTTTGAACTTATTCATCAATGCTTCGTCGTCTCTATACTTACTCCAGAGGAAAGCATCACCTGGTAACATGCCATTAAAAGGTAGAATACTTCTGCCTGCATTTTCGTTACATATCTCCAGCCATATTCTTATTTCTTCATCTTCCCCTTCTTTTAAAATGCCGTTCCCGAATTTTGCATGGTTGGTAGTGGTGAGTTCATTTACATTCACAATGATCACTTCATCACCTAAAATATAATGCGAGAGATAGTTTACGTTATCAATACAAACATTATCGCCAAAGTCTGAACTGATGATGGTGGAGTTGTATAAACCTACCGGTACTTTAAGATCACTGAATTCAAGATAGTATGGTTCCAGTTTTCCTATTCTTACAAGGCCGTAGAACTTACAGTTTTTGACCAACTCAGGATTAAATGCATCAGAAACAAGTATCTGGTTCCAGTCATCACTGGTGTTCCTGTTTCTTACCAATACTTCTATTTCATATGCAGTCAGTTTTCGATGTGCCACACCTCTTCTGTTCTGCATGTTACGCAGATAGTATTCATCCTCACCTTCAGCTAAATATTCCGGTGCCACAAAGCCATAACCAAGTGTATTGAGCTTACTTTTCTTAATGATATTCCCTTCCATAGATTTTTGTTGGGTCGGCTGAGTAATACTATGAGGCTTTTGTTGTTCCGATAGCTATCGGAACTCACTTGTATTATTCTACCGTTACTGATTTCGCCAAATTCCTCGGCATATCTACGTTGTAACCTTTTGCAACACCTACATAATAACTCAGTAATTGTAATGGTATGGTGCTTAACAATGGTGCAATCACTTCATCAATTTCAGGCACAAACATTACATCTTCACTCATTGTTGTTATTACATTATCACCCTCAGATGCAACGGCAACAACTCTACCTTTTCTTGCTTTTATCTCCTGCACGTTAGAAATGATCTTCTCGTAATAAGAATCTTTTGTAGCTACAAACACCACTGGTAAATTCTCATCAACCAAAGCAATAGGTCCATGTTTCATTTCTGCTGCAGGATAACCTTCAGCATGTATGTAAGAAATTTCTTTAAGTTTCAAGGCACCCTCTAATGCAACTGGAAAATTATATCCTCTTCCAAGGAATAATGCATCAGTCGCGTCTTTGTATTTGTTGGCAATTCTTTCAATATTAGATGTGTCTGCTAATATCTGTTTAACTTTTTCAGGTACATCATTCAGGTCATTCATCAAATGCATATACCTGTCTTTATCTAATGTACCTTTTGCATAACCAATTTTCAAAGCCATCATCATCAGTACAGCAAGCTGGCCTGTAAATGCTTTGGTACTGGCCACACCAATTTCCGGACCTGCATGTGTGTAAGCTCCGGCATGACTGATTCTTGCTATGCTACTTCCTACCACATTCACTACTCCAAAAATAAATGCACCTTGTTCTTTTGCTCTTTCCAGTGCAACCAAGGTATCTGCCGTTTCACCACTTTGTGAAATGGCGATGATCACATCTCCTTTGCTGATCACCGGGTTCCTGTAACGAAACTCTGATGCATATTCCACTTCAACAGGAATACGGCAAAGCTCCTCAAATACATATTCAGCAATCAATCCTGCATGCCAGCTTGTTCCACAGGCAACGATCACAATTCTTTGTGCAGCGGTTAATGCCTCAATATGATTTTCAACACCACTCATCTTTATCTGGCCGGCTTCTACCTGTAATCTTCCTCTTAAACAATCATGAATAGTTTCAGGTTGTTCATGTATTTCTTTCAGCATGAAATGCTCATAACCACCCTTCTCAATCTTTGCCAGCTCCATATCAAGTTTGGTGATGAAAGGAGTTTGTTTTTCATTGCCGATGTTTTTCAATATCAGTTCATCAGGACGAACGATCGCTATCTCGTAATCATTTACGTATACCACTTCTTTCGTGTATTCAATGATAGGGGAAGCATCGGATGCAAGGAAATGTTCGCCTTTCCCAATTCCAATCACCAACGGACTACCTTTTCTTGCAGCAATGATGGTCTCAGGATCATTCTTATCGATCAGTAAAATACAATAAGCACCCACCACTCTTTTTAAAGCAATTCGTAAAGCTTCTTCAACAGTGCTGTTATTGTTCTTCTTGATGTCTTCGATAAAGTTCAACAGCACTTCTGTATCAGTATCACTTTTAAAATGATATCCTTTAGCCGTCAGTTCCTGTTTTATCTGGGCATAGTTTTCAATGATGCCGTTATGGATCATTGCCAGTTCACCACCTTGTGACTGGTGAGGATGAGCATTCCTGTCGTTCGGTTCTCCGTGTGTGGCCCAGCGAGTATGTCCAATTCCGGTAAAACCGTTTAAATTTTTTCCCACCACACTTTCTTCAAGGTCTGCCACCTTCCCTTTCTTTTTGTACACCTTAAGATCACCATCCAGCAATGCAATTCCTGCACTGTCATATCCACGGTATTCCAATCTTTTTAATCCTTTAATTACAACAGGGTAAGCCTGTCTTGGTCCTGTATATCCAACAATTCCACACATACTTTATCGGTTTATCATTTTTAGCCTGCTAATATCAGTTATTTTATTAATTTTTGATTGTATATCACCATCTTATTAGTTGTATCATGTTATTCGATTTCAGTAAAGAACATATTCTGCAAGATGAAAGAGCACTTCTTCGTCCTTTGAAAAAGGAAGACAGCAAAAACCTGCAACATTTCTCTTTGAATGAGCCGGATCTATGGAAATTTTCTTTACAAGGTGCTGCCGGTACTGAGGAACTGAATAAGTACATTGATATTGCTTTGAACGCAAGAGCACAACAAAAGGAATACCCGTTTATTGTTTTTGATAAGAAAACAGGTGAATATGCAGGTAGTACACGGTTTTATGATATTCAGCCTGAGCTTCAGACCTTACAATTGGGTTATACATGGTATGGAAAACAATTTCAGCGAACAGGACTGAACAGGCATTGCAAGTTTCTGCTGTTTCGGTTTGCTTTTGAGGAACTGGGTGTGGAAAGATTGGAACTAAGAGCAGATAACGATAATGCAAGAAGCATTGCTGCCATGAAAAGTATTGGCTGTAAAGTGGATGGCATTCTCAGGGCAAATATGCCAAAACCAAAAGGACAAGAAGGTAGGAGAGATTCTATTGTATTGAGTGTATTGAAAGATGAATGGTTTGGCGAAGTGAAGGAGTTGCTGCTCTCAAAGATTAATGTCAACTGCAGAGCCGCTGAGAAAGAGAGTTAACGCAGAGTTTGTATAGGGTGCACTTTTCGAAAGTTTTAAACTTTGGAAAAGTTGTAGACACTAGTTCAGTCTGGTTTACTCAGCTGAAGAGTGTTCCGATAGCTATCGGAACAAGGAACGTTTAATAATTATTCAACAGCCGGTTTAATAAAACATATATTTTCACAACATGAAGAATTTACTGCTTGCAACGTTCGTTTTGTTCTCGTTAATTGGTTCGGCACAATTACAAAGTCCCAAACAATTTCTTGGGTATGAACCCGGACAAAAATATACGCAACATTACAAGATCGTGAACTATTTCAAATCTGTAGCTGCAGCTATTCCTTCGATGGTTAAGGTTGAGAAATATGGAGAGACATATGAAGGAAGAGAATTGATGGTGGCATATATCAGTTCGGCTGAGAATATTCAAAACCTTGAGAACATAAGAAATGCAAATCTCCAGGCGGCAGGAATGAAACAAGGTACATCTGCAAGCGATAAAGCGATCGTGTGGCTGAGTTATAATGTACATGGTAATGAACCATCATCTTCAGAAGCTGCTATGGCAACATTATTTGCCCTGGTTGACCCTTCCAATACACAAACAAAAGAATGGCTGAAGCATACAGTGGTGATCATTGATCCATGTTTAAATCCTGATGGAAGAGACAGGTATGTGAACTGGTTTAATTCTGTTGTTGGACGAAATGAGAATGTTGATCCGCAATCAAGAGAACATGTTGAGCCCTGGCCTGGTGGAAGAAGCAATCATTACAATTTCGATCTTAACCGTGACTGGGCCTGGCAAACACAGGTTGAAACGCAACAAAGAGTTGTGAAATACAATCAATGGATGCCGCATGTGCATGTTGACTTCCACGAGCAATTTGTAAATAACCCTTACTATTTTGCTCCTGCTTCAGAACCTTTTCATGAAGTGATCACTCCATGGCAGAGAGAATTTCAAACAACGATTGGTAGGAATAATGCAGCATTGTTTGATAAAAACGGCTGGCTGTACTTCACCAAGCAATATTTCGACCTGTTTTATCCGTCTTATGGTGATACTTATCCAACATACAATGGTGCTATCGGGATGACTTACGAGCAAGCCGGACATAGTGCTGGAGGTTTAGCGATCACAACTGATGACGGAGATACATTAACATTAAGCGATAGGGTTTTACATCACACTACAACAGGATTGTCAACCATAGAGGTTACTTCAAAAAATGCAGCGAAAGTGGCATCAGAATTCAGGAAGTTTTTTGACGAGGCCACACATGCAAAGAATAGTCCTTATAAAACTTATTTTATCACTTCTGATAATCCGGGTAAACTCCAGGCACTTGGTGAGTTGCTGAAGAGAAATGAAATAAAATTTAATTATACCACCTCACCGGTGAATGCAACAGGATATAATTATTTCAATGGCAAAACAGAAGCTGTAAAAAGTTTGGGTCATACCATTGCAATCACTGCTTATCAACCAAAATCTGCATTGGTAAAAGTGTTAATGGAGCCGATTAATAAATTATCTGATACTGCAACTTATGATATCACAGCATGGAGTTTACCTTATGCTTATGGATTGCAGGCTTATGCATCTACACAACGTTTAAGTATTTCTGGTGCTGAACATATTCCATCTACCTCTACTGTAGTAAACCGTTCGAACTATGGTTATCTTATTCCGTACAATTCTACTGAAGGTGCAAAAGCACTGGCTTCATTGTTAAAGCAAGGTGTGAAAGTTAGAGTGACCGAAAAACCTATACTTCACCAGGGAAAAAATTATGGTGCAGGAAGTTTATTGGTGTTGCGTACATCTAATGTTGCAGGTTGGAATAACATCAATATTAATTCACCGGCTTTCAATAATGCAGTGGCCATCGAAACAGGTTTTATGGAGAAAGGACCCGATGCAGGTTCTCCGGATGTTCGAATGATCAAAGCTCCAAAGATTGCAATGATCACAGGGCAGGATGTGTCATCATTAAATGCAGGTGAGGTATGGCATTTTATGGACCAGGGTCTGGATTATCCTGTGTCACTCATTAATGCTGCAGATATTTCAAGGATGAACCTGAATGACTATGATGTAGTGATCATGCCAAGTGGAAACTATAAAACTTTCGGCGACAAAACAGCAAATGATCGATTGAAAGAATATGTACGTAATGGTGGAAGAATTGTCGCCATGGGAAATACTGTTTACCAAATGGCCAGTAATGACTGGGGATTGAAAATACGTGAAGAGAAATCAGACGATAAAGACAAGGATACTTATGCTAACCTGAAAAAATATGCAGACAGGGAAAGAGATGATCTTGTGAATTCAATTCCAGGTGCCATCTATAAAGTTGATATGGATGAAACACATCCGTTGGCTTTTGGTTACCCTAATCAATACTACACATTGAAACTGGACAGCGATGTATATGAGTTCTTATCTGGTGGCTGGAACGTAGGTGTGATCAAAAAAGAAAATTATGTTACAGGTTTTGCAGGAAGCAAAGTAAAGAACAGGTTGAAAGATGGATTGGTATTCGGTGTTCAGCCAATGGGCAGCGGTTCTGTTGTTTATTTGGCTGATGATCCTTTATTCCGATTGTTTTGGGAAAATGGAAAACTGCTTTTTGCAAATGCTGTGTTTATGGTAAACTAAAAAGTTAGAGTGGTTCACTCTTGAAGCGTGAGCCACTCTTTGAAAAGGATTGTTGATAATGCAATCCTTTTTTTATTGCTCAAGCCGCATGGCTTCGTATTCTCAACGAGTCTGCATTTCTACCTTTAAAAAAATATCCTTCGGATTTTTTCAATCATAACTTTGTTGTGACCGGAAGAAATGAGGCCTCTTATGAGAATACTGTTGGAAATTCCGAGTATTAGAAGAAACGTCTGCTAATTATCGGATTAACACCACCGTTCCTTTTCTGAAAGCAACTTTCCCTGTGTAATCGATCGCTTGTGCAGCAAATACATATGTTCCGCTTGGTTGAGGAACTCCACCTACTTTTCCATCCCAGCCTTTGCCGATTTCACTGGTGCTGAATATCATTTGTCCCCAACGATTGTATACACGGAAGTAATTCAACTTTTGCATTCCAACTAACACAGGCATCACCAATTCATTATTGCCATCACCATTTGGCGTAAACCCTGTCGGAATAAATATCTCAGGACCTGTTTTAAAGACGATCACTTTCATATCATCATCAGCAAAACATCCTGCAATATCCGTTGCTCTCACACGATAAATGATCGAGTCAATGGTGGCAGGTAATGTAGCGATGGGATTACCAATATTCGTAGCACTCAATCCTAAAGAAGGTGACCATGTATAAGTCGCACCACCGGTTGCATTTAATTGTAATGGTTGTAATGCGATCACTGTTGTATCATTTCCTGCAAATGCATTTACTCTTGGTCGAACAATTACGATTGCAGTATCCGATTTTGGCTTCGGACAAATTCCCTGGCTGAAAGCAGTAAGTATATACTGTGTTGTTTGTAAAGGACCTGCGATAGGCGTTAAAGAATTTGGATTCTGCAATGTACTAACCGGTGACCAGGCAAAACCGGTTCCTACAAAACTGCCATTCAATTGTGCCCTGTCACCATAACAAACAGTTGAATCAGGACCAGCATTGGCTACAGGATATGGAGCCACTTGTATAGTAATGGTATCATAAGCAGGGCATAATCCAAGATTGGCCTGTACAAAATAAGTGGTGGTAACATCTGGAAATGCCTGTGGGAATTTCGTATTCGTATTGCTTAATCCAGTAGCAGGAGACCATTGGTAACTGAGTGCATGGCTTACAGTATTCATCACAATCGTATCGGTTCGGCATATGCCGGTATCCCTTCCAATATTAACGCTGATAAAATCAAGCACATTTACATTGATCGTGTCTCGTTTGATGCAACCATTATCATTCAATGTAACAATGTATCGTGTGGTATCATTTGGTGATACAACAGGGTTTTGTGCATTGGGAGTGGTGAGTGAAGGATCTGCAGGTTGTGCGATCCAGCTGAAATTACCGGTTCCTTCGGCTCTTAATGGAAGATCATCAATACTACATATTAATGTGTCTTTAAATGGGAGATTAAGCAACGGATTTTCTCTTACTGTTATTTGCGTTACAGCAGTATCTATACAACCTTTTGTACAGGTTGCTATCAATCTCACATCTCTTACTCCTGCTGATGGATATTGATAAGATGGATGCTGAACAATTGATGTATCTGCATTGGTAGCAAGGTCACCAAAATCCCATCTCCAGCTGTTTACGACGCCGTAAGTGCTTTTGCTGGTATCCTGGAAAGTGAAAGGTGATTGGAAACAGTTGCCACTTGGAATGAATCCAACTTTGAAATCAGGATAAATGGATATAAGTGTTTGAGCTGAATCAAGACATCCACCGGTGGAAGTAACGACAAGCTTCACCGTAAATTTTCCTGTATCTGAAAATGTATGTGTTGGAGTAGGTAGTGAGGAAGTATTATTGGCACCACTGGCAGGATCTCCAAAGTTCCACGCATACGAGGCTATACCACTTGCAGATGATTGGTTCTCGAAGCTGGAGGTAAAGCTTCCACAATTGATTGCTGTAGCAGGAAGTTCAGCACCTGCTATAGTACAGTTTCCTACAATGACATGTAGTTCCTTTCTCACGGTATTTAACAGAACTCCATTACGATATTCGTTTACACAAACGGATATAACGTATTCCCCAGGTACAGATGGTGCATTACCTGTAATTAATCCCTGGTTACTGATTGCAATACCAGTTGCAAAGGGATCTGCACCGGAAAAAGAACCACTATATCCTACAGAGGTATATGGAGGTGCACTTGAAGGATTTGGAGCTGCACCACTAGCGTTATCTCCACCATGAAGAGCAGAGCAAATGCTATATGATAACGAATCCCCATCAGCATCAGTTGCATTATAGTCTAAAGTAAAAGGAGCATTAAAACATACAATAGCAGTATCTGCTTCAATATATTTAGGGGTGCTATTTACAGGAAAGTTTGCCCCGGAAGCATTTCCAGGAATTTTTACAGCGTAAGTATTACCCCATTGATTCGTTGGAGCTTGGAGATTAGCAATTCCTGAAATCCTGCAACATCTTTGGTAAGCTATTGTATACCCCTGTGCTGCTGGAGGCAACTCTACTGTAAATTCATATTGTAAAATGAGGTAACACACTGCAGGAGGGTTACTCATACATGGGTTGGTGCTGGTTTTACTTAACTGGTATAATGCAGTTCTTGGTGCAGATGAAATATTCTGAACAATTGTGGAGCTTGTACCGGAAAAGATAGTGAAGACAGCTGTTGGACTGTTTTGTGGATGATTAGGATCTTGATTAGCACAATCTCTATAAACCTTTGATACTATTCTATACCTATGATTGGCAGGATTAGTAGTTCCTGGTCCAACATATTCATAGTAGATCCATCCACCTTTAATGTGATCAGCAAACGAAACAACAGAACAGCAAACCAGTATTACAAACAGTAGCCCTTTTTTCATCTTCGATTGAAAGTATTACCTGCAGTTTTTAATTCCTTAACCAAGCCATGAATGTACAAACAAATGCAGCTCATTTGCATTCTTTTAACGGCTTTACAACAATTGATATATGATTGGAAAAATGACCGGATCGCTGCTTTGCTTCTATCTAATTAACAGGATAGTTCCTTTTTTTGATACAACTTCTCCTTTATAATTAATGGCCTGTGCCATATACACATAAGTCCCTGTTGATTGTTCTTTGCCACCAAATTTTCCATCCCAGCCTTTACCAATTTCCGAAGTGCTGAACAGGAGCTGTCCTAAACGATTGTATACCCTGAAGAAACTGAGTTGTTTCATACCAACCACCACAGGATACAGCAAGTCGTTCTTTGTATCATTATTTGGTGTGAATGCATCCGGTACAAATATCTGCGGACCTGTTTTAAATACTACAATCTTTATTTCGTCTTCTCCTTTACATCCATCTTCTGTTGTTACGGTAACCTTGTATCTCATCTCATCAATATTGTTACTCAACAAAACGATCGGGCTTGAGATTGATGCATTGTTCATGTGCATGGCAGGTGACCATGAATAATCAATTCCACCGGTAGCATGTAACAATAAAGGTTCATCACCTGTAACTGTTGTATCATTTCCGGCAAAGGCTTTTACCGGTGGAATTACAGTTATGGTAATCGTATCATACACTGATTTCGGACATTCCTGGTAACCGGTTGCCGTAAGAATATATTTAGTTGTTCCTGATGGACCTGCAATAGGTGTAAGGCTATTACTATTGATCATACTATTAACAGGTGACCAGCTAAAACCATTACTCATGGCTATACCAGTCAATTGAATTCTATCGCCAAAACATATAGCTGTATCATTTCCAATTTTGGAAACCGGGTAAGGCGATACCCTGATGGTTACTGAATCTCTTGCTTCACATTTGCCAATGGATGCAACTAGGAAATAAGTGGTAGTGGAAGATGGAGAGGCACCAGGCTCTTTTTTAGTGATATCGTCAAGGCCTTCTGCAGGTGACCATGAATAAGCCAATGCCTGGCTTTGAACTTTTAATCCTATTAAATCGGTCTGGCAGATAGCGGTGTCGTTACCAATACGCACTGTAACAGAATCGATCACATTAATTCTTACTGTATCTGAAGTGGAGCAACTGTTCTCAGAAAGCTTCACTATATAATACATTGAATCGTTAGGAAAAACCGTAGGGCTGGATGTATTACTATTGATGATGCTGATGTTAGGTGTCCATTGAAATATTCCGGATCCTTCAGTTGGAATGATCAAGGAATCGGAACGGCAGATGAGTGTATCTTTAAAAGGAAGTTTGAGAAAAGGTTTATCCGTAACTGAAAGATTTTGCTGAATGGTACGAAAGCATCCTTTGCTACTTTCAACGTATAGTTGAACTGTTCGGTTTCCAATATTTGGATATTGATAACTTGCATTTTTATTGATAGAAGTATCACCAAAATCGGTTGCTTCGCCAAAATCCCATCGCCATTTATTGATTACACCATAGGCTACAGTGCTTTGATCGATAAATGAAAATGGATTCATATAACAACTTCCGGCAACACTGAACTTCGGATCAAAGCCAGGAAATACTCTTACAAGAGAAATAGCAGTATCGGAACATTCCTGGTTACGATTGATGATCAGTTTGATCTGGTAAACACCCGTATCAGGATAAGTAAAACTTGGTTGTGGTGCAACTGATGTATCACTTAAAGAACCAGTAACACCAAAATCCCAGAAATAAGATTGTATCTGTGAAGAGTTATTTTCATTCTGGAATACACTTGTCAGGCTGTCGCAGTTGATATATTGATCTTTCAGTTTTGCAGCGATGATATTACAGTCGCCAACTTTCAGAATAAAATCTTTTCTATGCTGGCTGATGGCAACACCGTTTCTCCATTCAGTAACACAAACATTTACTACATATCTTCCTGGAGAAGAAGGAGCCAGGCCTGAAATAATACCTGTTTTCGAATCAATAAATACGTCAGGTCCAAGGGGAGCAAAACCACTAAATCCACCTGAATAAGGAATAGGTTGTAGCGAGAGATTTGCTGGAGGAGGAGCAGACTGGTTGGCAGTAGTGCCACCGAGATAAGCACTGCAGAATGAATAACTGAGTGAATCACCATCACTATCCAGTGCACCAAAGTCAAGTACAAAATCATTATCACCACATACCAGTGCTGTATCTTTCATTACAAATTGTGGGCTATTATTAGAACCCACCGGCAGAATAGTTGTACCCGGAATTCTCGTGGTATAAGTTGCACCGATTTGTCCTGATGCATTGGCCAATCCATTTGCCCTGCAACATCTGGCCCAGGCAAGTATATAACCTTCCGGTGTTCGTGGAAGTTCTATAATACCAACATATATAGCCACCTGGTAACACACATTGGGAGAGCCTACCAAACATGGAATAGAACCTTCCTGCAGAACGATCTCACTGATTCCACCAGTTAAACTGAGTATTACAGAAGAGCTCAGGGTCATAGTTGATGAGCTATATGCACCAACATTCACGATCTCGTTAGCAAGTTGTGGACCTGTTGACGAACATTCTCTGAACAAACGCATCGTCACTTCATATTGATCAGTACCTGCTGATCCTGGCCCGATATATTTATATTGAAGTTCTCCACCTGCAATGTGTGCAGCATGAACACTGGCCGAAATGGCCAGCAGGAGCAGTATTAAAATTCTCCTTGTCATTAAACATTTGCTTCGACCAATTGGTTCACAAATTCATCAAGGTATTGCGTGATCTTACCAGGAGCTTCTACCATACCCATGTGACCAACACCATCCAGCACATGAATATACGAAATAGCCGGAAGCTTTGATTGCTCTAATACATCATTTATCGGAACTGCCACATCTTCAGTACCTGCTATGAATAACACCGGTACTTTGCTGTTCTTTAATACAAGATGTCGGTCAGGCCTGTTCATCATCGCTGTATAATATTGCTGGCAGGCTATAGTGGAGAATTGAGCTGATGCTTCTATTAACTTGTTCACTACTTCCGGGTGTGCTTTCTTGAAATTCTCACCAAATAAATTAGGTATGGTGTTCTTCAGGAATGCTGCCGCACCATATTGTTCCATCATTTCAATTCCCTTTTGGCGATTTTGTTTCTTCTCTTCATTATCTGCAAAAGCAGAAGAATGAACAAGGCCAAACCCTTTTACAAGATTGGGGTAAAGCTCAACAAATGCTAATGTAATGTAGCCACCCATGCTATGACCAAAGAAGAAACATTCAGTGATCTTTTCATGAAGTAATAATGCCTGGATGCATACTGCATAATCTCCCAGTGTGATGGCCTGGGACAATCCTTCCAGCATCGTGCTTCTACCACTGCCGGGTATGTCTGGAATGATAACGAGGTATTTTTCTTTCAGTTGATTTACCTGGTCGTCCCAGATATTACTGTCTTCGCCAAATCCATGTAACAAAACGATCGGCTCTCCGCTACCTTCTATGCGATAAGAGATAGTAGTGTTGAAATACTGGAAGTTTTTTAGCACAGGGAAAATTTTTGATGTTAGGTGGATGTTGCCAGGGCTTATTTCTTATCGCTCAACTTCTTCCTGGCAACGGTGAACAAGTTCCAAAGCACCAACAATCCTGCCAGCAGTGAGAAAAACCGGTAGAGATAGTCACCATATCTTACATAAAAAGTTTCACCGGATTCTATTGGAACATTGTATTTAATAATTGCAGCTTTATCCCAGGGTTGTGTCGCTAAGATATTTCCACGATCATCAATAACCGCTGAGATACCTGTATTCGCACTTCTGGCGATCCATCTTCTTGTTTCTATGGCCCTTAGTCGTGCATAATCGAGATGTTGTTTATGACCTGGAGTATTTCCCCACCATCCGTCATTGGTCATGATGGTTAAGATATTTGCATCTTTTTGTACGTAACTGGTAACATATTCTCCATAGATACTCTCATAGCAAATGATCGGAGCCGTGATATATGGATTTTCATTATTTCGAAAAACGATCGATGATGTATCCATTGCATATCCACCTGTCGTACCACCAAATTGTTCGAATACTGGTCCCAGGAAATTTAAGAATGAAGGAAGTGTTTCCACACCAGGCACCAGTTTACTTTTTATATAAAACTGGGGTGCTTCATTTGCTTTCAGGCTCACGGCTGCATTGTATGAATCATAATAAACACCATCACCGGTTTTTCTTGCATAAGGTGATTCAGGTTTCTCCGTTCCGTACAAACGATAAGTTTCTATACCTGTAAGTAGAGTGATGTTTGGATGCTGTTGCAAAAAATCAAATACAGGCTGATATGCAGCAGCAGTTTGAATGCTATTGATCTCTGTATTTTCAGACAAGGCAGTTTCCGGCCAGATGATGAGTTTTGTGTTAGAATCAACAGCAGATTTACTGAGTTGAAGATGTATCTGCACCTGTTGTGCTGCTGTTCCTTGTTCAAATTTACTATATGGATCTATGTTTGGCTGAACGATGATAAGGTTTTGCTTCATCTCATCATAAACTCGATATACAGAGCCTCTAAAAATGAAGGAGTAGGTTACAGGTAAATTCAAAACGCACACCAATACAAAAGCCATTTTGGATTTTGAATTTTTATTTTTGAATTTGCCAGCAAACATCCAATCATACACCAGCACATTCACCAACAACACCCACAATGTTCCTCCACCAATACCAGTAAACTCATACCACTGCACCCAATCAGGCTGTGATGCAAATACATTTCCCAGTGAAAGCCAGGGCCAGCTCAGTTGCCAGTTTAAATGCACAAACTCGAAAGCCATCCAGAAAGCAATCAAAGAAAAATACCCGGCTTTCCGTCCAAACTTTTGTTTAAAAACATGGTAGCCCCACCAGGGTAAACACATCAGTAAACTATTGGCTACAATGGCTGCGATTGAACCGATATCTGTAGAGTTCCAGATCCACCAGGTGGATCCAAGATTCCATAACAATAAGGCAAGAAAACTATGACCAAAGAATGTGGTTCTGCGTGTTTCAGTATCTGCCACCAATAACAGCGGAACAAAAGCAAAGAAAATAAATGGCGTGAGTGGTGATGTTGGCCAGCTCAGCCATAGTAGTATGCCGGAAATAATAGTGAGTATAACAGGATGCAGTCTTTTCAATGGTTGTAGTATTTGCTTCAGGCAAATTAATTAATAAACAGTCAAACCTTTAATATGGTTTTGAATCGTAACAATTCAGCTATTTCTACGGCACTCAGCGTTTCATTATTATCATACCTGGATTGTAAAAAAAGCACTCTTTTATGCTGGGGATATTTTTGAAGTATGGCATTAATAGTTTCTCCAACAGCTGCATCTTTTTGATACATCGGTTTTGCCTGTGGCAGTTCAGACCTGGAACGTTCAGGCATTTTTTTGATCAATGCTTCCAGAGATGCAAGTCTTTCCGGCGGCATATCTGCAATCAACGCTGCTTTTTCATACAATCCCTGTAGTTGTCTTTTGGTAAGCCATCCTCTTCGCTGGTATTGCTGGTAAATACCAATCACAAAAGATGAAACGGGATAGGCCAATACGCAATCTTCGAGCAGCTTATTTATAAAGTCGATTTTTTTCTGTTCGGGTTTCACGGGATAAATATCAGCAATAACAAGTAAATATTATTGGCATGCCAGGTGTGCAGTCACCTGTCCACCGTCTTATCAATAAAAAAAGCATAAGTGTGGTTCCTTATGCTTTCAGCTTTTCAGTAGGGGTAATGTTATTAACGGCCGTTATTCGCTCTCACTGGGATCAATATTTTCTTCGGGGCTGGCTTAGTTATCAGGTCAAATAATTTCTTCAATGTTTCTTTCATAGTCTGTCCTTTATTATAGCTGCAAGTTCATGATAAATACTATACGGATGTATTAAATAATACACATATCCATTAAAAAGATATTATGAATACCATTTTGTTTTAAGAGCAGATTAAAAGCCGGCAAGAAGTTCCGCCATATGTTAATTATTTTTGCATATGAACAGGATGAAAATACTTGCATTAAGCAGCTCAAGAGTCGGAAATAGTGATTACCTGGAAAAGGCTATTACACAAATAAAAAAATTCTTACCCGTTTCAGTAAAACGTATCGCCTTTATTCCGTTTGCCTATGTTGCTGAAGATCCTTCGCCATTGGTAAACATGGTGAATGCAGCTTTTGAAGGATCAGGTTATTCTATAGATGTAATTACCAAACAAAATGGCATTGAACTTATAGAGAATGCCGATGCAATTATGGTTAGTGGTGGTAATACGTTCAAGTTGTTGCATGATCTGTATGAAACAAGCCTGCTGAATCTTGTGAAGGGTAAAGTAAAAGGCGGTACACCTTATATCGGCTGGAGTGCAGGAGCAAATATCACCGGTACTACCATTTGCACCACGAACGATATGCCTATTATTGAACCAGAAAGCTTCAGAGCATTGAATTTCTTTCCATTCCAGATCAACCCACATTATTACAATGTTGTGATTGAAGGCCATAATGGCGAAACAAGGGACCAGCGGCTTACTGAATTTGTGAAGCTGAATAAGGATTCGAAAGTAGTTTGCTTACCTGAAGGAACAGCTTTATTGCTTATGAAAGGGAAATTGCAGTTTGTTGGTGAGAGGCCTGGTGTACTAATGCGTAATACTGGAGGCGAGATGCAAAAAGTTGACATCCAGGTGAATGAGGATATTTCCAGGCTGATGGAAGTGTAATATCCCCGAAGAACTTATTATGGTACTTGCCGCATAAGTTGCCTAAGCTGAAGAGTGCGACGCAACGAAAGCTTAAAATAGCTTCAAAAGCTGGCCTCTAACTCAATATCTCTCTTGGTTTTTAGCCCCAGAACCTTACCTTTGCCGCCCGAACATAGAAATTGGTCGGATTAAACAATTTTATAAACAACAAAATCAGGGTAATGAACAATTACGAATTGATGGTGATTTTTACCCCTGTGCTTTCTGAAGAAGAGTTCAAATCTATTCAGAAAAAGTACACCGATTACATTACTGCAAACGGTGGAAGTATTACGCACAGCAACCCATGGGGACTAAAATCACTGGCCTACCCGGTTCAAAAGAAAACCACAGGTATTTACTGGGTTCTTGAATTCGCTGGGCCATCCAACCTCAATGAGGGTCTTAAGATCCAAATGCTACGTGACGAGCAGGTAATGCGTCACATGGTAACTAAGCTCGACAAATACGCCGTTGAGTATAACACCAGGAAGAGAAGTGGCGTACCTACAGGAACCGAAAAAGCGGAGGGTTAATATCATGGCAAAAGCAAATGAAATTAAGTACCTGACAGCGATTAAAGCTGAGAAGCCTAAGAAGAAATTCTGTCGTTTTAAGAAGTACGGTATTCGCTATATTGATTACAAAGACACTGAGTTCCTGAAGAAGTTCGTGAACGAACAAGGTAAATTATTACCTCGTCGTTTAACGGGAAACTCTCTTAAGTATCAGCGTAAAGTATCTGATGCAGTTAAAAAGGCTCGCCAGATGGCTTTGATGCCTTATGTAACAGATCTTTTAAAATAGACAATAAGTCAATCAGTCAGTAAGTCATCAATGACTCAATGACCTTTGACTTAATGACTTCTATTATTTAGTCACCATCCCTAATGTCGTTCATTCGGCAGACAGTCACAATCTCAGATTGGGCTCTTGGGAACTAAAAAACAAAACCATGCAGGTTATTTTAATTAAAGACGTAGACAATCTTGGTGGAGCCAATGAACTGGTAACAGTAAAAAATGGTTACGCAAGAAACTACCTCATTCCTCAGAAATACGCTGTAGAAGCAAGTCCTTCTAATTTAAAGCAATTGCAGGAGCGTCAGAAAGTTGCTAAAAAGAAAGAAGACAAGATGCTGGCTGAGATTAAGAGCGTTATTGGCGCTTTACAATCTTCAGCTGTTAAACTCACTGCTAAAACAGGAACCAGCGGAAAGATCTTCGGTAGCATTACATCTTTACAGATTGCAAGAGCTATTCGTGATCAGAAAGGTTACGAGATCGACCGCAAGAGAATTTCTGTATTAGAAGAAGTAAAAGAATTAGGTACACATAAAGCTTCTATTGATTTTGGTAATGGAAATAGCACCGAGATCGAATTTGAAGTGGTAAGTGAATAATATTTCTTAGACCTTGGCAAAGAATCCCATCCGGAGTTTATTGGATGGGATTTTTTATTTAAGGAAACAATTGCTTTAAGAATACATTAATATAGTATTAATCCCACATTTATCAGCCGGCAAGTGCTGTGCTCTGACTACATTTGCTGCACCAAAAAACACATATGCGAAAACTGATGTTGCTGATGCCTGCCTTGTTCTTTGGAACGATTGCTATGGCTCAAAACGGCAAAGATTCAACGAATCGAGCTAAAACTGACAGTATTGTAAACGAGATCAAAGATGATATCACGGAAACAATACCTACAGTAACGATAGATGATGAAGGAGATGGAGGAGGAGGTCAGGGTGTGGCTTCATTACTTACTGCAGGCCGTGATCCTTTTTACAGCGCTGCATCATTTAATTTTAATGCGGTTCGTTTCAGGATCCGGGGTTATGATAATGACCTCAATGCCACATATATGAATGGCATTCCAATGGACAACCTTGATAATGGCTGGACACCTTTCGGCCTTTGGGGTGGTTTGAATGATGTTATGCGTAACCGTGATCTTTCTATTGCCCTTCGTGCAAACACTTTTGCTTTCGGTGATATTGGAAGTTCAACCTATATCGATTCAAGAGCCAGCAGGCAAAGAGCACAAACACAGTTTGGCTATGCTTTGTCTAACAGGAACTACAGGCACAGGTTTACTTTCTACCATGGCACAGGCATCAGCAAAAAAGGCTGGGCATTTACTTTTGCCGGAAGCCGTCGCTGGGCCGATGAAGGTTATGTGCCAGGAACCTATTACAACGGATGGAGCTATTTTGCAGCAGTTGATAAAAGACTAAACAGCAAACATCTTCTTTCATTGGTGGTTTTTGGAGCACCTACTGAAAACGGAAGACAAACTGCAAGTGTACAGGAAGCAATGGATCTTACAGGTTCAAATTATTATAACCCAGCCTGGGGATGGCAAGGTGGCAAGAAGAGAAACGCCAATACTGCTAAAAGCCATCAGCCTGTTATTATTCTGAATCATGAATTCAGGATGAACAATAATACAACCTGGACAAACTCCGCTGGTTATTTCTTTGGAGAAAGAGCTACCACTGCATTGGACTGGTATAACTCAGCTGATCCAAGGCCAGACTACTATAGATATTTGCCTAGCTACGATCTTGATCCTGCAATGCAGCAGCAATTGAGTAATTCAATTATGGCTAACCCCGACTTGTTACAGATTAACTGGGACAGGCTATACGAGTCAAACAGGACTAACAGCAACAATGTTATTGCAGGTGAAGTTGTTCCTGGATCAAGATCTCGTTACATCATCCAGGACAGGGCTATTTACACAAACAGGTTAAACCTAAACTCTGTATTCAATACACGTTTTGGTAATCATGTAGATTTTACTGCAGGGGCCTCTTACCAGAAGCAGAAGAATAATTACTTCAACAGGGTGAATGACCTGTTAGGTGGTGACTTCTATGTTGATCTGAACCAGTTTGGTGAAAGAGATTTTCCAAGTAATCCAAGTGCAGGACAAAATGATCTGAATAATCCAAACAGGATACTCGGTGAAGGTGATAAGTATGGTCACAACTACGACATCAATATAACCAAAGCTGCAGCATGGGCACAAGGTGTTTTCAAGTTTAATAAAGTAGACTTCTTTGCTGCAGTAGAATTATCCCAAACAAATTTCTGGAGAGTTGGTCATGTAAGAAATGGCTTGTATCCGGATAATTCGTTTGGCAAGTCTGCAGTTAATGATTTCCTGAATTATGCATTGAAAGGTGGTATCACCTATAAGATAGATGGTCGTAACTATATCTATGCAAACGCTGCCTATCTTACAAGAGCACCTTATTTTGATAATGTTTATTTAGCACCGAGAACGAGAGATTTTGTACAAAGCAATGTTGAGAGTGAGAAGATACAAACACTTGAAGGTGGATATGTGCTGAACTCGCCAAACCTGAAAGCAAGAGTAACCGGTTATTATACAAGGTTCGATAACCAGATGAATGTAATGACCTTCTATCATGATGAAGTAAGAAACTTTGTGAATTATGCCTTAGGCAATATTGATAAAGTGCATTACGGAACTGAGATTGGTGTAGAAGCAAAAGTAACTACGACCTTTTCTATTGGTGCTGCTGCAGCCATCGGACGTTATTATTACGACAGCAGGCAAACTGCACAGGTAACAGTAGATAATAACTCAAGCCAGCTGGATGTAACACAGGCAAGACAAACGATCTACTCACAGAATTTCAGGGTTCCTTCCACACCACAGGAAGCTTATAGTGTAAGCCTTAACTATCGCTCTCCTAATTTCTGGTTTGTGAGTTTAACAGGAAGCTATATGAAAGAAATGTGGCTGGATTTTAACCCTATTCGTCGTACAAGAGCTGCTGTTGACGGTCTTGATATGGATAAGGAAGAAGATGTTACGAAAATGCACGAGATATTAGATCAAACACAATTGGATGACCAGTTCACTGTTGACTTTTTTGGTGGCTACTCATGGAAAGTGCCAAGGAAGTATGGCGTTGGATCAAATACATTCGTTGTATTTAATGCAGGTGTTAATAATTTGCTGAACAATAAAAATATTGTGAGCGGTGGATTTGAGCAATTGCGTTTTGATTTTGAGAACAGGAACGTAAACAAGTTTCCACCTAAATTATATTACTCATACGGAACGAACTATTTCGTTAGTGCAACATTCCGCTTCTAATAATATCAATTAATAAAAAATACAGATGAAAAATAGAACCATTTTATCGCTCAGCAGCCTTGCAGTAATGCTCACCGTAGTATTTGCAATGGCTTGTAACAAAAAGTTTGATGAGCCGGCAACCGTTACAGATCCAGGTGTAACGGCAAATAAAACGATCAAGGAGTTAAAAACACAATATCCAACGGTGAGTGGAGAAATGAAACTCATTACAGAAGATATCATTATCAGGGGTGTTGTTGTTGGTAACGACAGAACAGGGAACATTTATAAAACGATGTTTATCCAGGACGCTACCGCAGGTATCCAGATCGATATCGATGCTACGGGTTTATACAACATCATGCCGGTAGGTAGAGAGGTGTTTGTACTTTGTAAAGGTCTTTATATTGCCAACAATGCAAACATGATCAAACTTGCTTCACGTGTAATTGAAAATGGTTCACCGGTTGCAGCTGGTATTCGCCAGATATATGTAGATTCTTATATCAAACGTGGAAAGCTGAACCAGCAAATTGATACTGTTATAGTTTCCAGTATTAGCCAGTTGAATAATGACCACCAGGCAATGCTCATTAAGCTCAGCAATTTTGAAGTAGCTGCAGGTGATCTGACAAAGACCTATGCAGATACTTCTGTAAATAAAGCAAACACAAATATTAGTCTGCAGAACTGCTCAGGTCAGTCTATTATTATGAGATCAAGTGGCTATGCTAATTTTGCTGCCGTTCCACTTCCTCAGGGTAACGGTACTGTTACTGCTATTTATACGGTATTCAATACTACCAAGCAATTGGTAATTCGTGATACAGCTGATCTTCAGTTAAAAGGTCCTCGTTGTGGAAGCGGTGTTAGTCCTACGCTTGTTTACAAAACAATTGCTGAAATAAGAGCTTTAGGTGCAGGTGCAACTATTCCTGCTAATACAGGTATAAGAGGAACGATTGTTTCAAACACTGCTAACGAAGCAAATGGTAACTATCGTATCCAGGATGGAAGTGCTGCTGGCATCCAGCTTCGCTTCCCTTCATTCAACCCGGCTTTTGTATTGAATGATACAGTGAAAATAGATGTGTCTGGTCTTACAGTTGATCTTTTCAATGGAGATTTTCAAATAAACAATGTAGTAAACTCTGAAAAGATCGGAACTGCAACAGTGGTTCCAAGAGTGGCAACAGTAGCACAGGTACTTGCAAATTATGCTAACTGGACTTCAACTGTGGTTACCATCAACAATGTAACCATTACGCAAAGCACTTCTAGTGGTACAGGTATTAATTACAATATCACTGATGCTACCGGAACGATCGTAACGTTTATCAGAACAACAATGGGTTATACCCCTCCGGCTTCTGCAACTTCTATCACTGGTTACGTATCAAGGTTTAATACAACACCTCAGATAACACTTCGTGTGCCTGCCGATGTAGTTGGTGGATCTGGTGGCCCTGGTGGTGGAACTACTTTACTCGATCAGAACTTTGAGGGTGTAACTACCAATGCAGATATTGCAATCACAGGATGGCAGAACATTGGCGAAACAGGTAATGTGAAATGGCAAGGCAAAATATTCAGCAGTAACAAGTTTGCACAAGTTTCCGCTTTTAGTTCGGCACAGCCTGTGGTTACAAGTTGGTTGATTACTCCTGCAATGAACTTAAATGCCACAACAAACGAAGTGCTTACATTCAAAACCATTGATGGGTTTAATAACGGAGCAACTTTGAAAGTATATTACTCTACCAACTACAGTGGAAGTGGTAATCCTTCTGCTGCAACATGGACCGAGTTGACTGCAACAATTGCAAGCGGAACTACTACTGGCTATGCAACTACATGGACCAATTCAGGTAACGTGAGTTTAGGTAGTGTTAACGGAACTGCAGTATACATCGGCTTCAAATATGAAGGAGCTGATCCTGCAAGCGGAACCAAGAAAACAACAACTTACCAGGTAGATGATGTGAAGGTGGTAGGTCAATAATATTCAGAATATGCTTTTAGATAAAAATGCCATCTCTTTAGATGGCATTTTTATTACAAAATATTCAGCGTCGCAGTTGATTTATAAAGCTAAGGTAGAAGCTTTTTCCGCTTCACTCCCAATAAACCCTTTCAATGAATTAATCAACTCAGGCGAAGCATGGTCTCCAATTTCTGTCATAGGAGCAAGGCCTTTGGAGTAATAAGTTTTTATCAAATCAGATAATTCTTCCGCATTCATTGCCACATGTAAAGGATAAGTCTTTTTAAGCATATTGCAGGTAGCTACCTGGTGATCGTTACGGTGTTCTTTCAGTTTTCCCATACGTGGGAATAAGATCAGTATTTTTTGTAATTGTGCTCCGGATACAATACTTCCTACACCGGCATGACTGATGATCAATTCTGAATTTACCAGGTAATCCGTAAAAGCGGTTGGAGAAAGTGATTTCAGTAGCTGTAGATTGTCTGGAAGCGGATGCATCGGATCATACACAGCCTGCACGACAAAATCCTTATCAGGAAATTGCTTTGCAACTTCAATAACAGCATTTACCAACCTGTCAAAAGGAAGTTGTGTGCCTGTTGTGACAAAGATCATAACCGTTTTAAATTTGGTGAGTGTATGCTAAAATTATGCCTAACCTTCACAATCTCAATAGCTATTTAATCAATTTGAACCGGAAAGTTCCTTCTTTTCCAGCTACCTGTAAAATATAAAAACCCGCAGGCAGGTAAGGAAGTTGAACCTCGTTAAACAACTGGCTGGTTACTACTGGTAAATTGCTCTGCCATACTTTCTGTCCCACACTGTTATACATTGTCAATACAACACTATTAAGTGTTTTACCTGAACGGAAAATAATCTGCCTGTCAAATGGATTGGGCCACACATTAAAACCGGTAAATACAATTGGTGGTGGAGGTGGTGGTGGAGGATTTACCACAACTACACTGGTGTCTCCGCTGATCAAAACATACCTGGAGGAAACCGGATAATGATCTGAAGTACTCCGGCTTAAATAATCAGGTACAACATTAATCACATCCTGCCTTACATCTGCAGAACCAGGAACGTACATACTGTCCATTCTTTTATTGATCATTTGATGATCAATTACATTGCTATAGCTGATGGTTGATCTTTCACCTGCTCTTTCCGGTACCAATGTAATAGAATGATAATAGTTAGTATTTGTCTTTATTGAATCACGCACTAATACATCATAAGGTGAAACGGTATATCCATTAACGATACTTCCTTCCAACTCATCATTATAATCACCCATCAATATCATTGGATGATTGGCGAAAAATGGATCGAGTGTATCCTTTAGTTCTACAGCTGCAGCTTTTCTCCTGTTGAAATCTGCTGCAGTGGCACCGGCTTTTGCATGAATTAAAATAAAACTGATGTTTCTTTTCTTACCATTCCTGCTAACATTTGCATTGAAGAGATAAGGAAATCTTCCACTGGCAAAATTAAAATAGGCATTGCTGCCATTGTTGAGCATGGCCCTGGTTTTGATATTTGAGAAAACATCTTTCTTATAAATAAAAGCAAGCTTTTGTGCCGTTGACCAGTTTGGTGAAAGAGGTGATGAGGCTGCACTGCCGAAACCCGAAATATAGAATCCATAATTGCTGCCAAGTGAATCAACAACTCTTCTTAATCTTAATGTATCAACCACTTCGTTCAGACCATAGAGATCTGCTTTTAAATAACGCAGCACTTTAACAACATTAGCTTCCTGCTGGTTTTCGTTGGATGGTCCATTGGTAGTTGAACCAAACCATTCAATATTCCAGTTGACTACAGTGAATGTATCAGTTTGTGAATTAGAGGCGAAAAATGAGAATAAAAAAACAGTCGAACACAGTATCGAACGCATCAGTTGTTTAGATTAAGACGACGAAGGTAAGCCGTGCCGGGGAAATTCATCATGTTGAAGGTCAACTGCAGAGGAGCGATAAAAAAGTACAAGAGTGCGACGCAACGATGTTGAAATCAATTCCATAGCCGGCTAACCAAAAGCAGTCACAAACCTTTATCTTGCACACTCTTATACATACGTATGAAGCATTTACCGATTAACCCCCAGCTTTTTATTGAGAACAGGAAGCGTTTCATTAAACAAATGAAACCAAACAGTATTGCTATTTTTAACAGTAATGATGAATTGCCTACTAATGGTGACCAGTTATATCGTTTCTGGCAGAACAGTGACCTGTATTGGTTGTGTGGTATTGAACAGGAAGATACCATGGTAGTTTTGTTTCCTGATAATCCTGATCCTAAATATCGTGAGGTGTTGGTGTTGGTTCGTCCACAGGAAATAAAAGAAAAGTGGGATGGGAAGAGACTGAGAGACCATGAAGGAAAAGCGATCAGCGGAATGACTACCGTGGTGTGGTTAGATAGTTTAGATGCATTATTGCAAACATGGATTCACCTGGCTGATACCATTTATCTCAATTCGAATGAGAATGACCGGAGAGCGATCAATTTAGTTGATACGAGGGATTACCGTTATGCAAAAGAATTGCAGGCTCGTTTTCCTTTGCATAATTATGAAAGGTCTGCAAAGATCATGAGGGAACTGAGGGCTGTTAAGTCCAAATATGAAATAGAGGTTACGCAAACAGCGATTGATATTACAGAGAAAACATTCAGAAGATTACTACAGTTTATCAAGCCGGGAGTAATGGAGTATGAAATTGAGGCTGAGATACTGCACAGCTTCATCAGCAATCGTGCAAGCCGTGAAGCTTATGGAAGCATCATTGCAAGTGGTGACAGGGCAAGAACTTTACATTATGTATCCAACAACCAGGAATGTAAAGACGGAGAATTGATACTGATGGATTTTGGTGCTTACTACGGTGGATATTGTGCTGATCTTACGAGAACAGTTCCGGTGAACGGAAAATTTACAAGGAGACAGAAGACTGTTTATAATGCATGTTTGCATTTGCACAATTATGCAAAAAGTATTTTAAAGCCTGGCATCAGCATTATCGATTATACAGAGAAAGTAGGAGATGCGGCAACAGAAGTGTTCTATAAAATTGGGTTGCTTAAAAAAACTGATATAAAGAACGAGGATAAAGAGAACAGGGCTTATAGGAAATATTTATATCATGGAATATCCCATCACCTGGGTGTAGATGTACATGATCTTGGTACAAGAATTTTCCCGGTGAAAGAAGGAATGTTGTTTACGATAGAGCCCGGTATTTACATAGAAGAAGAGCAGATGGGTATTCGTATTGAGAACAACGTCTGGATAAGAAAAGGTGGCAATGTTGATCTGATGAAGAATATTCCGATAGAAGCAGAGGATATTGAACGTTTAATGAAAAAGTAATTAGCCCATTCGATAATTCGATAATGTGATAAAACAAATCCCGAACATATTTACGCTCTTGAACCTATTCTTCGGCTGCATGGCCATTGTAGCTGTATTACAATCAGGCTTGAGTACAACAATTGATGAAACCGGACTGCAACTGGTAATTCTACCGGAGAATATTTACTGGGCTTCGGTGTTTATTGGTATTGCTGCGGTAATTGATTTCCTGGATGGATTTGTTGCAAGGTTATTAAAAGCATCATCCGGTTTGGGAGCACAATTGGATTCGTTAGCAGATGTGGTGAGTTTTGGTGTTGCACCCGGAATGATCATTTACCAGTTTCTTCGATGGAGCTTTGCTCAACACGATGATGGCTTAGATGTTTCTATGTTATGGTTGTTGCCGGCTTTTATTGTTCCTTGTGCAGGGGCTTATCGTTTAGCAAGATTTAATATCGATACAGAACAATCTTACGGGTTTAAAGGAGTTCCTATTCCCGCAGCAGGAATATTGATTGCTGCTTTTCCTTTAATTTATTGGTACAGCGATAATGCTACTGCGATCAAATTGTTATCCAACGAATGGTTCTGGTATGGTGTAATACTAGTGATTAGTTACCTGATGGTTTCTACTTTACCTATGTTGGCGTTGAAATTTAAAAATGCCTCGGTAAAAACGATGATGCCTTTTATCATCATTGCGATCATTGCTTTGATCGCTGCCGTTTTACTTGGATGGCTGGCAGTTCCAATAGCCTTTGCAGCTTATGTAATAATATCTTTGATCTATAAACAAAAGAATCATGACGTATAATGTGCAGATAAAAGTGATGCCATTAAAAGAATTACTTGATCCACAAGGAAAAGCTGTGTTAGGTGGATTGCAGAATCTTGGATTGAATAAAGTAGCTGACGTGAGAATTGGTAAGCACATCACTTTGCAGGTTGATGCATCTTCAGAAGCTGAAGCAAAACAATTGGCAGAAGAAGCCAGCAAGAAACTGCTTGCAAATCCTGTAATGGAATTCTACGAAATTGAAATGATTAACTAAAGTACGAGATACGATCTACGAAGTACGGTTTTGACTGACAATCGTACCTCGTACCTCGTACTGCGTAGTTCGCATTATGCTTTATCTCGTTCCTACACCACTTGGCAATCTCAAAGACATCACACTTCGTTCAATAGAAGTGCTGCAGTCTGTAGATCTTGTGTTATGTGAGGATACAAGAACTTCTTCCAAACTGTTACAGCATTACAATATTCAGAAACCACTTTCCCCTTATCATCAACATAACGAACATAAAATTGTTCAACACCTGGTTGATCAGCTAATGGCAGGAAAAACAATGGCATTGATCACTGATGCAGGAACACCTGCTATTTCTGATCCTGCTTTTTTACTGGTGAGAGAATGTATTAAGAATGATGTGAAGGTGGAGTGTTTACCTGGTGCTACAGCTTTTGTTCCTGCACTGGTCAACAGTGGCATTCCTTCCAACAGGTTTTGCTTTGAGGGTTTTCTTCCGTTGAAAAAAGGCAGGCAAACCATGATGAAAAAACTGGCGGAAGAAGAACGCACTATGATTTTTTATGAAAGTCCGGTGAGACTGGTAAAAACATTGGAAGAATTTGTGCAGTATTTTGGAGCTGACAGGCAATGTTCTGTCAGCCGTGAGTTGACAAAGATGTTTGAAGAAAATAAGCGAGGCTCATTGCAGGAAGTTGCAGACCATTTTAAACAAAAGACTGTTAAAGGAGAGATCGTTATTGTAGTTGCAGGAAAAGAATAATGGGTTTCTTAACAGCATCTATGTACACATTGGCCGAAATTGCAGATAGCTGAATAGCGTTTCAATTGTACAAGAGTGCGACGCAATTACAGCTCAATTAAAGAAAAGAAAGTTAAGAACACAAAGTATCTCATGAAAAAAATTATTTACCTACTTACGTTATCGCTTGTATTCAATGTTGCTTATGCTCAGCCAGACAGGTGGCAGCAAAAGATTAAATACAAGATGGATGTGAATGTTGATGTGAACAGTCATATCATCACCGGTAAACAAAATATTGAATACTGGAATAATTCTCCGGATACACTGAAGCGGATTTTCATACACCTGTACTGGAATGCATTTCAGCCAAACAGCAGCATGGATGTTCGTAGTCGTGAGCTGGGAAAGATTTCTACTAAGCAGGACAGGAAAGGAAATCCTATTCTGGAGTGGGATAGGAGAGTGAAGGATACGATCATGAACCTGAAGCCTGATGAGATCGGCTACCAGCGAGTAAAAAGTATTTCAGTTAATGGAAGATCACAGCAAATGAAGGAACATGAGACGATCCTTGAAGTGATACTTGACAAACCGATACTTCCTAAAAGCAAATCAATATTCGCAGTAGATTTTGAAGCACAGGTGCCGATACAGATAAGAAGAGCAGGAAGAAATAATGCAGAAGGTGTGCGTTACAGCATGAGCCAATGGTATCCGAAAGTAGCTCAGTACGATGTTGATGGATGGCATCCCAATCCATACGTAGCAAGAGAGTTTTATGGTGTATGGGGTGATTATGATGTAAAGATCACCATCGATAAAAACTATACGATAGCAGGTACTGGTGTATTGCAAAATCCCGGTATTGGTTTCGGGTATTCACCACCAGGTCACAAGCCAATGAAACCCATCCATGGTAAATACACCTGGCATTTTACAGGAAGTAACATTCATGATTTTGTGTTTGCAGCTGATAGTTATATTCATTTATCAAAGAAGGTGCGGAATGATCTTACGCTAAGAGTATTCTATAAACCTACTGATGCAAAAACAGACAGTGCCTGGAGAAATATTTTATGGATGGCTGAAAAAGTACTTCCATTTATAGAGCAGAAGTTTGGTAAGTATCCATGGCCTGAATATGTATTTATACAAGGTGGTGATGGTGGAATGGAATATGCCATGGCAACATTAATGAACAAGCCAAGTATTGGAACAGCTTTGCACGAATGGATGCATGCATGGTATCAGCATTTATTTGGTACCAATGAAAGCCTGTATGCATGGATGGATGAAGGTTTTGCCACATTTGCTGAAGATCATGTAACAGATCATTATCTCAGGAATTTTGCAAACAATTCTCCTTTTATCAATGATTCAATAAAGAAAGCGAATAACAAACAACTCGCAGACCTGCAAAAGGATAAGCCTGCCATCCATTCAGGAAGTTATAAACGATATTATGCCCTGCAAAAAACTCCATACGAGGAACCAATGACCACACATGCAGATCACTTCAATACCAATTCTGCATATTCAGATGCATCCTATTTTAAAGGAGCTGTTTTTCTGGAACAACTTGGATATATCATTGGCGACAAAACCAGGGATCACCTGATGCTGGAATATTACAGGCAATGGAAATTCAAACACCCGACTGCAGATGATTTTATCAGGCTGGCAGAGAAGGTGAGTGGTATTGAGCTTGACTGGTACAAAGAGTATTGGGTCAACTCAACAAAAGCGATTGACTACACCATTGGTGAAATTAAATATGAGAATGGAAAAACCAGTATTGCCCTCAAACGTAATGGTAAAATGCCGATGCCGGTTGATGTATTGCTGACTTTTAAAGATGGAACAAAAGAACTGCATTATATTCCGTTGAACCTGATGTATGGTGCCAAGCCTGCAGAAGATGCTACCAAGAGATTTGTACATGAGCCATGGAAGTGGACACATCCCGAATATGTTTTCCAGACCTCAAGAAACCTGAGAGAACTTAAAACTGTTGAGATAGATCCGAGTGGTAGAATGGCAGATACGGATCAAAGGGCATTAACGATACCTGACTAATTTTTTTGACCAGCAGAAGTATCACAGATGATGCTTCTGTTGTGTCACTCACTTCAACGTGTATAACCTTGTTGAGCTTATTTTTTTAATATTGATACTATTCAAGAAATTTTATGGCTTGACTAGTTTCATTTTTGAGAATTTCAAACATGCCGCCTCGAATTTGTATGAACTGGATACTGGCATATTTCTGCTTAGTTGTATCGGGTAAATTGCTTGCCCAAATCTTTATAATATCATCCTTTGTTTGATAATAAATTTCAACGCTACCTTCCCAAATATAATCAGTTGCTTGGTTTGGTGCCCATTTATCCATTTCTGGTTTTTGGTCTGTTAATGCAATAACCTGATGATCTCCAGTTAAGCCCCACCGTTTGGTTACAAAATATAAAGATTGATTTTTACTATTACTAGGGAGCTTTGTTACTAAGATTGTTGCCTCACCAATCTCATCCATCTGAGATAATACCTCTTGACATTTTAGCCCGGAAATAAATGCTAAAGTCAAACCAATCAAAAGTAGCAGAAAAGCTCTCAGGCTCATAAGGCTATATAATTCTAAAGGTTTAAAAACTTTGAACTTATTTACCGTATAATTTATTGATTGCTTCAACCCTGTTGCTCACGTGCAATTTCTCGTAAATATTGTATACATGTTTACGAACGGTTTCCTGGCTGATGCCGAGTTCTGCAGAAATTTCTTTGTAGAGTAATCCTTTGGCGAGATGTTCAAGTATCTCCCTTTCTCTTGGAGAAAGATCCTGGATGCTTTTGTCTTTCTTATCCTGGAAATTCATCACCACTTTTCTGGCAATCTGGCTGCTCATTGGTGCACCACCTTCGTACAGTTCTTTGATCGCTTCAAGCAGTTTGGTCGGCTGGGTTTTCTTAAGAATATAACCACTGGCACCAGCTTTTAATGCATCAAATATTTTATCATCTTCTTCATACACTGTACACATCAGGTACAATACAGAAGGTTGAACCGGTTTCAATTTTCTAACACAATCAATACCCGTTAATGTACTTCCAAGATTAATGTCCATTAATACTACGTCAGGCAACAGGTCAGGTATTTCTTTAATTGCTGCATCAGCAGTTGCAAATGATCCTGCCCATTCATAATTATCATCCAGTTTCAATACTTCTTCCAAAGCACTGAGAATACCTGGATTATCTTCTACTATCGCAACTCTGATCGACATAAGTGGTGGCAAGGTCTGACAATTGTGAAGTTACACAATACTACTTACAGGTGAGTGCTAGTTCCGTTCAAAGGAATTTTAATAATAATCGTAGTTCCATTTTTGCCCGAGATATCCATCTCACCTCCAACATGTTCGATCCGTTCCTTCATATTACGTATACCGTTCTTAAAGGGAAGAATATCAAGGCTGTTAAATCCTTTTCCGTTGTCTTTGATGGTAAATATCATTTCTTCTCTAACCTGAACACTAAAACTTACAGCAGTAGCATTGGCATGTTTGATAATATTGGTAAAGCATTCTTTAATTACCATGAAAATATTCCTGCGTTTTTCTCCACTCAATTCAATGGGCGGTATGTGCTGTGGAATATTGATGCTGAGTTTAATATCGTAAGGTTCAAGATAATCAACCATATGGCTTCTTATGTAAGCCATCAGGTTTGGTAGTGTATCATTTTTAGAGTTGATCGACCAAATGATCTCGTTCAGGTTATTCACCAGTTCATTTGCGTTAGCCGATATCTTATTCAGTTCATTTTTATTATCATTTTTCACCAACGCAATTTCACTTAGCAAGCGAATAGAAGTTAGGCCAGACCCGATATCATCATGAATTTCTTTTGCGATCCTGTTTCTCTCATCCACCCTGGAAGATGCTATGGCCAGGGTTTTCTCCAGTTCCTTTTTTTCATTATCCAGCTTCAGTCTTTCGATATGTTCCTGCTGCTGCATTTCTGCTGCCCTTTCTTTTTGACCTAAACCCAGCCTGAAGAAAAATAGGTTGGCGAGAATTCCTGCATGATATAATATTACTGGTCCACCAATTTTTAATACGAGGTATTGTTTGTCCTGGAAAACAGTGCTTTGCAAAATTACCAATGCAAGAAAAGCAAGTAAACAAAATAGCCCGTAAGAAATAAACCTGGAGCGGTGCCGGTTCCAGTTATGTAACTCGATAGCAGTATATAATCCAACTGCTAACAAAGCGATAGAAATAAAATTGAAAAAAGCAATATTGTACGCATATAATACGTCAGAAAAAGCCATGAAAGGAATGATGAGGCAATATGCCATCAACGAAAAAATAACAATCTTCAGAAAGAGATACAAACGGTTTTTCCGTGTACGTAATTCCAGGAACCTGATGATAAAGATTAACTCGCAGATATATCCTACTATTTGCAGCCCTTGTTGAAGAAATCCTGCATATTTATGCCACCAGGTTTGAAAGAAAAAATTGTTTACAAAGATCACGGCAAAAAATAAAAGGAAGGCTAGTCCGAAAAGGCTATTATACAGGTATTCATTTCTCCTGTTCAGATAAAATTTCAGGAAAGAGTAACTGAATAGCATGAACATCATTCCTGCCATTAAGATGGTGAGAATGTTATAAGTAAAATTGGGTTGAATGAATTCTCTTAAAATAAGATCATTGATTGCCGTTTGATGAGCCAGGGTAGGGCTCCATTGTGTCCAGTTGTAATAACGAAGATCAGATTGGACCATGTATTTCTGAACAGATCCATTCTGTAATCGTAAGGGTACAAGCGATATCTGCGAACTGAGTGATATTGCCCTGAAAGGTCTCCTGTTTGTTACTTCAATCCAGCCTGCAATACTATCGAACTGGTAAATCTTAACATCAACCATTCTGCCTGGGTAGAAGTAAACAGTTTTACTTTCTTCCTCTCCTTTGTAATAGAGATTGAAGGAGTACCATCTTGGATTGAAGAAATTATCTTCTGTAAGGTCTGAGGTGCTGCTGTTTTGAAATGCCTTTGTATTGATATCGTTTAAAGGAATATCACCTGGCTGTTCTGTTGTTTTAAGCAGGTGAGGGATCTCAATATAATCTTCAAAGCTGCTGACGTCAATAGCAGTATCCTGTGAATATGCTGAATAAGAAATAGAAATAAAAAATGCAAGCAGGATTTTGATCGTCAACCTCATACCGGGATATCTGCAATGAAGATAACGAATTCGCTCAACTCTTATTTAGGTACATGAAGCAGGTACTTTTCTTTAAAATATTCTTCTTTAAAGATGTCTTCAATAACAGCGACCCTTGGTTTTACACCACTGTCTGAGATTTCCTGTGCAAGATCACCTCCCTTTAAACAGATAAGGCCATTCTTGAGATCCACCTCGTTTCCTTTTCTTACTAAAGGATAAGCCCATCTCCAGAGATCTTTTAGAGGTGCAACAGCTCTTGAAACTGCAAAGTCGAATTTGCGATTCTTTATGTCTTCTGCTCTTGTATGTTGAGTAGTTACATTGGTTAAGCCAATCTCTTCTGCAACACCAGCCACTACTTTCAGCTTCTTGGCAATGCTGTCAACCAGGTGAAACTGTACTTCAGGGAAAAAGATAGCCAACGGAATTCCTGGAAAACCACCACCTGTTCCAATATCAATTATTTCTGATCCGGATTTGAATTCTACGATCGCTGCAATACTTAATGAATGCAATACATGTTTTAAGTAAAGGCTGTCAATATCTTTTCTTGAGATTACATTGATCTTCTCATTCCAGTCTTTGTATAAAGCTTCCAAAGCAGTGAATTGCTCAAGTTGTTTGGGCGTGAAGTCGGAAAAATATTTGAGGATAACGTCCATTGGTCAAAGATAATGATAGGAACACGGATGAAACTGATGGAACAGATTTTCGCAGATGATCGAACTTTTCCAAGGTTTCCAACTTTGAAAAAGTTGGCGTTAACTGGTGATAAAAGTGCAGAACCCTGAAGTGAGTGACACAACGGACGATCATATGAAACACATCAGCTGGCAAATAATATCAGTGCAAATCCGCTTTATCTGCGTCATCAGCGTTCCAGGCTCAACTCCACGTTTTCTTTGGCTGCTTCCATAGCACCGGAACGAATAACACGTAGTAAAAGAACATCCAGAGGTCAAACAGAATGTAATAAGGCCAGAGATCACCTTCATTCAGCTTTCTCATGCTTTTATAAAGAATAAAACCCTGAATGATTGCCCTGAAGCCAAATACTGCTAACGGAATCCACCAGGTATGAAACAGTATGATGCTGGCAGCCAGTAAAGGCCACATGAGAATCTGGATCGTTGTATAAAGTCCGAGTAAGAATTTGAACTTCGGTTTATAATATTTTGCAGTAGAGTAGTGCCTTAATTTCTGGTTCCACCAATGGCTCCATTTTTTCTTGGGTTCACTCAAAGTATGTGCCTCTTCATCAATTACAATCGCCGTATTTGTTTTGGTGGCTACTTTATTAATGAACAGGTCATCATCACCACCAGGAATTTGATTCAGGGCTGAAAACCCTTTGTTCTTAAAAAACAGGTCTTTTTTATAACTCAGGTTTCTGCCGACACCCATATATGGCATTCCTGCTAAGGCATAAGATAAATATTGCAGGGCAGTATGGAATGTTTCAAAACGGATCAGCTTATTCAGCAAACCTGGTCGTTTAAAATAAGACCCGTAACCCAGAACGATCTCGGTATCTTCTCTGAAACCATCCTGCATTTTAAACATCCAGTTCTCAGAAGCAGGAACACAATCTGCATCAGTCAATAAAACAATCTCGTTCTTAGCTGATTTGATACCAATGCTCAACGGAAATTTCTTGCCGGCGATCAGTTTTGCTTCCTGTGTTAACGGAACAACATTCAGCTTCCGAAAGCTCTTTTGAAATTCTTCTAGTATGTACTTGGTCTCGTCTTCAGAGTTATCGTTTACAACAATCACTTCATGTGTAGTTCTGTAATTCTGAACCAAAACACCCGGAAGATTCCTGGTGAGGTTAGCTGCTTCATCTCTGGCACAAACGATCACCGAAACAGGATATTCAATGATGTTGGTCTTGGGTTTTGGCTGGTAAAAAGCCAGTTTCCTGAAGAGGAATATATAATAGAATAACTGGACAGCCACTGCGGCACAAAAAACAGCGAACACAATATCTCCAACAATAGCAGGGATGATCATCGGGCAAAAATAATGGTTGGGTGAGGGTTATTGGGCAGTTAATAACAGGTGTGAGTAAGTTGTACTTAGCCGGCTGTAGTATTTTATGGGCATCGTTCCTTGTGTCACTCACTTGTACTAGGTGAAGTTTTGGCAGCAGAACGTTTTATATTTATGAAATGTTAAAGCAAATAGCATCCTAGAATAAATCGCTTACGATGAAAGCTGTTGCGTTTATAACTCTGTTGGTACTTTCAATTCATGTTTCAGCTCAGAAAGATTTATTCTGCCATGCCATGCGAAGTATACCTGATACAAGAAATCCTGACGAAATCCGTGGCTGTGCACCATTGGATAATAATTATCATTTTTGGGATGTAGGTAAAGTATTATATGTAAAATTTTTAAATGGCTCTCCTCAGATACATTCTAGGATCATGACTATTGCAAAGCAATGGGAACAATATGGTAATTTGACCTTTCAGTTTGTGGATTCTGGCCAGGCACAAATCCGTGTCGGTCTTCATGCAGAGGGCTACGTATCTTCTATGTTGGGTACCATGGCTAATATAGTTCCCGAAGACGAAGCAAATGTACTTATCGATACATCTTTCTTTACATCCGTGTCTTCTATGGAAGCAATTGTACTACACTTGTTTGGTCATGTACTCGGATTTCAGCATGAAATAAAAGTGCCTTTAACGGGAAGATCATGGAATAGAAAAAACATAGATAAATATTTCGATTCATTCGGATGGACACAGGAAGAGATACAAAAAAAGGTCATTGATGTTTATTCTTTTTCCTACTCGAATGGATTGGCTGCCGATCCTTTTTCAGTTATGAATGTTCCATTGCCTGGTGGATGGACAAAAGAAGAATCAACAGTCTGGAAGAAACACCTTTCTGACGGAGATAAACTGCTAATGCAGTTAGTGTACCCTGATTCAACAGATAAGCACAAAGAACCAGCTTCAATGATTGTAACAGGTTTTGAGGGAATAAGGATAAAACAAACAAAATCAGGCTTCATATTCTATCCTGAGTTGGAGCTTTCTGTCAGAAATATAAAGAGCTTGATTTTTTATGTTTTTCATGCTGATGAAGAAGGTAAGCCAATTAATAACAGTTTAGAAGAGCCTGTTGGAGTGTCTTTAAAATATTCCAATAAAGGCGATAAAGTCTATGCTATAAACAAATCTGCGAATGATTTTGGTTTTTTTATTCCTTATGCTGATATACCACTTAAATATGAGTGCATAGTTCTAAAAGCATTTTTCAATATTTATTATATAGATTCGGAATATGAACAGAAAGCCGGATACCGGTCGAATCCACAGGATTTAGTTTGGAAGCGATAAAATGACCTTACTATCTTCGCCACCCAATGGCAGCACTTACATTTGATTTACAACATACAGATACTTCTTCCAAAGCAAGAGCAGGAAAGATCACAACCGATCACGGAGAAATTCTTACGCCGATCTTTATGCCTGTTGGTACGGTTGGAAGTGTAAAAGCAGTATCCAAAAGGCAATTAAGAGATGAAGTAAAAGCACAGATCATTTTGGGTAATACCTATCATTTGTATTTACGTCCCGGGACTGAAATTTTAGAGAAGGCTGGTGGCTTGCATAAATTCAATGGTTGGGACAGACCAATCTTAACAGACAGTGGTGGCTACCAGGTTTTTTCTTTGGCTGCCCATCGAAAGATCACCAAAGAAGGGGTTTTGTTTCAATCTCATATTGATGGAAGTAAGCACATGTTCACTCCTGAATATGTAATGGACATTCAAAGAAGTATCGGGGCTGATATCATTATGGCTTTTGATGAATGTCCACCTTACCCCAGTGAATATAAATATGCAGCCGATAGTATGAAGCTGACGCATCAATGGCTTGACCGGTGCTTTCAAAGACTGGAATCAACTCCTGACAGGTATGGTTATACGCAGAATCTTTTTCCTATTGTTCAAGGCGGAACATATAAAGACCTGAGAACGGCTTCCTGCGAATACATTGCTTCTAAAAATGCTGTGGGAAATGCAATAGGAGGGCTGAGTGTTGGTGAGCCTGAGGAAATGATGTACGAGTTCACAGAATTGTGTTGTGATATTCTTCCTGCAGATAAACCAAGATACCTGATGGGTGTTGGCACACCATGGAACATTTTGGAAGGAATTGCATTGGGCATTGATATGTTTGATTGTGTAATGCCAACAAGGAATGGAAGAAATGGGATGTTGTTCACTTCAAAAGGTGTCATCAACATCAAGAATAAAAAGTTTGCCGATGATTATTCACCAATAGATGCTGATCTTCCTTGTGAAACCAGTCAATATTATTCCAAAGCATATTTACGTCACCTGTTTGCTGCAAAAGAAATACTGGGATTACAGATTGCCAGTATACATAATCTTTCTTTCTATTTATGGTTGGTTACAGAAGCAAGAAAGCAGATCCAGGAAGGAAATTTCAACAGCTGGAAAGAGCAAATGGTACCGCAATTAAAGCAAAGGCTGTAATGTGAATAATACTGAATGGATAGTTGAGTTTACTCACAGTATTTAATTGAAATTAGTAATGAATGATATTTAGGATGTTTCTATCCGGTATCTATGAAAACTATCCCAACTGAGCATCCATTTTTATGGATCTCTTTTTTATTTTTTCACGCAAAGGGATTGGATGTGTTCTGTGTAGCCTGATGTATTAAGGATTTTGGCCGTTTGATATTCAGAATTCTGGAGCACAAAGAACGCAAAGAGATCTTTCATAAATGAAAGATGAGAGAGTAAAGTTGACTATCATTTTATTGTTACGTTAGTAACAATCCCTTTGCGTCTTTGCGATTAAGCGTTGAACATAAAAAACTTCCACATCTTACAACAGCGATCCCAAATTGGAAAACATATAAAACCTTTGCGTGAAACTTGTCAGTCCTTTAAAAAACTATAAATACTTTTAGCTGCATTTTCAGAAGCATTGCCTTTAAATGAAAGTACTTCCTTCAACTGCTTATAATCTGCTGCCAGTTGTTTTTGCCTGTTCGGATTTTCAAGAAGATTTTTTAATTCGTAAACGAGATTTTTAACCGTAAGATCATTTTGAATCAATTCCTTCACCACCAGTTTATCCATGATCAGGTTGACCAGCGAAATGTATTTTATTTTGATCACTCTTTTTGCAATCTGGTAACTGATGTTACTTCCTTTATAACAAACGATCTCCGGTACTTCAAACAAGGCTGTTTCCAGTGTTGCCGTTCCACTTGTTACCAATGCTGCAGTTGATTGAGAAAGTAATTCATACGTCCTGTTATTTACCCAAGATACATTTGGATATTGTTTGATGAGCGCATTGTAAAATTCATCATCAATAGAAGGTGCTTTGGCAATGATGAATTGATGATTCGGGAAATGTGGAGCCACTTCTAACATGATTGGCAGCTTCTTTAAAATTTCCTGCTTCCTGCTGCCCGGTAATAATGCAATGATCGGCCTATCACTAAGCTTCTGACTTCTGACTGCTAACTTCTCTCTCTCAATCACCGCTACCAAAGGATGACCAACATATTCCACTTCCCAGTTCCATTTGTCTTTATAGTAGTCTTTTTCAAATGGAAGTATCACCAGCATCTTGTCAATCGTCTGTTTCATCTTCTTCACCCTGTTTTCTTTCCAGGCCCAGACCTGTGGTGAAATATAGAACACAACTTTCAGTCCTTGTTGTTTAGCCCATTCAGCAATACGAAGATTAAAGCCGGGATAATCTACAAGAATCAAAACATCAGGTTGGTATTGTTGAATATCTTCTTTGCAAATTCGAATGTTTTTAAAGATTGTTTTGATGTTCATCAGCACTTCGATGAAACCCATGAATGCAAGATCACGATAGTGTTTCACTAAAGTTCCTCCAGCTTGTTGCATTAAATCTCCACCCCAGAAACGTATATCTGCAGCTGTATCCAGCTTGTGTAATTCCTTCATGAGATTACTTCCATGCAGATCACCACTGGCTTCACCGGCTATTATATAGTACTTCATTGTTGAATAAAGATAAGAACGTAGAAGTGAGTGACACAACGAACGATCACCAAAGTGATACAGTCGGCAAATAAAATCAATAAACGAACTTTAATATAATTGCTCCTATTGCATAGATAACAGTCACGATAAAAATGCCTTTTGCAGTCTGATCCTTTCTTGAGTTAACAAATATGGTGAAGAAGATGGCATTGGCCAGTAATGAAAATGTAACGGCATTGGTGAGATATCTTTGTTCAATTCCCAGTAATTCGATGTACTCGAAAAAATCTACTCCAAGCGGATAGGCCTTTACAAAATAGTGACCCACGATGCCAATCAATGGTGCCAGTAATCCGATTACGAGACCCAGTTTCAGATTATCTTTTAGCATTCGGGCTGACCAATGTTTTTTCAAGTTGCTGTTTTAATTGATAGTTTGTAAGATCGAACTGTACCGGCACAATGCTAACATAATTATTCTTTAATGCCCACACATCGGTGTCTTTTCCTTTATCGAAATTTACGAATTCTCCTGTGAGCCAGTAATATTTTTTTCCGTGTGGGTCTGCTCTTTCATCAAAATCTTCTTCATATTTAGCATAAGCCTGTCGACAAACTTTGAATCCTTTAATAAGATCAACAGGTACTGCAGGAATGTTAACGTTCAGGCAAAGATGCTTGTCAAGTTTTTTAAACAATATCTGTTCAACGATAAGCCTTGCATATTTGATAGCACCTTCAAAATCTGCTTCGATGCTAAAGTCCAACAAACTGAAGCCGATGCTTGGGATACTTTCAATAGCAGCTTCGAGGGCAGCAGACATAGTGCCTGAATAAATTACATTGATGGAGTGATTGGCTCCATGGTTCACACCACTTAAACAGATGTCGGGTTTGCGATGCAGAATTTTATCTACTGCGAGTTTAACACAATCAACAGGAGTTCCGCTGGTGCTGTAAGCTTCAATATCACCAAAAACATGTGATGGCTGTAATCTTAATGGTTGACCAATGGTGATGGCATGGCCCATTCCGCTTTGTGGTTTATCGGGAGCCACTACCACAACTTTTCCAAGATCTTTTACCGCTTCCACCAAAGCTCTTATTCCTGGTGAAGTGATACCATCGTCATTGGTAATGAGTATCGTTGGTTTTGGATTTTTCTTCGCTGTTTTCTTCGCTGATTTTTTTGCTGTAGCCATGCTTGTTAAAACTATTCTGCAAATGTGACACAAAAGCGTTTCAAAAAAAATTGTGGAAAAAATTTGGATTAACTAAAAAGTTTAGTATTTTGCAACTAAATCAATTAGTCTATGTCTTTTGCAGGAAAAAATCTCCGTTACCTCCGTAAGCTTCGTGGCTGGACACAGGAAGAATTTGCCAATAAGCTCAAGATCAAACGATCATTGTTGGGTGCCTACGAAGAAGAAAGGGCAGAGCCCAGATTAGAAGTAACTGAAACCATTTGCAATATTTTTAAGATGACGATGGAAGAGTTCTTTCTCAAGGATCTTACAACTGCAAAAGGCAGCAGTTACCTGGAAAGAAGAAGGCAATTGAAAATGGTTGCAGAAGTTTCAGAGATCCAGTTTGTACCGGTAAAAGCTGCTGCAGGTTATATGGCAGGTTATGCTGATCCGGATTTTGTAGATGAATTGAACACTTTCACTTTGCCAATGCTGGCTCCAGGTCAATATAGAGCTTTTGAGATTATGGGTGATAGTATGTTGCCAACTCCAAGTGGTTCTGTTATTGTGTGTGAAAAGGTAGACGACCAGGAAGATATTAAGAACAGCCAGGCTTATATAGTGGTGAGTAAGAATGAAGGGATTGTTTACAAGCGGATCATGAAAAATAACAAGGCTAAGACAAAGCTTACACTTATCAGTGATAATCCTCAGTACGAGCCATATCATATCAGTGCAGAAGATGTATTGGAAATGTGGAAAGCCGTATATGTTTTACATAAGCCAACACCACAACCAAGATGGGATGTAAATCAACTGGCAACTGTAGTTAATACATTACAGGAGCAGGTGAGTAGTTTGAAGAAGAAGATGAATTAGGCTTCCTCTTATTTTAGATGTGTACTTTGCTTTCCGAACTGTTTGAATGAGACAGCATGTTTGTTTAGTTTTCGAACTTAACAACACTCTTATAAGCTGCCTTTGGCTTCAAAGCTTTATCAAATAACAGTGGATAATCTTTTCTTCCTTTGACAGGAAAATTGTCCAGCCAGCTATACCTGTCACTTATGTTCCAGAAGGTAACACCTGTGATGTGCTTTTTGTATTTGCGAAACATTTCAAACACCATCTGATACTGTTTTGTTTGAGTTGTTTCTCTTGTAGTGGTATAGGTGGTATCGAAGTCAACTGCTTTTTTTTCTCTTGCATTGTGTTCTTTTGGATAGACAGAGATATCCAGTTCTGTTATCTGAAGTGGAAGGCCTAACGAAGCAAAATCACTCAGCGTTTTATCCAGTTGTTCTTTTGTTGGTTCACTTAAAGTCCAGTGTGCCTGTAATCCAACTGCATGAACAGGAACACCATTGGCTTTTAACTTTTGAATCATGGTGATGATCTTTTTCCTTTTAACAGGATCAATTTCGTTGTAATCATTGTAAAATAGCATGGCATCAGGGTCAGCAGCATGTGCCCATTCAAAAGCTTTTGCAATAAAATCTTCACCGCAGATCTGGTAAAATTTCGAGGACCTGTAAATCGTATCTTTTGCATCTGCGATCGCTTCATTCACAACATCCCAGGCATAAATATCATCCTTGTACCTGGTAACAACCGTTGTAATATGATCTTTGATTCTTTGCATCAATACTTCTTTCGACACTGTATTACCATTTTTGTCGGTGAAGAACCATGATGGAGTTTGCTGGTGCCAAACCAAAGCATGGCCTCGCAGTTTAATGTTGTTACGCTTAGCAAATGCGACAATCGAGTCAGCATCTTTCCAGTAATATTCATTCTCTTTCGGATGCAGTGGACCCATTTTCATTGCATTTTCTGCAGTGATGCTGCCAAAATGTTTTGTCACCAGGTTTGCTTCATCTGTTTGTAGTGATTTGGGAGAAACTGATACCCCTATTGGAAAGTAGGAGTGATAATATTCATGGAGTCCTTTGGATGAATCGTTTGACTGGGATTGTGCATTGTTTTCATTGTTGCAGGAAACCAGTATGAACAAACATGCAATGCAAATAAGATTCTTCATGGTTTTATTCTATGATTTAAGGGTGATTTAGGTTTTGAGTTTATCGCAACAGCTGGATTATTCACCTTTTCCCGATATATCCAAAAGCAGGCCTGAGTTTGAATAGGTTGCTTTATTGGCTGAAAGCTTTAACAGAGCTTATGGGAATCTTTTATTGAGGTAGAATAAATCAGGCATATCTGCACAGCAGAGCCTTACAATTTGATCACTGATTTTTCCACTATTGCAAATACATTATCTGTTCGTTTAACATCGAGTGCTGCCAAGCCTGTGAACCTGCTGAATGCCGGAAGAATAGCAAACTTGTGGTTGAAATAAAAACAGGGAAAGCGAAGTGTTTGTTTTCCTATTCCGTTTAATACTACTCCAGGGTGGATATGACCGGTAAAAAAATATTCCGCAGAAGTATCACAATCAGATTGTTCAACATCATGGGCAAAGCAAAATTCTTTTATAGAATATTGTTTTGGATGTACCGTGATATTAGCTGATGCATACCAGCTTGCCTTCAGGATATCATGGTTACCTTTTACAAGATGAATAGATAGTTGGGGAAAGTCATTTCTCCATTTTAAAAAAAGTTCATGCTCCTTATTATCCGAACTGTGAAACATGTCACCAACTACCAATAGACTCCCTGGCTTATAAAATTGTAACTGGCTAAGAAGTCTTTGCAGATCTTCTTTGAAAATATTTTGTGGTACAGCAATTCCGCTCTTTCTGAAATGACCTGTTTTGCCAAAGTGAAGGTCAGAGACAATCAGGATCTTTTCTTCTTCCCAGAAAATGCAACGCTCAGCCGAAAGCCAGAAGTGGTTGTTATTGATGATGTGTTGAACTGGAGATTGCATTGAAAGGTGGCAAATATAGATCGGGAGAAGAGTAACATTAGGTTAAAAGTCGATTGAAATCCGAATTGGTAGCTCTATCAACTTTATTGCTCACTTGATCAGTTGCACACCATTTTAATTTTATAACAAAAAACCTGCTGATCTCTCAACAGGTTTTTAATATCTATTTCGCTGAACTATAAACTGCAAACTTCCTCAATCTCCCCAGATCGTTTCTTTTCCATCCAACCATAATTTAACAGCATCTGTTGTAACAGATTTTGGTCTTTCTAATGGGAAACCAAGAGCCCTGTCCCAACACAAGCTGGCCAGTACACCAACAGCACGGCTTACGGCAAACAACACGGTGTAAAATTCATATTCCACCATTCCATAATGCACCAATAAAGCACCGCTATGTGCATCAACATTCGGCCATGGGTTTTTGATCTTACCTAATGACTGTAAAATAGGAGGCACTGTTTCATAAATATTCCAAACGGTTTGTACCAGTTTATCTTCCGGCATCCATTTTTTACCAAACTCCATTTGTGCAGTAAATCTTGGATCCGTTTTTCTTAACACAGCATGACCATAACCAGGTACCACTTTACCTGCTGCCAACGTATCTTTTACATATTGCGTAAGTTGTTCGCTGGTTGGACATTCAGTACCCAACGATTCTCTCATTTCAAATATCCACTTGATCACTTCCTGGTTAGCCAGTCCATGTAAAGGTCCAGCCAAACCATTCATGCCTGCAGCATAACTTAAATAAGGATCACTTAATGCAGAACCAACAAGGTGAGTTGTATGAGCAGAAACGTTTCCGCCTTCATGGTCAGCATGAATGGTCATGTACAAACGCATGAGTTCTTTAAAACCTTCGTCATCATAACCCATCATGTGAGCTAAGTTGCCACTCCAGTCTAACAAACCGTTCGGTTGTATATGATCGTTGTTCTTATACTTACGACGATAAACATACGCTGCAATTCTTGGTAACCTTGCTATCAGGTCCATTGAATCATCGAACGTAGCTTCCCAGTAATCCTTTTTATTCATTCCCTCTTTGTAACGACGAGAGAAATTACTTTCTGTTTGCAAAGCCATCACACCTGTAACAAACATGGTCATTGGATGTGTTCCTATTGGCAATGCATCAATAGTTGCAAACACATGGTTGGGAACATGGCTTCTGCGTTGCCACACACTTGTTACATGATTTACATCTTCCTCCGTAGGTAATTCACCTACTAACATCAAATAAAACAATCCTTCCGGCAAAGGTTCGTTACCACCAGGAGCCTTTGGGAGTTTCTGCTGTAATTCAGGAATTGAATAGCCACGAAAACGAATTCCATCCTGTGCATCCAGTAAAGAAGTTTCGGTAACAAGACCGGTAATGCCTCTCATACCCTGGTAAACCTGGGCTAATGTTACTTCACCAATCTTTTTATCGCCATGTTCTTTCAACAGGTCTTTGATCTCGATGTTTGCTTTATCTGCTTTCGCTTTAAATGTGTCTTTTATATAACCCATGAGCAATTATTTATAAAGGAATAATTATTTAGCCAGCTTCAAAACTAAATTCAACTTCGTTGTGTCACTCACTTCAGGCTCCTGTTCTGTATTGAACATTTCACGGCAATCAATGTTGAAACGCTGCTAAGTTACCTCAACAAAGATTTAGAACAAAAGAATTACTTGAATACTGTAAACAAGCTGATAGCCGTCAGGTGATTCTATTTCGGAGCTTTCTTGTAAAAATAAATGGCTACAAAAGCAAAGATGATATTCGGCAGCCATGCTGCAATCAAAGGATGAAAATCTCCTTTGGTAGAAAAAATGGTAGAAAAACGATCCAGTAAAACGAAAGTAGCAGCTGCCGTAATACCAATGGCCATATGCATTCCGCTTCCGCCACGAACTCTTCTGCTGGCTACAATGCCACCGATCAAAGCCAGTATCAGTACGGCAAAAGGTGTTGCATCTCTCTTGTATAATTCCACTTTCATTGCATTGATACCTTCAGAACCTCTTTCTTCTTCCAGCCTGATAAAACGTGCAAGTTCTGCTGTCGGAAGTTTATCTTTTGCATAATCATCCATCCTCAGGTCTAACGGTTTCAGGTTAAAATCTTTGGTCACCTGTGGCGTAAAGCTCACCTGTTCTTCCAGTCCGTCAAACTGTCTTTCCACAACATTGCTCAGTACCCATTTGTTTAGCTTACCAGCAGTATCCCACCTGATCGATTCAGCCCTGAGGTTATACACCAGCCGATTGTTTTCAACCCTGTGTAAAAAGAAGGTACTTCCGCTCTTGGAAGAGGTATCGTAATAACTTACACCGATATGGGTAAAAGAATCGATCCTTTTGTACATGGTATTAGCCTGTGGAAGCAGTGGATTGTAAGAAGAGTTTTTATCGATATAAGTTACCTGGAAAACCGAGAATATTTCGTTGGCTCTTGGTATCACATAACGCTGCATTAGCCAAAGCATAGAAGCAAGTAACAAACCGGCATAGAGATAAGGCCGTAAAAAACGATTATAGCTGGTTCCGCTGGCAAGAATGGCAATGATCTCACTTCTCCCTGCCATTTTAGAAGTAAAGAAAATAGCAGCGATAAAAACCCAGAGTGGAAAAAGCATTGCCCCGATCCTGGGAACGAAACCGTAATAGTATTGTGTGATGATCTGTTTGGTGGTGAGGCCTGATTTTACAAAGTCATCGGTTTTTTCACTTACGTCTATTACAATCCCGATAAGGGTAAAAAGGAGCAGCACAAAGAAAAAGGTAACCACGAAGGTCTTGAATATGTACCAGTCGATCTTTTTCATTTGCAGTAAAACAAAGATATAGGCAGCAGCTTATGCATCAGCAGAATTAACAATGACTTTATTCATTCAAGCTGGCATCGGGTTGGGATTTGCTGTGGGTCGCTTCTGCTTCGCTAAGAAAAGACGCAGGATGACCGAACCAGAGACGAAGCAAACCCTAGTGCTGTTCCCCTGATCTTCCTGTTAACAGGTATTCAGCCAGGGCAGCATGATAAACAGATTTCCCATCAGAAAGCCTCGCAGCATAGGCTGCTTTTTGTACAGGATCGTTGTTAATGCCTCGGGCATAGGCAACAGCTTCGGTAAAAACAGATTTCCAGGCTTTTTGTTTTGGTGATGATATAACCTTACTCATATCGGGATAAGCAGTGATCACCGTTTTATTGGCATATTGTTTTACCACTACGGTCTTGCCAATGGCACCTTTGAAAGGCTGCATCAAAAGTTTTTTACGGAGTAAAGACATCACTTAATTTTTAGCTTACGCTAATGTACCTGAAGTAATGAACACATACATGCGTAGAATTACCTGAACGTCCTGATGCAACTAAGGCATCAGCTTTCTTACCAGTTCTATGTCTATCTCTGTTTCCTGCTGGGAAAGAAGAAGTGTTTCGAGCAGGCATTTTTTGTCTACCATGTAAGTGGGTGACTGCAGTTTGTTAACCAGGTCTTTCAGTATCTCGTTTTGTTGTTCTGCTGCATTGAAGAACTGTTTGAATACATGGATAAGTTCGGGGCTATAGACATGCTGGTGGGTAACGAGACTCTGGCCGTTAAAGTTGTGGATGTTGAGGATCATAAATATATTTTTAGGTTTCTTGGTTTTGTTGAATTGATATTATTGACTGGTGGAGTTTACACATCCTGCTGGTGCCAGCTTTTAGTTTCCTTAGCAGCGGTATCTAATAATTCGAAGAGATCGTTCACCTGCCAGAGCCATTCATCGAAATAGAACGGGACACCTACATGTAGTTCATTTTCGAGACTACTTAGGAGCATGCGGCGGAGGTTACTGTTGACCCTCTCTGCATCGTGTGTTTCGAAGAACTGGCGAAGGGCATGTTTTAATTCGGGGGTGAGTTTTTTCTTGTTGTGTGGTGCGGCTGACATAGTAATGCACTTTTGTTGAAAGTATTATGCAATACAGTAAAGTTATAGACTTATTTGCTATTTAATAGCTATAAATCGGCAATTATTTACCGTATTACATAAATATTGAGCACCAAGGCCACAGAAAACGTTGATTTATATTGCGGAAGAACTTGAAAAATGGCTCATAAAAATCTAAATAGAATTAAAGCAGTATTAGCTGAAAAAAAAATGACCAACAGGGAGCTTGCTGCCCATTTAGGAAAAGCTGAAACAACTGTGTCAAGGTGGTGTACAAACGATATGCAGCCATCTTTAGAAACCCTTGCAGAGATCGCTGAAGTACTAGATGTGGATATAAGGGAATTATTGGTAAAAACGAAGTGAGTTATCAGGATGTAGGGGAGGATGATTACCTGAAACAAAAGTTTTATCCCCGCCTCTCCAGCGCCGTAAGAGGTAAAGCAGCTCTACGATTGGTCGCAACGGCAGTTATTTAAACAAAGGAAGGATCACAAACCTGAAGAGCATTATCAATACAGCCGCAAGAAACATGAGCAATGAAATACGGTTCATGCCGTGCATGTATTTCATCCACTTTGTTCTTGGTTCGTTGGGGTCACGTTTTTTTATATAGAGGTATTCAGCAAATTGTCTCCAGATGCCCATAAATGTTTTTTACAGGGCAAAGCTAAGAAAATTAAGAAGCCTGTTGCCTCGAAAGTTGTTCATCCAGCTTTTTAAAAGAGATCGGTTTCTGCCAGATCTTAACTTCATTCTTCAGCTTATAATCAAAATTGCTGTTATTGTAAGCCGAGATCAAATGGATTTCGATCTCAGGAAATTGCTTTAATAAAGTAGCAGAAGCCTCCCAGCCAAATCCATCCGGCAAATTATTATCGAGAAAAACGATATCCGGTTTCAGATCAACTACATACTGCAGTCCATCTGTCAGGGTATAGGCACAATGCACCTCGAATCCTGACCTGGTGAGGTGATGTTTCAAAAGAAGACATGTATCCACCTCATCATCAATTATCAATACTTTCCTCTTCGTTTTCATACATAAGAAGGGTTGAAAAACCTTGCCAAAGGATGACTGTTCAGGCGAAAAGAATGAATCATGTAAAAAAGAAAGGGTTTTCCGATAAGATTCCCCATATTGTAGAAGTTATTGTACAAAATCGAATGCTTTTATTGGGGTTTTTGGGCTGAAAAAATCATTTTTGTTAACCAAAAGCAACAAGTTGGGGATTTTGGTGGGAAAAATTACTGGGTAAGAATTCAACAGTTTAGTCATTGGTTTACAGCCGTTAAGGAATAGCTAGATACAGCGATAATCACCAGATCCGTGAAACTTTGGCCGGTTCATCTGGTTGATTAATAGCAGTTCCGATGAGAATTTCAGAACATTCATTTTACTGTTAGGTACAAAATATGCTGATATGCATTTACTTGTTCAACTGCACAGAAAGGAAAAAACACGGTGATAGGTAAGCAGTTATCCGCAAGACTCAATAATCATTTATAGAATATTAAAAAGCCGCTATGCAAAAGATTCTCGTTATCGACGATGATAGAGACACCTGTTTAATGTTAAACCGTTTCCTTTCCAGGCAAGGATTTGAAGTTTTTGAAGCCTATAATGGCAAGAAAGCTTTAGACATGCTGGAGACAGTAATGCCAGACCTGGTGATGACAGATTTCAGGTTGGGAGATATGGATGGAAGTGAAGTCGTAACTAAAATAAAAGAAAGGTATTATCATATGCCGGTTTTGGTGATCACTGCTTACAGTGATATTAAAACTGCCGTTGAGATCATGAAGATGGGAGCTTACGATTATATCACCAAGCCTTTGTTTCCTGACGAGATCGTAGTAACAATCAGAAAAGCCCTGGATAGTGCTGCAGCAGAAAAATCATCTCCTGCAATGTCACAGGAATCTTCCTCAACATCACCTGCCGCTAAAAAAAGAACGGCTTCTTCTATGGATTCACCTGACTACCTCTTTGGTTCAAGCCAGGCCATGAAAGAGATTTACAGGCAAATTGAGCTGGTTGCTCCAACTGATTACAGTGTGATCATTCATGGAGAAAGTGGAAGTGGTAAAGAAGGATTAGCCCTGGAAATTCACAAACGCAGCAAAAGAAAAGACAAACCATTTATTCCAATCGATTGCGGCGCATTGTCAAAAGAACTGGCCATGAGCGAATTGTTTGGCCATGAAAAAGGATCTTTTACAGGTGCCGTAGGCCAGAAGATCGGAAGTTTTGAAAATGCAAATGGCGGAACCATATTCCTTGATGAAATATCAAATCTCTCTTACGAAATACAGGTTGGTTTATTAAGAGTGATCCAGGAAAGAAAAGTGAGAAGGGTAGGTGGCTTACAGGATATTCCGCTTGATGTTAGAATCATTGTTGCAAGTAATGAAAGATTATGGGATGCAACCCGTAAAGGAAAGTTCCGTGAAGATCTTTTCCATCGTTTCAACGAATTCAGTATTGATATACCACCACTGAGAGAAAGAAGCCAGGATATCATGTTGTATGCAGAGCATTTCCTGAATGTAACAGTGCAGCAACTGGGTAAAGGCATCAAAGGTTTTGATCGTGAAGTGGAAGAGGCATTTAAGAATTATGTTTGGTATGGTAATCTTCGTGAGTTAAGAAATGTGATCAAAAGAGCAGCATTGCTTACCGATGGTGAATATATAGAAGCAAGATCATTACCATTCGAGATCATCAACTTTAAGAAACTGCAGTTTGAAAAACCATCTTCAGATGGAAACGGTGGCGTTTCATTTTCTTCTCAAACAACTACAGCTGATCCCAATCCAACTTCACTAAAAAGTGCAAGTCGTGATGCAGAGTACGAGATGATTTTACAGGCGCTGAAAAAAGCAAACTATAATAAGAGTAAAGCTGCAAAGCTCCTGGATATAGACAGGAAAACGCTGTATAATAAAATGCAGCAGTACCAGGAATTTAATAATGAATAATTTTATAGTGGCTGATCATAATTGAGCAGCCACTTTTCTTTTTCCCTCAGGTTAATTCATACGAATGAGCATAAATCTTTCTTCTGTACGCATCCTTATCATTGATGATGATAAGGATGATTTTTTGATCATATCTGATTTTATTAAACATATACCCGACAACCAGTTTCAGATAGACTGGTGTTATAATTACCAGCAGGCTGTTGAGCACATAAAAAACAAAACGCATAATATTTATTTTGTTGATTACCGGCTTGGTGCAAAAACCGGTTTAGACCTGCTGAAAGAAGCAATGCAGATGCAGGCCCAGGAACCAATCATTTTATTAACGGGCAAAGGCAACCACGAGATAGATATTAAAGCTATGCAAATGGGTGCTACGGATTATCTCATCAAATCAGAATTGAATACAGAGAAACTGGAGCGCTCCATTCGTTATGCATTAGAAAGAAGTGCATCTATACAGGCTTTGCGGGAGAATGAAAAAAAGTACCGGAATGTTTTTGAACGTTCAAAAGATGCAGTGTTTCTTGCAGATCCTGAATTTATGTTCAGAGATGTGAATCCTGCAACCTGTGAATTACTGGGATACGCTAAAGATGAGTTGCTGCAGATGAATTTCTACCAGTTTCTTTCTGGCGAAACAAAAGAAGAATTGCTTGAGCAACTTTCAGATTCAGGAGAAGTCCGTGATATGGAAGTAGACGTACAGACAAAAGAAAAAGACATTAAGTCCTGCATTTTGTCGGTAGGTTTTCAAACAGACAAAGACAATTCGTTTATACTGCAGGGAATATTGCACGATATCACCAATATCAAAAAAGCAGAGAAAGCAAACCTGCAGGTAGAAAAACTGGCTGCAACGGGACGATTGATCAGAACCTTAGCACATGAAGTAAGAAATCCCTTGAACAATATTAATATGTCGGTCGATCAGTTGCTCACTGAAAAACGCAGTGAAGACGACCTGATATATTTTGATATCGTACAACGAAATTCAAAACGGATCGATAACCTCATTACCGAACTACTTGAATCGTCCAGGCCTTATGATCTGAACTTCCAGCCTTATAGTTTACAGGATATCATGGAAGAAACGTTAACGATGGCTATCGACAGAATTCAATTGCGCAAAATAAAACTGGAGAAAACTTTTCCTGATAAAGATGCGATGATACGAGCCGACAAAGACAAATTGAAACTTGCTTTGTTGAATTTTGTGATCAATGCTGTGGAAGCTGTGGAAGAAAAAACCGGTGAGCTAAAAATATCCATCGATTCACAGGACAATAAACATGTGTTGAATATTAAAGACAATGGATGTGGAATTGCTGAAGAACATCTTTCCCGTTTATTTGAGCCATACTTCACCACTAAAAGAAATGGAATTGGTTTGGGCCTGGCTTCATCATTAAACATACTTCAATCGCACAAAGCCAAGATAGATGTACGTTCCGGCGTTAATGCAGGAACGCAGTTTACGATTAGTTTTGTAGAATAATTTACCAGTGGGAAGTGAGTGTATTAAACATAGCAGATTCCCCGGTTAATTGGTTACTCACATTTGATTCACTTTTGTAGAGACTTATCATGTCATTGGAAGCATTATCCCAGAATGAAGCCTCATCAATAGTGATCTTCAAAAGGCAAACAGACGGATCTTCAATACCTTGAGGAAACCACGCTTTTAATGCAGGATTCCACAATTCTTTTATTTTGGATTGGTCATGCACCAGTGCACAATGCCCATATACATTCATATAAGCGTTTTTCCCGGGATGAGAATACACAAGTGTTACGGGTTTATCAGGTGAAATATCCTGCATCCTGTCAGAATACTCATTCGTAAAAAACCACAGATTACATTCATTATCAGCCTTCACAGTAAACATGGGGCGGCTAAATACATTACAGTATTCATCGGTGGTAGTAAACATACACGTTTTGATATCTTCAATTACGTCTTTTACTTTCTTTTGTCCTTCTTCTTTCGTCTGGTACATGTGCTCCATTTTGTTACAGTAGAGAAAATTACCTGCCAAGCTTTATAATGCCTGTTTTCTGTTTATCTGTAGATGCTTTTCCTCAGGAAACGGAAAAAGTCAAACTTAATGTTGCTTTTTGTAAAGTGGTATTCCATTTGAAATATACAAGACGGACTAAACAACATTAGTATGTTAACCGACAAACACATTCAGTTTCTGAAAGAGAAGATAAGTGACCTGGAAAATGCATTGTTTCATAACTATAGCACATCCGTTCTAAAATTACCTGTTAGCGTGGTGAAGATCCGTGAGGTGGATGAAGTTGGCCAGGTATGGTTCTATATCAATCGACCTTCACAGGCATTACAATATTTTGAGCATGAGTTTCCTGCCCAGCTCCAGTTTTATAAGAAAGGAAAGCAACACCGTATGCAGGTACATGGAAAAGCAATTATTGTTGATGACCCTGAGCAGCTAAATACATTGCCTACAGATTTGTTCCCGGTAAAGTCAAACGATAATATGGTGCTGGTGAAAGTGAAGATCGCCAAAGTAGATTATTACGAGCCTTGGGAGTTAAAAAGAACAAACTGGTTCACCTCAATGAGAAACGCATTATACAAATGGATATATAACGAAGAGCCACAGTTTCAGCCTTACGGTTGGAATACTGATACCGCTTTCTAAATTCCATTTTAGATGAAATTAGTCAAGTTGCCTTCGGGCAACTTTTTTTATGCCCCAAAGGGATTAATTTATCCCAATTCTGGAAGGCTAAAAACCTGTTCTAAAATCTTTTAGATATAACTTACTGAAATATATACATTTGTTTCCCTTTTGAAGTTTTTCGACCGAAGTAAGAGCGCAATAATATTCATAAACTTGCGTTAATCATTGAGGTTAAGTCTTAACCTCATTTACCCTCATTTGAAACACCGTTGTTACCCTGTAGGTAACAACAAAAGCGTAGGATTAATTGGCTAATTTATGAAGCAACTTTACTCTCTATTGATTTTGGTGGTGTGCTCGCTTTTTGCGATGGATGAGGTGAAGGGGCAAGCATGTTCGTGTGAGGCTTCAGTGCCGGCGTTTACTATTGATCTTTCTAATAATCCCGATACTACTATCACCAGAACTTCAGTGCGTAATGGCCATTGTTGTGCATATTCAGGAAGCGATAGATGTATTAAATTTTATATAACCGTTCACCCTCAAGCAGGTCAAATCGGGTTTACAGTTAGTAATGGTAACAACGGAGGGTATCAAGTTGATTGCGGGCCTATAACTTCACCAGGCACGCCTCTTTGTCTTTCTGGCCTGACTACTTTTTGTGTTACCTATTGTAATCCGGGAGGAAATTCTGACGTTTATACCATTTCGACCAGTAAAGCTTTTGCGGCTTCACCAGATATTAAGCTTCGATTAGGAGGAGAAAACTGTAACAACCTAATGTATGTTACAGGATTGAATGAGTCTACTGTGCAATGGAATTCAATTGCTCCAGGAGCAGTCGGGGCCTATAATAATTTATTAACAGGAGGAGTAGTGGTAGGTGGAGCTGTTACCGCCACAGATTCTGTAACAGTTAATGTGAATTCAGTTGTTCCAGGAGGATATATCGATTATCGTGTTTGTGGGGCTAGTAGTGGTTGCATAGCAGGTAATTTATGTGATACGGTAAGAGTTTATACCTATTCAGCTTTAACAGTCGACATTACACCAAATTCATCTGTTCTTTGTACGGGAGGCGGAGCTATTCCACTTACCGCGAATGTCACAGGAGGGAATACTACTCAAGGTTATCAGTATACCTGGGCAGGGCCAAGTGGGTTCACAGCAAGCACTCAATCAATTAACGCATCCGTTGCAGGCACTTATATTGTATCGGTGAGAGATAGTACGGATTGTGCTCCTGAAACGGATACTGTCATTATTTCTGCAGCCAATAATCCTGCAGTCACTACTACTCCTACGCAATCAACTTGTAGTGGCGTTCCTCTTAATATTGGGCTTACTGGTACAGAATCTCCAACGTTTACCTGGACGATTGGTACAAACACCGGAGGCATTACTGGTGCAAATAATGGAGCTGGTGCAACTATTACTCAAACATTGGTTAATCCTAGTAATACTACCGCTGGGTCAGTGGAATATATTGTAACTCCAACCTCTAATGTTGGATGTGTTGGTTCGCCAACGACGATAACTGTAACGGTTAATCCAACCCCGGTTGTAACGACAGCTAATACTGCAGCGATCTGTAATGGTACAGCAACGAGTATTGGGTTGACATCGAGTGCAGCCAGTACATTTACGTGGACA
>JAKFCX010000040.1:0-57161 GCA_036676415.1 Chitinophagaceae bacterium
GTGATGACTGCTTCGGTAGATAATATCAGCTTTAAAACACCAATTAAACTGGGCAATGTTGTTCATATCGAAGCCCAGATTACAAGAGCATTCACTACTTCTATGGAAGTGCACCTGAAAGTTTGGGGTGAAGATCCGTTACACCAATATCGTTATGTGAGTAATGAAGCATATTTCACATTCGTTGCCCTTGACCCGAACGGTAAGCCAAGACCAGTTCCTGCTGCTACACCTGAAACAGAAATGGAGCAGAAACTCTATGAAGGTGCATTAAGAAGAAGACAACTTCGTTTGATACTTGCCGGTAAGATGAAGCCTGATGATGCCAGTGAGTTGAAGGCTTTGTTTGTAAAGGAATGATGGAGGCCAGAGGCTTTAGGAATAGGCGGGATATGATTATCTTTTGTTGTCTTCAGTTTTTACCTGAAGCATACTTCTCCTGCCTACAGTCTCAAAACTATTGCCTACTTATCAATCGCATTCATCAAATGATGCTTACCCTTCATCATGAATTTTTTACTTTGTTCAATGGCATCCATTACCTGTTCTAATATTACTTCTGCAGGACTGTTATAATCCAACACCATTGGCTCTTTAAATCTTACGGTAAGAACTGAACCCGTTTTCTTGAACTTGAGCCCTTTTTTGTTAAAAGCTCTCCAGAATCCATTGATCACAACAGGAACAACGATGGGTTGAGTTTGTTTAATGATATAAGCCGTTCCTTTTCTTCCGGGCGCAAATGGTTTTGTAGTTCCCTGCGGAAAAGTTATCACCCAGCTATTGCCTAAGGCTCTTTCAATTTTCCTGGTATCAGAAGGGTCTAATCCTCTTCTTACTTCTTTGCCTTCAGATCTCCAGGTACGCTTTACAGTTAAAGCTCCAGCTAATTTAAATAACCGGCTGATAAAGCTGCCGTTCATGGTTTCTTCTGCTGCAACATAATGAACCCTGGTAAATGGGTTTAATAAGTAATATGGAATACCCAACCTGTTTTCTTTTCTCCATTTAACGGCACAGAAAATATGGAGGAACATGATCACATCCGCAAAATAGGTCTGGTGATTACTAACGAATAACACATTTTTCCTCGGCAGATCTCTTATGTTCTCAGTACCTTCAATTTTGATTTTGTTGAAAAGGGCAAAGCCGGGATAGGTAAAAAGTCCTACAACAAAATAAACAACAGCTCTTACGATCCTTATTTGTTTAAGTTTATCGGGTAGGCTCATCGTCAGGTTTTTAGCAAAGTGCGGACAAATGTAATGTAAATAAAATGTTAACCAAACCAGCAATAAAGAACCTCGTATGCAATTTGAGCAACATCTGCATCTTCATTAAAATATTACTATGAAAAATTTATTTATCGCATTATTCACGCTGTTAAGTATTAGTAGTTTTGCCCAGGACAATAAGTTTCCCCGAACCATTAATGTAAATGGTACTGCCGAAATGGAAGTGGTACCTGATGAAATCTACGTGCAGGTAGACCTTAGGGAATATGATAAGAAAGGTGGCAACAAAGTAGATATTGAAACGATCCGTAATAAGTTTCTTAATGCTGTTAAAAGCATTGGGTTATCTGAAGCCGACATCAGCGTGCAGGGTTACAGTGGTTGGGATGGAAACTACTGGTGGTACAAGAAGAACAAAAAGCAGAATCCTGATATGAAAGCCGGCATCACTTATTGGGTGAAAGTAAGCAGTACTGCTAAGATGGATGAACTGGTAGGTAAGATGGATGATGAAGCCACGCAAAACTTCTTTATTGCTAAAGTATCCCACAGTAAGATCCAGGAGTTTAAAAAACAACTGAAAATACAAGCGATAAAATCTGCAAGAGACAAAGCAATTTATTTATCAGAGGCCATCAATGAAAATATAGGAGAAGCTATTACAATCAATGAACCTAATGAAGTTGGATTCTATCCTCAACCAATGTATCGTTCAAAAATTGCCAATCAGGCAATGGCTGAAGGAAACATGTCCGGAGATGCAGCACCAATGAATGTAGATTTCAAAAAGATAAAACTCCAGTTTGATGTGAATGTTGTGTTTGCATTGAAGTAAGGGACTAAGAGAAAAAAAAGTAAAAGAGGAAAGAGAGTCAAAGCATTTTGACTCTCTTTTTTATTTTCCAACAGTGAGAATGATTGATAACCTTCAATCAATCTCTTTTCCTCATTTTATCTCTTAGCTAATATCTCTTTATCTCTTTTCCTCATTTTATCTCCCAGCTAATATCTTTGTAGCCTTTAAAAACTAATATGAGGTTACGAGCAGTGATATTTGATATGGACGGTTTATTAGTAGATAGTGAACCACTATGGGCAGAAGCAGCAGATGAAGTATTTAAGTCTTATGGCGTTAGTTTAACGCATGAACAATATATAACTACAACGGGATTACGAACGAAAGAATTTGTGCAATGGTGGTTCAGGTATTTTAAAATTGATGATACTGAAGTAAGTAATGGAGAGAAAAAGATCATCAAAATTGTGATCGAAAAGGTGAAGCAAAAATCATCAATGATGCCTGGGGTTGATCATATCATAGACTTCTTCACCCGAAAGCAATTTAAGATCGGGCTGGCTTCATCATCTCCTATAGAGTTAATCGAACTGGTGGTTGAGATGTCTGGCATCAGTAAGTTCCTGGATGCTGTAGCTTCTGCTGAAGACCTTCCTTATGGTAAACCACATCCACAGGTGTATCTAAATTGTGCGGAAGCCTTGAATGTTGATCCAGCTGAATGTATCTGCTTTGAAGATTCATTCAACGGAATGATCGCTGCAAAAGCTGCAAAGATGAAATGTGTTGTAGTACCGCATCATACACAGTTGAAAGATGAACGTTGGGGTGCTGCTGATCTGAAACTTTCTTCACTGCAGAATTTTGGAGAATTGCATTTTAATATGCTCCAATAAATTCTTTTATTTTTAAATTAGTGGTATGAGAAAGGTTACCCTAACTGCAGTACCATTGATCCTTGCTTTGATCACCATTATATTGATTAAACCTTCAGACGAAAAATGCAGGACAGTTGCTATCGAAAGACTGGGTACAATTAATATTCAGGCTTCTGCGAATGATATTCTTATTACGGATTATGTACTGGTGAAAACACTTCGTTATGTACACAACACCGACACCTTTAAACTCGGTTCCGGAGCTTTCTTCCAGGTTAAAGTGAATGATAGAAAACTCGAGAATATCCGCCAGAATATAAAGCCATAAAAAAATCCCCTCGATCTCTCGAAGGGATTTTCTTTTATCTATTCCACTTAAGATTACTCTTCAGTTGGAGTTGATGGCGTTTCAGTAGCTGCTGCATCTCCTTTCTCACCAGCCTTCAGCTTCTCTTTCAATTCAGCTAAAGCACCCAAATCGCCTAAAGTTGTTTTTTCAACTTTGCTCTGGATGTTCTTTACCGCTTTTCTTGTAGAATCAGCTTCTGCTCTTTGTTCTTTCTTAGCAACTTCTTTCTCTTCTGCTTTCACCTGCTCCCAGATTCTTGCATGACTAAGAACGATACGCTTTTCATTACGATCGAACTCAATCACCATGAACTGTGCAGTTTCATCAGCAGCGATAACTTTTCCATCTTCTTTACCTAAATGTCTTGCTGGAGCAAATCCTTCAAGGCCATAAGGCAACTGTACTAATGCACCTTTGTCGTCTCTTCTTGTAACAGTTCCTTCATGAAGTGATCCGATAGCGAATGTATCTTCCAATGCATTCCATGGATCTTCCTCCAATTGCTTGTGACCAAGCTGAAGTTTCCTGTTTTCTTTATCGATGCTTAAGATAATGATATCGATGTGCTCACCAACTTTTGTGTACTCAGATGGGTGATTGAAACGCTTCAACCAGCTTAAATCGCTGATGTGAATCATTCCACCGATACCTGGCTCAAGTTCAACAAATACACCGTAAGGAGTGATGTTCTTTACCAATCCCTTGTGCTTGCTGCTTTCAGGGAATTTGTTTTCGATCGTGCTCCAAGGATCTTCTGTCATTTGCTTGATAGAAAGACTCATCTTTCTTGCATCTTTATCAAGTGTTACCACTTTAGCCTCATGCTCGTCGCCAAGTTTGAAGAATTCTTTCGCATTGATCGGAGTGTTAGCCCATGTAATTTCACTTACGTGAACCAAACCTTCAACACCAGGAAGAATTTCTAAGAATGCACCGTAATCTTCAATATTTACCACTTTGCCTTTTACAACTTCGCCTTCAGTGATTGTTTCAGGCAACACATCCCAAGGATGCGGAGTAAGTTGTTTCAAGCCAAGGCTGATACGTTTTTTGTCGTCGTCGAAATCCAATACAACAACCTGTAATTTCTGGTCCATCTTCACCACTTCTGAAGGGTGATTGATTCTGCCCCAGCTGATATCTGTGATGTATAACAAACCATCTAATCCACCAAGATCCATGAAAGCACCAAAGTCTGTGATGTTCTTCACAGTACCTTCCAACACCTGGCCTTTCTCGAGTTTGCTCATGATCTCTGCTCTCTGAGCTTCGATATCGCTTTCGATAAGTGCTTTGTGAGATACTACAGCGTTCTTGATAGCTTCGTTGATCTTAACAACTTTAAATTCCATTGTCTTACCAACAAACTGGTCGTAGTCTGTAACTGGTTTAACGTCGATCTGAGAACCTGGTAAGAATGTTTCCATACCAAATACGTCAACGATAAGACCACCTTTGGTTTTGCTGGTAACGGTACCTGTGATAACCTCACCTGTTTTGTGAACCTCAACGATTCTTTCCCAGGCTCTGAAGATTCTTGCAGATTTACGGCTAAGGTTCAGGTGACCTTCCCTGTCTTCTTTCTCAACAACCATCACCTCTACAGTATCGCCGATAGCTAAACCTGGATGATCACGGAATTCGTTAGAAGAAATGAGACCATCACTTTTAAAACCGATGTTAACAACAACATCTGTTTTTGTAAGAGCAACTACTAAACCTTGTACAATTTCACCATCGTTGATCTGAACGAAAGTTTTGTCGTACACGTTATCATAACGCTCTCTTTCGTCTTTCGCATAATGACTAACATTACGTTTGTCGATGCTCCAATCGAAATCATCATGAGCCGTTGCGATTGTTTCAGCAACAGGCTGCTGTGCTACTACAGGTGTAGACTCGGTTGTTGACGCTGTAGTCTCTGCTGTTTCTGCAACTTCTGCAGTAACCGGAGACTCCTGTTCTTCAGCGTTTGGGTTTACAATATTGTTTTCTGACATGATATAATCCCGAGGATTTTAATTCGGGGCAGCAAAAGTAAGCTTTATGGCTTAAAATCAGTCATTTTAGAGAGATTTTAAGGGTGTTTGGAAGTTCAACGATGGTATTTCAATTGTGTATCCTTGCGTCGCACTCTTGTGCTGCAAATCCATGAGCACCAAATGGACGTAAACTTTCAACATTTTGTTAAAAGAGATCGATGCAGCAACGTAATAACAGGATTATTAATCTACCTCTCAAACTTAATTACTTATGAAAAAATTTACCCTCATTATCTTGGCTTTATTTGTTTTGTCATCAATCAGTGCTCAGTTTACATCCGGAGATAAGTATTTAACCGGAACAATTGGTTTTAACAGCAATAAGACCACCTCAGGTGCAAACTCGGAAATAAAAGGTTTTGGATTAGAATTTTCCCCGGCATTTATCAAGTTCAGAACTGAAAACAAAACGATTGGTTTCAGGTTGTTATCCGGATATTCCCATGCCGAAACTACTTCTGGTACGAATCATGAAGACTCCAAACAATACAACATAGGAGCTGGGGTTTTCGTACAGCGATATTTTTCATTGGGAAACAAGTTTTACTTTTTGCTGGAGCCTGGCATATCACTAGCTTATGGGTCTACCAAAAACGTTCACTCGGCATTTGCAGTTACAACTATGGAAAGCAAAATGTACGGTGCCAGAGCATATTTAACTCCGGGGATTGGATATAAACTCACAGACCGCTTTATCATGAATTTGAATTTTGCCAATGTCGTGGCATTATCATATACCCATCAAAAGTCAGAAACAACAGTAGCGAACAATACTTCAGGTTCAAAATCAAATTCGTTTGGCTTTCAAAGCAGTTTGAATAATACAAGTGTCGGAAATCTGGGAATAACATTCGGTTGGGGGTTGAAGTAAAAAATCTTCGAAACAGTCATTAGCCGGTTTACACCGGCTTTTTTGTGCTGGTATTGTTTTTGGCATCCTTCAACAGGAGATGATTTGTAGACGAAAAGATGAAGTATGGAAAAGCTAAATAAAATTGTACGATCTGCATTGATGCTGGTGCTGGTGGTTGTTCTTTTAAACGCCTGCTCCAAAACCGCAGCAAGGCCAAATGATGAAATTAAAGGACCATCAGAAACCGTTGTGTTGAGCCTGGTAGATGTAAATAACCAGGAGGTAGGATCATTGTACATTGATAACATGAATGGCCGGGCACAGGCAAGAGTAAGATTGGACAGTGGTTATTATACTACCGGTCAAGACATGAAAACCAACATTACACTCACCACAACTGCTGGTACAACGCTGTATGCTAACTGCACGGATGTAAGTGGTGGAAATGGGAAATGCAGCACCTTTCCGATAAAGGTGCTAAAGAATAACAGTGATGCATTATTCAATGAGATCACCAGTACAGAAGGAATTGTTTTTAATGTGTTAGACAGGAATAATAATGTTTTTGCAAGGAGCACACAACATACTATTGTGATCGATAATTGATAACTAACAGAAAATAAAAAAGCCTTCAAATATTGAAGGCTTTTTTTGGTGCCCGGGACTGGAATCGAACCAGCACATCCTTGCGAACGGCAGATTTTGAGTCTGCTGCGTCTACCAATTCCGCCACCCGGGCTTTTTTGAATTGGACGGCAAATATAAAGGCATCAGCCTAAACCCTCCAAAATACGGTTGAGATATTTTTTCTTAAAGTAATATTCCTTTACCTGCAACAACTCTTCTTTGGTAGTAATACCTTCTTTATAATGCTCAATAACCGCTTTAACAGGTTCATATATTTCATTTTGAATATTGGAAATCTGGTGCTCCGTACTTGATTTATCAGCTTCAAGTGCCTGCTCATTTAATTCCATCACTTCCATTAAGAATTCAGGTGGAAGCTGGTATTTCTCTTCTTCTTCAAGTAAGCCTTTTTGTTGCAGTACATACTTGATCGTTTCATCTGCATTAGCGAATGTTTTGAAAGCCTTGTTCACAGCAGATGATTTTTCCAGTACTTCAGCCTGTTCATCATCGCTGGCATTGCTGAAGAAATCAGGATGATATTTCCTGCTCAGCTCATAGAACTTTTGCTTCACCAGTTGCTGATCGGGTTTTAAAGAAACAGGAATGTTATATAGTTCGAAATAATTCATGGTGATCAATTGTACAATAAGGTTCAGGAAGTGCAAGTCCCGAATATTCGGGATTCCGACTTTACGTCGGAAAGATGCGACGCAACGAAGCTGAGCCTTATCATCAGCTCGTTACATAATAATAAATATCTTGCTGCCACAAAATTACGTGAATGCTTGTTATAGGATTGATAAGAGAGGGAAAGGTTCCTGCAGATAATCGTGTTGCTTTAACACCTGCACAATGTAAATGGCTGGTGCAGCATGTAAATGGCATAAAGATCATTGTACAACCTTCTGATTCGAGGTGTTTTGCTGACCGTGAATATGAACTTGCAGGAGCAACACTTAAAGAAGACCTGGGAGAATGTAATTTGTTACTGGGCATTAAAGAAGTACCGGTTAGTATGCTCATCAGCGATAAGACCTATATGTTCTTTTCACACACAAGAAAGAAACAACCATATAATCAGAAGCTAATGCATGCTATGGTTGAAAAGAAGATCACGCTGATCGATTATGAAAGTCTGGTGCATGAAGATGGTCAGCGAATTATTGGTTTTGGATTTTTTGCCGGTATCGTAGGTGCTCATAATGGTATGATGGCATATGGAAGAAGAACCGGAACATTTCATTTGGGCAGGGTAGGAGCCAGTAAAGATTACCGGGAACTGATCCATACATATTTTGGTTTGAAGCTTCCGAAAGTTAAGATTGCGGTTACCGGAAACGGAAGAGTAGCACACGGAGTTTTAGAGGTAATGAACCTGATGGATGTAAGGGAAGTGGAGCCGGATGAATTTTTACAGAAAGAATTTGATTACCCTGTGTATGTCCACCTGAAGGGGTCAGACCTTTACAGGCATAAGGATACTGGACAATATTCGAGAGAAGGGTTCCGGGCAAATCCGCAAGATTATGATTGCATTTTTGAATCTTACTGTTACCAGGCCGACATATTAATGAATGGCATTTTCTGGGATGTGAGTATGCCAAGGTTGTTCAGCATGGAAACATTAAAAGATCCACGGTTCAGGATACAAACCATTGCAGATATAACAGACGATGCAAATGGAAGTGTGCCATGTAATTTAGGTGATGGGTCAATTGATGACCCGGTGTATGGGGTAAATAAAATGACGGGAGATAAAACTGAACCTTATATTGATGACAGTGTTGATGTGATGGCTGTTGGTAACCTGCCGAACGAACTTCCTAAAGATGCCAGCCGGTATTTTGGTGAGCAACTGATAAAGTATGTGCTGGAAGATCTGATAAAAGGTGGTAGCGATACTTTAGATAGAGCAACTATTTTACGAGAAGGCAGGTTGACTGAACATTTTGAATATTTATCTGATTATGCGTATTAGAGGTTAATTGGTTTATTAGGGATTGGGAATTGGGATTAGGTGAGAAGTTGTTCGGACGGGGTTAAAAATTCGTGTAATTAGTGAAATTCGAAATCAATCGTGCCTTCATAATTTCAAATAATAATCCTTCAGCAATTCTTTAAACTCGTCTGAATAATCGTCGTTTTTTTCTTTGATGCATATCTCAGAATGATGCACCTGCGTTTTATCTTTTCCAAAAAGCAACATACTTCTGAAATAAGGATGTTTTGAAGTTTGCTTTACAGATACTTCAGCCTGTAAATAAAGATCTTTCAATAAGGCGTGATTAATAAAATTTGCTGAACGATGATACGGAAGCAGTACTGCAAATTTTCCGTGAGCTGAAATGTGTTTTTGAATAACATCCAGCAGGTCGTCTAATCCTAAAGCTGAACCGTGCAAAGCCAGGTTTCGCTTTGCATTATCACTCTTCAGATCATTCTCATAAAACGGTGGATTAGAAATGATAAGATCATATGTATTGATGCCAAACTCCTGTATCGGCTGGTGATGAATATGTAGCCTGTCTTTCCAGGGAGAATTTTTGAAATTGTCTTTTGCCTGCTCTGCTGCAGCACGATCGATCTCTACTGCATCAATATTAGCCAATGCATTTTTCTGGGCAAACATTAATGAAAGCAAACCTGTTCCAGTACCGATATCCAGAACATGGATCCTTGATTTAGTATTTTGAAATTTGAAAGCGACCCATGCACCAAACAAACATGCATCTGTGCACACCTTCATTGCACAGTTGTCTTGATCTACTTTAAATTGTTTGAATTCAAAATAATTGTTCGGCATTGGCTGCAAGATAAGTGGTATAAAAAAAGTTGCCAACCTTTTAAGAGTTGGCAACTTTAGTGTTTCCGTTAATTTTATTTTGTTATTCCTTCTAAAGCCAGGAGAAATGCATAATTCAAGGCCACATCTTTTAAATAATCAAATCTTCCTGAAGCACCGCCATGGCCATATTCCATTTCAGTTTTTAACAATAAAAGATTGTTATCAGTTTTCATCGCTCTCAACTTTGCCACCCATTTAGCCGGCTCGAAATGTTGTACCTGGCTGTCATGCAATCCTGTTGTTACCAATAAATGCGGATAGGCTTTTTTCTCAATATTTTCATAAGGAGAATAGCTTTTCATATACATGTAAGCATCCTTGTTCTTAGGATTACCCCATTCGTCAAATTCGTTCGTGGTAAGTGGAATACTCTCATCCAGCATCGTGTTCACTACATCAACAAACGGAACCTGTGCAATGGCTCCATGGAAAAGATCAGGTGCAATATTGATGACTGCACCCATTAAAAGTCCACCGGCACTGCCACCTTGTGCATACAAATGTTCTTTGCTGGTGTAATTTTCTTTTACAAGGTATTGGCCGGCATCAATAAAGTCGTTAAAGGTGTTTATCTTCTTCATCATCTTGCCATCTTCATACCATTGACGACCCATTTCCTGTCCACCACGAATGTGAGCAATGGCAAATGCAAAACCCCTGTTCAGTAGACTCAACCTTGAACTGTTGAAACTTGCATCCATACTTGCACCATAAGAGCCGTAACCATAAAGCAATACTGGAGCTTCACCATTTTTCTCAAAGCCTTTTTTATATACTATTGAGATTGGAATCTTTACTCCATCTCTTGCAGTTGCATATACTCTTTCTGTTACATATTCTTTAGGATCATAGCCACCCACAACTTCCTGCTGTTTCATCAGTTTTTTGTCCTTACTCACCATATTATAATCATACACAGAATTCGGAGTGGTCATTGATGTATAATTGTAACGCAGGTTAGTGGTATTGTATTCGGGATTACCACTGGCATAAGCATCGTAAGCTGGCTCACCAAAGTTGATATAATGTTCGTTGCCGTCTTTCAGATTACGAATCCTCAGGTTCATTAAGCCGTTTTTCCTTTCACTCAACACCACAAAATCTTTGAACTCTTCAACGCTTTCTAAAAGTACATCTGTTCTGTGAGGGATCACTTCCTTCCAGTTAGCAGCTTCGGTTTTGTCTAAAGGACATTCCATCAGGCGGAAATTCTTTGCATCGAGATTTGTTCTGATCAGGAATTTATTTTCCAATGGAATTACATCGTACAACACTTCCTTCATCCTTGGCTGGAAAACTTTGAAGGCAGCAGTGGGTGTTGCCGCATCAATAAATCTAATTTCAGATGATAAAGTAGCGTATGAATAAACTGCGATGTGTTTGTTGTTCTTTGATTTGCCAACACCGATGTAATTGCTCTTATCTTTTTCTTCATATACTGTTACATCCTGTGACGGATCTGTACCAACAACATGTCTTTTGATCTTTTCTGATAAAAGTGTAACAGGGTTCTTTGAAGTATAGAATAGTGTTTTATTATCGTTTGCCCAGGTTGGATCGGCTTGTGTATTTACAATGGCATCTTTCAATATTTCACCTGTTTCAAGATTCTTGATGTGAATGGTGTATTGTCTTCTCGACACTTCATCAACACCATAAGCAAGCAGTTTGTTATCCTCGCTCACTGCAAATCCGGCAGCAGAGAAATAAGCTTTTCCTTCCGCCATTTTATCTACATCCAGTAAAATTTCTTCTGGTGCAGTAAGGGCTCCTTTTTTACGACAATATTTATAATACTGCTTACCATCCTCTGTTCTGGTGTAGTAGTAATAACCATTCTTAAAAACCGGAACAGATTCATCTTTCTCTTTTATCCTGGCTTTCATTTCCTGGAAGAGATTTTCACGGAATTGTTTTAAGCCACTCATCACTGTATCAGTGTAAGCGTTTTCGGCTTTTAAGTATTCAATTACCTTGGAACTATCGGGTCCCTTTCCAAAATAATCATACATCCAGTAATAGTTATCGGTTACCTTATCTCCATGAAGGTCTCTTACATGCGGTTTAATTTCAGCAACAGGAGGCTTGGCACCTTGTGGCCATTCGTAAGGTTGTTTCTGAATTTCTGAGCTACAAGCTGCCATAGACATGATTGTGATTGCTACAAGCAATTTATTTGCCATAGAATTAGTTTTGGAAAAGGGAAGATAGGAAAATGGTTGATTAGGAAATCAGGAATTGGTTGATTGGTTATTGGCCAGTTTAAGGAATGCTACTTAACCTTCTAATTCCGACAGTAAACTCTGTATATCCAGTCTTTCAGTGATCATTTCAAGATTACCTTCAGTATCAACAGGCCATTGATCTTTTGGTTTGTCCCAGTAAAGTTCAACTCCATTACCATCAGGATCATCAAGGTAAATGGCTTCAGATACACCATGATCAGAAGCTCCGCTTAATGGGTATTTGGCATCCATCAATCTTTTTAATATAACAGCGAGATCTTTCCTGGTTGGATAAAGAATTGCTGTATGATACAAGCCACATGTATTTGCTGGTGCCGGGCTTCCGTTTTTACTATGCCAGGTGTTGAGGCCAATATGATGATGATATCCACCTGCTGAAACAAATACAGCAGACTTGCCATAATGCTGCATTACTTTAAAACCAAGGAGGTCCCTGTAAAACGAAAGGGCCTTCTCAAGATCAGAAACTTTAAGATGAATATGGCCAATTCTTGTTTGACCAGGAACATGATAATTTGCGTCCATGCTTTAAAGTTCCGATTTTTCAGGAATCAGAATAGTAAAAAATAAGAAAGCCACTGGAATCAACAGTGGCTTAATAGCTGTAAAGAAAATTATTTTTTCTGGTTTTCATTGAAACTCATCATCCAGTTAATACCGAACTGATCGGTGAGCATTCCAAAATAATCTCCCCAGAATGTGTTATTCAATGGCATCGTTATTTGCCCACCTTGTGCCAGTGCATTGAAAATTTTGTCGGCTTCTTCTTTTGTATCTGCATTTACAGAAATAGAGAAGTTGTTTCCCTGCTTGAAGCTTGAGCTCCATTCTCCACCTGTATCACTGCCCATAAGCATTGTTTCTTTACTGATGGGCAGGGAAACATGCATGATCTTTTCGCCATCTTCAGCGGACATTTCTTTTCCACCAGGTTGAGGTGGCATGTCTTTGAATCTACCTAAATATGGAAACTCACCACCGAATACTGATTTATAAAAGTTGAAAGCAGCTTCGCAATTGCCGTTGAAAGTGAGGTATACGTTTACAGATGCCATAAAGGTTTTTTTTAGAAAGTAAATGTATTACAGTTGAGGACAAATAAAAAGCATGAGTTTATCATGCTTTTATTTGTTGGCTGTATATAACACGTTATGGTTTTATATCTTAACGCTGTCCATTGAACCCCAGATGCCAAAAGCTTTTAGTAGCCAGATTATAAGTACAACGACAACTACGATGTTCAAAATGTTCTTGATCTTTCGATCCATGGGAATATAGGCATTGATAAGCCAGAGCAAAACACCTACTACGATCAATACGATAACAACAGTTAATAATGACATATGCTTGTTTTATGCAAAATGAAGCTATTAACCTGAAGCAGTTTTATACAATTGGAACGAAGTGTTACATGATTCACACATAACTCTTCAAAACTGTTCATACTCGATCGAGATCTACCAGTTCCCTGATTTATTTATCCGAAGTCAAAACTGCAGAAAGATATTCCCTGTTGAGCCTTGCAATGTTTGAAATAGAAATTTCTTTCGGGCAAACAGCTTCACATGCACCGGTTAATGTACAAGCACCAAAACCTTCTTTATCAGCCTGAGCGATCATGTTGATCACCCTTGTTCTTCTTTCAGGTTCTCCCTGTGGTAATAAAGCCAGGTGAGAAACCTTAGCACCGATGAATAAATTAGCTGAACTGTTCTTGCATATTGCAACACATGCACCACATCCAATACATGATGCAGCAGCGAAAGATGCATCTGCTTTTTCTTTTTCCACCGGAAGTGCATTACCATCAACTGCATTACCCGTGTTCACAGAAACATATCCACCTGCTGCAACAATTCTGTCGAATGCCTGGCGGTCAGTAACAAGATCTTTAATAACCGGGAAAGCATTTGCCCTCCATGGTTCCACTACAACGGTATCGCCATCTTTAAAAGCCCTCATGTGCAATTGACATGTAGTTGTTGCTGCCCATGGGCCATGTGGCTTACCATTGATGTACATCGAGCAGGCACCACAAATACCTTCACGGCAATCATGGTCGAAAGCGATTGGGTCTTCACCTTTCTGAACAAGCTGTTCGTTCAGCACATCAAACATTTCAAGGAAAGACATTTCTGAGGAAATATCTTTCACCTGGTAAGATTTGAATCCACCTTTGTCGTTCTTGTTTTTCTGACGCCAAACTTCGACAGTCAGATTCATATTATAATGCTCCATTCTAATGGATTTGATATTTGTTATTTATAACTTCTTGCACTCGGTTTCACTACTTCATAGTCCAGCACCTCTTTATGTAATTGCCAGTTGTTTGTACCCGAATACTGCCAGGCAGAAACATACATATAGTTTGCATCATCCCTGTTAGCTTCACCTTCTTCTGTCTGGTATTCTTCTCTAAAGTGGCCTCCACAACTTTCATTTCTGTCCAAAGCATCCATACACATCAGTTCTCCCAACTCCATAAAGTCTGCAACACGGTTGGCTTTATCCAGTTCAGGATTGTATTCTTTTATAGTTCCAGGAATTCTTACATCTTTCCAGAATTCTTCTCTTAGTGCCCTGATCTCTTGAATGGCTTCCTTCAATCCTGTTGCATTTCTTGCCATACCACATTTATCCCACATGATCTTTCCCAAACGTTTGTGGAAACTCTCTACAGATTGTGTTCCCTGGATGCTCATCAATTTATTAATTCTGTCTGCCACTTCTTTCTCTGCTTCAACAAATGCAGGATGATCTGTTGGAATATTTGCAGTGCGAATTTCATCAGCTAAGAAATCACCGATAGTATATGGAATAACAAAGTATCCATCAGCCAATCCCTGCATCAAGGCAGAAGCACCAAGCCTGTTGGCTCCATGATCAGAGAAATTTGCTTCACCCAATGCATACAAACCAGGAACGTTTGTCATCAGGTTATAATCTACCCAAAGTCCACCCATTGTATAGTGTACTGCAGGATAAATTCTCATCGGTATTTCATAAGGATTTTCTCCTGTGATCTTTGCATACATGTCGAAGAGATTACCATATTTCTCCTTCACCACATCTTTACCGAGTGCTACGATCTCTTCTTTTGAGAGGTTCTCTTTTCCAAGCTTATTGGCTTCTATTTTACCATACCTTTCTATCGCTGCGGCAAAATCAAGGAACACTGCCTGTTTACTTGTACCTACACCATAACCAGCATCACATCTTTCTTTGGCTGCTCTTGATGCCACGTCACGTGGAACGAGGTTGCCAAAAGCAGGATATCTTCTCTCTAAATAATAATCTCTTTCTTCTTCAGGAATTTCGCTTGCTTTCCTGTTATCACCTTGTTTTTTTGGTACCCATATTCTTCCATCGTTCCTTAAAGATTCAGACATCAAGGTGAGTTTACTTTGATGATCTCCACTTACAGGAATACATGTAGGGTGGATCTGAGTCATACAAGGATTACCAAAATATGCACCTTTCTTATGTGCTTTCCATGCTGCAGTTACGTTACTGCCCATAGCATTTGTTGATAGATAAAATACATTACCATAACCACCACTGCAAAGCAATACTGCATGACCAAAATGTTTTTCCAGTTCTCCACTTACTAAATCCCTGGCAATGATACCTCTTGCTTTGCCATCGATCAGCACCACATCAAGCATCTCGTGACGAGAATACATTGTTACATTACCCAAAGCCACCTGACGTTCCAAAGCCTGGTAAGCACCGATCAGTAACTGCTGTCCTGTTTGACCTGCAGCATAAAAAGTTCTTTGCACCTGTGTGCCACCAAAAGAACGGTTACTTAATAATCCGCCATATTCTCTTGCAAAAGGAACACCTTGTGCCACACACTGGTCAATGATATTTGCACTCACTTCTGCCAAACGATGTACGTTGGCTTCTCTTGCACGGTAGTCACCACCTTTGATTGTATCGTAGAATAAACGGTAAACCGAGTCACCATCATTCTGGTAGTTTTTTGCAGCATTGATTCCTCCTTGTGCAGCAATTGAGTGAGCTCTTCTTGGAGAATCCTGGAAGCAGAATACTTTTACTTTATAGCCTAATTCTCCAAGCGATGCAGCAGCAGAAGCTCCGGCAAGGCCAGTACCTATTACGATGATCTCAAGTTTTCTTTTATTGGCAGGGTTTACCAGTTTACAGGTGCTTTTGTATTTGCTCCATTTCTGGTCTAAAGGCCCGGCAGGAATTTTTGCATCCAACATAAATCAAATTATGAATTATGAGTTTAGAATTATGAATGATTGCTCCAGCTTTTGTTCATTTCTGATCGTTTGTTGTTTCCAATTTGATACTTCGTCATACAAATTGCTCACTTGTACGTTCGGAACATTGCTGAATTTTTTTAACCACGGAGACACGGAGTTCACGAAGTAACACGGAGGGTCTCTGTGCAACGCTGTGCCACTGTGGCTCTGTGGTTCAAATCTGTTGAATAAAGAACTATTTGTACAAGAGTGCGACGCAACGATGATAAATCGGAGTTACTGCACCCTGTTACATTATTTTACCCATCCCAAATACATACTCACCGGCATCATTGCAAAAGCCAAAGGAACAATGATGGAAAATGCATATCCAACAACTTTAATGATGCTATAATACCTACTGTTGCTCACACCAAAAGTTCTGAATGCAGCTTTAAATCCGTGAGCCAGGTGGTAAGCAAGACTGATACAACCCAATACATATAACAGCACAACAATTGGGTTTTGAAAAACTTCGATCATCTTGGCATACAGGTTATGATATTCTGTGTCGCCACCATAATTTACCGGGTTAAGGTCTTCCTGGTTGATCCTTGAAGGAACCCAGAAGTGCCAGATGTGCATGATCAGGAACAACAATAATAATGTTCCCAGTAAACCCATGGTTCTGCTGTACCATTTGCTGCCATATCCTTTGTTTACTTTGTAACCTGTACCACGACGGCTGTTATTATATGCGGTAAGTATATATCCTTGTATAACATGAAGGAAGATGCCAAGGAATAATCCGATCTCCATGATCCTTATCACCACCATCGATCCCATAAAATGAGCTCCCTGGTTAAACATTTTTCCATTGTCGTCGGCCCAGATACAGGCATTGAGCCCAACATGCACCACTAAAAATGAAATAAGAAAAAGACCGGTTAAACCCATTACGAATTTCTGTCCTATGGTAGAAGTGAAGACTTGTTTCCAGGTCATTATAGCAAGTTTGGTTTCGTAAAAAATCGCTGCAAAAATAGCATAGTAATAGATGCGATTTAAAAAAAGAAAGATTTTTCAGCGAAAGATGAGATAAATCATGTTATGAACTTGAACTGTGAACAACATTTCTTGCGTGGCATACCAATTTCATTAATTTGGCAGTCCTAATATTAAAAGAAATTACTATGATAAAATTACAGGTGATCGGCAATCTGGGTAAGGATTGTGTAATGAATACTGTGAACGGAAAGAACGTAATGAACTTCACTGTGGCACATACTGAGAGATTTAAAGATGCACAGGGTGTGCAGAAAGATAAAACGATCTGGGTAGATTGTGCTTACTGGAGTGACAGGACAGGCATTGCTCCATATTTAAAGAAAGGCACACAGGTGTATGTGGAAGGTCAGCCGGAAGTGAGAACTTACCAGACACAGGACGGTAAACAAGGTGCAACACTTACTTTAAGAGTATTAAGTGTTCAATTACTTGGCAGTAAGAGTGAAGGACAACAGGGTGGTGGTTCATATGGTGGACAGCAGCAATCATATAACGCACCACAACAATCTTCGCAGCAACAGGTAGCAACCCCATCAGCAGCTGACATCACTGAACCTTTGGATGATCTTCCTTTCTAATAATATTTCATTTTTATTATCGCCGGTATACATAATGTACCGGCGATTTTTTTTAGTGGATTACCAGCTTGCCATTTATTGCTCTTTTATCTTTCTGAACAATTCGATAAAAATAAATGCCCGTCTGCAGCAACGGAAGCGACAAGCTTTCTGAATCTGATTTCAGCTTTTGCGAGAATACTTTTTGCCCCATCGAAGAGAATAGTTCAAATATGCTGTTCTCATGATCTTTTGCCTGGATGATGAGCTTTCCGCCATTTCTGTAAGGATTGGGATAAACGATAAATTGTTTGTTTTGAAATATTCTCACTTGCAATGTATCGCTGAATACTTCTTTGCCATTATTCAATAGCAGCTTCACCCTGTAATAATAAATACCGTTCTGAATAAGCTTATCTGATGTAGTAAATGTATCCCTGTTAACTGTGAATGTTACAAGATCAGTGAGTGGATACAAACGTTGAAAGCTGAGTTCTTTAACATTATGCCTTGTGCCGAGCACAGCTTTTAATTGCACGGTCGTATCGTCAAAAACATCTGTCAGGAAAGAATTGATAAAACAACCTACACCCTGGGTAGTATAATTGAAAGTAAAACTTCTGAGGCCTTTTTTGCCTGAGATATCAGGGCTTACAGCAAAATGCCTGAAGGTGCTTGCCGGTAAAGTGATCAGGGTATCTGTTGTTTGGTAAACCGGCCTCATGAACGTGTCGGTCAAGCCATAAATAGTATAACCAGTAACTCCTTTGAGTTTGTTCCAGTACAATTGAAAAGAATCGGGGCAGTTGTAGCCGACAGTTGTTTCTAATCTTGGTGAGATAGTAAATGAATCAGAAAGCACTACTGAAGATCCAAAAGACATTCTCAATCGTGCAATAGTAACGGTGTCCTGGATCGTTGTTTTTAAATATTTGTTTGAAAGTTGAACAGCAGCGCTAATGGTTGACCAGTTTGCTCCATTATAACTGATTTCCAGTTTTCCGGTAGTCGTAGGTTCAGTAAAACTATTCCACCTGATTGTATTGACATTGCCGGGATAGAGATTGTCATTTTTCGTGGGATAAGTAAAAGCAAAGCTGTTAGCTGTTTCTATGTTGTATACCACAGCGAAAAATTGTGCTGCCTGTACTGAACTACCTTTTATTCTTATTAGATAATTACCTGCAGAAGGAAGATCGATCATTACCTGTTCAATATTGTTCAGCGTATCTTTTTTTCTTGTTGCCGATGCATTCAACGAATCAATATGAGCGAAAGAACTTAATACATAAGGATAAAAAATCGCACCGCTGCCAACTTCTATTAATTCAACATCAAGATCATTTACCAAAGCTTTTGTTGCATTGGCCGATGCAGGAACATCATTCCATGCCAGTGTGATCTTTAGTTCTTTTGCATTTGGTGGAACCACGATATTGAATTCCTGCGTCCCGCCGTTATTAATTGTTCCGCTGAAGTATTGATTGTTGATGATCTGTCTTACTGCTCTTTCTGTGTTGAGACTGCCAAAACCTGACCTGTAATCTGGTCCCGGCTGTACAATATCATCAGCGGCATTTATAAGAGCAGCTCTTACCAGTGAAGACGAAGGGAGTTTTCCATGTGTTCTTTTATAAGCATCCTGCACCAGTAATGCTGAGCCACTCACCAAAGCTGCAGCTCCTGAACTTCCATCTTGACCAAATGCAACGAGTTCTGGCTTTATTCTTCCGTCATAAGCCGGTCCTTTCGAACTAAGTACTTCAACATTATTGGTAGAATCCGTAGCACCGATACTCAAACTGTTTTTGGATTGCTTAAAGCTCCCGGTAAGGTTTGCAAATCCTGTAATGCCTGCATATTTTCCGGCCGTGCTGGTTTGATTGCCGGAATTTCCAACAGAAAATACATGCAGCAATGAATCGTTGTTTTTTATAGAAAGATCATAAGCCAATGCATCGGCTCCATAAAAATTTTCGATCATGGTTCCGTAGGAATGATTCTGTACGCTTACCAGCTTCGCTTTATACACAGAATCGTGTTCGGGTAATAAGGTTTGAAAAGAAACAGAGGAGATTTGTACTTTATATGCAGCACCCTTACCAGTATAATAGGTATTGCCTGCACCACCAATTAAAGTGGCCATTGCAGTGGCATGAGCTGAAAGGGTAGAAGACTCCAACCCTGTTTTAGTAATCCTGTGATTGAAATCAATATCCAGTGAATCGAAGAGATTTTCTTTTACAGAAACAGTTAAACCTTCACCACTCAAAGGAAATCTGGAATGTGTGTATGTGATTTTATTGAGGCTGAGATCTGAACCATTCATCACCATTTCTTCTAACGCCTTTCTTATAGGTTGAATGAAGAAAACCTGCGGTGAAACTAAAAGAGATTCAATGCGAAAGTATTTCGGGTTAGCAATATAAAGAGATAAGGTCTCCCCGATTTTTCTGGAAGTCATACCCTGAATTTGGTAGGTGTGAGAAGTAATAATATAAATTGAATCTGCCTGGTTTAAATCGTCGATAAGAACTCCTGCAGGAAGTTTTGGGTTGTTTTTTTGTGCCTGAACGGTGTGGGTCAAGGAAAATAAAGCAAGTAACAGCAGGAAAATCGTGAGTTTTCTCTCCATAGGTGGCTCCTAAAATAATCCTTTTCAGTATTTCCTTTTCACATTATAAAAATCTATCTATAAAACGAAGCTGTATATCAATATATCACCGGTTTAGGGTATTTTTTTATCCAATTGGGGCAGGTCCATTGTAAAAAAAACCAATTAAATTTAAGTCTTAACATTTTTTTAATCCCAAACAAATGCACACCATGAAGAAATTCTTTTTCTCGGCCTCTCTATTTACAACAGCGATTGTTGTAATGGTTTCTTGCTCTAAGACGAAAGATGTTACACCTGCTGATGAGATTTCAGCAGAAGTGAAGGCTAAAGTTCAGGCACTGGGCTTTGGTACAGGGTCACTTGTTAAACACGAAGATGGCTACATGGTAGAGGGCGACATAATCCTTACGCCTGAAATGCTCAACAGCACACCTGCTTACAGTTTATTGCGTATTGGCAATGAGGAACAGTACAGGACCACCAACCTGGTAACAGGATTACCAAGAGTAATCACTTTAAGTGTGGATCCGAAATTAGGCAGCACTTATGTTTCTGCAGTTGATCAGGTTGTTGCCCGTTATAATGCTGAAGGTTTAAGAATGACTTTTCAGCGTGTAAGTTCAGGTGGAAATATCCATTTTGTTAGTGCAGGTGGCAATTTTCTTGCATCTGCAGGTTTTCCTTCTGGCGGAAACCCTTATGGCCAGGTTAAAGTAAATTCCCGCCAATTAGCTGGTCAGCCGTTGAATACTATTACTTCTGTTCTCGCACATGAAGTTGGTCATTGCATTGGCTTCCGTCATACCGACTATATGAATAGGGCTTACAGCTGTGGTGGTGCAGCTTCTAACGAAGGTGCTTCAACAGTAGGAGCTATTCACATACCTGGAACTCCGACAGGGCCAGATGCAAATTCCTGGATGTTGGCTTGTATCGGAAGCGGTCAGAATCGTCCTTTTACTGCCAACGATAAAATAGCGCTTTCTTATTTGTATCAATAAGATTAATTTAATTAATGAAAAAGCCACTCAGAAACGAGTGGCTTTTTATTGGTCGAAAGCGGCTGTAGTCTTTTAATGGTATTCTTATGTCCTTAACAGTTCTTTAACTATCCACTAAGTCCCTATCTTGTTGTCTCTCTATTCATTTTAAACCTAAATGCACAAAACCATGAAGAAAGTTCTTTTCTCCACTTCACTTCTCATTGCCTCTCTAGTTTTAATTGTTGCTTGCTCTAAAACAAAAGATGTTAAGCCAGATTTTTCAGATGAATTAAAAAGCCAGGTAGCTGCCCTTGGCTTTAACCCGGAAGGTATGCAGGAACATCCGGAAGGTTATCTTGTAGAAGGAGATATCGTTCTCACAGCAGATGATCTGAAAAATGGTCACGGCGAACGTAAATCTATCATATATGCTAATGAAGAGCATTATCGTACTACAAGAACTGTTACCGGCCTGCCAAGGAACATAACTATCAGGGTTTCTACAACATTACCTTCAAGTTATGTAACAGCATTGAACACAGCTATCAGCCGTTACAATGCACAAGGGTTAAGAATAACTATGTCAAGAGTGACTTCAGGGGGTAGCATTGTTATTTCTGCTGCACCTTCAGGAGCTGGTTATCTTGCTTCTGCCGGTTTCCCTACTTCAAGCGGAAATCCTTACAGCTCAATACTTGTAAACAGGAGCTATCTAGATACCTGGAATGCAAGCACAGTTGCTTCTATTATTGCACACGAGATCGGTCATTGCATTGGTTTCCGTCACACTGACTACATGAGCCGCCAGTACAGTTGTGGTGGTGCTGCTTATAATGAAGGGGCATCTACAGTAGGTGCTATTCACATTCCTGGTACACCAACAGGACCAAGTGCAGGATCATGGATGCTGGCTTGTATTGGTAACGGAACAAATCGTCCGTTCACCAGCAGCGACGTTACTGCATTAGCTTACGTTTACTAGTTTTCTCGTTTCCTTTATAGTCTAAGAAACAAGGCCACTCTTTTTAGAGTGGCTTTTGTTATGTAGTAGAGGTTCCTAACGCTATTGAGCTTTGCTTGTGTCACTCCCTTGTACGCTTTTATCGCTATTCTTCAAATACAGTCAAACATCCTTCTCATCGAAAGAAAGTTCTATGTTCTTTCTTTTTACTTCAACTTTACGATAAGAAATTCCTGCAGCATCTAACATTCTTTTGCTGGCAACCGAAACTGGTGTGCCATCATATTTATCGCTCAGATAGATGACTTCTTTAATGCCGGACTGAATAATGGCTTTGCTGCATTCGTTACAGGGAAACAAAGCTGTGTAAATCCGGCAACCCGAAAGATCCATTCCGATGTTATTCAAAATGGCATTTAATTCTGCATGGCATACATAAGGATATTTCGTATTCAGGAAATCACCCTGTTTCTCCCATGGAAAATCTTCATCGCTGCAACCAATAGGCAATCCATTATAGCCTGCACCAACAATTTTATTTTGCGTGTTAACAATACAGGCACCTACTTGTGTGCTTGGATCTTTGCTTCTAAGCCCACTTAATAAAGCAACGCCCATAAAGTATTCATCCCAGGTTATGTAGTTTTTTCTTCCTGCCATAATTTTTGGTTATGTGGTCGAAGATATTTGAATTGCGTACATATCTGCTTCACGACATTCAGAATGTACAAGTGAGTGACACAAGGGACGATGCTATGTAAAACAAATGTTGGACAACACTAATTATCATATAATCGCATTATCTAATTGGCACATTCTTACCCAATCTTAACTTTTCCACACAATTATTTAATTCAGCCTACCAAAAAATCAAATCGCCTAAACCCTTACCTTTGCCGCTCGAAAAAATTAAAAAAGCTTTATGGCTGACTTAAGACTCCAAAGAAATTTCGGTATTGCCGCTCACATCGATGCAGGTAAAACCACAACTACAGAGCGTATCTTACGCTATACCGGTATGATCCACAAAATTGGTGAGGTACACGAAGGTGCTGCTACCACTGACTGGATGGAACAGGAAAAAGAAAGAGGTATCACTATTACCTCAGCAGCCGTAAGCTGCCAGTGGAAATTTCCTACTAACAAGGGAACCGCTGACGCTAATACAAAGAATTATTATTTCAACATTATTGATACTCCAGGTCACGTGGATTTTACCGTTGAGGTAGAACGTTCTATGCGTGTTCTGGATGGTCTGATCGCTTTGTTCTCTGCTGTTGATGGTGTTGAGCCTCAATCAGAAACAGTTTGGCGCCAGGCTAATCGTTACAAAGTTCCCCGTATTGGTTTCGTAAATAAAATGGACCGTGCAGGTGCAGATTTCTTAATGGTGGTTAACCAGGTAAGAGAAATGCTCGGTGCTAAAGCCGTTCCACTTCAGTTGCCTATTGGTGCGGAAGACGATTTCCTGGGTGTGGTTGACCTTATCAAAATGAAAGGAATTCAGTGGCACATGGAAACAGAAGGTATGACCTTCGACGAAATTCCAGTACCTGCTGATATGGTGGAAGAAGCACAACACTGGAGAGCACAGTTGATTGAAGCTGTTGCTGAATATGATGATAAACTGATGGAGAAATTCTTCGATAACCCCGATTCAATTACAGAAGACGAAGTTCACGAAGCTATCCGTAAGGCTACGATCGATCTTTCTATCGTTCCAATGATGTGTGGTTCTTCATTCAAGAATAAGGGTGTACAAACTGCACTGGATGCGGTTTGTCGTTACCTGCCTTCTCCTTTGGATATTGAAGATACACCAGGTACAGATCCTGAAACTGGTGAGCAGATCACTCGTAAAGCTGATCCAAAAGCTCCGTTTGCAGCTTTGGCGTTTAAGATCATGACCGATCCTTATGTTGGTCGTCTTGCATTCTTCAGGTGCTATTCTGGTCACCTTGACGCTGGATCTTATGTTCGTAACATGAGAAGTGGTAAAAATGAAAGGATTTCTCGTATCCTGAAGATGTTTGCTAACAAGCAGAATCCAATTGATTTCATCGAAGCAGGTGATATTGGTGCTGCTGTTGGTTTTAAAGAGATCAAAACCGGTGATACACTCTGTGATGAGAATCATCCGATTGTATTAGAGAACATGTTCATTCCTGAGCCGGTTATCTCTGTAGCGGTTGAACCTAAGACACAGGCTGACGTTGACAAAATGGGTATGGCTATCGCTAAACTGGTTGAAGAAGATCCTACATTAAGAGTTAAGACAGACGAAGATACCGGCCAAACCATCCTTTCAGGAATGGGAGAGCTTCACCTCGAGATCATCGTTGATCGTATGAGACGTGAGTTCAAGGTTGAAGTGAACCAAGGTAATCCTCAGGTGGCTTACAAAGAAGCTTTCAACGCTACTATCGATCATAGGGAAGTATTGAAAAAGCAGTCTGGTGGTCGTGGTAAATTCGCTGATATTCAATTTGAATTCGGTCCTGCTGATAAGGAGTGGTTAACTGAAAATCCAGGTAAACACTTCCAGTTTAAGAATGATATTTTCGGAGGTTCTATTCCTAAAGAATTCCACCCGGCTATCCTGAAAGGTTTTGAAACGTCAATGGGCACAGGTGTATTGGCAGGTTATCCTGTTGATAATATGAAGGTTAGAATTTATGATGGTTCATTCCACCAGGTTGACTCTGATGCAATGTCTTTTGAATTGTGTGCCAAAGCTGGTTTCCGTGAAGCCGGCCGTAAAGCAAAACCAATTTTGCTTGAGCCGATCATGAAGGTAGAAGTAGTAACACCAGACCAGTACATGGGTGATGTTACAGGTGACTTAAACCGTCGTCGTGGTATGCTGGAAGGTATGGACACAAGAGGAAATGCACAGGTGATCAAAGCAAAAGTTCCGCTTTCTGAGATGTTCGGATACGTAACACAGCTTCGTTCAATGTCTTCTGGTCGTGCAACTTCTACAATGGAGTTCTCACATTATGCACCGGCTCCAAACGGTATCGCTGAAGAAGTGATAGCAAAGAGTAAAGGGAAAGTGAAGGTTGAAGATTAAGCAACATTAATTTAAGTATACAGATCCCGCTTCGAAAGAAGCGGGATTTTTGTTTCAAGGTTAGGTCAATTAGAATGAGCGAGGCGAATTTTTGGTGAGCAGAGGCTATTGCTGCTATTCGAAATGTAGTATATTGCTTGGTCAGTTGTCCATTAAGAAGAGTTTAACCACTTTTTTATCTTATTTGGCAAAAATTCTTCTGCTGATGTTTGTCTGTTCAGTTATATCCCCTTACTTTTGCAACCCCAACTGAAAATTGGGTTTTGGATATGTCTCAAAGAATCAGAATCAAATTACAGTCTTACGATCACAACCTGGTAGATAAATCTGCTGAGAAAATCGTGAAAACTGTTCGCAGCACAGGTGCAGTAGTTACAGGTCCTATTCCTTTGCCAACACACAAAAGAATATTCACTGTTCTCCGCTCACCACACGTTAACAAGAAAAGCCGTGAGCAGTTCCAGTTAGCTACGCACAAGCGTTTACTGGATATCTACACTTCTTCATCAAGAACTGTAGATGCGTTATCAAAGTTAGATCTTCCTTCAGGTGTGGAAGTTGAGATCAAAGCCTAACCTTCGATTAATCGAGTTAAGCTGTAAAAGCAAAAGTTCTTAAAATAGTCATCTCTCAATCCTTACGGCAAAATCCGTATTGAAAAAAGAGCTCTGATAAATAATTAATCTTCTGAGTATCTCTTCGGAGAAATTCAGCAGGCTACATATAAACAGGCCCTTCGAGGTTTGTTTACTTCCGGTACTTCCCCTCCTTTAGTATAAGGAAACACAGGAAAAGGTCGGCAGTTAACAAGGATTGAAATTCCGAACATCATCGGAATTGTCCTCTTAACCTTGCGGGGCATAAACCGCAAAAACGATGAAAGGTATTATTGGTAAAAAAATTGGCATGACCAGTGTCTTCGCAGAAGATGGAAAGCAAACAGCTTGCACCATCATCGAAGCAGGTCCATGTGTAGTAACCCAGGTTAAAACAAATGACACTGATGGTTACTCAGCTCTTCAGTTAGCTTTCGGCGATAAGAAAGAAAAGCACGCTACAAAAGCCGAATTAAATCACTTCTCTAAGGCAAATACTGCCGCCAAGAAATTCGTAAAAGAATTCCGCAATTATTCAATAGAAAAAGCAATTGGTGAAACAATTACTGTAGACATCTTCGAAGAAGGAGATAAAGTTGAAGTAGTTGGTACTACCAAGGGTAAAGGTTTCCAGGGTGTTGTTAAACGTCACGGCTTTAGCGGTGTGGGCGAAGGCTCACATGGTCAGCACGATCGTCAAAGAGCTCCTGGTTCTATCGGTGGTTCTTCTTATCCTTCAAGAGTATTCAAGGGAATGAGAATGGCCGGTCAAATGGGTAATGACAGGGTTAAAATGAAAGGACTGAAAGTGGTTAAGATCTTCCCTGAGAAGAATTACATTCTTGTTACAGGATCAGTTCCAGGTCATAACGGTTCAATCGTATTAATCCAGAAGTAATCACCAATTAATCTGAAAGAAGATGCAAGTAGATGTTTTAAATATAAACGGACAATCAACCGGCAGAACAATAGAGTTGCCAGATGATATTTTCGGTATCGAGCCGAATGATCATGTGATCTACCTCGCTGTTAAACAATATCTGGCTGCTGGCCGTCAGGGTACACACAAGGTTAAAACCCGTGCAGAAGTAAAAGGTGCAAGCCGTAAACTTCACAAGCAAAAAGGTACCGGTGGTTCAAGAAAAGGTAATATCCGTAACCCTTTATACAAAGGTGGTGGTACTATCTTCGGACCAAAGCCACACAGTTACGATTTCAAACTGAATAAGAAAGTAAAAGACCTTGCTAAAATGTCTGCACTGGCTTATAAAGCAAAAGAAAATGCAATCGTTGTAGTAGAAGATATCACTTTCGATGCTCCTAAGACAAAGACAATCGCAGGTACATTGAAGAATTTGAAAATGGATGCTAAAAAAGCATTGTTCATTCTTCCTGAGTACAACGATAATCTTTACCTGAGCCTCCGTAATATTCCAAATGCAGATGGCACCTTGCTGGCTGACGTGAATACTTATGAGATCATGAATGCTGATGTGCTGGTAATGACTGAAGGTGCAGCTAAGATCTTCATTGACGAAGAAACAACTGCAACCGCTTAATTGAATAATGTTTCAATAACAATAAGATGAAACTGACAGAAGTATTAGTAAAACCGATATTAACAGAGAAAGCAAACCTTCAGCAAGAAAAATTGAGGAGATATGCTTTCCGTGTTAACCGTAGGGCGAATAAGTTAGAGATCAAAAAAGCAGTGGAAGAATTCTACGGAGTATCTGTAGTTGATGTAAACACTGTAGTGGTTCCTGGTAAAAATAAAACCCGCTATACAAAAGCTGGTTTCATCCAGGGTGTTAAGCCTGCTTATAAGAAAGCTTACGTAACTGTAGCTGAAGGCGAAACAATCGATCTTTATTCTAACATATAATTTATAGCAAGCGAAGCTGAAAAGTTCGCACAAAACGAGAACGAAAATGGCATTAAAGAAGTACAAACCAATGACAGCCGGCACACGCTGGAGAATTGGAAATGCTTACGCAGAATTAACTACAGACTCTCCTGAAAAGAGCCTGCTTGAGCCTCAAAAGCAAAAAGCGGGTCGTAACTCTCAGGGTCGTCGTGCTATGAGATACAGAGGTGGTGGAAACAAACATCACTATCGTATCGTTGACTTTAAAAGAGATAAGAAAGATATTGAAGCTACCGTAGTTTCAGTTGAATATGATCCAAACCGTACAGCATTCATCTCGTTGATCGAGTTTGCTGATGGTGAAAAAAGATACATTCTTGCTCCACAGGGTATCCAGGTAGGGCAGAAAGTAATCAGTGGTGATGCAGTTGCACCTGAGATTGGTAATGCACTTCAGATGAAGAACATGCCTTTAGGTACAAACGTTCACAACATTGAATTACAACCAGGTCACGGTGGCGTAATGGCAAGAAGTGCTGGTTCATCGGCTCAGCTTTCTAACAAGGAAGAAAAATACGCTGTATTGAAAATGCCTTCTGGCGAGTTGAGAAAAGTATTGATCAACTGCTATGCAACTGTAGGTGTTGTTTCTAACAGCGATCATAATCTTCAGACTGCAGGTAAGGCTGGTGTTAACAGGTGGAAGGGTATTCGTCCAAGAACAAGAGGTGTTGCGATGAACCCAGTTGATCACCCAATGGGTGGTGGTGAAGGTAGAGCTTCAGGAGGTCATCCAAGAAGCAGAACCGGTAAGTACGCTAAAGGTGAGAAGACAAGAACAAGAGGAAAAGGTAGCGACAAACTGATCATCCAGAGAAGAGACGGAAAGAAATTAGCAAAGTAATCATTCATCGTTAAAATACTTTTCGGTTTAACCGGAGAGGAATAAACAAGAAAAAGAATAATATGGCTCGTTCGATTAAAAAAGGTCCTTATATAGATGCAAACGTTGAAGCTAAGGTTTTAGCCATCAACGAGGGCAAGAGCAAAAAGACGGTTATCAAAACATGGAGTCGTCGTTCTACTATTTCTCCTGATTTCGTAGGACACACTTTCGCTGTGCATAACGGCAACAAGTTCATCCCTGTTTATGTAACAGAATTTATGGTAGGTCACAAACTTGGTGAGTTTGCTCCAACCAGGAACTTTAAAGGACATTCAGGATCTAAACAGTAAAAATTTTGTTTCTCGTTTCTCTTTTGCTTCAACAACAAATGATAAAACGAGAGACCAGAAACAAGAAACTATATAACAATGGAAGCAGTAGCTAAATTGATGAATTATCCCACAGGTCCACGCAAAATGCGTTTACTGGCTGATGTGATCCGTGGAATGCAGGTTGAAAAAGCACTTGCGATTCTTGAGTTCCACCCACAGCACAATGCAACTCCTTTGGCAAAATTGCTGAAGAGTGCAATCAGTAACTGGGAACAAAAGAATAACGGTACAAGTGCAGCCGATTCTAACCTGGTGGTAAAAACTGTATTTGTAGATGGTGGCAGAGTATTAAAGCGGATGAGACCAGCTCCACAAGGTCGTGGATACAGGGTTCGTAAGCGTAGCAACCACGTAACTATAATTGTAGATTCAAAAAATTAATAAAACCTATTAAACCATAATATGGGTCAGAAAGCAAATCCAATAGGTAACAGGTTAGGTATCATCAGAGGATGGGACAGTAACTGGTACGGTAGCAAAAAAGACTACTCTAAGAAACTGATCGAAGATCATAAGATCAGAACGTACCTCACTGCTCGTATCAACAAAGGTGGTATTGCCAGGATCGTTATTGAACGTACACTTGGTAAACTGATCATCACTATTCATACATCTAAGCCAGGTATCATCATTGGTAAAGGTGGTGGAGAGGTTGATCGTATCAAAGAAGAGTTGAAGAAATTAACCGGTAAAGATGATGTACAGATCAATATTCTAGAGATCCGTCGTCCTGAACTGGATGCAAATATTGTAGGTGATACTATTGCTCGCCAGATCGAGAATCGTATCTCTTTCAAAAGAGCAATCAAAATGGCGATCGCTTCTACACTTCGTATGGGTGCTGAAGGTATCAAAGTAAAAGCTTCCGGCCGTTTGGGTGGTGCTGAGATTGCACGTAGCGAAGAGTTTAAGCAAGGTCGTATTCCATTACACACTTTCAGAATGGATATTGATTATGCAAATGTATTTGCTCAAACTGTTTACGGTAAAATCGGTTTGAAAGTATGGATCTGTAAAGGAGAAGTACTTGGTAAAAGAGAACTGAATCCAAACTTCATCGGTGGTAAAGAAGCCGGTGGTAATGAAAGAAGAGGTGGAGACGACCGTAGAGGTGGTGGAGATAGAAGAGACGACCGTAGAGGTGGTGGAGATAGAAGAGACGACCGTAGAGGTGGTGGAGGAAGAGGAAGAGGATAATAACTCAAATTTGAATTAGAAGTTTCAAAATGGTTTGGAACTAAACACTTCAAACCACAAACTATAAACTAGTTATGTTACAGCCTAAAAGAAGTAAACATAGGAAACAGCAAAAAGGACGTATTCGTGAAGTGGCCAAGCGTGGTGCTTCTATCGCTTTCGGTTCTTTTGCATTGAAAGCTGCCGAGCCTATCTGGTTAACAAACCGACAGATCGAAGCTGCACGTCAGTCAATGACAAGAGCTATGAAAAGAGAAGGTAATGTTTGGATCAGGGTATTTCCTGATAAGATCATTACCCGTAAGCCTGCTGAAGTAAGGATGGGTAAAGGTAAAGGTAACCCTGAATTCTGGGCTGCTGTAGTTGAACCAGGACGTATCATTTTCGAGTGTGATGGTGTAACGGAAGCAATTGCAAAAGAAGCAATGGGGTTAGCTGCACAGAAGCTGCCGATCAAAACAAAATTCATTGTAAGAAGAGACTTACAAGCGTAATTATAAAAAGTTATTACAATGGCTAAGAAGCAGGATTTTACTAAGAGCCTGAGAGACCTTAACGAAAACGATCTTAAGGCAAGAATCCAGGAAGACGAACTTAGACTTAAGAAGCTTGAGTTTGCACACACAATTTCTCCATTGGAAAATCCAATGAGCATTCGTGCACTGAGAAAAGACCTTGCCCGTTTAAAAACGGAATTGAACAAAAGAGCTTTACAAGCATAATTAATAGCAGAAGCTAAAAACAAGTACAATGGCTGAAGTAAGAAATTTACGAAAAACAAGAACAGGTGTTGTCACCAGCGATAAAATGGCTAAAACCATCACTGTTGCTGTTGAAAGAAAAGTAAAACACCCTATCTATGGTAAGTTCATCAAGAAAACTACCAAGTTCCATGCACACGACGAAAAAGAAGAGTGCGGAATCGGTGATGTAGTGACTATCATGGAGACTCGTCCATTATCAAAGACCAAGCGTTGGAGATTAGTGGAAGTAGTTGAAAAAGCGAAGTAATTGAGATGTCTGATATCTCTGATGTCAGATACCAAAACATAACAGTTTTAATTGCTGAAGGTGAATAGCCAACAGCTCAAAGCTTAAATAAAATGATCCAGCAAGAAAGCAGACTAAGTGTAGCTGATAACAGTGGTGCCAAAGAGGTACTCTGCATCAGGGTACTTGGTAACTCAGGTCAGGACTACGCCAAAATAGGTGACAAGATCGTTGTTACTGTTAAAGATGCCATCCCTGCAGGTGGTATTAAGAAAGGAACTGTTTCTAAAGCCGTAATAGTACGTACAACAAACAAATTGCGTAGAAAAGATGGTTCTTATATCCGTTTCGACGACAACGCTGTTGTATTGTTGAATAACTCAGACGAGCCTCGTGGTACCAGGATATTTGGACCTGTAGCAAGAGAGTTGAGAGATAAAGGATACATGAAAATTATTTCACTTGCTCCGGAAGTTCTTTAAGCTGCACAGCGAACAGAACGTACAAGTGAGTGACACAACGAAGTAGAACAAAGAAGTACAGTTGACTTCATAAACAATAAAAAATGAGCAACAGATTTAAACCCAAATACAACATCAAAAAAGGCGATGACGTAGTCGTTATTACCGGAGATGATAAAGACCTGAAAAAGCCTCGTAAAGTATTAAAAGTATTACTCGAGAACGGTCGTGTAGTTGTTGAAGGTGTGAACATTGTTACAAAACATACCAAACCTTCGGCCCAGAATACCAAAGGTGGTATTGTAAAAAGAGAAGCTCCGATTAACATCAGTAACGTGATGTTATGGGATGCAAAATCCGGTGCCGGTTCAAAAGTAAAACGCACCAGGGAAAACGGAAAATTAGTTCGTATCGCTAAAAAATCAGGTGAGGCAATCAAGCAGTAACCTGGCAAAGCAAATTATATGAGTACTACAAAATATTCTCCTCGTCTGGCAGATAAGTACAAGAAAGATGTTGTACCTGCTTTGGTGAAGAAGTTCGGTTACAAAACAGTAATGCAGGCTCCAAGGTTAGAGAAGATCTCTATTAACCGTGGTGTAAATGGTGCAGTGAATGATAAGAAGTTGGTTGACATTGCTGTTGACGAACTTACAAATATCACTGGTCAGAAAGCTGTTCCTACTTATTCTAAGAAAGACATCTCCAACTTCAAGCTCCGTAAAGGCATGCCGATCGGTGCAAGAGTTACACTTCGTGGTGAGAAGATGTATGAATTCTTAGACAGGTTGATCGCTGTTGCATTACCTCGTGTACGTGACTTCAAAGGTGTTAGCGATAAAGCTTTCGATGGTCGTGGTAACTACACAATGGGAATCACAGAACAGATCATATTCCCCGAGATCGATATCGATAAAGTGAACAAGATCACCGGTATGGATATCACTTTCGTAACTACAGCTAACACTAACGAAGAAGCTTACGAGTTACTGAAGGAGTTGGGAATGCCTTTCAAAAACATTGTAAAAGACAATCAACAATAATACAACATGGCAAAAGAATCAATTAAAGCCAGGCAGAGAAAGCGTGAAGCAATGGTTGCCAAGTATGCTGCTAAAAGAGCTGCTTTAAAAGAAGCAGGTGATTATGCAGCTTTGGATCTTCTTCCAAAGAACGCTTCACCGGTTCGTTTAAAGAATCGCTGCCAGATGACTGGTCGTCCAAGAGGTTACATGAGATACTTCGGTATGAGCAGGGTGATCTTCAGAGACATGGCTCTTGATGGAAAAATACCAGGTGTAAAGAAAGCAAGCTGGTAAAAGAATGTACGATGTAAGAGGTACGAAGTACGATTTGCATCATCAGTAACAAACAACATTAATCTAAATCCAATTATCACGCTGTAGCGTGACGTAGGAGGGAAATAATATGGTAACAGATCCTATTGCAGATTTTTTGACCAGGGTTCGTAACGCACAAATGGCTGGTCACAGAATAGTAGAGATACCTGCTTCTAATTTGAAAAAGCGTATCACTGAAATTTTATACGACCAGGGTTATATCCTGAAGTATAAATTCGAAGACGACAGCAAGCAAGGTTTGATTAAGATCGCTTTGAAGTATGATCCTACAACCAAACAGCCGGCTATCCGTTCTCTGGAAAGAGTGAGTCGTCCGGGTTTACGTCAATACTCTAAACCAGCTGAATTCAAAAGAGTGATCAATGGTTTGGGTGTTGCTATCATCAGTACTTCTAAAGGAGTATTGACCGATAAACAAGCAAAAGCCCAGAACGTTGGTGGTGAAGTTCTTTGCTACATATATTAATTAGCTTACCGGCTAATTAGCAAATGGTTATTGATACATTAAGCCTAAACGATACTAAGCTGACCGGTCAATAACTGAATAAATAACAAATTAAAACAATAGTATCATGTCTCGTATAGGTAAACAACCGGTAGTAATTCCAAGTGGCGTTACAGTTAATGTAACAAAAGAAGGAGTGATCACCGTGAAAGGTCCAAAAGGTGAGTTGAAAGAAACAATCGATAGAGATATCAATGTTGAGGTGAATGGCAGTGAGATCAACATCACTCGTCCAACAGACCAGATCCGTCATCGTGCAATGCATGGTTTATATCGTTCACTTATTTCTAATATGGTGAAAGGTGTAACTGATGGATACAAAAGAGATCTTGAATTAGTGGGTGTGGGTTATAAAGCTTCAAATGCAGGTAATACACTTGATCTTGCTTTGGGTTATTCTCACAATATCGTTTTCGAAGTTCCAAAAGAACTGAAAGTAGCTACTGTTACAGAAAAAGGTAAGAACCCAATCATATCATTAGAAGGTATCGACAAGCAATTACTCGGAGCTGTTGCTGCTAAGATCAGAAGCTTACGTAAGCCTGAGCCGTACAAAGGAAAAGGTGTTAAGTACACTGACGAAGTGGTTAGAAGAAAAGCTGGTAAAGCTGCTGGTAAATAATAGTCAATAGGTCAATAGTCATTAAGTTAATGACTGTTTGACAAATGACTCAATGACTTAATAACAAATCTCCGGCAGAATCGGAGAGCATAAATAGAGAACAATGAATACCAAATTAGAACAAAGGCAAAAGATCAGGTACCGTATCCGTAAAAAGGTAGGTGGTACTGCAGCAAAACCTCGTCTGAGTGTTTTCAGAAGCAATAAAGAGATCTATGCCCAGTTAATTGATGATGAGAATGGCCAGACTTTGGCTTCAGCATCTTCAAGAGATAAAGATGTTGCTGCACAAAAAGGTCCGAAGGTAGATATGGCTAAACTGGTTGGTGCTACTATCGCAAGAAAGGCAACTGAATTAGGTTTAACCGATTGTACTTTCGACAGGGGTGGTAATCTTTACCATGGTCGTATCAAAGCTGTAGCTGAAGGTGCAAGAGAAGGTGGTCTTCAATTCTAATTTAAAACATACTAATCATTAGATAATGTCTAAAGCAATTGTAAATAAAGTTAAGCCAGGTGGCGAAATGGAATTGAAAGAGAAAGTTGTTTCAATTAACCGTGTGGTGAAAACTACTAAAGGTGGTCGTACTTTCAGCTTCTCTGCTTTGGTGGTGGTAGGTAATTCCAATGGTGTTGTAGGACAAGGACTGGGTAAAGCAAAGGAAGTACAGGAAGCCATTACAAAAGGTATTGAAGATGCAAAGAAGAATCTTATTAAAGTTCCTTTGATGCACGGTACTATTCCTCACGATCAGCTTGCAAAAGATGGTGCTGCTAAGGTACTCATCAAGCCTGCTGCACACGGAGCTGGTGTACTTGCAGGTGGTTCTATGAGAGCTGTTCTTGAAAGTGCAGGCTATACAGACGTATTGGCAAAGAGCCTTGGTTCTGCAAATCCTCACAACGTGGTAAAAGCTACGATCAAAGCATTAAGCTTATTGAGAGAGCCGATCACTGTATCAAGAAACAGGAACCTGAAGCTGAGCAAAGTATTTAACGGATAAAATTCAGTCAGTAAGTCATTCAGACAATAAGTCAATAGACTAATGACTCAATGACCAATGACCTAATGACTATTTATATGAAAAAGATCAAGATAACATTAGTAAAAAGCCCGATAGATCGTCCGGAGCGTCAGAAGCTCACGTTACAGGCTTTGGGTTTGAATAAAACAAACTCTTCTAAAGAAGTTGAAGCAACACCTCAGATATTGGGTATGGTTCGTAAGGTGAATCACCTGATCACTGTTGAAGAATTAGCTTAAACTCTGATAAGAAATGAGAAATAAGGAATGAGAAACATTAAACCGTATCTCCTTTCTGATTTCTCATTTTACATTTTTTATTTCTAATTATTTGCGAGGGGTGATTCCCCGTAAGTTCAAAATCAAATTAAGATGAAACTACACACACTCAGACCAGCAGAAGGGTCAACACACAAAGAGAAAAGATTAGGACGTGGTGAAGCCTCAGGTAAAGGTGGAACGTCAACAAAAGGTAACAAAGGTGGACAAAGCCGTGCAGGTTACCAGCGTAAAATGGCTCACGAAGGTGGTCAGATGCCAATCCAGCGTCGTATTCCTAAACGTGGGTTTAAGAATCCAAACAGGATTGAATACACTGTATTCAACTTAGGTCAGATAGATCAGCTTGCTGAGAAATATGGTTTTACAGAATTCTCTCTCGAGAATCTTTATATCAACGGTCTCATCAGCAGAACCGACAGAGTTAAGATACTGGGTAACGGTGAATTGAAAACGAAGCTCACATTTAAAGTAAATGCTATAAGTGAGAAAGCGAAATCAGCTATTGAATCAGCTGGTGGAAGCGTAGAAGTTATCAAGTAATTTACCGTAACTTGCCGAACACATTTTAAAGGAATGTGTTTTTGGTTTTAGTGCATAACGCTTAACAAAGATCCCAGTGAAAAAATTAATACAGACCCTGAAGAATATCTGGAGTATCGATGAACTGAAGAATAAGATCATCGTTACGCTCTCTTTAATATTGGTTTACCGTTTCGGAACCCAAATCGTTTTACCCGGTCTAGATCCTAATGCAATTGAAGCAGCCCAGGCTAACTCTGCTGCTAACGGTGGCTTATTAGGTTTGTTCGACATGTTTGCAGGTGGTGCATTTTCACAGGCATCAATTCTTGCTTTGGGTATCATGCCTTATATCTCTGCTTCTATCTTTATGCAGTTGATGACCATCCTGGTTCCTCAGATGCAGAAAGTACAGAAGGAAGGAGAAAGTGGAAGAAAGAAGATCAACCAGTGGACACGTTACTTGACAGTGGTGGTTACTATCTTCCAGGCCGGAGCTTATCTAGGTTTATTGAACAGCCCTGGCTATGTAGAAGCACAGATCGTTTCTTACCAGCCTTATTTTGCAATATCTACTGTTGTTATTCTTACTGCAGGTACATTATTCGTAATGTGGTTGGGTGAGAAGATACAGGACAAAGGTTTGGGTAATGGTACTTCTATTATCATCATGGTTGGTATCCTAGCCAGGTTACCTGAAGCTTTGTTCCAGGAGTTTGGTGCGAAAGAAGCCAAAGGTGGTGGTGGTTTATTGATATTCCTTATAGAGATCGCAGTTCTTGTTGCTATCATTATGGGATTGATCGTACTGGTACAAGGTGTAAGAAAGATCGCTATCAATTATGCTAAACAAATTGTTGGTAACAGGCAGGTTGGTGGTGCAAGACAGTTCCTTCCGATGAAAGTGAACAGTGCTGGTGTAATGCCAATCATCTTTGCACAGGCCATCATGTTCCTTCCAACATTGATTTCTTTTACAGGTTTCCGTGATACAGAATCTGCTTCATGGATCACCCGTACTTTCAACGATCATAGTAACGGATGGTATATGTTGATTTATGCTGTAATGGTAATTGGTTTCACTTTCCTTTACACCGCTTTGATATTTAATCCAAAGCAAATAGCAGAAGATCTGAAGCGAAACAATGGATTTATTCCAGGAGTTAAGCCAGGACAACCAACTGCAGATTATATTGGAGCAATCATGGATAAGATCACTTTACCGGGAGCTATATTATTAGCAGTAGTAGGTATTTTACCAGGTTTTGCACAGTTGTTAGGTGTTTCATCTTTGTTCAGTACGTTCTTTGGTGGTACATCATTGCTCATCATGGTAGGTGTTATCTTAGATACTTTACAACAGGTGGAAACACATTTATTGATGCGTCAGTACGATGGATTGATGAAAGGTGGAAGAATACAGGGAAGACAATCTTCAATGAGTCCGGCTACTACGACTACGGGAATGTAATTCCGGGATGAGTGCTGGTATTATTTGAAAATAATCATAGACATTTGCAAGCCTGTTACTATGTAGCAGGCTTGTTTTTTTAAGCTCAATAAAAATCGAATTGTTGAAGTGTGCGACGCAAGGGACGATGAGTGAAGTAATAATGCTGACCTCATATATCTTACATCCTACTTCATACATCAGACATGAAAAGACCTAACGGTATGATGATTCAGAAAACAGAAGCGGAAATAGCGATGATGCGAGAGGCAGCATTACTGGTGAGTAAAACCCTTACCGAGGTTGCAAAAATGCTGAAAGCCGGTGTAACTACGATGCAGATCGACCGCATTTGTGCAGAATTTGCCCGTGATCATAAAGCCATACCAAGCTTCCTGAACTATAAAGGCTACCCGTTTAATATTTGTGCAAGCGTAAATGATGTAGTGGTACATGGTTTTCCAAATAATATTGCGTTGAAGGATGGTGATGTGGTGACCATTGACATGGGTCTTATTTTAAATGGCTGGCATGGAGATCATGCGTATACATTTATCATAGGAGAGGCTAGTGAAGAGAATAAAAAGATCGTGAACATTACCAAAGAAAGTTTGTACAAGGGAATTGAACAGGCTGTTGTTGCCAACAGGGTTGGTGATATTGCTTATGCCATACAGAAACACACTGAGAAAGATAATGGGTATGGTGTGGTGAGAGAATTGGTTGGTCATGGATTGGGAAGAAGCCTGCATGAAGATCCACAAGTACCTAATTATGGCAAAAAAGGTAATGGGCCTAAGCTGAAAGAAAACATCGTGTTAGCAATAGAACCGATGATCAACCTTGGTACAAAAGAGGTTTATACAGAAGATGATGGCTGGACAATCAGGACACGTGATGGTAAAGTGAGTGTGCATTTTGAACATGATGTCTGTGTAAAAAAGAATAAGGCTTATATATTGAGTGACTACAGCATCATCGAGGCTGCTGAACAGGCAAATCCAAATCTCACACCAAGTAAAGTAATCGTTGTTTAGTTATTTTAATTCCGCTAAGGTGGTGATCACAGTATAGTTAGAAAGTTGGAAGGCAGTGATAACTTCAGCTAACAGCGAATCTCTTACAACCAGTATAAGATTTTGAGAATAGTTATTTAGCAGGTAAACTGTTCCTTCGAACAATCCTTTTTGTTGAAGTTCCAGTTTCCCAATTTCATCGATGATGATATAGCGGACTTGGGACGAAGCATTTAGCAGGATGAAATTGGCTTTCTGAAAAGCAGTTTCATAAAAAAGATACCGTCCAATGTTTATCAATACCTCATCAGTTTCTTCTGAAAGGTTACATTCTGCATCAAAAACTTCTTTTGCCTGAATACTCAAAAACTTTCTTTTGCCATTTATGTCCGGCATAAGAATTCCACCCACATCTTTTCTATTGCTGCACCATTGCTGTAAGGCAGAGGTCTTTCCTGAATGGACCGGTCCGGTATATATGATAATACTCATTCTGAAATATCATCATCTTTTTCCTGGTAAAGCAGTGACCAGTTAATGAGTGTATAAATAAAAGCAGGAATACGGTTTCTTCGTTTCTCCATAGCAGATTGATTCCAGGCATTTACTGCTAACTGGGAAGCTACCGGTAGAAACGAAAAAGTTTCGCTTAATTGCTCAGCATATGCACTTTTGGAAGACTGCAATATTTTTTTGATAAACCTTATCATTAAAGGTCCAAGGATCCAGTACCAAAAAATAATAGCAATGAATGTCCATGCTAAAGTTCTGATAGCTGGTACAAGATCATCACCGGTAAGGAATATGACTACCGATATCACTAACGAAATCGATAAGATGATAAATATTTTTTTTGTTTGTTTCTTTCTTGTGGATGATGAAATTGGATAAGCGTTCATTGATAAAACAGGCTGGATTACTAAGGTTTCAGATGAAAATTTTCTGATGAGCCGATAACTCATCAATCCGATAAGAATGCCTCCAAGCAAATAGATGCTTAAATAAGTTGCAACAATCCAGCTACTTCCATTTGTTGCAGATAAGGAGAACTGGGCAGCAATATAAGCCACTAGTTCATCTGTAGCTTTCCATAAAGGGTTGCCAAAGAATAAAGTAAGGATCAATAACTTTTGCACGGCCGATTCCAGCATTGCAAGTATGGATAACAACAAAATACTGAGCAGGTTTACCCTGAAAATAGAGAATAGGCCATAAGCAAGTAATGCCTGGAAACTTACAGCAACATAAGCAGCGAAAGGTGTATGTGGACTTGCTGCAGCTTTTACCATCAACACAATGACCAGAGCCTGGAGAATGTATTTATAGTGTTGCTTTGATAAATATCCAATCAGCGTTATAAGTATCACCGCAAAACCACCAATAATTAAACCGGTAAAAGGAATTTTCAATGCATGTAAAACACCACCGAGCCCCGATTCTGCAAAAGCCCATAAAGCAGTGAGCCTGTGTATGGCCAGGATTCTTTGCTGTGTATTTAATGAAGTTAGGTTCATGAATCCAGCTGTTGCGTTCTTTTACTTGCAAGATGTTTGTTTTTTTCTCGAATGATTTCTGCAGCAATGCTCACCGCAATTTCTTTAGTTGTTTTACTGTGGATGTTTATTCCAACAGGCATAAACCAGTCTTTCCATTGATCTGCTTTGTAGCCCTCATCTACCAATTCTTTTACCAGCGTATTGATCTTTGTTTCACTTCCCATCAAACCTTTATAAAAGAACTTCTTATTGAGTAATTGTTTGAAAACAGTTTTGTCGTCACGGTATCCAAAGGTCATAATAACTACAAAAGCATCTTTATCATCGTTGATCGTAGAACCAATCTGGTCATAATCCGTTATTGTTTTCTGGTGAGCAAAACGATTTTCATTTATCGTATTCAGGTTATTCCGGTTGTCATACATTTTTATATAAAACCCCAGGAAGTTCATCAGTTCACTTAACGCTAATCCAACGTGGCCACCTCCTATGATGTGTATGATGGGTCTTTGGTCAATTAATTCGCAGTAACTCCAATGCTGATCATCTTTATATTGCAAACCAATTTTATTCTCTTCTGCTATGCAAATGGATAGACCTTGTTGTGATAAGCAAATTATCTGTTCACGATCGTCTTGTTTAGCAAGAATGTTAGTAATGATGTTTTGATCAGCAGATGTAATTGGTACAAACGCTATCAACTGGCTTCCTGAGCAGATCATTCCTGACTGATCTTTAGAATGAAGCTTATCATGATGCTGTCTTTGCAGAAAGATCTCTCTCTTTTCGTGTGTGAGAAAATTTCTTGCTTTTTCAACGAGTTTATGTTCCATCATTCCACCACCGATGGTTCCTGAAAAACTTCCATCACCTGCAACTGCCATTTTAAAACCCTGCCTGCCTGGTGAACTTCCTTCACTTTCTAAAACCCATAGCAATACTATATCTAAGGAAGCCTGTAGATTCTGTTGTATAAAAGACCAGACTTGCATTATTTCTTCCTGTTCTCTAAAATATACTTAAACGAACGACTACGAATTTCTTCCATCGTTAAACCTGTCCGTAAGACTTCTTCTTCTGTGATAGCACCACTGTTTAATGCTTTTAAAAAGAAGTTCAGTAACCCTTGTCCTGTTGCCGCATCATCAAATACATCACCAATCAAAGTTGCTCTTGCAGCTTTGTCTACAAAGGTTTTCAAACGCTCTACGGCATCTTCATAACTCTCTATAAAAAATGCGAATACTGCTGTATACCTCATTGGTAATTGTGCAGGATTCAAATCCCATCCCTGGTAAAATCCATTCCATAATGAATGACGGATATGATCATATCCTTTTTTCCATGCACGATGCACTATTCGTTTATTTTCTTCCCATTGTTCATGAGAAAGATTTTCACCTCTGTGTGGACCAATAGGCATTGTATTCGTTGCACCATCAGAAAGCCAGATACCTGTGTGTGCAAGAGCAACTTTTGTCATATGATGTGCAAAATCACAAACCGGGTGGTCCATTTCCTGGTATCGTGCAGTGATACCTGTGGATGCAGTATAATCGTAAGTTCCGAAATGCATGGCGATACATCTTCCTTTACTTGCTTTGATGAAGCGGGATAATGGATTTGTCCCATCATTATCCATAATAGATTGAGTAGTCTCTACCATCATTTCCATTTTCAATATACCTTCTTCTAATTCCAGTTCCTTTTCCAGTATATCAAAAAAAGCAGCAAGCGTTTTTGGTTGTTCAGGTATTGTTACTTTAGGTAACATCACCACAAAATTTTCAGGAAGCTTTCCACCTGTTTCTTTTGTAAGCGTACTTATAAAAATATCTAAGGTTCGTAATCCTCTTTCTTTCATTTCCTCGGTAAAAGGTTTTATCCTGATGCCGATGAATGGAGGAAGTGTATTATCAGCCAATCCTTTTGCCACTTCTTTTGCAGCCTGTACGGCCGTTGAATCTTCCTCTTCATTTGATCGATTACCATAGCCATCTTCGAAGTCGATCCTGAAGTCTTCAATGGCCTCCCTTTCTAATTTCTTTTGAACTTTTTGATATACTTCGTAAGAAAGATATCCCGGATGTTTTCTCTTCTCTTCAGCAGATAATGATTGGTAATGACCAGAAACATTATCGGGATGATGACCTTGTAATTCATTGGCTCCTTCGAGGCCAAAAATGTTTCCGAAAGAAATAAAATCAGGAGCGTAGGTTTTGAATACTTCCAAAGCTCTTTCGCCTAAGGCCTGGGCTGCATTGCTTTTAAAAAGGTTCGCTCCTCCATATACGGTATGCACTGGTTGTCTTTCAGACCTGTCGCCGGGATATTTTTTCTGGAACGATAAATTCGCTTCACTTAATTGTTTAAAGATCTTTTTTCTTTTATCGTTTGGAATGGTTGTTTTCATTTGAATAGTATTGAATTTTTTAGCTACCCCTGTAAGTGGAATATCCGTAAGGATTTAATAATAAAGGTATATGAAAATGTGCTGAGCCTTTGATCTCAAAGATGATCTCAATGAAAGGATACAATGTTGGAATACGATCCTTATCAAAATAATCTTTTGTTTCAAATCGTAATTTATAAATGCCTTCCACTAAAGATTGATCACCATTTACTGGTGATGGGGTACGACCATCAGCATTGGTTGCACTACGATTGATCTCTCTCCATTCATCATTGCCACCCTGGTACAGAACGATAGTGATACCCTCTGCAGGTTTTCCTTTTGAGGTATCTAATACATGTGAAGTGATCTTTATCATGATAATAATTTATTGATACGGATTGCTGTGATCTTGGCTTGTTCTGCTGCTGCAATTTTTATTTCATCTTCATAGCTGTTGTTCATACGTTGTTGCAATAATTCTAACATTTCATCAGCTGATTTGCCGGTAGCACATACAATGAAAATAAAGCCAAATTCTTGTTCATAGTTCTTATTGCCTTTTAAAAGTTCGTTGATTATCGCTGGATCAGCTTCATTAACTCCTGCCTGTTCATTACCGGCCCAGTGTTTAGTGGCAGCAAATTTATTTTCCAGGCTTTTAGTGTCACCGATCTTCGGATGATGTGTAAAAGCTTCTAACCAATCCTTTTCTGAACAGGATTGATTCCATATCTTATCTGCCAACTGTAACATTTCTTTTTTTGATTCAAATGGGAAATGATTCATCATCAATTCTACCCATCTTGCAGCACCGCAGCATTTTGTAAGTTCAGCTGCAACAGCATCTTTATCCAGTGAATTGAATTGTTCTAAAGTCATTTTATTTATTTTGCAGTTGCACCTTGTTCTATCCAGCAACGTATGATATCTCTTTCAGCATCCGTCATTCCGGTTTTGTTATTCTGGGGCATTGTTTTGGTTAGCACTACTCTCTGATAAATATTGTCTTTTAGTTTAATTATGGTGGCTGGTGTTTCATAGGTAACACCATTTGGCGGTGCACTTAACGATTCATCAGTAGGTTTTGATGAATGACAGCTGATACATCTGTTCTGGATGATGGTATTTACTTCTGCCATAGTCACTTCTGTTTTGCAGGCTCCCGGATCTTTTTGTGGAGCAGATATAAAAGCTGCACCAAATAATATCAACACAGAAACAGGTAGTATCCAGTAATTCAATTGTCTTTTTTCTTTCAGGTTCAGGTAATGTTTAACTCCTGCTGTTCCAAGGGTAATGATCAACAACATTAACCATGGATTTGAATAGCCGAAAGTGCTTGGAAAGTGATTACTCACCATTACAAAAATCACAGGCAGTGTAAAATAATTATTATGCAGCGAACGCAAGCCTGCAAATTTTCCAAGTTCAGGGTTTAAAGGCTCATTGTTCTTTGCTGCTTGCACCATTGCTTTTTGAGCTGGTATAATTATAAAGAATACATTGCCAGCCATTAATGTTCCCAGCATTGCACCGAAATGAATGTAGGCTGCTCTTGCACTAAAAACGGAGTGGTAGAAATATGCAAAAGCTGCTACAATTGCAAAGCCGATAACAGCAAACAAATATGTCCTTTTAATGAGTGGAGTTTTACATAGTGAATGATAGATCAGCCAGGCTACAATAAAAGACCCAATGCCAATACTCACTGCTACAACAGGAGATAGATCCATCACATTCTTATCTATCAAAAAAGCACTGGCATTAAAATAATACACAACAAATAATAAACTGAAACCGGAGAGCCAGGTAAAATAAGCTTCATATTTAAACCAATGCAATTCTTTCGGTATTGACTTCGGTGCTACTTTATATTTCTCTAAATAATAAAATCCGCCACCATGTATTGCCCATAAATTTCCGGCTAGTTCGTCTCTTACTTCTTTAGTACGATTGAGTGCATTTTCAAGGAACACAAAATAAAACGATGCACCGATCCATGCGATACCAAAAGTTACATGCATTACACGGATGATGATGTTCATCCATTCCATCATATGAGATTCCCAGGGTGTACCTTTTATTACAAAGTATGTATGTACCAATAGCAGGAGAATCACTAATACGAATGCAGCATAAATCAAATTCTGCATTGAAATGATCTGTGTTGATTTGTTTTCTTCTTCACTGTTCTCTTTTGCCAATGCAGGAAACTGGTAGGTTAATACCAATAGCATTACAAAGATGGCAGCAAGCACTATGTAGATAAGAAGGTTCATCTGCTTACTGCTTTATTTTTCCGAATAAACGAAGACGACTAATACCACCATCGGGAAAAATGTTTAACCTGATATGTGTCGCTTCAGAATGATCCGTGATCTCTTTTTTATATTCATGTTCTTTATCTGCTTCAAGTTTTTGTTCCGCCAATAAAGTTTGCCAGTTTACTTTTCCTTCAATAACATCTTTATCATGCCTGGCATTACAATATTCAATCGAACACCTGTCAGGATAGTTTCCTTTGAAATGATGTGTATCAACAACAATTCTTTGAATGGTTCCCTGTGTAGCAAGTCTTATAATTACCCAATCCCTGTTATTCGGTGTACGGTTTCTTTTCGTTTCCCATCCATCACCCATATTTATTCCACGACCAGGCATAAGCAGATTGTCCATAGAACTAAAGAACATATCATTACATGATATGGCCTTTGCACCATTGAGTGCAGAAGCAAGGTCTATTTCTGAATAACAATCTTCGATACTCCAATCTTTAAACACTTCACCGTACACCCTTAATCTTGCTACACCACCATCAGGATAAATATGTAGTCGAATGTGGGTGTACACATCCTCATCGTTACAATCGTAAAAATTCTGCGACCCTGGATCGAGTGGAGACTTATGTAATATTTCCTTCCATTGAATATCGTCTGACCAATCATTGATTTCAGATGCATTCAATATCATAGCAGCTTCAATCGATGCATGTGGTGGATGATTTCCCAGGAAGAAATTTGTATCAATATCAAATCCTTTTATCTTTCCTGGTGCAGCAAGTTGTAAGACACACCAATCATGACCTGGTATTCTTTTACGACGACTTTCCCATCCATCCATCCATTTACCTCTATCGGTATATTTATCTGCAATGAAAATTCCTCTTCCTGGTTTAATAAGGTTTTCTTTCTCTGCAAAAAAATCATCCGTGGCATACAATACTTTACCGCCAAGTCTTTCAGCAGCCAGGTCAATATATTTAGTGAAAACTGGTGCTTCCTTAATGATCTCTTTTACTTTTTCAAAAGCCATTTACCGTTGTTTTTAGAAATGATCTGTGCATTACCGGATGTGTTATCAAATACCAGCTCGCCGTTAACATAAGTTTGTTTTACTATCCCGAATAACTCCTTACTAACATAAGGACTTATTTTGTGTTTATGAAGAATGTATTGTTCTTTTACTGCAAAAATTTCTTTCGGTTGCCATATCGTAATATCTGCATCATAACCTTCTTTCAAAAATCCTTTTTGCTGATTGACATTTAAGAATTTTGCAGGATGTTCAGTGAGTAAAGGAATAAAAGTATTTAACAATAGCTCATTTCTTAATGAAGTATAGCTTGCAGGAAGCAAAAATTGCAATCCTGCAATTCCTCCCCACGCTTTTTGAAAGTTGCCGGAAGTGATTTCTTTTAATGAAGGCGGAGCAGGTGAATGATCTGTTGCAATCAGATCAAGCACTCCTGTTCTCAATGCATCTTTTAATTGTTGATTGTTTTCTTTTTCACGAATAGGAGGAGCACATTTATAAATCGTGGCTCCATCAGGAATTGATTCAGCTTCGAAAAGTAAATATTGCGGACAGGTTTCTGCTGAAATCTTTAGTCCTTCCTGTTTTGCTTTTTGTATCAGCGGTAATGCAGTTGATGAAGACACATGCACAATATGCACAGCACAGTTGTGTTTCCTGCATAGATCGATCATTAGCTTTACAGCGTTGTCCTCCCATTCCCTCGGTCTGCTTTTTAAATATGATTTATAGCTTGTTGGATTTGATGCTAATTCATCTCCATGAATATCATCGCTTAGTTCGCAATGTACCAGTAAAGGAACATTATGTTTTGCCAATATTGGCATGGCGATATTAAGATCTGTTTCTGTTACATTGGGAAACTCATCAATACCGGAGTGAGTAAGAAATGCTTTAAAACCACATACTCCTGCATTTATCAATTCTTCAATATGGTCAGTATTTCCAGGGACCAATCCTCCATAAAAACCTAGGTTCACATGCAATTTATTCTCTGATGCTGCAAGTTTTTCATTGAAAGCTTGTAAAGATGTTGTAACAGGACTTGCATTCAAGGGCATATCAATGATAGTGGTTATGCCGCCTGCAGCTGCAGCTTGTGTAGCAGTATCAAAACCTTCCCATTCTGTTCTTCCTGGTTCGTTCACATGTACATGGATGTCTGTAATGCCCGGCATCACTATCGCATCACCTGCGCTATAAATATTTTCAAAATTTTGTGGTGTACCAATGATGATCTGTTCAATCTTTTCATTGAAATAGATCGTGGCTTCAGTAAAAGCATTGTTTATCCAGCAACGTGTACTATAAATTGCTTTTGTATTCATTGCCTGTTGTATAAAGCCATTAATACTTTTTCGGGAGTGATCGGTGCAGAATATGATATCACTGCTTTTGGATTGTAGGCCAATATTGCATCTCGAATTGCAAAGTAAGCACCAATGCCATACATCAGTGGTGGTTCACCAACAGCTTTTGATCTTAAGATGGCAAGTTCAGGTCCTTCTGTTTGCAAAAAATGAATATTTATTTCTTTCGGAGCAGAATAGATATCCGGAATCTTATAAGTAGATAATGCATTCGAAAGCAACTTGCCTTCGGCATTATAAATAACTTCTTCCATTGTCATCCATCCGATGCCTTGTACAATACCACCTTCACATTGACCAAGATCGATGAGTGGGTTTATGGATGAGCCGAAATCATGTACCACATTCACTGATTCTATTTCGTAAATTCCCCTGAAACAATCAACTTTGCTTGTCACTATTGCTGTACCGTATGTGTGATATGCAAAAGGGTGACCTTTTTCTTTTGTTTTATCAAAGTGAATTTCGGGTGTACTATAATGTCCTTTTGCGCTAAGATTGATTCGTTGCATGAATGCTTGTTTCACCAATTGATTCCAGTTAACTGGTTGAATTATTCCATCAATAAATAATGTTTCATCATGCATTGAAACAGCAGTATCTTCTGATGCATTGGTCATTTGCCTTGCTACGGCATATAGTCTTTCATTGATCTGCTTACATGCATCGAGCAAAGCTTTACCATTCAGATCAGCAGTTGCAGATGCAGCTGATGGTGAAGTATTGGCAACTTTTGTTGTGTTGGTTGTTTCTATCCTGATCTTATCTCTTGATATACCCAATCCAGATGCTGCTACTTGTAACATTTTTGTATTTACGCCTTGTCCCATTTCAACTGCACCAGTACTTACACTTACACTTCCATCCCAATATATATGCACCAGTGCTCTTGCCTGGTTCATCATCGTATTGGTAAACGAAATACCAAAACAAACAGGCATTATTGCGAAGCCTTTTTTTACAAATTCATTTTGTTGATTGAATGTTTTAATTTCTGCTTTCAGTTCATTAACCCTATAGCGAGTGAAGGCTTCATTCCAGCAATTTTCAGCAGTAGAATCTGTTGCTATTTGTCCGTAAGAAAATTCATCACCAGTCTTTAACAGATTTTTCTGTTGAATGATGTCTTTATCAATTTCCAGTTCTCTTGCAGCATGGTCTATTGCAGCTTCAATAACAAACATTCCCTGTGGACCACCAAAACCTCTGAATGCTGTATTGGGTGGCAAATTGGTTTTGCAAGAATGTGCCGTCAATAATGTATTGGCTACATCATAACTGTTTGTTCCATGAAACAATGTTCGTTCAAGGATTGCCGGTGACAAATCTGCTGCTGCACCACCATTCTGGTAATAAATTGCTTCGTAGGCGATGATCTTAAGATCTTCGCTTAGCCCTATTTTATAATCGCTTTTATATGGATTTCTTTTACCTGTCATTCGCATATCTTCCATACGATGCGGCATACATTTCACAGGACATTTTAATTTAAACGCAGCCAATGCAGCCATTGATGCCCACATAGCTGCCTGGTCTTCTTTACCACCAAAACCTCCACCTAACCTGGTTGTATCCACCTCAACTGAATGCATACCCACACCAAGAACGTGGGCAACAGTTTCCTGTACATGTCTCAGGCCTTGTGTAGATGAGATGATCTTTATTTTATCCTGCTCTGCAGGAAAAGCATAAGCACCTTGTGTTTCTAAGTATAGATGTTCCTGACCACCAGTTGCTGCTTCACCTTCAAATACATATTTGCAGGAAGTGAAAGCATTAGCAGGATCTCCCTTTTGAAATTGTCTTGACTTGCATAACAGCTGTCCTTTGTTAAATGCAACTTTTGGGTCAGTTATGATCTCTAATGGTTCAATTTCTATGTTGACCAACTTAAAAGCATCTTCGGCTACATCTTCATTCTTTGCAACGATCAAAAGAATCGGTTGACCACGAAACAAAATTTCGGTTTCTGCCATCAACGGTTCATCAGGAACAATACCTCCAATTTGATTGGCACCGGGGATATCTTTTGCTGCAAATATTTTCACGACTCCTTCTAATGATGCAGCATCAGTATAATCAAGTTTATTAATGATACCATGAGCAATTGGAGAGTCAAATATTTTTGCAAACAATGTTCCTTCCAGCAAAGGATGATCATCAGTGTAAATCGATCTTCCTGTTACATGACCAGCTGCATCTATATTGTTGATATTTTTATTATGATCAGTTGAAGCAATCATGCAGATGTTAGTTTTCTTATCAGTTCAGGTTTGCCCGTTAAGGTCATAAAATGTATCATGATCAATTGTCGAAGTAATAAACGTTTGTAATCTGAACTTCCTCTGGCATCACTGATTGGCGATATTTCGTCATTCATAATAAGCAATGCTTTTTCAATGTTCTCGTGTGTGAGTATTTTTCCTTTTAAGAAATCAGATGTGGCAAATAAATATTTTGGGATAGGAGCAATCCCTCCTGCAGAAAGGTGAATTGTTTCCACTGTGTCAGCGTTAAGCTTTAAACTACAGGCAGTGTTAACGCTGGCAATATCAAGATGAGTACGTTTACTTACTTTCTCGAAATTGAAAACACTGTTTTTATGAATATCGAATATTATCTGCGTTATAAATTCACCTTCTTGTTTATCTAATTGCTTGTATCCTCTGTAAAAATCTTTTAGTTTAATCTGCCTGGAACCTTCTTTGCTTTCTAGAATGATGTCAGCATTTAATCCAAGAAAGAATACAGTCATATCACCAATAGGAGATGCATTCACTAAGTTCCCTGCCAGTGTAGCCATATTGCGAATCGGTGTTGATGATACCAGTTTCATATATTCCGATAAATGCGGAAATATTTTTTGTAATCCTGTGTGCTCTGCAAATTCTGAAACCGTTACAGCAGCTCCGATGCTGCACTTTTTATCGTTTAGAGAAATTGATTTTAATACTGTGTCTTCTGTCATTGGTACCACACCTGATCTTTTTACTGCGAGTGATCTTTGTACAATCAGATCTGTACCTCCACCGATCATTAGTTTTTCCTCTTTACTATTATTTTTTTCGGTACTGGTTTGCTGAAGTTCTCGCAGCTTTGCTTCAATGTTTTTAAAGTAGGAGGGAATGAAACCATGTTCAGCCAACCAGACGATGGTTTTGTTTGAAGGTTTATCCGTTGATGCTTTAGTGATGATCGCTGCAGCTCTTTCAATAGATTTGTAACCGGTACATCTACAGATATTCCCATCAATGGAAGCAATAGCCTGTTCATAGGTTCTGCTAGTTTCATTCAACAGAAAACCAGTAAAGCTCATGATAAATCCAGGAGTGCAAAATCCACATTGCGTTCCGTTAGTATCAGCCATTGCTTTTTGAACAGGAGATAATTGATCCATGTTTATGCCCTCAATGGTTACAATATGTTTTCCAGCTGCATTAGCAATAGGCATCAGGCAACTGGTCATTGAACGATATACTATTTTATCATTCTCCAGATTCCCGGCTAAAATTGTACAAGCTCCACAATCGCCTTCACGGCAACCAATCTTAGTCCCATGTTGCCGTTTATAGTATCGCACATAGTCTAATACTGTACTGCCAGGCGGTAAATCTTCATTTACCGTTTCGTTGTTGTATATGAAACAGGCCATCAGTATGAAAATTTAGGATACTGTTCCAGAAGCCGTTGAGGTGTATTAAAAAAGATAGAGCGATGTAGGGGAGATTTCATAAGCTATTTCGTTAGTGGTGGAAAATAAATATAAGTATTACAAATGAGCTTGCAAACGATGTGTTGTTACACTACAAAACGTAGCTGAATTATTGAACATGATTTCAGAACAAGGTCAACCGTAAGTAAGAAGAAATTATCTAATAATGGCTTCAGGCATTATACCAGGTTTTCCTTTTTCTTTTTATAATATATGTAAATCAACGGAAGAATTAAGCTGAATAAAGATCAAGAAAGCTATAAACAGGATTTAATTTTGGTTATGATAAATTGTTTTACACTGATAATCAATACTATTTGCAATCCAAAAAGGTAATGATGCAGATGTTGTGTTCAGTAATAACTGTTTAGGTTTTTTTTAACTTTCCTTTGTTCCTTTAACCTACGTTTAATACCTCGTGTAAAGACTTTTCCTGCTGTGCATGACCCCTTCAAAGAGTGCAGGAAACCGTGCCGTTATTCTCTTGTTAACCTACTGATTTACCGCTAACCTACGAATCAATCGTCTGTAATTTTTTTATTTATATCGCTATGCGTATGCATGGCTAAACCAAACCAACTGCTATGCGAAAACTTTTCATTATTGCGCTTACCCTTATGTATTTTGTTCCGGGTACATTATCGGCGCAATCTGTTTCAGACACTTCTGAAATACTCCAGAAAGTAATTGATCTTCCTCAATTACAACAATACTATCCACTTGGTCAAAACAATTCGCCAAAACAACTTCTTGTGTTGCAACACGGTATTTCGTTTTCCAGCGCAGTAGCAGTGTCACACAATAACCAGCCACTTGCTTTGAGGTCAAAAGCCGATATCGGGAACGAACCAGCGTATTTTTTGTTCTGGGCTTTCAATATAGCCGAAACAACGGCACATATAGAGTTTAGCTATAACTACTACAATCAGGATACTCAATCAAAAGCTGCCAAAAAAGTGATTTTGACATTCACAAAAACGGCAGGCACCTGGACCATCACCAATACTAATATCGAAACCGTACAATTATGAGAAACTTTTACAAGTTCATTCTGGCTATACTGGTGCTGTGTAGCACGAGCCTTTTTAACCATGCCTCAGCCCAGGGCTTGAACAATGGGTTGATCAGGTCGGGTAACGGAAATGAAAATTCCGTTAATGGCCTTGGTACATTACAACAGCCATGGTATTATAATGGCAGTGTGAACAGCTGGTTTAAGCTTACTTATTCAAGTTATCCGCTCGATTATGCAATTAGTGTGGGTGGAGATGGTACATCAGAATGGAATACCAATGGTACGCTTGTAATGAATCCTGTGTTAACCGGGCAAACCATTAATACAGCAGGTTTTGTACAAACAGGACCTTATACAGGACATGGAACCATCATTTCCCGCGGTACGATAACTGTTGGTAGCCAGAGTTTCTTGGTAGAGCAGTTTTATGCACTGCCACAAAACAGCTCGTACCTGCAGATCAAGACCAAGATCACAAACACCAGTTCCACCCTTGCAACCAATGTAAGGATCTGGTTAGGAACGAGAGATGACTGGGTCGGGAACAGTGATGTGCCAACCAAGACCAAAGGAAACATCGTAAATAATTCATTCGTTCAGATCTCAAGTGTTGCCCAGCAATCAAAGGCAATGCAGATCATCTCAGGCCAGGAGGCTGTTTTAGTATTTACACCTTCCTCAAGAGGGTATATGATCAATCATCAATGCTGTAGTTTCGAAACAGTTATCGCTCAAAATCCGCTTGCTCTTGGATCAGGATATTATACAGGACTGAATGGCCCTTCATGGCAAGGCGATGGTTCTTACGGTTTTTTTGTAAGAATGAATGATCTGGATCCCAATGAGTCAGATGATTTTACCTGGTACTATGCAGCAGGTTCGCTTGCTAATATTGGTGACATTATTTCTGAAGTTGCGGCAGCAAGTGGAGCGATCCAGAATATTACATATACTTCAGCTGAACTGAATGCAACCACTTCGGTAACCTCTACAGGTTACTGGATGGTCGTTCCCAGAAATTCAACTGCACCTACTGCAGCACAGATCAGTGCGGGAGTAAATTATGGATCTGTTACGGTAGCAAGATCCGGTTCAGGAGCTATGACAGCAAATGTTCAAAGAACGTTTCCGATAACAGGGTTAAACCCCGGTACCAATTACGACGCATATTTTGTTTCAAAAAATGCCTCTAACGTTTATTCAAATATAACATTGGTCCCCTTCGCTACAATGGCGTATACCGTGCCTGTTGTTTCAACCAATGTGTTAAGTTCTGTAACGGGTAGCAGTGCCACCAGTGGTGGTAATGTTACTGAAGATGGCGGACAGGCGGTTACTGCGAGAGGTGTTTGCTGGAATACGTCACCAAACCCGACTACTGCAAACAGTAAAGTGAACAGCGGGACAGGACTTGGCTCCTATACCGGTGCTTTAAGTGGGTTATTGCCAAACACAACATATTACGTACGTGCTTTCGCAACCAATTCGGTTGGAACAAGCTACGGTAACCAGCAAACCTTTACTACATTAAACGACACCGATCTTGACGGGATTCTTGATGGAGTTGACAATTGTCGCACAACAACAAATCCTGATCAATCGGATGCTGATGGAGATGGCATAGGTGATGCTTGCGATGCAGATGATGATAACGATGGTATTCCTGATATGACGGAATGCAGGTCGAACTTCTTCTGGTCAAATGCACCTACACAAAGCGGTAATACTGCAACGGGTGTTATCAATGGCGTAAATTATACCTACACATCATCACGCACTGTTGAAACTTCTTCTTCAGTATTTGCACATAATGTATTTCCGGCATCTTACAACGTGCCGAATATAAAGTGCATATTGAACCAGTGGACAAGCAACAATACTTTGACGTTTGCAACCCCGATCACAAACCCGGTGTTGGTATTTTCGTCTATTGGTGGTGGTCCTATTTCAGTGCCGATCGAATTTAGTACCCCCGTACAAATTCTGTGGTCGAACAACACAGTAGTACAAAATTCACCTACAAGAATAACAGGAACGGAAGGCTATGCCATTGTGAGATTGAATGGTGTGTTCTCCAGTATCAGCTTTAATTATCTTGCTGATGAGTATTATGTGAACTTCCTGTTTGGTGCGGATTTCCAGACATGTGCAGATACTGATGGAGACGGAATACTGGATTACCTCGACGTGGATAGTGATAATGACGGATGCCCTGATGCAATAGAAGGTACTCAAAACCCATCTATGGCGCAGACTTCAAATGGCAGGTTAACCGGAGGTGTTGATGCCAATGGTGTTCCCACTATAGTAAATGGCGGGCAAGGCGTCGGTACCAGTCAAAGTTCTAATGCGAACTGCTTCTGCCAACCCGGAATCGATAGAGACAGGCCGGTACCGGATGTAGCAACGCTGCCTGCTATCAACGCACAATGTTCGGTTACTTTAGTTGCACCAACAGCAACAGATGCTTGCCGTGGTACGATCACCGCTACCACAGCTAATCCTGTAACTTATTCAGCGCAGGGTACCTATACAGTTAACTGGACATATAATGATGGTAACAACAATACTGCTACACAATCGCAGACGGTAGTGGTGGCAGATGTAACGGCTCCATCAATTACATGTCCTGCTACACAAATTTTAAATCTTGATGCAAATTGCAACGCAACCTTGCCAGATTATAGAAATCTTGTAACCGTTAGTGATAACTGTACGGCTACAGGATCAATAGTAATAACCCAAAGCCCTGCACCGGGAACCGTTGTGAATGGTAAAGGAGCAATGGTAGTTACGTTTACTGCTACTGACGCAGTGGGACGAAGTAGTACCTGCGACATAAACGTAGATAAGAAAGATGTAACTGCACCAACAATCACTTGCCCTGCACCAATCAGCGTAAATAATAATACGAATGTATGTGGAGCAGTGGTTAACTATACAAGACCTACTGCAACAGATAATTGTACCGGTGGCGCCTTTAATTTCTTTAATCCGGGTGAGCCTAACAATGCAGGAGCTGAAAACCATCTGCAATTGTATAACAATGCTACATGGAATGATTTAAATGGTGGTAATGGAATGAGATATATCGTTGAATTGAATACCATCAACACCACTCCGATCTCTGGTTATAGCCTCATTGGAACACATGCTGGTCACACATATTTCTATTCAAACGCAGCACAGTCATGGCAGAATGCAAGAAATGCAGCTCAATCTGTGGGTGGTGATCTTGCTTCTATCAACACACTTGCAGAAAGCCAGTTCCTTGCTCCTTATGGAGGCAGTACATGGGTAGGTGGATACCAGGATGTAAATGATCCTGAGTATGCAGAGCCAGGTAATGCTTCACAGAATTTTGGTGGATGGAAATGGGTTGATGGAACTAAACTTGGTGCAGGTCAGATAACGATAGCACAAGTTGCAGGCTTACCTTCAGGTTCAGTATTCCCAGTTGGAACTACTATAAATACCTGGAGAGCTACTGATGAAGCTGGTAATTTTAGTGAGTGTAGCTTTAATGTTACTGTTACTGATAATCAGAATCCAACTATTACCGCACCTGCAAATGTTTCAGTTGGAATGAATGTGGGAAGTTGTTTTGCAACAAATGTAAACCTTGGTACGCCGGTGTTCGGTGATAATTGTCCGGGTGCAACAGTAACTAATAATGCTCCTTCTCAGTTTGCACCAGGTATAACAGGTGTGTTATGGACAGTGACCGATGCTTCAGGACGTACAGCTACTGCTTTACAGAATGTGTTGGTATCAGATAATCAAAATCCAACAATAACATGTGCTGCCAACATCATTCAGAATGTTGATGCAGGAACTTGTGGTGCAGCTATCACTGTAACCAATCCTACATCTGCTGATAATTGCAGCGTAGTAGAGCAAACCTGGACAATGACCGGTGCTACAACAGCAAGTTCACCAACATCAGGTTTTAATACAGTTGGACCAAGAGTCTATAATGTAGGCACAACAACAATTACTTATATCATTAGAGATAAGGCTGGAATCGGTAATTCAGCTACATGTACGCAAACAATAACAATAACAGATAATATAGATCCGGTAATTACATGTCCTGCAAATATTTCAGTGAACACTGGTAATAATGCTTGTGGTGCCGTGGTAACTTATACCATACCTACAGCAACAGATAATTGTACTTTACCACCGGGAACTACAACATTTAATTTTACAGGTACTGTACAATCATTTACTGTTCCAGCAGGAGTAACATCTATTAACATTAAAGCATACGGTGCAAGAGGCGGAACAAATACAAATGATGCTAATGCCTGCGGTCAGCTCGGAGGTTTGGGTGGTTATGCCACAGGTAATCTAATAGTGACGCCAGGGGAGGTATTGAATATTTTTGTAGGTGGTCGTGGATTAGCTGGAAATAACGGTGGATATAATGGAGGTGGTGCAGCTTGTACCAACACAGCTACATGTGCAAGGGGCGGAGGTGCTTCTGATGTGCGTCAGGGAGGTAATGGATTAACGGATAGAAAAATAGTGGCTGCCGGAGGTGGTGGCGCTGAATATTATGGTTGCAATGGAACCGGAGGCCATGGAGGAGGTTTAATAGGGAACAATGGTAGTGAAGGAAGTAGTACAAGAAATGGGAAGGGAGCCACACAGGCAGCTGGTGGAGTTGGCGGAACAGGCGGCTATAGCGGAGCTGCGGGTGTCTTTGGTGCTGGTGGGGCATCTGGTAATCATCCTGCAGGTCACTCCGGAGGTGGAGGAGGTGGATGGTATGGAGGCGGAGGAAGTGCTGAAGATGGACACGGTGGCGGCGGATCATCGTATATTGGAGATGTTACCAACGGTACTACAACTTCTGGTTTGAATACTGGTGATGGTCAGATTATTATAACGTGGGGCTCAGGTCCTTTGGTTGTTCAAACTACGGGTTTACCTTCCGGATCTACATTCCCAATTGGTACAACAACCAATACATTCGAGGCAACGGATGCAGCAGGCAACAAATCAACATGCAGCTTCACTGTGACTGTAACAGACAATCAGCTTCCTGTTATTACGCATAATGGTAATAAGAATGTAAATGCGTTACCAGGATTATGTAATGCTAATCCAATTGTTACAGCTACAGCATCAGATAATTGTTCAGTAGCTCCTCCAACAGGTACAAGAAGTGATGCTCAGCCGATGAGTGCACCTTATGCTGTAGGAACAACAACGATTACATGGAATGTAACGGATGCAAATGGTAATGCAGCGATACCTGTTACACAAACAGTAACAGTGGTGGATAATCAGAACCCTGTTATCACTAACGTACCAGCCAGCTTCAGTGCTACAGTAGGT
>JAKFCX010000041.1:0-48678 GCA_036676415.1 Chitinophagaceae bacterium
TGTATGTCTGGAAGGTAGTTTGGCAATTAGGTTGAGTACATCTTTATTAGATACCCAGGTATTGGGATCATTACGTTTTGCATCAGTCATGAGCCAGTAACCTTTCTTTTCTTTTTCTACCCAAATACCATGACCGGCATAGAAGATAAGTAAGTTGTCTTCCGGCTGGATGATATTGGTTAATTCCAGCAGCTGACGTTTAATATCATTTGCATTTGGATTGAAGAGTGTGATGATATTTTCATCAGTAAAATTGTAATTCTTCTTTAAAACAAGTTTCAAACGAACGGCATCCTGTATTGGATTTTCAAGTGAAGGTATTGTTGCATCAGCATAATTCTGAGCTGCAATTAGTAAACAATAGTTCTTTCCTTCTTTTGCGGTAACAGCAATAATTTCTGTTTCAGGAGCTGATGTATTATTTTTCGTGATCTCGAATGTTTCTTCTGCAATATTGCCTGCACCGTCTGTTGCTTTGATGGTGATCTTGTTCAATCCATCTTTCAAAACAATATTGCCCCAGAAATTTCCTGAAGCCTGGGCATAAACTGATTGTCCATTGATAGAAACAGATTTTAATCCTGATGGATCTTCTGCAATACCTCTTACCATTACATCATTACCTGATGTAGTAACCTGTAAACCTCTTTTTACTGAAGGTTCGGTTACAGCAATCTTTGGAGGTGTTTTATCGGTTGATGTTGTTGCTGCTACTGATGATTCTAGTTTAGTTAATGCAGCGATGGCAGGTTCGTAGTCCGGATTGAAAATTAAAGCAATATTGTAATTATCCTTGGCTTTCTCGAACTGGTTCAGTCCTGCATACGCATCACCATAAGCTTTATATACTTTCCACTTATCGATAAACAAAGCTTCCATGCCAGACATATAATCACCAAGCTTATGATGCAAAGCACTATCTAGATTATTTAAGGCAGCTTTGAAATCTCCTTTATTAATATCTATAATCGCCAGGTAATAAAAAAGATCGTTGGTTATAAAAGTATATTTATGACCTATGTACTCTCTATATGCTTTTAAAGCTTCATCGTTTCTCTTCAAATGAGTAAAGGCAACAAATTTTGTTCTATTACCGGCATGCTTATAGTCTCCCTTTAAGGTTTCAGCAATTTGCAAAGCCTTTTCATAATCACCCTTTTCGAGATATACATAGGCTTTGAAGTTCTCTCGGTTTTCTGCTGGCATTTCAGGCGACAAAGGCAGATCATCTATGATCTGAATTGCCTTATCATAATTTCCTTCCAAAACAGCAAGTTCCCACCTCGAAAACTGCATTTGATGATATTCAAAATCATAGCCTAAAGAAGCGTTTTTTTGAATATTCAATTGTAGCATTCTTTCGATAGATACAGCCGTCAGTTTCGACCCACCAAATTCTTTATTGAGCTTATAAGCATCATAAAAGAAATTGAAAAGAGCCCTGTTCTTTTCATAAGACTTAATGCCAGTGATCATTTTTCCATCTACATAAGTACTGGCAAAAGGTTCTTTCATTAACAACTCATTTGCAGGAAAGTTTTTTACTGCATCAAAAGCTTCATTCATAATTGAATTTGCTTTATTGATGTCTGGCATTTGAAAAATGATCTTTGCATAATCGAAAACAGATTTAACCGGATATAACTGCAACGACTTTTTAATTAAGGCGTCAGCAGCATTTATTTCTCCATTCTTTAGAAGATCAATTGCCTGTTGAGTCAATAACTCTGCTTCCTTATATTCTTTTGTTGGCTCAACAGCTTTGCCGAACATTTTTTCCATTTGGTTGTCAAGTGCTTTCTGCATTTTCTTTTTCTGTGCAGAAACATGGGATGCAAAAAATGCAGCAAGTAGAACCAAAACAATTCTTGTAAACATCTTCATGGGATTATTTTTTTATAAACACAAACTCACCTCCCTCATCACCAACATTCTTTATCGCAGCATATTGAGGTGAGGTATCAGAATTATTTAATATGGCTTCATAGAAACCATCGAACAGTTTTTTTGCTGTGAGGTATTTCTGTTTGTTATCCTTCAGATTCTTTTTAAGATAATAGATGAACCTGCTGTTATCTGGTACCGGTTCCAGGTTACCGCTGGCCATGATCTTACGGCTGGGAACATTGTACTGCTTTTGAATACCAACTTCTGCATCTGATGATAACTCTCTTGTAAATGCTCCACTGAAACAGGCATCTGCAATTACAAGAATATGTTTTGAGTTGCTTCTCTTTAAAGACTTCCTGATATCGTCTGTTGAAATGTATGTAGCAGTATTTCCTTTGATGGCTGATGATGGAATCCAGTATCCATCCACATCTCCAAACCTGTCTTTCTCTGCAATACCATGACCGGCATAAAAAATCACCAGGTTATCATTTTCACCCAAAGCATTACTTTTTTGAATGATGGATTGCATGATCTCTTCACGGCTTTTGTTGTACAACGTTTCTATATTATCAGCGTTGAAAGTGTAATGGGTTTCGAGAATGGATTTAAACTCTGCTGCATCTTTAACAGGGTTCTCAAGATCCTGTATTCTTGAATCAGTATAATCTTTCGCTGCTATAATGATAGCATGGTATTGAGGTGTATTGCCATTTGTTGCAACAGGAACAATGATGTCTTCTTCCGTTTGTTTTTTTGCAACGGCATTACCTGTTACTAAGAAAGTCTTTGTGGCCTTATTCCCTTTTTTATCAGTAGCCGTGATAAGAATATTGTTTGCTCCAGGTTTGAAACTTAAAGTGGTAGTAAATAAACCATCTTCTTCAATTTTAGTTATCGTTTTACCGTTAATAGTTACTGAAGCAATACCGGAAGCATCTTTTGCTTTACCAATAACCTGGGTTTGATTGGTTGCACCAACTACCTGTAAACCTCTCGATGCCTGTGGACTGATGAGCTGAATCTCAGGAATTGTTTTATCATTTGCGGCAATTGAAGCTGTTTTTTTCGGAAGAGAGGCAAGGGCTTCTTTAATATCCGGTTGAAGATCATGAATAACTAAAGCCTGTTCATAAATTTCTTTTGCTTCGCTGAATCTTGATAGTTTTTGGAGCACATAACCTTTTAATGCCAGGATATCTACATACTCAGCATTACGATCAACATCTTCAGATATGGTAGCAGTATAATCCTTAATGGCAAGGTCCAGGTTCAGCAGTGCTTTTTCGTAATCCTCATTCGGTAAATCTGTGGCGATGACCGCCACGTAATATTTGTAAAATTTCCAATTGTCATGGTCTAAATAAGAACTTTTATTTTCAGCCAAATATTTCTGCGCATACTCTCTTGCAAGATTCCATTTGCCGGTTCGTACAAGGCATGGCAATACATCGACATAGTAAATACTATTCGTACTAAAAGACTTATATGTTTCGTATTGCGTCATGGCAGACTGGTATTCACCCTTAATCATATAAACATTTGCCTTGCTGTAATATGCCGAATAATACTTTGGGTCTTGCCTGATTATCTTATCGTATTCATTTAATGCCAGGTCGTATTGTTTCCTTTTCTTAAAAACATTCGCCTTCCCATTATAAGCACTGAAATATTTTGCATCGATCCGGATAGCTTCATTGAAATCCTCTAGAGCCTTTTCGTACAATTTAAGACTGCTATAGAAATGACCTCTTGAACTAAATGTTGAAGCTTTGCCATCTAAACTAACTGCTTTATTATAATCCTTAATTGCCAAGTTTGTATCTCCCCGTAACCTATAAACATTACCCCTGGAGATATAGTATGAAACCGGATCTTTAGCGATTGAAATGGCTTTAGTATAATCTTGTATTGCGAGTTCAAATAATTTTTGGTTGCGATAAACTGTTGCTCTTCTGCTATACGACAAAGGATTTGATGAATCAAGTACAATAATTTTATTATACTCGTCAATGGCATTTACATACTCCTTTTTTGCTTCGTAAACTCTTCCTCTTAGACGATATCCATCTGTATCTTTTGCGTTCAGACGAATGACCTGACCATATATGGTAAGGGCAGCATCATATTCTTTGGAATAATAATAAGCATCTCCAAGCCATATATGGTAATTTTTATTTTTAGGTTTAAGTTTACTGACTTCTGCAAATGATTTTATGGCCAGGTCATATTTGTTTTGATAATAATAAACCCTTCCTAATCCGAAATGAGCATCCTCATGCTTAGGGTCTATTCGTAATGCTTCCTTGTAATCGCTGATGGCTATTTCATATTCCTTCATTGAATAGTAACTATTGCCGCGTAAATTATAACCGTCAGGATCGTTTGCATCAAGATTGATGATTTCATTGTAGCTGCTAACTGCATTTGAATAATCTTTTTTTCCATAATAATAACAATCTCCGATCCACCAGTAGCAATTTTTTTTTGCCTGCCCCAGTTTAATAGCTTCATTAAATTCTACAATAGCCTGGTCGTAATTTTTTACATTATATTCTATTACCCCAAGCAGGTGTTTTGCAAATGAGTAGCTGCCGTCAAGGCTTAATACTTGTTTTAGATCGGCCTTAGCTTTATCATAGTCCTCTTTCGACCGATATGTATCAGCTCTGTTGTAATAGAATATTTTATTTTCAGGTTCTATCTTGATGGCTTCTGAATAAGCCTGTATGGCCAGATCATATTGCTTCTGCGCATCATAGCATAATCCTTTTACATTGTAAGCTCCCGAATGTCTTGCATCTATGCTCAATGCTTTATTGCAATTATCTATTGCCGCTTCGCACTTCCCCTCTTCTCTTAACTTAATGGCTTTCTCCACCAAATCTTCAGCAGACTGAGCGATAACAGCAATACTCGTTAAGATGGCAACACAAGAAGCAACAACTCTAAAAATACTTCGTCTCATAGTATCATTTTTTAATAAACACAAACTCACCACCCTCATCTCCAACATTTTTTATCGCTGCATATTGAGGTGAGGTATCTGAGTTATTTAATATGGCTTCGTAAAAACCATCAAAAAGTTTTTTTGCTGTGAGGTATTTCTGTTTGTTTTCTTTCAGGCTTTTCTTGAGGTAATAGATAAACCTGCTGTTATCCGGTACCGGTTCAAGGTTACCACTTGCCATGATCTTACGGCTGGGAACATTGTATTGCTTCTGAATTCCCACTTCAGCATCTGATGATAATTCTCTTGTAAATGCTCCGCTGAAACATGCATCGGCAATAACAAGTATATGCTTCGACATACTTCTTTTTAAAGACTTTCTTATATCGTCTGTAGAAATATAGGTTGCCGTATTTCCTTTGATAGCAGATGATGGAATCCAGTATCCATCTACGTCTCCAAAACGGTCTTTCTCTGCAATACCATGACCGGCATAAAATATTACGAGGTTATCATTCTCACCCAGTGCATTGCTTTTCTGGATGATGGATTGCATGATCTCTTCACGGCTTTTGTTGTAGAGCGTTTCGATGTTATCTGGATTGAAGGTGTAATTGTTTTCAAGGATGCTCTTGAACTCCGCTGCATCTTTTACAGGGTTTTCGAGGTCCTGAATTCTTGAATCAGTGTAATCTTTTGCAGCAATGATGATGGCATGATATTGTGGTGCACCACCATTTGTTGATACAGGAACAATGATGTCTTCTTCTGTTTGTTTCTTTGCAACAGCATTACCTGTAACTAAGAATGTCTTTGTTGCCTTATTGCCTTTCTTATCTGTAGCAGTAATGAGAATATTGTTTGCACCAGGTTTGAAGCTTAAAGTTGTGGTGAATAAGCCATCCTCTTCAATCTTGTCTATTCGTTTACCGTTGATGGTAACGAACGCAATACCGGAAGCATCCTTTGCCTTGCCGATAACCTGGGTTTGGTTTGCTGCACCAACTACCTGCAAACCTCTTGATGCCTGTGGACTGATGAGTTGAATTTCAGGGATGGTTTTATCACCAACAGCCAGTGTTTCTTTCTTTTTTGCAAGTCCAGCTATGGCTTGTTGGACATCTGGTTGCAATTTATGTATGAGCAAGGTTTGCTCATAGACTTCTTTTGCTTCGTTGAAGCGGGATAATTTTTCGAGCACCCAACCTTTTAATGCCAGAATGTCTATGAAATCGTACCTGCTATCTTCATCTTCACTGGTATATGTATTATAATCCTTTATGGCCTTGTCTAAATTGCCCAATGCAGTTTCGTATTGCTCGTTGGGAATATCGTTAATTATGACAGATAGGTATTGTTTGTAGAATTTGTTTTTGTCGTCATCTAAAAAAGAGGTTTTGTATTCCTGAAAATATCTTTCGCCATCATCTTTAGCCTTTTGCCATTGTCCAGTTCTAATCAGTGGAGAAAGGTGACCCATCATTGATGTAAATTTCCCAACGATCCTGTATTTATCAAACACTTCAATAGATTCTTCATAGTTTCCTAGAATTTTCAAAGTCTCTGCTTTATAATAATAGGCACCGGTATAAGTTGGATTCTCTTTTATGACAAAATCATATTCAGCAATTGCTAAATCATATTTGCGATTACGTTTATGGAGATCAGCCTTCCCGGTATATGCTGACCAAGTTTTTGGATCTATTACAATAGCCTTTTCAAAATCCTGGAGTGCTTTATCATACCATTTTAATGCAATGTGAAACCATCCTCTGGATGCCAAGGTTGAGGCTTTACCTGTAATTCTTACAGCTTCGGCATAATCGGCCACAGCATTTGTGGTATCACCTTTAGTCCGGTAGATATTTGCCCTTGCCATTAATTGAGGAGAGGGATCCTTGGTATTCAATTCAATTGCCTTCGTCATATCCAAAATAGCCTGATCATATAATTTTTGTTTATCATAAACACTGGCACGACGACTGTAATACTGATAGTTTTTTGGATCGATTGCCAGCACGGTTGTTAAATCAGCAAGGGCTTTATCATAGTCTTTTTTACCGTATTGATAGACACTAGCTCTTAACCTGTACCCGTCGATATCTTTTGGATCAAGTCTGATTATTTGATTGTAGTTACTGATAGCCGCATCGTAATCTTTTTTTCCATAATAATAGCAATCAGCAATCCACCAGTAACTGTTCTTTTTATCCGCACCAAGTTTCATTGACTCAGTAAATTCTTTAATGGCCTGGTCAAAGTCTTTTATTTCATAAGCAATTCTTCCCAGTTGAAATCTTGCACCAGATAAATTCGGATCAATCGCTAATACCTCATTAAGGTCGGCTTTAGCTATATCATATTCTTTCTTAATTCGATATACCTGTGCCCTGTTAATATATACCTGTTTATACTTAGGATCAATCTTCAATGCTTCAGTATAATCCTGAATAGACAGGTCATACTTCTTTTGTAACTCATAAACCACTCCCCTAACATTATATCCCCAGGAATTCTTGTTATCCTTTTCTAAAGCCTTATTACAATATTCCAATGCCTCATCATATTTTCCTTCATCTTTAAGCTGGACAGCTTTTTTTATAAGATCCTCAGCTGACTGTGCAAGTACAGATGAGCCTGTAAACATTACAATAAAAGAAACGACAATACTTAAAATGATTTGTCTCATAACATTACTTTTTAATAAATACAAACTCTCCACCCTCATCTCCAACATTCTTTATGGCAGCATATTGAGGTGAGGTATCTGAGTTATTTAATATGGCTTCATAGAAACCATCAAACAGTTTTTTTGCTGTGAGGTATTTCTGGCTGTTTTCTTTCAAATGTTTTTTCAGGTAGAAGATAAACCTGCTGTTATCCGGTACCGGCTCCATATTTCCGCTGGCCATGATCTTTCTACTTGGTACGCTGTATTGTTTTTGAATACTTACAGATGCGTCATTGGATAACTGCCTGGTAAATGCGCCACTGAAACATGCATCAGCAACAACGAGAATGTGTTTGGCGTTGCTGCGTTTGAGTGCTTTCTTAATATCATCAGCAGAAATATAAGTTGAAGTGATCCCTTGTTTTGCTGATGAGGGAATCCAGTATCCATCCACTTCACCAAACTTGTCTTTTTCTGCAATACCATGTCCTGCATAGAAAATCACCAGGTTATCATCTGCTGTTAACGCATTGCTTGTTTGAATAATACTCTGCATGATCTCATCACGGTTCTTATTGAAAAGTGTTTTGATATTATCAGCATTGAATGTATAATGACTTTCCAGGATGGCTTTGAATTCCGAAGCATCTTTTACCGGATTTTCCAGATCGCTTATTGCAGGATCATCATATTCTTCAGCAGCGATGATCAATGCATAAAATTTTGGTGTCGCTGTTCCCTTCACTGGAGTAATAACAGTAGAAGTTTCTTCTTCCACTTTTGCAACGAGCTTAACCGGAACTGTGAATTTTTTTGAAGAAGTATTGCCAGCTTTATCTAACGCTGAAACAAGGATGTCGTTCATTCCATCATTCAAGACAAGACTGGTTATAAACAAACCATCCTCTTCTGTTTTCACCGTCTTTCCATTCACCGTAACAGCAGCAATGCCTGATGCATCTTTGGCCCTGCCGATGACCTGTGTTTCTTCTTTTGCAGCAACCACCTGCAACCCTCTGGTAGCTGCAGGACTGATCAATTCAAGTGTTGGTGCGATATTGTCAGCAGTATTTACCCTTGATTCCTGCTGGGTTAATCTTGTTAAGGCTTGTTTTACTTCAGGTTGAAGATCGTTCACCACTAAAGCCTGGTGATATGCATCTCTTGCTTCTGATATACGACCTAGTTTTTCTAACACATATCCCTTGATCGCAAGTACATCAATGTAACAATATTTGTTCTCGGGTAATATCTGAGTTCCGTATAAGGCCAGGGCTACATCAAGGTTCTGCAAAGCTTTTTTATAATCTGCTTTCGGGATGTCTTCTGTTACAGCTGTGATGTAGAATTTATAAAACTTCCAGGCATCATACTCAATATATGAAACGAGGCCAAGTGACCTGTATTGATCGTAATAATATCTGGCTTTATCAAACTGCCCTGTTCTTACCAAAGGAGAAATGATGTTGATATATGCCAACTCATACCTTATATTGAGTTTAATCGATTGCTGGTAGTCGGTGATTGCTTTTGCATATTGCCCGATACGTGTAAGTGTGTTAGCCCTGTATGTATAAGCATCAACATAATCCGGTTTAAGATTGATGGCCTGTGAAAAATCTTTGATGGCTTTATCATAATCATCCTTTGCAAAAGTAGCTGCACCCCTGCTATACCAGGCATTTGAATAAGATGGATCGATATTAATTGCCTGTGTATAATCGGCAATAGCAAGGTCATATTCACCCAGGAGAAAATAACAATAACCACGGTAATAAAGGTTTTCATGGCTATTAGCATTCAGACGAATGGCAGCAGAATAATCTTCTATTGCTTTACGGTAATCCAGTTTATAAAAAAAAGAAGCGGCTCTATATGCATAGGCATTTGCATGATTTGCATTGTAGGCAATGGCAGTTGTATAATCACCGATTGCCTTGTCGTATTCTTTTTTTGCAAAATAACAATTGGCCCTTCCATACCAGAGATCAGCGTTTGAACTTTCCAATCTTAACGCCTGGGAGTAATCATACACTGCTTTATCGTAGGATTGTAAATAATAATAACTGTTAGCTCTTCCTGTCCATGCATACACATAATTCTGCTCATACCTGATCGCACTTGAATAATCTTCGATGGAAAGTTCATACTGTGTTTTGTACTGGTATACGTTTCCCCTGATGGTGTACACTTGTACGTTTTTTGGATTTATTGCCAGGGCAGCTGTACAAGCAGTGATGCATTCATCGTACCTGCCAGACTCATACAAACGAATGGCAGAATTAACCAGTTCCTGTTCAGATCTTTGTGCCTGGGCCTGTACAAAACAAAACGCAAATAAGATAGAAAGTAGTCGCAGTTTTAGCATGGGTTATCTTTTAATAAAAATGAAATCTCCACCTTCGTCACCTGCTTCTTTTATTTCTCCATATTGTGGTACCTGTCCGTTTGCACTATTGTTTATGACAGCTGTTCTAAAACTTGAAAAGAGTTGTTCAGCAGAAAGAAATTTTTCACTGTTCTGATTGAGCCGTTTAACGAGATATTCAATAAATACAGATTTATCAGGTACCTCTTTTAGTGAACCACTTGTCATTGCTTTTCGGCTTGGCAATTCGTACAATTGTTTCACCGCCATTGATGCATTAGAAACGATGGACCTGCTTTTGAAAATACTGCCTGCAAAACATGCATCTGTAATAAGTAAAGTATGTTTCGATGGAATGGTACTGATGTACTCTTTCAGATCAGCATTGGTGATCCATGAAGAACGATCTGCTTTTTTACCATCGGAAGGAAACCAATACCCTTGTTTTCTTTGCTCATCCCAATAACCGTGACCTGCATAAAAGATGAGAAGGTTATCTGATTCCTTTACCTTTCTTGATAAGGTTTCCAAAGCCTGGAAAACCTGGTAACGGGTCGGGTTTTTGAGCAGCTTAATATTCTCTTTATCGAAGGTGTATTTGGCACTAAGAATATTACTTAATGAAGTTGCATCACCAACTGGTTCTTCAAGATCAGGAATTGTTGGATCCTGGTAATCTTCGATGCCGATAATGAGGGCATAATATTTTCCGCCTTGTGTCATTTCAGTATTGCTTACTGGAATGATGGGTGTTTCAATATCTTCTGCCGGAGTACGGGTGACGGTAAAACTATAATCACCTTTATTCATTTTAATATCAGTAGCAGAAACAATGAAATTGTTTTCACCTACCGCTAAAGGAACAGTTGCAGAAAAGTTACCCTGGGCATCTAATCTGGCTTCTATGCCATTAACCATTACCTCGTAAACACCGCTTGGGTCTGTTGCTTTACCTGTTACTGTGATTTTTTTACTATTCTCCACAACCTTTAAACCTCGTTTAACACCAGGACTGGTAATGCTGATCTGAGGTGGCGTTTTGTCGGAAGGCTTATTAATAACAACATCCTCTGTTACCTGCTTTTCAGGATTACCCTGTTTTGCTAATGAAAACACTGTAGGACTACCTCCTCCTTTTTTTGAAGTTTCAATCGTAGTATGATCTACTACTTTTATATAGTAAGTGGTGCCTGAAGAGTGCTGATACTCGTATAAATCATCACCAACGTATACATATGTCGAAGTAAGATTTGGCTCAGTTACAATAAGGTTATCATTCTTTTTTGATACTTTGATTTTATATTTATCTTTTATGTATTCTCCTTCAGTAAACTCTTTCTTAACCGGAGTAGATTGTTGCTGTTCCGTTCCATATTTCACGACCAGGTAGTCTACTGCCACAGCTACTTTACTACTTACTTTAAATCCCATCCAGTCTCCATACGAATCGAGATTGGACAGTTTTGCAAATTCTACATCATTCACAAAAAAAGTATACTCAAATCCTCTTTTTACTATTCTAATCTTATTGAAAATTCTATACCCAGGTTTAACTGAACTGCACTTCTGAAAACGAACACGATCAACGACACTGGTGATATATGATTGCACTTTTGAATACCCATCCTCTGTTATGATAAACTGATTGTCTTTTATTTTGTTTGACCCGAAGAAAATTCCATAGTATGTATCATTGTCGGGGTTTTCAGAGTAAACAGCCATTGATGTTTCGATCGTGAAATCCCTTGTAAAGTCTACAGAGATTTCCGGTCCATTTTGAAACCAGCTGTCTGTTGCATATGGGTTTAGTATAAGGTATCCACCCACCACTGAAACGTCGGTTGCAAAAGATGCACTGGTGTACCTGCTATTCCAACCTGAAATATTATTAAAGTCGTTCTGATAAACTACCTGGGCACCAGATTTTAATCCGGCAACCAAAAACAGGAGAGGCAGAAGTTTTGATACAATTTTCATAAGGGTATGTTTTGACTGTGCTATTTATGCTCCATCTCCACCATCAAAGTCACCGCAGATTTACCATTGCTGAAACCTTCGAATGCGATCTTGTTATTAGAAAAATTTACTTTCTTCGGATCAACCATTGTATTCCCCAACACTGCAAATATTTTTTCGCTGAAGGTTCCTTTCTGTGCAGCAATATCTGCCACGATCTTATTTATGTCAAGTGCATCACGGCTATATAGTATACATAGAAAATCTTTGCCGGGTACATTGTCAAACTGGATGAAATGTTCTTCATCTGGAATGGCCACATCATTTTTTTTATCAGTTAATGCAGCACTGATGCCATCTTCATAAGGAAATATTTTTGTGATCGCATTAGAAAGATCAGAACTAATGGCATATACAAATGCAGGCTGGTTATTTGAAATATACATCCTGAATCTTGTGCCCGAAGGATAAGCCTTAGCAATCTGATAAGTGGTAAGCGGACTTGGAATTGTTTTGACTGTTGCAGGCACTACTCCCAAACCTCTTGTTGACACCAACAAATTTGCAGGCATCTCCTCACCGGAATCTAAAATAAGTTTGAGTTGACCAGAAAGATCGGCCACTTCCGGTTTTGGTTCTGGCAGATCAACAAATTCATATCCATACCTGGTGAAGTTTGCAAAGTCGTTATATCGAATCCATATATATCCTTTATTACCCCAATTTGTTCCCCAGCTGTTCTGAATTTCGAAAGCACCACCATGCATATTATCGTCATAACCCACTACACACATTGCATGACCACCATACGAGCCTGAAGGATCTTCTTTCGGATTCCATACATCTTTGGCAAAATCAAACGACGGAGGGCATTTCATTCCAATAACCACCGGTTTTTTTTCTGCAATTGATTTTTTTACTGCTTGTATTTTAATCGAAGGCGATGCATTTACATCAAACACTCTCAGGTAATCCTTGATCTTATACTGTGTTGCAATCTGTTTGTGATCGTTGGTAACTTCAGGAATACAGAGCTGACCAACCTGGTTGAATGTAACATCACCCTGTGTTTTTAGTATCTCCATGGCTGTAGCCAAATTGGATCCACCTTCACATGCAGCGTCATTTGGTTTCAACAGACGAAACAAAAAAGCCGGGGAATATGCTTTAGAAGTAATAAGCTCTTTATCCGTCCAGTTGTTTTTAATGGCTTCTACTATGGTTCTTCCACAATAACCTGCAGCCCAGGCAACACAGGTTCCATGATTTCCACCCTGGCTTTTTGGAATGGGAGCATACATCTTTACAGAAGCTGAAGTTGGAACAGCGTCAAGCGATCTTGTAAGCTTTGCTTTTTTGGGAGCAGTGGAATATTCTTCATCGTCGAAGTCTAAACCTTTGGCTTTTTTCTGGCCCATAACTGAACAGGTCAGCAATAGCAGACCCAGGAGGATGCAATAGTTTTTTCTCATATATGTACAGTGAATAGATGACGAATTTATTGCTTTTCCATAGGAGGAAAATGAATTTTAGCAATTAAAACATCCTTGAAAACCGGATTGGACTTATATAGATGCTTTTCCAGCGATTATACTGGTAAAATAAGGCTATTATGACAATCCACGTACCTGTTTTATGGTATATGTCTTTAACAACAAGGTGAAGAATTGAAGAGGTGATCTTTATTCAGACGAAGAAAAAAGGTTAGCTGAGTAATCGTTCCAGCCAGTCTCCAACATAAAAAGCCACTAGTGCAGCAATTGCACCGAGTAACAAAGTTTCAGCAATACCTCTTAGTAAATGCGAATTGGTGACATGTGATTTTAACGCACCAATGAAAATAAATCCTGCTGCGGTAAGCAGTGACGACCAAAGGAAGAGCGAACTATGAATAGGAGAAATATAATCGACAACATATATCACCAGCGGAATTAAGCCAATCAGAATAAATGATACATACGTGGCCACCCCATTGCTTACAGGTGATCTGTCTGGTAAGCTAAGGCTCATTTGCTCTTTTAAAATTACCGTTGCCCAACGGTTTGAATCCTTCGTTATTACCTCCACAATATCTCTGAGTGTCGTTCCCTCATAGCCTTTCTCTGAGTAGAAATCTTTAAGTTTTTTTATCTCGATAGCTTCCTGGTCTTGAATTCGTTTTATGATCGTTTTCTTCTGGTTAACGAAATAAGACACTTCGGATTTTGAAGATAAATAAGCACCGATTGACATTGAAAATCCATCGGCCAGTAAATTGGCAAAACCCAGGATGATGATAATGCTGCTATCAAGACCGGCACCCACAGCACCAGCTACTACTGCAAATGTGGTAACGCATCCATCAATACCTCCATACACAAAAGGACCGAGGTATTTCTCATGACGACTTAACCAACTCACTTTACTTTCGTTATCCATAGTTCTGTAAACCTACTGATTCATGGAATAAATTTTCCTGATAACTATCGTTCTTTTACAAATAAAAAGCAGGCAATAATGCCTGCTTTACTAAAAACATATTTAAATCTATTGAGCCAATGCAATCCTCAACTGTAGTCCCGCTCTTGTATTCACAATTGGTGCAGAGGTAGAGATATAAGGTGTAACTCTTCTCTGGTCGAAGAAGAATTTGATATTAAGCCTGTTGTTCAGTACATAATCGATCGACGGCTGAATGGTGATGACCTTTTGTCCACCTGTGCTGTAAGCATTCGTTTGATCGAGCCTGCTATTGCTTTGTGCATCATCTCTCATGGCCAGGTCTACACGGAAGTTGAGATCATTTTCCAGCTCTTTGTCTTTCATGAAAGGCAGTTTGAACGGAAGTTTAAAGCCTCGTGTTCTCCAGCTCAAACCAAACGTCCATTCTGTAGAATTCATCTCGCTCAACTGGTAATCGATCAGGCTTAAACTTAATTGCCTGCTCTTGCGATATTCTGCTCTTACATTCAACTGACTGGTTGTAGTAACATCAATACCTATTAGCGGAGCAAATTGTTCCTGTATACTAATGTTAGGCACTAAGAAATAAGGAACAAAATTACCGCTGACCGTATCAACAAAACTTGGTGCACCTACTCCAAATGGATCCTGGAACAGTAATGCACTGGTAAAACTATTCATGCTGAGATTACCGGTATAACCATGTGTAATGCTGATGGTGCTGAATGTTTTTTGCAGTGCAGGAATTTTAGTCAACCCTGTATAAGTCAGCTTCCAGTTTGGTTTAGGCATGATGCTTTTGAAAGGATTTGACTTGATGTTTGGATTCGTTTGCTTCAGTAATGCAACATCCTGTGGATTCTTTCCAGTATAAGCTGCAATGAATGCCGGGATTAATACTTCCTGTGAGTATCTTCCGTAACCTGCTGCATAGCCGTTTGTAACAGCTCCTGTGCTATACGGATTGGATTTACCCAGACGTTGAGAGATCACTGTTCTGTAATCTTCAAACTTCTTGAATGTTTCAGACACTTCATTCGGTTTGAATTTAGTAAACAGCGTATTGAATGCTATATAACTTACGTTGAAACCACCTGCAGATAAAGGATTATTATGTGTGAGTTTTCCAATACCAACGATCGTAGTATCCTTGAATAATTCAGAATAATCTTTATTAAAGCTCTTCTCTACATTCAGGTCGATCATCAATTCTCTTAACGGCTCTAACTGTGCAGTAATGGTGAGCTTTTGTTCAAACCTTTGTGCATACAGGAAGTTGAAATCCTTACTTCTTGTGATCAACCCTTTTGCAGCCTGTTGATTTAACCAATTGGTGTCTGGTTGTTTTCCAAAAACATAATCTAATCCAGGGGCCATTGTTTTCCAGTTCTGACCCAGGATCCTGGTGCTGTCCATATAACCTGGTAAACGGCTTCGATAATTTTCCGAGTAGTTAACCGAAGTACGTTTTAACATGGTGAGGACCTTACCAGCACCTTTTACAAATGGATTTAATTCTAATGGCAAGTTACTCTTAGCAATTCTTGCCGCTCTTTTCTGTTCTCTCCATTTTGCCAATGCATCTTTCCTTGCTTTGCCTGTTAGGCCTTTGGTTGCTTCTTCACGACTTGGCACTTTTGGTATACCATTGTTATCGTCTACTTTACCTTTCCCACCAGCATTAATGTCTTTGGTATCTCCTTTTTGTTTTGGCTGAGAAGGCATATCCAAAGCCCTGAGGAATCTTGACTTCTGGTACAACCTGCTGAAATCAAATTCACCATTGATGGTATTATCCTGGCTATTCTCTATCGTATTACCCAGATCAATGGCCAATCGACTTGCACCGATCCAATTGTAAGTTGTTGTATAACTATATCGTGCAGTGATCCAGTCTGTCAATGGAAGTTTACCAAGCGGTAACGTATATGTTGCTCCAGCTCTTTGTGTGTACAACGTATTTCTTCCACCACTCAGGAAATTTTCTCTTACGGTATCTTTCTTTGCCTTTGTATCTATTCTTCCATAAGGTTCATCAACTCTTGCGTTATTTACTGCAGAGAAGTCGATATTCAGTGATCTTGTAAGATCCCATCTTAAATTGTAGAACCGGTCGAACGTGAAGAATTTATCGTAAGTCGTATCTACTCTTTCGATCTTTCCTTCAGAGACTATTCTTGGAACGAATTCACCGAACTGCCTGTTGATATCAGCCCTGAAACTTAATAAAGATGGATTGAGGTTGATATTGAAATCACGGATCAAAGCAAGCCAAGGTGTTTTGCTCCTCATCTTCTTAAGTGGCTCTATGTATTTCGGAGCTGAGTTGTAAGTATATCCTAATCCACCACGATGTTTGGTAACATCGTTCTTTAAGATGAGAGGATTCGTTTGCTCAAACTTTGTATAGGAGTAACTCACATCAAAATTACTGATGCTCCACAACCTTGTTTTCGTACCAGGCTGTACACGAACATTGGTGAAGTTTAATGTCTTGATGGTTGTTTCATCAATGGCTGCACTCCTGATAGAATCTTTCTTACCACTGTATGCATTCATTTTATCCTTGAGCTTGATATCAAGATCATAAGGATCGTACTCAGGTGTACGGATTGTTTTATTGATGCTTGCATAAACAGGAATCGTAATTTTCGCCTGCTTCGGTAACAATTTACCTGCATCAATCGTTGCTGCTGCATCAAACTGGAAGAGATTATCTCTTGCCCTTTCATTTACTCTTTGTTCGATAGAACCGAAACCTTTTGTGTAAGTATTTGCAGAAACTGTAAATGTTCCCAGGTCTGCTAATTGTACATCTACTCTACCCAATGCAGCATAACCTCCACCTTCATCCATTTTTGACAATCGCAATTCATTGATCCAGACCTCAGCTGAAACCTGGTCAATAAGGCTTGTAGCAGGATTTTCAATTCCAATTAAGAATCCTCTTACCTCTCCAAGATTCGGGTTTCCAAATACGGAGAATGTTTTGTTACCGATCGTTTCACTGTATCGTCGTGTAACTGGTGTCATGCTTCCATTACGTCTTGTTTTCAAACCGATCAGCTCCTGCAAGCTAAAATCAAGATTGTTGGAAACAGGCCATACGGAATCACAACCTACTGCACGATCTTTTGTGATCTTTAAAGGATACCTTATCTCGTAGTAATTGCTTAAAAAATCCTGGCCGATTCTAACAACTGCATATACCTGGTCATCTGTTACAGTAGGAAATCCTGAAATTGTTTCAGCGTGAATAAACATAGATAACTGGCCGTACTGCCGAAGATCGAGATTCAATGTTTTGAAAACCGCTTTTGCATCACCTTTTGAAAGATTACGAACCTGTAAACTCATGGCCTGTTCATTCTGCAAAAGATTTACGTTGTTATTACTAAGGAACTGAACCCTTTCAATGCCACAAGGAATCACATAATTCACAGGGAACTTGCCACTATTCTCTTCGATATTCACAGCAGAAACCAGCAATGGTGTTGAAGAAGCAGGAGCATATGCACCTGTTGTATCTAACTGGTAATTGAATGTTCTCCATTGGTTACGCACAAGGTCAAGCGAAGCGAAACGCATTACCGCCGAATCTTCAAAATCGGTGAGGTACATTCTCATGAACCGGATTGATCTGAAATCAGGAATGTTTCCTACTCGTCTTGAATAGCTTTTAATAGGAATTCTGAACTGGTACCAGGTTTCATTTCCCTGTGTACCGTTGGCATATTTTACAGGTACAGCTCTTTTATCAACAATATAATTGCCTACCTGCATGTTCTGCGTAAGTTCTATCTCGTACTCATAATATTCTTCATTCTCATTCAGTGTATTATCCCTGTTGAGATCTTCATTGTCTGGATACAATGTTGCAGCAGAAGAAAATTCCGAACTGGTAGTTGCTACAGGTGAATTACCATGTGGGTTATTGAAATTCTTATATCGTGCTAATATATCGGCTGTGTTCGGATAAACAGGATCTCTGTACCATACATAATTATCATTCGATGGATCTCTTAAAGCCTGTTGATAAACTGCTGATGCTGTACCAAAATTTGCAGCCAGTAAAGCAAGATAACCGCTATGCCTTTTTAATTCATCAGCATCCACCAAACCATCAAAACCTACATCCTGGAATGGACGATCGGCAGGATCATTACTAAAAGCCTGTGTAATTTGTATTGGATTGATTGGCTGGTAACCCCAGGTTGAACTATCGATCTGTGCAGGTATCTGTGGTGTAGGTAATCCATTTTCATAAAAACGTTTTCCATCTTTCAATACATCTTCACTAACATTTCCAAGGTTGATGAAAAGTTTACCGGAAGCACCTGGATTATTATTTTTGATAAAAGGATCCTGTACCCAGAATTCAAGAAATTCGACGTTGCCTGTCTCAAAATCTGTCTGGTCTATCGCTCTCATAATTCCACCCCAGTTCTTTCTACGCTGGCCCGGCAGGAATTTTCCATCAGCACCTATCACACTACTTCTATATTCAAAATTGTATGGACCTTTTTCTGCAGGATAATAAGCCACATCAAAAGTTACTGTCTGGCTTTGTCCAAGATTCGGTGTCCTGTTCTTGAATAATTCAGTTGTATTCACGAGACGTGTTCTCGGATCACTCAATGCAGCAAGATTTCCTCTCAAAGGATTTTCAGAACTTGACCTGTCTTGTAAGATCGGTTCAATATTATACCATGCGAGTTTAGCACGATTGAATCCATAAGTACTGTCATCATACCTCGAAGCTTCCGGAAACGCTGCAGGTGTTGATGCTAAAGCCCACGACACCCATGGAAAACGAAGGTCAATGCTATTGCGGCTTCCTTCAAAATCATCTATATAAACAAGCCCTTCATCTCCTTTCCCAATCTGTGAAGGATGACCCGGTTTTAAATATGCAGCTTCACCATATGCAGTAATACTTGATGCTGCTGTTGTATTATAGAATGGAAGTTTATCTAATGTTCTTGTTAATCCAGGCCATTGAGAACGATAAGAGAAGTCAACTCCATACATTGTATTACGGATCGGGTCTTCTCCATAATTCATCTTTGTGAAGAACGGTCTTTCGCTTAATCGTACCATTGAAGCACCGATAGATAATTTATCACTCGCTAAATAATCCAGTCGAAGTCCTAAGAAATTTCTTTGTTGAATTCCGAAGCCAGCATTGTTTTCAAACTGAACATTTACAGGCACCCCTGAATTTAAAATAGATTGGTTGAGAATTTTAACGGAGCCGAGATTATAGTCAACTGTGTAATCAACATTCTCTACCAATATCTGTCCTCCTGCAGTTACAGAAACAGAACCTGGCGGTACATTGAATGCACCGAGATAAATTTCAGAACCGCCTGTACCTTTTACCTGGCCTTGTATTAAATAACGATTCTTGTTGGCAAAGGTTTGTGCAATTGCTTTGATGCTATCATACAACTCATAATACAACAAACTATCTCTTACCGTTTGTGGCTGCGTTTGAAAAGCAATTCTTTCCAGGTCTTCACCAAATGGTTCGAGCACAGGGAAAATGATCTTTCCTTGTTGAGAAAGAACAGTAAATCCTTCTATGTAATCGAACACACCATCCGGTTGTGGATCAAGCCGGTTGTTTAAACGATCCAGGTTAAGAATACGCAGCAAAGGCACACCTTCATATTGAGGATCTGATTGAGGCAGGTATCTTTTCAAGCCCATGCTTGGTTCTTCATACATCACGTTCAGCTTGAAATCTTCCGGCTGCATCGAAGCAACATCTAAAGAATAAACGTTCTTCATCATCAGGTCCCATGGCAATGAAGGAATTCTTTGAGATGTGGCTTTTAATAATTTCAGGTATAACACCTGTTGCACACCATTCAATCTCGTAGTATCTAAACTTACATCCTGCGAAAATTCACCAACCTGGTACACTTTACCATTGTGTGTATATTGATAGGCCACTGCTAACACCTCATCTGGTTGCAACTGTTGATTCAATGAGATCCAGCCTACCTGTGGATTAAAATAATATTCGTTGGGATTTAATTTACGGGCAAAAGTTTTTTCAAAATCAGTTACCTGTCTCAATCCCTGGCTTAATAATAAAGATGTAACCTGTGATGGATTACGATAAGCCTGGTTACCCCTGATTGTATTCTGGTATAAAGGGGTGAGACTATTTCTTGGCAAAGCAGATACACCAGTTGATGCATCTTCACCAAGATTGGTCAATCCAACAATATCTCTTGCATCTGTTGTAGCACCGGTTCTGTTAGTTACCCAAACCTCCATTCTCAACACCTGCACCTGGCTGTTCACTCTTGGCAGATCTTTCATTGCCGTATTATAATTCTCAAGGAAGTAACGTGCTAATAAGAAGTGACGGTTCTCTTCATAATCATCCAGTCTTTTCTGGAACTGTGTTGTGGCTGCACCACCCTGCAATGCTAATGACTGACGTGTGGATTTTTGATTCGCTAATGCAGACGTCACATATAATTTTCCAAATTGTAACTGTGTTTTGATGCCAAACAAACCTTGTGTTCCCGGAATCAATGTTCCTTTAGATTGCCAGTTGATGTTTCCGGCTTCGATTGATTTAATGATCTCATCATCCAGGCCTTTATAATCTAACTTCAACTGGTTCTCAAAATCGAAATTGGCCAGTGTGTTATAATTGATCGGAAGTTTCAGCTTTTCACCAATATTAGCAATCACATTCAGGTTGGCATTCATATCAAAATCAAAACCACCATTCTTCCTTGCTCTTTCCGGTAAAGTTGGATTTTTAATGTTTTGTCCCTGGTACCCTGCCATGATATCTACATTACCCTGTGGACGAATATCGATCTTCACTTTACCTGTAGAATCAGCACCCATTATCCTATTGAACAGGTTATCGAATAACTTGAATTTTGGTCTTGTAACTTTTCTGTTCAAAATCGATAATGCATTGGCTCTTTTTCTGAAATATTCAGCTTCCTGCTGCTGAGCCTGTATACGGTAGAATTCTTCAAAAGTGAGATAAGTTGGACGGCGATATGTTTGATTACCGATCTTCTCAACAATAAAATATTGTCTTGAAACTGGATCGTATTCAATCGTCTGTTTGATGAAAGACGTATCTCTGAGATCAAACGGATTACGGTTCTTCCAGGTATAACGATCACCACGCCTGTCGTTGATAGGATAACGAAGTGTGGTGTCTTTTTTTGGTGGTTGCTGGGCAAAAACAGTAGTAGCTGATAACAGTAGTGCTGTTACCAGCATAATTTTTCTATGCTGCATGATTGTCCTGGTCAAAAGATTAAAACCTTGATTACGTAGATGTCTTCTCGATAGTTAAATGTTTTTGAGTGCTTGTTTGATCAGCTCCTCAACATGTAGCGTTTCTGCATTTGAAGCGTTTACTTTCTTTATTGCCTGTTCTGCAGTATTACGGGCAATACCAAGGGAAATTAATGCATTTAAAGCATCGGTTTCATTGGTATTGTGACCAGCGGTTGTGGTGAAATTGTCATCAGCCTGCTTACTCACTTTTTCCCTGAGCTCTAAAATAAGCCTTTCTGCCGTTTTCCTTCCGATTCCTTTAATAGCTTCCAGCTGTTTTGCATTGCCTTGAATGATCGCTCTGTTGATTTCCTCGGGCCTCATTCCAGACAACATCATTCTTGCTGTTGCTGCACCAACTCCTGAAACACTTATCAGCATCAGGAAAAGTTCTTTTTCCTTCAGCTCGGCAAAGCCGTACAATGTTTGAGCATTCTCGGTGATGTGCAAATAGGTGAACAACTGCCCTTTATCTTTATCGCTGATCGCAGAATAAGTGTTTAAACTTATATGCAGATCATATCCCACACCATTCACATCCACAATAACCTGGGCCGGGGTTTTCTGAACAAAATCTCCTCTTACAAAAGCTATCATAACTGCTGGCTCAAAAATATGGTTTTCAGTCAGAACTAAGGGGCTTAAATTATGATTATAGATAGATTCACAGATTTCTGCCCTTGCCATTGTTTCCTGATATTTGCCCACGAATTGATATTATTATATATATGAGTAAGATCACGGCAGCAATTACATCGGTAGGAGGATATGTTCCAGACACCAAACTCACCAATTTTGACCTGGAAAAGATGGTAGATACAAATGATGAATGGATCAGGACACGTACCGGTATAGAAGAAAGAAGAATCTTAAAAGAAAAAGGGAAAGGTACCAGTGACCTTGCTATTCCTGCAGTACAGGAAATATTAAGGAAAAAGAACCTGGATCCTTTGGAGATCGACTGCATTATCTGTGCTACCGTTACTCCAGATATGACTTTCCCGGCAACAGCAAACGTTATAGCCTCTGAAGTAGGTGCAAACAATGCATTTAGTTTCGACATCAATGCAGCCTGCAGCGGATTTTTGTTTGCACTCACCAATGGTGCAAGCATGATTGAAAGTGGACGATACAAAAAAGTGATCGTGGTTGGTGCAGATAAAATGAGTGCCATTATTGATTATACCGACAGAACCACCTGTATCATTTTTGGAGATGGTGGTGGTGCGGTTTTACTGGAACCTACTACAGATGGCACTGGTATTTTAGATAGTATTTTAAGAAGTGATGGTAATGGCCGAAAGTTTCTGCACATGAAATCCGGAGGTTCAATTAGCCCGGCAACAATGGAAACAGTTACCGCCAAAGAACATTTTGTTTACCAGGAAGGACAGGCTGTTTTTAAGTTTGCAGTAAAAGGAATGGCCGATGTAAGTGCAGAATTGATGGAAAGAAACAATCTTACCGCTGACGATATTGCCTGGCTCGTTCCACACCAGGCCAACCTCAGGATCATAGATGCTACAGCCAACAGGATGGGGTTACCAAGAGAAAAAGTGATGGTGAATATTCAGCGATATGGCAATACAACAGCTGCAACACTTCCTTTATGTCTTTGGGATTGGGAGAAACAACTAAAAAAAGGCGACAATTTAGTATTGGCAGCTTTCGGTGGTGGATTTACCTGGGGTGCAACGTTGATAAAATGGGCTTACGATACCAATTAGACAATCTGGCGATTCGATAATTTGATAATGATCCGTACAGCAGTATTTCAATGAATCTTCGTTGCGTCGCACTCTTGTACTTTTTGTTCAATGATCATCTTGCTTGTACTTTTGAATCTTCTATTTTATTGACCATTGACCATTGACCATTGACCATTGACCATTGACCATTGACCATTGACTTAATGACTTAATTATGAAACACGCATACATATTTCCCGGCCAGGGATCACAATTCAGCGGTATGGGTAAAAACCTGTACGACGGTAATACAGAAGCAAAGGATTTGTTTGAACAAGCCAATGATATTCTGGGTTTCCGCATCAGTGACATTATGTTCACCGGAACAGATGAAGCATTGAGACAAACAGATGTTACACAGCCTGCTGTTTTTCTTCATTCAGTAATAGCATATAAAACGTTGGATGGTACGAAACCAGATATGGTAGCAGGTCATTCATTGGGTGAATTTTCAGCTTTGGTTGCCAATGGAACATTAAGTTTCGAAGATGCATTAAGATTAGTGAGTGTAAGAGCAAAGGCAATGCAAAAAGCCTGTGAGATCAATCCGTCTACAATGGCTGCAGTATTGGCTTTGGCTGATGAAAAAGTAGACGAAATATGCAAACAAGTGCAGGATGAAACAGGTGAGGTGGTTGTTGCAGCAAATTTCAATTGTCCTGGTCAATTAGTAATAAGTGGTTCAATCAAAGGAATTGAAATTGCCTGTGAAAGAATGAAAGCTGCAGGTGCTAAAAGAGCTTTGGTATTACCCGTTGGTGGTGCCTTTCATTCACCTTTGATGGCTCCGGCAAAAGAAGAATTGGCAGCAGCAATTGAATCTACCATATTTAATAATCCTTCCTGCCCGGTTTACCAGAATGTTGTTGCCAAAGCAGTTACCGACCCGATGGAAATAAAGAAAAACCTGGTTGATCAATTAACCGGTGCTGTTAGATGGACGCAAACCATTCAAGCTATGGTATCAGATGGTGCTACCATGTTTACAGAAGTTGGTCCGGGTAAAGTATTACAGGGGTTGGTTCAGAAGATTTATAAAGATGCAGAAGTGAATGGTGTGAGTTAACGATCTAACTTTTCCAAAGTTTAGAACTTTGGAAAAGTTTCAAAGGCGACTGCTGTTATAAAACCGGAACGATGAAGTGATTGCGACGCAACCGGCGATGCCATAGTATCTGAAGCTGGTATCGTCGGTTTTTCTACTTCTCAGCTAAACTTTTTATTTTATCCAGATTTTTTGATTTTCTGCGATTTTTAAGCAAAATGGTCTATTTTGCCCGCCATTTCACCTGAAAATGACCCATTTTTCACCAAAAACTGCTAATCATGGACTTTAAGCAAATCCAGGAATTGATCAAGATTGTAAATAAAAGTAACATCGGTGAACTTAGTATTGAAGACAAAGGATTCAAAATAACGATCAAGCAAAAAGAAGAGGCGGCACAGCATTTTACTACAGCACCTCAGCAGGTTTATGCTCCTCAACCTATTGCTGCACCGCAACAGTCAATTGCTCAACCACAAGCCGGTGGCACTGCTCCTAAAGCTGCAGAACCGAGTAATCTCATTACCATTAAAAGTCCGATGATCGGTACTTTCTACCGTAAAGCATCTCCGGATAAACCTTCATTTGCTGAAGTGGGTGATGAAGTAAGTCCGGGAAAAGTTGTTTGCATAATCGAGGCTATGAAACTTTTCAATGAAATAGAAAGTGAAGTAAGCGGAAGGATCGTAAAGGTATTGGTAGATGATGCTACACCGGTTGAATATGATCAGCCGTTATTCTTAGTGGAGCCAGCTTAATAATTAGTCAATTTGTCAAAATTGTCGAATTGCCCAATTATCGAATTGCCGAATTCTAAATTGACTACATGTTAAAAAAGATATTGATTGCTAATAGAGGAGAAATTGCTCTTCGTGTAATAAGAACCTGTCGTGAGATGGGTATTAAAACAGTTGCTGTTTATTCAACTGCTGATAAAGACAGCCTGCATGTTCGTTTTGCTGATGAAGCTGTATGTATAGGTAAACCTGCCAGCCAGGATTCTTATTTGAATATTCCACACATCATGGCTGCAGCCGAGATAACTAATGCTGATGGTATTCATCCAGGCTATGGTTTTCTCGCAGAGAATGCAAAATTCTCACAGATATGTGCTGATCATGGAATAAAATTTATTGGTCCTACTCCTGAGATGATCAATAAAATGGGTGACAAGATCACTGCAAAAGATACAATGATCAAAGCCGGAGTTCCTGTTGTTCCCGGAAGTGGTGGTTTATTGGAAAGTCTTGATCAAGCAAAAGATCTTGCAAAAAATAAAGTCGGCTATCCTGTTATATTAAAAGCGACAGCAGGTGGTGGTGGTAAAGGAATGAGGGTTGTTTGGAACGAAAGCGAGATGGAAAAAGCTTACACCACTGCAAAAGCTGAAGCCGGTGCATCGTTTAAGAATGACGGCATCTATATGGAAAAGTTTGTTGAAGAACCAAGACATATAGAAATACAGGTTGCCGGTGATCAGTACGGACAGGTTTGTCATTTGAGCGAAAGAGATTGTTCCATTCAACGTCGTCACCAGAAACTGGTGGAAGAATCACCTTCCCCATTTATGACTCCAGAACTCAGGCAAAGAATGGGTGAAGCTGCAATCAAAGCCGCTTCAGCTATTAATTATGAAAGTGTGGGTACGGTTGAGTTCTTAGTTGATAAGAATCGTGACTTCTACTTCATGGAAATGAACACCCGTATACAGGTAGAACATTGTGTGACAGAAGAGGTGATCAATTTTGACCTGATAAAAGAACAGATCAAAATTGCAATGGGCGAAAAGATCAGTGGTGCCAATTACGAACCACAGATGCATGCCATTGAATGTCGCATCAATGCTGAAGATCCTTATAATGATTTTCGTCCATCACCAGGCAGGATCACCACACTACATACACCAGGTGGACATGGAGTGAGGGTTGACAGTCATGTGTATGCCGGTTATGTTATTCCGCCATATTATGATTCTATGATCGGAAAGCTTATTACAATTGCTCAAACAAGAGACGAAGCCATCAGTACTATGTACCGTGCATTAAGTGAGTATGTGATCGAAGGAATAAAAACAACTATTCCTTTCCATCTGCAGTTAATGCAGAATGAAGATTTCAGGAGTGGAAATTTTACAACGAAGTTTTTGGAAACATTCAAGATGAAATAAATTATGTAACAGAAGCATGTAACTCCGGTTCAACTTCTGTTGCGTTGCATTACATTCATCGTTCAGAACAATATGCAACAAAAAAGGTCCGAATATCCACGGACCTTTTTTATTGTGCTACGCCATTTAATTATCGTGCAGCAGTTTCTGCAGCAGTATGCATAGAGAGATGACCAACTTTGGCACCTTTTTCATTAATGAGATAGCCATCCTTAGAGATCAACACATAATTCTTTTGAGAGTCGTATATGTAAAATGGGTACTCCTTGTTTTTCAACCGGCTCAGCTTGCCGACTTTTGTCAGTTGATAGCCATCCCATTTCACTACGTTATTCTGAACGGTGATAAAGTACTCATTGTTCTTATCAATGGAAAAATTCACATCAACTAAAATGTGCTGATCGGCAATCGCTGATGATCGTGCAATACTTCGGTCACTCGTTTGGGTTTGCCTTTCAACCACGGGTGAACTTCTTTTTGCATCAGTAGTATTGGTAGTGGTTCTTGTACTTGCAACATCACTGTTATAAACAGGAGCTCCTAAATTCCATCCTTTTGCAATCGCTGTTAGCCTGTCGGCTTTACCAGGATGTGTAGCTGACGCTCTGTTACCAGAGATCATTCTCATGGCTATTTGTGCATCTTCTAAAGAAGCACCTAATTTCTTTAACACCAGGCCGGAAAATTCATCGGCTTCCAGTTCATTCTGGTGAGAGCTGCCTCCATTGCTTTTAAAAACATGTCCTTTTACATGATGACCGATCTCGTGAGCAAGAATACTGATAGAAGCCCAGTCTGTTCCTGCAGCCCGGTCAATTTGTTTGATGAAATTGGGATTGTAAAGAATGTATCGTTTGTTGTTAAAGAATACAGCACCGGCATTGGGAACATTTGCTTCCCTTACTTCAAAGTTCACTTTCAGATTCATTACTGAAATGATCTCATCAATGATATTCCGTGCTTCTTTTACCGAAGCAAAATTGGAAACTTTCGCCTGGCTTGCTCCATCGTTTGTAAGCACCTTCCATTCAACCTGGAATTGAGCATTGGTATTTGCTGCAGTAATAAAGAGCAGTAATACAGCAGCGATGAATCTGGTTAATTTCATAGGATGTCCTCTTACTTTATGTCTATCAGACGGTAATTTCCTATAGAAATAGTTAGCAAAAATGTAAAGCCAAGCTTCATAACGGACCTTTAACATCAAGCGGCAGGACATGAAAAAAGGCCACTTTAAGAAGTGGCCTAAAACTCTGTTTGATATGTTTATTTATCTTAAAAATAGCAACTCCCGATACTTAGGTAGTGTCCAGTCTTCATCATTTACCAAATGCTCAAGTTTATCAACATGATACCTGATCTTATCAAAATACTTATCCTTGACATCATTGCAATAAGCAATTGCCTTTTCTCTTGTATCGGCTATTTTGTTGGCTACTTTTCTTGCTTCCACCATCTCGCATACATTTTCATGCACTGCCTGGATATGTTCACTGATCTCTCGCAAAATATTAGACTGGCTTCGGTATAATGGTGCATCAATACCCACTTCTTTCAACCCTTTGATATTTTTGATCAGTTGATTTTGATAACTAATTGCGGAGGGTAAAATATGATTCAAGGCAAGATCACCCATCACTCTTGCTTCTATCTGAACCTTCTTAATGTATTTTTCCAGTTCTATTTCATGTCTCGCTTCTAACTCATTGTGAGTGTATATCCCGTTGTTTTCAAAAAGCTTCTTTGCTTTCTTTGTAACCATTGCATCTAACGCAACAGGCGTGGTTTTGAGGTTTGGCAATCCTCTTTTCTCAGCTTCTTTATGCCATTCATCACTATAACCATCTCCTTCAAATAATACAGACTTGCTGCCTACTATATATTTCTGGATCACATGAAGGATAGCCAATTCTTTTTTATCCCCTTTCTCAATTAAACCATCCACTTCAGTTTTAAAATTCTTCAGCGTTTCTGCCATGATTGTATTTAAAACCGTCATTGCATTGGCACAGTTTGCAGAAGAACCTACTGCCCGAAACTCAAATTTGTTCCCTGTAAATGCAAAAGGAGAAGTTCTGTTCCTGTCGGTATTATCTAACATTAACTCAGGAATACTCCTGTGCAGATCCAGCTTCAATATCGCTTCGTCCTGCTCATCAAAATTATCTCCTACCCTTGTTTCAATATCAGATAAAACCTTAGCGAGGTATTGACCAACAAATACAGAAATGATTGCAGGAGGAGCTTCGTTTGCACCAAGCCTGTGGTCATTTTGTGCTGAAGCGATGGAGGCTCTCATAATATCAGCATAATCATGTACAGCTTTAATGGCATTCACAAAAAACGTAAGGAACATCAGGTTTGTCTTAGGTGTTTTCCCTGGTGCCAAAAGGTTTACACCTGTATCGGTAGCTAAACTCCAGTTATTATGCTTACCACTTCCGTTGATACCAGCAAATGGTTTTTCATGAAGTAAAACAACAAGCCTGTGTCTTTTTGCAACACGGCTCATCACATCCATTAATAAAGTATTGTGATCAACTGCAATGTTTACTTCTTCGAATATCGGTGCACACTCGAATTGAGAAGGTGCCACTTCATTATGACGTGTACGTAATGGAATTCCCAGTTTGTAAGACTCCTGTTCAAAATCCCGCATGAATGCATAAGTCCTTTCAGGAATTGAACCGAAATAATGATCTTCTAACTGTTGACCTTTTGCAGGACCAGCCCCAAATACTGTTCTTCCACACTGAACCAGGTCGGGTCTTGCATTAGCCAGGGCTTCGTCGATTACAAAATATTCCTGCTCCCATCCTAATGTTGGAGTAACCTTGGCAATATTCTTATCAAAATAATTGCAAACATCTACCGCAGCTTTATTAATAGCCTCAAGTGCTTTTAATAATGGTGCTTTATAATCTAATGATTCACCTGTATAAGAAACAAATATGGTAGGAATACACAGTGTTTTACCTTCTCCTATTTCCATAATGAAAGCAGGAGATGAAGGATCCCATGCAGTATAACCACGAGCTTCAAAAGTAGCTCTAAGGCCTCCACTTGGGAACGATGAAGCATCAGGCTCTTGTTGAATAAGTGCTGCCCCATCAAATTCTTCAATGGCAGTTCCGTCTCCTTTTATAGTAAAAAATGAATCATGCTTTTCAGCAGTTGTACCTGTTAATGGCTGAAACCAGTGTGTATAGTGTGAAACCCCTTTACTTTCAGCCCAGGCTCTCAATCCATTGGCGATTTGATTAGCTACTGCACGATCAATTTTTTTTCCACCCCTGATACTTCCTGTAAGACTTTTATAGGCTTCATCACTTAGAAATTCACGGGCCGTTTTTAATGTGAAGACATTCTCACCAAAAATTCCGGTGATCTTGGCTGAAGCCGGAACACAAACTGCTTTAGAGGCTGTATTTAACTGATTGATTGCATCAAATCTTAATGACATAAAATTTATTTTCTGTCACAAAGAAATGTTTTTTTGAAATACTTGGTCACTTTTTTTGAATAAATCCATAAAATTTTTAAGATAATTCCTTATTCAAATTGGAAATCGCAACAAATTCAAAAAATAATATCACATATATTTTTTTATAATATTAAAAAAGGTGATTCCAATTATAGGTGTAAGAATGAGAGGCATTACCAGACTTCTGTACCGAACCACAGCTCCTGAAAATGGAACTGTGTAGCCAATAACTATTAACACCAGAAAAGCGAACACCAGCGTAGTCCATATAACTGGTGGTTGGCTAAGGCCTTTTTTTCTATATATAATACAAAGGATAAAGATCAACCAGAAGAGTATGATTTCAACAGAGGCTACCAAAGAAATCATTCCGGTTTCTCCGGGATGAGGTCTTAAAAAACCCATATCCAGGGCTGAGGGTAGTGCAGACAGAAAACTTTGAAAGTCTGGTTGAAGTTTATGCGTTTCAACAACGGAACTGCCTTCGAGATTACTAAACTGAGCCTGCTTTTGAACAATATACTTGGGCATGTCCAGTGAAGGATGAAGATGTTTTGCATTGAAAAAGAAGATCGTACCTGCTACAACCGAAACCGAAAGAACCAGGAGCGTTCTTTTCGGAAATAAATTAATCAAAAACCCGACGCACATTGCAGGAATCAATAGCATTACAAGATAATTTCTCAGGATGAAAACCAGCAAGAGAGAAATTATTAAGATAGCCAGGCTATGAAAAATTCTTTCCCGGTTCAACAATCGATGAAAGCCAAACAGTGCAAAAGCCAGGGCAGAAAATATTAAACCATCTTTATGAAGACCGCTGCACCAAAAAAGAAAGGAGGGTATTAGAAAAATGGAGACAATAAGGGTATAGTATTTATCAGGGTAAATTCTTTTCATGAGCCGGTAAAAAACGATCAACCCAATAAAAAAAAGAAAATTGAAGAAAATAATATTTGCATAATAGTTATTCCCTGTAAATACATTGATCACAGCCATTAGCTTGATCATGGAATTATCTTTCAGATCATTCCAATACGAATTTTCATCAGAGAACAAACCGCCCTTATTTTCATACCCAGATTGAAAGAAGTCAGTAACAAACTTTACTGGTTGGGTTTTTAGTTGTTCCGTTTCTATAAGGCTGTAGTTGTAAAATTTCCATGTATCGCTTCGGTCTTTGTAGGCTGGCAACGAATGAAACTGGAAATAAACAATACCGGCAAAAATTTTAACCAGGAATAGAACAACCAGCGTCTTTTTTGATAAGCCTGAATTCCGGATAAACCCCAGCTTCGTTATCAGCCAGGAAAATAATATAAGGTATGCAAGGAACAGGAGCCACTCCACATGAGAAGATTAAAGTTTCACAATGCCATTTTTCAGAGCAAATAATACAAGCGTTACGCGATTACGGATGCCAATTTTTCTTTCAAGATTCGCTTTATAAAATTCGATGGTCTTAGGACTGATCGCCATTTTATCAGCAATTTCTGAATATGTGAGTTCGGTGCAGCTTAACTTAATAAACTGGATCTCCTTTTTGTTCAGCAAGCTAAGATCAAATGCAATTTCCGGCTTAGTAACATTCCTGGTTATGGAATTGATTACACTCGTTCCCAGCTGTTCATTCAAATAATATCCTTTATCCAGTACTGCATCAAGGGCATGTTTAAGTTCATCTGGTGTTGTGTTCTTTAGAATATATCCATGGGCACCTGCCTGCAACATTTTAATAATTATTTCTTCCTCATCTGACATGCTTAATGCCAGCACCTTAATTGCAGGAAAATTTTCTTTTAACCAGGCTGCAGTTTTGAAGCCATCCATTTTAGGCATATTAATGTCAAGCAAAATAGCAGAAGGTATATTGCTAACACCGTTGAGTTTTTCCATCAGATCCACCCCATTATCTGCTTCAAATGAAACCTTATATCCCTTAAAAGTTTTTATAAGATTCGCAAGACCTTGTCTTAATAACACATGATCATCTACCAGAGCAATTGAATTCATCTTATAGGTTATCTAGACTAAATGTAACACTTGTTCCTTTATCTGCAACTGATTCAATAATTACAGTAGCACCAATTACTTTACCTCGTTGCCGGAGATTATTCAACCCCAATCCTGCATAACTCCCATCATTCAAAAACCCCTTTCCATTATCAGAGATAGTGAGTTTTTTCTTCTCTATACTTGCATTTACCGCTGTAGCTTCTGAATGTTTGATGATATTATTCAGCACCTCCTGGATCATTCTATATAAAATTATAAGTTGATTAGTGGGTAACGAAATATCATCCTGCACTTCAAATTTTGTCTTAAATCTTCCGCTGCGTTCCAGTAGATTCAACTCTTCCTGGAGTAATTCAACTACACTTTTCTTTCCAATGCTTTCCGGATTGAGGCTTTTGCTTAAGCTTCGTAAATCAGTAATGGCTTTATTAACCAGTATCGAGGTATCACTTAGCTTTTCAACATCACCTGGAGCAAAGGTTTGCAGATTCAGATTCACAAGTGAAAGTACCTGACCAATATTATCATGAATTTCCTGGCTGATCTGTTTCATTGTCTGTTCCTGCACCTCCAGCTGTGTTTGCAATAAAGCCTGGTCAAATTCTTTCTTCAGCTTTTCCTTTTCACGAATGTTCTGAATCTTTTTGTTATTGAAATAAATGAGCATCAGCAGAAAGAAAACAGCAATGATCACCAGTATTAATACTACTGCAATAATAGTGGTAAGAACTTCCTGGCTTGTTTCAAACATAATCAGGCTGATTTAGTCTTTTCTGTACAGTATAGCAGAGATCATTGAGTAGATTTAAGTATTTCAGAGTCATACATTCTCGTAAAATAACTTTTACACAAATAAAAAGCATACGCAAAACAGGAATATAAGACAGCGTTTACCATTGGCATAATAATCCGATATATTGCTACACCACCAATTCGTATCTGGTGCCTGACAATATATGTATGTAACCCTAACATTATGATGGAGACCAGACCAAACAGTATTATACCTGAAGCAATCCAGAAATAGGGCTCACTAACAAGAGGAACTTGTCTGGTATCATCTGTTACAATCTGGAATAATAATATGAGACTTAATATAATATATGCAACCATAGAAATGGTTAGAGAATAATAATTGAACTCGCTGGGCTTAATAGAAAAGTAATCAACAATAAAAAATAGAAAAAATACCAGCGAAGTCGTGATATAAATTTTTTTGAATTTAGGTTGAAACTTTATTAAACGCAGAAATAAGACGAAATAAAATATTGGTGACAAGAGAACATAAGTATTATATATGTACAAGTTCGTTTTAAACCCAAATAAGCCTGCATTTGTAGCGATTATTTCTATTCCGAAAACAAAAAATAGCAGTGGCACCATAACCTGCAGCGCAAACAGCTTGATATACCTGAAATAAATCAAACCAATCAGAAGACTTATTAACTGGATTACTATATAATAGGCAAAATTCATTATAGAGGATCTATCGTTCCAAGATTAAAAGGGGGTTTTTCTTCAGCAGCAACCATAGGCCACACAAATGCTGTTAACCTTCCAGCGAGGTGAGGAATGTGAAGTTGTGTTGCAGCTTCTTCAGTATATATGCCAAACGAAATCCTGATACTGGTTGTATTTTCCAGGTATTCATTGCCTTTAAGCCAGGCCGATAATTCAGGAGTTTTAAAAGAAACGGAATTTGAAAACGATGCTTTGATAGCTCCCAGATCGTCTCCTTTTACAATTGAATCGAAGTTATCCATGCACTCGTGTGCAAGAGTTGAGGGTACTACAGCCATAGAAGGATTTTAGTTGAATAATTTACTAATGTAAACAATCAAAAAGATTCTTCCAATTTTTCTTGCCTAACTGAGTTTTGCTGAAATGAGTTTTAAAAACTCGTTGCGGGTGATGTGATTGCCTAAGAATTCACCATCAAAAGCAGACGTGGTAGTAACTGAATTTTGTTTTTGAACGCCTCGCATCATCATACAAAGATGTTTGGCTTCTATTACAACAGCCACTCCCAAAGGATTGAGTGATTCCTTTATCGCCTGCAAAATCTGGGTGGTCATCCTTTCCTGAACCTGTAATCTTCTTGCAAAAACATCAACCACTCTTGCCAGTTTACTAAGACCTACAATATGACCGTTAGGTATATAAGCAATATGAGCTTTGCCGAAGAAAGGCAACATGTGATGCTCACACATAGAATAAAGTTCAATATCCTTAACAATCACCATTTCGCTGAAAGCTTCTGTAAACTTGGCAGAGTCAAGTATTTGCTTTGCATCCATTTTGTATCCATGAGTCATGTATTGCATTGCCTTTGCAACTCTCTCAGGCGTTTTTTGTAAGCCCTCTCTTTCTACATCTTCACCGATGTAAGAAAGTATCTCACGGTTAGCCCTGATCATACCTTCTATGGCATCATCGCAATATTCATCAACTCTTTTGTAAGACATAATAATAGGTTTTTAGTCAGCACTAGCAACAATTCAACATCGTTGCGTCGCACTCTTCAGGTTTCTTATCGCTAATCGGCAGGGTATTCTACAAAATTTCTTGGCGTTTCATACAATCTAACCTGCAGATCAAATTTATCTTCAATCCTGTTCCTTAAAAGCTGATAAATGATCATCACAATATTCTCAGCCGTTGGATTTAGATCTTTGAACTCTTTGGTATCGAGGTTGAGATTTTTGTGATCGAATCTCGTAAGCACTTCTTCCTTGATGATATCGGACAGCGCCTTCATATCTACCACATAACCTGTTTTTTCATCTGGCTCACCGGTAACTTTTACTTCCAGTTCATAATTATGACCATGATAATTAGGCAGGTTGCATTTACCAAACACTTTTGCGTTGGTAGCATCGTCCCAATCACTCACATGCAACCGATGTGCTGCATTAAAATGTTCTTTTCTGTATACTGCAACTCTTTTACCCATCATCCAAAATATTCAACGTAAATTCTTGGTGTTTCATACAACTTCACACAATGTAACTGAACATTTCCTGGCAAATGCGGCACAAGTTCATTCCAGATACCTATTGCAAGATTCTCAGTACTGCACATTTTGCCTTTTAGAAAATCAACATCCATGTTCAGATTTTTGTGATCTACTTTTTCAATCACATAAGTCCTGATCAGCTTACTTAAATTCTTTACATCCATCAAAAACCCGGTATCAGCATCTGGCTCACCTTTAACTGTAACGTAGAGATCAAAGTTGTGGCCATGCCAGTTATCATTGGCACACATGCCAAACACTTCATCGTTCTTCTCCCTGCTCCAATCGGGATTATATAATTTATGGGCGGCATTAAAATGCTCCAACCTGGTAAGATACACCATCCTCAGTTTAAAAATTTCAGCAAAGGTAAGGGTAACAAAAGAAAGCCTTTGGTATTGCAGAATCACCTGAAGCTACGACCTTTGTTGGCTATGCGAATTATTGTTACCGCAGCAACAGTTGATGAATGGATGCCGGCTTACCTCCAGGTAAATACGCTGTATACCAGTGAAAGCAAACGAATGAAAGTGAGTTTTCACCAAAGTGGTGTAGGTATGTTAGCCACCTCAGTTTCGCTCACAAAAACCATTACAGAGGAAAAGCCTGACCTGGTTATACAAATTGGAATTGCCGGAACTTTCGACGAAACCATCAGCCTGGGAAAGGTAGTTTGTATAAAAGAAGAATCACTCGGAGATATCGGTGTGGAAGAAGATGGAAAATGGAAAGATATATTCGATCTTAAACTTGAGAAATCAAACTATCCCCCATTTGAGAAAAGAAAATTGCCCAATCCCTGGCTGAATGATTATAATTTGTTGAAACTGGAGGAAGTCTCATCCGTAACAATCAATGAAATCACTACGTCGGCAGATAGAAAACAGCAACTGGTTAAAAAATATGAAGCTGTAACCGAGAGCATGGAAGGTGCTGCACTTCATTATGTGTGCAGGCTTCTGAATGTGCCTTTTATCCAGCTGAGAGCTGTGTCGAATTATATTGGTGAGAGAGATAAATCGAAATGGGAGATGAAAACTGCTATTGATAATATCAACCTGGTCCTCTTGAAATACTTAGATAAACTTTACAAGCTGGCCTAGTATGAAATTAACGCTGGGATTTAGCCCTTGTCCGAATGATACTTTTATATTCGATGCCCTAGTCAATAAAAAAATTGATATAGGTGATCTGGAATTTGATGTGGTATTAGAAGACGTTCAAACGCTGAATGACTGGGCCAAACAAGGAAAACTCGATATTTCTAAGATCAGTTATGGAGTACTGCCATTAATACTCGATCAGTATATTTTATTGAATAGTGGTGGGGCTTTGGGAAAAGGTGTAGGGCCTTTACTTATTGCCAAATCTCGAATCGAAAAATCAGAAATCCCAAAATTAAAGATTGCTATCCCTGGAGAAAATACAACAGCTCACCTGCTCTTCAATATGGCTTTTCCGGGAACGAAGAATAAGGAATTCATGATCTTTCACCAGGTTGAAGATGCTGTTTTGAATGGAAATGTTGATGCTGGAGTAATCATACATGAAAACAGGTTCACTTACCAGCAACGAGGCTTGAAAAAAATAATCGATCTCGGAGAATTCTGGGAAACCAAAACAAGTGTTCCCATTCCACTGGGAGGAATTGTAGGTAAGATATCTTTGGACCTTCAATTAATAAAAAAAGTTGATTCACTTATCAGGAAAAGCCTTGAATTTGCTTTTTCAAATTATCCCGCCATCACCCCTTATGTAAAACAACACTCACAGGAAATGAGTGAAGAGGTGATGAGACAGCATATCGACCTCTATGTAAATAATTATTCTCTTGATCTTGGAACAGACGGTCGTTCAGCCGTTGAAACATTACTGAACCTTACAACCGATCAACCATTGCAAGACATATTTCTACCTGCTCAAAATCAATAGCGCATTATTTATTTTTTAAAGCCTTGCCATATACCTCAAGACAACGCTTCCTCGCAAAATCATGATCCACGATTGGCTGCGGATATTCAAATGAATCTAATTCCGGAACCCATTTGCGAATGTATTTCATATCCTTGTCAAACTTTTCGGTTTGTGCTTTCGGACTAAATATCCTGAAGTATGGTGCAGCATCACAACCACTTCCTGCACTCCATTGCCAACCACCATTGTTGGCAGCAAAATCATAATCCAGTAATTTCAGGGCAAAATAGGTTTCACCCCATCTCCAGTCAATAAGCAAATGCTTACAAAGAAAAGATGCCGTGATCATTCTCACCCTGTTGTGCATAAATCCTGTTGCATTCAATTCTCTTATGCCGGCATCAACTATTGGATACCCTGTTTTGCCATTGCACCATGCATCAAATTCCTGCTCATTATTTCGCCACTCAATTCTGTCATACTCCGGCTTGCATGCTAAACCTCTTCTTACATGAGGCATTTGCCATAGTATCATATGGTAAAAATCTCTCCAGATCAGTTCATTCAAATATATTTCATTTAGGTGTTGAGTCTTTCTTACCAGTTCCCGAATACTGATTGTTCCAAATCTTAAATGAACACTTACTCTACTAGTTGCCTCCAGGGCTGGAAAATCTCTTTGCTTATCGTATTCACTTACTACTTTCTCCGACAACGCTTTTATAGGAAAAAAATAATTCATTGTCACAAAACCTATTCCTTCCAGTGAAGGCACTGCTACAGGATTTTGCTGATAAAAGTTGCTGAAATACTTTTCCGTGGGGTATGCAGATGAATAGAAATCACTCAATTTTGCTTTCCACTTCTTACTGTATGATGTAAATACTGTATAAGGTTTTCCATCATCCTTTACTACCTCATCTTTTTCAAATATCACCTGGTCTTTGTAAGTATTAAGGTTGATGTCATGTTGAAGCAACAAATCCCTTATCGCTTCGTCCCTGTCAATTGCATACTGTTCATAATCATGATTGGCGTAAACTCCTTTTATGTCGAATTTATTAAGAAGTGCTTTGAAAACTTCTTCCGGAAATCCATAATACACTTCAATAGACGATCCAATTGAAGTGAGTTGCTCCTGCATTTCGAGCACAGCATTATGAATGAAAACAACTCTCCTGTCTTTTTTATCTTCAAGATCATCAAGAATATTCTTATCGAAAATAAATATGGGAACAACAGGATGTTTACTTGCGAGAGCATAATGTAATGCGGCATTATCCTTCAACCGAAGATCTCTCCTGAACCACATGATATTTACAACAGGCTTCATCATTATTAATTAAGTCCAGAGACTCTTCACCATTTTCCGATGCAATAGTTTTGAAACCTGGTTGGTATAACTCATTTCTTCAATCTGATTTACCCATCGAATTCCCTTTATTACGTTAGTAAGAAAAACTTCAGAAGCATTTTGAAGATCATCAACTGACACGGCTGTTTCTTCTACAGGTATTCCTTCTTTTCTACAGGAATTGATTAGATACTTACGCATTACACCAGCCACACACCCTTCAGTGATTGCTGGTGTTTTTAGTATTCCATTTTTTACGATAAAGACGTTTGCAATTGAGGCATCAGCAATTCTGTCAAACGAATTTAAAAGGATAGCATCATCCAGCTGATTGGTTTTTGCCCATCTCGCAGCCATTATATACGGCAGAAAATTATTACTCTTCAGGTGAGAAAAATGATCGCAGGATTTTCTTGCATCTTTATAAATGTCTACTACATATCCGTTATCATTAAAATCATCTTGTGTTTTATCGAGTTTCCAGCTTTCGATCACATAATTCGGCTGATTACTCACAATATCTGACAAACTACCCTCTCCTCTAAAAACATTTATTCTTACTCGTGCCCGATCAAATTTGTTTTTATTCAACAAATCGGTAACCTGATCACATAAAAATTTAGCGGTAAAAGATTCAGGTAGTTCAAACCCAAGCATATCAAGAGAAGATAAAAGCCTGGCAAAATGAAGATCGCTTAAAACGATCTTTCCATCCACTACTTTCAAGGTTTCAAAACAGCCATCACCATATCTTAATCCTCGACTTTCCGAGGATACGATAGCTGTTCCTTTTTTCAAGAATTTTCCGTTAAAAACGATCTTCTCCATCAATCAATAAATATCAATAAAAAATCCTGTCTTTCAACAGGATCTTCAATATAGTGTGTTGACATACTATCCCTCAACTATTCCATGTTTAACTGCATACAATATTAAACCGGCAGTTGTTTTTGCCCCAGTCTTGATCTTTAATCTATCCCTGATTGCTTCTACAGTTCTCGGACTGATCTCAACCATGTCTGCTATTTCCTTGGTGCTTTTCTCTTCACACATCAACTTTAAAACATTGATCTCTTTATCACTCAGATCTGCTTCATCAGCAAAAGGAGATGTCATTTCATTCTTCTTGTTTCTTAACCCTGCCAACATTGCTTTATTGGTGTATTCATTAAAGAAGAATTCATTCTCATAACAGGTTTTGATGGCCTGGTAGATTGTTTCAGAATCAGAATTTTTTGTGAGATAGCTGTTGGCACCGATTTCCATTAACTTACTTATCATACTCACATCATCGTTCATTGTAAGCATGATGACCTTAACCTCCGGTAAAATTTTCTTTAACTCCGGTAACGTTGCAATACCATCCATTATCGGCATTTGAATATCCAGTAAAATAATATCCGGCTTTAGAAATTTTACAAGGTTCAGCAATTGCATTCCGTTCTCAGCTTCTCCAAGGAATTCAATATCATTATAAAACCCAAGTGAAGTTTTTACACCGGTTCTGAAAAGTGCATGATCATCGGCAATGATTACTTTTATCGTATCAGGCATAGGACAGGTTATTTGCAAATATAGAACGTAAAACCGCTAATGTTATTTTCTTTATTCAGCAAGGAGATATACGAAGTCTCCGTTCGTATTTTTCCAAAATACCGTAAATACTGAACCCTGGAAAAAGAGAAATTGTGCTCTTGTTGTAAAGAATGAACGGGTCTATTTTTACCGTCCAATATCCAATTAGAAAAACACATTAACCAAAGCAACTACTCTTAGCTGCTAAAGAAATCCAACTATCCTGGGAACAAACGAAAAAAGGCCCAGGTTAACTAAAAAACCGGGCTTGTTGAGGTAGACAAGCCCTTTTTTATTATTATGCCAGCTCATGTGGTAGTATTAAACTTCTGTTGCGTCGCACACTTCAGGTTTATGTAATTCAATTGAACAATTTAACCGACATCGTAATTCCCACATTAAACAATTAGGAAAATTCCTTCCTTTATCACAGTTTTCCGAAAAAATAAATAGGGCAGTTTTGCTCTTGTTACAGCCAACAGGTTCAATACTTTTATACTGTAAACGAAACACCCGTTTTTAGAAATCCAAATCCAACTGAAGAATCCGAACCCTTTTTATCCTAGCCTAAAAGAACCAAAACCAACCTTTGTTAAACAAATGAAATTAGTCCTGCAGAAGCGGGACTTTTATTTTGTTTGAAACGACACATTATCTTTAGCCTCATGAAGATCAGTGAGGTTATCTCCGTTTTAGAAGACCTGGCACCACCAAGTTACCAGGAAACTTATGACAACTGTGGGCTGCTTACAGGTCAATCCTCCTGGAATTGTACAGGAATACTCTGTACGTTAGATGCTACTGAGGATGTGATTTTAGAAGCCAAACAGAAAAATTGTAACCTGGTTGTTGCCCATCATCCCATCATTTTTGGAGGATTGAAGAAGATCAACGGAAACAATTATGTTGAAAAAGCTGTAATTGCTGCCATTAAGAATGACGTAGCCGTTTATGCCATTCATACAAACCTGGATAACATCTCTATAGGTGTAAACGGAAAGATTGCAGAAAAACTAGGGCTTAAGAATATTGAAGTTTTATTGCCAAGAGAAAACAATCTCAGGAGGCTTTATGCTTATGTCCCTAAGAATGAAGCAGAAGTAGTAAGAGATGCAATATTTAAAGCTGGTGGTGGAAACATCGGCAATTACAGTGAATGCAGCTTTAATTTACCCGGAAAAGGAACTTTTAAAGCAGGAGAAGGAACCAATCCTTATGTTGGAGAAATTGGTAAAAGACATGAAGAAGATGAATTAAAGATAGAAGTGATCTTCCCGGCTTACCTGCAAACAAAGATCATTTCGGCTATGATCGAAGCCCATCCTTATGAAGAAGTGGCTTACGATATTATTCCATTGGGCAATTATTTCAAAGAAGTAGGCAGTGGAATTATTGGGGAACTACCTGAAGCACTGGAGGAAACTGGCTTTCTGCACATGGTAAAGACAAGTTTTAACCTGAAACTCATCCGTCATACTCCATTAACCGGAAACAAAGTAAAAAATATTGCCATATGTGGTGGCGCTGGAAGTTTCCTGATTAAGAAGGCATTATCTCGAAAAGCTGATTTTTACATAACGGCCGACGTAAAATACCATGAATTCTTTGATGCTGAGGGCAAAATGGTGATAGCTGATATCGGGCATTTTGAGAGTGAACAGTTTACCGTAGACCTTTTAACGGATGTTTTACAGCAGAAATTCCCTACTTTTGCCGTCCTTAAAACTGAGGTGGATACCAATCCGGTAAAGTATTTCGTGGGGTGATTGTCAAGGTGAAGCATGAACAGAAAGTACAAGTGAGTGACACAACGAAGTTCAACCGGAGCTGTAGAAGCTGGTAAAACATCTTAATATATTCAATTTCAAATTAGAAATTTCCATATGGCAGTTAAAGACTACTCTGTTGAGGAAAAACTGGTAAGCCTCGTTAAGCTTCAGAAGATTGATAGCAAACTGGATGAATTCCAGATATTGAAAGGTGAACTTCCGATGGAAGTGAGTGACCTTGAAGATGAGATCCAGGGTTTACATAGTCGCAGAACAAGAATTGAGGAAGAGATCAACGGTATCACAGAATTTATTGAGGGAAAGAAAACTGCTATCCAGGAGGCTGAAGCCCTGGTGAAGAAGTACGAGAAGCAGAGTGAGAATGTAAAGAACAACCGTGAGTTCGAAGCCATCAATAAAGAAACAGAGATGCAACAGCTGGAAGTTAAGCTGGCTGAAAAGCATATCAAAGACGCAAACGAAGAACTTGCTGAAAAAGTAAGGAATCTTGATAATGCCAAAAAACAGATCGCTGCAAAAGAAGGTGTGTTGAACCATAAGAAAGGTGAGTTGGAGAAGATCATTGCAGATACTGAGAAGGAAGAAAAGCACTTTAGCAAGATATCTGATGATGCACGTGGCCATATTGATGAGAGATTATTGTACAGCTACGACAGGATCCGATCAAGTTATAGAAATGGGTTGGCAGTAGTTCCGGTTGAAAGAGATGCCTGTGGTGGTTGTTTTAACTCAATTCCACCTCAGAAGCAGAGTGAAATTCGCCAGCACAAAAAAGTAATGGTGTGTGAGAACTGCGGTAGAATTTTGGTTGACCGTGATCTTGTAGACAGCGTTGACGTTAAATAAAAAGTGAATTAATACAATTGAAAGGGTAACCAGTGGTTGCCCTTTCTTATTTTTAGCCGATGAAGAAGGTTTTGCTGATCATACATTTTTGCCTGGCTGGATTGATAGCCAATGCCGGGAAAGTGTATGAATTTAATGCCCTTTGCCAGCAGGCCTACCAGGAAATCACCAAATTGAAACTGGCAAGTGGACAGGCCCTACTTAATAAAGCAAAGCAACAAAATCCGGATAACCTGGTTGCTATTGCATTAGAAAATCATATTGACTTCTATACATTGTTCTTCAATGAAAATCCGGATCAATACAAAACATACCAGAAAAATATCTCCAAAAGAATTGATCTATTAAAAGAAGGACCAAAAAATTCACCTTTTCATAATTTTTTCCTGGGAACTGCCTATATGCAAAGAGCAGGTGTTGCTCTGAGATTTGGCGATAAATGGGATGCAGGCTGGGATTTCAAAAAAGGATATGGTTATATAAAAGATAACAAGAAGGCCTTCCCAACATTTGTTCCGAATGATCTTTTGTATGGACCAATGCAAGCCATGATCGGAACCATTCCATCCGGCTATAAGTGGATCGCTGGCTTGTTTGGAATGAAAGGTTCTCTTAAGAATGGAATGAAGTTGATCAGTGGCTTCCTCGATAGTCCTGACCCTTGGGCGAAATTATTTTTTAATGAAGCTGCATTTCTTAATTGTTACCTCATGTTCTACATTGAGAACGATAAGGATGGTGTGTTTGATTTGATAAAAACAAAAAAGCTGGATATTGTTAACAATCATCTCTTCACTTATATGGCAGTCAATCTTGGCATTCATAATAAGATGAGCGATTATGCTGAACAGGTACTCAACAATCGAAACAAATCATCAGAATACCTGGTAACAAATGCCTGGGATTATCAAATGTCTATGGTGAAGCTCAACAAACTTGACCTGGATGATGCTGCATTTTATCTTGGGAAATTCTTAAGAGAGTTTAAAGGAAAATCGTTTGTAAAAGATGCGTACCAGAAATTGAGCTGGGCCTATTATTTACAGGGAAACCAGAAAGCTGCCGAATCTGCACGAAAGAATTTACTTGCAAAGGGTTCAACTGAAACTGATCCTGATAAGAAAGCACAGAAAGATGCAAAAAAAGGTGGCTGGTCAAATGTTTTGTTATTGAAATCTCGTTTATTAAGTGATGGTGGCTATAATCAGCAAGCATTGAACATGCTTGCAGGAAAAAGTAGAGCCGACTTTCCAAAAACAGAAGATCAGTTGGAACTTGTATATCGTTTGGGCCGCATCTACGACGACATGAATCAACCGAATAATGCCTTGAATTACTACCAGCAGGCAATCCAGATCGGACACAAACGATCTGAATATTTTGCTTCAAGAGCTGCTTTACAGGCCGGACTGATTTATGAAAAATACAATCAGAAAGCAGTGGCAATAAAGTATTATGAGAGAGCACTGGATATGGAAGATCATGAATATGAAGCTTCTATTGAGCAAAAAGCAAAAGCAGGCATCCAGCGATGTAAAGGTGAATAATTAATTAAGATTTTCCGTGATCAACACACCTGCAAATGAAAAACTTTAGAATAGATTTGTGCCAACTCCATGCTGCAAAGATTACTGATACAGAACTACGCTATCATTGATGAGATACAGATAAAGTTCTCTTCGGGTTTAAATATTATTACAGGTGAAACCGGTGCAGGAAAAAGTATCCTGATGGGTGCTTTGAATTTGATTCTTGGCGAAAGAGCAGAAACCAATGTACTGCTGAATAAAGAAAAAAAATGTATTGTAGAAGGTGTATTCAGCATAGATGCAAAAGATGGGGTGAAACAATTCTTGCAGGACAATGAACTCGACAACGAAGCTGAACTGGTCTTAAGAAGAGAAATTGCAACTAATGGAAAAACCAGAAGCTTCATCAACGATACACCAGCGACTTTACAACAGATAAAACAACTGGCTTCTTTGTTGGTTGATCTTCACCAGCAATTTGACACATTGGAATTAGGCGATTCAGATTTTCAACGGGAAGTTCTGGATGCACTTGCTGGAAATAAAGATTCATTGATTCAATATCGTTCTGCATTTCACCAATGGAAACAAGCCAAAAAAGAACTGGAAGAACTGCAACACCAAAAGACCTTCTTCAACAAAGAACTCGATTACAACCAGTTTTTGTTTGATGAATTAAATGAGCTGGGCCTTAAAGAAAACGAACTCGAAGAACTTGACCATGAACTGAAACTACTGAGCAATGCAGAAGAAATAAAGACTGCTCTAACAAAAGTCTATTTTGAATTGAAAGAAAGTGAGGTGCCGGTGACTCAACTGCTCAAACAACTCGTTCAGCAACTACAAGGTTATGCTGAACACCATCCAAATCTTCCTACAATTATTCAAAGACTGCAAAGTGCCCAGATTGAACTTGCAGATATCGCTGAAGAAACTGAACAGGTAAATGATTCTGTTCAATTCGATCAACAAAGAATTGACCTGATCAACGATAAAATGGCTGCCGGTTATAAACTGCTGAAGAAACATGGTGTAACCACGACAAACGAATTGATTGCCATTCAATCTGAACTTAAACAAAAACTCCAGGCTGTTTTAAATATTGATGAAGCAATTACCACCAAAGAAAAACAGGTAGTTGAGTTTCTGAAACAAGTAGAATCGATTGCTGAAAAATTATCTAAAGCCAGGAAGAAGCAGGCAGATCCACTAGCAGGGAATGTAAACACTTTACTCCACCACGTGGGCATGCCGAATGCAAGATTAAAGGTAGATATCACCTCATCTGCTTTACATGAATTTGGTAAAGATGACATCAACTTTCTATTCGATGCCAACAAGAGTAATCGTTTTGAACCGATACGAAAAGTGGCAAGTGGTGGTGAATTAAGTCGTTTAATGCTTTGCATAAAATCACTCGTAGCCCAGCATATTGATCTTCCAACAATGATCTTTGATGAAATTGACACCGGCATTTCAGGTGAAGCGGCAAAACAGGTCGGCATTATTATGAAAGACCTGGCCAAGAAAAGACAGATCATTTGCATTACTCACCAGCCACAAATTGCAGGTAAAGCAAATGCTCATTTCTTTGTATACAAAGAGATCAAGGGAGAAGCCATTAAAACCAATATTCGTCTACTAAATGAAGATGAAAGAATAACTGCTATTGCAAAAATGCTCAGCGGCGAAAAACCAACAGCTGCAGCTATTGAAAATGCAAGAGAAATGATGAACTAACTTCCTCGTTTCATATTTTACATTCCTTATTTCTCCATGGACAACATTCCTCACTTTCATTGGCTATTCCTCCTCTACCTGGTACTGGTAGCAGCTCCTGTGATGATCGTTCATTCCTTCATGAAAAAAAGAGTTTTAGCGAATAAGACAATCACCAACCTGCTTATTTATTTCGTTTCGGTTGCAGGCATTGCTTTCATCATGCATTTCATTGCCATGTGGCTTTATTTTGAATTCATCTTCACCGTAACACGCTAATCACTCTGTAACATTCCTGTTCCCTTCGTGTAATTCGTTTCAATTCGTGTAATTAGTGTCCTAATTCATATCTAACCCTTATTTTTACCCTCTCAATTTCTACCTATGGCTCATAATTTATTGAAAGGGAAAAAAGGAATCATCTTTGGTGCTTTGAACGATCAGTCGATTGCATGGAAAATAGCAGAAAAATGTCACGCAGAAGGTGCACAACTCGTTTTGACCAATGCTCCTATTGCTTTACGTATGGGAGAGATCAACAAACTAGCCGAAGCAACAGGTGCTCCTGTGATTCCTGCTGATGTAGTGAACATGGATGATCTGAAAAATCTTTTTGAAAAATCTACTGAACATTTTGGTGGCAAAATAGATTTCATTCTTCATTCAATCGGGATGAGCCTGAACGTAAGAAAAGGTAAACACTACACTGAAATTGATTACGGCTTTAACCAAAAAACACTTGACATTTCAGCCATGAGTCTGCATCGTGTCCTCAGAACAGCGTGGGACATGGATGCAATTAATGATTGGGGAAGTGTTGTTGCCTTAACTTATATCGCTGCGCAAAGAGTTTTTCCTGATTATAACGAAATGGCCGATGCAAAAGCCTTGCTCGAAAGTGTTACAAGAAGCTTTGGTTACCATTATGGCAAAAAGAAACACGTTCGTATCAATACCGTTTCACAATCTCCAACTCGTACAACTGCAGGAAGTGGAGTAAAAGGTTTTGATGGTTTTATGAACTATGCAGAAAAAATGAGTCCACTGGGAAATGCAAGTGCAGAAGATTGTGCGAATTACTGTGTTACACTATTCAGCGATCTTACTAAAATGGTAACGATGCAGAACTTATTCCATGATGGTGGATTTAGCTTGACAGGAGTTACCCAGGAAGTGATTGAACAGATGGAGAAGTAATCAAATTAGCCAATTTGCAATTCGATAATTTGATAATGTAGCAGAGGCAAGTAAAGCTATTAAACTTTACTTGCGTCGCACTCTTGTACAATTTGTTCTTTAATCAGCATAACGAGCTTAGTACGGCTGACCCATCTTTTCCAAAGTTCCACACTCTAGAAAAAATAAACAGCTTAACAAATCATAACCATCATAAAAATCAGCGTTCTCTTCTGACTTTTTACTTTTGAATTTTCAGTTCATCATGAGCAATACAACCAATTCCAAACCTTCTAACCTAACCAATCTTATTGGCTACTTAGGTTCATTCTTAACCTGTGTAACATTTGTGCCGCAGGTTTATCAATCATGGCAGAGCCAAAGTGTGGGAGATCTCAGTATCTGGATGGTTTGCATCGTTATCACCAGTACTTTAGTTTGGCTCTGGTATGGCGTTAGAATTAAAAGCGGACCGGTGATGGTGGCTAATTCAATTGTGTTTTTGTTGGGTTGTGTGTTGTTGTATTTTAAGTTGACGTTTACGAGTTGATTTTGCTTTAACATACATCTGAGGATTATTTCTTAATTTAGGATCAAAGCAATAACCATGATATTAGATTACATCAATGCAGCTATGCGTAAAGCCAAATACGAGTTGTTACCAGATGATGGATTGTATTATGGTGAAATTCCAGGATTTGAAGGTGTATATGCAACATCTCAAAACCTAGAGGATTGCCGAAATGAATTGGAGTCCGTATTAGAGGATTGGCTTCTGCTTAGTATCCATAAAAATTTACCAGTTCCTCCAATTGATAATATTTCTCTTGAAATTAAGCGTGTAGCCTGATGCCTCCCATCAAACCTGTTAAACGAAACGAGTTGATTTCATATTTGAAAAAAGCTGGTTTCGATGGGCCATATTCAGGAGGTAAACACCAATTCATGATCAAAGGACAACTCAGGCTTACTATACCAAATCCACATCAAAGCGATATCGGAGTAAATCTGCTGACGAAGATTTTAAAACAAGCAGGGATTACACGAAATGAATGGGAAAATCTTTAATTTTTAAATGCAAAATCGGTTATCGTTGTTATTCAATTGTGTTTTTACTGGGTTTTGTGTTGTTGCATTTTAAGCTGACGTTTACGAATTAGTATGAAGATCACCTACCTATCTATATTTATTGGGATTCTTTTTACTAGCTGCTTTGGTTTATGGGATAGTGATTTAGATCCGATAGTGGATGATTATGAAATTGGATGGATAGATCTCGAAGAAACACGAACCATCAGCAAAGGTGAAGAACTTATTCCGGCTTTCATTTTTGCGGTTGGACATAATAACAAATTTATTTATGCCCAACAACATCCAGTGTATTCTGACTCATCCACAAAAATCAATCAGACTATTACACACTACTATATCATAGAAAGAACCAAAAATAGTTTTCAGGATAAGCCAATATATGGTCCATTAACAAAAAGCCAGTTTGATAGCCTTTCTGCAGAATTAAGAATATCTCCAGATTTTAATCTCACCTACTCTAAGAATTTTTAGCTCAACAGACTGTATCGTCCTAAAAAAAGTTTACGGTTAATAGATGATTTTGATAATAGTCAAAGTTCTAAGTTATAGGATTTAAAATAGTTTTTCCATAGCCTTGCTGGATTTGTAAACTGATTATTGTGAA
>JAKFCX010000042.1:0-42686 GCA_036676415.1 Chitinophagaceae bacterium
AGCACAGCCTGAAACCGGAACAGACGTATTTGCCTGGCAAGGAAGACTTCCAATGGCTCTCACCTGTATTGTTGCCGTAGCAAGTGTTCCAAGACCAGAAACAGTATGTGTTAATCCTGTGGCACCAGAACTTGGCGTGATCCACGTAGTGCCATTATCCAGGGAAACCTCATATCCTGTAGCACCTGTAACTGCCGTCCAGCTGAACGTTACGCTTGTTGCAGTAGAACCTGTTGCAGTCACCACTGGTTGAGCAAATTGTGTTACCAGTTCTACCTCTACTTCTACACGGCTGTTACTGATACAACCAGATGACGACAATCCTTCGGCATAATAAGTTCCTGAAGCAGTAACATTATGAACGGTAAAAGTTGTTCCGTTTGGTGATACCGTAAATCCTGTGCCTGTGGTTATCGGTGTTCCGCCAGATGCTGTGGTGTACCAATTATAAGTAGCACCTGCCAATGGTGTTTGTATCGTGAATGTTGCGTCGGTACCTGCACAAACTGCAATTGAATCGCTGATCACATCCGCTACTGGTCGTGGATTAACCACAACCTGCTTGACGCTGTCCCCGATACAACCATCAGGTGTTTTGGTGTGTAAGTTCACATTATATGTGCCCGGTGTTGGGAAAGCTAAACTCGCCACCTGGCCTGTTGCAGTAGCACCAGTATGGAAGGTCCATTCCCATGTACTGATGGCAACTCCGTTTGCTGTTGTGCTTTCCCCGGTAAAGGTTGCAAGATCTCCTTCACAGCCAGAGAAAGATATGGTAAAGTTGGTTTTAGGTGCAGGCACTACCTGAACATATATAAGGTCCGAGCCTGTATTGTCACAACTTTCAATATCCGGGTGTTCATAATCGATTTTTACCGGATAGATACCGGTTGTTGAGAATGTATATGGCTGTGATAATGCAAACTCGTAATAAAGGGTTCCATTAATGAATCGTGTACCTGTTGGAACAGGTGCATTGATCACTACATCTGTGCTTGGAGAGAGATTCGCTACGCCACTGAAATTCCACGTCAGTTTTGTTGGAATTACAGGCAAGAATGCAGTCCATACAAATGGGGTACCTGAACATGTGTATTCACTGCCATTACCACCAGGTACAGTAACTCCACCAAAAGCCTGTATGTTCTTAACAAGTGTACCTATGTTATAACCATAACTTTCTACAGAACCTAGGCCATATGTGATACCAGTGAATGCTGAATCTGATTCAACAGTTACCTGTTGCTTGGCAGATGGCCAGCGTTTCACCACTACAGAATAGCCAGGAAGATTTGTATGGGCATAAACATGATCCGGTGTCTGAACAACCGCACCATCTTTTATTACCAGTGAAGCAAGACCTGGCGTTGGAATGATCATGGTTAGATAATTCACGTCGATCGATTCTTCGTTATTCCTATAGAAACCTACTTTATTAATTCCCTGTTCTATCGGGCTGATGTACATCATTTCCGGGTCACCCACACCACTGCAGGCACCACTCATATACTGGGCAACCATGATTGGTTTATCCGCTGTAATATAATCTGCCGTACCGCTGGTGTACTGGTAATAATAGCCAGCTGCATTGTATGGTGCAGTAATCGGAGCTCCGTTTACCAGCACTTGAGTGGCTGGATCTTTTACTGCGATCCTGATCGCATTTATCGTTAAATTATTCGCCGCAGTGCTGAGAGATGTTGGAGCTGTCAGGTAACGTTTACCCCATGCAGTTGATGGGAAGTTTTGCTGCATTACAAAATCACCACCGCCAGAACATGGAACGGTGAAATTCGTACGTCCAGATCCGCTAAATACGGCAATAGAATTACAAACACCGCTTGAATTAGGAATAGACTTAACAGTACTTCCGCTAATATCTGCAGTACCTGACTGGGCAAGTACCTGGAATACTTCACCACGGTTGAGTGTTACTGTATAAGGCACACCTGCAGTCATCCCCGGATTTTCTACCGCAATGCTTGGTGTTATTTCTACAACAGTATTGTCTTTATCAGATACTACATAGAAATATGATTTTGCATTTGCCCAACTACTCTGCGTGATGTTTAGTGTTCTGTACTCATAACCCCATACCCCTACAGGCATTAACATAGATGCACCAGACGTAGTACTTCCAATAACGTGAGCATATGCAACAATCGGCACATCGCTTTCAATGCTGATACCCCTGTCGAAAAGACCCGCAGTCTGGATGTGTGCATTATCTGCTCCTGCCTTTGGTAAATATTCTGTTACTGTAACAGTATTAGCAGGTACAGAGTAGTTACGAATCCATGTGGTTCCGTTAACCCTTACTGTAACATTTGCTGCCTCCTCTGCACTCAGGTATATTACCATTTGCTGCGTAGTTCCACCATTGAGGTTGTTGTTTGGATAAGCTACCCAGAAACGTTTACCCCTGTTAGAACTGTCTTTATCAGGTAATACAGGAGGAGCGTAAGGATTGATGAATCCTGTGAACCTATCCATATTACCAGTGATATCCGGCTGATTAATTGTTTTAGCGTTTACATCTACCCTGCTGCTAAATCCTACTACCCATGCACTTCCATCACCGCTTCTTCTTCCTAAACCGATCATGTATTGGTTCGGAATTGAACCCTGCCAAGGATCGAGGTAGAACAGCTTCATCGAGTATTCGTAGTTATTAGGAACCGCACCTACATTCAACTTCGTATAGAAGAACATAGAATCTGTTACGTTTGGATATGGACGATCTCCTGGTTCAACACCGGAGTAACGCTGTGCCGTAGCTGTTGCAGGGAAATTCGTTGCTTTCCAGGTAACTTTTGCTACCGTATCAGTTCCATACATGAATACCTGTGTAACATTCGGTCCGGGTGCAGCCGGTGTTCCTACTAATACTGTTGGTTGTGCAGTTGGGAAGAATTCATAAGCTCCCAGGTCAGGCACACCTTCAGTAAGTGTTTGCGGACGATAATTGCCGTTAAAATCAAATGAGTTGCCAGTGATCTGTACACCTCTTCCATGCATCGCCCAAACATCAGGGTTGGTAAGATTCGGTTTCAGATCGGTATTGCTGATGAATGCAGGCTCAATAACAATTGACCATTTATCATTGTTGCTGGCTGTTGTCCATGCATCAAGTGTTGCATAACTGCCTGCAGGATTTGCTCTTTGTACAAGCACCGCACCGGAAGTATACAACATATTATAGTTGAACATCTGGGTGTTGTTCGAATTCTGAACATACAATGCTCTTCCGCCACCTTTATGCGAGAAAATGTTGTTGCGAACATCAACATTTGCCGCTGTGGAATTTTCAAATCTTGCGGCAGCGTTCGTTACAGTACCGTTAGGGCTGGTATTATTAACGGTGTTATTGTAATAATTACCATTAGATACGTTGTTGTTGAAAATACCATAAGCAGTAGTTCCGGTAGTGTTGATCGAGAACACATTGTTCACTACTTCATGGAATGAAGTGGCGAATGCAGCATTATTTACATACATACCCCAGATGCCTGCAGTATTACCTGTACTTGCCGTAACAGTATTTCCATGTATCAATGCACGACCATTTACTGCCCTGTCATTATTATTCAGGTGTATACCATAAACATTGGTAACGGCATTATTAATATTCACAATATTGTTAACCACATCATATGTAGAATCACAGTCAGAAAGGGCAATACCGTAAGAAGTAGCTGATAATGGTGCAGACACATTTACTGTATTCTTGCGGATCATGATGTTCCTTTGGAAATTCGCATAAATACCATAGAAATAGGCACCATTTACAGTGTTACTGTCTATCAGGTGATCAAAACTTGGATTAGCAGCGTTGGTTCCAAACCAGTAGATACCCATAGCACCATTAGATATTGTATTTCCCTTGATGGTATTATTGGTTCCTCTCAATGAAGTAGCATAAACTGCTGCCGCATTATTAGAGGTATTGATTACTGCAGGAGCAACAATGTTACATTGAACAAGACTGTCAAAAGAAGCCCTTCCAGCAAATTCAACCGCTCTGCCAAACACAGGATCTGATGCAGTGATGGTGATCTTACGGAAAGTAAAATAACTCGCACTGTCAAGTTTCAAGGTATAGTTGGCAGCTGCAAGCGTAGAACCATAAGTCAGGTTTACGTCTGCAGCATTTCCTGTTGCACTCTGGAATGTAACTGTATTAACAGCAGAAGTGTTCCGGATATTACCGATTCTTATCTGCTCATTATATGTGCCGCTGGCAACATTAAATACCACCGGACCAGTAATTCCACAATTCATCGCAGTAACTGCATCCTGGAAGTTCGCGAAGTTGCTTCCCGGAGGACCAGGCCATGTTGTTGGTCCGTTACCAATGGTATACGTTCCAGCTAACACTACATTATTCAATACCACCTGTACTGCATTGGTATAAACAGTGTTTCCGCTACAGGTAACAGCAGCCCTGTACCAGGTGTCTACACCCGTAATGGTGTTAAACTGCGGACCAAACTGAACCGGGCTGATAGCTGTCCACGGACCGGTTGATGTAGGACCACTAAACCATTGGAAAGTAAGTGTACCTAAAGGTGAGTGACCTGTAATATCTAAAACGATCGGATCCTGTAAACAAACGTTCGATCCCGGTGTTACAGAAGCTACACCCGGGGTTGGAGGATTCACACATGCAATTGCGTTGAATTCAAATGCACCCATATCTGGGGTAGCACTTCTTGCTACACCCAGTATATCAATAGTAACAGGCACTGAGGTTGATGTTGTACCAAGATTATCTACCGTTTGAATACTTGGGCGATAATCACCTGCTGCAGGGTTCTGGTATAAAGGATCAAAGTTTATTGAGTTGGCATCTTCCGTACTTGCAGTTTGCCAGTCAGCCAGTGTTGTTCTGTTGGCTGTCCAGAAACCGATATGCGCATTTGGAGCATTTACATAGAAATTGTTGTAGTTAGAAACGATATCCGATGTTGTATTATCAAAGTAAATCGCATGTTTCAGACCAGTACCACCTCGCTTAATGGTGATGATATTGTTTTTGAACTCTAAACCTGTAGCAACAGACTGTTGAAAATAACCTCTTGTTGCACTGGTAGCGGTACTGTTCGCACTATCCAGTGAAATTGTGTTATGATAATAATGCACACTACTAGCACCAACATTATACAATCCGTAGATAATACCATTACCGCCAAGATCAGAGATCAGGTTATTTACGACGATGCTCGGCGTACTAGCGGCCTGGTCAATGTTGTGGTATATACCATATTGTTGAACCGTTGTTATTGGATTTCCACCCGCAAGATTTCTAATCCTGTTACGGGAAATTATTAAACCATTGTTCGCAGCAGCGGTTGAGAATATACCTGTAGTGGCAGCAAATGTTGCTCTAGTTGGACGGGTAATGGTGTTGCTGTCAATAATCGTATTATTTGTTCCGGCAATGTAGAAACCGGTAGAATAGAATTCCTGCACTGTATTGCTGAGGAACCTGTTATTTTCAATGGCCGTTGCAGCTGTGGTTCCACCAACTAATGTTACACCGTAAAATCCACCTGTGATGGTATTGCCCTCGAAACGGTTACCATCGCAGAATGTGTTACCGGTAGTGTTCGGACCAGCATCAGTAGCATTGATTACCACACCTGAAAAAGCATTACTGGTTGAAGTGGCAGATGTAATAATAGTACAGTTACGGAATGTATTACTGTCAGCATTATTGTGCAGTTGCACTCCGTAACCCCATGAAACTCCATTGCTGGCGTCGATCACGAGGTTATTGAAGGTAGTATGATCTAACCTGGTAAGTTTAATCACTGCCCTGTCTGCAGATGTTGGTAAATGTGGAGCCGCAGCGCCGAATGTAATCACGTTGCCATTACCATTAAAAGTAATGGTGTTGATATCACTCACGCCCCTGATGCTGTCCATCTTCAGCCTTTCTTCATAAGGCCCGGTTCCTGCTACTACATCGAATACAACAGGACCCAAAATACCACAGGAAGCCATTGCATTATAAGCATCATTGAAAGAATTGAAGTTAAAGCCTGTTCCAGGTCCGGTATAATTGGTTGGTAAGGTTTTATTGATGGTATAGAAGCTTGAAGGGAAAGCAGGATTAACAGTTAACAGCACCGGGGTACTGTATTCTGTAGCGGTAGCACATTTTATCATTGCTCTCACCCACATCGTTGTGCTGGCCGTGATGATGGTATCCGGTGTTTGTTTCGGATCACCCAGGTTTGCGTATGCCACAACATTATCAGGAGAAAACTGCCACTGGAATGTCTGACCAGATCCGTAAGCGCCAATATTAAGATTTAACAATACCGGGAGACCCTGGCAAATAGTTGTAGGTGTAACAACTGTTGTTCCTGTTACTACAGGAATGGTACAAGCCGGAGGTGTACATTCGAATGCACCAATATCTGGTGTTGTAAAGCTTCTTAGGTTATTATTGATATCGTTGTCTACACCTATGTAAAGACCCTTGTTATCGATACCTGCATTTGCTGAACAGAAATCTCCTGTTGCAGGGCTCAGGAATACCGGGTTCAATGAGAATGAAGCAGCGTCAAAATTAGTGGCAGTCTGCCATGCCTGCAGTGTTGTTCTGTTACTGGCAAAGAAACCAAAATGACCGTTGGTGGCATTTACATAAACGTTGTTATAATCGCTTCCCAGTAATGGTGTGCTACCGACATAAATACCATGCTTTTGTCCGGCACCACCCCTGGTAATGCTGATCATGTTGTTATAGAAGATAATACCATCTGCAGTTCCGGTTACAGAAAGCCCTCTTGTTGCACCCGTTGCAGTTGAGGTACCCTCGTCTAAAGAAACGGTGTTATGGAAATACGATACGCTGTTAGAACTAGTGTTTGCCAAAGCATTGATCGGTCCGTTAGAATTGGTAATATTTCCAACAAGGTTATTGCTGAGGATATTATCGTTACCGGCAGAAGCAGAAGCACTGTTAAAGTTGATACCATTGAACGTAGCAGTGGCTGGTGCAGCAAGCCCACCAAAAGGATTGGTGATCCTGTTCCTGCTAACCCTTGCATTATTACTTTGCGTGGTAAAATAAATACCATCAACTGTAGTAGCAGTAACCGTTCTATTCGGCCTGTTGATCTGGTTAGAATCTATGATTGTATTACCACTACCGGCAATATAAATACCATATTGATGGAAATCTCTGACGGTGTTACCATATATCCTGTTGTTGATATTGGCCCCACCTGCAGGGGTTGCAGTTAAGGTGATACCATAATATCCACCATTGATGGTATTGGTAAGTATTTCGTTGAAAGCATGTAAAGCTGTAGTAGTACCTGTACCGATCGCATCTGTTTCAGATCCGCTCATTACGATACCTGCTACAGAAGTTGCCGTAGAAGTAAGGCTGAGGTTGATGGTGTTGTTACGAATGATATTAGAATCAGCATCATTCACCAACTGCACACCATAAGCATTTGTTCCGGTAGGAACAATCACAAGATTTTCTATCCTGATAAATCCTGCACCTCTTAATTTAATTACAGCTCTTTCTGCAGCTGTCGTAGCAAAAGTGATTGTTTCGCCATTACCGTTGAACGTTACCGTGTTGGTAGCATTCGTATTCCTGATCGGCAACATAATCAACTGCTCGTTATAAGGACCGGTACCTGCTACTACATTAAATGTTACCGGGCCACCTACACCACATGACATAGATGCATAGGCCGCAGCAAATGAATTAAAGTTGGTTCCCGTAGGCCAGTCAGTAGCATTGTTTTTATTAATAGTATATACGCCATTTGGTATTGGCGGGCTTGTTACAGTTACGGTAGCAGAATTAGCAAAAGCTCCACCATTTGTACAGGTAATTCGCAACCTGTAAATAGTCGTAGTATTTTGAGTGGCTACATAGGTAATCGTATTAGCTCCTGCTATCGGAGTCCAGGTTGCACCACCATCGGTAGAAGCTTCCCACTGGTAAGTGAGCAGGTTGGCATCGGTTTGCCCGGTTACACTCAGGGTAAATGGTACACCGGCACAAACATTTGCAGGTGCTGTTGAAGTGGCGGTACCGGCAACTGGTGTTCCGTTACAATCATCAAAATCAGTAGCTCTTAGATTATCTAAACCAATATCAGTTGTACCATCATCGGAATACGCAATAAAACGGAGAATAGTAGTGGCAGAAGTTGAACTGAATACAACGGCTTTTGTTCTCCATTCTGCACTTGTTTGTACGCTATCCAATCTCACAAAAGAAGTACCCCCGTTTGTAGACAGGTGTATAGAAAGAGAATCTGTTCCGGATGTATTGATAAAATCAAATAACAATCGCTTATTGGTAGCTGCAGTAGCAGCATTCAAATGCAGATCAAATGTTCCGGTAGAAGCTGCAGGTGCATTGTTAGAATGGAATCTTGCTGAATATGTTCCGGCAGTAGAAGCTGGAGTGTAAGCACCGGTTGCAGGTGTTGTCCATGCTGCGGCGGCGCCATCATCATTTCTTCTCCACGAAGGATTACCGGTACCTGGTGTATTTCTCCAGCTATTATTCGGGATCTCACGGGTATTACAGGTATTCATCCAGTTCGTCTCGAAACTTTCAGAAAATGGTAATGCAGCATAAGTTGGTCCAGAGCCATTCGTTACCATTACAGCAGCACTTGGAGCACTGCCACCCCCGGGATTGGTACATGTTACTACAACCCTGTAATACATTACAGAAGCTGTTTGCGTTAAGGTATGATTGATCGTATTCGCTCCGGCCATCGGGGCAAATGTTACGTTATCAGTCGAAGACTCCCACTGATAGCTAAGACCGGATGCCAGTGTTTGTCCTGAAACACCTAAAGTAAAGCTTGCACCGGGACATAAAATATTTGTGATGCTGGAGTTAGCAGTACCTCCATTGGGAACACCCGAACATGCAGTAGCTGAAGTCCAGGAAAAAGTCATATTAGGACGGGTAGTTTGCGATCCCAGCCCATTGTCTGCAATATCTGGTTGAGCACAAAGATTACCGGCATTATCCAAACGATAGGTATGAGAACCATTGAATGCAAGACCTGTGGTCCATGGCACTGTAACGTTATTGGTGTAATGCTGTAATCCGTCGGTTTCGTTACCCGCTAAACCATTACAGATTTCAATCACTATATTATCCGAACCATTCCAGAAAAATGGTGCGCTGAATGTAAATGTGTTTATTCCTAATGTTGGCGTATAGTCTACAGGGCCAAATACAGGAGTAGTAGCTTCCCACGTACTGGTAAGAGTTGTAGCGGTGGTTCCTCCGATCTTGACCTGCAATTGCTGCATATCTCCGGAGAAAGTATTCATGTTAACCACGTTTAATTTCAGCGCGGTGATAACACCTGGCGACATACCTGCTGAAATTAATTCTGAAGCACGAAACAGGTATTGAGCACGGCTACCCTCGTACCAGTCCTGCAAAGGAGCTGGATATCCGGTACCGGTATTACCTGTTGTTCCGGTGCCTATTGAAATGTCTGTTTGAGAAAACGCAGTCTTAGATAATCCCAAAACAACTACAAGCAGTAGTAAAAAATTTCTCATGATCCCTGGTTATTGATAAATGATTAAAGCATTTAACAAAACTCCAATAAGATCTTCCGTAATATCACAGTTTATTACACTTGCGTTTCACCAGCGAAGGCATGAAAAACAAATCTCGGAACATGTCCGTAATAAAAGGAACAACATCGGTACTTCAGGAATTCTGTTAAGGGCTTTAAAAGTAGGAATATTTTTAACATTTCCCCCTTAAAAAAAACAATGTCTGATTTTTAATACCACTCTAATGTTGAAGAATTTGGGGAATAAAAAAAGCCACTTGGCAGTGGCTTTATTATAAAAAATTCGTATTCGATTAAATCTTGAAGTGAGAGAAAGCTTTGTTCGCTTCAGCCATACGATGGGTATCTTCTTTCTTTTTAAAAGCGGCACCTTCACCTTTACTGGCTGCAATCAATTCATTAGCAAGCTTATCAGCCATGGTTTTTCCGTTTCTTTCACGGCTGTAACGAACCAGCCATTTAATGCTCAGCGATATTTTCCTATCGGCACGAACCTCTGAAGGAATCTGGAAGTTAGCACCACCAATTCTGCGGCTTTTAACTTCAACAGCGGGAGTAACATTCGCCAAAGCTCTTTTCCAGATTTCATAACCGTCTTCGCCGGTTGTCTTAGTCATCTTATCAATCGCATCATAAAAAATATTGATGGCAGTACTCTTCTTACCATCCCACATCAGGTTGTTGATAAAACGGGTAACAAGTTTGTCGTTGAAACGACCATCCGGAGCTAAGGGTAATTTTTTGGCTTGTGCTTTACGCATTGTATTTAATTTTTATTATATGGCTGAACATCTTCAAGTATTAAAACTTTACTCAGCCTTGTGTTATTAAAATATTGTCTTTCTTACAACAGACATCCTACCTCGGACATCAGACATCGGTCTTACTTCTTCGCTTTTTCTTTCTTCGTTCCGTATTTAGAACGGCTCTGCTTACGGTCTTTTACACCGGCAGTATCCAGAGAACCACGAACAATGTGGTAACGAACACCTGGTAAATCTTTCACACGACCACCACGGATCAATACGATCGAGTGCTCCTGTAAATTGTGACCCTCACCAGGTATATAAGCGATAACCTCGATCTTGTTGGTCAAACGTACTTTCGCCACCTTACGTAAAGCCGAGTTTGGCTTCTTAGGTGTTGTGGTATACACCCTTGTACAAACTCCACGACGTTGAGGACAAGCATCTAAAGCTCTTGATTTGCTTTTTGCTCTGATGATTTCCCGGCCTTTTCTTACCAGCTGCTGTATTGTAGGCATTATTGAACCTTTTTAATTTATCCCATTTTTTTGGGACGGCAAAGGTAACAGGAGGAAAGGGAAATTCCAAAAAACCGGAAAAGGAATTTGCTAAAATTCGCAAACTAGGGTGTGAGGGAGGCTTAATTTTACCTGATAATACCCAAAGCGATCACTTCATTACCGTTCCGAACCATTAAACGATAGCCGGATTTTTGAAACAGTTCCTCAGCTTTCAGCATTTTACCGGTAGTGTGTTCCTTTACATCCACCGTTTCTGAATAACCGATTACTGCATTTACATCTTCCAGCGAAACATAACAGTTATTATTATCGGCAAAACAAACCGTTGCGGCATACCTTGTTCCGTAAACATTGCTTTTTTTAAGCATATCTACTGTAATGATTGTCTTTTCCTCTTTGTTGGTTCCTATCGTGAACATTCCTGCCGTATCGCCTGAAGATGTTTTTAGCAGGTATGATCGAACCTCCGGGGCCGGAAGTTTAGCATAGGTTGTTGCTTCCTTTGTGCAGGAAGTGATGAATAAGCATATAATTGATAAGAGGAGTAAAATTGATCTCATGTATCGCCTAAATGGTTTTCCAGACTGTAAACGAAAAGAATACCATAAAGATTATTTACCCTAAAAAAAGAAGCTCCGCCGTTGGCAGAGCTTCAGAAATAAATGAATGGTAAGTGATTATATCTTATACATCCAACCGTATTTATCTGCTGCCTTACCTTCTCTTATATCGGTAAGTAGCTTTTTAAGTTGGGGAGCAGTTCTGGAATTTTCCACATCAAACTCCATTACATAATCTTTATAACGCAATTCTTTGATCTGTGTAATGGTTGCTGCAGTACCGGTTCCGAAAACCTCGTACAGTAATCCTGCTTTATGTGCATCGATCAGGTCATCCACGCTGATTCTCTTTTCTTCTACCTTAAAGCCCATTTCTTTTAAAATGGTCATGGCGCTGTCTCTTGTAACACCACCAAGGATTGTTCCTTCATCGAGTGAAGGGGTGATTGCCGTATCTCCAATAATGAAGAAGACGTTCATGGTGCCTATCTCCTGTACATATTTGTGCTCGATGGCATCTGTCCATAATACCTGGTCATAACCATTTTTCTTCGCTTCAGCCGTAGCAAACATGCTGGCACCATAGTTACCTGCAGCTTTCGCCTGGCCAACTCCACCTGGTGCAGCTCTAACATATTTTTCCTCTACATAGATGCGGATCGGTTGATTATAATAAGGACCTGCCGGGCTTAGAATGATCATGAATTTATAGGAATCAGAAGGCTTCACACCAATCACAGGGTCAGACGAGAACATAAATGGCCTGATGTATAAAGAATGATCTTTATTCTGTGGTATCCAGCTCTTATCAATATCTACCAGCATTCTCATTCCTTCCATAAAAATATCTTCCGGAACTGTTGGCATCTGCATTCTTTCTGCAGAAAGGTTAAACCGTTTGAAATTGTCTTTCGGACGGAAAATGAAAGCATTTCCTTCATCATCTTTATACGCTTTGATGCCTTCGAAAATGGCCTGGCCATAATGCAATGCTGCAGTAGATGGTTCTAAAAGCAAAGGCTGGTATGGTTTGATCTCGATGTTTTTCCATTCACCATTTTCATAATCAGCTTCTAACATATGATCCGTGTAATACCTGCCAAACGGAATGTTCTCTAAGCTCATTTCGTTTAGTTTGCTTCGCTCTACTCGTGTAATATTTATGTCCAATGCAGCCACCATAACGTATATATTTGATGCAAATAAACACAAAAAAACTACGCCAAAAGCTAACGCTTGTTAATATTTGATTAGAATGAATTCGGAGAAAATAATACTGCCTGATTTTTTACTGGCTGATCTTTACAAAGACAGTTTAGTGGTGATTGATAACGAGATACATGCCCCAAAAAAACGCAATAACAGGCAGGATACTGCAACAAAAGAAGAGATGATTCTCGTCAACCCTGTTGCCATTAAAAATACCGATGCAGCAGTTGCTAAACCGCTGGCATATCTCGGTAATAATAAAAAAAATATCAGCATTGTTGTAAATGACCCAACAGCCATTCACCTGGATGATACTTCACTTGAAATTTTGTCGGCAATACTCAATGCCTGCAAACTCAATCTTGCTGATGTTGCCATCATTAATAAACACAACCAGGAAGTAAACAACGTTATCCTGAAAAAAGAAACGACTCCGGCCGTTGTGTTATTGTTTGGAGTAGAAACGGCATCCATTGGTTTGCCTTTCAGCATACCTGATTATAAAGTGCAGCAGTTTGATAATTGTTCTTATATCCAATCTGCATCTCTCACTAAAATGACAGGCAGCAGCACAGCAGCAAAACTGGAGAAAAGTAAACTATGGGTTTGTTTAAAAAACCTTTTTGGCATATGAGCACATTGATCTTTGCAACAAATAACCAGCATAAAGTTGCTGAAATAAGAAAAGTAACGGGCAACAAATTCAACATCATTACATTGAAAGAAGCAGGTATTGATATTGATATACCCGAACCACATGATACGTTAGAGGCAAATGCCGTTGAAAAAGCAACAACGATCTACAATTTATCAAAAACAAATGTGTTTAGTGAAGATACCGGGCTTGAAGTAAAAGCATTAAATGGTGAGCCTGGTGTGAAGAGTGCCAGGTATGCAGGTGATGAAAAAAATTTCCAGGGCAATATTGATAAGTTACTACATAACCTCGAACCACATACAGATAAAACAGCCAGGTTCAGAACAGTGATCTGTTTGATCTGGAACGATGAACAACATTTGTTTGAGGGTATCTGCGAAGGAACGATCATACACGATCAGCGTGGTGAAAAAGGATTTGGTTATGATCCTGTTTTTATTCCATCAGGAAGTGATAAAACTTTTGCTGAGATGCGTATGGAAGAGAAAAATGTTTTCAGCCACAGGAGAAAAGCAACAGATAAACTGATCGGATTTCTGAAATCAGTTGGATAACTGATAATAGCTGATAGTTTAAAAAAATAAACATCTATCGTCATTGCGAGGCACGAAGCAAACCCAAACTTCAATAGCTGCAACATGAACACCAGAAAAGTAAACGAATTTAAAATACTAGGTCTGGCCGCTGTTTTCTTTTCGCTCACGATGGCTTTGCGAACATTTCGTTTATATCGGAAATTGGTTGAGCAAAATATCCTTGAGGAAGAAACAAATTTTTATCTCATATTAAGCATTGGATTTTTACTACTTCTCTGTGCAGCAATTATTGGTTTAGCGAAAGGCAAAAGATTTATCGTGTTTTTTGTTCTCGGCTTGACCAGCATATTAACCCTCATCGAAATATTTTATCTTCGGTAAGCACACCATTCACCATTCACCATTCACCATTCACCCAATGAACCGCATCAAAATAGAACTCCCTCGAACCTTTCCTTTCAGCACAAAGATCAAAATACGTATCACGGATCTTAATTACGGTGGTCATGTTGGTAATGATAGTTTTCTTTCACTCATCCATGAAGCAAGGCAACAGTTCCTGAGGTTTTACGGTTACGAAGAATTGAAATTTGAAGGTGTTGGATTGATTATGGCTGATGCAGCACTTGAATACAAAGCAGAATTAAACTATGGTGATGAAGTGGAGATATTTGTTACAGCAACTGATTTTACAACAAGAGGATTTGACCTGTATTACAAAATAGAACTTGAAGGAAACATTATTGCTTGTAAAGCGAAAACAGGTATGCTGTGTTTTGATTATGAAAAGAAGAAAGTGGTGAGTGTGCCAATAGCAGCTAAGGAAAAAATTCAATCTTTAAGATCAGCGAACTAACGCCATCATCACTTCTTATCTTTCGTTCCAAATTTTCCAGTTCTCTTCAGCCTGCACCACAAGCATTTCATATCCATTGCAAATAACAGCTCCTTGTTGTTTTCCCTTTTGCAGGAATGTTGTTATCGTGGGATTGTACACCAGGTCAAATAAATAATGCTGTGGTGTGATGTAATGGTAGGGAATGTCAGGATATTCTTCGTTATTGGGGTAAGTACCTAATGGTGTGCAATTAATGATCACCGTGTGATCCTGGAATAATGCTTCTGCTAATGCCTTATATGAAATTGTCTTCGGTTGTATTTCCTTCTTCCTGGAAACAAATAAATAGTCAATACCAAGCTTACCAAGCACATAAGCCACAGCATTGGCACCACCACCGGTGCCTAAGATCAATGCTTTTGTATGGTGGGGTTGAAGATGTTTAGTAAATGAAATTTCAAAACCGGTAACATCTGTATTGTATCCTTTGAGCTTACCGTCTTCAATCTTCACACAGTTGCATGCTACCATTTGTCTCACTGCATCTGTTCCCTCATCTAACAAACGAATGATCTTTTTTTTATAAGGAATTGTCACGGCAAATCCTTCCAGGTTTGGATGATCATTGATCAATTGCCGCACTTCATCAATATTTTTTAGCGGGAAATTTTCAAATGCACAGTCCTGTATAGCTTCCTGATCAAACTTCTCATCAAAATATTTTTTTGAGAAGCTGTGCGTTAATGGAAAGCCTACCAGGCCAAACAATCTCATGCACCTTCTGCTTTATCGAGGTATAGATGGAAAGTATCCCCTCTTAATCCTATTCTCATTGCCTCCAGTGGAATCATTTCATTTGGTGCGATATTACCGAGGTTTACGTTGCACCCGATCAGCTCAAGGAAATACAATTGCTGTGCTTTTTGTGGTGCCTCCCAGATGATCTTCTCTTCCGGTATCTGCGTTAATATTTCCTGTACAAGACCTTCTCTTACCTCACCACTGCCCCTGTAAATACCTACGTTACCTGCTTCTCTTGCCTCAGCAATTACGTAAGTAGAACCAGCTTCCAGTTCAGCTCTCATCAATTCGATCCATTTGTATGGAGGAATAATATGTGCAGCATCTTTGCTACCCACCTCACTTAATACCGTTCCGTATTTGGTGAGCTTTTCAATATATCCACACTTCTCTGCATGTGGTATAGTAATAGAACCATCACTCACCTCCATATACTCAATGCCAAAATCTTTGCATACAGCTATATAATCATCAAACTGGTTGCGGATCAAAAAGGCTTCGAATAAAGTACCTCCGAAATATACAGGCAGGTCATATGAACGATACACTTCAATCTTCTCCCTTAGGTTAGGAGTTACGAATGAAGTACCAAAGCCCAGCTTCACAATATCAACATGCGGATGCGCCACACTTAAAAAATTCTGCGCTTCCGTAACACTAAGGCCTTTATCCATTACCATGGTGATACCTGATTTCCTTGGCTTTGGATGTCTGTGGGGTATTTGAGTGAGATTAAAATTCATGATCGGTTTTGATTGCTTGGCGGCAAAAATAAGTGAATCAGTTTAGAGTTCTCATGATTGTCCTCAGTACACGCTTAACGCTCAACTCTCCACTCAGATCTTTCTCCCTTTCTTATACCTCGCAACAATATCAACCACCTGGTTGTTTTGTAAAATAGCAGGATTGATTTCTACCAGCTTCTTTAAAAGCTTAGGCGACTTTTCCATTGCTTTTTCCAATTGCAATAAAGCCTCTTTTGATCTGCCCAATGCAAATAATGCAGCTACGTAGTAAAAAATGAATATCGATTTTTCAGTGATCTTCATGGCTGCCTCGCATTGTTCTACAGCTTCTTCATAAAACTCACCTTTGTATAAACATTTGATCAGTGCTTCCCATCCTGCTTTGTTCTTCGGCTTTAATCTTACCACGTTGCCGAAATACTGTATCGCTTCTTTGTAACGGTCCAGTTGCAACATACATTCACCCATGGCAAGATTATAATCCGGGAGATTGCGATGGATTTTCATTGCATTTTCAAGATTCTTAATGGCATTGCTCCACTGGTTTTCCAGCATGTAGGTAACGGCTATCTTATAATGCAGCTTACTGTCTTCCGGGTTTAAATGCACTGCTTTTTTATAGTGAAATCTTGCCTGTGCATAGTTATCCATCCGGTGATAACAATGGCCAATGGCTTCATAGATCACATCTTCTGGTCTTGATAATTCCAGCACTTTTTCCAATGATTCAATTGCTTCCCTGTACTTTCTGAGTCGCAGGTAAGCATCACCCATATTCCGATAGGCATAATCGAACTTTTCATCAATGGCTATGGCATACTGGTAGGCATCTATAGCTTTTTCGTACAATTTCAATCCCTGGTAAGCAGCAGCAAGATTAAACCAGGCCAGTTCACTGAAAGGATATTCTTCAATTATATGCTGGTGCAGCTTAATACTTTCTTCGTTTCGACCGGTGAAATCTGTCCAGAAGCATATTTTGTATAAAGCTTCTTCATTGGTAGCATCTTCTTCCAGTATAAGCTTCAGGCAATCAAACACTTTGTCAAATTCCTCGTAATCATCATACACATCAGCCAGTTCGAACAAAAGATCTATTCTTTCTTCACCGTCAAATAGTTGCAGCGCTTCCTGGAGTATTTCCACTGCTTTTTCCTGCTGGTCCAATGCCAGGTAAGCATCTGTTTTTAAAATATAGAGGTCCACATTGCTGCTGTCGAACAAAGCGGCAGATTCCAGGAGGTCAAGGGCTTCCTGGTATTTCCGGGTGGCCAGTAAAAGGTCGGCTTTTTTAATTCTTAGTTGTGAGGAATACGGAAAGTGCTCTAAACCAATCTCTACGGCTTCAATAGCCTGGTTCAGGTCGTCGTGATCGTCAAAATAATTGATAATACTTTCAAAGGAATCTTCTTCGAGGAAAGTGTGGCTTCGGCCGGTTTTAAGGTTCCTATAGTGCTTGAGCAACTCATTAATATCTTCTCTTTCATCTTCTTCGTTATGATCTGGCCTCATACACGTTCGTTTATTGAATGTAAGCGGAAAAATATATTTTTCCAATTCTGATGTAACTTTTTTCTAATGTTAACGTCTTACTAATTCAGATAGGCTGTTGTTAAATGTTTCAAAAACCCTATCTTTGTGAAAGAAATGAAAAAAGGCCTGACATATACCAAAGTTATAATAGCGCTCCTGCTGGTTTTTGCGGGACATATTGCATTTGGTACAGGTACCACCGAAAAATCCGGCAAATCAAATTTCACTTTAAAGAATATGAGTAAGGCAAAGAGCTTTACTTTATCTGGCGCTGCTGCAACTAAATCGCAGTTTAAAGGATCTCAATTTCTTTCTGTAAAAAAAGGTAAGGACAATAGTTTACAGGTAAACTCGGTGATTCGTTACCAGAACGGTAACACTACTTATGTTTATCCTTATAAATACAAGGTAAAAGCACCTTTATTTAAAACACCTTCTGCTCCTTCTATCCGTTAACATCTCAAAGAACTCTGTAACCACTCTTAGGTAGTTCGAATTTCGAAGCCGGAACCGGGCTAAGATTGATCTTTGTTGCTGTGTATTTTACTTTCCTGTTACTGCCATCAGCTGCAGCTTCATATTCTAATACAAAACCAGGAATACTTCTGAACTGGAATTCATATTCTTTGCTTGAAGGAACGATCTCTGTGGCGTAAAACAATGAATACGTTGAGCCATCTTTCAAAGTAATATTGGCTTTCCTGCATTCATACCCAAGGATTGTTTTTGTTTCATCAGTAAACACGACTGATAATCCTTCATATTGTTTGTTCAACTGGTTCCATTTGGCACTATCCAGGTCTCTGCGAAGTTTTGTTGCACCAAGATCCTGTAATATCACGGCAGATTTTGTTTTGCCATCATAATACTTAATCTGTGTGAATGAAGGAGTCTTAAAATCCAACCTGCTCTGTTGTCCTTTTACATACAACACCATTGATGATTGCTGTGCATTTGCTGCATCACCTTCACCCAGTGAAACAGTGAAATCAACTGTACATTCTGTAACAACTTTAGGCTGTTTTACCTGTGCATTTGCAGTAACGGTAACAAGTAATAAAAGACTCAGTAGATATTTCATATTATATAGGTTATAACAACAAATCCATGCCAATGATACACAAAAAAGCCCTGTATTGCTACAGGGCTTTATATTATGCTTTACGCTTAACATTATCTTTTAGTTTGACTACCTTTCTGTTTGGAGTTCTGTACCTGTTTCTGTGTTTCCATCATCTGTTCATAGCGTTCTGCCCACTTACTCTTCTTCTTTGGGGTTTTACGTTTCAGATCTATTTCAGCAAGTATCTTATCGTGGTTGATGATATAGTTCTGGATGATATACTGTAATCCAAGCGTAATGATATTCGATACAGTATAATACCATGTTAATGCCGAAGGAAGACTGTTAAAGATGAACAATAATACAAACGGGAAAATATATGGCATGTACTTCAACACGGGATTATCCTGTGTAGGCGTCATGCTGATATTATAGATCGAGATCAGGAAGCTGGTAACAACTGCAGTAAGTGTAAACAAACTTACATGATCTCCGTAGAAAGGAATATTGAAAGGAATCGTTGTGATCACATCATACTGAGAAAGATCATCAGCCCATAAAAACGACTGGCCTCTTACAGATAGGTTCGAGTTAAAGAAACTATACAATGAAAAGAAGATCGGTATCTGCAGTAAAGCTGGTAAACATCCACCCAAAGGACTAACACCTGCCTCCCTGAACAACTTCATTTGCTCCATGGCAAAACCCTGCTGATCGGTCCCGAATTTTTTCTTTAATTCATCCAGTTCAGGACGAAGCACTTTCATCTTGGCACCACTCAGGTAACTCTTATAAGTTAAAGGAGATGTTACCAGCCTGATGAACAATGTAAGTAAAGCGATAACCCATCCGAAGTTGCTGATAAAGCTGGCGAAGAAATCAAACACCGGTATGATGATATACCTGTTGATGTATTTTACGAATGCGAATATGCCTGAACCGAGGTCAACAATATTCATCATGCCATTATCATAACTCTTTAATATGCGATAATCGTTCGGTCCGTAATACAATTGAAATGCTGCACTACTGTTAGCAGTAACAGGCATTTTTACTTTCATATTTGAATTAGCAACAAACAGGCTGTGTGTTGAATCTTCATTATTGCTCCATACCGACTTTGCTGTTTCAAACTTCAGCTTTGGAATAATGGTAGTATTAAAGAACTGTTGTTTGTAACTGAGCCAGTCTACGTTCTCCAGGGTTTCGTCCACACCACCTTCTGCACGGGTAAAATCATAACTATCCCCTTCCATGTAACAGAGATTGGTCTGTTGTCTTTCATACTTAATATCACGCTGGTGCTGTTTCATTTGAACAGCCCACTCCATGTTCATGGTGTTTTGGGTAAGCAGTTTATCAGCACCTGTTATCTCTACGTTCCAGTCGATCATATAATCAGCCGGACGAATGGTATAAATATGCTTGATGGCTCTTCCATCAGGTGCCGAAACACTATAAGACAGTGTTTTGGTTCCATCACTGTTAGCGATAATTTCTGAGGGAGTAAAATAAAGATCTGAGGTCTGCACCGAACGATTGTCTGTGTTGATAGAATATCCAAGCTTTTGCTGTTCCCCTCCCAGTATCACTTGTGCGCTATCCCATGACTTGTATTTCTTCAGCTCTACCTGTTTCAATACACCACCTTTATTAGAGAAGCTGGCTTTTATCAGGTCGTTCTCTACCACCACCAGTTGCTCTGATCCAAGTGCTGCACCCTGGAATCCTCCTGCAGCATTCACTCTTGCTGCCGAATCCTGGTATATCGAATCAACTCTTGCTTTGTTAGTATCAATGATTGGTTGTTTTCCGATGTTGGCTTTGGCAGTAGAATCTTCGACCCGCTTTTTCTCTGCCAGGTATTTATTCTGCTGGTCGTTATTATACCAGAAATACAGCATGAACAGTACAAACAACAGCACAAAACCAATGATAGTATTCTTATCTGTCTTCATTTTAACCCTATAAAATTAGGCGGCAAAGGTATGGAACAGCCTGAGATGGGCAAATGAGTTTGCTGGAGGTCAATGGTGAATGGTTGCTGATTCCGATGGGTGGTAATGGCTTTTGGTTAAACGAATTATAAAACACCATCATTTATCAATAATCCAGTCATTTCGTCGTTTCTTTACTATCTCTCACTTCAACTACTTCAAATTTCAACCACCAATTGATCTAAACGATTATTCTATGCAGGAAAGTGTTGGCTCATTTTCTCAGAGGGATGGTTATGTTCCCTCGGGTTTTACAAGATTTCTCTGGTGGCTGGCCACAGCAGAAGAGGAATTATTAAAGGAATGTACGGTTGACAGGAACCGATATGCCATTATCGGGATGACGGTATTGGGAACATGGTTGTTTGCTACTTTGGCCTGGACTTATTTCTTCAGCACCGTAGTATCTAACATTTTTGTTTCTGCTTTGCTCGGCATTTTTATGGGTGCCATTGTCTTAGGAATAGACCGTGCTTTGATCAAAGGAATTGACAAATACAACAAGCACAAAATCTGGCCTTTTCTGTTTCGTGGATTACTGGCTCTTACGATTGGCTTATTTATGGCCCAACCTGCTTTGCTGTATCTCTTTAATAAGGAAGTGCAGCTGCAGATATCGCTGGATAATGAACAAAAGAAAAGAGATAAGCGTCAACAGCAGGATACTTTATTTGCTGCACAAAAGCTGGAAGTTGAAGCAAAAAAACAAGCACTGCAGCAACAGCTTGACACAAAGTATAAAGAGGTATCTGCATCCAGAGATAATTTTATTGCTGAGACAGATGGAACGGGTGGCACCGGTAAAGTAGGTGTGGCATCGGTTGCAGCAGCAAAGAAAAGAGAGTATGAAAAGCTGGACAAGGAATACCAGCAACTCGATAGCAGTTTAAGACCACAAATAAGATCTGCAGACAGTTCATTGGCTGCCATTGAAGCTTCCATCCAAAATGAACAGAAGACGTTTGATCAATTACTCAACAATGGATTCCTTACAAGAATAGAAGCATTAAGCAATCTTATTAAAGACAATGCTGCTTTGAAGTACAGGTACTATTTGCTTGTTGCTATTCTTTTGTTGATCGAACTGATGCCCGTGATCGCTAAGACCTTACTTCCTTCGGGAGTGTATGATGAGAAAGTAAGGCTGAGGCAACAGCTTGAACAATCAATAGCAGAGAGTAATAACAAAAAAGAACTTGAGCTGAAAGAAATGTATAATCAAATGGCGTTTGATCATGACAAGGAACTGATCCGTAATTTCTTTGATTCTACTCAAAATGAACGGAAGCAACAGGTTCAGGAAGAGATGAAGCAATGGAAAGAAGCAGGCAGCAGCTTTGATAAGTTCTGGAACAGGATCAAAAGAAACCTGTTGACGAAACAGGAACACTAGTTGGACCGTTGCGATAAGTTAAACAGTACAAGAGTGCTCCGATAGCTATCGGAGCAACGAAAGTTCAATTATAAAGATGAAGCTGGCGAAACATTTTATCCTAATGCCACATCCAGGATCATCATTACGAGAAAACCACCGATAAAACTGAGTACAGCTATGTCTGTGTATTTATCCCTTTGTGTTTCTGGTATTACTTCTTCCACTACAACATATATCATTGCACCTGCGGCAAACGCTAAAGCAAAAGGAAGAATGGGTTGCATATAGATCACAGCAACAGCACCGATCACACCTGCAACAGGCTCTACGATGGCTGACAATTGTCCGTAATAAAAACTTTTTTTCCTGCTCACTCCCTGTCTTCTTAAAGGCATGCTCACTGCTATTCCTTCAGGGAAATTCTGGATACCGATACCAATAGCCAATGCAATTGCCTGACCGAAACTTGCTTCATGCATTCCTGCAGCAGCAGCTCCAAACAAAACACCAACAGCAAGTCCTTCAGGAATATTATGCAATGTAATTGCAAGAATTAAAAGCGTTGTTTTTCTGAGCTTGGTCTTTACACCTTCCGTCTCTTCTATACCAAAATTCAGGTGGAGGTGAGGAGTATATCGGTCAAGAAAATATATGAACAATGCACCACCTAAAAAACCAACAGCTGCAGGCATCCACTTCATACCGGGATACATCTTCTCACTCATCTCAATGGCGGGATTCAATAAACTCCAGAAGCTTGCTGCTATCATAACACCACCGGTGAACCCTAACATCCCATCCAATACACCACGATGCATGTTCTTAAAAAAGAAAACAACAGAAGCCCCTGCAGCTGTTACCAGCCAGGTAAATGTTGTTGCGATGAGTGCTGACCAGACAGGACCTATTTCTACAAAAAACTTCTCTATTTGTTCCATCTATATTTTTTTGACGAATAAAGCCTGGGCTAATTGCTGGCTGATGATGAAAGGAGATTGCCCTTTTATTTTTATCTCAATTGAGTGATCAAACGAAAAACGCTTCTTTATTTCCAGCACTGTCCCGATGCTCAGGTTTTTATGCGTGAGCAACTCCAGTAATTCAGTTGACTGGCTACCTACCGAAACGATCTCTGCTGTTTCATTCACACCAAGATCAATCAGGTTTACCTGTTTCTGCGGAGCCATTTTTCCTGTGCTGTCAGGAATGGGGTCTCCATGTGGATCGAACTTGGGATAATCCAGAAAAGCATCCAGTTTATCCACTAATTTCTTTGAACTGATATGCTCTAATTCTTCCGCTACCTCATGCACTTCATCCCAGCCAAAATGTAATTTCTCTACAAGAAAATATTCCCAAAGCCGGTGTTTGCGAACAATATTCAAAGCCACTTTTCTACCTTCTGCGCTCAACCTGAAACCCTGGTACTTCTCATAGTTCAACAGCTTCTTAAGTTTTAGCTTCTTCAGCATGTCAGTTACAGAAGCGGCTTTGGTATTTAATTCAGCTGCCAGTTCATTCGTCGTAACATTGCCGTCACTCTGTTGTAAATGATATATCGCCTTGATGTAATTCTCTTCTGCTACAGAAAAATTCATGCCTGCTTAAATAATAGTTTAGACAAACCTAAAAAAATAAATGGAGCCTGCCAAGTATGAAAGCTTGTTTGCCTCTATTTTTACCAAAATTTCTCTATGTATAAATGGATGGGATTGGTTTTACTCGTTTTCCTGTTTGCTTGTGGCGACAAAAAAAGCGGTTTATCTGGTGAGGACCCGGTAGATGCGGAAGATTTTATTGAGGCCTTTGCTGATATCAAATTACCAAGGACGTTTCATGATACAGGTTTAAACAGGATTGGTGATACCACCACCATCAGCCGTGCTGTATTTGTGCAGTTTATTCCTGATTCAGCATTCACCAGTGTTTCAGGATCGAACTCAAAAGCTTCTATCAGGCCTGTTGGAAAAATAAAGTCAGAAGAAGAGCTTTACCTGCTGACAAAACTTACGGAGAACAAAAAATCATCATTGGTTGTTTTTGTATTTGATAATGACAATAAATACCTGGCAGCAAAAGAACTGGTGACGAATAAAGTTAATGATGGTTATAGCCATTTTGTGAGCATCAACAGGGAACCAACTTTCAGTATCGCAAGAGAAAAGTTTACCAAGGATAACCAGATGTTTTATACCAGGACCGGCTATGCATATAATAAAGATGCAGGCTTTATGGTGGTGGTGAATGATTCGAACGAGGACATTAAGAAACAGGATTCCATTATCAATCCGATTGACACTTTTGGAAGACTCAATAAATACAGCGGCGATTATTTGAAGGATAAGAAGAATTTCATTTCACTTCGTGACGGGAAAAATGCCAGCACTTATATGTTCTTTGTTCATTTTGAAAAGAACAATGGTGATTGCGTTGGTGAAATGAAAGGTGAAATGGTGATGAAAGATGAGAACACTGCACAGTATACGGCTGGTGGAGATCCATGTGTGATCAATTTTAAATTCTCTGGTTCACAGATACAGATGAAAGAAGAAGGTACCTGTGGTAATTATCGTGGCATCAAATGCTTTTTTGAGGACCGCTACACTAAAAAGAAAGCAGCTAAACCAAAGCAGAAAAAGAAATAGATGCAGTTAAACCTTTTTCAACTTCCATCGATTTCTCGTGTACAACAAGGCTTTAATGGCTATGTGACTTGTACATCAACGGCTCAGTCCCAGGTAGTTTGTACTGGTTTCTTAATTATCCCCAATTAATGTGTATAAAATACATGATATAATAATTAGCCATAAATTGCGACGCTTAATACAAAACGATATATGAATTTCAGACAATATAGTGTTCCATTCCAGACTGCAGATGAGTATTCAAAGAAGGTAGCATATTTCTCTATGGAGTTTGCTATTCATCAACCATTGAAAATATATAGTGGGGGATTAGGATTTCTTGCAGGCTCTCATTTAAGAAGTGCATACGAGTTGAGACAGAATCTTGTAGGCATTGGTATTTTGTGGAAGAATGGTTATTACGACCAGGCAAGAAACCAGGATCAATCATTACAGGTGACATTCATGGAAAAGTATTATTCTTTTCTTGAAGATACCGGCATCAAGTTCCAGATATCTATACACGAACATCCTGTTTGGGTAAAAGTGTTTTACCTGGATCCTGAGACATTCAAGTCTGCTCCATTATTCCTGTTGAGCACAGACCTTCCTGAGAATGATTATGTATCGCAAACCATCACACACCATTTGTATGATGCGAATGTGGCTACCAAAGTTGCACAATTCATCTTGCTGGGTGTTGGGGGTGCAAAGTTGTTGGATGAGATCGGTTTCAATCCTGATGTTTACCATTTGAATGAAGCACATGGTGTATCTGCAGCATTCTACCTGTTGAATAAATTCAAGAGTGTTGAAAAGGTAAAAGAACACCTGGTGTTTACCACTCATACTCCTGAAGAAGCAGGAAATGAAAAACATGATATTTATCTCTGCCATAAGATGAGTTATTTCTGTGGACTGAGCATTGACGAAGTAAGAAAACTCACCGGTATAACAGACGATCAATTCAATCATTCACTTGCTGCTTTACGTTTTGCACGATTATCAAACGGTGTATCCAAACTGCATGGTGAAGTGAGCCGGCAAATGTGGAGCAAGTATAAAGGCATTTGCGAGATCAAACATATCACAAACGCACAGAACTGGAGATACTGGGCAGATAAACAGTTGTACCGCTTTATGGAAGAAGCAAACGACTGGGCTTTTGACGACCGGAAAAAACATTTGAAACGGAGAGCATTTGAGATCGTTGCTGACCAGACAGGAAAATTGTTTGATCCGAATGTGTTGACGATTGTATGGGCAAGAAGATTTGCAGGATACAAGCGAGCAGATTTCCTAGCACAGGATATGGAGAAGTTTGAGAAGATGCTGAATGATAAGGAAAGGCCTGTGCAAATTATCTGGGCCGGAAAACCTTACCCTGTTGATTATCCAGCCATCTCACAATTCAATAGTCTTGTCCACTTAAGTAAGAAGTATAAAAATGTAGCGGTGCTGATCGGTTATGAGCTTGGATTGAGTAAACGATTAAAACAGGCTTCGGATGTATGGTTGAATAATCCACGTGTTCCGAGAGAAGCTTCCGGCACCAGTGGCATGACTGCAGCCATGAATGGAGCAGTGAATTTTTCTACTGATGATGGATGGATACCGGAATTCATCAACCAGGGCAATAATGGCTTTGTTGTTCCGAAAGCGGATTATGAGAACATGACCGTTCATGAACAGGATGCTTATGATCTTGAGAAGATCTATGACATACTCAACCACCAGATCATACCGATGTATTATGACAATTATGATACATGGAGACAGATCACCAAGAATGGAATGAGAGATGTACGATTCCAGTTCGATAGTAACCGTATGGCACATGAGTATTATGACATAATGTATAAAGAAGAATAAGCTTCATAAATCTATTGACGGGGAAAGCCATTCATTACAGAGTGGCTTTTTTGTTCCTGTTATTGATAAACTTTTCCAAAGTCTGGAACTTTGAAAAAGTTCTTAGTCCCACCAACTGATTCGTTAAAAAGAAAAGCCCGGCTTCCATCAAGCCAGGCTCTGCTATAAACATCAAAACTGAATACATAAGATCAAAAACAGTTCCAGAATGCTGCCGTGCAACTGCTTATTTAAGGTATTTTTGGCAACTGAATTAATCACATGGCCAACAGAATTATTTTAGCTATTACAGGTGCCAGCGGTGCTATTTATCCAAAACTTTTAATGGACAAATTGTTATTGCTAAAAGACCAATGGGAAGCTGTTGGAATCGTAATGAGTAAAAACGCTAAGGAGGTATGGAGTACTGAACTTGAAAATGATGATTATAAAAAATATCCGTTTCAATTCTATGAGAAAACAGACTTCAATGCACCATTTGCATCAGGCTCTGCAAAGTATAATGTAATGATCGTTGCTCCCTGTAGTATGGGTGCTTTGGGAAGGATTGCCAATGGTGTAAGTGATGATCTTGTTACCAGGGCAGCAGATGTTGTATTGAAAGAAAGAAGAAAGCTCATTTTAATGGTGAGAGAAACTCCATACAATCTCATCCATATAAAAAACATGGAGACTGTTACACTTGCCGGTGGAATTATTTGTCCTGCCACCCCATCATTCTACAGCAGGCCCAAAACAATCGAAGAAGCTGCAGCCACTGTTGTAGACAGGGTATTGGACCTTGCAGGTCTGGATATTTCTACTTACCGTTGGAACAGCTAAAAAATTGGGCCTGCGATCAGACCCATCCATTACTAAAGTTTGATCAGGCTTCAGAACCATCAACCCTGAATGAGAGTTGGCAATTCACTCCATAAGTAGTCACCTTACCATCTTTTACATGAGCTTTGATCTCTTTTACATACACCGAATCGATATTTCGTACTGTTTTCGAAACTTCAGTAACTGCATTCTGTACAGCATCTTCAATTCCTTTGTCTGACGCTGAAATAACTTCGATCACTTTTACTATTTTCATAACTATATTTTTGAATGATAAAAAAATTCAGTCCTATTTTGCGAATCCCCTGATGAGGTCCAGCAGTCCACCACCACCATTACGCTGCTGTTGTTGTTGTGCACCACCAGCCATACTCTGAATAAGATCCATTAATCCTCCACCTCCGCTGTTCTCATTTGATCCACCTGTTAACTTTCCGAGTATATCCTGCAGACCACCACCCTGGCTCCCGGAAGATGTTTTGTTTCCTGTTATTGATCCCAATAAACCTTCTAATGAAAAAGCGTTATCATTTGGATCGTTGGTTTTATTAATAAGTCCACCTAACACATCGGGAATCAGGTTACCCGAAACCTGGCTTGCCTGGGAATTATTCATACCGAACTTATTCATGAGTTTTCCCGCAAAATGGCCAACCATCATAGATACAATGGGATTATTCAGCAGGCTTTGCTTATTTGAATCGCTATTGAACATTGCCAATAAACTTTGGACACCTCCACCCGCTACAATATTTCTCAGGCCCGATGCTACGGTATTAGTAGCTTCAGCAACTACTTCATTATTTTTTTCATTGGGAACTGCAGGATTGTTAATGACAGTGTCTGTAGCAGCACCTTTCACGAGGTCAAATAGTTCTTTTAACATGGTTGTTAGTTTTGTATGTGCTGAGTTGCAGCAATAACCAAGCCCGGTGTTAAAGGAAAAGAGGTGCAGTGGCGTTAAGAGATATAAAGAGGAGAAGAGAAGAGAGAAAGAGGAAGTAGGTGATTAAGGGGTTAGCATCGTAGCCTATACTCTAGTGACAGCTTGGGATGCTAAAAGAAATAGTCCCGCACCCCTGCAGGACTATTCTTGGCTGGTCAAACGCTACGTGTTCTACTTCACCACCAACTTATCAACAAATTGCCTGTTTGTACCAGCCTGCACCAACCGTAAGTAGTAAGTTCCCGAAGCAAGTTCTTGTGGAATATCTAGAAACACCTGTTGTCCTTTTGTGTTTACGTCAACTGTTTTATACACGATCATTTTTGATTCGAGATCCATGAGCTGCATCGTGAACGCCCCTGTTGCATTCATCTTAATGGCAGCTTTTTTTCCTTTTACAGCAGGATTGGGATAAATGCTGAACAGTTCATTCTTTGTTGCTTTAGTGATGAGGGTTGAAATAGTATCAGTCTTTTTTACTTTATCGTATTCGATGATCAATCCCATCATCACCGGTTTTGTTTTAAAATCACCCTCGAGCTTTTCACCATTTGTTGCGGTTGCGGAAGTGGAAAGTTTGGCGGTATCTGAGGTGTCTTCACACTCCAGTATCTTTAATTCCTTTACAGGTTTTGCTGGTTTATTACTAAGATGCTGTTCCGTATTAGGTTTCGCAACTTTTTTTTGTGCATTCAGTTTTCCGGCTACCAATACCGGTAAGAACATAGAGAGCAAATAAGCCCAGAAAGTTTTTTTTGCAGCCGTTGCAGGTTGATGTATTTCCCGTGTCAATTGATCGGAAGCAAACCGGCCACAGGTACTTCCTTTGACTGCGGATAGGTATTTTAAGATCTCAGTGTCGGACATAACACTGAAGTCAGTAACAGTTTTAGAACAGCTATGGCAAAACCTGCCTTGCTCTTCACTTGTCATACTGCTCCAATTCTCGTGGCAAGGCTCCTGGATGTAGATATACGTTTGCTTCTTCATGCTTCTGGTTTTAATTTATGCAGTGTATTTGTATATGGATGCTGTCGGAAATAGAATTACATAAATTATTTTTTTGAACGCTGATGACGCTGATGATTATAATCAACGAGAAGGATTTAAATAGAGATTTCCTTTTTCCTCCCCGCAATGACGATTAAATGCTGATGACCAGGTTACAGATTACCAGTAAATTCAGCTACATCTGCGTCATCTGTGTTCCAATTGTTCAAGCGTGCGACGCAACCAAACCCTAATAGTAGCAATGGCTTCTGGCTCATAATTGTATTTTATTTATCTTGAGCCGGTATTGGAAGCCCTACGTAAAATATCAGCCCCACAAAGAACAGACGAGGAATTGTTAGCAGCCTACAAACTGCACCGCCAGCAGGAAGTTCTTGCCGAACTTTTTATGCGTTACCAGGATCTTATTTATGGTGTTTGTGTTAAATATTTAAAAGACCAGGATGCTGCACAGGATGCTGTGATGAATATTTACGAGGAACTGGTTAAAAAGCTTCATAACCATGAGGTTGAGAACTTTAAAAGCTGGGTGTATGTACTCTCGAGAAACCATTGTTTAATGGATCTGCGAAAGCAAAAGAAGATGCCGACCACAGAATTTCAGCCTGAGTTTATGCAATCGGCAGACTTCATACATCTTGATACTGCATTGGAAAAAGAAGAGCGGTTGAACAGCCTTGAGAATTGTATTGAGCAATTACACGAGGAGCAGAAACTGAGTATTAAGCTGTTTTACCTTGAACAAAAATGCTACAACGAAATTGTTGAGCAGACAGGTTTAGAGTGGAACAAAGTAAGAAGCCTTATACAGAACGGCCGCAGAAACTTAAAAATTTGCATGGAAAATTAACATGGAAAATCGCAGGCCCATACAGTACAATTTAGATGACATTAAACGCTACAGGCAGGGTTTAATGAACAGGGAAGAAATGCATGCTTTTGAAAAAGCGAGCATGGAAGATCCCTTCTTAGCTGATGCACTGGAAGGTTATATGGAAGCCGACCTGGCAAAGGCTGATCAGCACTTACTTAATATAAAAGAAAAGATAACTGCAAAAGAAGCAGAGAAGGATACAGCTGTTGTGGTGAGTATGCCAAAAAGAGGCTTTGCTATGTGGAAGGTGGCTGCAATGATTATATTGTTTGCTGGTGCCGGTTTGCTTGTTTACAAAGTATTCAATAATAAAAATATTGTTCCATCTGACCAGGCCCTGGCAAAGGTGGAAACCATAACTTCACCGGTTGATTCAGGTGTAGAGATCACTTTAGGTTCTGATGAATTTTCAAAACCAGGTGAAAAAGAAATTGCAACCTTGCCCAAGCAAAAAACAGGCACGATTGATAATACTCCAGCCACCACTAACAGCAGTATGGCAAAAGCTGATGTGGATGTGAAAGAACAAAACAACGGCCTGACGGTTGATGATAAGAATACAATATCCGGCAAAGAAAAGTTGAACCCTGTTGCCAGTGCTCCTATCATAACACCAGAAAATAAAACGGCTACTGCAGCTGGCAATATTAATGAAGAAAGAGCGAGAGCTGCAGAGATACAGGAAAGGAATAATAGGGATAATGCTGCAAAAAGAGCCCTGGCCAATAACCAAAGAAACAGCGAGATCAGGGGGAGAGTGCTCAATACTTCTAATGAGCCTTTGGCTAATGCAAATGTTACACTCGACAAATCAAGACGTTCGTTTGTTACTGATCATTCGGGCAATTTTACTTTCAACGCTAACGACACAGTTCTAACAGCAACCGTAGTTAGTGAGGGTTATGATAATACAAGGGTACAGTTACGTTCCAATACAGACAATACCATCAATCTTGGTAATATCATGTTGCAACCGGATAACTCAATGGAAGAAGTGGTGGTGATCGGTCTTGGTACAGATAAGAAAAGAATAACAGACACTATCAGCAATAAACCAATTGGCGGGTGGCTATCTTTCCAGGAATATGTAGCAGCTAAGCTCAATACTGTTGTTGATACCACAGCATCCGATGCAAGAATGAGTGGAGAGTTAGAACTGGAGTTCTATGTTGATGGAAAAGGATTACCAAAAGATTTTAAAGTACTCAATCCTAATGACGCAAACATTATTCTAAGTAAACATGCGATAGATGCAGTGAAGCAAGGCCCAAAATGGGAAACCAAACGAAAGAAGACCAGGCTACTTATTAAATATTAGATAAAAAAAGGAGCTACACCGCTCCTTTTTTTATGCGCAAATCACCAGTAAATTGCAGCCATAATTTTGCTCATGGAAAAGATCATACTTATTACGGGTGCTACTTCGGGATTTGGAAAGGCTTTGGCAGAAAAATTTGCTTCAGAGAAATGGAACTGCATTATCACTGGCCGAAGGGCTGACAGACTTCATGCATTGGCAGATGAGTTGAGAGATAAATACGAGGCAAGAGTATTATCATTAGTATTTGATGTGCAGCAAAAGGATGAAGTATTCAGCCAGCTTGGTAACCTTCCAGCTGAATGGAAGCATATTGATATCCTTGTAAATAATGCCGGACTTGCTTTAGGCAGAGACAGTTTTGAAAATGCTTCTGTGGAAGATTGGGATACGATGATCGATACCAACGTGAAAGGTCTTTATTATGTTACCAAAGCTGTGCTACCTGTTATGACAGAAAGAAAGCAGGGCCATATTTTTAATATTGGTTCAACCGCAGCTAAAGAAGTCTATGCAAATGGTAATGGTTATTGTGCCAGTAAGTTTGCAGTAGATGCGTTCAGCCAGTCGATGCGTATTGACCTGTTACCCTACGGCATTAAAGTAACCTGTGTAAATCCAGGAGCTGCCGAAACAGAATTTGCGATGGTACGTTTTAAAGGTGACCCCGACAAAGCAAAGAGCACTTACAAAGGATATACTCCACTTTATGCGGAAGATGTTGCCAACACTATTTACTACTGTGCAACCTTACCCCCACATGTATGTATCAATGACCTGATCATGACGTGTACTGCACAGGCGAATAATTTTTATTTCCATAAGGAAGGATAAAATTATTTGATAGCTTTTATGGAAAAGTTGTCGACTTCAATGGTAAGTTCCTCTGTACCGGACCAAATCTGGAATCCATAATAAGATCCAAAGAACTGTTCTGATGGCGCTTCACCCATTAATTTGCCGTTGACGAAAAATTTGAATTTGTCACCTGACTTACGTAACAAAAGAAAATTGGTAGCATTTCCTTTTTGCACCACGGCATTTTGTTTAGACGGAATGATACTTTCATAAGCCGGTCCTTTATTATCTAACACATAATCTCCCCATCCTGTAAGTCCCATGAAATGATGATACCTGGTTGTTACATCGAAGCCCAAAACCAGTCCAAAATAAAATCCATCCGTTCCGCTTCTTTTTGTGAGTGAAGCGGATATTTCAAAGTCGCCATCCTGGTCAAATTCTATGGGCAGGGTACAAAACCAGCTACCTCCTTTTTTTGACCTGATCTCATATTTTCCATTGACAAGCTTGAAGCTGTATTGATCTGTTTCCTCTTCAAACCATTTCTTAGCATTATCCGAGAAAGATTCAGTAAATATCGTCTCTGTTCTTTTTTTGTTGGCAACCGGGATAATATTTTCGTTGGAACCCGATCCGGGTGTAAAGAAGAAATCACCGGTATAATCAGAAGCAATCCATGGACGCTGATCATTGTCGGAATCAACAGAAACATCTGCAGCAACTTTCTTAAACACCTGTTCGATATTCAAACCAGAGGCATTCATGTGCTTGAGTAGTTTGGAAGTGAACAAACCATTTCTGCCGTTACCATCAGAAGCAACTGAACCAGGTTTTGTTGCATAAACGATATAAGAACCACGAGGTGCTGCCACCATTGTCAATCCTTTTTCAGTTGATCTTGTGAATCCCTTGAAAGGATTATTGCGACAAGCATCCAGCACAAAAATATTGAGTGCATTACCAGCTTCAGCAATGGCACTCATCACATAGTCCATATTCAAACACTGGTCTTCAAGGTCGGCTTTGATCTTTGGATCTGCCATTACCGGTACGAGGTAATTCATGCCATCAACCTGCAAACCATGGCCAGAATAATATACCATGCCAACTGCATTGCCTTTTAGTAACTGGAAATACTTTATGATGGCATCCTGCATCTGCCTTTTTGTTTTAGGATTGTACACCTCCACTACCTGGAAGCCTTTTGCCTTCAAGCTGGCAGACATGTCCATTGCATCGTTCAGTGTGTTTTGTAACTGTGGTACAAACTGGTAATCCTTCACACCTATTACCAATGCCACTCGCTTTTCAGCGGTTTGGGCTGAAGCTGTAAATGATAAAGCCAGGATGAATATCAATCCGGCTTTATTTATAAAATTCTTCATCAGAAAGACTTTGATATGCTAAAATTATTTCAACCACTTTCTAAATAACGATGGATTTACCGCACCGTAGTTACTGTAAAAATGATTGTATACTTCATTGTTGAGCTTTTCGGTATTGGTAATAAGACTTGCCAGATGTGTTTTGATCAACGCTGCTTCATTATTAAAATCTGATTGTGATAAAAACACCGGGATGAACTTTGCAACAACTTTAGATACAGGTTTACCGTTTTGTAAACTCTGAGAACAAAGTGCAACTGTAGAAAGCTGTTCAGGTGTTAATACTTCCCCATTCACACCAGTGAGCATTGACCTGTTGAAAGAAATTGAATGCTCTTTTGAAGGCACTTTCTTTACCATTGTTTTACCATTCACATCATACTGAAGGAAAAAGAAATTACTTTTATCAAGTGGTGCTGTTGTACTGATATCGATCCATTGGTCTTCTACGATCAACAATTTATTTTCAGGATGAGAAGATTTAAAAAGTATGTCGGCACCTGTCTCATCCCCTATTGCCCTTGTGCTGAGTTGTTTTGATGCATAAGCAGGCACCAGCAGATCAGACAATACAGCCACCCATTCTTTTTTGCTGTTCTGCTTTGATTTATCGGCGGTAATATCAAATCTTCCTTTAGCAGGGCTGATGCAGGAAAGTTTGGACGACTTATCGATGAAGATCAACTGGTCTTTTTCGGATAACTTATCTCCTACAGCAATGCTCTTACCGCTGGCCGAATGTTTTACGCTGCCTTTGATAAATGTTACATAATACACTTGTGCATTTGCCACGTTGGCAACAAGAATCATTAATAAAAAGAGGATACGTTTCATAATGTGACTATTTAAAACTAAAATAAAACTCTTTGATGTCGTTAAATATATCAATTGGTTTAGGAAAATGCTTTGTTCTTTTAAAAACGCCTACCATAAACGCCAGGCAGTTAGCGTATAATGCCAGAATCAATATGTTTACATATACATTGAAGAAAATATATGAGGCAATGGATATTGCACCAAACACAATCAGGTAATTGAGCATTGATGCCAGGAAAGAATACTTCCTGTGTTTTTCCAGTTTTGTTTGTGCTCTTTCATGATTGAATATATAGTACGATACCAATGTATAAAATAACAGCATCATCAAAACCCATAGCAAAGAAACTTTATGCAAGCCATTCTTTAATGTTAAATAAACATTCAATAATATTAATGTACCAGGAGTATCATCGTACATCGTATCATGTACATCATTTTTAAAATCGCCTAGCAAGATCACTTTGTTTTTCAGGAATTCACTTACCAGAATTTCTTCGGGCATTAATAAAAGCTCTGAAAGATTTACCACTGGGTATTCATTATTCTCAAACACTTCGAAAGCCCTGATGGGGAAATCAATGATCATGCTGTTGAAAATAGGTGTACCATTATCAGTATTGAAGAACTTTCCTTGTTTAATATTGCCTCCATCTAAGGTTTTATAGATATATGCAGGAACAGATGGGTATTCACCACTCTGCACCATTTTGAATTTCAGAAAAGCATCTTCATTGTCGTTGGTTTCATAATCAGCAATACCGTAATTGGTATTAAACTTTGGAATATCCAGTGTATCTGTACCCAAATAATGAACAGGAAATGCTATGTTCTTTAATCCAGATACAGATTCGTTTAATGAAGAATCACAGGGAGCATCACCAGCAAGATATACATCGCAAAAAGCGAATTTAAAAGCATTCGGATTTCTTTTAAGTACAGACATGAACTGACTGATCTTACAACGGTCTGTGATCACATCATTACCCAGCACTTCTGTACTTGGCACCAGTTCTTTGTCATAAGACAGATTGATAAAGAGATATTCGTCTTTACCCGGATCTTCATCCATCTGCAAGACCGTTCTCTTGATAACAGATGCCCATTGAATCAGCATTTGTTCGCTCCCATAAGTGGTATAGAAACTGAGCCATATCCACGAGATCACGAACAGGACTATGCCATGCAGGAATGCAACCAACCACCTGTTGAATCGTTTTCTCATTTCTTTACAAATATAAAATCACCACCTACATGCCCTGCTAATTCCAAAGTGCCGTAGCGTGGTTCTGTTTTGGTTTCTGTCATTACAGCTTCAATAATCTGTGTGATGAACATTTTCTGAGCAGTGAGGTATTTGTCTTTATTCTCACTTAAAGCTTTTACTAAATACTTCATAAAAACTGATTCATCAGGGACTTCGGTGTCGTTACCACTAGTAATTGCTACACGACTGACCTTTTCACTCATTTCCCTGATTGCTTTAGGTGCATCTGCACCAAGACTGCGTGTTTTAAAAACGGATCCTGAAAAGCATGCATCTGTAATCAACAATGTATGACGAGACGGGATTTTTGAGATAAGGTCCAGCACTAGTTTATTAGACAGCCAGGTGTTCGCATCATTTCGCTGAGCATCTGATAAAAGCCAATAACCTTTCTTTTCTTTCTCTACCCATATTCCATGTCCTGCATAAAAGATGATAACATTATCTTCAGGCTGAACAAACTCCATAAGGTCTGCAAATTTCTTTTTCAAATCATTCACCGTAGGATTAAATAAGGTGAGTATATTATCATCGGCAAAGCTGTAATTCTTTTTAAGTGCAAGTTTTAGCTTAACAGCATCTGTAACCGGATTTTCAAGAGAAGGAATAGTTGGATCGTCATATGACTGTGAAGCTATAATTAATGCGAAATTCTTTGACTCCTTCGCAACAACCGGAACAATATCATCTTCCTTATCAGCTGCTTTGTGTTCTATTTTAAATTCAACCTCAGCAATATTGCCTGCTATGTCTGTTGCTTTAATCAAGACCTGGTTGATTCCCGCTTTCAATGGGACAGTACCCCAGAAATTTCCATTTTCCTGCACATAAACACTTGTGTTGTTAATCATTACAGTTTTCAATCCTGACGGATCTTTGGCTGTACCCCTGAACATTACATCCTGTCCTGCTGAAGCTGTAACCTGAAGTCCTCTTGAGGCAGCAGGTTCTGTTAGTTGAATAACCGGTGGAGTTTTATCAATCTTTCTTTCCTGTAAAACTTTGCCTTCTAATTTTGCAATTCCATTTTCTGCAACTTCGTAATTAGATTTATAAAGTAATGCTGTTTCAAAATCTTCCCTGGCTTTAATAAAATCTTTCTTGCCTAAATAAGCTTCTGCCCGTGCAGCATAAGATCTGAATAAAGCCACATTTCCACGAGCATAAATACCTTTATTTGGTTTGATCTCATCATCAAAATATTCGATTGCTTTATCATAGTTTCCTCGTGTCAATTCGTTTAGGCCACGTATATATGCAATAAAAGGAAACCTTTTGCCGATGATTGGGTCTTTGAGCATCTGCTTTACCTCTGCATCACTTTTTTCAGGTTCTTTGTTAAGAGCATAAGCTATGGCCAGGGTATGACGAGCAAAAAACTTAGAATATGCAAATCCGCCCCCGTCATCTTCTATAATTAGCAACTTATTTATTGCTGTTGTATAATCTTTGTTGAGGATGTCTAAAAAAGCATCTGCGAACTTTAGATGTTTTTTATTTTTTGATGATGATTTTTCAAGATCCTTCATAAACCCTTTCAAAGCCTCCTTGTCATCACCATAAAATGCGGCATTATAGGCAGCAGGGAGTACAGCTTCATCACCACCCATGTCAAAATATACTCGATAGCTTTTTAATGCAATATCCATGTCTCCCTTCTGATAATTTGCGGCTGCCTTATTGCCCCAAACGGTAACAATAATATCGTGTGTAGGAGTATATACATAACTACTGCTCCAACCAGTTCCAATATTGTAAATCATAACCTGCCCCTTATAACTTTCCAGTTTCTTTATCACCATGTCGAAGCATCTATTTGCTCCATTAATATCGCCGTCACTCATTTTGTAATCTGCAAGTAATCTTAACCCATTTACGACATAATATATGTCATGTGCTTTGAAGAATAACTTTTCGGCTTCCGATCTTTCACCTTTGTTCCAAAGCTTAGCTGCCTGGTTGTTAAGTTTACTGGCTTCCTGGAACAACTCTTTATCTTCTTTTTTATTCTGTGCAATTGCTATTGAAGTGAGCAATAAAACACCAATCAAACTGAAGTTGATTTTCAAAAAACGCATAAGTCTATTTTTTTACGAATATAAAATCACCACCTACATGCCCTGCTAATTCCAGGGTACCGTAACGTGGTTCTGTTTTGGTTTCGTTCATTACGGCCTCAATTATATGTGTGATGAACATTTTCTGTGCAGTGAGGTATTTGTCTTTATTCTCGCTTAGTGCTTTTACTAAATACTTCATGAAAACAGATTCATCAGGAACTTCTGTATCATTACCGGAAGTGATGGCTACCCGACTGATCTTTTCACTAAGCTCTCTCATAGCCTGGGGTGCATCTGCACCGATGCTTCTTGTTTTAAAAACACCACCTGAAAAACATGCATCGGTGATCAATAATGTATGGCGGGATGGCACCTTTGCGATCAGTTCCAAAACAGTTTTATTAGGTAACCACGTATTGGCATCATTACGTTTTGCATCGGCTAATAACCAATAACCTTTCTTTTCTTTTTCAACCCAAATGCCATGGCCTGCATAGAAGATGATCACATTGTCTTCTGGTTGTACAGATTCAATCAGCTCAATGAACTTCTTTTTTAAATCATTTACCGCAGGATTGAATAAAATGAAGATATTGTCTTCATTGAAGTTGTAATTATTCTTCAGTGCGAACTTGAGTTTCACTGCATCGGTAACAGGATTTTCCAATGATGGGATGGAAGGATCATCATAGGTTTGAGAAGCAATGATGAGTGCATAGTTTTTTGCTTCCTTCGCTACAACAGGAACAATTTCCTCCTGCTTTTGTGCCGCCAGTTTTTCTACCTGCACTTCCAACTGACCAATATTGCCTGCAATGTCTGTTGCTTTGATCACCACATTATTTATTCCTTCCTTCAAGTTGATAGTTCCCCAAAAGTTTCCATTCTCCTGGGCATATACATCAATGCCGTTGATGTTTACAGACTTCAATCCTGCAGGATCTTTAGCAATGCCCCTGAATGTTACATCGAAACCTGCCGAAGAAACTTTCAGTCCCCTTGTAACCGATGGTTCTGTGAGTGTAATAACGGGTGGTTCCTTATCGGTTTTACGTTCTGTAATAATCCTGCCTTCCAGTTTAGCAATACCCAACTGTGCAGGTTCGTAATCTGGCTTGTAGAGTAAAGCCCTTTCGTAGTCCTGTCTTGCAAGTGAGTATTCTTTCAGGCCCATGTATGCTTCTGCTCTTCCGGCATAATGCATGAACGGAGCCAAAGCTTTGAAAGTATATAAGGCATTTGAGATCATTCTATTCCGGGGCTTCAGCTCCCCGGTAAAATGTTTTTGTGCATCGGAATACCGGCCCTCAGTTAATGCATTCAATCCCTTTATCGCATCGATGAAAGGAAAGTCTTTGCTAACCTGGATATCCTTTAAGAGATCTTTTAAAGCGATCTCACTGTTGGCAACATCTTTATTTAAGGCATGGGCCAGGGATAAAGCAAGACCGGCATAAATCTTTGAGTTTTTAAACAATCTTTTTCCTTCATCCAAAACATCCAGTTTTCTTACTGCTTCGGTATAATTCTTTGTTACAATATCAAGAAACGCATCACTGAGAACTGCATGTCCTTTATATTTTTCAGGTCCTCTATTTACAATTTCAATGATCTCTCTCAATGCCTTTTCATTCTGGGCAAAAAGAGCAGACAATGAAGCATAAAATGAAAACTCATTTGGACCACCTATTCTTAAAGCTGCGAGATAATTTTCTAAGGCATAATCTATATCTCCGTTTTGAAAATTAGCGAAAGCAACATTTTGATGAACCGTTTTCAAAACTGATTCTTTCGACACATAGGACCATTCGCCAATACCGCTTACAAGGTTTGCAGGATAAGCGTTGATTGTCTCGAAAGCTTTATTGTATGCTCTTTTTGCCCCGTTTACATCACCTTGTTCCAATTTAAGATCACCAAGTACTGTTAAGCCTGCATAATACCACAGGAACTGCATATCATTTGATTGATAAAACAATTTCTCAGCTTCGATAAACTGTTCTTTCTTCCATAATTTCTCGGCTTTTCTCGATAGTTCCAAAGCCTCCAGATAACGTTTCTGCTCTTCTTTCGTAACCTTCTGTGCATTTGCATTTACAGAAACAGAAAAAAAGGAAACCCAACAAAATAATATCAAAAATAAATTCTTCATATACCTATTACTTTTTGATAAATATAAAATCACCACCTACGTGTCCTGCTAATTCCAGTGTTCCATATCGTGGTTCAGTTTTACCTTCTGTCATCACGGCTTCCATAATATGTGTGATGAACATTTTCTGTGCAGGTAAATACTGTTCTTTGTTTTCGCTTAAGGCTTTTACCAGGTATTTCATGAATACTGACTGATCCGGAACTTCAGTATCATTACCTGAAGTAATTGCCACACGACTTACTTTAGCATCCATCATTTGAATAGCTGAAGGTGCATCTTTGGTGATGGATCGTGTTTTGAATACACCACCTGAGAAACATGCATCCGTGATAAGAAGAGTATGTTTAGCCGGAAGTTTTGCAATGAGGTTTAATACTTCTTTATTAGATACCCAGGTGGTAGGATCGTTCCTGTTAGCATCCGTCATCAACCAGTAACCTTTCTTCTCTTTCTCTACCCAAATACCATGGCCGGCATAGAATATCAGGAGATTGTCTTCCGGTTGAATAATGTTCGTTAGTTCTAACAATTGTCTTTTGATATCGTTGGCAGATGGATTGAATAAAGTAAAAATTTCTTCATCGGCAAAGCGATAGCTTTTCTTCAACACCAATTTCAATCGCACTGCATCTTGTATCGGGTTTTCCAAAGATGGTATGGTTGCATCACTATAATTTTGCGCAGCAATCAATAAACAATAGTTCTTTCCTTCTTTTGCAGTAACAGCAATAATCTCTGTTTCGTTAGCAGGTGTATTGTTCTTTGTGATCTCGAAAGTTTCTTCAGCAATGTTGCCAGCCCCATCTGTTGCTTTGATGATGATCTTGTTCAATCCATCCTTCAAAACGATATTGCCCCAGAAGTTTCCTGAAGCCTGGGCATAAACTGATTGTCCGTTTATACTAACTGACTTTAATCCTGATGGATCTTCTGCAATACCTCTTACCATTACATCATTACCTGAAGTGATGACCTGTAAACCTCTTTTTACTGAAGGTTCGGTTACTGCAATTTTCGGAGGTGTTTTATCTGTTGATGTTGTTGTAGCAATAGTTGATTCGAGTTTGGTTAGTGCAGCAATAGCTGGCTCGTAATCAGGATTGGCAAGAATGGCAACATTGTAATTGTCCCTTGCTTTATCATATTGTTTCAGCCCAGCATAAGCGTCACCAATGGATTTATATACTAAATACCTATCCATTAAGAAGTATTGTGCAAAGTCTTCATCCTTACCCGTCACTCGAAAATTAAGTGCTTTATTTAATAGCACCAGAGCAGAATCATAATTCTGATCATTCAATTGCATTAAGGCGAGATAATAAAACGTTTCATTGTTATCGGCACCCTCATTCTTGTTGTAAGCTTTTAACGCCTCTGTGTTATTTCCCAGTAATACATTTAAAGTAAATTTCCATGAACGATAATTGGGTAGTCTGACCTGCCCATAATCATTTACTTTTTTTAAAGCAAGCTGATATTCCTTTTGTTTAAAAAGAATATATACCTCCCATTGTGCTTTTAGATAATTATACTCTTTGTCACCAGCCAGTTGAAAAGCTTCATTAAATCTCTTTTCTTCAATGGCGAGTTTTATTCTGATCTCTTGCTGAATTGATCTTGCCACCCTATCTAACCGATGTATATCCAATGAGACAATCTTACCCATCAGTAATTTTGAAAAAGTGATGGTACCGAATTGTCTGTTCAGTTCATGGGCTTCATTCATCAGGTGAAAAATTCCTGTAGACTTTTTCCACTTAGTGATCTTTCTTTTTTTTCCTAATCTTACAACCTGTGGAGGATCATAGATAGTTATATTATCACCCTCCAGTGCATTTGCAGTAAACCATAACTTATCCAGATAATTAAATGCTTCGCTTTGATTATTAAAAAGAAACAGTTCCCTGGCATAGTCTATAACATCCCTTGTTGGATAAATTTTCATTGCACTATCAACTAATGCATTGGCATTATTAACATCACCGGAATGTAATTTTTGAATAGCAATTTGAACAACATCTGACGCCTGTTCATACTTTTCCTTATTCGATTGTGCGAATAAACTAATAGCTGAACAAGAAAAAATAAATAATAATATCCGAGGTCTCATATTCTTATTTCTTCATAAATATAAAATCACCACCTACATGCCCTGCTAGTTCTAAAGTACCATAACGTGGTTCAGTTTTACCTTCTGTCATCACTGCTTCCATGATATGTGTGATGAACATTTTCTGTGCAGGTAAATATTGTTCCTTGTTTTCGCTTAAAGCTTTTACCAGGTATTTCATGAATACAGACTGATCCGGAACTTCAGTATCATTACCTGAAGTGATTGCCACACGACTTACTTTAGCATCCATCATTTGTATAGCTGAAGGTGCATCTTTGGTGATCGATCGTGTTTTGAATACACCACCTGAGAAACATGCATCTGTAATTAATAATGTATGTCTGGAAGGTAGTTTGGCAATTAGGTTGAGTACATCTTTATTAGATACCCAGGTATTGGGATCATTACGTTTTGCATCAGTCATGAGCCAGTAACCTTTCTTTTCT
>JAKFCX010000043.1:0-4319 GCA_036676415.1 Chitinophagaceae bacterium
TGAATCCTTATATATTTTCACTACAGAATCAAAAATGGAGAAATCATAAACATGATAACCTTGCCAACGACCTGACAGTGAATTGGTGGACGGCTGGTTGGTGCAAGAACCAATGCAGCAACCTAGAACGAATAGAAGTAGCCCTGCCTTCATGATACTTGTTGTACATTAAATATAACAAATCCCCTTTCAATAGATAGGGATAGATGTTTTGTTCTCGGCCTAGTGTCCTTCCTGGTGTGGATCAATCAAACTCAAGTGCATCTGCCTGGATAACTTTCCAAACTTCATCCCAGCTATTATAGATTGTTGTATGCGGCCATGCAGGTGCCGTCTCAACATTCCATGTAAGATGTACAATTGCATACCCGTTATTATCATCTATGATTTCAAAGAGAACGTCATCACGGTCCTGCCGTCTGGCGACCGTTTTGAGTTTTCGTTTCTTTAAGATGTGGCCAGGTGAAAGTTCTTTGTATAATTCATTCAATAGCGCTTCGCTATTGCACCAGTACCAGGGTTCTGGTAGTATCAAGGATGTGTCAGGTATGATCATGGTGCTAATGAAACAAAAGTTCTTTTAATTGTAAAGCAAGAAGAATATCGCATCGATAAACATTCGTTTCAGAAGACAGGCTGGAGTAATAAAATACAAACTGCTTTTTCCCTGCTTTCAGAATTTTTCCGAGGGTGAAGATCTGGCCCGGTGCCAATGCCTGGAGCTGTTTTTTACCTTTCTTATTATCAACATAATTTTCTATTAAGTATTCATACCCATTATTGTGACCCCAGATATTGGGTACAAGAGCGGCATATTTTGAAATTATTGAGCGATAGCATCCATTATGGCCAGCCCCATATCCCAGCCTGAATTTTTGCCCGGGGTAAATTTTTAATCCTGATGCAGCGGTGAGTGTATCATTTACCAGTTCAAACTTTGCGACGTCTATAATGGTTGAATCGATATTAATTTGTGCATGGACTGAATATGATATGGATAATGCACAGTAGATTAATGCCAGTTTAGTAATTAGGGATTTCATAAGTATACATTAGGTGTAAATAAAGTTTACAAGATTAGACTACCTGATCCGATTAAACCCGGTTGAACCAACTTATTTAGCAAGTGGAGTTGTGGTTAATCTCCATTCCAATCCGGGTAGCTTATAGATGCCCATAATATACATTTTACTGTATCTGCTAAATAAGTGCTGTGTGCCTTGCCATTACTTTTCATAATATATACATAACCTGCCAGGTTGTTTTCACGTGGTTTTTCTTTGTGCAGGTTATCTATTCCCCATAAGCTTGGGGTATAGTCACTTGTTATTTCTTTAAAATTATATTCATTCACTAGTTTGAGCATGTCTGGTTTAGGTATCCGTAAAGATGTAATAGTTACAAATTCACCGTTATCAAATGATTCAATAGGTATTGCTGATCCCGGTAAGGTAATGCCTGAAGCTTTCTCATAGTAGCCTTCGTCATAACCTGAACAGGAGATGCAGAAACTGCACACCATGAAAACGCCGGCTGGAAAAAGAATTTTCATAGCAGGAAGAAGTTATGGAATGAAATTACAAACAATAATGAATAAAAGATTTAAAGTTCACTTTCAGTTATTCATGCCTTTGAGAACAGCACATAGTGATGATGCTTCGATATATTTTATCACTTTCACCTGTTTTGACTGGTTCTGTCCGAACCGTTACGGCGTGGGTTGAATATTGGCGTTGGGCATGTACAGCCAGACCCCGTTGCGTCTAAATATATTTTGTACTTTGGCTTTCAATCGGCTTCAGTTGCAACGCAGAAATGTATAAAAGCACAGCAGCAAGCCGTCAACGTTTGCTGCCAAAAATTGCCCATGTGTAAGTTCATAGTGATATCTCTTTTCAGTTTATGTTTTTGTTCCTGCTTTCAACTATTTGATGTTGGACCGAATACGTTTATAAAAGAAAGCTACAACCCCCAGCAAAGCAAGAAAGCTGTTTTGTTTTTAAAGGGAGGGAATGCAACAACAGACAATTCATTACAGGTGACCGTAAACGGGTATGAATACGAACTTGACAACAAAGAAGTAGGTAATACTTTTATTGTTGACTCTGACCACAGCAATACCATCCAGGACTCGGCTGCCATAAATTTTATTTGGCTATCGAACGACACTTTGCAAATTGACTTTGACGGGAGGCTCCGAACCTTCATACAGAACAGGTCGGTAAATGGAGTGACAATAATGTACAAGTCAAGATAGCACCGAACGGCATTACTGCAGCCGTAGCGTTGTACAATACAAACGCTAATAATCGCTTGTATAATTATGTTTTGGTTCTACAACAATGCTACCTGTTTTATCAATGGAGCCCCATAAACCATTCAACTGAATTTTTGCCTGCCCGTTCTCAAAAGGGTGGGCATATTGAAATTTAAAATCTATCATTATTTTTCCTGTAGTATCTATAAATCCGTGTTTGTTATCTTTATTGCGTACCACGCAAAGACCTTCAGAGAAGTCACCGGTCCAATCAAATTGCGGTTTGATTCTTTCCTGCCCGGTTATATCTACAAAACCATATTTATCATTGGCCCTGTAACTGGCAAGCCCGTTATGCATACTACCTAAATATTCAAACTTCGGTTCAATAATATATTTCCCACGCTCATCAATCAGCCCCCACTTGCCGTTTACCTGGACTGCGGAATACCCTTCAGAGAACATTTCAGCGGATTCATAAATAGCCCTGATCACAATGTTTCCATCAAGGTCCCTGAAACCGGTTTTCCCATTTTCGATATACTGGAAAAAACGGATGCCTTCCCGTTCGCCCACTTCTTTTGTATTAACCCTGGGATCGTTTAGTATCTCTGCAAATAATTCTTTATCGGTTTTCTCTTTGGGTTTACCGGTACATGCATACACAACCAATGCAAGTATTATTACAACAAGGATTGCTATTGTCAATTTCATTGGTTGTTGATTAATAAAATTTTTCCAGGGGAAAGCTTGGTTCACAAAGAAAGCCATCACGGTAAGACTTGTCTTTTGCAATTTTGATCATCCTGTCTTTAATTCTTCTTATGTGTAATGTTTGATTATTCTTAAATACCGCTACCCCAGTAGTTTCTTTACGCTCATCCCAGAAATAAATACGTTGTTCAGAAATTCCACTCCATACCCTGAAATGCCAGTTATTACCATGCCCATCATCAATGCTTCTATCCAGTCCCTGGCCGTTCCACCACATAGTATTAGTTTAAAATGATAAAGTAAATCACTCGTTTTATTTCCCAGCTAATTTATACTTTATAGCTGCCTACTTTGTTGTTGTTTTGTCTAAATCATATCGCTTATCCAGAAATAGCCGGGAAAATCAACGTCCGCCAATCTTTAACTGTTTCGCTACTTTATTTTCCAGGTCTTTATATAATTTATTATAGAGATTATTTTTTGCCCCCGTCAAATCCTTACGGGAAAAATTTCCTTTAACTTCTCCCTGCACTTCTATTCCGGTAGGTTCATGCAACAGGGTTACCGTTACAGTTCTTACATCCTGGTCTCTCCGCTGCCTTGCATTTTTTCTGTTTACAGAAGTTGATATGCCGAAGGATGAATTGACATCAGTTTTATTTAATGACCAGGTGGGTTTCATTGTTTAATTGCCTGGATGTACTGTTATTGTAAGAATATATGTTTATGCTAAGTTGATAATTTTCGTTGGGGCTTTGTATCAATCATAATGAGCAGGCCCGTTGTTTTTGCTTCAAGATAATTATCTCTTTCTTTACTTTCACCAGTATAGTAACTGAGGTCTACTTCATGGCCTTCCTGCAGTTTTACAATTTTCCAGTTATATTCTTTTAATGCATCTCGTACAATAATATTGGCTGCATCAAGTGATGTTGCTTTAACCCAACACCGGGCTTTGGAGCCAATATCTACCATATGGGAAGATTCATCATGGATCCTAATATCATAACTAAGAAAATAAATCATATAAGAATACTTGATTTCTATGGGAGCTAGGTATCAAACCTATAAATCATGAAATAGCCACCCGAAATTAATTGAATTTAATTGAGCCTTTGTTGTTGGCTATTGTCAACCTAAACGAAGTGTATCGTCCTAAAAAACGTTTACGAGTTAATAGATGATAGGTTCGTGAGACACGAACCAAGGCTTTGGTACTATTTCTATGTCTTGTCCTAAAATGGGTTTACACAATTTAAGTGTAAAATGAACGAATCAACAATTTTCGTCCGTAAGAATTACTACAGCTTGGAGTTAAAACAAAAAATCTGTAAAGAACATATTGAGG